>CAVWFO010000001.1:0-220626 GCA_963754275.1 uncultured Acidobacteriota bacterium
GGGCAACCATCCGCAGACGCCTTGGGGATTTCCGACGCTCGGAGCGAAGACGCGCAAGAAGCGTCCGAGCGACCGGATGATTGTGGAACGGCGCAAGCCATAAATTTGGTGAAGTTGTGAGGAGCAGTAGAAAAGCAATGAACCCGGCGCGGGGGACAACAGGGAGTTACTCGATGACAGCCACACGATCATCACGTCGTGCGTCAAGTCGGGCAACCAGACGTGCAACCAAGCGTGCGGCCAGACGTGCGCCGCGACGCGCAACACGTGCGCGGAAAGCGGTTCCGCGACGAGTAGCAAAGCCAGCGGTAAAGATTGCTTCGAAGCTGGTGCCGGCGCCACAGATTCAGTACCGGCTGTGCCGGTCGGGCTGGGCGGTAATTGTGGAGAGGATTCCAAACGCGCAGGGGACCAGGTTTGTTTGTCCTTTCTGCCCGTTGTCGCACCGCGTTTCCGGCCCGGTGCGAGGATTCAAAAGAGTTCGCCGCGCGCAGTGGATAAAGCTGCGCCGCGTGGAGGAGTAGGACAAAAGATGCCGCGCTCGCTGAAAAAGGGACCATTCATTGACGGCCACCTGCGTAAGAAGGTGGAAGGTTTGAACGCCCGCAACGAAAAGAAAGTTTTGAAGACGTGGTCGCGCCGCTCGACGATTTTGCCGGACATGATCGGGCACACGCTTGCGGTGCACAACGGCAAGAAGTTTATTCCGGTGTACATCACCGAGCAGATGATCGGACACAAACTGGGCGAATTCGCGCCGACGCGCACGTTCAAAGGGCACGCGGTGAAAGCAGCGCTCGAGAGGGCCGCAGCATCGGCAGCGCCAGCGGCGGGAGCAGCACCAGCAGCCGGAGCAGCTCCGGCAGCGAAGTCTTAAAGGGAATAACAGATGGCAACGGCAATTCAGGAAACGACGGACAAGGCAGCGCAGATCGGGGGCATCGCCCAGGCGCGTTATACGCGGGTATCGCCGCAGAAGGCGCGCCTGGTGATTGACTTGATTCGCGGACGGCGCGCGGAAGAAGCGCTGCACACGCTGCAGTTCACGAAAAAGCGCGTGGCGAAGGATATCGAGAAGACTTTGCGCAGCGCCATCGCCAATGCCGAACGCAAGGCGGAAGATTCCGGCGAGACGCTGGACGTGGACGAGCTTTTTGTGACGCGCTGCTTCGTGAATGAAGGGCCGCGCTGGAAGCGGATGCGTCCGGCGCCAATGGGCCGCGGCTTCCGTTATCAGAAGCGGACGAGCCATATCGTAGTGGAAGTATCCGAGCATCACCGCGCAGTAGCCGGTCGCGTGGCGGCAGCGGCGGCGGAAGCGCAGGCGTCGAAGGGTGTGCGGGGCGCGGTACGCAAGGCTCGCAAGGCGCTGGAACAACGCGACAAGCCAGGGCAGAAGAAAAAGAAGTAGGCCAGGACAGATAAGAAGAAGTAGCGGGAGGACAGTTTGGGTCAGAAAACACATCCTTACGGTTTTCGGCTGGGCTACAACAAGGTCTGGAAGTCGCGCTGGTTCGCGAAGAAGGATTATGCCGACCTGTTGCATGAAGACGTGGTCCTGCGCAAGACGCTGAAGGAAAAGCTGAAGTCCGCGGGGATCAGCGGGATTGACGTGGAGCGCGCCGCCAATAAATTGGTGGTGCGGATTTACACCGCGCGCCCCGGAATTATAATCGGCCGCAAAGGCTCGGAAATTGACAAGCTGAAGGCCGACGTGCAGAAGCGCACCAAGCGCGAAGTGCACATTGATATACAGGAAGTGCACCGGCCGGAGCTGGACGCGCATCTGGTGGCGGAGTCCATCGCGCTGCAACTGGAAAAGCGCGTGGCATTCCGGCGGGCGATGCGTAAAGCGGTGGATTCGGCGCTGCGATTTGGCTGCAAGGGAATTAAAGTGCGCGTTGCAGGCCGGTTGAACGGCGCCGAAATCGCGCGCAAAGAATGGTACCTGCAGGGACGGCTGCCCTTGCAAACGCTGCGCGCGGACATTGATTTTGGCACGGCCGAAGCGCACACGACGTACGGAGTCATTGGCGTGAAGTGCTGGATTTATCAGGGCGAAAAAATCCCGCAGCGCGTAAACAAGAATGCGCCAGCTGCGGCGGCAAAAGCTTAAAGCTAAAAGATTAAGGACATGGGCAAAAATTTATGTTGATGCCGAAAAAAGTAAAGTACCGCAAGCAGCAGCGCGGGCGAAGGACTGGCAAAGCGTGGCGCGGTGGAGCGCTGGCGTTTGGCGAGTATGGTCTGAAGGCTCTGGAACCGGCCTGGATTACCGACCGGCAGATTGAAGCGGCGCGCGTGGCGATTACGCGGTTCATCAAGCGCGGCGGAAAATTGTGGATCCGGATTTTTCCGGACAAGCCCTACACCAAGAAGCCTGCCGAGACTCGTATGGGGAAGGGCAAAGGTCCACCGGAGAAGTGGGTGGCGGTGGTAAAGCCGGGGCGTGTGATGTTCGAAATGGCGGGCGTGGATTTGGCGTCCGCAACCGAAGCGATGAAGCTGGCTTCGCACAAACTGCCCATCCGGACGAAGTTCGTCAGCCGGGCGGAGGAACTGTAATGGCAGAACGTAACGCGAAGCGCGCGGTGAAGTACCGCGAGATGAGCAAGGCTGAACTCGAGACCCAGCAGGGTGAGCTGGCGGAGCAGATTTTCCGGCTGCGTTTTCAGCTTTCGACCGGACAGGCAGAGGGTTTGAAGAAGCTGCGGGAAGCGAAGCGCGATTTCGCGCGGATCAAGACAGTGCTGCGCGAAACTGAATTGAGGAAGGCGTAATGGCAAACGAAGCAGCTGTGGGGACTACGCAGGAGAGCACGGCGGAGCGCGGAGTCCGGCAGGAACTGACCGGGATCGTGACTTCGACGAAGATGCAGAAGACGATTGTGGTGAAGGTGACGCGCGCGGTGCAGCACCCGCTGTATCACCGGGTCGTGCGCCACACCAAGAAATACTACGCGCACGATGAGACCGGCGAAGCAAAGGTAGGCGACACGGTGCAGATCGCTTCAACGCGGCCGCTTTCAAAATTGAAGCGCTGGCGGTTGAAGGAAGTATTACAACGCTCGACGCGCGTGGCGTAGAGAAAGCCTCGGCGATTGCGCGAGGTGCCCGGCACAAGGGCGCTGCTAAACAGGGAGCAAGATCATGGTACAGATGCGAACATGGCTGACGGTGGCGGACAATTCCGGCGCGCGCCAGCTGACCTGCATCCTTCCGTTGGGCGGAGATGCAGGATTGACGGCGGGATTGGGCGACGTCGTCACGGCGGCGGTGAAAGAAGCGCAGCCGGAAAGCCAGGTAAAGAAGGGCTCGGTGGTGAAGTGCGTGATCGTGCGCACGCGTAAAGAGCAGCGGCGCAAGGACGGGACGTACATCCGCTTTGACGATAACGCGGCAGTTTTGATTAATGATGCGAACGAGCCGATTGGAACGCGCGTCTTCGGGCCGGTAGCCCGCGAGTTGCGCGACAAGAAGTTCACCAAGATCATCTCGCTCGCTCCGGAAGTGTGGTAACCATGAGAAAAATACAGGAAAAGCCCGCAGCATTCAGCATCCGCCACGGAGACATGGTGAAGATCATGTCCGGGCGATCGAAGGGAAAGACCGGTAAAGTGCTTTCGGTGAATCCCTGGAAACTGACGGTGACGGTCGAGCACGCGAACATGATGAAGAAGCACACGCGTCCGAACCCGTCGAAGAATATTAAGGGTGGAATTCTGGAGAAAGAAGGGCCAGTGCATGTATCGAACGTGCTGCTGGTCTGCCCGGGATGCGGCAAGCACACGCGCGCGGGGCATACCACGCTGCCGGACGGAACAAAGGTGCGTTCGTGCCGGCGCTGCAACACGACTTTCGAGAACTAGATTATTTGCGAGGTAAGGGCGAGAAATGATCACGCGTTTGCATGAAAAGTACCGCAAGGATGCAGTGCCGGCGCTCTTGAAGCGCTTCGGGCTGAAGAACACGATGGCCGTGCCACGCGTGAAGAAGGTGACGGTCAACATCGGGATGGGCGAAGCGAGCGCGAACGTGAAGCTGCTGGACACGGCCGCAGCGGAGCTGGGACAGATTACCGGGCAGAAGCCGGTGATCACGCGGGCGAAGAAGTCCATCGCGAATTTCAAGATTCGCAAGGGCATGGCCATCGGCTGCATGGTCACGCTGCGCGGCGAGCGGATGTACGAATTCCTCGACCGACTTTCGAGCATCGTGCTGCCGCGGGTACGCGATTTCAAGGGATTGCCGCCGAACTCTTTTGATGGGCGCGGCAATTACACGCTGGGGCTGAAGGACCAGCTGGTATTTCCGGAGATTGATTACACGCGCGTGGACAAAATCAAGGGCATGAACATTACGATTACGACAACCGCCCGCAACGACGAGGAAGGACGCGAGCTGCTGAAGCTGCTGGGCGTACCGTTCAGGGTCCAGAGCTAGGTTTTAAGGAGAAAGAGCGAGTATGGGACGCACCGCACAATTCGCGAAGCAGTTGAAGAAGCCGAAGTTCAAGATCCGCTGGCGCAACCGCTGCAGGGTTTGCGGACGTCCGCGCGCTTTCCTGCGCAAGTTTGAAATGTGCCGCATTTGTTTCCGCGGGTTTGCGCTGAAGGGCGAAATTCCCGGCGTGACCAAGGCGAGCTGGTAGTTTTTTCGAGAGAGATTAAGGACGAGGAAGAATGACGACTGATCCGATTGCCGATTTGCTGACCAGAATTCGCAACGCCTCGCGCGCGAAGCACTCGCGCGTGGATTTGCCCAGCTCGAAGCTGAAGGTGGAGCTGGCGCGCATCCTGAAAGAGGAAGGATACCTGGCGAATTTCAAGGTTGTGGAAGAACAGAAGCCGAAGAAGACGTTGCGCCTGTTTCTGCGTTACACGCCGGACCGCCGCAGCGTGATTACGGACCTGAAGCGCGTCTCGCGGCCGGGCTCGCGGCGCTACGTAGGCAAGACAGACATCCGGCAAGTGGTCGGCGGAATGGGAATTTCGATTGTGTCCACTGCGAAGGGATTGATGACGGGCCAAGCGGCGCGCAAGGCCGGCATCGGCGGCGAAATTATGTGCGAAGTCTGGTAAGAGTCGGCGAGAATTTCGTAAACACGAGGATCGAACAGAGCCATGTCGCGAATCGGAAATAAAATTATACCGGTGCCGTCCGGAGTGAAGATTCAGATCAAGGACGATGCCGTGGAAGTGCAAGGACCGAAGGGCAAGATGCGCGTCGCGGTGCCGAAGGGAATCAGCTTCGAGCAGAAAGACGGCATCCTGACCGCGAAGCGCGAATCTGAAGACAAGCGCGCGCTGCATGGGCTGGCGCGAGCGCTGGTGGCGAATGCGGTGACCGGCGTGACGACCGGCTTCAAGAAGGACCTGGATATTGTGGGCGTCGGCTACCGCGCTGAGGTGAAGGGCAAGAACGTGGTACTAGCGCTGGGCTATTCGCATCCAATTGAGTTTCCAATCCCCGAAGGAATCGCGATCACCATCGAGAAGCAGGTACACATGGTGGTGACCGGCGCGGACAAGAATCAGGTGGGCCAGGTGGCCGCGAATCTCCGCGCGCTGCGTCCGCCGGATCCATATAAGCAGAAGGGCGTGCGCATTACCGGCGAACGGTTGAAGAAGAAAGCCGGCAAGGCTGGCGCGAAGTCGGCAGCGGCCTAGGCCAGGAGGAGAGCGAACGTGGCAGCACCGGTTCACAAATTATCGCGGCAAGCGCATCGCCGCCGCATTCATGTGCGGACGCGCAAGACGCTGGTGGGTACGGCAGAGCGTCCACGGCTTTGCGTGCATCGCACCTCGAAGCATATACGCGCGCAGGTGGTGGACGATCAGACCAATCGCACGATCGTGTCGGCGAGCTCGCTGGACGGGGAAGTGCGCAAGTCCATCAAGGGCGGCGGCAATATTGCTGCAGCCAAAGTGGTGGGCAAGGCCATCGCGGAGCGCGCGCAAGCCAAGGGCGTGGAAAAGGTGGTTTACGATCGTGGCGGATATCAATATCACGGGCGCGTGAAGGCGCTCGCGGAAGCGGCCCGGGAGGCGGGCCTGAAGTTCTGACAATTATGTCGAAACAAGAGCTCAAAGACTCGTTAGCTGTACGCCGTCCGGTGGAAACCAACCAGGCGAACCTGAAGGATCAGGTGGTTTCGATCAACCGCTGCACCAAGGTAGTGAAGGGCGGAAAAAACCTCAGCTTCTCGGCGCTGGTGGTGGTGGGAGATCAGGGCGGCCACGCCGGATTCGGCATGGGCAAGGCGCGCGAAGTGCCCATGGCCATCCGCAAGGCGATTGAAGCGGCCAAGAAGAATATGGTGAAGCTGAACATGAAGGGCACCACGATTCCGCATCAGGTGCTGGGGCGTTTCGGCTCTGGGCAGGTGCTGCTGAAGCCCGCGCCGGAAGGAACTGGAATCATTGCGGGCGGAGCGGTGCGCGCAGTGATGGAGGTTGCGGGAATTCAGAATGTGCTCACGAAGTCCTTGGGTACGTCGAACCCGCACAACGTGATCAAGGCGACGTTTGACGCGCTGATGCATTTGAAGGATGCGGCCAAGGTGGCGGAAGGCCGCGGGAAGATTGCGGAGGAAGCGACGGCACAGTAGTTCCTTCGCGCGAATAATTATGACAACTACGAAAGAAGCAGCGGGCAAGAAGAAAACCGGGAAGTTGAAAATCAAGTGGACGGTTAGTTTTATCGGCTGCCCACGCGATATGCGCCAGACCGTTCGCGGGCTGGGATTCCGGCGCATGCAGCAAGTGCTGGAAGTGGACGACACGCCATCTATTCGCGGCATGATCGCGCGCGTGCACCATCTCGTACAGATTGAGGGCTGAGAATGGCACAGAAACCGACATTATCGAATTTGAAACCGCCGCGCGGCTCGCGTCATCGCAAGGTGCGCGTGGGACGCGGCATGGGCTCGAAGATGGGCAAGACATCGGGCGCGGGCAACAAGGGGCAGCAGTCCCGTCGCGGATATTCGCGAAGGCCGGGGTTTGAAGGCGGGCAGATGCCGCTGCACCGGCGATTGCCGAAGCGCGGATTTTCGGCGCCGGATTCGACGACGTATGCGGTGATCAACGTGGAGAGCCTGAATGTTTTTGAGGCTGGTGAAACGATCTCGCCGGAAATTCTGTACGCGCTGGGCGTGCTACGAGTGAAGCGCGAGGGCCTGAAGATTCTGGGCAGCGGCGAATTGAAAGTGGCGTTGACGGTGCAGGCGCATGCGTTCAGCAAGTCGGCGGAGGCAAAAATCACGGCCGCCGGAGGAAAGGTCGAAGTCCTGCAATGAACAAGCTGTTCCTGGCAATTCGGAATATTTTCAGCACGCCGGATTTGCGCAACCGTGTGCTGTTTACGCTGGGCATGCTGGCGGTGTACCGCCTGGGCGGGCACATTCCGACGCCGGGAATCAATACGGCGCTTTTGCAGGACATGTTCCAGCGGGGCCAAGGCTCGGTTCTGGGGCTGATTGACCTTTTCAGCGGCGGCAATTTGCGCCGACTGACAATTTTTGCGCTGGGCATCATGCCGTACATTACGGCTTCGATTATTTTGCAGTTGATGGTGGTGGTGTGGCCTTACTTGGAGCGCTTGCAGAAAGAAGGCGAGCTAGGGCGGCGCAAGATTACGCAGTACACGCGCTACTTGACGATTATTCTGAGCGTGTTTCAATCGTTCACGATTGCCAAGACGTTGCAGCTGCAGAACATGAACGGTGAAGCGCTGGTATATCACCCGGGCGTGCGATTTACGCTGATGACGATCCTAACGCTGACCACGGGGTCGGCGTTCATCATGTGGCTGGGTGAGCAGATCAGCGAGCGCGGGATCGGGAATGGCATGTCGCTGATTATTTTCGCGGGCATCGTAGTGGGATTGCCGAACGCGGTCCACGATTTGTACTTGAAGACGACGAGCGGTGAGTGGGGATCGCTCGCTGGCGTCATTCTGGTGGGCTTGATCGTCCTGATGCTGGCGGTGGTTGCGTTCATCGTGTTCGTCGAAGGCGGCCAGCGGCGGATTCCAGTGCAGTACGCGAAGCGCGTGATGGGCCGAAAAGTGATGGGCGGGCAGATGACTTACCTGCCGCTGCGGGTGAATTCCGGGGGAGTGATCCCACCGATTTTCGCGAGTTCGTTGCTCACTTTTCCACAGACTTTGGCGCTGTTTTTTCAGAACAAGTCCACGGCGTTCGGCAAGTTCGCGAACATGATCAAGTGGGGCGAGCCGCTTTACACCGTGATCTACGTGACGCTGATCATATTTTTTGCGTTCTTTTACGTGGGGATTATTTTCAATCCGACGGAGCTGGCGGACAACATGCGGAAGTACGGCGGGTTCGTGCCGGGGATTCGTCCGGGGCGGAACACGTCCGAGTACATTAACCGCATCCTAACGCGGCTCACGTTCGTCGGCGGCGTGTATCTGGCGGTGGTCTGCTTGCTGCCGGAATGGATGATTTCGGGGATTCACCTGCAGCATCTGTGGCTCGTCGGGGATTGGTTTGACCGGCACATGTGGCGCTTCGTGCTGGATGGCTTGAACGTGCAATTCTATTTCGGCGGCACGTCGCTTTTGATCGTGGTGGGCGTGGCCATGGATACGGTGCAGCAACTGGAAGCGCAGTTGGTGATGCGGAATTATGACGGGTTCGTGCGCAAGGGCCGAGTCCGGGGCCGTCGCAGTTAATGACCGACGCATCGGCGGTGAGGATGGCGCTCAAACGGGCGTTGATTTTCTTGGGTCCGCCAGGAGCTGGAAAAGGCACCCAGGCGAAGCGCATGGCCAAGCAGTTGGGCGTGCCGCATCTTTCCACCGGTGACATGCTGCGGGACGCGGTGACGCGCCGCACCTCGGCCGGGCGGCTCGCGGAGCCGATCATGGAACGCGGCGACCTGGTGCCGGATGACATTGTGTTGGAGATGGTGGAGGACCGGCTGTCTCGCGAGGATTGCGACGAGGGATTCATCTTCGACGGTTTTCCGCGCACGATTCGGCAAGCCGAAGAGCTGGATAAGATTTTGCAGCGGCGCGGACTGGGCAAAGCGCTGGTAATTCAGTTTCTGGTGAGCCCGGAAACGTTAGTACGGCGCGTGGCTGGCCGTTGGACGTGCAGCGTGGGTGGCGAGACGTACAATATCCACGAGCGGCCGCCGAAGACGCCGGGGATTTGCGACAATGACGGCGGAAAGTTGATCCAGCGCTCGGACGATCAGCCGGAGATCGTGAAGGAACGATTTGCGGCGTATGAACGGCAGACCGAGCCGCTGGCGAATTATTACCGGACGCATGGCGTATTGGAAACTGTGGACGGAGATGCAGGGGTGGAAGAAGTGACCCGCGCCTTAAATGAAATTGTGAAGCGCGCGGAAGGGCGCGATGGTCATCTGTAAATCGCCGGCGGAGCTGGAAAAGATGTATCGCGCGGGTCAGGTCGTTTGGGGCGCGCTGGCGGAAATGCGCACGATGATCCGGCCAGGCATCTCGACGAAAGAGCTGGATGAGTTCGCCGAGGGTTACACGAAGGAACATGGCGCGCGACCGGCGTTCAAGGGCTACCGGGGATATCCGGGCTCGGTGTGCACTTCGATTAATCAGGAAGTCGTGCACGGGATTCCGTCGGCGGCGCGGAAGTTGCGCGAGGGCGACATTCTTTCGATGGATTTCGGCGTCGAGCTGGATGGCTATTTTGGCGACGCGGCGTTGACGGTGCCGGTAGGCAAGGTGACGCCAGAGCGCGAGAAGCTGTTGCGCGTGACGCGGGAATCGCTGGAGCAGGGCATCGCGAAGATCCGGGCGGGAAATCGCCTGGGCGATGTATCGGCCGCAGTGCAGCAGTGGGTGGAAAAGAACGGGTATTCGGTGGTGCGTGAGTTTGTGGGCCACGGAATCGGCACCAAGATGCACGAGGACCCCCAGCTGCCGAATTACGGTTCACCGGGTCAGGGCCCGAAGTTGCAAGAGGGCATGGTGCTGGCCATCGAGCCGATGGTGAACACGGGCGGTCCGGGCGTGCGAGTGTTGGATGACGAGTGGACCGCGGTGACGGCGGACGGCAGCGATTCCGCGCACTTCGAGCACACGGTGGCGGTGACGAAAAATGGGCCGTGGATTCTGACACGGCCGAAAGAAGCGGCAGGGCCAGTCTGGTAGGCACTGGGATTTGACGGAAGAGTTGGCTGGAGTAGAACACAGGAGCGCATGCGACCAAGGCCAGAGAAGGAAAAGAAGAACCCGGGCGAGAGCGGGAAGGAAGATGCCATCGAAGTGATGGCTACCGTGATCGAGCCGCTGCCGAACGCGATGTTTCGCGTGGAGCTGGAGAATAAGCACCAGGTGCTGGCGCATATTTCAGGGAAGATGCGGAAAAATTTCATTCGTATTTTGTCGGGAGATCGCGTGGCGGTGGAGCTTTCGCCTTACGACCTGACGCGCGGCCGGATCGTTTACCGTTACAAGTAGAGCGGCGGCGCGGAGCAGCAGAATTATGGGGCCCCCAAGAGGGCATGGAGTGGAAAAATGAAGGTTCGGGCATCGGTAAAGAAAATCTGCATGAAGTGCAAGATCGTTCATCGGCGCGGCGTGGTGCGCGTGATCTGTACAAACGCCAAGCACCGCCAGCGCCAGGGATAGGTTAGGCCAGAGGCCGGAGGATAGAGAATGGCTCGCATCGCAGGTGTGGATTTGCCGCCGAATAAGCGGCTTTGGATTGGGCTCACTTCGATTTACGGAATTGGGCAGGCGCGCGCGAAGTCGCTGGCCGCGAAAGCGAACGTGGACCATATGAAGAAGATCAAGGATCTGACCGAGGATGAAGCGACGCGTCTGCGCGCCGCGATCGAGGCCGAAGGCGGCATCGAAGGCGATCTGCGCAAAGAGACGCAGATGAACATCCGGCGGCTGATTGAAATTCAGGCGTACCGCGGATTGCGGCATCGGCGCAATTTGCCGGTTCGCGGCCAGCGCACGCACACCAACGCGCGTACGCGTAAGGGACCACGGAAGGGCGCGGTAGCGGCGAAGAAGATCGCGGCACGCAAGTAGTAGCTTGCGCAAAGTTTGAACGGTTTAGGACGACAGGAGAGACACGAGCGTGGCAAAAGAACCGAAAGACGCGGCAGCAGCACCTGGAGGAGCGCCGGCAGCAGCGGCGAAGACCTCTAAGCGCAAGAAGGAATTTCGCAAGAAGAAGGAAAAGCGCGTGGTGCCGCACGGCGTGGTGTGCATCCAGGCGACATTCAACAACACGATTGTGACGCTGACGGATCCCGATGGCCGCGCGGTGAGCTGGTCCTCCGCAGGCTCGGTAGGGTTCAAGGGCTCGCGCAAGGGCACACCGTATGCCGCGCAGCAAGCTGCTGCAACGGCGGCGGGCGTGGCGCGCGATCAGTACGGAATGAAGTCCGTGGAAGTGCGCGTGAAGGGACCAGGCGCCGGACGCGAATCGGCAGTGCGCGCGCTGGCTTCTTCGGGTTTGCACATCAACGCGATCAAAGACGTGACGCCAGTCCCGCACAATGGTTGCCGTCCGCCCAAGCGCCGCCGCGTATAACGCGGGCGACAAAGATTCAGGGAAGTTGCAGAGTTGAGAAAAAGGAGATAGGACTTGGCAAGACATCGTGAAGCGGTTTGCCGGCTGTGCCGACGGGAAGGGCAAAAACTCTTCTTGAAAGGCCTGCGGTGTTTTACAGAAAAGTGCGCGATCGAAAAGCGCAATTTCGTTCCCGGGCAGCACGGACAAGCGCGGCGGGCGAAGATGGTGGGCTACGGCGTGCAGTTGCGTGAAAAGCAGAAGGTGAAGCGCACCTACGGGCTGCTGGAGCGCCAATTCCGGACGTATTTCGAAAAAGCGCTCCGGACCAAAGGACCGACCGGCTCGAACCTGATGGTGATGCTCGAACGGCGCCTGGACAACGTGGTTTACCGCATGGGCCTGGGCGGCTCGCGTTCGCAGGCGCGGCAACTGGTGCTGCACGGGCACATCCGCGTGAAGGGCCAGAAGGTGAACATTCCCAGCTATCTGGTAAACGTGGGGGATGAAGTCACGTTGAAAGACAAGATGCACGAAAACGTGATGATCATGGAAGCGCGCAATCTGGCGAAGAGCCAGGGCGTGGCTCCGTGGCTCGATATTGATCCAGCGAATTTCAAGGCGCGCGTGGTGGCGATGCCGCGTCGCGAAGACGTGCAGACGCCGCCGATGAACGAACAGCTGATCGTGGAACTGTATTCGAAGTAGCGCGCGGAGATTATCAACGTTTATAAGTTTGTCGGTTCGCCGCGGGCGAGCCAGGAGGAATGTCGAAGATGTGGAAGGGCTTCCAGAAACCAAAGCGGTTGGCAGCAGAACCAGAAACACTGACCGATAAGTACGGGAAATTCTCAGCGCAGCCTTTCGAGCGCGGATGGGGAACCACGGTCGGAAACTCTCTGCGGCGCGCGTTGCTGAGCTCGATCGAAGGCGCAGCGATCACCGCGGTGAAAATCGAAGGCGTACTGCACGAGTTTTCGCCAATTCCGGGCGTCGTGGAAGACGCGACGGACATCATCCTGAACCTGAAGCAGGTACCGCTGAAGTTGAATACGGACCAGCCGAAGACGATCACTTTGATCGTGGACACGCCGGGACCGGTGACGTCGGCGAAAATCGAAGAGGATGCGGATATCGCGGTGCTCGATAAGAATGTGTACATCGCGACCGTGAGCGAAGGCGGCAAGTTCGAGCTGGAGTTGCGGGTGAAGAATGGTCGCGGTTACGTTGCTGCGGACCGCAATTTCGACGAAGACCTGCCCATCGGCTACATCCCGATTGATTCGGTGCACTCGCCGGTGCGCAAGGTGAACTACGCGGTGGAAGCGGCTCGTTTGGGACAGATGACCGATTACGAAAAGCTCACGCTGGAAGTCTGGACCAACGCGGCGATTACTCCGCAGGACGCAATTGGGCTGGCGTCGAAGCTGATGAAGGACCACATGAGCATCTTCATCAATTTCGAAGAGACGCCGGACCTGCCGGAAGAAGTCGTCGAGAACTACAGCGATCCGCGCTTGGAATTTCTGGACCGCTCGGTGGAAGAACTCGAACTTTCGGTGCGCTCCTACAATTGCCTGAAGAACGCGAACATTCAGAATCTGCGCGAGTTGGTGCAGAAGACCGAATCCGAAATGCTGAAGACCAAGAATTTCGGACGCAAGTCGCTGAATGAGATCAAGGACATCCTGCACAAGATGGGCTTGAGCCTGGGCATGAAGTTTGACGAGCACGGCCGCATCATCTGGCCGCCGCTGCCAAGCCAGACTGCGCCTCCGCCTTCCGAGGGGGATGCCACGGCAATGTAATCGCGCGGGAAACCGCGCGAGCCACGGTAAGCGACTATGAGACACCTTAAATCAGGGTCAAAACTCGGGAAGCAGCCCGCGCATCGCCGCGCGGTCTTGCGCAACCTGGTGACGAACCTCATCGAGAAAGAACGCATCCACACCACTATCCTGCGAGCGAAAGCTACCCGCAGGCTGGCGGAGAAAATGATCACGCTGGGCAAGCGCGATTCGCTGCACGCGCGACGCCAGGCGGCGGCTTTCCTGATGACTCCGGGAGCTACGGAAAAGCTGTTCAGCGACCTCGCGCCGCGTTTTGCGGATCGTCCGGGCGGTTACACGCGCATTATCCGGGCGGGCTGGAGATTGGGCGACGGAGCGGATCTGGCGATTCTGGAGTTCATCGGCTCGGAATTGAAGAAGAAGGAAAAGAAGCCGAGCCGGAAGCAGGATGTGGAGACTCCGGAACAGGAAGAGGTACGGGAAGCGGTGGCGACGAAGTAGCGTCGTTCATTTTTTGTTGATTTGCAGAATTGAAACAGGCCCGCCCCGATTCGTCGGAGCGGGCCTTTTGTTTTTTCGGACTTGCGTGAGTCGTAACGCTACTGTTTGATTCCCAGCCACGAATTGTAGATGGCCTTCTGCTGATCCGTTGGATGCTCCATCAATTTCAGTGTGTAGGTGGGGCTGGGATTGGCCTTCAGCGTCACCGGGAAGTCTTTGAATTCGCCAAGGCGCAGGACGGTGACGCGCACAGTATCGCCGGGTTTGTGTGCGGCGACTTCCTTGGTGAAGGCGTCGAAGTCTACCGCGCGGCTGTCCACGGCGTAAATGATATCGTCGCGGTCCAGCCCTGCTGCTTCGGTGGGGCTGGCAGGAATGATGTTGCGAATTTTGGCGCGGCCATCGTCGTTTTTGATGGTATCAACGCCGATCCACGGTTTCGCCGGATCCAGCTTCTTTTCAACCGTAATCCCCGCGTAGGCGAAATACTCTTCGTACGGAATCGGATCCTTTCCGGAGATATACCGTTGGAAGAAGTCGCTAACGTCTTTCACGCTCTTGCCGGAAACCTCCGATGCGGCTTTGATGGCATCGTCGGGCTGGAAACCGGGCTTGGGGAGCGCGTAGCGGGAATAGAGCAGGCGCATCCAGTCGTCGAGGGATTTCTGATTGTTGGTATCGTGGCGGATCGCAAAGTCCATAATGTGACCCATGATTTGGCCGCCGTCGTAGTAGGAATACCATGTGTTCAAGAGGTTGTTGTCCTGGTGAATCACGCTGTCGCGGGGAAACCAGGTATCCCAGCTGGTGTCTTCGATGCTGCGCTCGCTCCGGCCGGGATTGCGCTTCAAATTTTGTGATGAGCTGGCTGATGGTATCGAGATATTGCTCGGGAGTGATCAGCCCAGCGCGCTCCAGAGCCAGCGAGCCGTAATAGCTGGTGAGGCCTTCGGAGATCCACAGCGACGGCGTGTGCACCATCTGCGAATAATCAAAGGGGCCGAGGGGAAGCGGGCGCAGGCGCTTGACGTTCCAGGCATGGAAGAATTCGTGCGCGGAAACGAAGAGCTTCAGATCGTAGGCGATTGACGATAGCTGGGGTTCGGGCTCGATGGAATCCCAATCGGCGGCGAAATCGATTTGCGTGGAATTCAGATGCTCCAGGCCGCCGCCGGTCTTGGGCCAGACGTGGAAAATAAAATAATAGTCCTTGAAAGGGGCAGCCTGTCCGGAAGTGCCCGCCACCGGTTGAAGTACGGCAACATCCTGAGCGACTATTTTTTGCAGATCATCCGTGAACTTCGCGAAATCTTTTTGGCCCATCACGTCGTGCACGATCACGTGATATTTCGTGCCGAGTACTTCGAAATCTTTTTCGGCGAAATCGGAAATTTCCAGCGGGCAATCGGCAAAGGTGTCGTAGTTTGGCGCCTCAAAAGTTGTGGCCGAGGTGTGGTCCATTCCGGTGGCGACACGCCAGCCACTGGGAACTGCGATCGAAAGCGTTGCGGGCCGATCTTTTGCGCCGACCACATACATCCAGACAGAAGGGCCGCCGATGAAGGCGTGGCGCTCATTGTATTGCGCGATGTTGTTCTGCAGCGTGTTGGCGTAAACCTGGTATTCGACTGTGACGGATTTCGCGCCGGCGAGATCAATGCGCCAGGTCTGGCTGTCCGTCTTGCGCCAGGTCAATTCCTGGCCGCTGGCGGAGTGCGCGCGGAAACGCTGCACGTTGGCGGCGTAGTTTTCGATGTAGTAGGAGCCGGGCGCCCAATCGGGGATGGCGAAATCCACGGTGGCGCCGGAAAGCGCGTCCACGTGCATGGTGACATCGAGCAGATGAGAGTTGGGGCGTTCGAACTTCAATTCGTAACTGACCGGATTGGCGCCGGAAGCGGCAGCACGCGAAGGAAATGCTAGAACGCAAACCGCGGCTAGAAGCGGCAGATAACGCAAGAAACGGCTGGACATCGGTGTCTCCATTTCTGTAAGTGGATTTTCTAAGCGGTGTTGATTGGGGCTGCTCCGGCGGTTTTGCTTTCGTCCTCGTGCCGCTTTTCGCGAGCCTTTCCCAGAAGAACGAAAAGCGATGCGACGATCTGCGCGGCGATGCCGCCCGTGGTGTCAATGAGCACGTCTCCCACGGCAGCGGTGCGACCGGGAACGAAGGACTGGTGATACTCATCGAGCGCGGCATAGCAGGCAACGATCAAGATCGTCAGCAGAGCCCAGCGCAGGTACAAGCCTTTTTCGCCGGCGCGGATTCCGCGCAGGATCAGCATGCTGAGAATGAAATATTCGGTCAAGTGCCCGCATTTGCGGATGATGTGGTGGAGGAAATCGAGAGTTTCGGCGGAAGCGTGGGGAAGAAAAAAGCGCAGGATGGGGATGATCACACTGCCGGTGTTATCCGACTTGAAAGAGGCCAGTCGAAAATACGGAGATCGCGACGGCCCAGATGAAGCGCCGGCCACCAGTAGCGGAGCCATTTCATCCTAGCGGTCCGGCCCGGCGCAGCAGCGAATTGATAGGAATTGCAATTTTCAAGTGAGAGCGCTCTATTCGCGTCGGTAGTTCGGAGCTTCGCGCGTGATGATCACGTCGTGCACGTGGCTTTCGAGCAAGCCTGCTGACGATATGCGGATGAACTTGCTGCGTTCCTGAAGCTCGGTGAGATTGGCAGCACCGCAGTAACCCATGCCGCTGCGCAGGCCGCCTACAAGTTGGTCCACGAGGCCCGCGAGCGGGCCTTTGTAGGGAACTTGGCCTTCGATGCCTTCGGGAACGGACTTGCCGCGTTCGACGCCTTCTTGCGCGTAGCGATCCGCCGAGCCCGCTTCCATGGCGCCGAGCGAGCCCATGCCGCGATAGGATTTGAAAGTGCGGCCTTGATACAAAATCGTTTCGCCGGGCGATTCTTCGGTGCCGGCGAAGAGGCCGCCGATCATCACGGAATTGGCGCCGGCAGCGATGGCCTTGGTGATGTCTCCGGAAAATTTGATGCCGCCATCGGCGATGATCGGGACGCCCGTACCTTTCGCGGCGCGAGAAGTTTCGATGATCGCGGTGATCTGCGGCACGCCCGCGCCGGTGACTACGCGGGTGGTGCAGATGGAGCCGGGACCGATACCAATTTTGAGGCCGTCCACGCCGAGGGAGATGAGATCGCGCGCGCCTTCGGCGGTGGCCACGTTGCCGGCTACCACTTGCATCTCCGGGAATTTTTGTTTCACGGCGCGAATGGCGTCCATCACGCGGGTGCTGTGGCCGTGCGCGGTATCGATCGCCAAGACGTCCACTTTTTCGCGCGCCATTTCCGCGGCCCGCTCCAGGAAATCGCCCGTGGCGCCGATGGCGGCGCCGACGCGCAGGCGGCCGTGCTCGTCTTTTGTGGCGTCAGGAAATTCGATTTTTTTCTGGATGTCTTTTACGGTGATCAGGCCCTTGAGGTTGAAATCCGCGTCTACTACCAGAAGTTTTTCGATGCGATGGCGCTGCAGGATTTTTTCGGCTTCCTCGAGAGTGGTTCCCACGGGAACAGTGACAAGATTTTCCTTGGTCATCACCGAGCTGACGGGCTGATCGAGATTGCGTTCGAAACGCAAATCGCGATTAGTGAGAATGCCCACGAGGCGCGCGCCGCGTGTGACGGGCAGGCCCGACACTTTGTACTTGTTCATGATGTCGAGCGCCTGGCGGACGGAAAGTTCCGGCGCGATAGTGACGGGATCAACGATCATGCCGCTTTCCGAGCGTTTTACGCGGTCCACTTCCTCGGCCTGGCGGTCAATGGTCATGTTGCGGTGGATGAAGCCGATGCCGCCCTGACGGGCGATGGCTATGGCCAGACGCGCGTCCGTGACTGTGTCCATGGCCGCGGCGACGATAGGAATGTTGAGCGAAATTTTGCGCGAGAGACAGGTGCGCGTGTCCGCCTGCGTTGGCAGTATCGACGATTTGCCCGGCAGCAGCAGCACGTCGTCGAAAGTCAGCGCTTCGGGGATGGGTCCTTCAATCATCTATTCTCCTATGAGTCCGAAGGTCTCCATATACAGCAAAGCCCAGCGGTATGAGCTGGGCTCGAGAAAGATTCACTTGTAGCGGCAGACCTTCATTATTGAAGCATTCATTTTATGTGCATCCGCAAATGAAATCAAGCTGCGGCGGCTGGAGGAAAGGGAGGTATTGCGCTGGCTGCGAATTTCGGATACGAATCTAGCGTGGATGATTCACAAATTCAGGTTCGTCGGTTAGCGTCGTCAGAGGGCGCCGCATATCGGGAAATTCGATTGGAGGCCCTGCGGCTCTATCCGGAATCTTTTGGAAGCACATTTGAAGCGGAAAGCGTGCGGCCGCTAGAGCATTTTTCGGAGCGAGTGGCGAGTTGTCCGGTCTTTGGCGCTTTTCGCGGCACGGAAATTGTGGGCATGGCGGGTTTCTGGGGGCGCGAAGGCGCGAAGGATGCTCACAAGGGCTATCTTTGGGGGATGTACGTCCGATCTGACGCGCGAAACGCCGGCGTGGGGAGAAAGCTCGCAGAGGCTGTGATTGATTATGCGCGGGAGCACGTGGAGATTTTGCAGCTGGACGTGGTGAGCGAGAACGAGGCGGCGCGACGGCTTTATGCGAGCTTGGGTTTTGTGGAATACGGGATCGAGCGCAAGGCATTGAAGCAACACGGTCGTTATTACGATGAGGTGCTGATGGCGAAAGACCTCACCGCTGATGGAACTGATTTGAAAGCTGACGCCTCGTAAGGTTGCGCGAAACCTCAGGACTCCCTACCATGTAAGGAGTGAAGGAATTCAGACCACATCCACTGCTGCGCAATCCTCATGCGATGACGATCGCGGCGAATTTCTGGCCGCGGCCTGTGCCCAGGCTGCCGGCCGGCGTGGCGCGTTCGTTTGAGACCGAACCTGGTACACAGGTTCTGGGACAGTGTCACTGGCAATCAAATCCTCGCGAACATCCCACACTTATCGTTCTGCACGGGCTGGAAGGCTCCTGCGAGTCCGGCTATATGCGCGGAACGGGCGAAAAGGCTTGGATCGCTGGATTTAATGTGGTGCGTTTGAATCAGCGAAATTGCGGTGGCACTGAGAAGTTGAGTCCAACGCTTTACCATTCCGGGTTGAGCTGCGACATTCGCGCTGTGGTGATGGAGCTGGCTGAACGCGACGGCTTGGCCGAAATATTTTCCGCGGGATATTCTATGGGCGGCAACCTGGTGCTGAAAATGGCGGGAGAAATGGGCGAAGCGCCACCGGTGCAGCTGCGTGGCGTGGTGGCGATCGCGCCTGCGCTCGACCTGGCTGCTTGCGCGGACGCGCTGAGCAAGCCGCGCAATTTTATTTACGAGCATCATTTTGTGACGCGGCTGAAGCGGCATATGCGGCATAAGGCGAGCTTGTACGCGGATTTATATCCGCTACACGCGGTGCCAGGTTTTCCGCGAATTTCTTCGGTGCGAGAGTTTGATGATGTGATTACCGCGCGTTATTGCGGGTTCGAGAATGCCAGCGATTATTACGCTCGATCGAGCGCGTCGCGAGTGGTATCCGAGATTCACGTACCGACTCTGATCATCGCGTCGAAGGATGATCCGTTCGTTCCCTTCGGGCCATTTCAAAACCCGGCGATTCTGGGCAACCGATGGATCACCTTGCTTGCGCCGGAGCATGGCGGCCATTGCGCGTTTATTTCACAGGAAAACGGACCGGAGAGGTTTTGGGCGGAGGCGAGGATTGTAGAGTTCTGCGCCAGCCACTCGGAATTAGCGAGCATGGCCAACGCGCTGGGTGAGAGCGGGCCGAAGCAGGCTCGCGAATCGATCTAGCGCGTAGCGATCCGGTGGATGTCCTTCGACCCTGCCTCTGGCAAGCTCTCAGGATAAACCGGCGCTAGTCTAGGCGATGGGGGTTTCGAGCGACGGTTGGAATCCGGGCGTGAGCAGTTGGGCCCGGCCTGATTCAGCGATTACCATGTCGTCTTCGCAGCGCATGCCGTAATCACCTATCACGTAAATTCCAGGTTCATTCGAGAAGGTCATGCCGGGTTTGAGAATCGTGGTGTTTCCGTGGACGAGGTAGGGCGATTCGTGGCCGTCCATGCCGATGCCGTGGCCCAGGCGGTGCGAAAAATACTTGTAGCCGGGGCCGAATCCGGCCTCGACGATGACTTTGCGCGCGGCGTCATCCACCGAACCACATTCGTGACCGGCGACGGCAGCTGCGAGCGCGGCGTTCTGCGCATTTCGCACAATTTCAAATGCGTGCTGAAGTTTTTCCGGCGGCTTGCCGAGAACACCCATTCGCGTGACGTCTGATTGATAGCCTTCAACGGTCGTGCCATCGTCAATCATTACGCCCACGCCTTCGCGGAGTATTTGTTCTTCGCGCGAGCCGTGGGGAAGGGCGGAGGACGGTCCGAAGAACACCGAGGCTTCACCTTGCAGGCCCATGCGAGTGTAGCCGCGCGCCGCAAGCTCGGAGACTTCGCGCTGCGTCATGCCTTCGCGCAACGAAGCGAAAACGGCCTTGTACACATCGCACGTGGCCGAGCATGCCAAGCGCATCAATTCCAGTTCGTGCGCGCTCTTTTGCGCGCGACAGCCGACTGTGATGGGGTCGCCACTCGTGTATTCCAGTGACGTCGCGGCATTGCGCAGCCCATCGAAGAAGACGTAGCGCGTGGTGGCTTCGACGCCGACTTGTCCCGTGCGGACGCCCCGTTCGAGTAGCCATTTTTCGATGATCGGGTACGGGTTTTCGTCTTCCTGCCAAACGCGGAGTTCGATCGGCCAGCGCATCTGCTCGCGCAGGCGGCCTTCTTCAAATGCCGGGGCTACCAGGAGCGGATCTCCTTGCCGAGGCACCAGAAAAGCGAGGATGCGCTCGCTGGGCCACCAGTGGATGCCGGTGTAATAGACCAGCGTTGTTCCGGGAGTAACGTACAGAGCTTCAAAACGCGGCTTCGCATCCGTCATCAATTGTTGCGCGTGTGCGACGCGAGCTTGCAGTTCGTCGGTGCGGATCGGTTTCACACGATCACCTAGAGGCTTCAGGGCATCGAACGCGGGAGGCAGCGGCTCACTTGCAGATTGCACTGGGGAGCGCTGGCCGGCTGGAGGTCCATTAAATACTGTACCAGCCGCAACGGTGCCCGTAGCGACAGCCGCGGTCTTGAATAGGTCGCGCCGAGAAAACCTCATGGAGCTCCTAACTGAGGAATTAGTGAAAGTGCGAGATCAGAACGGCGTCCGTGACGGCGCGGCCATGAGCGTAGATGATCTGTTTCCCGTCCGGCGATAGAGCGTACGCGCCCCACTGAAAATCCGGGCCGAGATTCATCACCTGCTTGGCGGCGGCCTGTGCGCTGCCCTGTGGGCCGACGGGTTGGGCCCAGAGGCTAATCACGCCATCCTTGCTGACCGGGTACAAAACCGCGCGGCCGTCTTTCGTCCAGGCCAGTTTCTGCCCACCATCGCCGTTGAAGGCGCCTTGCAGTTCGGGCGGCAGATCATAGACGTTGCGAATATCTCCGCCGTTCAGGCCGACGACCGCGAGCTTTGGACGCTTGCCGGGCTCGGGCTGATAGGCGCATGCCACGGAGTTTCCATCGGGAGAAATCACGGGAGAAAACAATTCTTCTTTAGAAATTTCAGCGGGCGCGCCGCCATCAATTCCGACACGCATCAGGTGAGTGGAATTGCCGGAGACGTCAACATAGACGACGAATTTTCCGTCGGGTGAGCAATTGGGATGCACGGCGATCTTTCCGGTGCTGAGCTGGGTGAGATTGGAACCATCCATGTCCGCGCGCCAGATGGAGCTGCTGTCCTTGCCACGGCCCATGCCGAAGACAAAGTGCCGTCCGTCACCGCAACTGGAAAGCCAATTCGGACCCACGACTCCGGGTGCGATGTCGTGTACATTCGAGCCGTCGGGCGACGCGCCAGCGAGCTGGATCGTTCCCGATGTGTAATAGGTGTAAATGATCTTGTCGTCGGGCGTCCAGATGACGCCGGAAATACCATCGGCGCGGCTGATTCCGCTGGAAATTTGGCGCGGCGGCGAGAGCGAAGCCGAACTTCCGAAATTCGCGACCCACAGGTTGCCGGTGAGAGTTACCTGCGCGGTGGCGAGCGCGGAGCCGTCGGAGGTGATGCTGGTTCCGCTGTAAAAATTCAAATCGTTGGTGACGCGGCGAACTTCAGCGTCCGGATAACTGAGCGAAAAAAGTTGAGCGTTAAGGGACGTTTTGGCGACGCGCGCGTTGAAAAGGAGCGCAGAGCCGTCCGGAAGCCACGCCATTTGGTCTGGAGCAATCCAGTCCTTCGAACCCAGGCGCGTTTTAGTCTTGGAGTCCACGTCCACGATCTCGACCGCAGACTTATCGAATTCGCCGGTAGGATTGTCTGCGACGGCGATGCGCTTTCCGTCGGGAGACCATGCCGGACCGTTATCGGAAAAGCGGGGTGGATTGGTGAGAGCCACCAAAGGTTGCTCGCCGGTGCCATCTGAGTTAGCAAGCATCAAGTACGAAGTCTTGGTCTTACTGGATTGGCGAACGAACACAAACCGCTTGCCGTTCGGAGAAAAGCTGATCGGACTATCCACATCTACAATTATCTGGCGTGGCGCGCCCCCCAGGGAAGGCGCCTGAAACAGGGTCCCAACGCCAGCGGAGTCGTCACTCTTTACGAAGTAAAGGTAATTGCCATCGAGTGAAAAATTTAATCCTTCGATTTCGCCGGGAGAACCGAGTTCGACTTGCGCGGTGCTTCCAGTGGCGAGTTGGCGAATCCAGATGCCATGGCTCCCTTTTTCGTCGGCGACGTAGGCAACCCACTTGCCGTCGGCCGAGATGGTGACGGAGTGGATGTTGCCGGTGGAGGTGATGGGCGAAATCATCATTTGTGAGAAAGATGCCGTTTGCTCGTGATGGTGTCCGAAGCGATCGTGTAGAGCGATGGCAGCTATCGCACCAACGGCGAGGAGAATAATCACGGCGGCGGTTATCCACAGGCCCAGGCGGCTGCTACTTTGCGTGAGAGCGCTCGCTGGGGCGGCTGCAGACGACGGAACTGAAGTAGCGTGGGAAGCGGTGGGCTGCGCGGCATTCGCATTCGAGTCGGGATTTGCGGTCGAGGTCGCGGCGCCCCATGCACCGGTCGAGCCACTGGGACTTCGGGAAGAGTCGGTGTCCCGTTTCAGGCGCTTCAAATCGCCGCGCAGTTCGGCGGCGGTCTGGTAGCGCAGGTCGCGGTCTTTTTCGAGGGATTTTCCGATGATTTCTTCCAGCTTCGGTGGAAGCATCGGATTGAGCGAGCTGGGCGACGCGGGGGTGCGATTCAGAATGGCATCGAAAATAACCGCCGAAGTATTGCCGTTGAATGCGGCTTGGCCCGTGGCCATCTCGTACAGCACCGCGCCAAGACTGAAGAGATCGGTGCGCGCATCGAGATCCTCACCGCGCGCTTGTTCCGGAGACATGTAGGCAACCGTGCCGATGGCCGAGCCGGGACTCGTGAGAAAGAGATTGTCTGTGGTGGGCTGAGTGACGCTGTTGCCGGTACCGACTGCTTCACCGACGCGCCGGGTTGCAGTTTGTTTAGCCAATCCAAAATCGAGAATTTTTGCCTGGCCGCGAGAGGTGATAAAAATATTCGCGGGCTTGATGTCGCGATGAATGATGCCGCGGGAATGGGCGGCGTCGAGCGCATCGGCAAGCTGCGCGCCAAAATCGAGCAGGGCATCGGTGGCCATCGCTCGGCCGCCGATGCGCTCGCGGAGGGTCTGCCCCTCGAGGACTTCCATCACCAGATAAGGGCGCCCGTTGTGTTCGCCCACATCGTAGATCGTGCAGATGGCGGGATGATTCAGCGAAGAAGCAGCGCGGGCTTCACGCTGGAAGCGTTCGAGCGCAGCGGGATCCCGTGCGAGGTCCGCGGAGAGAAATTTGAGCGCGACCTGACGGCCCAGGCGCGTATCTTCGGCGCGAAACACCTGGCCCATGCCGCCGCTGCCGAGCGGATCAAGAATGCGGTAGTGCGAAATTGTTTCGCCGATCATTGTTTAGTTTGCGCGATTTTCTTCGCAAGCCATCGTAAACAACTGTGCGCGATGGCGCAAGGAGCTAAACGAGCGTAATTTACGTGTGGCGAACAAATTGGGAAGGATGAAAGTAGCCTGGCACAGGCAGGCCAGCGCTGATTCAACCCCAAAATTCTCGCAACTTTTGCGGAACCCGTGGGTTTCACTCCCCAGCAGCAAAAAGGGGCTCCGGCCCCCGGCCATAATCGATTTTTAATCTAAGGAGAAATTCACATGGGGAATCCTAAAGCTATGGGTGTGTTCGCAGCATTTCTTGCCGCGCTGACGCTTTCCAGTTGCGGCGGAGGCGGCGGGGTGGGAACCAGTTCGACGCAGGGCCAAGCTTCGGTTTATACCGTGGGAACTGATGCTTCCTTGCCGAGCGTCGTTTCCTGCGAAGTCAACGTAACCGGAATCACGTTGTTCAACGGCACGACGAACGTGAGCGTGCTATCGCAGCCGCAAATCGTGGATTTTGCGCAACTCAGTGGTTTACATCAGCTATTGGACCTCACCTCCGTGCCGACCGGCACTTACACTTCGGCGACCATTACGATCGCATCGCCGGTGATTGGGTACATTGATACCTCCATGAATCCGCCGGTGATCAGCACGATCAACGGAACGCTGTCGCAATCGAGCGTGACGGTGAATTTCGCAAACCCTGTAATAGTTTCCGACGCAGATTTATTCGGATTGCGCATGGAATTTGACTTGCGCCAGTCGCTGCAGACTGACGGGAACGGCCAGGTGACGGGCGCGGTGAATCCGGTGTTTGAAGTCGCGCTGCTGAATTCGACCGATTCGCAGGTGTCCATTGATGACTTTCACGGCGGCGTGGTGGGCGTGACCGGCGCGAACACGTTTACCATCCAGGGTCCGCACGGGCGTCAGTGGAATGTGACGACCAATGACAACACGATGCTCGACGATCCCAGTACCGCGGTAAGTTCGTTTACGACCAACACCATTGTGGAAGTTTCGGGCACGCTCGATCCAGTTACGCACGACATTGACGCATCTGAAGTGGAGGTCGTCTCCAACAACGGGTTCTTCATGGGTGGTTTATTCACCAGCATCCGTCCGCCATCAGGACCCGCGACGCAAGCGGATCTGTACGTTCGTGAATTGTTGCCGGCGATAAACGGAATTTCGGACGGGCAAATCGAAACGCTCGGTTTGAATGGCTCGGAAAAATACATGATCGAGCACATCAATCTGCCGTTGACGACGCTGCTCTTCAACAATTCGGAACTGGCCGCTGGGCAACGCGTGGGCATTGGAGGAGCGCTCAGTACCACCAACGGCACCACGACCCTTACGGTTCACCGCGTGGTTCTACGGCGCCAGGGACAAGCGGGCGGCTGGGTTCCCGGCAGCACGGTGGTGCAGAACAATAATGCCGGCACATTCCAGTTGAACGATCGGTGGACGGCGGGCGTATTGCTGCCGCAGCCGCTGACCGTGATGACCACGAACGAGACCAACTTCATAAATCTGAGCGGACTCGGCGCGTTGCAAGGGACGCAGCCGATTTCGATTCGCGTCGTTGGCTTCATACTGATCAATCAAGCGACGGGCCAGCCGGTGATGGTGGCGCGTTCGGTGGAGGAACTCGCATCATAACCATTCATAAAAGTCATATCCCATCATAACCGTCGGCAAGAGACGCTTGGCGACGGGCCACGGTCCTGCTTTTCACGAAGCGGGACTGTGGCATTTTTATTTTGGCTTGAAGTTGCGGATGTCAGAGCTACAATCCCCGAGATGGACAAGCCTGAGAGTTTCCCGCAGTTCTGGACGTTCTATGTGCTGGCACACCGCCAGCCGCTCACGCGAATCTTTCATACTGCCGGGACGCTGGTAGGATGGTCGCTGCTGGTTGCGGCGATTGTGTTGCGCAGGCCGTGGCTGATTTTGGCGGCGTTCGCTGTGCCCTACGCGCTGGCGTGGTTTTCACACTTCTTTGTGGAGCATAACCGTCCGGCAACGTTTGGTCATCCGTTGTGGTCGTGGCTAGCAGACCAGAAAATGGTGGCGATGGTGCTGGCGGGAAAGATGGATGCTGAAGTGCAGCGCTGCGCTGCGGTGGAACGTGCTGGATCTGCCGCATGACCGCGGGTGAATACTGATTTCTGTTGGCTGTGAACCATTACTGCTGCCTTGGCCGGGTGTTAGTGTTCCAGTTGAGTAGCAACGATCTGCTTACCGCGCACTTTGATTTCAATCGCCGTCGGAGGCCGCACGCCTTGGCCGCTGACAATCGCTCCGCGGACCACTCCATTCGGACCGGTTCCATAACGCGTGAGATCGAATACCGCTCGGTTGCAAGGGTCTCCCACCATGGGATGATCGGCGTGAAAGCCGTACTCGTGCTCCAGCTTGCCGAGGTCGGTTACATACTCTAGTTCACACGTCCCGTAGGGCTCCCGCAATGAGAAAGCCCAATAAACGCCGCCGGGAAGATGGACGACGACCGCCGAAAGATTATCGGAAGTCTGTGGCACGTGAAATTCGAAGCGCTTGGACGACCAGGGCTTCGCCAGTTCCGCCGTAGTGGCGACTGGCCCGGGTCCTACGACCAAAACCACAGCTGGCTGCGATGCCGCCACGGGCGGAAGATCCACAACCGGCACGGCCGCGGGGACTTCCTGCGATTGGGCGGGTACACCAGAATGTTTCCACAAAAAAAGTGCAAGCGAGACCAGACCGATGGCAATGGCAGCGACCGCCAGCCATTTTTGCGCGGGGATTTTTTCGGCCACGCCGGTGGGACCTCGAAACTGTGATGCCGCCGGGCGCGGCGGTTCGGGCGCGGGCTTGTGACGGGCCGGATTGCCGGTAACGCCGGGTATGTTCGGCTCTTGCGGCTTGAATGGATCTTGTTCCTTGGGTGTGTCAGACATGGCGAACCGCTCTGTGGCAACCCTCAGCTTGATTTGGTTTGCTGGAATTTGCAAGCAGGGTGATGCCTTATACGTTAATGGATACGCGCGAGCAAGCGAGGGAAACGCCGTCTCGGTTTCGCGCTAACTGGACGTTCGGCACGGCGAAAAAGTTCAGGCCGGATGTTCGACGCGGACAGAATGGTGCGCGACATATTCGTGCAGATTCGCGAGGATCAGCAACAGCTCGAGCATGCGATCGCGTTGTTCTGGTTGCGGCTGGTCGGCGCTCTCTTCCAGATTCTTCACAGTTGCGAGCGCATCGGAAAGCAGCCATTCGAGGCTCTCTTTGGTCAGTGGGGCCCCTTCACGGCAACGCTGGAGAGCTTGATCGGTGCGCAGGAACGCTTCGTCGAGGAAATGATCGAGGCAGAGTTCCGCACGGGACAGCGCCGGAGGCGCAGGTTTCGCGCACCCAGGACGGGCGCAGTGGACGGAGACAGCGGCTTTCATCGCACACCCCTGATTCTCGAGCGGCTCCTGCCTCGAGGTTGGGGAGAGAGTAGCACAAAATTTTTGCACTCAAATTAGTGTGAGTTGTAAAGGATAACAACGCAGCGGCTCCGCCGAAAGACGCGCCGGGTGACGCACGAGGAGCCGCCGCGCGCGTCTCTGCACGTAGGTTTATGCGCAAGAAAATTTCTAACGGATTTGAATGCTGCCGGAGCTAGTGCTGAGTTCCACGGTCGGGCCGCCGCCTCCTACTTTTCCTTGCAGCTCGCGCGGAGTAAGTTTGCCCTGCACTGCGATTTCGCGGCTCGTGTCAATGCTGCCGGAACTGGTGCGCGCCACTAAATTGAACGCGGCCTTCTGCGGCAGCTCGACGCTTACGTCGCCCGAGCCGGTGTGCAGACGCCAGTCGCCTGTCGGGTCGCCTTGCGCTGTTATGCTGCCGCTCCCGGTCTGGACTTTTACCGCGCCCTTGGCGCCTTTGATTTCGACGTCACCCGATCCTGTGCCGATTTCCACATCACCGGCGGCGGTCTGTTCGAATTTCACACTACCGCTTCCGCTGGAAGCGGTCAAAGCACCAGCGATTCCGATTGCGCGAATACTGCCGCTGCCAGCCGTGGCGCGCGCTGCGCCGTGGATTCCATTGAGTTCGATTTCTCCCGATCCGGTGCGAGCATGCGTTTCGCCGCCAATGTTGTTGAGGTGCATACTTCCGGAACCGCTGCTCGCGTCCGCTGGGCCTGCGATGCCGCCGACAACCTGGTCGCCCGAGCCGGATTCGGAGCGCAGCTTGGTTTGCACCGGCACTATGAGTTCGTAGCTGATGGAAATATTGTTCTTCCAATCGTGATTTTCAATATGGCCGACGCGGACGGTATTGCCGCTCTGCTCGATCGGCGGATTGGCTTCGATCTCATGGATGCGCTGCTCGGCATCGGCGCCGAACCAGCCATGATTCGCGTGGATGCGGCCGTGGATCTCCACCTTGCTGGACTCTCCCGTGCGCACGGTGATTTCACCTGAGCCGGTCTGGACGTCCAGATCTACCGCGCCCGTCACGCTGAGCGTGCGGTCAAAATGACCATCGTCGCTGGCCAGCGCCGGCCTGGAAGCCATTGTGGCAGCGAGGGACAACACCAGCGCCAGCAGTGCGGGAAAAGTACGCGTACGAATTGTCATCATTCATCCTCCTGAGCGGATTGGGCCGAACTCGGATGAAGATACGCAGACTTCTTCGGAAAAGTTCCCGAGGCGCGAGTGGAGGATGCCTAGGCCGCTTGGCCGTGGCACTTCTTGTATTTCTTGCCCGAGCCGCATGGACACGGGTCGTTGCGGCCGACTTTTGCGCCGGCGCGGACGGGTTTGGGGGCTTCGACCGGCGTGTTGCCGGTCTGAAACTGCATTTGCTGTTCCTGGCGGCGCTGCTTGCGCTCGATTTCTTCGGGCGAAAATTGCGAGAGACCGCGCGGTACGAGCTGTTTTTGGCCGGACGGTGCAGCGGGCTGCGCAGCTGCGGCGGCCGGTTGCTCCGCAGGCCGCACCAGGAAGAGGAAACGCACGGCTTCGGTATCAATGCGATTCATCAGCTCATCGAAAAGAATAAACGCTTCTTTCTTGAACTCGACCAATGGGTCTTTCTGTCCATACCCGCGCAGGCCAATACCTTCCTTCAAGTGGTCGAGCGTGAGGAGATGGTCTTTCCACTGGCCGTCCACGACGTCGAGCAGAATGTGCCGTTCCAGCCAGCGCAGCGTCTGCGCGCCGAAAAGGGCTTCCTTTTCTTCGTAGCGCGCGCGGACTTTTTCGATGAGTATTTCGCCCACGGTGTCATGATTCAGCGTCGCGAAATCCATGCCAACGGCTTTGGGATCGAAACCGAACTGGTTCAGAATTTCGTTGGAGAATTGCGTGACGTTCCACTGGTCCGGATGCTGTTCGCGCGGGCAATAGGTTTCGACCAGTTCGTTGGCGATGGCGTCGGCGCGCTCCAGCACGAATTCTTTCTGGTCGCGGCCTTCCAGGAATGAGCGGCGGAGGTTGTAAATCGTTTCGCGCTGCTTGTTCATCACGTCGTCGTATTCCAACAGGTGTTTGCGCGCTTCGAAGTTCTGCGCTTCCACGGCTTCCTGGGCGGATTCGATGCGTTTGCTGATGAGTTTCGACTCGATGGGCACGCCCTCCGTCATGCCGAGCCAGTGCATCATGGCTTTTACTTTCTCGCCGCCGAAAATGCGCAAGAGATCGTCTTCGAGCGAAAGAAAGAATCGCGAAGAGCCCGGATCACCCTGGCGACCGGCGCGGCCACGCAACTGATTGTCAATGCGGCGGGCTTCGTGGCGTTCGGTGCCCAGAATGTGCAGGCCGCCCATGGCCACCACTTCGTCGTGTTCCACTTTGCATTCCGCGGCGAATTGGTCGTAGATGGGTTTCCACTGCTCGAGCGGCACCTGAAAGATTTTGCCTTCGATCTGAAACAGGACCATCGCAGGACTGCTGCCACCGTTGGAAGGAGCTGCCGCGGCGGCACCTGCGACGCTAGCTGCATCGGCTTGCGCGGCTGTTTCGGTGCCGGGCGCCGCGCCGATCACCGAACTGGCCGGTGCGTAGGGCAGCGCGAGCTTGTTCTTCAGGCAGTAATCGCGCGTCATGGCTTCGGGATTGCCGCCGAGCAGAATGTCCGTGCCGCGGCCGGCCATGTTGGTTGAAACCGTAACCGTGCCCTTCCGCCCCGCTTGCGAAATGATGATCGCTTCGCGCTCGTGCTGCTTGGCATTCAATACTTGGTGCGGAATGCCGGCCTTTTTCAGGTGCGCCGCGATTTTCTCTGATTTTTCAATGGAAATGCTGCCCACCAGCACCGGCTGGCCGCGTTCGTAATACTGGCGGACGCCGCCGGCGTGTGAACCGTCTTCCTGCAAAATGCCATTCACCGCCGCTTCGAACTTTTCGGCTTCGGTGCGGTATACCACGTCGGAATTTTCGATGCGGATCAGCGGCTTATTTGTGGGGATGGCCACGACTTCAAGTTTGTAGATCTTGTCAAACTCCGGCGCTTCGGTTTCCGCGGTTCCGGTCATGCCGGCGAGTTTTTTGTACATGCGAAAATAATTCTGGAAAGTGATAGTCGCGAGCGTCTGATTTTCCCGCTCAATTTTCACGCCTTCTTTCGCTTCGACTGCCTGGTGCAAGCCATCCGACCAACGGCGCCCGGGCATTTGCCGTCCGGTGAATTCGTCCACGATCACCACTTCGCCGTCTTTCACCACGTAATCCACGTCCTTCTGAAAGAGCGTGTGGGCACGCAAGCCCTGATACACGTGGTGAATGATGTCCATGTGCGCGGGATCGTAGAGATTGCCGAGGCTCAACAATTGCTCGCACTTGGAAACGCCTTCTTCGGTCAGAGTCGCGGTGCGATGTTTTTCGTCGAGCGTGTAATCAATCTCCAGGATCAACTTGGGAATGATTTTGTCAATGCGGTAATACTTGTCGGTGGATTCTTCGGCTGGGCCGGAGATGATCAGCGGCGTGCGCGCCTCGTCAATCAGGATAGAGTCAACTTCGTCCACGATGGCGAAGTGGTGGCCGCGCTGCACGCACTGGGTCAAATCATACTTCATATTGTCGCGCAGATAATCAAAGCCGAATTCGTTGTTGGTGCCGTAGGTGATGTCCGCGGCGTAGGCGGCGCGGCGTTGCACGTCGTCCAGATCGTGAACGATCACGCCCACGGACAGACCCAGCATCTTATAAATTGGGCCCATCCATTCCGCGTCGCGGCGTGCGAGGTAATCGTTCACTGTGACGATGTGCACTCCCCTGCCGGTGAGCGCATTCAAATACGCGGGCAGCGTGGCAACGAGCGTCTTGCCTTCACCCGTCTTCATTTCTGAAATCTTGCCCTGGTGCAGCACGGCGCCGCCGATCAGCTGCACGTCAAAATGGCGCATGCCCAGCGTGCGCCGGCCTGCTTCGCGCACCAGAGCGAATGCCGGCACCAGCGCGGGCTGCAGCGCTTCCTGCATTTTTGGCTTGTAGTCCGGGTCGTCGCGCTCCAGGCCTTCCATGCGTGTCTGGACTTCCGTCTTCAGCTGGGCGGTTTTCGCCGTAATCTCGGCGTCCGAGAGTTTGCGCATCTCGGGCTCGAGCGCGTTGATCTCCTCGATCAGCGGCTGCAGTTCTTTCACGTCGCGTTCGTGCTTCGTGCCGATGAAACGCGCTACGACGCCATTTATGAATTTTTCGACATCCATATTTTCAGATTAGACGCATGCGGGCCCACAAACGGGGCGAAATTATCGTTTAAGCTCCCGTGAACGGGGAACCCGACCTGCAGGTGTGGCTGCTGCGAGGATCGCGCGTCTCCCTGAATACTATTGTAGCCGCTTGCGCGATTTCGTGCAAAGCGGAGTGGCGATGGGCGTGGAATTTCTTGCCACTGCGGCGTATTTCAGCGATTTAGCTTCAGCGCGGTCGGATGGCGCGGCTCGTAGAGGCCCATTTCGCCGCCGTCGGGGAGCTTGATCGCGGTGACTAGACCCCATCGTTCCTCTTTTACGGGACGCACAAATTCCACTCCCTTGGCCTGCAGGTCTTTCGTGGTCGCTTCGATGTCGTCGCACATCAGGTAAAGCTCGTAACGCGGTGCGCCCTCAGTCGGGTGCACGGCGAACTCGGCGGGCGGCAGCGCGAAGATCAGCCAGCCGTGTCCGGCGTCCACCGAGCCTAGCTTTAACACGTCGCTAAAAAAGCTGCGAACTTTGTCGGCATCCTTGGCATAGAAAATTACATGGGATCCGTTGACCATTTCTGCTCCTTCTCGCGGCTAGCCGCGCCACCAATATTCGCCTTGGATGGCCCAGGCGGCATCCTATGGCGACTCTCACAAAGCTGCAATAATCTAAATTGACGCCGACGAAACATCCTGGCCGCCTTGCCGCTGGGCGCTGGGCAGTCTATGATTTGAGTGATTGAAGTGTGACCTCGGAAGCCTCGTCGCACGCGGCTTCGCCCAAAGGACTACTATGCCTCCCGGACCAGGACCTGCAGCAACGCTCGAAAAGAGACCGCCGATTGCGGGCGTAAAGAATCTTGTGGCCGTCGCTAGCGGTAAAGGCGGGGTGGGCAAGACCACCGTCGCCGTGAATCTGGCGATTGCTCTGAAAAAACTCGGCGCCACGGTGGGATTGCTCGATGCCGATGTGTACGGGCCAAACGTGCCAGTGATGCTCGGCACGAATGAACAGCCGCGCGCTGTGGATGAGAAGACCATCATCCCCGTGGAGGCCTACGGCGTGAAAATGATTTCGATGGGGCTGCTGAATCCTGGTGACAAGCCTCTGGTGTGGCGCGGGCCGATGTTGCACAGCGTGATGCAGCAATTTCTGCGCAGCGTGCAGTGGGGCACGCTGGATTATTTGATTGTGGATTTGCCTCCTGGCACTGGTGACGTGCAGCTTTCGCTGATCCAGAGTGTTTCGGTTACGGGAGCGGTGGTCGTCACCACGCCTTCGATTGTGGCGCTGGCCGACGTGCGCAAGGCGGTCGAGATGTTCCGCCAGGTGAATGTGGAAATTCTCGGCGTGGTCGAGAATATGAGCTATTTCAATTGCCCGCATTGCAATGGGCGCATTGATGTGTTTGGCCACGGCGAAGGCCAGCACATGGCCAAGAATTTCGGCGTGCCGTTTCTGGGCGAAATTGAGATTGACCCGCAGATTCGCATTGGCGGCGATACCGGCAAGCCCGTCGCGTCGCTGGGCGAAGACGCTCCAGGCGGTAAGAGCGTGTATGCCGTGGCGCGCAATGTAATCGCGCGGCTGGAAGTGGTCAATGCCTCGGCTGGCGCGCCCGTGGTGCAGATATTGTGATTTGATGTGATATTGTCGCGGCGCCTCACGCAGTAACAAAATCGTACTTCTAGCGTTAATCAGGAGTGGTACTTTGCTTCGCAGCTACAAGGGACAGATGCCGCGGATCGCGGCCAGCGCTTATGTTGATCCGCAGGCTGTGATTATCGGCGATGTCGTGATCGGCGAAGATTCCAGCGTGTGGCCTTGCGCCGTGATTCGCGGCGACGTGCATTACATTCGCATCGGCGCGCGCACGAATATTCAGGACGGCTCGATCCTGCACGTGATGCGCGATACGAATCCGCTTGTGCTGGGCGACGACGTCACGGTGGGGCATAGCGTCACGTTGCATGGCTGCACGATTGAATCGCGCTGCCTGATCGGCATGGGGAGCATCATCCTGAACGGCGCGGTGATTGGCACCGGCTCGATCATCGCGGCTGGGACGCTGGTGCCGGAGCGCACCGTTGTTCCGCCTGGCAGCTTAATGATGGGCCAGCCTGCGAAGCTGCGCCGCGCGCTGGGCGCTGAAGATCTGGATTCGATTGATGCTTATGCGCGGCGTTACGTTGAGTACAAGGAAACGTATCGCGCGGAGGAACGGATGCAGGGAAACAAGGAGACAGGGAACTAGCGTTGCCAGAAAAACGACAATTCCGCGCCATCAAAGGCACCCGCGACATTCTTCCACCTGATTCCGCCCTGTGGAATTGGTTCGAGCATTCAGCGCGCGAAGTATTCGAATCATACAATTTCCGCGAAATTCGATTGCCGATCTTCGAGCAGACGGATTTATTCGCGCGGTCTGTGGGCACCGACACCGATATCGTTTCAAAAGAAATGTTCACTTTCCGGCTTCCGGATGGCTCTGAACGCCTAGCAACGGACCAAGCAGCAAATTCGCAGACTGGTGAGCAAGTATCGCTGCGACCCGAAGCGACCGCCAGCACGATGCGTGCTTACATCGAACACAACATGCAAGCGTTGCCAGGGAACGTGAAGTTGTTCTACATGGGGCCGATGTTTCGACGGGAGCGGCCGCAGAAGGGGCGTTACCGGCAGTTCTATCAGATTGGCGCGGAAGTGCTGGGGCAATCAGACGCGCCGGCGATTGACGCTGAAGTTTTGGAAATGTTGATGGTGTTTTTCAAACGAGTGGGACTGACGCGCACGACGCTGTACATCAATTCGATCGGCGACAAGAATTGCCGTCCACAGTATGTGGAATTGCTGCGGCAGGAGCTGCTAAAGGTTAGGGACCAGCTCGGGCCGGACTCGCAGCGGCGCATTGAGACCAACCCACTGCGTGTGCTGGATTCCAAATTGCCGCAAGAGCAGGAAATCATCGCGAAATTGCCGCGCATTTCCGATCATCTATGCGCCGAATGCCGCGAGCACTTTGCAAAGCTGAAAGACGAGCTGAAGCTGCGCGGAATTGCGTATGAAGAAAATTGGCGGTTGGTGCGCGGTTTGGACTACTACACGCGCACCACTTTTGAAGTGATTGCCGAGGGACTCGGGTCGCAGAATGCTGTCTGTGGCGGCGGGCGCTACGACGGCCTGGTCGAGCTGCTCGGCGGACCGCCCACGAAGGGGATTGGCTTCGCGATCGGCAGCGACCGGGCCATTCTTTCGATTCAGGAGTCCGGAAATTTGCCTGTGTTGCCTGGGCTGGACGTCTTCGTCGCTTGGATGGGCTTGCCGACTTACGCCACGGCGGTGGCTCTCGCGAGAAAACTGCGCGAGTCGGGTCTTTCCGTCGAGCTGCCGGGCGAAGAAATGAAATTCAAGAAATCGCTGAATCTGGCCGACAAGCTCGGCGCGCGCTACGCGCTGATCATCGGCAGCGACGAGGTTGCTTCCGGCAATTTCACGCTGAAACGGCTTGCGGACGCGGATCAGAAGAAACTTTCCGAATACGAACTGCTAGAATATCTGGAATCCGAAAAACGCGGCACGCGGGGCTGACGGCAGTTTCGTAGATGAAAGGACTGCACAGCCCGCACCGACGGAAGGGACCCCAATCTTGCTCGATGCTCTCGGTAATCTGAAACGCACCAACTACTGTGGTGATCTGCGCGCGTCGGATGCTGACACAGACGTGATTTTGATGGGTTGGGTGCATCGCCGCCGTGATCTGGGCCAGCTGATCTTCATTGATCTGCGCGACCGCGCGGGCTTGGCGCAGATTGTGTTTAACAAAGAGCTGCATCCTGAAGCGCACAAAAAAGCCGAGGAGCTGCGTTCGGAGTTTGTGGTGGCTGTCGAAGGCAAAGCGATTCGTCGCCAGAAGCCCAACCCCGAAATCGCATCTGGCGAAGTGGAAGTGATGGCCACGCGCCTCCACATTTTGAATAATTCGAAGACGCCGCCATTCCAGATCGAAGACGAAGTGACAGCCAGCGAAGAAACGCGCTTGCGTCATCGCTACCTGGATCTACGGCGGCCCAGGCCGCACCGCAACATCGAGCTGCGGCATCGGATTCTGTTCGAGATGCGCAAGACGCTCGACAGTCTGGGCTTTTTTGAAATTGAAACGCCCATGCTGACGCGCTCAACGCCCGAAGGCGCGCGCGACTATTTGGTGCCGAGCCGCGTCCATCACGGCCAGTTCTATGCGCTGCCGCAATCGCCGCAAATCTTCAAACAGATCTTGATGATTTCGGGCATGGACCGCTATTTCCAGATCGTCCGCTGCTTCCGTGATGAGGATCTGCGGGCCGATCGCCAGCCGGAATTTACGCAGCTGGATTTGGAAATGTCCTTCCCACGCCAGCAGGACATTTTCGAGGTGATCGAGCGCGTGATGATTCGCGCGCTCGAGGTGGTTGGCGTGAAAGTGCAGGGCCCGTTTCGCCATCTCGATTACAAGGAAGCATTGCGGCGCTATGGCTCGGACAAGCCCGACTTGCGATTCGGCTTGGAACTACACGACGTGACCCAACATTTCGAGCCGGCGCGCGCGACGATTCATTTCGAGGGGAATGTGCAGGCGCTGGTCGCTCCGGACGCGGCTGGCTGGTCGCGCAAGCAGCTCGACGAGCTGGTCGAAATCGCGAGGTCTGCCGGCGCACGTGGCGTTTACACGGTGAAAGTGACGACCGAAGGAATCAGCTCGCCGCTCGAAAAAACTCTCGGTGCCGACGGGCTGAAAAAATTGGCCGAGGCAGTTCGCGCGAAAGCGGGCGACCTGATTGTCGCCGTTGCCGCCAAGGAACAAATCGCGCACGCCGACACTTCGTTGAATGTGGCGGGCCAGGTTCGGCTGTACCTGGGCGACAAGCTCAACGTGATTGACCGCGCGAAATGGGAGTTCGCCTGGATCACCGGCTTCGCGCTTTTTGAATGGAGTGAGAGTGACAAGCGCTGGGTGAGCGCACAGCATCCGTTCACTGGGATCGTCGAAGAAGACCTGGACAAACTGGAAACGGCGCCGTGGGAGTGCCGCTCGAAGGGCTACGATCTGGTCTTGAACGGCGTCGAACTCGGCTCCGGCAGCATACGAATTCATCGCCAGGATGTGCAGGCGCGGATGTTCAAAGCGCTGGGTCTGAGCGAGGAGACCGCGCGCCAGCGGTTCGGGTTCTTTCTGGACGCGCTCACCTATGGCACGCCGCCGCATGGGGGCATCGCGCTGGGACTCGACCGCGTGGTAATGCTGCTGGCGGGCGAAAAATCCATACGCGAGGTGATCGCCTTCCCGAAGACGACCGCGGCGCAGGATTTGATGGCCGAATCGCCGTCGGCGGTGGGCACTGATCAGCTAAATGATCTGGGAATCGCGATCAAACAGGCTGAAATTGGGGACGCAGCGAAGAAGGATGCATGATTTCGTACCGGTTGCTGATTGGCATCGGAATTGCAGCGTTACTTGGGGTATTCCTGCTGGTGCGCGCAATGCAACGCGTTAGCCTGCGTGTGCAATTCATGGTCCTGTTGGGGCTGGGCGTGACGATCGGGTTCATTTTTCTGGTGATGGTGCAGATGCGCTCATTTCCCGAGTGGTTCGGCGTTTCGCTCATGCTCGTCGTTTTTGTCGCCAGTTTGTTTGGCACGCGGATTTTTTTGCGCAGCTTGTCACTGGAAGACAAGAAGACCGAGGACGAAGCTCGCGAAGAATATCGCCGCGGTCCCGAGGGTTCGAGACTGGCCGATCCGCGTTCCGCGAGACATATTCCATGAGCCGCATCCGCATACTTCCGGAGACCATCGCCAATAAAATCGCGGCGGGCGAGGTGGTCGAGCGGCCTGCCTCGGTTGTGAAAGAGCTGCTCGAGAACGCGCTGGACGCGGGCGCGCGTTCGATTCGCATCGAGACGGAATCGGGCGGGAAGCGGCTGATTCGCGTGATTGACGATGGCTGCGGCATGAATCACGACGATGCGCTGCTGGCGTTCGAGCGCCACGCCACTTCCAAGCTGCGCACCGCCGACGATTTGCTCTCCATCGCCACGCTGGGCTTTCGCGGAGAGGCTTTGCCCACTATTGCTGCCATCTCGCGCTTGCTTCTGGAAACGCGTGACGCGGAGGAAGGGGAGGGAACGCGCATCGAGTTTGCCGGCGGCAAACTTCTGAGCGTGAAGCCCGCGGGCGTGCCGGTGGGAACTTCGATCAGCGTCGCGGATATTTTTTATGCGGTGCCGGCGCGGCGCAAATTCCTGAAATCGGAAACCACTGAGCTGGGCCATATTGCATCGCTGGTGACGCATTACGCGCTGGCGCATCCCGACCGGCATTTTTTGCTTAAGACGCCGTCGCAGGAAATCCTGAATTGTCCGCCGGTGGAAAAGCTGGCGGATCGCGTGTACCAGATTTTCGGCCGCCAGGCATTGGACGAGCTCACGGAAATTCCGGCGACCGAAGCAGCCGTGCGCAGCGCTATTACCGAGCCCCCGCTGGAAGCGGAGGAGCGCGCCGCGACATTGCGCGTCAGCGGATTTACTTCGCGCCCCGAAGTTCAGCGCAGCAACCGCAACGGCATCTACATTTTCGTGAACCGCCGGCTGGTGCGCGACCGGCTGCTTCTGCACGCCATCAGCGAGGCGTACCGCAACATTGTGCCGCCTGGCGTTTTTCCGGTGGTGCTGCTTTTTCTGGATATGCCTTACGAAGAGGTGGACGTGAACGTGCATCCGGCGAAAATCGAAGTGCGTTTTCGCCACCCGCAATTCGTGCACGATTTCACGCGGGATGCAATCCGCCAGGCGCTTTCCGTTGCTCGGCCGATTCCTGGATTTCCCGCGGCGCGCGCGGCGACAGCGGGTGCTGCGACTGGTACAGCATCTACTGGAACGAGCGGCGGTTCCACCGCGTTTGCGGCTGGAGCCGCGGCGATTGACCCGGCATTTCTTTCATCAGCGAGTGCCGGAGCGGCGCCCGGCGCGTTTCCTGGCCCACCTCGCGCGATAATTCCCGCTTCGTTTCGCGATGTGACTGCCTCCGCCGAAGTTTTCGAATTGACCGGCGCACCCGACCGCCCGATTTCGCAGCGCCTGCAATTCGATCCCATGGGCGCCAGCGATTTTTCGCTCGGCCCGCAGGAATATGTCGCGCCTGCCGCCGGCGACCACATCAACACGGGCGAAACGCCCGGCGCTCTGCCCAGCGTGGAAGACATCGCCGACCTGAAGCCTCTGGGCCAGGTTAACAGCAGCTTCATCGTCGCCGTGAATGGCGAGGGATTATGGATCATTGATCAGCACGTCGCGCACGAGCGCGTGCTGTTCGAGCAACACTTGCGCGCGCGCCGCGAAGGCGCACTCGGCGGCCAGCGATTGCTGGTGCCGCTGATCGTTGAGCTGAATCCGCGGCAGCTGGCAATTTTCGAACAGATCGGCGAGGAATTGCGCGCCAACGGTTTCGAAGCGGAGCTGATGGGCGCGCGCAGTGTGGCGATTCAGGCGGCGCCCGCGGGCATCGCCAGCGGAGACGCCGAACGCCTGCTGTACGAAATTTTGGACGGAATCGCGCGCGAAAATCAGGCCATCTCGATTGATTCGCTGCAGGCGAAGATTGCCGCGTCCACTTCCTGCCACGCCGCCATCAAGGTGAATACGCCACTGGACCCGGCGAAAATGGAATGGCTGCTGGGCGAGCTTGCGAAGACGGAATATCCGATGAGCTGTCCGCACGGCAGGCCGGTGGTGCTGCGCTATTCCGTGCGCGAAATCGAGCGGGCTTTCAAACGGATATAAACTTGATGTTTCGAGAAAACTGGATTCTGGTGTCGCTTATTGCGATCGGTGGAATCGCAGCATTTCTGGTGAACCTACTCTGGTTGGAGATGGTCGACTTGCTAAATGAAAGCCTTCCCGAAGCCAATAAGCTTTCCTATTATTCGTCTACGCCTTGGGGAATTGCGAAGCGATACGCCGTCGTCGATCCGCGCAGTATCCGACCCAATCTCGTAAGGATTTTCATGGCAGCTTCCGCTCTGTGCTTTGTGGGAATAATTATCTTGCAGCTACGCCACAGGTAGGGACGCGTTGAACCAAGAATGCGGGAGCTAATTATCGCCATAGACGGGCCGGTCGGTTCGGGTAAGAGCACCGTGGCGCGGCGTGTAGCCGAGTTGCTGGGCTACGTGTACGTGGATACCGGAGCGATGTACCGCGCGCTGGCGTTCAAGGCGTTGCGCAATGGCCTGGCGCTCGATGGTCATGATGATGATTTGGTGGCGCTGGCCCGCGCTACACGCATCGACCTGCGCGCGGATGACGGCACGCAGCGCGTGTTCCTCGACCACGACGACGTGACCACCGCGATTCGCACGCCCGAAGTATCCCAGGCTGCATCGAAGATCGCTGTAAATGCCGGAGTGCGCCAGGTTCTGGTGGCCGAGCAGCGCCGCGCCGGCGAACAAGGCGGCGTAGTGATGGAAGGCCGGGACATTGGCAGCGTGGTATTTCCCGATGCGCAGCTGAAAATATTTCTTACGGCCTCGCCGGAAACACGCGCGGAGCGGCGCTGGCGGGAACACGAGCAGAAGGGCGATCACATCAACCTGCAGCGCACGCTGGAAGAAATTCACGAACGCGACCGTCGCGACTTGCAGCGTTCCACGTCGCCGCTGGTGCGCGCCGCAGATGCGGTGGTGGTGGACAGCACTGCGATGGAGCCGGAAGAAGTGGCGCGGCTGGTAGTGCTGCTGGCGAAAGAGCAAGCTGCCGCAAACGCAGAGTAGCGAACCGCCTCAGCGATCCGCACCCGGCACGCTTGCCTCGCCACCCGCAGCGCTTACGCGGGACTGGACATCGAAGCGAGGAATTCGCCGTTCGTCTTCGTTTTGGAGAGGCGGCCGAGCAGAAGCTCCATGGCTTCTACGGTCGAGAGAGGGCTTAGGACCTTGCGCAGCACCCAGATCCGGTTCAATTCATCCGCGGGCAGCAGGAGCTCGTCTTTGCGCGTTCCGGAGCGGTTGATGTCAATCGTCGGGAAGACGCGTTTGTCCACCAGCCGCCGGTCCAGGTTGATTTCCATGTTGCCGGTGCCTTTGAACTCTTCGAAGATGACGTCGTCCATGCGGCTGCCAGTATCAATCAGCGCAGTAGCGATGATGGTGAGCGAGCCGCCTTCCTCCACATTACGCGCTGCGGCAAAGAAACGCCGCGGGCGCTGCAGAGCGTTGGCATCAATACCGCCGGAGAGTACTTTGCCCGAAGGCGGCGTGACCGCGTTGTAGGCGCGTCCCAGGCGCGTCAGCGAGTCGAGCAGGATGACCACGTCGCGCTTGTGTTCCACCAGCCGCTTGGCCTTCTCCAGCACCATTTCGGCCACTTGAATGTGCCGCTGCGGCGGCTCGTCGAAGGTCGAGCTGATGACTTCGCCCTTTACGGTGCGCTGCATGTCCGTGACTTCTTCCGGCCGCTCGTCAATCAGCAGCACGATCAAGGCGACTTCCGGATGATTCGTGGTGACGGAATTGGCGATGGACTGTAGCATCATCGTCTTTCCGGTGCGCGGTGGCGCGACGATCAGGCCGCGCTGCCCTTTGCCGATGGGGCAGAGCATGTCCAGCACTCGCCCGGTGAGGTTCTCCTTCGTGGTTTCCAGGCGTATGCGATCGGCCGGATATAGCGGCGTCAAGTTGTCGAAAAATATCTTGCTGCGCGCGACTTCCGGGTCTTCGAAGTTGACCGCTTCGACCTTGATGAGCGCGAAGTAGCGCTCGCCATCCTTGGGCGGGCGAACCTGGCCGGAAACGGTGTCGCCAGTGCGGAGGTCGAACTTGCGAATTTGCGACGGCGAGACGTAGATGTCGTCCGGGCCCGGGAGATAGTTGTATTCCGGCGCGCGCAGGAAGCCGAAGCCGTCCGGCAGGCATTCCAGCACTCCTTCGGAGAAGATCAACCCGTTCTTTTCCGTCTGGGCGCGGAGGATCTGGAAGATCAACTCCTGCTTGCGCATGCCCGACGCGCCGGGAATGTTCAATTCCTTGGCGATTTTCGCCAGGTCGGTGATGTTCTTGTCTTTCAGTTCTGCAAGGCTAATGCTCATCGATTTCGTTCCTTCTCAAGCCTGGTTTTCAGGCAGATTGATTTCTGAATGGATTACGGGCGGGCGCAAATTCGAACCTGCCACTCTTTTGCAACTTTAAATACGGGAAAACCTACAGACAACCGGAAACCTCTGGCCGCGGGCCAAGCCTGCTGATCAAAATGAGGAAGGACCAGAGGGTTTCAATTGGTTAGTTCATTGTCCTGCGCGACGTCCGCGCCGAACTCGGGCTCGACTCCGGCTACCGGCGGGTGACCGGGAATCGGAAGCGGATGCTCCAAAGCGATCTGCAGCACATCGTCCATGGACTCGACAAAATGGATGGACATCTGCGACTGGATGTCCGGCGGGATATCCGCCAGATCTTTTTCATTGTCCTTCGGCAAAATAATGGTGCGCAGGCCCAGGCGATGCGCCGCCAGCAGCTTTTCTTTTACGCCACCGATAGGCAGCACCTTGCCGCGCAAGGTGATTTCGCCGGTCATGGCGATATCGCAGCGGACCGGAATCTTGGTAAGCGCGCTCACGATCGAGGTGCAGATGGTGATGCCGGCCGAGGGACCGTCCTTCGGTATCGCGCCTTCCGGAACGTGCATGTGAATGTCCAGGTGACGGTAGAAATCCTTGGGCAGGCTGAAACTGTGGCTGCGCGAACGAATGTAGCTCATCGCGGCCTGCGCCGATTCCTGCATCACATCGCCGAGCTTGCCGGTAAGAGTGAGGCGGCCGCGGCCTTGCATCAAGGTAGCTTCGGTGGAGAGCACTTCGCCGCCCACTTCGGTCCAGGCGAGGCCAGTGGTGAGGCCGATTTCGTTCTTCTTTTCCGCCAGGAAGTCGCGGTACTTCAGGATGCCGAGATAGTCGTTCAGGTTCGCCGGAGTGACTTCCACGGCGACGTCTTTGCCTTCGGTGACGACCTTGCGAGCCACTTTGCGCGAAATGTTGGCCAGTTCGCGGTTCAAGCTGCGTACGCCCGCTTCCCGCGTGTAATGGCGGATGGTGCTCTTGATGGCGTCGTCCGTGATTTTCAATTGATTCTTCGCCAGGCCCGTGGCTTCCAGCTGCTTGGGAATCAGGTAGCGCGTGGCGATCTGATATTTTTCATGTTCGGTGTAGCCCGGGATGCGCAGCACTTCCATGCGATCCTGCAGCGGCTGAGGGATGGTGTGCAGCACGTTTGCGGTGCAGACGAACATGACCTTCGAGAGATCGTATTCAACGTCCAGATAGTGGTCGGTGAAGGCGTGATTCAGCTCAGGGTCCAGCACTTCCATCAGCGCCGCCGACGGATCGCCGCGGAAATCCATGGACATCTTGTCCACTTCGTCCAGCACGAACACTGGGTTGGTCGTGCCTGCCTTGCGCATCATCTGAATGATCTGGCCGGGCAGCGCGCCGATATAGGTGCGGCGGTGGCCGCGAATTTCAGCCTCGTCGCGCACGCCGCCGAGGGATACGCGCACGAATTTACGTCCCGTGGCGCGGCCGATGGACATCGCGAGAGAAGTCTTGCCCACGCCTGGAGGCCCGAGGAAGCAGAGAATCGAACCCTTGGGATTCTTCACCAGCTGGCGCACAGCGAGGTATTCGAGAATGCGGTCTTTGATCTTGTCCAGGCCGTAATGATCTTCGGAGAGGATCACTTCGGCGCGCTTGATGTCGCGGATTTCCTTGGAGCGCTTCTTCCAGGGCACCGCCAGCAGCCAGTCCAGATAATTGCGCGATACCGTGGATTCGGCGGACATTGGCGGCATCATTTCCAGCCGCTTTAGTTCCTGCATGGCCTTTTCCTGCGGCCCTTCGGGCATGCCGGAAGTTTCGATTTTCTTTTTCAGCTGCTCGATTTCGTTGGCTTCGCCGCGGCCCAGCTCTTTCTGAATGGCCTTCAGCTTTTCGTTGAGGTAGTACTCTTTTTGGGCGCGTTCCATCTGGCGCTTCACGCGGGTATTGATGGAGCGATCCACGTTCAGCTTTTCGATTTCAACTTCCAGAATGTCCGCGATGCGGTTTAAGCGTTCCAGCGGCTCGAATAGCTCCAGCAGTTCCTGCTTTTCTTCGACCGGGATCTGCAGGTTCGCGGAGATTGCATCGGAAAGTTTTCCGGCATCTTCCACGCGGACGGCCGCGATCATGGTGTCGTAATTCAGGCTCTGCGAGAGCTTCACGTACTGTTCAAACAGCCCAGTAACGCGCTCGGAAGCCTGCTGCAACTGCGGGGAGGGCTCGGTTTTGGAAGTGACCACGCGGATCGAAGCTCGGAAGAAGCCCTCGTCGCTGGTAATCTGCACGATTTTGGCGCGCTCGGTGCCTTCCACCAGCACCTTGATATTGCCGTCGGGCAGCTTCACGCTCTGCACGATATTCGCGAGCGTACCTACCTGGTAGATTTCCTCCGGTTTGGGATCGTCCACCGACGCGTCATGCTGCGTGACCAGGAAAATCTTCTTGTCGCCCGCCAGCGCGTCTTCCAGCGCACGCACAGACGCTTCGCGCCCCACGATGAAGGGGTGCATCATCTCCGGGAAAATCACCATTTCCCGGACCGGCATCATCGGCACGCGTTTGATCTCGCCTTTTTCGCGATTGAACATCGAGTTCTTTTTTCTCCCTGTACGCTTAGCCCGCTTTTTCCAGCAGGCTCCAATTGATTTCGCGTCCCTTGACCATATCCGCCGTAACCACAAAGTCGCGCAACTTACGCTGCGCCGGCAAGTGGTACATCATTTCCAGCATCAAATCTTCCAGAATCATGCGCAGGCCGCGCGCGCCCACTTTGCGCTGTAGCGCGAGTTCCGCCACGGTGTCTAGCGCGTCATCCGTAAACCGCAGCCGCACATTTTCAAATTCAAAGAGCCGTTGATACTGCCGCACCAGCGCGTTCTTCGGTTCGGTGAGAATTCGCACCAGCGCCGACTTATCCAGATCGCTCAGCACGCCCACCACCGGCAAGCGCCCTACAAATTCCGGGATCAAGCCGTAACGAATCAGGTCAGTAGGCTGCGCCTGTTCCAGCATTTCGATATTGCGCCGCGACGCGGTGGTTACCTGCGCATCGGCCTGGAAGCCCAGCGATTTATGACCCACGCGCCGTTCGATAATCTTTTCAAGTCCCACGAACGCCCCGCCGCAGATGAACAGGATGTTCGTCGTATCCACCGGCGTAAATTCCTGGTGCGGGTGCTTGCGGCCGCCCTGCGGCGGCACGTTGGCGACAGTGCCTTCCAGAATCTTCAGTAGCGCCTGTTGCACGCCTTCACCGGAAACGTCGCGAGTAATCGAAGGGTTTTCGTCTTTCTTCGAGATCTTGTCAATCTCGTCGATGTATATGATGCCTTGCTGAGCCTTTTGGACGTCTCCATCAGCGGCCTGCAAGCAGCTTCAAAATGATGTTTTCGACGTCCTCGCCGACGTAACCAGCTTCGGTCAAGGTCGTCGCGTCCACGATGGCGAACGGCACGTCCAACATACGCGACAGCGTCTGCGCCATCAGCGTCTTGCCGGTTCCCGTGGGACCAACTAACAGAATATTCGACTTCGCCAGCTCCACATCGCCCGGCTGCTTATTCAGGAAGATGCGCTTGTAGTGGTTGTAAACCGCAACCGCGAGTTTCTTCTTGGTCTTGTCCTGCCCGATGACGTAGCCATCCAAGAACGCCTTGATCTCGGGAGGGCGGGGCAAACGGCGATTGGCCGGGCTGGACTGCTCGCGCTTCTCGTCTTCGAGAATCTGCTGGCAGACGCCCACGCACTCGTTGCAAATGTACGAGCGCGGATACTCCGATGGAGAACTGATCAGCTTCTCCACCTGCTCCTGCGTTTTATGGCAGAAGGAACAGCGTAACGGCTCTTCCGGTGTGAACCGTTTCACTGATTAGGCTCCCTCGTTACGGATTTCACCACACCCTTGACGAATCTATCTCGCATTGTAAAACGGAATCCGGCCGGGCGGCAGGGAATCATCAATTTGGCTACTAACCCTTTGGAACGGCAATTACCTGTGCTTCGTAATGATTTCGTCCACGATGCCGTACGCCTTCGCCTGTTCGGCCGTCATGATGAAATCGCGTTCCACGTCTCGCTCGATTTTTTCCAGCGGCTGGCCCGTGTGGCCGGCCAGCAGCTTATTGAGCGACTCGCGCGTGCGAATGATCTCTTTCGCGTGAATATCAATGTCCGTGGCCTGGCCTGACAGCCCGGACATCCATGGCTGGTGAATCAGACACTCGCGAATTCGGCAGCGCGTAGCGCTTCTTCGGCGTGCCGGATGCCAGCAGCACCGCCGCGATCGAGGCGGACTGGCCGATGCAGTACGTCACCACGTCAGGACGCACGAACTGCATCGTGTCGTAAATCGCCATCCCGGCGGAAATCGAGCCGCCCGGCGAATTGATGTACACCGAGATGTCTTTCTCGGGGTCTTCGGACGCCAGAAATAGCAGCTGCGCGGTCACCAGGTTCGCCACATGGTCGTCAATCGGCGTGCCGATGAAAATAATGTGATCTTTCAGCAGCCGGGAATAGATGTCATAGGCTCGTTCGCCGCGGTTCGTCTGTTCGACGACCATCGGAACGAGGGTGGTGGCGTACGGAGTTGCGTCGTTTGTATGTTTCATTGGAAGTGTCTTTGCGCGCTGAGGAGCCCGAACCAGTTGTTACTCTTCACGTTTGGCTGTCTTCTCGATTCGGGTATTGCTGTAGAGCCACTCGATTGTTTTGTCGCTACGCAACTTCGATTTCATCCTATCGAGCGCTCCTTGCTTTGTCAAGCGAGCCCGCAGTGCCGTTGCCGATTCGCCACTGTGTTCCGCCAGCGCATTTATTTCCTTTTCGACGTCGTCGTCGGTTGCTTCGATTTTTTCCGCGTCCGCGATGCGGTCGATCAGCAGCTCAGCCTTCACGTCATCCACTGCGCGGTCGTGCTGGCCCTTCCGGAGCGAAACCCAATCCACGTTTACCGCTCGCGGGATCCACTCCCTGAGATGCCAATGAGCGCACGGTGCGTTCCAGCCGCACATCCATCTGATGCTCGACGAGGGCGTCAGGGACCGGAAAATCATGCTTCTTTACCAGTGTTTCCAGGATCTTTTCGCGCGCTTGCGCCGATTGCCGCGCTTCCTTCTCGGCCTCCAGGTTGTCCTGGACTTTCTTGCGCAGCTCGGCGACAGTGGTTACACCGCCCACCTCTTTCGCCACCTCTACCGCGAACTCATCGTTCAGTTCCGGAAGCTTCTTTTCCTTAATCCCTTGGACTTCCACTGTGTAGTCGTAAGTCTTGCCCTTGAGCTTCTCGTCGGGATAGTCATCAGGATATTTGGCCTGAAATTTCTTGGTCTCGCCGGGATTCGCGCCACGCAGATTTTCCGTGAAGCTCTCCAGCGTTTCTTCGGCGCCGATGTGGCACATGATGTTGTCGGCTTCGACCGGATCGCCTCCGCCTTCGGGCATGCCGGAAAGCTTAATCAGTGCGTAGTCGCCGTCTTTCGCTGCGCGGCCGTCTACCGGGACAAACGTCGCGGCGCGCTCGCGCATTTCCTTGATGACTTCATCAACTTTGGCGTCGCCCGCGTCCAGGTCTTCAATTTGAACTTCTAGACCCTTGTAATCCCCTAGCTCGAATTCCGGGAGCACTTCGAAGACTGCGCGGAACTTCAGCGGCTCGCCTTCTTTGAACTCGACCTTATCCACTTCGGGGCGAGTTACAGGGACCAGTTTTTTCTCGTCGAGCGCTTTCTCGAGGTATTCGGGCACGAGCGATTGCACCACTTCGCCCTGAATATCTTCAGCGAAGCGGCGGCGGATTAGCGTCACGGGCGCTTTGCCCGGACGAAAACCGGGGATACGCGCCACGCGGGCCAGGTCGCGCTCCACTTTCTGGCTGGCTTTGCTGACTACTTCAGCCGGAATTTCCAGCTCGATTTCACGTTTGCAAGTTGTTTCAGTCATGGGATTTTTTGCAGGGGACGGACTACGGAACACCCTGTTTCCAATCTGCCTTTCGCCTGTTCGAAATTCGAGAGGGAGGACGGCAGGGAAGTGCGGCCAAACGCAACCGCATCAGAAACTCCAGTATAAAGAAAGTATAAGCGCGCGTCAACGCCGATTGGCTTGAAGCGAAGTTTTCCATTCGCGCGCGATGTAAATCTCGGTGCGCAGCCGTATCACCATCCGATCGTCGTTTGCCAGAAGGCTGACCGGCGCAACCGCCTGGTAACTGTGCCGATGCACTTTCTCGCGTTATACTTGGTTCGGGGAGATCAATGATGAGCCAGTCAAACGAAGAAGCGGCCGCCGAACTGAAGCGTCAGCACGAAGCCGCCAAGCACAGATTGGATTCCCTGCGGGAAGAGGCCAAAAAGCTCGACCACGGATTCGAAGCGAAATTGAAGGAGGAGATATTGGAAGCCGAGGTAGAGCTTACCCGTCTGAGCGGCATGCTGGGACAAATCGGCCTGTAACGATTGGCGTTTCGTCGAACAAGAACTTGCGGGACGAGTCGAACGAAGAGTGCGGAAGAAGGGACTCGAACCCCTACGGCCTTTCGGCCACCAGCTCCTAAGGCTGGCGCGTCTGCCAATTCCGCCACTTCCGCGGTGGAACCCAGAGTATAACATTTGCTTCGGATTTCACGCTTTCCGCTCCTGCGCTTTCGCTGACATTCAAATTCCCGCGCACCGACAACCGCTTTTCTCCTTTGTGCTTGCTGTCTCCTCGCGCTTTTGTTAGGCTGCGCCGCAAATGCCACACTGGGACGCCAACTCTTCAGGGGGAACTTCATGCCACATTGCACTAAGTGCGGAGCCATGGTTGCGGACAACGTGGCGTTCTGTCCTAGTTGCGGAACGCCGCAGGCGGCAGGACTAGCGACGGCCATGACTCCGGCCGCCGGCGCGCAATCAGGTTTGTCTGAAAATGTTGCCGGGCTACTATGCTATTTGCTGGGCTGGATCACCGGTCTGATTTTTTATTTCATAGACAAGCGCCCGTTCGTCCGGTTCCATGCGGCGCAGTCAATCGTGGTATTCGGCGGTCTAATGGTGATTCGCATCGTGCTTTCCATGCTATTCGTCGCAAGCGGAGCGGCGGGGTTTTCGGTTGGATTCGGACTCCTGTCGCTTGTCTCAATACTAGGCGTGATCCTTTGGATCCTGCTCATGATCAAGGCTTATCAAGGCGAAAAGTTTCGCATTCCGCTGGCTGCCGACCTGGCCGACCAAATTTTCGGAAAGTCCTGACGCGATTCGCGCTGCTCACTCCTTCCGGCCCAGCTCAGTTCTCCACCGTGCCACCCGGGCATGCAGATCGCTCGCGACACAGCGACGGCAACCCCTCAAAGGGCATCCCCGGGTCGTCATTGCTTTCGTTCGCTCTTGACATTAGTCAACTGAACGTCCATCGTTGTTGGCTTTCCCCTGCGCGGGCGCCCCTGCCGCGCAGGTAGTCAGGAGAGGAAATTGAAGGTTCGGGTTTGTTTCCACGATAAATGCTTCGACGGAGCTTCTTCCGCCGCGATTTTCACTCGCTTTTACAAAGAGCGCATCAATCCGGCAGCCGAGTTCTTCTACACCGGGATGACGCACAAAGCCTCGCAGCCATTCGAGGACGGCACGTTTGATGGCGACGAAAACGCCATCGTGGATTTCAAATATTCCAGCTCGCCGCTCCTCACGTGGTGGTTCGACCATCACCAAAGCGCGTTTTTGACGCCTGCCGACGCCGAACATTTCCGCGACGATCATTCCGGCAAGAAGTTTTACGATCCCACCTACAAATCCTGCACCAAGTTTCTGGCCACGATCGCCTCTGAGAAATTCGGATTCAACGCCAAGCCGCTCGCCAATCTAATCCATTGGGGCGACATTATTGATGGGGCGCAATTCGCTTCGCCTGCGGACGCCGTCAGCCTCACGGAACCCGCCACGCAACTCGCGTTGGTCATCGAAGCCGCACCCGAAGCCGACTTGGTGCCCAAGCTGATTCCGAACTTGGCCTACCTGTCACTGGCGGAGATGGTGGAATTGCCCATCGTGAAGAAATATCTTGGGCCTCTGCTGGAGCGGCATCGCAAATCGCTGGACATATTTCGCGAGCGCGCCGATTTTCGCGATGGCGTGATATTTTTCGATGTCAGCGATCTGGACCTGGAGGGCTATAACAAATTCGTCCCGTACTTCCTGTTTCCGGATGCGCTCTATTCCGTGGGGGTGAGCGCCTCGCCGCTGCGCGCCAAGGTTTCGGTTGGCACCAATCCCTGGAAGGAATCTTCCGCGGATGTGAATCTCGCCTCGCTGTGCGAAAAATATGGCGGCGGAGGTCACGCGCGCGTCGCAGCCATTTCGCTCGGTCCGGGCGACCTGGTCCGTGCAAGGCAAGTGGCTCAGGAAATCGCCGCGACCCTGCGCTTGCAGAAGTGATTTTTTCGTCGGAACCGAAGCGGCGTAGCAACCGGGGCAGCGCTTTTTTCAATTAGCGGCCGCGGTTGGGGACGGCATTCTCTCGTGTTACAATTTTTTCAGTGGGCCGGTAGCTCAATGGTAGAGCAGCTGCCTCTTAAGCAGCGGGTTGGAGGTTCGAGTCCTCCCCGGCTCACCACTTCTTTTCAGTAAAGTTAGCCTCTTCGGATTTATCCGAGACAGGAAATTGTGCCCAGTTCTGCGCCACACCTGGCTCGAAATCTGTCCCGCTGAGGTTGTCTACTGCGTGCCGTTTAGCTTCCATCCGAAAGTGCGAGTAGCGCTCCATCATTGCTCGGGAAACGTGCCCCGCAAGGGTCATAACGGTCGAGTCAGCGGCTTGAGACTCCGCGAGACGCGAGACTTCGAGGGCCGAATCGTCGGCGGAAGTTGGAGACTTACGCGTGCGGCTGCGAATCAGGTGGAGAGTACACATCCAGCGCTCTGAGGTCTCAGTGGCTATGTCGGACGTGCGCCAGGCTGCGCTATGCATCGGAGGGCGGTGCGCTCGTCTTTCGGTCGCGCTGCGCGATGCTTCGGCCATTAGCCGCCCCGTGGCCTAGCCAGCGCCCCGACCCGTGGCATCCTCTCGTGTTCGCTTCGCCCGTTGACGCGGCGGCGTCTGGGCTCTGCACCGAGTTTTCCTAGATAGGAGCGAAGTGGCGGATCGGCCGCACAACCAACCGTTCGCGTACTGGCGCGACGGGAGCAACGATTTATCGATCTGCTTTTGCGCCGGAAGCGGGCATTTGAAGCGGCACTTCACTTGTCCGTCTTGGGCGTTGATCGTCCAACTGAACGCTCCGGGCACACGCAAAGCAGCCCGGTTACCGAACCCATTCATAAGACAGTCTGTGAAAAAAGGAAGTGGCTGATGTGAATTATGACGAACAGGTAGGTGCGAATCCCGCTTGATTGACTTGAATGAATAGACACCTCTAAGATACGCCCAGAATGGAGGACCCACGCACACCGCCCGACAGCCACACGACGACGTCGCGATATCGCATTGTCGAGAAGCTTGGCGCTGGCGGAAATGGGGTGGTGTACAAGGCCGAGGACACCCGGCTGGGGCGTTTCGTGGCCCTCAAGTTTCTCCCACCTGAAGGACAGCGAGATGCCCATGCGCAGGCGCGTTTTCAACGCGAAGCACAGGCGGCATCGGCGTTGAATCACCACAACATTTGTGCCGTGTATGACATTGGCGAGCAGGATGGCCAGACGTTCATCGCTATGGAGTTGATGGAAGGCGAGACGCTGAAGCAGAAAATCGGGCCGCCTCCGCTGCCGCTCGAGACGTTGCTGGACTATGCGATGCAGATCGCCGCCGCGCTGGAGATTGCGCACAAGAACGGGATCATCCACCGGGATATAAAGCCATCCAACATTTTTGTGACGAGCCGAGGTGAGGTGAAGCTGGCCGACTTCGGCCTGGCGAAACGCGTGCTGCTGGATAGCACGCCAAGCAGCGAGGCCGCCACGCTTTCAGCTCCGATTACAGCACGCGGCGCGATTGTGGGAACCGTGGCGTACATGTCGCCGGAACAGGCGCAGGACAAGGACATTGACGCGCGAAGCGACATTTTTTCGTTTGGAATTGTGCTGTATGAGATGGCGACGGGGAAGCGCGCGTTCCCCGGAGAATCTCCGGTGACGATCATCGGGGAGATTCTGCACAAAGAGCCGAAGGCGATTCGCGAGTTGAATCCGCAGGTACCCGAAGAGCTTCAGCGAATCGTGGTGAAGCTTCTGGAGAAGGATCGCGAGGACCGTTATCAGACGGCGCACGAATTGATGGTGGACTTGCGGCGCCTGATCAAGAAGGAGACGGAACGATCGCAGAGCGGGTTGCGGGCGGAGCCGGCAAAGCGAGAGAAGTCGAGGAAGTGGATTTGGATTGCGGCCGCGGCGGCAGTAGTGGTCTGCGCCGTTGCGTGGGCTGCGCTTAGCGGCCGCGGTACGCCCGCCGATTCCGCGCCGCTGCCGATGGAGCAACTCACCTTCTCGAGCGAAACTAAAAGCCCCGCGATCTTCACCGACGGATCGCGTATTTATTTCGTCAGCGCGCACAATCCCGTCGAAATGTCCGTTAAGGGCGGAGCTACGGCGCCTCTCCGCGCCGAGATCGGCACGATGAGTATCCTGGATATTTCGCCCGATGGCGGCGAGTTTTTGTTGCTGCAAAGCGATCTGAACGACGAAACGCAGCGGGGAACAATCTGGACGATGCCCGTGCTGGGAGGTGCCGCGAAGCGGTTGGGCAATATCACGGCGCGCGGCGCAAGTTATTCTCAGGATGGGAAGTTAATTGCCTTCAACGAGAACGAGTCGGTCTATGTGTGTGACACCGACGGACAAAACGTAAAGGAACTCTGGAACACTCATCATATGGTGCCGGGCAATCCTGCGTTTTCGCCGGACTCCAAAAGACTTCGTGTAACAGTGTCGCGAAGCATTTTGGAGGACGATCTGACGAAGATCTGGGAGCTGAACGTGGACGGCACGAACCCACATTTGCTTCCTCTTCCTCAGCATTGGCCACAGGACGCCAGCACTTACAACGGGATCTGGACGCCGGGCGGCAAGCGTTTTGTTTTTGGCTCGAACAAAGATAGATCCAACAATCTTTACGAATACTTGGAGCCGAGGTGGTACGAGTTCTGGCGCAAGCCGTACGCCGTGCAATTGACGTCCGGCCAACTCGAAGTGAGCGCAATGGCGCCAAGCCGGGATGGCAACGCAATGTTCGTCGTGGCGGGCCTGGCGCAGGGCTCGATGCAATTCTACGATCAAAAGGAAAGGCGGTTTTTGCCGTACCTGGGAGGACTAGCTGCGGGGCAGCTGGTGGTCTCACCCGACCGAAAATGGATGGTATACGCGGATTATCCGAGAGGTTATTTGTGGCGCTGCAAGAGCGATGGTAGCGAGAAGTTGCAACTCACAAACTCCGTGGCGCAGATGCCGACCTGGTCTCCGGATGGCAAGTGGATCGCGTACTCCGACTGGAATGAGCTTTATCGCGTCAGTGTTGATGGCGGCTCACCGGAAAAGCTGACGTCGGAAGGCTTTACGGAAGTACTGCCGAGCTGGTCACCGGACGGGAAGTCCATCTACTTTAACGATTATCCGATCGCGGGACACCTGCGCATCCGTATTGTGAATCTGGATACAAAAAAAGTATCAACCATGCCGGGATCGGATGGCTACTATGCGCCATCGTGGTCGCCCGACGGGCAGTATCTGGCAGGAATCCAGAGTCCACCGAAGAGCCTGGCGATTTATTCCGTGAAGACGAGGCAATGGAAGCAGCTGAAGCTTTTTGCACACGATTGGGGATTTTTTGTGTGGGCGCCGGATTCGAAGTCACTTTATTTGATGCAAGGCCCGTTGGAAGCGGCGACCGACGAGCAACCCGGAATCTACCGGCTGACGGTGCCAGACGCGAAGTGGGAGTTATTCGCGAAGTTTACGGACTTTAACCCACTACTGAATGGAGCGCAGGATTTCTTATCCATCACGCCGGAGGGCAATCTCGCCGCGATGAGCGACGCCAGCGTGACCCAGATTTATCGGATGAAGTGGGAGAACGCGGAGTAAGGCTCCGAGGGTTTTCCCTCTTTCTTTGGCGGACGGAACTACAACCATCGCGTACCGCTTGCAAAGGTTCGGAGTTCATTTCCGACCAGATTCAACTCGAGGTCGGCGACGTGCTGGTCGCTTGCACCGACGGAATCACCGAAGCCGAAAACGTGCAGGGGGACTGTGGGGATATCGCCGGCTGGAAAATTTGCTGCGAACCTGCCACGACGACAAGCCGGAGAAAATCATTCGCTGCATCCTGGATGAAGTCGCAGCTTTCGCCGGCGGCGGCTCGCAGCGAGATGACTTTACGCTGATTGCGATTCGCGTGCAGGAGGATGCGAATTAGTAGCGACGCCGCGGAAGAACAATCAAAAGCTCCAATCTTCCAAAAGCATGAAGGATGGGCGAATCTAGAAATCCAAGGTAAAAAGCGCTCGCGGGCAGCGAATCGAGCTACGCCGCCCGCGAGTTCCAACCTGCAAGTTGCGACGACTATTTTGCCGCGATCACGTAGTTCACCTTCTTCGAAGTCCCGCCACCTTGCGGCGGGTTGAATACCGTGACTGCCACGGTTCCCGCAGCGGCCACGTCCGACGCCGGAATATCAGCGATCAAGACGCTGTCGCTTTGGAAGATCGTGGTGCGGTCCGCTCCGTTCCAGCGCACGACTGCGCCCGGAACAAACCCGCTGCCCTCCACCGTCAATTGGAAATTCCCATTTCCAGCTTTAACCGCGGGAATGGCCGACGTCGCCACCGGAATCGGATTCGGTCCTACCGAGGGCTGAGTCTGGCTGCTGCGCAGCAAAACCAAATCATTCGTGTTGGTCTGGTAGTTCTGGTAGAGGAGCGCGAAACCATCGGCGCCCCAGCGCAATAACGCGGTTGCAGTTGTGATGTTCGACGGCAGCGGGATCGAGCCCACCTGAGCAAACGTGCTCTGGTCAAACACCAGGATGCCGCCCGCTCCGTACCCAAGGCCGTAGCTGAGTCCGACGGCCGAGTCAGGAAGAACGTCATAGAAAAAGCCTCCCTGCGGGAACATGTAGGTTCCGATCGTCTGATTCGCGACCGGATCAAACACCAACCCTGACGAGGTGTAGATGTACTTGCCGTCGCAGTTGAACTGGCTGGCAAAACCCTGGGGCGCGGACGAATCTACGTTCACTTCCAAATATGTTTTTTCCTGAATAACCATCCTCAAGAGCTGTTGGCCGTTCGAGCCGTAAAAGGTTTTGGGATCGGAGAGGAAGCAGAGACTCGAGACGTTTACTTGAATTGGGTATTGCCCCAGCGTCGACACGAGGCTTCCGCTTTCCACCAAACCCACGCCGGCCTGACCGTACTGCGTACTCAGGCCCATGACATACTGCTGCGGCTTTCCGAGCACTACGTCGATGAAAGACGCGGTCTCCGGATAGCCGGGTGATATCGACGCCAGCGATACGGACGTGCCCAGTTTGCCGCTGGGGATTTTGATTTGCTGAACGGTATTGGCTTGATCCAACCCGGCGTAGAGCAGCGTGCCGTCGCCGGAAAGACCCAGATGGTTAGGTCCGCCGCCCACGGCGATCGGTGTGCCCATCGCCTGCGTGACCGGATCGATGCTGACGATGGTGTTGGGATTTACCGTTGCGTACGAGCCAATCGAAGCATAGAGCTGCTGAGTGTAGGGTTCGTAGACCAAGCCGTTGGCATCGATCGGCAGGTCCTGATACACCGAAATCGGCGTGCTGTTCGAAATTCCGCCGCCCGGCGCCGGTGTGACTACCTGAACGAGAAGTTCTCCCAGGTTTTTCAGCATGCCGACTGGAACCTTGGCGGATAGCGCCGTTTCACCAAGATAGGTCGTCGCGAGTTGCGTGCCCTGAACGCTGATCCGCGAGGTCTGGAAGAAACCGGTGCCGAAGACCGTGATGGCTTGCGCCGGAGATCCTTGCAGAATCGCATTCGGGCTGACTCCGGTGGTCGAGGGAACCGGATAGGCGGTGAGGCCGTTGCCCATGACGGTCACGGTCTCCGGACTATCCAGCGCGTTGTCGGTGAAGGTTATGGTTCCAGTAATCGGTCCGGCGACGGTAGGATGGAAAGTGACGTAGATGACGCACGCTTGTTGCGGCTGTACAGCGGCGTTGCAGCCTTTCTTGTTCACCGTGAAATCTGCCGTGTCGCTGATCGTTACCGAGGAAATCTGCAACAGATAATCTCCCTGATTAAAAATGATTTCCGCATCGGGGAGACCGGTCTGGCCCACCAGTTGGTCGTCGACCTGCAGCGGATTATTCTCGAACTGCACCACCGGTGCGACGGCTTGTCCGGACAGTTGCAAGACCAGGGGCGAAATCGGCGCGTTGTCCGAAATGGTCAGAGTTCCGGTGAAGGTGCCTCGCGCCGTACCCCGGAAAACAACACTCACGGTGCACGAGAGCCCCGGCGCAACCGCAGTCTGGCAGGTATTCGTTTGCTTGAATGGGCCAGTGACGGCGAGATGCATAACACTTAGCGGTGCGTTCCCGCAGTTCGTCAGCGTAATAACCGACGGCGGAGAATTCTTATTCACTTCCGAATAGAACTGGAGCGAAGCGGGACTGGCGCAGGCCCCGGGCGCCGCCACGCTCAGATCGAACTTGGTAACAAACGCGTGTCCGATTTCGTTGTACGGCGGTGGTGGCGTCACAGAGGTCTGAAAAGCGCCTTTGGTAGTCGGGAGATCAACGTCGTAACTCGTTCCCGTAATGTAAATGTCGCTCGGAGTTGCGGGATTCACCGCGACTCCGGCAGCCTGAGTCGCGATCGATCCGGAAAACAGCGTAGAGAATAGCAGCGCCGTTCCGGTCGAATTGAATTCAGTTACGTAGGTTGAACTACCATTCCCGTATTGTCCGGGTGCAATCGTGCTCTGCAGCGGGTTCAACAGCGGAAATCCTGAGCTGGCCGTGTAGCCAGTCACCACTGCGTTGCCCGCGCCATCGAGCGCAATTCCTGTAGCGTAAGTCTGATATGCGTAAGTTGGACCACCCAGAAAGGTGGAATAAACCAGCGCGGTGCCCGTCGGATTCATTTCCGTTACGAACGTTTGGCCGCTTGGTTGACTGCTTGGAAAAGTCGTGTCGAACGCGCCGGGCGTGGTGGGAAAGTCCATCGAAGTAGTGTTGCCCGTCATGTACAGGTTCCGGCTGGAATCGAGGGCCAAGCCAGTCACCTGGTCTCCCTGCGATCCTCCGATATACGTCGAAAAGATTAGTGCCGAACCGTCGGGTTTGAGTGCGCTCGCAAAACCCATGGTGCAGCTGCCGCAGTATGGTGCGGGGCCGATGTACGTGGATTGATATGCGCCGGGAGTAACGAGCAGTCCCAGACTCGCGGCTCCAGCCAGATATACGTCACCAGCTGAATCGACGGCGATGCCCGTCGCGTTCACCTGGAAGTACGTCGAGCTTCCGTTTAATTGCTGCTGCGGATCGGAGCCAATGGTGGTCGCAAAGTTCAGTGCGCCAACAGAACTGAACTTGGCGACGAAGAGAGCGGACGTCGCATACGTCGGGGCAACACCGATGACGTTCGTGGCGGGCGTGACCGGGAAATCGCTTGAGTCGGTTTGGCCGGAAACATAGACATTATTGGCGGCGTCTGTCGTGACTCTGGAACCGTAGGATCCGCTCGAGCCGCCCAAATAGGTGGAAAAATTCAGCGCAGACCCGGTTGGTGAGAGCGAGGTAACGAAGCCTTCGGGCTGCGGATTCGTCAAGGTCTGTACCGGGTTCTTGGTTGGAAAATCGGTGGAAGAAGTCCAACCAGTCACGATCGCATCGCCTGCGCCGTCCACCGCGATGGAACTCGACTGATCGTAATTCGATCCACCCAGATAGGTCGAATAGACCAGAGCAGTGCCGGTGGCGTTCAGCTTGGTCACAAACACATCCGGACCATTGCCACAGTTGTCGCACGCCGCCTGATACGCGTTCGCCGTCGGGAAATCGGTGGAGAAGGTATAGCCGGTGATGTAGGCGTTGCCCGCCGAATCGAGCGCGATGCCGGCGGCAGCATCGGTCGAGGTTCCAGCCACGTAAGTCGAATAACTGAGCACCGGGTCGATGATCAGCGGAAGCTTTTTGTCGTAGGAAGCGACGTTAAAGGCCAGCTCGTTTTTCTTTAGCCGGTAACCGCCGCTTACGTCGATTTCCTGGCCGTCGCGGACTTGATAAATTCGCGGGGACGAAAAACGCACGGTACCGCTGCCGCTGAGAACTTCAATGATTACGCTGCCGTCGGCATTCTTGCGGATTTTCCGGCTGCCGCTGATGTCCAGCGCGATGGCACGATAGTCCGCTCCCGGTTGCACGATGAAATCGTGTTCGAGCATGCGCTGGTTGCCGTAGAAAAGCAGATCGACACCCGGGTACAAAGATTTGTAGCGAACCTGCGAGTAGTTCTCGACGTTCGTCCGCCATTTCGCGGGATCGTTGCCCAGAAAATAGTTGCTCTTGCCCGGCTGAATATCGAGCGGCAGGATTTCCGCGGTCGGATTGGCGTTCGCAAAGCGAATCTTGAGTTCGTCGGATCGCTGGCCGGCGGGATTCTTGCCAACCTTCGCGCGCGGCTTGGCCACCACGCGCAGCACCGCTTGATTCTTCTCCAGCAGGAGCAACTGGCCGGTCGAGTGTGACAGGAACTGAACCGGATCGCCGGCCTGCCCGCGATTTGGTTCGAAAGCCAGAGGCAGATCACCATAGTGCTGCGCTGCGGACGGCTTGGTCAGCGGCGAAGCTGGTGCCGTGGGCGCAGACGCGCCATCGGACGATTGGGCCCGTGAGCAAGTTACCGCAGCAAAAAACAGTACGACCGCGCAGGCGTGTGCCAGCAGAATACGGTTCAAGGTGCGCACGGGACTCTCCCTGTACAACTCTGGGTGTAGGTGTGAGAACAGGAGCGCCGCCCAAGCCGCGACCGGCAGCTCTTTATCGCGGCATAAACTAGCCGTTAGGTAAAGTTTTGTCAAGTATCAAAACTGGGACGAAATATAATCGTTTAGGTACTAGACTGTAACTATCAGGCTCCGTGCTGGGATTTGCTTTCGGGCAGATCGATCTCGAGGCTCGGGTCCAGGCGCGGGCATCGTTGCGGCGGCACCAATACTGTAGGATTTTCAGGTTGTAGCAGCTGGTGGAGGGGCGGTCGCGGCAGCAACCGGGATTGGGAGGATCGCAGAGCTGCATATCGCCGCGGCGAATCGCGGCGGCCAGGGGCAGAACGGCGCGTTCGTACGCTTCGAAATCGAGGCTGGAACAGGCCAGTTTGTAGATGCTCAGGCAGCCGAAGCAGGCGATCTCCGCCAGGGCCGCTTCGTCGGCGTAATTATAGGCGACGCGATGTGGCGCGAATTCCAAATGGCGCGGCACGCGATGCTCGTTTCACCACTGCTGCAGTACCGGAATTTTGTCGAGGATGTGGGAGTATTCGGTGAACATAGCGTCTCGCGGCTCTCTCTGAGCGTCTCTGAAGTGCCTGAAGCCATTTCGGAGCGTAAGTGTGGTCGGTGAGCCATGGTGAAATGGCCCGTTCAAAAAACAACCGAGCAAGCCCGGCGGAAATTGGACAAGATCTACTTTTCCCCTGAGGGCGTTTATCAGGAGTTGCGGCAGTATGATAGGGCGACAGTTTTGCAACACGCGGATAAAATCGTATTTCCACCCGAACTTTTGCGCCACGCCTTCCGGGCTGACAACGGCGAATTCGGCTGGCTCGGGCGTAACCGACCCTGTCGAAAGTTGCATTGTGCCCTCGTATGACTGCCTCTCGTGACACCGGAAAAATCTTCCCTATTCCCGCGGAACATCCTGCTCCATGTCCACGTAGTATCGTGTGTAGTTCCACTCGAGGAAGGGTTGTTGCATGACTGAGTCACAGTTAAGACGCCACACGGGCATTTTCGGCTTGGTTGCCACTCTCATTTCGCTGACAGAAATTCCGCTCTATTTCACGTACAACGGCGCCCCTCCGCAGTGGGACATCCTCACGCGCGTTCTGGTGGGTGTCGTCGGCAGTACGATTCTCATTGTCTTTCTAGCCGGATATCGGCTGGTTATCTGCCGAGGAAGGCCGCAACTGGAGTGGGCCGCTACCGTCGTTCTCGTCTCCGGGCTCATGTGGCTGACGTTCAGCATGGTGGCCCAATCCATGGAGGCTGGAACGGCCATTGTGTCAAAAATTCCAATCGACCCGACTGTCGATGGCGTCCTCGCCCCGGGTCAATTCCTCCTGTGGGGAGCCATCGGTCGGCTCATGACGACCCTCTTCCTGTCGGCCTCGGGGTTCGCGATATTGCGGGGTCGGTTCATGCCTGCGTGGCTTGCCTGGTTGGCCTTCCTCATCGCTTTAATCAACTTCGCATTTGTCCCAGCCATGTTCTTCGGTTACGACGCGGCTCAGTTTTACAGTGCCGTCGGGTGGGGTACGACGGCAACAGCTCCGGTCCTCGTCCTCTTGTGGATCATCATAGCCAGCATCATCATGGTCAGAACTCCCGCGAAGTCTGAAAGCTGACGCCTCTGAGTCGCAACAAGAATTAGCCCTAAAAATATTCAGAACCATCCGCTTCCCCAGCCCTCGAACAAACTACGTGTCTCTCAACTCCTGACATCACACTTCGACCGCACCTACATTTTCGAACATCTAGTGGGCTACCGATTCGCACCAGTTCGGATACGTCAGTGCAAGTGGGACTATTTCTTAGCTGCGTTAGCTGCCATTCGAGCGCGGAAGTTTTTTTCCTGCTGAATTTCTTCCTCGCTGAAGACGGATGCGAAGTCTTCGGGCTCAAAGACCTGGCGGATCTCTATGTCGGTCTCGCCTTCGTTGGGGCAGCGCTTGACCCACTGGATGGCCTCTTCGAGAGACTCGACCTGCCAGAACCAGAAGCTGGCGATGAGTTCCTTGCTTTCGACGAAGGGGCCGTCGGTGACGATGCAGTTCTTGCCGGAGAAGTGGACGCGGGCGCCTTTGGAGGAGGGGTAAAGACCGTCGTAGCCTATCAAGACTCCGGCTTCTAAGAGCTCGTCGTTGAATTTGTTCAAGTCGGCCATGAGCTGGGGATCAGGGAGTGCGCCTTCGTTTTCGGTGCCTTCCGCGACTTTGACGATGACCATGAATCGCATTGTGTTTGTCCTTTCGAGTTGAGTTGGGCTGACGCTCAAGTTCAGAGCTTAATTATTGCTCTACCGGTAGTCGAACGAGAAGGTGCAGAATCGACACGGAGAGCCGAGAAAATTCTCGGTAGCTCCTGGTAAACTCTGCGGGTTCAGAGGGTCGGCGCAACACTAAGCTTGAACTCGCCTGCATTGAAAACAAAAGCCAAAATAGCTTGCTAAGGTTAGACGAGCCGGAACGCTGCTCTGGCTGGGTTTTGACCGAGTACATGCAAACGGATGGGTCCGGCGCGCAAGCACTTCCGAATCAATGCACTGTATGGTGTTGCAACGACCGGTTGAGCTGGCACGACTAATCGGGCGTTGACGATTCACGGAGCGATTCTGCTCGACGACTTCGCATCTCGGACTCCAACAGCCCAGAGCTCACTTCGCATTTCCGAAATAGAAGCTTAGTGTGACTCCTCCTACGTTCCAGTTTGTGGGGTTGCAAGTATCGCAATGTTCTCGTTTGTAATATGTGTCGATCATGAAAAGACTCTTGTACGGCCATTCGATGCCGCCGGTGTACCACTCTTCGTTCCAGGAGTGCTTTGGTGAATCGTAAAAAACCTCGGCTGACCCATAGGGCGTCAAACGAAAACCGCGAACAAGGAAGTCGCGTTCGACCGCCAACAAGTTCCGGTAGGTCGTGGAGTACACCCCGTCTATCCAGCGGAGTTCGACCCAGTTCCGATCCCGCACTAAGAATCTGGCGGTAGGGCGAAAGCCAAATGTTCCGTCGAGGGTGACGCGATCCTCGTCCGTCTCCTTTCCCGAGTTCGTCGTGTGCAGGAACTCATAGCCGCCCCCAACCAAGAAATACCGCTCTTTGTCGGGGTCAATGTTTGTTAAGTGTTCCCGCAGAATGGGTTTGCCCTGGTAACCAAGTGCCGCCGCCGCGTACCACTGCTGAAAGGGAAAACCGACACCTTGCTCTGTGCCGGCAAGCGTGAGGATTCGCAAGTTCGACGTCATTTGGATATGGAAATCGACTTCCGGCCACGCCTGCGTGTCTGTACTAGATGTTTGAGACTGGCCAGCGGTACGTGAGCAGAAAGTGAAAATGAGGAACGTTCCCAGAAGGATCCTAACCAGGCAGCAGTTTTTCATCCGTCCTCGGGGATCTCAAGGTCAGCAATTGGGGGCGTCCGCTCGCCGGCGCGAAGAAAGCGGCAGAGATTCTTTCGCCTGCAGGCCTCAGTTCGCCATTCGCGAACGACTTGGCGTATTAGCGCCAGGCGGTACGCCACGACTGATTGATGCTGATGAATATTTCATCGCCGTTCGAGTCATCTGTCACCGAGCCGACCAGCGATGCCTTAGAACTATCGCGTGCGCTGTCGTTACGCCGATCCCATTCGCGGATCTTGAATGCGAGGTGCTTCATATCCTGCTTACCGACAGCCGAATAAGGGGACGACGCGCCCCGCAACTGGGATGGGAGAATCGCAAGCGCCGCCCCTGTAGCAACAAATGGCGCGCTGATCTGGATGAAGGTTCTGCGATCGATGATCATGGGGTTGCTCCAGCTGACTTTTGGTTTGAAGCGTTTATCTGAGCGAGCGGCGAAAGCCCGAAAGCCTTCGTTGCGCCCCAGCGACTGCGGGCAGCGACAAGGAGCTCGGATGCTGCGTCCGTTTCTTCAGCTCCAACTGCGGTCTGATAAGCCTGTTCGAAAGCTCGTAATGTTGGACGGTTCGCAAGGTTAATGCTGGCTAGCTCGAACGCTCGCTGCGCATTTTTGCCGCTGCCGGAATAAAACTCCGCGCCGTGGTCGGCGAACGCGAGCGGGTGGTTACTCAAAAGCTGTTCGAAGCCAAGCCGAGCCACCTGCATTTGAGCTTCCGACTCCGCGAATCTATCCATCGCGAGCAGCACGTCGGCGAGGCGCCAACTCACTTCCGGATCGCCGCTTGAAGTTACCGGGACCAACAGCGACTCCGCGTCCGCGAAATTACCTGATTGCAGATAAATCTCTGACAAGTGCACTCGAGCTTTCACGTAGCAGGGCAAATACTCGATCGCTTTCCGGTACCACAGTGCAGCTCGGCCCAATCGTGCCTCCGGCACAAGTTCACCCCACAGAACGCCGCGCTGAAAGCAAACCCAAGCGGCCGCGAACGGCGAGACGTCGGTGTATTCCCTCAACGCCCGGTCGTAAATTCGATCAGCCTCATCGAAATTGCCTAAATCCGCGTGTAATGAACCCAGCGGCACGAGATCCTCTAAACGCCCGGACTCGGCAGCCATTTGTTGCCGAACTTCTAGAACTGATCCCAATCTGGTTCCGCACGCTTGATCAATGCTCAATCTGAGGCGCTCGACGTCGGCCCGCGTTGCTCCGCGAGACTCGGCTTGCGCGAGAAGGTTCTGTGCTTCCGCGAAGCGATGCGCCATCGCCGCGACCTGCGCATGGATTAGCGCAGTTCGCATAGCACCTGCGCGCACACGATTCAGCTGATTTACCAGCGTTTCCAGGCGGTCGAGAGCCGTCAGATCGCCAACATACTGCGCCGTCAATTGCTCTCGTTCGACGATATATTCGGCGATCCCCGGTCGTTGTGGGTCCTGCCAGAATCGGCTCCAGGACTGCTGGCGCGCGCTAGCCAGATTAATCACAGCGATGTCACCATCCGTAGCAAGCGGATAGTCCAGCACGTCGTCGGGCGCTGCGATCATTAGGAGGCACCGAAGCGAGCCTTCAGGCTTTCGAGACTCGTTCTCAGAAGAGTGGTCACGACCGTTTTTATAACAATGTCGGGCTGGCCATCCGCCCAGTATTGCACTTGCCATTGGACTAGGCTTCCAGTTCCCTTTGGCGCGACGCTCAACGTTCCGGTGTAATCAGTGACTTGCATACCGGCGAGCATCGCGTAGCGATACGATCTCGAGGAATTGTCGATCTCCTCCAATCGTTCAACGATGCGCTTGCCGTCAATCGTTTCGATCACACGTATCTGGCCAACGCCCGTTCCCACGGTGTTTATGTTGGCAATCAGCGGTTCCCACGCAGTACCAAAATCACCGATGAGCGCCCAGACTTTCTCAGGCGAGGCTGCCAACTCTACGCTATCAACTGCGGACTGTACCTGAGTGTTCGGCGAAGCGAGAAAAGGAAACGTGTTGACGCCCGGCTTCGTCGCGCTGAGGGCCCCGCCTTGCAGGAATTCCCGGTCGTTGTTCACCATCCAGGTGAGCATAATGTCGATCACATTGGCATTCACAGTACGACCGCCCCCGGTTTGGTAAGGCTTTCCATGAAGAGTGCTCTTTTCTATTTCGAAAAAGCTGGTGTCGGTCGTGGGTTTGGACACGTCAAACAATAAGAAATCGTCCAAATAGACATTGGTGACCGCGGCCAGTGCTTGGGGAGTCCAGTCCGCCTTTCCATCACGCATATCCCAATTCGTCAGGCTCTCCAACAGACGTTTGCGAAAGATGGGGCGAAACTCCTCCTCAAGCGCAAATGGCGTCATCTGATTCCAGAGGTCCCGCACGTCGTCCGCGTGCTCCATCGCTGGATTGTTCAGGCGCATGTTGGTCTGTTCCGGCCTGCCGACCCAATCAAAGCGCGGGGGCTCATGCCCAATCAGACTTCGGGGCTGCGGGATGGCGAAAGTCTCCGCGATCACACCAAAAAGAGGCCCTTTGTCGGGATCCAGGACGCGCTTGGTGTCGAAGTCTATGACGATCGATAACACGTTGTCGTGCTGCAGAAGATTGGGAAACTTCTTTAGGATCGCAACCAGCCACGCGAGGTAGAACGGATCTGAGCGCAAGCCCGCAAAGATGCGAAAGACTCCATCAGGAGTTGACGCCCCTTTTTCATCATTCACGACGAAGGTGACTTCCTGCCCGCCGGGAAAAGTGCACGTACCTTTTTGCACCGGCTTCGAGCCGTCAGCCCCGCGCTCCAACGCACTGAATTTGCAATTGAAGCGATACTCCTGATCGCCAGGCTTGAACTTAGCAGCATCACCAAGCCCTGCGACCGCCATCCGCCGAACCACGATGGAGTGATTGACCACGTTCGAAAACACCGCACTCACTCCCGCCGAAGGAAAGACGTTTGCAGCAAGGACCGTACGGCCGGGGTTTTCCGGGCTGGTGAATGCGAACAGATCCGAAAGATCAATCGATGGATCGCCAATAGACCGCGGTCCGTCAACGTGGTCTGACATGCTTTTCTCCTGTCACTACGATGGTCCCGCTCAGTGTTCGGGTTCTTTCGGCTGTTCTCCCCATTTAGCATGGCCCGTGACCGCGTTTGGCGGACCGCCAAATGGCGTGACTCGGCCAGCCTCTTCGGGAATGGATTTCAGATATTCGACGAGCGCCCAGCGTTCCTCTTCGGTCAGCAGCGGGCCAATGACGCCGTTCCCCAGAGGCGCATTCTCGAACGAGTGGCCTCTGTTCGAACTTCCGATCAGCGATGTGTCAACCATGTAAGTTCCGGATTTGCAAGAAGTGTCCACTCCAACCTTTACCGGATCGAAGTCTCGTCCGAGACAGAACTTCTTCGTACGTTCTGCGGCTGGAACGAGCATCTCGTAAAGATTGGGCACCGAGCCGTTGTGCATGAATGGCGGAGTAGCCCAAACGCCATCGCGCGGCGCTGCTTTGTAGTGGGGAACTTCCGAAGGGCGCGGAGTGGGGAGTTCGCGATAGCCGTGCATCTCGATGGCTTCCTCTGGCGTCTGCTTTACGTTTAATAGTGCTGCACGCAAAATGCTTTCCTGCAATCCGACGTAGAGGTAGCCGCCTGGAATGAGCGGCTTATCCTTGAGCGGTCCGGGCAGATAGGGAGCCAGATGAGCGGTCTGGACATACGGCCTGACGTCCTGGAACTGCATCGGATCGGTGCCCACATAGCTCTCCGGCACCAGTCCAACTTCAAGGAAGCGCTTGCCGTACTTGTTGGGTGCGGTCCACGTATAGGGATAGGAATTATGGCACTCCGCACAGCGAGCCTCGAATAGCTTCTTGCCCTGCGCCGCCTTCGCGCGGTCAATCTTTCCAAACGCCTCTTCCGGCCATTTCGGAGGCGCCAGGTGATTCAGCCAGCCTTCAATTTCTTCAAGATTCTTCAAGCGGGCGTTTGATTGGAAAAGGCCTGCCTCGGGCGACTTGGCGGTCAGGTTCATGGACATGAAAACGCCCATAGTTTCCGTGAGGTTGCGATTGATTGGATCTTGCTGCACGCCGCGCCATTGTGTCCAGGTCCCCTGCGGAGAATTCCAAAGGAAGGGAGGCTTGGTGGGGGCCAGGGCCGCAGACCAGTTCTGGAGAATTTCGGGTGCTACCGAGGTTACGCGGGCGACAATCAGACCAATGGCGTCCATTCGCGACGGGCCCCAAGGATAGGGGGTGAGCAGAACGGTCGTCCGGAAACTATGAATACGATCGGCATTAGTTTCGAAACGTTTGCGCAGCTCGCTCTTTGCATCCGCACTCGAAACTCCCATTCGCGCCGCAAGACGATCGAACTTTGCTGAATCCTTCAGCGTTTCTTGCACAGCGTCATCCAGAGCAAATACATATGCTTCCAAGTCGAAGTGATTTCCGACTCCTCCGTCAATGCGGACGCGTTTCCCCTGATAAAACAGCTCTGTATTATGGCAAGTGGCGCAATTTATCCCGACGTCTTCGCCCTTCCATGGACCATCAGGCGTCACGGTCTTACCCAAGCCGATCGGCAAGCCATCCGGATTCCATTGCGGATTTGCCGGGTCGGGCGTCAGGCCATACCGTTCGCTGTTGGCGTCTGAGCGAAAAAGTTCCTGGGTGCCGGCGGCCTCCAGGTTGAGAAAGATATCGTATGGCATCACCGTTGTGCCCTGCGATATGTGGTAGTAGCTTTCGCGAATTTCCGGCGTCCATCCCTGATCGAGAAAGATAACCTTGTCCGTCGAAGCTTGAGCCGCTGCCCGGACAGGCCGAGGATGCCGGAACGCATAGGCACCCGCGAGCAACACCATCACTGAAACTGCGATCCAAAGTGCCATCCTCGCTCGTTTCATGCGAAGCCTCCGAGATGACTTAACGAAAATTCCTAGTCTGTGCAATTGTGAGGCGAAGGTAATACAGTCCATTCGGCGCACGATTTGCGAGGGGTGCGGTCGGACGATAACGACACCCGCCTGGGCGCAATTAACCGCACGAGGCTTCTATCGTAGCCAACCCAGAAAGGGTATTGTCAAAAGTGACAGTCCTGCCGGCATCCATCGAGCCGAATTCAAGGATACGCAGCGCTGTGGACAAGTTCTCTCGGTCACATCTATCAAGCCAGATTATTTCCGCGAGACTAAGGCAAGAATACTGAAGCCAATTAGCGATGGTTGGAGTGACTGGTCTAAGTCCTGGTTAACGCCCTAATCGAACAAGTGAAGACCTACTTCAAATGGGCGGGTCGGGGACTTATGGGGACTTTTCGAGACAATGCGGCCACTAGAGACTCCTGAGAACAGCGCAGTAACAGAACGGTCAAATATTGACAATTGCCAATGCTTTCCGTTGCAGGAACTGTGCCCAAATTTGTGCCCACACTGCGTACCAAATAGTCGAACTTGGCAACAAATCATCGGAACTAGGAAGTGGCGCTATCAGCGCGACAAATCAGCGCGATAGCAAACTGTCAAACCTCGTACTAATCGCGTTTGCTCGGCCCCTTAAGCAGCGGGTTAAGGGTTCGAGTCCACCCCGGCTCACCACCTCTTTGCGCAGCGTCGCTACGGTCCATCCTGACTCCATCCGTAATAAAGCTCTCGTCTGACCAGGCAAATTTCGCGGCGCGCGTAAATCGGTGAATCCCTGCACTACTGCCACGCATCTTCCATCACTCCAATCTTTGCTTTACCCGATGCGCCACGATTTGTCGTTCCATTGAGCGCTCGGTCCTGTAAAATTCCAACTCGTACAGCCCTGGTGCTTCTGTGTTGCGGCCGCCCCTCCCGATGGCCGCCGGATCTGCTGGTTCATTGTGCCGCCTGAAATATGCCGGCCACGGATTTCCGGCGGTAAATAGTGAAGTGATTGGAGACTCAAAACAACAAGATGGCTAAGCCCGTCCAAGCGCCTCCGCCCATTTTCTCTGAGCCAGAGGAGACAATTCGCGCCGAGCTTTTCAGCGTCGAGCGCCTGGAGCAGCATGCGGAAAGCCTGGCGGCGGCCCAGCTCGTGGTCACCGATCCCGAAGAGGGGCGGCCACTCATTCCTCGAGTGCTGGAGAACGGACGCGTCCTGTTGGAATATTACCGGGCCACCGCGCGAGCCATTCAGCACGAACAGGCCATCACTCCCGCGGCGGAATGGTTCGTAGACAATTTCTTCATCGTTGAAGAGCAGCTGCGCGAAATTCGCGACGATCTTCCCCCCGGCTTTTACCGCAAATTGCCGAAACTTGCTTCCGGCCATCTGGAAGGCTTTCCGCGCGTCTTTGGCGTTGCTTGGGCATTCGTTGCTCACAACGACAGCCGCTTCGATCCCGAAGTACTGCGCCGGTTCGTCAGCGCTTATCAACGGGTGCAGCCACTGACCATCGGCGAACTTTGGGCCGTGGCGATCACCCTGCGCATCGTGCTGGTGGAAAATCTGCGGCGCGTCGCCGAGCGCATTGTGCGCAGCCGCAACGCGCGCGTGGAAGCCGATATCCTGGCAGACCGCGTGCTCGGTACAGCGGGCCAGACGGCCGTTTCACCCGCCGCCGTGCTCCGTCGCTTCGAAAATAAGCCGCTGGAGCGCTCCTTCGCCGTGCAACTGGTGCAGCGTCTGCGTGACCTCGATCCCAAGGTAGGTCCGATCCTGGTATGGCTGGATGAACGCCTCGCCGCGCAGGGCACCACTGCGGATGAAATCGTCCGCGCCGAGCACCAAGAGCAGGCCGCCATGAGCGTCACGGTGCGCAACATCATCACCAGCATGCGGCTTACGTCGGCATTCGACTGGGAGGAATTTTTCGAGAGCGTCAGCCTGGTGGATGAAGTGCTGCGCAGCGGTAGCAATTTCGGCGAAATGGATTTCGCAACGCGCGACTATTACCGCCACGCCATCGAGGATTTGTCGCGAGGTTCCGGCCGCAGCGAAATCGAAGTTGCGCAGCGCGCAGTACAACGCGCCAAACGTTCGCGCGCCGAACTTCACGGAGATGGCCATCCTCCCGATGAACGCAAGGCCGATCCCGGCTACTACCTGATCTCCCGCGGGCGGCTCGATTTCGAGCGCGAGCTTGGATTTCACGTTGCCTGGCGGCGCGGGGTGCTGCGCCTGTACGTGCGAGCTGCCGTACCGGGCTACCTGGGCACCATAGCAGTAATGACCGCGTTGATTTTGGCGTTGCCCTTGGCACACGCCCGCGAATTGCACGTGAGCGCGCCCATCCTGGCGCTGTTTGCGTTGTTGGCTTCGGTGCCCGCTTCGGACTTAGCGATCGCGCTGATCAATCGAATCGTAGCGGATTTACTTGGCCCTCGCACCCTGGCTCGTTTGGAGTTGCGCGACGGGGTTCCGGAGGAATTGCGCACAATTATCGTGGTACCCACTCTCTTGACCTCGCAGGACGCCATCAAGGAACAGGTGGAGCGCCTGGAGATCCATTACCTCGCAAACATTGACGGCGATTTGCGATTCGCGCTGCTCACGGATTGGGTGGACGCCGCCACCGAAACCCTGCCTGGAGATGATGAACTGCTCGCGGCGGCCGCCAGCGGCATTGCCAGCCTCAATAAAGCGCATGGTCCGGCCCGAGACGGCGGGGCGCGTTTCTTCCTGTTTCATCGCAAGCGTACCTGGAACGAACGCGAACAGAAATGGATGGGATGGGAACGCAAGCGCGGCAAGCTGCACGAACTGAACCGACTGCTGCGCGGTTCCACGGAGACAAATTTCATTCCCGTCGCGGGTCATGCCCCAGAATCCATCCCCGGAGTGCGTTACGTCATCACGCTCGACGCGGATACACGACTTTCTCGTGGGACTGCGGCGCGCCTGGTCGGCACCATGGCCCATCCCCTGAATCGGCCGCAATTCAGCGCGCGATTGGGTCGGGTTGTAGATGGTTACGGCGTGGTGCAGCCGCGCGTGACGCCTTCGCTTCCCACTGATCGCGAAGGCACGCTTTTCCAGCGAGTCTTCTCCGGCCCCAGCGGCATCGACCCGTACTCGGCCGCAGTTTCCGATGTGTATCAGGACTTGTTTCACGAGGGCTCGTACACCGGGAAGGGAATTTACGATCTCGACGCGTTTGAAGAGGCGATGGCCGGCAAGACCAAGGAAAACACGCTGCTAAGTCACGACCTGTTCGAAGGCATCTTCGCGCGCGCCGCGCTGGCAAGCGATATCGAGCTTTTCGACGAATTTCCGTCGCATTACGAAGTGGCGGCGGCGCGGCAGCATCGCTGGGCTCGCGGAGACTGGCAATTGCTTCCGTGGATTTTCGGGCGCGGCGGACTCTCGAAAGAGGAACGCCGCAAACTTTCCATCCCCGCAATCAGCCGTTGGAAGATGGTTGATAATCTGCGCCGTACACTGTCGGCGCCGTGCACGCTGCTGCTGCTGGTAGCGGGCTGGCTGACACCGCAGGTGTCGCCTTGGATGTGGACGCGCTTCATTCTGGCGATCATTGCGATTCCAGCGTTAATTCCTTTTCTCGTTGGCTTGAATGCCCGGTTGAGCGGTACTTCCAAACGCAGCCATTTTCGCGATGTTCTTTCCGATCTATCGTTGGGCGCTTCGCAAATCGGTTTGACCGTCACTTTTATTGCCTACCAGGCGTGGTTAATGACGGACGCAATTCTGCGCACGCTGGTCCGTTTGTTCTTCACGCGTCGAAATCTACTGCAGTGGGTCACGGCGGCACAGGCAAGGCACGCCGTGGACTTGAAGGTTCTGGCGACATACGGCCGCATGGTGGCAAGTGTTCTCGTGGCTTTCGCGGTGCTGTTGATCGTGACAGTCGCGCGGCCGCAGGCCTTGTGGGCTGCGATTCCGTTTGCGGCGCTTTGGATCGCGGCGCCCGCCGTGGCGCGCTGGATCAGCGTTCCACCTCCGCTCGAGGACGTCGAGCCAATTTCCGCAGCCAACACTAGCGCGCTGCGATCCATATCGCGGCGCACCTGGCGCTTTTTCGAACGTTTTGTCACCGCCGACGATCGTTTCCTGCCGCCGGATAATTTTCAAGAAGATCCCAAGCCGGTCGTAGCCCATCGTACTTCTCCCACCAATATCGGACTGTATTTGCTTTCCACTCTCGCGGCGCGAGACATGGGATGGGTAGGGGCGCAGGAAGTGGCAGACCGCCTCGAAGCGACGCTGCAAACCCTGGGTCAACTGGAGCTGTACCGGGGCCATTTTTTCAATTGGTACGACACGCGCCGCTTGGTTCCACTCGATCCGAAGTACGTTTCCACCGTTGACAGCGGAAACTTCGCCGCCAATCTGCTGGTTCTTGGAAACGGCTGCCGCGAAATTATCCAGGAACCGTTCGCCGCGTCACGCCCATTTGCGGGAGTCGCTGATGCGCTTCAGCTTTTGCGCGAAGCGCTCGAAGAGATCGCCGATACCCAGCGCACGCATATCGTAACGCGCAAGCAATTGGCCAACGCGCTCGATTCACTGGCAGCTTTGCTCGAACCGGTTCCCGCCGGCGCTCGCGACTGGGCCGCGCGCTTTCTCGAGATTCAGGAACGCACGCAAACGGTAGCCGACATCGCTCAGGCCCTTGCTCAAGAACTGGGCGCCCCGGTGGAGTCCGAATTGCGCGTGTGGGCCGATGCCGCGCGTGCGAGTCTGGAAAGCCACGGGCGCGACGCGCGGATCGTGATTCCGTGGCTGCGTCTGGAGCCCAGCGAGGTTCTAGCGATGGCGGACCGTCCGCAGGAACAAGCGCTGGAGTGGGTAGCCATCGAGCCTTTTTTCCGCCACATGCCCGCGCTTGTGGATGTTCCGGATTGCTGTGAGTCCGCGATGCGCGAATTGGCAGCGTTGCGCGCGAGACTCGCTGGGGATTCCGCGACGAATCGAGAAGTTCTGCAGCGTATTGACGCTCTCACGATGGCTCTAAGCGGTGCCGCGCGGGATGCGTCGGCTCTGACCCGCCGCCTGGTCGCCATCGCGCACGCCTCTCAATCCATGTTTGACGCGATGGACTTCACTTTTCTCTTCGACAATTCGCGCAAGCTCTTCTCCATCGGTTTTCGCGGCACGGACGGAACTCTGGACGACAATTGCTACGACTTGCTGGCCTCCGAAGCGCGGCTTGCCAGCTTCATCGCCATCGCCAAGGGCGACGTGCCGGCGTCGCATTGGTTTCGTCTGGGCCGGGCGCTTACACCGGTGGGCCGCGGCTTGGCCTTGATTTCCTGGTCTGGCTCGATGTTCGAATATCTGATGCCCGCGTTGGTCATGCGTTCGCCCGCGAACAGCATGTTGAGCCAGACGTACGAGCAGGTCGTCGCGCGGCAGATCGAATACGGAGAAGAGCGCAGCGTTCCCTGGGGAATTTCGGAGTCGGCCTTTAATGCGCGCGACATGGATTTTACGTATCAGTACTCGGGCTTCGGGGTTCCCGGCCTGGGCCTGAAGCGCGGGCTTAGTGAAGACCTGGTAATCGCGCCGTACGCGACGGCGCTTGCGGCGATGATCGATCCTGCCGCGGCCGTGCAGAATTTTGCCAGACTGGCGCGAGCCGGGGCTGCTGGAGGCTACGGATTCTACGAGTCCCTCGATTACACCAGCAGCCGCCTGCCGGAAGGCAAAGACGTCGCTGTGATCCGCGCTTTTATGGCCCATCACCAAGGCATGTCCATCATCGCTCTAGCCGACGTGCTGAATGCCGGCGTGATGCGCGATCGTTTCCATGCGGAACCGATTGTGCGTGCCACCGAGTTGCTGTTGCAGGAACGCACCCCGCGCGACGTGCTGGTCGCCCGTCCGCGGGCCGAAGAAGTCACGGCTGCATCCAAGGTGCGCGAACTGATTCCTCCGCTGGTGCGTCGCTTCAGCACGCCGCATGATGCGATTCCGCGCACCCAGCTGCTTTCTAACGGACGCTACTCCGTCATGCTCACGTCCGCCGGTTCGGGCTACAGCCGCTGGCGCGATCTAGCGATCACACGCTGGCGCGAAGACCTCACCTTCGACAACTGGGGCCAATACATCTATCTGCGCGACGAACAATCCGGCAATGTCTGGTCCGCTGGTTATCAGCCCGCCGGTGTCGAAGCTGACGAGTACGAAGCCATTTTCTTCGAAGATCACGCCGAAATCGTCCGCCGCGATCGCTCGCTCACTACGGCTCTGGAAGTGGTTGTTTCCTCCGAAGACGACGCGGAAGTCCGCCGTATCTCGCTCAGCAACGTGGGCATTCGCGCGCGCGATATTCAAGTCACATCCTACGCGGAACTTTCGCTCACGCCGCAAGCAGCCGACGTCGCTCATCCCGCTTTCGCGAAGTTGTTCGTGGAAACCGAGTTCGTGCCAGACGTCAGCGCGCTCGTCGCCACGCGGCGCAAGCGCTCCGAAGACGAGACTTCTGTCTGGGTCGCGCACGTTCTGGTTACGGACGCTGAAACCGTCGGGGAATTGCAGTTTGAAACCGATCGCGCGCGTTTCGTAGGACGCACCCGCACCTTGCGCGATCCGGTGTCGGTGATGGACGGCCGGCCGCTCTCGAATACGGTTGGTTCCGTGCTGGACCCGATCTTGAGCCTGCGCCGCACCGTGCGTGTTCCCCCTGGCGGAACGGTCCATTTGATTTTTTCCACGATTGCCGCTGGCACGCGCGAAGAGATCTTGGATCTCGCCGACAAATATCGCGATGCACGAACCTTCGAACGCACACACACGCTGGCGTGGACGCAGGCGCAGGTGCAGTTGCACCACTTGGGCATCACTTCCGAGGAGGCGCTTCTATTCCAGCGCCTGGCGAACGCCGTCCTTTACGTGGATCCATCGCTGCGTCCCACCGCCGACGTGCTGGCGCGCAGTTCGCTGGATATTTCCACGCTTTGGTCGCAGGGAATCTCCGGCGATCTGCCGATCATCCTGGCGCGCATTGATGATCCGGATGACGTGGACATCATCCGGCAAATGTTGCGCGCGCACGAATACTGGCGCATGAAGCAATTATCTGCCGATGTCGTCATCATCAATGAAAAAGCCGCATCTTACGTGCAGGAGCTGCAAGACTCGCTGGAAGCGTTAGTACGCGGGAGCCAGCTGCGGCTTTCTCCCGATTCCGGTGGCGTGAGCGGCAAAATATTCCTGCTGCGTGGCGACCTGCTCACGCCAGACGCTCGCGCGCAGTTGCAAGCCGTGGCGCGTGCTGTGCTGTTGAGCCGGCGCGGCACGCTGGCCGAACAGATTGTGCGATCCCAATATCCGGAACCCGCGGAGCGTACCCTGGCGCGGCCGGTACGCGCCGCCAAATCTCCGGACGCTCGCTTGCCGCAACAAACTTTGCAATTCTTCAATGGCCTCGGCGGCTTCGCGGATCGTGGCCGTGAATACGTGATCGCTCTGAATGAAGGTTTGCGCACGCCCGAGCCGTGGGTGAATGTCGTCGCCAATCCATCTTTCGGATTCCTGGTCTCGGAGTCCGGCTCGGGCTTCACGTGGTCACTGAACAGCCATGAAAATCAGCTCACTTCGTGGTCCAACGATCATATTTTCGACACGCCGGGCGAAGCAATCTACATTCGCGACGAAGCCTCCGGCGAGGTATGGACGCCCACCGCGCTTCCCGTAAGAGATGAGACCGCGAGTTATCAGGCGCGTCATGGCCAGGGCTACAGCCGTTTCCTGCATGGGTCGCGCGGCATTGGCCTGGAACTGTTGCAATTTGTGCCGGTGGAAGATCCCATCAAAATTTCACGGCTCACGTTGCGCAACGATTCGGATCGGGTGCGTCGCCTTTCCGTTACGGCCTATGCTGAATGGGTGCTGGGCAGCTCGCGCAGCGCAACCGCGCCCTACATCATCACGGATATCGAGCCGCAGTCGAAGGCCATCCTCGCGCGCAGCGCCTGGAGCGGCGAATTTGGCGGCCGTATCGCGTTTGCCGATTTGCGCGGGCAGCAAACTTCCTTCACCGGTGATCGCAGCGAATTTTTTGGCCGCAACGGCACCGCCGATCGTCCCGCGGCGCTGGAGCGCGGCGTTCCACTTTCGGGAAAAATAGGTCCCGCCCTCGATCCTTGCGCTGCGCTCCAGACCACCATTGAGCTGCGCCCCGGCGCGCGCGCCGAAGTTGTATTTTTCTTGGGCCAAACGGAAAACAGAGACCAGGCCCGTGACTTGCTGCTGCGCTACCGCACCGCCGACCTCGACGAAGTGTTCGGCGAAGTGACCCGCCGCTGGGACGAAATCCTGGACACGGTGAAAGTCTCCACCCCCGATCCCAGCATGGATGTGTTGCTGAATCGCTGGCTCCTTTATCAAACACTTTCCTGCCGCGTGTGGGCCCGCGCCGGTTTTTACCAGGTGAGCGGCGCCTACGGATTCCGCGACCAGCTGCAAGATGTGATGGCGCTGAACGTTTCAAAACGCGGGGTGGCCCGCGAACAATTGCTCCGCGCCGCCGCTCATCAATTTCCGGAAGGAGACGTCCAGCACTGGTGGCACCCACCCTCGGGCCGTGGCATTCGCACCCGCATGTCCGACGATCTGCTGTGGCTGCCCTATGCCGTGGTCCAATTCCTCGAAGCCACCGGGGACATGACCGTGCTCGAAGAGACCGTTCCCTTCATCGAAGGCGATCTGCTGGCCGAGGGCCAGAAGGAATCGTATTTCCAGCCGCGCGTTTCGGAAACTCGCGCGACGCTTTTCGAACACTGCGCGCGCGCCATTGACCGCAGCCTCGGCGTCGGCAGCCACGGCCTGCCGCTGATGGGCACCGGTGATTGGAACGACGGTATGAATCGCGTCGGCCAGGACGGGAAAGGGGAAAGCGTCTGGCTCGGTTGGTTCCTGCACGCCGTCTTGTGGGAGTTTGCAAAACTAGCCGATGGTCGCGGCGAACATCAACGCGCTGAGACCTGGCGCCTTCACGTCAGCAGCCTCAAGGCCGCGCTGGAACGCGATGGTTGGGACGGAGAGTGGTACCGCCGCGCCTATTTCGACGATGGCACGCCGCTAGGCTCCGCGCAGAACACTGAATGCCGCATTGATGCGATTGCGCAGTCCTGGTCCATCCTGAGCGGCGCGGCAGAACCAGGCCGAGGCGTGCGCGCCATGGCGGCAGTGGACCGGCAGCTCATCCGCCGCCCCGACGGGTTGATTTTGCTGCTCTCTCCGCCATTCAATCACCCCGATCATGACCCCGGCTACATCAAGGGCTACCTGCCCGGCATTCGTGAAAATGGCGGACAGTACACTCACGCTTCCACGTGGACGTTGATTGCATTCGCCGAGCTGGGCGACGGTGATAAGGCCGTCGAGCTGTTCCGCATGATGAATCCCATCAATCGCGCCGATACCCGCGCCAACGTGCAGCGCTACAAAGTTGAGCCCTACGTCGTCGCAGGAGATATCTACGCCGAAGCGCCGCACGTCGGCCGCGGCGGTTGGACCTGGTACACCGGTTCGGCGGGATGGCTGTACCGCGCGGGGATGGAAGCAATTCTGGGTTTCCGGGTGCGCGGAACTTCGCTTTCGATTGATCCTTGCATCCCGCGCAATTGGCCCGGATACAGCCTCGACTTCCGCTACCATTCTTCCGCCTACAAGATCACGGTTGAGAACCCTTCCGGTGTTACGCGCGGTGTGGCTCTCACCGAACTCGACGGAAAGCTGATGGCTGGTGCCGCCCCAATCCACCTGGTGGACGACGGCGCGGTGCATCAGCTGCGCATCGTACTGGGCTGAGCATAGAGCCGGAAGAATGGGCTGTCCAAGGTGCTCCAGATTCGTCGAAACAGTCATTAGCTTCATTTCATCCGCAGTTACATTCGCTGCCGGGTTCGTCTAACATTAATTGTGCCGACTAGGGACATTTTGAGACCAGCGAAGCTGTCGCGCCGGGAGCTGCTGCGGGACATAGCGGCGCTCTCCGCTTCGGCCATTCCGACGTCCAGAGGCTTTTCGCTCCAGCGCTTGGTCTCCCGCCAACATCCAGTTCCAAACCAACAGGCCCCTCTGTCCTCCCAGCTTCCGCCACCCAGTTACCTCTCTCCCAGAGACGATTCGTTCCTCGAGGAACTCGAAAAGGCGATCTTTCAGTATTTCTGGGACCAGACAAATCCTAGTACTGGAATGGTGAAGGACCGCTGCAACGTGCGCTCCTCGGATAATGGCGTGGTGAGCAGTATTGCAGCCACGGGATTCGGCTTGACCGCGCTGTGCATCGGTGAAAAGCGCGGATATGTTTCCTTCACGCTGGCGCGCGAACGGGTGATTAACGCCCTGCGATTCCTCTGGAAGAAGCTGCCCACCCAGCGCGGGTTTTTCTATCACTGGGCCAATATCAATACCGGCGAGCGCCTCTGGCAGTCCGAATTCTCCTCGATTGACACAGCCATTTTGCTTTGCGGCATTCTCACCTGCCGCCAGCACTTCGAGCACTCCGAAATCAGCGATCTGGCGCACGAAATCTTCAATCGTGTGGACTGGAATTGGCTCTCCGAAGATACGCGCATCCTGCCGCACGGCTGGAGTCCGGAAACGGGGTTTTTGCAATATCGCTGGGATAGCTACAGTGAAATGATGATGATGTACTTGCTGGGCTTGGGCTCTACTTCCCACGGCTTGGCTCCGGCCACCTGGGACGCATGGAAGCGCACCATCTTCGAATTCGACGGCATCAAGTTCATCGGCTCGTATGCGCCGTTGTTCGTTCACCAATACTCGCAGGCCTGGTTTGATTTCCGCGGTAAGCGCGACCTGTACGCTGATTATTTTCAGAATTCAATCCTCGCGACGGACGTTCACCGGCGATTTTGTTTGAGTCTCGCAAATAAATTTCCAGATTACAGCGACGATCTATGGGGCATCACCGCCTCGGATTCCATCAACGGATACCGTGTGTGGGGTGGCCCGCCGGAAACGGGTCCGATCGATGGCACCGTCGTTCCGTGCGCCGCCGCCGGCTCACTCCCGTTCATGCCGGGTCCGACGATGCGTGTCCTGCGAACGATCGATAATCGTTACGGCGCCGGCACATGGAGCCGCTATGGATTCGTGGACGCGTTCAATCCGCTCACGAATTGGTACGACAGCGATGTGGTGGGTATAGACGCCGGAATTACCATGGTGATGGCTGAAAACGCGCGCACCGCATTTGTGTGGGACACCTTCATGAAGAATCCGGAAGCACAACGAGGGATGGAGCGCGCGGGATTCAAATTCTACCAACCGCTCGCGCCCCAGGAACTGGTGGGAATGCACATCCGTTCCACGTAGGCGGTGCTTGCGGCAGGGAACTGAAACGAATTTCCGCGGCCCTCAATTCTTGCCACGGAACAGCGCTGAAAAAGATCAGTTCTCGGAAAGACTAGCGGTAGTTCGCGGCCTGCAACTCAAACATTTCCGCATAATGCCCGCCCACTTTCAGCAGTTGGTCGTGCTGGCCCTGCTCGGCAATCTCTCCGTCTTTCAGAACCAGAATGCGGTTGGACATCTTGACGGTGGAGAAGCGGTGTGAAATCAGCAGCGACATCTTGCCTTCGGTCAATTCCGAAAAGCGCTGAAACACTTCGTGCTCGGAACGCGCATCGAGCGCCGCCGTCGGCTCGTCCAGAATCAGCAACTGCGCGTCGCGCAAATAAGCGCGGGCAATTGCAATCTTCTGCCATTCGCCGCCGGAAAGATCCACGGCGCCTTCGAAACGAGAGCCGAGAACCTGGTCGAAGCCCTTCGGCAGCCGGCGAATCGCCTGTTCCGCAAGGCTCTTGTTCGCAGCCGCGCGAATCTGGAACGGATTGTTGCGTTCCTCAATGCGGCCGACCGCGATGTTCGCAGAAGCTGTCATCTCATAGCGCATAAAATCTTGAAAGATCACGCCGATTTCTTGCCACAGGCTTTCCAGGTCGTACTCGCGCAAATCCTTGCCATCCAGAAGAATCTGCCCTTCCGTCGGATCGTACAATCGCGTCAGCAGCTTCACAATCGTGGTCTTGCCCTGGCCGTTTTCGCCGACAATGGCGATGCGCTCCGAAGGCGCCAGCTTGAAACTCACGTTCTTCAAGATCATCCGCGAGCTGCCCGGATAGGCAAACGATACATTCTTGAATTCAAATCCCAGCTGAATTTTCTTGGGAGCCGGCAATGCGCCAGGCTTCGAGAAAATCTTCGGCTTCACCGCGAAGAACTCCAGCAGGTCCGTCATGAAAAGCGCCTGGTTCGCGATTTCCGAAAATGTGGTGAACACCGCCTGGATGTTGGAGCTGGCCCCGCCGATGGCGCCCGCAAGGAAAATCATGGTCGCCAGGGAGATCAAGCCAATCACCGTGTGATAAATCACGAAGATGTAAGTGCCGTAGTATCCCGCCACGCCCACCATCGCCAGCAGCGAGCCGACAAACAGCCGGTGTCGCGCCACGCCGATGGTCTGGTCGTGCAACTCGGTGGCAACATCGGAATAACGCCCCACCAGGAACGGAGCAAGCCCAAACAGTTTCAGTTCTTTCGCGCCTTCTTTGGTGCCGCCCAGCAGCCGCAAATAATCGAGTTCGCGCCGTGCAGGAGTCTGTTGGAAGCTCAATGAGTATCCGAGGAACGCGAAATGCGTTTCACCCAGAAACGCGGGTACGACGCAGGCCACCAGCGCGATCAGTAACCACGGGGAGTAAACGAAAATCCCAGCCGCCAGGCTGACCGTCGTGATGGTCTCTTGAATCAGCCGGCCGGAAATCTTAATCATCTGCACGCGGTCGGTGCTCTGCACGCGCGCGCGTTCCAGCTTGTCGTAGAAAACCGGATCTTCGTAGGACATCAAATCCAGATTCGCCGCGTGCTTCATCAGCCGCACGCTGATGTGCTTCATGAACCGTTCGGCCAGCGTGGTGTCGCAGAAATCCGTCACCCGCATCAAAATGGCCGCGATTCCGGCCAGCAGGAATTCAAGAGTCACCAGCCCCCAGAAGTAATGAGGCAGCGGCGTTTGCTTGGCGTTTAATGCGTAAATCGCAGCGATGATCGCTCGCGTGACCGCCAACATCGAAAGCGGAATCAGCGCCGCCACCACGCGCGAAGCCAGGTTCGCTACAGCCACGCCAGGCGCAGCGTCCCAAACGTATTTCATTACCGGTGGAATGTTCTTCAGCGCGCGCAGGCGCTCTGCCCATCTAGGGCTTGGTATATCCTCGGCGGGATTGGCGTCCTTGCGGGTTGGGCTGCCAACTAAAGCTCTTGTGCTCACGACTGGGTCTCCGATCTCGAATGTTGCTGCCTCGTGTAACCATCATGTTTAGCGACGAGACTCATTATCGGGGGAGTGCATGTCTGCTGCCAACACCGATCCCCTGTAACTTGCTAATAAGTAAAGACCTACGGAATTGGCCTAATTCTTGCTCCGCGATTTTTTTCGTGGTTACGGAAAGTTCTACTCGAAATTGCAGTCGGCGAAATGAACCGAGTTCCCGGCGACGCGAACAATCGGGAAGTTTTCTATCCCTCCGGCAGGTCTACCGTCATTCAAGAATACCTGAAAAACCTGATCTGCGCGACGCTGCGGAAGAGCGTATGGTGGGATTGTGGCTACTCTCGTCACCACAGAACCACGGGGCATGATTGGCAGCAACTGGGCGAAAGTCCAGAATTTCGCGCACAAGTCCAAGACCAAAGCGAAGCGCGCGCTGTCGCGTTCCAAGAACGGCTGGCGCCAGTTAACAGCGGGCATGGAAGCCGACGACCTCTGGACGCAGTTCAAAGCCGAGGCCCAGGCCAGTTCGCGACTGTACAAACAAGATGTTGACTGGCGCGCGGTGGGCTCGCAGAGGGCGTGGAAGCAGCCATTCAAAATCGTCGCCGCGCTGTTTGCGGGAATATTGAGAAAACTTTCGCCGGCGCGACGCGTGCTGTTGGTATTTAGTTTGATTCTCGCCTGCCTATCAATCATCGGTGTTCAGTTTCTGGTCATCACCACGCAGGTGGAATTTTTCGTGGCGTTCGCCGGCATATTGATTCTGCTGATTATGGTTCTGGGCGATCATGTTGCCATGAAACGCGACATTGAAATCGCCCGTGAGATCCAGCGCTGGCTGGTCCCGCGCGTCCCTCCCGAAGTTCCCGGAATTGATATGGCTTTCGCCACGCGACCAGCCAATACCGTGGCCGGAGACTACTACGACGCGTTTCGGCGCGCCGCCGACGGCCCGCTATTGATCGCCGTCGCCGACGTTTCCGGCAAAAGCGTTCCAGCGGCGATGCTCATGGCTAACTTTCAGGCCAGTCTCCGCGCGCTTGCGGGCGCACCGGGTACGCTTTCGCAATTGGTTACGGACTTGAATCGCTTGGCCTGCGGCAACAACCTGAACGGCCGTCGCTTCACTACCGCGTTCCTCGCCGAACTAAACCCCGCGACGGGCGAACTTAACTATCTTTCAGCAGGTCACAATCCTCCGATGCTGGTGCGCCAAGACGGCACCATCGAGCGCCTGAACTCCGAAAGCATGCCGCTGGGGATCGAGCTGACAGAAAAGTTTGTGGCGGGAAACACCATCCTGGAGCTTGACGACCTGCTGGTGATTTACACCGACGGAGTTACCGAGGCGCAGAACGAAAGAGATGAGCAATTTGGCGAAGACCGCCTACTCGCGCTGCTGCAACCGAGGATTAAGGAACGAGCGGCGGTAACACTTTCGGGAATTATGAGTCGTCTCGACGAATTTGTGGGCGTCGCGCCGCAGCACGACGATATCACTTGCTTGGTCGTCAGCCGCACGTAGTACGTACCGGCCGCGGTTGATTTCAGCAGCGTTCAATGATCGCCGCGATTCCCTGGCCCACTCCGATGCACATCGTGCACAGCGCGTAGCGCCCTTTGATCGCCTGCAACTGATACATGGCAGTGGTCGCCAGACGCGCCCCACTCGCACCCAGCGGATGCCCAATCGCAATCGCTCCGCCGTTGGGGTTGACATGCTGCGCGTCGTCCGGCAATCCGAGTTCTCTCGTCACTGCCAGCGCCTGCGCCGCGAACGCCTCGTTGAGTTCGATCACATCCATCTGCGAAATTTTCAGGCCCGTCTTTTCCAGCAGCTTTTTCGTAGCCGGCGCGGGCGCAATCCCCATAATTCGCGGAGCGACGCCCGCCGTAGCCGTTGCCAGTACGCGCGCGCGCGGCGTCAAGCGATGCTCCGCAACGGCCGCCTGCGAGGCCAGCAGCAGCGCGCACGCGCCGTCGTTTATTCCGGAGGCATTCCCCGCAGTCACGGTGCCGTTCGGCTTCACGATCGGTTTCAACTTCGCTAGCCCGTCCAGAGTCGTGTCCGGCCGCGGATGCTCATCCGTATCGAAAATTTTCGCATCGCCCTTCTTCTGCGGAATGGGCACCGCGAAAATCTCCTGTTTGAAAAATCCGGCGGCATTCGCGCGTCCCCAGCGCTGCTGCGTGCGATATGCAAACGCATCCTGATCCGCGCGGCCCACGTGATATTCCTCGGCGACGTTCTCCGCCGTTTCCGGCATCGAATCCACGCCGTATTTGGCTTTAATCAACGGATTGATGAAGCGCCAGCCGATTGTCGTATCGAATGTCTCCGCGTTGCGGCTGAACGCGCTGTCAGCTTTCCCGGTCACAAACGGAGCGCGGGTCATGCTCTCTACTCCGCCCGCGATCATCAGTTCCGCCTCGCCGGATTTGATCGCGCGCGCCGCAATGCTCAGCGCGTCCAGGCTCGAGCCGCACAGCCGGTTAATCGTTGCGCCCGGCACTTCCTTCGGCAGTCCTGCCAGCAGCAGCGCCATGCGCGCCACGTTGCGATTATCTTCCCCCGCCTGATTCGCGCACCCATAGATCACATCATCCACAGCCGCCCAGTCCACGCCCGGATTTCTCTCCTGCAACGCGCGAATCGGAATCGCCGCTAGATCGTCGGTGCGAACTGTCGCCAGCGCGCCACCGTAGCGCCCGAACGGCGTTCGCACTGCGTCACAAATGAAAACTTCGTTCACAGATTCTCTCCACTCTGTTCGATGAGGATGTCTTCGCCCTCGATTCGCTGCCCCTGGGAAGGAAGCAGCGCCGCGATGCCGCGAGCGCGATTATCGGTCAGCGACCGACTCTGACCCGCCTAGTATATCCGACCACGCGCACTTATCGCCGTCGCGCGTGCTTCACAGGAAATAGAAATTTCGTGTAAGCTATCGCCATGAGCGAAAAAATACGCAAGAGCGACGCCGAATGGCGCGCCAAACTGGACGACAATCAATACTATGTCACGCGCAAGCAGGGAACTGAACCGCCCTTCACCGGCGAGTACGAAAACGAGGAAGCCGAAGGAACCTACATGTGCGTCTGCTGCGGCCAGCCGCTGTTTTCTTCTGACGCGAAGTTTCACTCCGGCTCAGGCTGGCCCAGCTACTATCAGCCGATTGCGGCCGATAACGTGGAACTGAAAAAAGATATCAGCCACGGCATGGTACGCACTGAAGCCATGTGCAGCCGCTGCGACGCGCATCTGGGCCACGTATTCGACGACGGCCCCGATCCCACCGGCCTGCGTTTCTGCATCAATTCCGCCGCGCTAAAGCTCGAGGAAAAAAAGAAAGACAAGAAGTAAGCGTCCTGCTACCTGGCGAGCAATCGCAAACGACCGCGTCACGCACGCCGACTAGTGGTTGAAGTACATAACCAGAGGATGTTCGTTCCCCGGATTCGAATCGGTGGAGATGCCGCGGAAACTTCCCGGTGAAGCGATGTAGAACACCATGGTCGAAGGCAGGCCGACCGTCGAGCCGATCTGCATCGTGCCGCGGCCGTTCGGTCCCACCACGTAATTCGGGATCACCACCGTCTGATCGGTGTGCGGGGTTCCGTCGTTGTCCGCTTCGTCCAGGATTCCCGTCATTGATCCGTTGCCGTTCAGCGAATCGAGCTGTCCGATGATGTTCACGGCCGCCGGATCCAAAGTGGTTTCGGCGCTCAACGTGTAACCGCCGAGTATCGAACTGCTCGAGAACGGAGCGGTGGCAGTCTGCGCATCGAGCGAGCCGTAACTGACTGCGGGATCCGAGCCAATCAATATCCCCTGATTAGGCGCCGTCAAATACGCCGCGGCAAACTGTGCGCCCAGTCCGGTGAACGCCATGCGTCCGTTCATGCTCGGGTCCGCGATGTAGGTTCCCGTTGCAGCGTTGTTCAGAGTGACCGCACCGCCGTCGTTCTGGTCATAGCTGACGCTCGCGACGCTGCTGCCGTTACCCGTCAGCAGACCCGCCAGTACTGTGGCATTGCTTCCGTCTAGACCGCTGCTCGTCGCCACGCTGATTCCGCTCAAGGCGGTGGCATCGAACAGCGCGCCCGCCTTCTGCAGGAACAGCTCACCCCCCAACCGGGGGTGGGTGGCGTCGGTGGGATCGATGGCCATCAGGAACATATCGTTGGGAGAAACGAAGTAGAACGAATATTGCGCGATCACTTGCGCCGATGCAGGAATCTGGTATGTCAGAAACAGAATCCCCTTGTCGTTGTTCTGAGTAACGAAAAAGCTTCCGGTTACTGCCAATGCCGGGCTGTACGTTCCTCCATCGTTAACGTCGAGCATTCCCGGGGTCAGCAGGGAAACGCCATCGGCGTGCGTGACGCCCACGATCGCTTCGGATTTTCCCAGATTGTCCTGCCCGTCCAGTTCCAACACGTAATTTCCACTGAACGTCGACGCGGTCAAGCCACCGCCAATGATTGGCTTGATGATTCCCGATCCATGCGTCTGTGGCGTCCCGATCGTATCGTTCTCGATCATGTGGAAGTTCCCGCCGGAATCTTCAGCCAATATGTAATTTGTGGTGCTGATCGCACCCTTGCTGTTCGTAGTGATCAGTTGCATGGTCCCGCGTCCATCGGTCCCGATGCTGTAGGTCCCGGTAAAGGACGATCCCGTGAACACGCCCAGCGTCCCGCCGGAACGATTGCTGTCGAGCTGCCCGCCCTGAATAGTGCCGCTGCCGTTGGCCGTGAAGTTGCCCGCCATCTCGACGTTGCCGCCCGAATCGAACCCCTGGAACAGGAAGCTGTAGGGACCGCTCAGCAGCGTATTGGAGACTGCGGTGCCGGTGTTGATCACGATGCTCAAGGATTGCGGCGCGGATTTCGTTAAATTTGCATCCTGCACCTGCACGGAGAAATTGGCGGTAGTCTTCAGGATCGGTATGCCGGAGATGACGCCCGTGGCTGCATTCAGCTTCAGCCCCGAGGGGAGCTGTCCGCCAACGATGCTCCAGACGTAGGGAGTCACGCCGCCTTTAGCCACCAGAGTAGCCGTATAGGCTGTAGCCACATCGCCGGCGGGGAGTGGCGGCGTCACTGCTTGCAGCGGAGTCACCGCGATGATCGAAATGGTCACGCCCGTTGCCGACGATGCGTGCTGCGGCGGAAGCGCCGAATCCGACACGGTCGGAAAAAATGTGTAAACGCCTGCAGTCGTCGGTGTGCCGCTGATCAGTCCGGACGAGGTATTCAGTTCCAGTCCCGGCGGCAAGGTACCCGGCGGCACGAACCACGTCAGCGGCGGAACGCCTCCGGAGGATCCAATCGCAGAGCTATACGCAGTGCCAGTAAAGCCGTTAGCCATCGCCGTGGAGGTTATCGAAAGCGGCGGCGGTGGATTAATCGTAACCGTGTAGATCGGTGACGGCACCGTCAGAGGCGGAGTCCCGAAATCGGTGGCATTAATTGTGAATACGGACGTTCCCGTGCCGCTGGGTGTGCCAATAATCGTGCCGACGTTGTTGAGCTTCAGGCCCGCAGGCAAGTTGCCGACACCCACGGTATAGGTGATCGGCGCAACTCCGCCGCTGGTAATAATTGTTTGGTTGTACGCTACGCCGTTGGAGCCATTCGGCAGGGACGTAGTCGTGAAAGTCACAGGCAGGACAATGGTGATCGTCGCGGTTGAAGTAACGCCCGAATTCGCCTTGGAGATCGCTTCTAGGCTTACGCTAATGCCGGTGGTGAGTCCCGACGGAGCGGTATATGTCACCGACGTACTGGTGATGTTGGTCAAGGTACCGCAACTCGACCCGGCGCAGCCCGTACCCGTCAGCGGCTGCCATGTCACTCCCAGGTTGCGCGTGTCATTGCCCAGCGTCGCCTCGAAAAGCAGAGATTCTCCCTGGTCCATCGTGGAAGTTTTCGGAGTAATCGCCAAAGTGATGTTGCCGCCCCCGCCGCCGCAGCTCGAAATGCACGTCAGGCTCAGAAAAGCAATCGCCGCGCACCCGAGCGACCCCAGGCGAGTCCAACGGGTCCCGCTGGCCACATTCTCTCGCTTCCTCAGCGCCAAAATTTTATTCATTCGGGCATACACCTTCAATGTCGTCATAGCACCTTGGATTTCTTTTTCGGATCCGCCCGGAACGGAGGGAGTCGCTCCCACATCGAACCATTGGCTCAATTAACGAAACTAGTTGAATAACAAAACCCCCGCAGCGTGTCAACGCACATCTCCAGCGCGCCCCGGGTCCACCGCTGCCCGCAAACCGCTATACCAACCAGAGATTTGATTTGCGATAATGCGCCCCATCGGTCAGCCATAAGGATGCAGACCGGCCGAACCCCGTTGCCCGGCCCTTGCCGCCATTTTATGCGTGGCTCGGGCGTCGGGTCCGCGCTCGGCCGCACCGCGAACAGAAACGCATCGCTTAAATTATGACCGCTGTCGCCGGAGTAACTGGCGAGCTGGCGAATAGCAGGAGCGGATCGTGAAACTCTGGCGTACTGCGGTGCCGGTCTTTGCGGCGCTTATATTTTCTACAATCTCCTGGGGACAAACATCCCGTGGAAGCATCATCGGCCACGTCGAAGATGCCTCCGGCGCCCGCATTCCCAACGCCACCATCGTAGTCCACGCGCGCGCCTCTACGCTCGAGCGCACAGTCACCGCCGATAGCCACGGGGACTTCCGCGTGGATGATTTGCCTGCTGGCCAATATCACGTGAGCGTCACCGCCACGGGATTCGCCGAGGCAGGCTCGGACCTGGCGGTCGTTGTCAGCATGGCGAAGGAAATCACCGCTACGTTGCAGCCGGCCGTGGTGCAGCAGACCGTGAAGGTCCAAGCGCAGGCATCCTCGATCAGTACCCAACAGCTTGATGTTTCCAGCGCGGTGCACCAGGGCGCAGTTTCATCCGAAGATTTGCAAAACATTCCTCTCGGCCATCGCAGCTTCGCAAATATCGCTTACCTCGTGCCGGGCACCGAGCCGGTCGAACCTTCCGATCCCACCAAAGCGCGCATCACCGCGGTTTCCTTTGGCGGCAGTTCCGGTCTAAACGTAGAGCTTTCGGTGGACGGCGGCGACAACTCCGACGACTACATCGGCGGCTTCCTGCAGAACTATTCGCCGGATGCGATCCAGGAATTCGTAATACGCACTGCACAGGAAGACGCAGATACAGGCCGCACCACCGGCGGTTCCGTGGTGCTTACCACCAAGCGTGGCACCAACGATTGGCACGGCGAAGCCGCCGTCTACGAAAGAGCCGCTGCCCTCAATGCCCGCCTGCCCATTGATAACCCGCCTCCCGAACCCAAACAGCCTTTCTCCCGCCAGAATTACATCGGCACGGTCGGCGGCCCGGTAGTTAAGAACAAAGTTTGGTTTTTCTCTTCGCTCGAATACGTTCACGAAGATGCCAGCATCGCCTACAGTCCCGCTAGCATTTCAGAATTCGATGCCTTGGCGAGCCTGGCCACGGAAGGCCTGGTCCCGGAAGTGAGCTCGATCGCCGTGCCGGAGAACGCTCCCGTGCCATTTCACGATTATCTGGTCACCACACGTTTTGATTGGACGCAATCCGCCCGCTCGCAATGGTTCCTGCGCTACGCCCTGGATCGTTACACCACTTTCAACGATCTCGTCCAGCAAGCGACCTTGCCATCCGTCGGCGCGACCTCGCGTTCGAGTTACATGAACTTGCTGCTCAGCCAGCAATTTCTCTTCAGTCCTACCTGGGTCGGCTCGTTCGTCTTCGAAGCCAGTGGCCTACACCACACGGAGACGCGCAACGGCGATTTTGGGTACGCCCTCGCCTTTCCTTTCAGTTCCACCGACAGCACCATTTCCGGCTTCGAAACTTTTGGTGACAATCAGTTCGTCACCCCGATCACCGCCTTTCCGATTCTGCGCAATCAGCAAAAATATCAGTTCCGTTATGACGTCACTCACCCCGTCGGCAAGCACACCCCGCGCTTCGGCATCAATTTCATCCACGAACCGGTCCTGAGCGGCGCTCTCGCAGGTAACGCCGAAACCCTGATCCAGTATCCCGAAAATCCCAGCTTCTACGCCGCGAATCCATCGCAGTTCTATAACGACCTCACCTGCACGCAGCCGGTGCCCGCCGACATCAACTGCACGGCGACTCCCGCCGCCGATGGCAGCTTCGTCCAGAATGTTCAGCGCCTCGGCCTCTACGCTGAAGATTCCTGGCGCATGACGCCGCGCCTCACTGTGAATTACGGTCTGCGATACGACACCACCTGGGGACTGTTCACCGCCTCCGGCCGCAGCCAACTGGAAAATCCGGCGTACCTCACGCTAAAGGCCTTGGGCATCCCCCTCGTTACGGGCGCGCCGCAGGATTATCGCCACGCCTTCGCGCCGCGCATCGGCGTCGCATATACCATAGGGCAGTCAGCGTCCACCGTGGTCCGCGCGGGCTTTGGCCTTTTTTACAACGATCTGGCGCAGAACGGCTGGGTAACCGCATTCCAAGCAGTGAACGCCCCGCCTGCCCCCTGCGTCGTACCCACGGATCCCGGCTGCCTGCCGCCCGGCTCCGCGGGGGCGCTAATTGACAACCGCTACAGCACGCCCTACGCCATCCACGCCACCGCGGGCGTCCAGCATGCGTTCAACGATCAATGGCTCGTCAGCGCGGATTTCACCCATGAAGAGGGTAATCACGGCTATCGCCGCTACGATTACACCGCTGGCGTAAATCTCCCGGCAGACGCGCCAGACATCGCGCTCTTCAAGAGCGACAATCGCTCCAGCTACAACGGCCTATCGATTCATTTGCAGGGAAACATTTCGCGCCGCTTCAATCTCATCGCAAACTACACGCTTTCCAAAGCGCAGACGTGGGGTTGCGTGTTGGGCGAGCTGTTCGACTACGTGAACGGCGTGTGCAATCCGCTCGATCCCTTCGCCAAAGGGGATTACGGTCCCTCGGGCGAAGATGTCACCGATCGTTTCGTCCTTGCTGGAGTATTCCACCTTCCCGGCGGATTCGACGTTTCTCTCCTCGGCCAAGCCGAAACCGCTCGTCCCTTCACTATCACCAATACCGACGGCACGGACCGCATCGTCGTCAATGGTGTGAAAACTTCGCTCGATGAATTCCGTGGCACTCCTTACATCCAGTGGGATCTCCGCGTCAGCCGACCGTTCACAATTAAGGAGCGTTTTACCGCCACTCCCTTCATCGAATTCTTCAATATTTTCAACCGCAATAATCCCGGCGCGAACTATGTAACCAATGTCGCAGCGTTCCCCGTGCCGGTGAACGACACTTCCAACATCACTGGCATCTGCGCCAACCCACCCGATTGCTCGACCTTCACTCCCATCACCAGCCTGAAGCAATTGAGCTTTCCCGCAGGCGCGCTCGGCGACTTCTTCGGCCCCGGCACTACAGTGGGCACAGCCTTCGCAGCGCAAATCGGCGGCCGCTTCACGTTCTAGCGCGCGCGCTTCGACCCGTTAGTTTTTTTGGCCGAATGTTCGCTCGTATTGTAAACTCACGCTTTCGGAAGGTAATCGGCGTACGTTGCTTCAAGCTTATGTCTAAATCTTCTCTTCGACGGCTCGCGAGGCCCGCATCCGCGGAATTCCTTCGCGGATTTCTGGTTCTTTTTCTTCTCGCAGGCACACTCACGGGTGCTGCGGTTGGGGCGGATGCCCCTAAGCCGTCCTCAATCTCTGTCGGCCCCGGCCTGCCATTTGCGGTGGCAGACTTCGACGGCGACCATCTCCCCGACCTGGTTGGCGTTGAAGCCGGCCAAAGCGGCGTTTCCCCCACGAATTATTGGATCCAACTGCAGTTGAGCGCGTCTGGGCGGCAAACGATTTCGATCGTCGCGCCGGTCGGCGGCTTGCAGATCGCCGCTCGCGACGTGAATGGCGACCAGATCCCTGACCTGATTCTCACCACAACCTGGCTCCGCCAGCCCGTGGCGATTTTTATCAATGACGGCCACGGAACTTTTACTCGTGTAGCAACGACCGCGTTTCCCGAAGCATTCCGCGAATCTCAGACCGGCTGGGATTCATCACCCGATCGAATACCACACTCCGTAGCAGTGCCTCCGTCGTCACGCGAGGCGTTTTATATCGCGACGGCACGCTTGCCGCATTCCGAGCGGCAAACCCGCGCCGTTGCGCTTTCGAATCGCGGATTTCTTCCGAGCCCGTTCCTGATTTCTGCACCAGAACGCGCTCCTCCTTCCGAAGTTCCTTACCTCTAAAAACTCGCTGGGGTTAGATCCGTCAATCGTCGCGCCCGAAGCTTCGCGGCGCTCGTACTGATCTTATTCCGCAACGCACACGGGGCGAAATTCGCCAAAGCCCCGAGCCTCGGCGGCACATCCCGTTTTTCTGTTCGCATGCCCCCGCGCCTTTCGCGCGTTTTCCGCGACCGCGCGTAAACCGCGATGGCCGCGCGCACCGAAGCATAAGTTTTCCAAACGCAAAACTTCTTGGAGGACGCATGAATCCCCATCAATCGAGCCGCACGGAGGGCCCATGATTCGCGCCGTCGTCAACTATGCCCTGAACAACCGCTTCATCATTCTCGCTCTCGCCACTTTGCTGCTCGTTTGGGGTGCGATTTCCTTCCACAATCTCCCCGTCGAAGCCTATCCCGACGTCGCGAACAATTACGTCCAGATCATCACCCAATGGCCCGGCCGCGCCGCCGAAGAAGTCGAACAGCAAGTCACCATCCCCATCGAAATTCAAATGAACGGCATCCCGCATCTCGAACATCTCCGTTCCGTCTCGCTCTTTGGCCTTTCCAGCGTAATGCTGATTTTCGACGATGAATCCTCCAACGACTGGAACCGCCAGAAAGCTCTCGAGCGTCTTTCGCTGGTCACGCTGCCGCAAAATCTACAGCCGCAGATGGGCACGGATTGGAGCCCCGTCGGCCAGATTTTCTGGTACACGCTCAGAAGCACCAATCCCCGCTACGACTTGATGGAACTGAAATCCATCGAGGACTGGACGCTCGAAAAACAGTTCAAATCCGTGCCCAACGTCGTGGATGTCTCCAGCTTCGGCGGCATCACTCGCGAATACCAGGTGCAGGTGGACCCCAACAAACTCGTCGCCTACGGCCTGAGCATCGCCCAGGTAGAGCAACAGCTTGCCAATAACAACACCAATGCTGGCGGCAGCTTCATCGAAGCCGGTCTGCAGCAGATCAACGTACGTTCGGTGGGCTTGTTCAACAGCGTCGCCGATATCGAGCAGACCGCCATCATCGCAAAAAACGGCACGCCGCTTACCGTCAAGGACATCGCGACAGTCGTCCAGGGCCCGAAAATTCGCCTCGGCCAAATCGGCAAAGCAATTCATCGTTCCGACGGCGTCATTGTTGATAACGACGACGTAGTTGAAGGAATCGTTCTGCTGCGTAAAGGCGCCAATTCCGACTCGACCCTGGCCGGAATCCACGCGAAGGTGAAAGAGCTAAATGATTACATCCTTCCCCCCGGCGTAAAAATCGTTCCGTTTCTCGATCGCAGCGATCTGGTTCGCTACACAACCCATACCGTTCTGCACAATCTCACCGAAGGAATCATTCTTGTTTCCGTGATTCTCTTCCTTTTTCTCGGCAATTTTCGTGGCTCCCTGATCGTCGCTCTGACGATTCCGTTCTCTCTGTTATTCGCATCTATCTGCCTCAGCTTGAATAATATTCCCGCAAATCTTTTGTCCCTCGGCGCGCTCGATTTCGGCATGGTAGTTGACGGCGCCGTGGTCATGGTCGAAAACATCGTCCGCCACCTGACCCACGGTGACACCAACAACAAAGCCATCCTGGAACGCATCCGTGACGCCGCCTTCGAAGTTCAGCGTCCGGTCTTCTACGCCATCGCCATCATCATCACCGCGTACTTGCCCATCTTCACATTGCAGCGCGTCGAAGGCCGCCTGTTCCGGCCCATGGCTTGGACCGTTGCGTTCGCGCTCCTTGGCGCGCTCGTTTTCTCGATGCTAATCGCGCCGGTGCTCTGCAGCGTGTTCTTCCAGAATGGCGTCCACGAATGGCGCAATCCGGTGATGGATTATCTGAAGACTTCCTACCGCAAAGCCGCGCGTTGGGCCATCGAGCATCGTCCGGTAACAATCGCCGTCGCTGGCTGCGCCGTGGGCCTTGCGGTCTATCTCACCTTCGGCGGCGTGATTGGCTCGGAATTTCTGCCGCATCTGGACGAAGGCGCCATATGGGCGCGCGGCACTCTCGCGCCCAGCACCGGCCCGACGGAGGGCGCGCGCATCATGAATCAGGCGCGCATCGTATTCGCCTCTTTTCCGGAAGTTACGCAGGTTGTGTCCCAGGTCGGCCGTCCCGACGACGGTACAGACACCACCGGATTCTTCAATACCGAATATTTCGTTGACCTGAAGCCGAAAGATGAATGGCGCCCCGTCTTTGGCCGGGACAAAAACGAGCTGATCGGCGCAATGGACCGCGAACTAAGCAAGATTCCCGGCGTCCTCTGGAATTTTTCGCAGCCCATTTCAGACAACATGGAAGAAGCCGTCAGCGGCGTCAAAGGCGAGCTGGCTGTCAAGATTTATGGCGACGATCTAAGGCTACTCGAAAAGAAAGCCGACGACATCGTCGCCATCATGCGCAACGTCCGCGGCATCGAAGACCTGGGCGTCTTTCGTGTCATCGGGCAGCCCAACCTGAATTTCGTCGTGGACCGCAAAGAAGCCGCACGGCACCAGATTAACGTCTCGGATATTCAAGACGCCATTCAAACCGCCGTCGGCGGCAACGCTGTCAGCCAGGTGCTTCAAGGCGAGCAGCGCTACGATCTGGTGATGCGTTATCAGGCGCCCTACCGCGACACGCAAGAGGCCATCGAAAATATTCGGCTCCTCTCGCCCTCCGGCGAGCGTGTCTCTCTGGCTCAACTGACAAAAATTGAAGTTCGCGATGGCGCCTCGGAAATTTATCGCGAGGAAAATTCACGCTACGTCGCCATTAAATACAGCGTCCGCGGCCGCGACCTCGGCGGCGCCGTTGAAGAAGCCATCCGCAAAGTCAACGCGCAGGTCAAACTCCCTACCGGCTACAGCATTGATTGGGCCGGCGAATACGAGAGCCAGAAACGCTCGGAGCGGCGCCTGATGCTCGTGCTGCCGCTCACTATCCTGGGAATTTTCGTGATTCTCTACACCATGTTCGGTTCCGTGAAGTGGGCGTTGCTGATTCTCGGCAACGTCGCCATGGCGCCCGTTGGCGGACTTTTGGCCCTGCTTCTCACTGGCACGCACTTCAGCGTTTCGTCGGGCGTGGGATTTTTGGCGCTGTTCGGAGTTTCCGTGCAGACCGGCGTCATCATGCTCGAATACATCAACCAATTGCGCGCCCGCGGCCACACCATCGCAGATGCCGCGATCGAAGGCGCCGTGCTGCGCTTGCGCCCAATCATGATGACGATGCTCGTCGCCACGCTCGGCCTGCTGCCCGCGGCCCTCTCGCGCGGCATCGGCTCGGACTCCCAGCGCCCCTTCGCCATCGTGATCGTCGGCGGCCTGGTCGCCGCACTGGTGCTCAGCATTTTTCTGTTGCCGACCTTGTACGTGTGGGTGGCAAGCGAAGGCGACAAACTACCGGACCTGGAGACGGATTTCGACGAGAGCGCCTAGCGCCTTTCGCCGCATTCGCACGCGCAAAAAATCAGCTCGCGCACTCAATCGCAGCATCGCCACACCGAAAAAATCGCAGCGCCGCCAGCTCCACCAGTTCGGCAACTGCTTCACCGAACTCCGCATCCAACAACTGGCCGATAGCTAGACGCCGCAGCTCGTCCGCGCTGTCGCAAAATCACTCGCCGCAAGCTCCCGCGTGATTTTCAATTTTCGCCGTTTTTTAGTATAAACATTTGTTTGGAATTGCCCGGCGCTCTCGCCGGTCGTACCTCAGCAGGAGGAATGCATTGATAGAAGTTCAGGATTTGACGAAAGCGTACGGCGCAGTCACGGCCGTTGACCACGTTTCATTCACCGTAAATAAAGGCGAAATCTTAGGTTTTCTCGGACCGAACGGCGCCGGCAAGACCACCACCATGCGCATCCTCACCGGCTACATGCCCGCCACGTCCGGCACCGCGAAAATCGCTGGCTTCGACGTCTTCGGCGATTCCATGGAAGTCCGCCGCCACATCGGCTACCTGCCCGAAGCTCCGCCCGTGTATCCCGATATGACCGTCGAAGACTATTTGGATTTCGTCGCGCGCATCAAGAACGTCCCATCCGATAAGCGCGCCGCACGCGTCACCGACGCGATGGAAAAAACAAATTTGGAAGATCGCCGCGCGCAACTGATCAAGCGCCTCTCCCGCGGCTACAAACAGCGGGTAGGCATCGCGCAAGCGCTGGTGCATGACCCAGACGTCATCATTCTCGATGAGCCCACCGTCGGCCTCGATCCCAAGCAGATCATCGAAGTGCGCAATCTAATCAAAGGCCTCGCCGGAACTCACACCATCATTCTTTCCACGCACATTCTTCCGGAAGTGAGCATGACCTGCGACCGCGTGGTGATCATCAACAAAGGCAAGATCGCCGCGGTGGACACGCCGCAAAACCTGACCTCGCAGCTCAAAGGCGGCCAGAAAATCCGCGTCGAAGTGCAAGCACCGGAAAAAGCCCTTCGCGACGCGCTCACGCAAGTCTCGGGCACTACCCGCGTGGAAACGGAGCAGCTTCCGTCCGATGGCCATCTTGTCGCCATAGTCGAAACCGCGCAGGGCGCGGACATTCGCAGCTCCATCGCCGCGAAAATCGTGCAGAATGGCTGGCCGCTCTTTGAATTGCGCGGCGTCAGCCTCAGCTTGGAAGAAATTTTCCTGGAATTGACCACCGACGACGCCGCGCACGCGCAGGCATCAGCGAACTAACCGAAGTGCGGAACTTTTACCAAGGAGTCTGAAAAACGATGCGCAACCTCTACGCCATCTATCGCAAGGAAATGCGCCACTATTTCGTTTCGCCGGTCGCCTATGTCTGCATCGGCTTGTTCTTGCTCATCAGCGCGTTTTTCTTCAATTTTTTTCTGTCCGCGGTCATTCAGCAGTCGTTTCAAATGGAAATGCAGAGCATGCAGTTCGGCATGCCACCGCAATTTGACGTTCCCGGCCAGGTGATGCGCGCTTTTCTGGGTCTGCTCTCGACGCTAATTCTCTTCATCACGCCATTTCTCACCATGGGTGTCTTTGCCGAGGAGCGCAAACGCGGCACCATGGAATTGCTGATGACGTCGCCCATCAGCGAAATTCAAATCGTCCTCGGAAAGTTCCTTGCATCCTTATCGCTCTTCGCGGTCATGCTTCTGCCCACCGCCGGTTACCTGGTTTACATGTATCTCCACAGCGAACCGCTGCCACCGTGGCGCATGCTGCTCGCGGGCTATGCAGGAATTCTGCTGCTCGGTGGCTCGCTGCTTGCGCTCGGCACTTTCATCTCCTCGTTAACTGAGAATCAGCTCATCGCTGCAGTCCTCACCTTCGTGGCTTTCCTGTTCCTCTGGGTTTTGGATTTGGGTCACACCGGCGAAGGCGGCCTAGGTTCCGTTCTGCAGTATCTTTCCGCCAGCCATCACTATGACGATTTCGCTCGCGGCATCATTGACACATCGGGCCTGATTTATTATTTCAGCTTCATAGTTCTGTTTGTTTTCTTAACCGTGCGCTCGATTGATTCGATGCGCTGGCGCCGCGCATAACCAAATCGCGCGCAGCTCGCAATTCATGGAGGAACTTGCAGTATGAAATGGGATCGCGAAGAAATAGCTAGTTTCATAGGCACGATCGGCGTGGCGATGCTCATTGCCAGCGGCGTGCGTTATTCCATTCAAGGCGAACTGCTCATCACGAGCAAGATTCTCCTGATCGCCGGCGGCGTTTTCGTTGCGGCGGCCGCGGTCCTCGGTTTCCGCGCCATCGTCCGAGCGTTTTCTGGCCGGTCAGCGCAGCAGGGAACTAACACCACGATTCTGACTATCGCCGTAATTGCCATTCTCGGCGTCCTCAACTTCGTCGGCTTCCGCCATAAAAAGACTTTCGATCTCACCACCGAAAAGCTCTACACGCTCTCCGACCAGACCCGCAACATCGTCAGCGGCTTGAAACAAGATCTCACCGTCGCGCGCTTCGATAAGACTCCGAACGCCACCTTTGACGATCTGATGGCTGAATACAAGGCCCTCAGCCCACATTTCAAATATCAGTTCGTGGACCCGCAGCAAAAGCCCGAAGTCGCACAGGACTTCGGCGCGACCCACATGGGCGATGTCATCGTCGCCTACGGCGCGCGCAAAGAACATCTGCAATCCGGCCAACGAAGCGAACCCGGCGAAGAAGACGTCACCGGCGCCATCGTTAAAGTCACCAGCGACAAAGTCAAGGAAGTCTGTTTCGTCACCGGCCACGGCGAAAAATCTCTCACCGATACTTCGCAGGAAGGCTACAGCCAGGTGGATGCTGGCCTGAAGAAAGAGAATTACGCCACAAAAACGGTCAACTTGATCGCAGACAATGGCGTGCCTGCCGACTGCAGCGCTGTCGTGATTGCTGGACCGAAGCAAACGTACTACCCGCAGGAAACCGCGATGCTCGGCAAATATCTCGACGCTGGTGGCGACGCGCTAATCCTGATTGACCCCGCGACGGACCCGAAACTCGACGACCTTTTCACGTCGTGGAACGTCGCGGTCGGTAACGACGTCGTGGTGGATGCGAGCGGGATGGGCCAACTCTTCGGCGGCGGTCCGATAATTCCGGTTGTTCAGGATTTTGGCAGCAGTCCCATCACGAAAGGTTTTCAAGGCTCGGTAGCCTTCTTCCCGCTGGCGCGCACCGCCGCAATCGCGGACAAAAGCAAAACGATTCCGCAGACGGTCGAGCTGCTGAAAACCTCCGAACGCAGCTTCACGATTCCCAAGCTCGAGCCTGGCCAGAAGAAAATTTCCTTCGATCCCAAAACAGACAAGATCGGTCCGCTTTCCTTGGGAGTCGCCGCGAACCGCAAAGTAGGTGACAAGGACGCGCGTGTGGTCGTCATCGGCAATTCGCAATTTGCCGCGAATCCCTGGGTCACGCAGCAAAGAAATGGCGATCTCTTCTACAACTCTGTTGATTGGCTCACCCAGGATGAAAGCCTGATCTCCATCCGCCCTAAGAGCGCCACCAACCGCCGCGTCAACCTGTCCGAAGCCCAGTCCGCCATTCTGCACTGGGTGGACCTGGTCTTTCTGCCGGGTCTGGTGATTTTTTCCGGAGTTTATATTTGGTGGAAACGCCGCTAGCGTGCACGCCAAGCGAATGAGGAACATTCCCGAACGCCATGATTAAGAAATCCACATTGATTGTCCTGCTGGTCGCGGTCGTCGTAGGAGCCGCGGCCTATTATTTCGACTGGAAGCGGGGTCAAAAAGAAGCCGCAAATGCGCCGGCAGATTCCACCAAACCTGCATTTACCCTGCAGGCAGACGACATTTCTTCGCTGACCATCTCATATCCGGCGGACCCAAAATCTCAGCCAATACATTTCGAAAAACAAAATGGCGCCTGGCAAATCACCGCGCCGCTACAGACGGGCCCTGATGATCCGTCGCTCCAGGGAATTCTGCAGCAACTCGCGTCAGATCGCGTTGCGCAGACCGAACCCGGCACGCCCGATCGCCTGAAAGTATTTGGACTGGATACTCCCGTTGTCGCGCTCGATTTTCAAATGAAGAATGGCGCAAAGCATTCACTGCGCTTGGGCAAAAAAGATTTCACCGGCGCTTCGGTGTACGCCATCGTTGACAATGCTAAGGATGTTGCTCTGCTCCCCGAATCGCTGCTGGTCAGCGCCGATAAGCCGCTGCAGGATTTGCGCGACCATTCCGTGCTGCGTTTCGTCACCGACGACGTGAAATCCTTCGGCCTCAAGAATTCATCGGGCGATCTCGCCGCAGCCAAGGATCACGACGTTTGGCGGTTCACCAAGCCCGCGGCTGCGCTCGGTGACGGAGACGCCATCAACGCGCTGCTCTCGGCCGTCGCCAATGGCAGAACCACCACCATCGTCAGCGAAACCGCCGACAATCTGCCGAAGTATGGGCTCGCAACGCCGGCGATTTCGTTCAGCGTCGCGTATGCCAAAGGTGACATCGCAACTTTGCTCGTGGGGAAAAAGGAAGGCGACGAGTATTTTGCGCGAGACGCCGCGCGGCCGATGATCTTCCGCATCAATCAGGATCTGTACAAAAAGCTCTCACAAAATTTCAGCGAACTGCGCGACAAGAAACTCGCCCATCTCGATCCGGCAGCCATCACCCATGCCGAGATTCACAACGCCAGCGGCACGATCGTTGCGACCCGCAAGAGCGAGACGGAATGGGCATTGAATCCTCCTGCGCAAAAAGACGAAAAGCCGAGCGACAAGTCCAAAGACAATCAGAAGGCAAAATCGGTCACTCTCGACAAGCTCTTCACTCCACTGCAGCAAGCCACTGCCGAAGAAATCTTCGACCACCCTGCGCCAGCTGTCGTCGCGAAACTAGCGAAGCCCGAGTTCGAAGCGATTCTCACGGACAAGGGTGGGAAGATTCTGAAAGTTGAAATTTCAAAAGAAACCGGCGGTTTTGTTTACGCCCGAACCAGCGAATCACCAGCTATCTACAAACTGAAACCACAAATTCTCACCGATTTGAGCTTCAAACCCTCGGACCTAACCGAGTAGCCGCAAATGCGGAACGCCGCCGCAAACAAAGCGTCTGACGCTCTGCGCAAGCAAACTCCGATTAAGCTGCTGCGTGTGCGCCTTCCAGCACGCCTTCGCTCGGCCAAGTAGCCACAAGCCACACTTTTCCCGTTACGGGAGAGATGTGCACATAGAACACCTGTGCGTCGCTCTTAATCTCATACAGCTCAGGGTGTTTCGGATCGGGAATTGCCGGCGCGCCACTGGCCAGTAAATCGCTCAGCTCGGCGATCAACTCCCTCGGATGATCCCGCAAGTCTTCAATCTGCATGCCACGTTCCCAGCGCATCACGGTGTTCCTCCCCCCGCCATTAATTGCCCCTCGCTTATTAATACGGTTAGATGCTCGAGAATGTTGCAGGGCTTTAATTTTTTTCATTTTGCGGAAGCCAAAATGGCACCTAAACCCCTCACGCCGGCCAGAAATAGAGTATAGGAACGTCAACCCCTAACTAGTTACTTGCGCCGCCCCTGCAAACTTGCCATAGTCACCACAGCGGAGGGACCCGCCCAAAGTGACTAAGCAAAAGCTCAAGAAGACCAGCCGCATGAAACGTGACAAGCGCCGCAAGCACCACCATTGGCAAGTGACCGTGTACTACGCTGACGGCGAAAAATTTGCCCGCGTTTACATTGACCGCGATCGCGCCCAGAAGTTTGCCGAGCGGCAGAAGAAATCACCGGTCGTCAAGGCCACTCGAATCATGGAAGTTGATTAGCTCTCAGGTCGGCGGCGCTGATGCCCACGCATTACATTTCAAAGACGCCCGCCGCACCTTCCATTTTTCCGTCTGCGCGTCGTTGCTAACTGGATCGTTGAAAACAAATTTTCGCGCGTCACGATCTCGCCGGATCAATCACGCAGCTCACGGCTTTGAATTTGTAGCGTCCCGTCCCGCGAAGCGGGACCGGGCAGCTGTTGCTTTGCTCTCTTCTGAACCTCGCCCCATTTCTGCTATAGTTGCCGCCCTCTGGACCACTTCGTCGAGTGTTCGTGCCAAGGCCGAGCATCTAAGTTGTCGCGGCCAGTAAAACCTGCGGAGATTTCAGCAGCCATGCCCGATCAAACCTACGTTCCGCATCCCGTGGATACTTCGCAGGTGAGCCTGGAAGACCTGCAACCCTTGCTCGAAAGTCTAGCCCGCAACGCGCACGAGATCTGGGCGCAACAGCGAATCCGCGATGGCTGGACCTACGGAGCGCATCGCGACGACGTGAAGCGCACCCACCCCTGCCTGGTGCCCTACGAAAATCTTTCGGAATCTGAAAAGGACTACGACCGCGTCATGGTCAACGAAGCGTTGAAGGCCATCATCGCCATGGGCTATAGCATCACGAAAAGGTGACGCATGCCAGAACCCGCGAATGCTATCGCTGCCCCCGCGCCCTCGTCGGTCTCGCCTCCGCCTCACCGTCGGGCAGCGAAAGACGACATGAACGACGCCGCGGAACTCAAAGAGTACGAAGCCTTAATCGCGCAGGGCCATCATGCCAAATACCGTCCGCTGTTTACCGCTCTGTCCTTGGTCCAGGACACCATTTATCACCCTTTTACCCGCTGCGACAAACAGGCTCTTTATTATCAAAAATGGTACCAGCGAATTTCAATCGCAGCGGTCGTCGGCGGCGCCGTGACCATCTTGGTGGCCATACTGGAATTCATCTTTCCCCGAGGCGACGAGAGCCTCACCTATTTTGAAGCGTCCGCGGGGATCGTCACCCTGATTCTGATCGCCATCGGCCAAATCGGCCAGTTCAAGGAAAAATGGCTCACCGCACGCTATAAAGCCGAAAATTTGCGCTTGCTGAAATTTCGCAACCTCACCGATTCGCGCCTCTGGTGCCCGCCCATTGACATGAAGCTACTTCGCGAGGAACTCGAGGACGAAGTGCATAAGCTCGAAGGGCACAATTACGACAGGGCCAAGGCGTGGGCGTCCGAAGGCGTGCGCCCGCGCATCTGTGCGCCACCTTGCGAGAACACTTGCGACGAAGCTCTCCACGAATTGATTGATTACTATCGGCCCAAGCGCCTGCACTCACAGACCGAATACCTCTCGCGAAAAGCCGAGAAGAGCGAAGCGACCGGCGCCTGGACCGCTAGGGTCGTGCGCTGGCTCTTCTTCACTAGTTTCGCATTCGTGCTGGCCCACCTGGTGCTCCAGCTGCACGCCAAGTATGAAAAAGATGTGGCCAAGCACCACGCGCCGGAAGTCATCGCTAAGTCCATAGCACAACACGGAACGGATGCCCGCGCAGACGTCTCCCGAACCACACCAGGTGGCGAAACAGACGCAAGCACGGCGCCGGTGGATGACACTCTTTTTGCAATGCTATTGGTAGGATTTGCCGCTGCTCTCCCGGTAATTGCCGCCGGCTTTCGCAGCTATCGTGGCTCGCGTGAATTCGAACGAAACGCGCTGCGCCATCAGGCGACGAGGGATTCCCTGGAAGAGCTGGAAAGGCAGCTACGCACTAGCAGCAATCTGAACGAAAAATTCCGCCTGCTGGGCTTCTGCGAGCTTGTGTTAGAAATGGACTGCCGGGAATTCATGCGCTTGCTATGCGAAGTGGAGTGGTACGGCTAGCTTTGAAGCGTCCGCATCGCCTACCCCAGAAAACTCAGCGTCGGCGTCGTAAAGTTCGGCAGATTCGGAAATACCGTCGGCAAATCCCCCGACCCCACGCCAAACCACTTCGCCAGTGTCGCGCCATACTGGTCCACTGACGTGCTCGGAATCCACCGGCCGTTGTTGCCGACGTCATCCGGTCCGCCCAGCGCCAACTGCGGAAACGTTCCGTACACATCGCCGCCCATCACAGCTCCGCCCATCACCAGATGGTGGCTGCCCCACGCGTGATCCGTGCCGCCATTCGAGCCAGGCTGGAATGTGCGGCTAAAGTCGGAAAGCGTGAACGATGTCACCTGTTGCTGAATTCCCAATTCCGCGGTCGCGTTGTAAAACGCCGACATCGCCGGATCCAGCTGTGAGTACAAGCTCTGCTGGGTAACCAGCTGCGCGCTGTGCGTATCGAACCCGCCGAGTGAACAAAAGAAAATCTGCCGCTGCAATCCCAGTGCGCTGCGAGCCTGCATGATCTGTGCCACTTGCTGCAATTGACCGCCCAGGCCCGAGCTCGGGAACTGTGTTTGCAAGCTCGGCAAACTTTTCAAGGCCGCCGCCAAAACCGCGCTTTGCGCCAGCGATTGACTCATCACCGCGCTCGTGTCTTGCACCAGCGAAATCCCCGAATCGAACGTTAGCAATTGCTGGAACGCCACCAACCGCGCGTTCGCCGATGCTGACCCGTAGTAGCCGCTCAGCCCTGGCGATGAACCAGGTATCAACGCGTACGGTTGCGTTTGAGCCCCGGTGCACAAAATAGCGCCGCCCGCGACGGAAGTAATCGGAGGGTACTGCGCCCCCGCATTCATTGACTGCAGCACGTCCGCCGTGCGGCCCGCCCATCCCGTGGAACCGCTGCCGTCGAATTGAGCTGTCTGCCACTGTCCCTGCTGGTCTGAATGTGAAAATAAATTAACCGGAATCGTGGCGGTTCCTTGTTGGTACTGCGCCTGCGTCAGCGGCTGCGAGAGCGTCCCCACGTTAGCTACCACCGCAACCTGTCCGCTGTTGAAAAGTCCCTGTAGCCCCGCCAGTTGCGGATGCAATCCGTAGGGCACTTTTCCGGTCTTGGCCACAATCGGAAGCAAAGACCCCTGCGCCAACGCCAAATTCTGCCGAATCGTCGCGTAATTCTGATACCCCGCTGTATCGTTCGGCACAATCAAATTGTTGCTATCGTTACCGCCGAAAAGAAAAATGCACACCAGCGCTTGGTACCCGCTGGCCGGCCCTGCCGCCAGCGCGTGAATCATATTCAGTCGCCCCAAAGCAGCGGTCATGCCGAAAGAAGCCGCGGTGCAGCAACTGGCGCGCAACAGTTCTCTGCGTGAGATTCCTTTTCCCCGAGCCATGTTCACACTCCCGCGGCGGCGCCGCTTCGCATCTAGTGCTGCACTTGATATTGCGACGAAGTCCCAATCAAATAGATCGCCGCCTGCGCTTGCTGCAAGCCCTGTTTGCTTCCTGCCGGCACCGCTTGCATCGCCGTGAGGATCGCGCTCTGCATGTCCGACGACATCGAGCCGTGCAGCATCAAAGTATTGAGCGAACCGAGCAATGCGGTCGGATTTGCTGCTTGAGTCGCATAACTCGAAAAATCCACCGTCGTTCCTGATCCCAGCGAGCCGAACACAAAACTGCTTACCCAGTTCACCCGGTTCAGAGACGTCGCCGTGGTCAATATCTGAAATTCCGGGCCATACATCGTCGTTCCCGGAATCACATAGCTCGGTGAATAAAAGTTGAAAACGCTCGGCGAGAACAGCGCTTCCTGTCCCATGTTGCTGCCGTAATATGCCAGGTTGGAGCCGTCACTCGTCGCGCCAAACTCGCGCAACAATCCGGTCATGTAGAGAATTGGTTCTTGCAGATGGCCGTCGGTCCCCACTGCAGTCGCGGGATCGTCTCCGCGTCGCGCTTCGGGGTCCATCAGGATCGCGGTGATCACCGCTTTCATATCGCCGCGCACGCCCGATCCATCGTTATCGAAGACGCTGGCGACCCGCTCGATGTAGCCCGGGCTCGGATTGCTGGTCACCAGATGCTGTATCAGCTCCCTGGAAACGAACGGCCCCACGTTCGGATGATTGAAAACGTTGTCCAGCGCGCCCTGCAGGTCCTGCGTGGCCGATTGTCCCGCCGGAAGCATCCCACCTCCCGACGCTCCGGAATAAACCAGCAGTTGCTTCGCAGTTGTGTCGTGATTGGAATCCACCGCGACCATCGGCCCGGTCCAGTATTGGGGGTTGTAAGTTTGTTGCGTAGCGCCGGGAGCGAGCGGATAGGTCCATCCCGTATAGGCAAGCGCAAACGCCTCCACCGTACTTTGCGTGTACGTCGGGATCTGGTTCCCACCGGAATCCAGCTGGAAGGATCCATCCGGATTCAGTTCCGATGTCCCGATCGTGAAAAGCTGCATGAACTCGCGTGCGTAATTCTCATTGGCGTGATCGCCCTTGCTGACGTTGGGCTTGCCGTTGTTCACCATGTCCAGCCAATCGCCCATCGCCGGAGAAAGCGTCACGTCCTGCATGATCTGCCGGTAATTAGTGAACGAATCATTCGCCAGCAGTTGCAAGTAGTTGGTGTAGCCCGTCGGATCCGTGACCTTATTGCCGCCGATCACGAAAATCTGGCTCAGCGCGAACGCCACTCGTTGCCGCAATTGATCCTGCGCGGTCAGATTCTGCACAAAAAATCTTTGTTGCACCGCCCCGAGCCCCGTCTCACCCGACGCCGGCAGAGGATACTTCGTAACCGGCAGCGCGAATTGCGCAGTCAGAAACCCTTGCAGTCCGCTGTATTGCACCTGCGTTATCAACGCCGGCGTGGGCCCAAACGTGGTCTGCTCCAGGAAACGGTCAGCCACATTAGCCGCCACCGAAATGGTTCCCACCACCAACGCGCTGATGCTGTTCGAGCCGATCGAGCCAGGATCGGGATTCATTACTTCCACCGCCACCGTTCCCACCTGCGCGGCACTTGCCATCCCGCTCGCCGTCAACTGCGTGCTGGAAACAAACGTGGTCGCAAGCGGCGTGCCTCCGAAGGAAACCGTGGCGCCATTCACGAAATCGCTGCCGGTTATCGTCAGTGTGAACGACCCCACATTTACCTGCGGCGGCGATATTCCCGTCACCATCGGTATGGGATTCAACAGCGTCACCGCGCTGCTCGCGTATTCGGACGGCTTCCCAGCCTCTGCCGCCGTAATCGAGATTGTATTCGGCGCCGGCAGCAGCGTCGGCGCGCTGTAGTTTCCGTTTGCATCAATGGTCCCGAGCGTCGCGTTTCCACCCGCAATTCCATTGACGGACCACGTCCACGACTTTCCCGCCACGGACGGCGTGAACGGCTGCGCCGATCCAACGCGCACCGAAGCCACCGCGGGTGAAAGCGTCAAAGTTTGCGACTCCGGAGGCGTGAAGCCGGGCGGCGTAAGCGCGCAACTCGCGCTCATCATTGCCAAAGCCAGGACAACGGGGGCAAGACTCCAGCGGCGCACAATAACCTCCTCGAGGATGACCCGACTTCGGCTAAGCCGGCTGAAATTTCCCTGAGCGAAAAAGACTGGGTTCCAATTCGCGGGCAGGCCCGACCGGCCTCGAATGTGGTGTCACAGGCTAGCAATATCAATTTCGTTCCGACACTGACCCGCAGGACGGATTAGGTGCCCTGTCCCCAGGTACCATCGCCAGCCATCTGACTACTTGCGGGTGTAGCTCGTGAAACTTGAAGAGAAAGCGAGGATAACGGACTGGGAGTATGGATTCTCAAGCGCCGACGCAGACTTCGTGGGTATTAGAGGTAGCTACGGCTGAGGTTCATTCTTGGTCTTATGAAATTTACGGCGAAGGTCCGGCCAGAATTCGTTGAGCACGATTCGTATCGCGTCGTAACCCACCTGCGCGCCCCACACCGTTGCGGTATTCGAGAGAGTCTTGTCGGCTTCCGGATGGTAGCTATAAGTCGAAATCGCGGCCGCCGCGAAGCTTCCTCCAATTTCTCCCACGTTGAACGTATTGTGACCGGAGTCGGTGCGTGTGACGACTAGCCGGCTCAGCGCGTAACCGGTGCGTTTCAGCACGCTTCCTTTGCCCATCTGATAGTAGCGAGGATCGGTGCGCAGCAGCGACGGCACCACCGCGTTGACCATGAAATTCTCGATCGTGCCGTCCGCGAATTGCGATGCATAGCGCTTGGCGTACCCCTCCGCGCCCTGCCCATAGCCCGGCTCACTGTTCCGTGCCTGGCTGATCCCCGCCAGCGCGCCGTACCAAGGGTATTGGAACCAGTCGAACGAAGATCGCACCGATACTTGAAATTTTTGCTTCACCGTCATCGGTGGCACGTGCGCGGAGTTTTCCAGGCTCAAAAAGTTCGGCAACGCAAAGAATAGCCGGTCTTTCGTTCCCTGGTCGGGCTGCAACTTGCTGGCCGCATTGCTGTCGTCGGTCGGTTTCTGGCTGCCAGTTGCCGGTGTCGGCGAAGGCGTAGTGCTTGGCGCTCCAGTCTGCGGCTGCTGCGCCGGTGTCTGTTGTGCCGGTTGCTGATTTGATTGCTGTCCCGCTTGTTGTTCCGGCTGTGGTCCCGAGGTCTGTTGCGAAGAGTGTTGCGACGACTGTTCCGTCGCTTGTTCGGATGTCTGTTGCGTAGCCTCAGCTTGCCCCTGGGCGTAACTTAGGGGCACGAATGAAAAAATCGCGATCGCCAGTGATAACGCGCAAAAATACTTGGCCCGCCAACGTCTGATCATCATTTAAATCCGTAATCTCCCGGCTCTGAGCCGCGATCTGAGAACGTATCCGTGTCCGTCCGCCGCGCGACGGTTTCATCGCTTCCATACCATCCATCGTTGCCGGTAGCATCGGGAATTCACCACAAACCGTTGTTAAGTTCCATAATCCGCATGCCAGCGGCTGGAACGCGTGAAGGCGCGCGCCGTTTCGACTGACGGCGCTTTCCGATTAAATGGGATGTAATCCTTAGGATAGCAGAATTGCCCCGTGGCAACTCCCTGTGTTCTTTCTTTCGCAAATCGTCACGTAGGGCAGAAAACAGTGCTGCGAATTACGCAGCTCCATCGCCAACCAGAGGAATCAAGAGCGAGCCGAGCTCCGTGCACCGCTAGCGTCGGCCAGCAGCAGCACAGCTCCACCGAAAAACAACGTATCAAAAAAATAGTTCAAGCTAACGATGTCCTTGGGGCTTGCGATCAGCATCGGCGAATACTCAAACAGCACCAGCAGCAGAATCATCACGCCCAAATATGTCGCTGCCTCTCGCGTTTTCTTGTTCGCAACCAGGCACGCGCCGCTCGCTATCAGCACCGTACCCGCAAGGTAGGCCCAGAACAGCCGCCCGGGAATCCACTCGGGCATGATTTTTTGCAGCGGAACGCCTGTCGCGAGCGCCGGATGCAGAAAATGTTCCACACCGTAGAACGCCGCCGTTATCCCGATGACCAGCCGGGCAAAGGTGACCAGAGCCGGCGCACCTCCCGGGCGCTGCGTGCTCATCTGCGACCCCGCAAAAGCCCAAGCCCCGCTGGCGAAGGCAAGTTCTCGCCACGCCAGCGCCCAAGAAAACCGATCTCCCGGCTGCGCCACCACGGCCGGTATATCCATCAGCAGTACGAATGAACAAAACATCGCCCCTAGAAGTGTGGCCGCCAAACGCGACTGCACCTTGAGCGTGATGCTCAGCGCCGCCGCAATGAGTGCCGCTCCCACCAGGTAGGTCCAGAATGTGTGCGCAGGTATCCAGTTCGGAATCAGCGTAGCGATGTCCGCCGTGTCGCTGAAATGCTCCGATCCGAACACCGCCAGCGGAATCGCGTAGCACAATCGTCCGAATGGCATGACCTTTTCGATCCCGCGCGCTTGCGGAAGATCGTCTTTGATGATCTTTATCAGCCCTATGACCAGCAATGCGCAGCCGGAGACGTATCCCCAGAACACGTCCGGCGGCATTCCAAACGGCACGGACCACGTCGCGAGGTTTGCACCCATCACGACAAGAAAATTGCACAGCATTTCGTGGGTCCTCCGAGTGTAGTTTGGACTCACCCCGCGTGGGAAACGTTGCACGCTGTCGAGGAATTACTCGAGGCCGCACTCCCCTAAACGGCTTGGATTTGCATACGTGGTTGCTACGAAATTATGGATGCGTGGGAGCCGAGATATCGCCGGTGCCAATTTTCACTCGAGCTTGTTTCACGGGCACAGCACGCAAACGCGAAAACCTTTCTTTCAACGCCAGAAACCTCGACTCATAGTAGCGATGGCTCAAGTACGCGATCGCCACCGTCACTCCCAGCGTGATTACGAATATCGCCGCCGGATATGCCACCCCCACGGGACGTAGAACTGCCCGGACACCATGCAGACACAAGCTGTTCAGCAAATACATCCCATAGCTCACCGTCCCCACGAACGCCACCGGCCTCAGTCGCAGCAACCAAGCCAGGCCGTTGTCTTCGCGCACTACGCACGCTCCCACCAGCGCCGTCGTTGCCAAAAACGCAACCAGCCACGGCGGACGAGCCGGCGCAAGGCACGCTAGCATCGCCACCAGCATCACCGGAGCAGACCACTTCCAACCCAGCACGCGATAAATTAGCCGGAAGCCGCGTTCCCTGTGCAACGCCTGCCCGAGTAGCACGCCCAGGCAAATGGGGATCGCGATGCTTTGCACGATTCGCGTCGGCAGCCAGCCCGGAGGCAGCACCTGATCGGTGAGGTGATAGTCCGTGGCCAATTTCAATGCAATTAAACCGACGATAACCGCCGCGGACCATATTCCCCGCAGAATCCGCAGCACGACCGGCCAAAAAAAGTAAAACTGCTCCTCGGTCGAGAGTGTCCACGCCAGGTTGAACATTCCCCCTGGCCAATTTGCCGAAAGAAACCACGTATATGTGAACGTCGCGAAGCTGGGGAGATAGTGCAGAAAGCTCGCGGCTCGCTGCGTACCGCGTTCGAATACCAGCGCATTCACCACGTAGATCCCGAGCACCGCGTAGTACAGCGGCCAGATTCGCAGAGCTCGCCGAATGTAAAAGTCTCGCAGCGAGATAGTGCCGTATTTCTCCATTTCTCGCAGCAGCAGCGTGGTGATCAGGAATCCGCTTACCACGAAAAAAACTTGCACTCCGTAGAAGCCTTGGCGCAGCACGGGGATCGCTTCTAATCTCGTGTAGTAAGGAGTTTCCCACCAGGCGTGAAGCCACATGACTGCGACGATGCTTAGCGCTCTCAATCCATCCAGAGAGCCGAAGAACCGCACGCTGCGGAATTTTTCGTAGCTCTGTTGCATACCGGCGTTCGATTATGCCTCAGCGAGCGTCCGCCATTCCAACACTGATATTGCATTAATTTGGATGTATCGAAGTAAGAAAGTGCGCGGCAGAGAGCCAGCAAAAAAAACGCCCCAAAAAGCAGAAGGCCCACCTTGCGGCGGGCCTTCGAGGGGAGAAAGCTCCACGGCCACTGCGCGGTGGGCGGCAGAACTCTTTCCTCGGTCGCAGTCTAGTACGAGGTGCGGAAACCAGTCAAGCAGGAAAGGGCACTTTTTGACCCTACGCTAAGCCGCTGAAAATATTGATCTTAGTAGAAGAAATGCCGCTTTTCCACCGGGTGGTCACCGCGGCGGATTTCGCTCGATCCCGTAGAAGTCCTCTGAATTGATGGGCTTACTGCCCAGCCCCAATTGAAGCACTTGCATCGAACTGCTGCGATCAAACACTTTATCCGGCCAAAATCGCTTCACCACAATCCGAAATCCACCGAAGGCTATTCCCGAAATCAGCGCGAAGCAGCAGATGATTCCCGTGCCGATGATCGCGCCGACTATCATCGTAGTGAGCGGCGGCTCTTTGAATTGAAATGTCGGCTCGTTCCACGTAACTTCTGCTCCGGATTGAACCTGATCCAGCAATTTATCCGCTTCCGCTTCGTTGCGCGCTCCGAACACAATCGCCAGCAGCGTGATCGAACGCTTGCCGAATACCGGAGAACCACCCGGCTCCGCGCCGGCCGCGTTCACGTGATATTCCTGTTGCAACTCGTTCAATTTTTTCTGTGCCGTCTGCGGAGTAGGGAAGTCTGCGATCAAAAGATTCAGTTCGCGTCCGTCCACGTGATAACGCGCCACCTCCGCTTCCGCGCCAGTCGAAAATCCCAGCCAGTCATTCTGCGATACGGGAAAAAATTGATTCAGCGTCACCGGCCCCAAAATGTATTTGTCCGAACGATCAATGAATCCTTTCGTCGGCAAGTGCTCCGTAAGCGTCGGCAGCGGACCTTGCTGCGATTTCGGCGCGACGGCGCTCACCAGCGCATTCAAATCGCTCGAATTCTTAGTCAGATCGTTGCCGTGAATGTCGAGCACGAAATTCCCCAGCAACACCAGCTCTTCGTCGCGTGACATCACCGAGTGATCGTTCGGCCCTGAATGCGCCATCTCCGGCGTGCGCAAGTAGGAATACAGCCCATACGCTCCGCTGGGATCCTTCATCCGGTACAACGCCACTTCGATCGAGCCGCCGCTATCGCGACTGTAAGTGCCTGTCTCACCAGACAGATACCCGTATTCGCGCGCGGCTTCCTCCGTACTCGGAGCCTTGAACGTGACTGCAGGTGTGAGAGTGGAGCCGGCATTCCACCCGGCGAAGGAGTTTGGCAGCACCGCCTGCGCGGACGCAGGAATGGCCGCTAGCAATACAAAAAGGATAAGCAAAGGCATGGCGTGGCGCATAGTGTCCCTTTGTTAGACGCCACTATTCTACTTAGGGTTCCCGTCGGAAGCTACTGTGGCAGTCCCGCCGCCGGTAGGGCGGTTGTCAGAGACCAGCTTGGACTTATCGTACGAAAGGCTGTTGAGGCTGTCGAGATAAGAGGCGATGCCGCGATAGAGCCCGTCGGCGACTCGCTGTCGCTGGTCGGTCTTGCGCAGCAGCTTTTCATCGCTGGGATTGCTGATGAACGAAATTTCCGAGAGCACCGAAGGCATATTGGCGCCGATCAGCACCACAAAGGGAGCCTTCTTCACGCCGCGATTGCGCTCGTCCTGGCTCACCAGCTGCAGCCGGTGCGTCAGCGAATCCTGAATGTCGCTCGCGAGCTCCTTCGACTCTTCCACTTTTTCGTTGCGTGCGATTTTCTTGATGATGTCCTGCAAATCGTGCAGCGAAGACTGCGCCAGCGCGTTTTCGCGCGCCGCCACCGCCATGGATTCTTCCGAAGTGGCAAAGTTCAAATAATAAGTCTCGATTCCGCGCGCGGCCGCGTCGTGGCTGGAATTGGCGTGCACCGAAATAAACAAGTCCGCCTTCGCTTCATTGGCGATAGCCGTGCGCTCCTCCAGCGGCACAAACGTGTCGTCCTTGCGCGTGTAAATCACTTCCGCGCCGGGGAGTTTTTCTTCGATCTCACGGCCCAGTCGCAACGCCACGTCCAGGCACAGGTCCTTTTCCATCAGCCCGTGCGGCCCGATCGTACCGGTGTCATGTCCACCGTGGCCCGGATCAATCACGATGCGGCTGATTTTCAATCCCAGCGCGCGCGTCAGAGAACGCTGCCCGTCGCGCGTGGGTTTCGATTCGGTCGGCGGCGTCAGCACGGCCGTCTTGCTGTTGTCCGGTTTCGATTTCGCAGCAGGTTGTTTCGAGGTGGCAGCCGCTGTAGCGGCCGGGACTTTCGCGGCAGGAGCAGGTTTGCTTTCCGTGTTCACCGAGACTGTCGCGCCCGCCACAGAGCGCGGTTTCGAATCAATATCGCCGGAATCCCCCTTCGCATTCTTTGCCGTTGCGCTGGACGCAGCGGCAGCCGGCGCCGTCGCGCTGGCGACTTCGCTTCCGGCAGCAGAGACTGGCTTCGCATGAACATCGATCACGAGACGGTAGGGATTCGCCAACAGATAAGCGGAATAATCGCGCGCTCCATTCACATCGAGCACCAGTCGAACCACTCCGTCCCTGTTCTGCCCCAGGCGCAAGGACTTCAGTAGCCCATCCTTAACATCCCAGTTTTTCTTGGCGATGTCCGGAGTCAGTTTCGCTCGATGCAAATCAAAATAAACGCGATCCGGCGCAGCGATCCGCGCCGCATTGAATGCAATGGTGTCGTCCAGTGTCACGATAATGCGAGCCGAATTCGCCGAGTTCCACGTTTTGACGTCTCGTACGCGCGGAGTCTCTTTGTCGCTCTCGCGCTGCTCCACCACTTTCCCATTGAGTTCCGGCAAAGCATCTGCCGCCGCGGCCGCCTGAATCTTGGCCTGAGCTGCAGCCTGCGCCTGCGCCGCGGCCTGTGCCTGTGCCAACGCTTGAGCCTTGGCTTCCGCCTGGGCTTTTTCGCGCGTGTCAGCAATGTCGTTCAGCGCTACGCGCGCATCGCTCGCCAGGTCGGACTTCGGATAGCGCTTTATGTAATCTTTCAGAGTGGCTTCAGCCACATCCGGCTGATGCAGGCCGTCTTTTTGCACCAAGCCAATCGAATACAACGCCTGCTGGCGATAGCGGCTGCCCGGATATTGCTTCAGCAAAAAATTGTAGGAATCAATCGCCGACTGAAAATATTTGGCGTCAAACAATCGCCCCATTTCTTCATACAATTCGGCTTCGGCGATCAGCGAGGGCGTCACTTCTTCCGCCTGCGCCGAAATCAGATACACCTTGTGGTACGCAGCCACCGCCGCGCGATAATCCACCAGGGAGCGATCTTTCTGCGGAGTGCCTTCCAAAACCGTGCGCATACGCACCGCGCGCTCAAACTGCTCGCGCGCATCCATCTTGTGGTCGGTTTTCGCGGGCGCACATAGGGGAACGGCTAGCGCCAGGGCTAGGAGGAGCCATCGGGCCGGCAATATTTTGACGGATACCACTTGCGTCATTCGTTCGTGAAAATTACCCGGCCGTTCGAGTCCACTTCTTTGCGCACTGGATTTCTTGGCGGAGTCCAGAGCGTCGAATCGCGGCCCGAGCCGGGGCGAAAGTATGCGTCCTGCACCTTCTGTACGTACCGCTGCGTTTCCCAATACGGCGGAACGCCTCTGTTGGCATCCACGGCGTGCTCGCCGGCGTTGTAGGCCGCGAGCGTCTTGTCCAGGTCGCCGTTGTAACGATCCAGCAGAGATTTCAGGTACGTCGTCCCGCCTTCCACATTCTGCGCGGGATCGAAGGGATTGCCGACGCCAAAGCGTTGTGCCGTCCCAGGGATCAACTGCATCAAGCCCACGGCGCCCTTGCGAGACACCGCTTGCGGATTCCATCCCGATTCCGTGCTGATTACGGCTTTCACCAGCGCGGGATCCACCTGATGACGCGCAGCTGCGTCGCGAACAATGCGATCCAGCCGTCCGTCATTGGCGCCGAGCGTTTCCGCCGCAGACGCGGTCGAAATCCCAGACCGGGAATGCGACGCGCCTGACGTAGGACTGATAGTACTCCCACGACGGGCGTTCGGGGAATCCCCATTCACGAAGACGAGCTTACCGTGCTCGTCCACCTGGGTTGCAATCTGGGCGCGCAGCGGCGTGGACAGCGCGAAGAGCGCGCCCGCGACCAGGACTGCAACTGGGATGCAGTTCTTGTTCATGGTTATAGTTTTCGCCAGCGCGTTTTCAGGGCGCTGACGCATGACCTCACACCGAGCCTCGGGGAAGGCAGAGCGCTTTACTTTCGAACACGAACGACTTCTAGCAAGTTGCAAACGAAAGACACACATACGGCGAAGAAGGAGGCTTCTCCGTCGTAAGCATCTGGCACAACAGCAATTATAGCAATCGGTCGAGTAGGGGGTAAACCTGGTCAAGGGCGTTTTGTATGCCCGATGTGTCTTTTCCGCCAGCCTCCGCCAAATCGGGCCTGCCGCCGCCGGAACCGCCTACCAGCTTCGCGAGTTCCTGGACGATTTTGCCTGCGTGGAGCTTGGGAATGAGGTCCTTGGTAACTGCTGTAATGAGAGCAACTTTGCCGTCATCGGCGGACGCCAAAACGACTACTCCGGAGCCTAGTTTCTGGCGCAGCGCGTCCACCAATTGGCGCAGGGCTTCGCGGTCGAAGCCGTTCACCTGGGCGGCAATCAGGCGAACATCTTTCACGGTGCGGGCTTTTTCGACCAGGTCGCCGGCCAGCGAGCCTGCCGCTTTGCGTTTCAGGGCCTCCAGCTGCTTTTCCAGTTGCTTGGTGGCTTCGAACTGGCGCTCGAGCGCGGCGACGATTTCGTCTTCGCCGGCATTCAACATTCCGGCGACGGTGCGCAGCGTCGAGAGTGACTTCTGGTATTCAGCCAGGGCGCGATCGCCGGAAATTGCCTCGATGCGGCGCACACCCGCGGCGACGGATTGCTCGCCGATGATTTTGAAAACGCCGATGTCGCCCGTGCGGATCGACATGCGTCCCGCCACAAAGCTCCTTGCTGTAGAAACCGCGTGGCGTGGAGGCGTCTGGAATGGTGACGACGCGAACGTTCGCTTCGGGATACTTGTCGCCGAAGAAAGCCAGGGCGCCGGAGGCGAGCGCGTCGTCAATATTCATGATGTCCGTGCGCATTTCCAGGTTCTTGCGGATTTCTTCGTTTACTTGCTGCTCGATTTCGCCGAGTTCGCTGGGATCCACTTGCGCGAAGTGCGAAAAATCGAAACGCAGGTGGTCGGGCGCGACCAGCGAGCCGGCTTGCTTCACGTGAGTGCCCAGAATGTTGCGCAAAGCGGCGTTCAGTAAGTGCGTCGCCGTGTGGTTGCGCATGTCGCGCACGCGGCGTTCGGGATCGGCGATGGTCGCGATGTGATCGCCGACGTGCAAGTCTTCCTTCGCGACGATGCGGTGCGCGATTAGCCCGGTGATGGGGTAGTACGCTCCGCGCACTTCAGCGAGTTCCAGCGCGCCGGAGTTGTCGTAGAACCCGCCTGTATCGGCGACCTGGCCGCCGGATTCGGAGTAGATCGAAGTGCGATCGAGCACCACTTCGGCTTCCGAGCCGGCCTTGATTTCATTCACGGCGCCTTGCTTGGTGACGATAGCTTCGATTCGCGCGTCGCGCGTCTTCGTGCCAAAGTAAAATTCCGGCTCGGTCTTGTAAGTTTGCGCCAGCTTCGAATAGACCGGATTCGCCGCGTCTTTGTGCGCACCTTTCCATGATGCGCGCGCGCGCGTGCGCTGCTCTTCCATCGCGAGTCGAAGCCGTCCTCATCGAGATCCATGCCGCGGTCGCGCACTACGTCTTCGATGAAATCGAGCGGAAGCCCGAATGTGTCGTAAAGCTTAAATGCCTCGGCACCAGGGAGTTGGAGTTGACTGATCGCCGCAGTGGTTTGCGACGCTTGCCGTTGAGAATGTGAGTGCTGCGCAATGACCGCGCCGGGCACGCCCGAGCCAAGGTTGACGCCCGCCGGAGCCCCGGTCACGCCATCTAGGGGTTTGAATGTCTCCTTCGGCAAAAGGTATTCGAGTTGCGAAACCCGAGGTCGAGCATGCGGGTGAACGATGCTCCTCTTCTTCTAAAACGACACCGATGTGTCCGGCGCTTGTTCCTGCGAGTTCGGGATACGCTTCCTTCATCTCAGCGCGCACCGCATCAGCTATTCGCGGTAGAAAGGGCACAGGCGCTCAAGCAAGTCGCATGATGAAGCGCGCGCCGAATAATTTTTCGAAGCACGTAACCGCGGCCTTCATTTGACGGAATGACGCCGTCCGCAATCAAAAACGTTGCGGCGCGTGAGTGGTCGGCGATGATGCGCAACGACGGCGTAGCATCTTCAAATTCACTGAGATCGACTCCGCAGAGTTCGGCGGCCCTTGCCCGTGAGCGGCACAAACAGATCAGTGTCGTAAGTTCGAGATAACGTGTTCAAGGACGGCGGTAGTGCGCTCGAGGCCCATGCCCGTGTCCACAGACGGCTTCGGCAGCGGAATTGAGGTTGCCGGAAGCGTCGCGATTGAATTGCATGAAGACGAGGTTCCAGATTTCGACGTAGCGGCCGCAGTCGCAGGGGAATGCGCACTTTCCCGCCGCGCAATCTGGCGTTCGCGGGTCGTCCACGGCTGCGACGCCCATATCGTAGAAAATTTCGCTGCAGGGGCCGCAGGGGCCGGTGTCGCCCATGGCCCAGAAATTATCTTTCAGGCCGGGGATCGCAAAAACGCGATCTTTCGGAGCGCCTGCCTGGAGCCAGAAGTCAGCTGCCTCATTGTCAGTCCCGAGCGTGTTGCCGGGTGCGACCTCTGCGCCGCCGAAAACCGTGAAGTAGAGTTTTTCCAGCGGAATGCCGTACCAATCCGGCGAAGTGATCAGCTCCATCGCGAAGGCGATCGCGTCCTTCTTGAAATAATCGCCGAAGGAAAAATTTCCCAGCATTTCGAAGAACGTGTGATGGCGGTTGGTGAAGCCGACATTTTCCAGGTCGTTGTGTTTGCCGCCGGCGCGCACGCATTTCTGGCAGGTGGTTGCGCGGTTGTAATCGCGCTTTTCCAGGCCCAGGAAGACGTCCTTGAACTGGTTCATTCCGGCGTTGGTGAAAAGCAGCGTGGGGTCGTTCGTGGGGACGAGCGAAGAGCTGCGCACCACTCGGTGGCCGCGCTCTTCGAAGAATTTCAGAAATGTTTTGCGGACTTCGTTGCCGGTCCACTGCTTGTCAGTCAAGGATGCCCTCTGTGGAAACGGTTCATTATCGCAGAGGGTCCCAGCGCTCGCAACGGCGGGGGAGACGTCGCTGTGATCTTGGTGTGGGGGCAAGAATTCAAAATCTCGCGTGAGTTGCAGCGCACGCGAAGAATTAGGTCGCGGGTGACAAGGAATCAAATGCGCCCGACTGAAGCTGGCCGCTACAAATTCGACAGCAACCGCAACGGCTGCCCGGTTCGATGAAACCGAACCGGCCGCTACAAAGGCAACTGCAAACCGCGGGTGGGACGCCGGCGCTACGAAGACCGCAGGCGCGCGGGCGGGATCGCCAATGCGGCGGGTGCTTTGCGTGTTGCGGTTAGAAAATAGTTTCTCGTTTGGATTCATGGGCTTGGGAAATTTCTGAATTGGCGTGTGTTGCGGTTCGAAATTGGGCGATTGGCGACTTCGGGCTGGTGAGGAGCGAAGCCGGCGCCGAAGTGCCAGAAAAACTAGCGATTAGAAAAAGTTTTCTCATTTGTTGTGAATGGGTTACACGGATTTTTAATATTTTCACGACTAGCGATTAGAAAATGGCGGTGATGAGTGACGAGTGGTGAGCGACAACCGGCGCTGCGATTTTGCGGGTAGGTGAGGTTGGGTGCGAGCGGGCGAGGGAGTGGTGCGTAAGTCCTTGTGGCGCAGGCGGCGTGGTGCATGCGGCATCCTCGCTTGGGCGGTAAATGTGCCCGACTGATGATAACACAGTCGTTATGATAACTCAATAGGTAAGTATCGGGGTGTGCGTGAGCGCTGATAGGTGCAGTGCTTCCAATACGAAGCGCGCAGAGCACGGCGGCAAAGATTTACCGCAGAGGCGCAGAGGGCGCAGAGAAAATCTGAGGCATGGGGCGCAGCGTTCGATAGCGTGGACTAATGTTGAGAACTGAGCAAGGGCGGCTCTGAGAGCCGCCCCTCCAACCCATTCGGACGATCACCCGCTACGTTTTGAGGCCGAACCGGTGCGGTGCGGCGCCACGCCACAGCGCTGATTTACTCTTCGGGCGCGGCTTTCTTCTTGGCTGCGGCGGCAGCTTCGGCGGCTGCTGTCCACGGCGGGACGACCCCGTTCATGCGGGCGTAGGCGATGGACTGGCCAAGGTGTTCGTGCGCGTGGGTGACGAGAATGTAGATCACGTCGCCGTAGTTGGCGTCGGGGCCGAGCTTGGGCAGCGGCTTATTGAAATCGGCGTTGGTCATCGCTTCGATAGCGGCGTGCGCGCTGGCGAAAGATTTATTAAGCGCGTCAATGATTTGGGCTTTGTCGGTGGTGGATTTTTCGAAAGTTTTTGGATCGAAGCCGGCCGGTAGCGGCGTGCCCATCAAGTTTGGGATGTTGTAATTCGCGTTGGCGATGTGCAGAAAGACTTCGCCGATGGAGCGGACGCCTTCAGCGGGACGCCAAGTGTATTTGTCAGCGGGAACGGCGGTGGCGAGGGCGACAAATTTCTGCTTCATGCCGTCGAGATCGAGCAGGGCCTGCGGCTTCATGTCGTAGCTGGGCGGAGTCGTGTCTTTCGCTTGTGTGGCGGGGGCGGCGGATTGCGCGGCGGGGCCGGACAGCGCGTAGCTGCGGGACGCGCTGGCGGAGAGCAGCAGTGCCAGAGCCGTAGCAGAGATCAAAAGTTTCTTCATCTGTGGTTCTCCTTTAAAAGCGGATGCTGCGAACTTAGTCGTGCGTTCCGCGGAGCAGCACACTGTCCGAAATCGGCAAAAATTGTGGCGCCGTGTCCGGAGTCGAGATGGATCAGCCGGAATGCGGATTGCGCGCTTGGCCAAGCTCCAATTTCACGGAGTCTGCAGTGATATTCAGCTTCATGGAAATCCCCGTGGGTTGCTGTGGGGCTTAGACGGAGGAGGGCGAGAAAAATCTCGTCGGTGTTGTAATTTTTTTGCAGAGGGAGGGTGAACCTTTGCGTGTTGAGAAGGTAGCGAGGGCTGGAGCGGTTGCCGTTTCGTCATGAGCACCTCGAAAACTCGCGGGAAGGGAGCCGCGAAAGCAAGGCGCTTCGCGCCGTCCTTTTCCCCACCGCTTCCGCGGTGGGCTAAGTTATGCCGCGCCTACCGCGCTTGTTGGTTGCTTGCATGGTGCATCGCGGCAATGCGCTACGGCTCGGAGAGTTCGGCGTCGGCGTCGGGAAGCTCGGGGAGGTCGCCGTGGGTGATGCCTTTCAGTTGGGTGCGGATTATGTCAGAAGAGAATCCGGCGCCCAGAAGATTGCGGTACAGGGAGGCGATCTTTTTTTGATCGAGGGGGCCGCGGAGGTGAGCGAGGCGACGGGTGAGGCGCGCGCGCACGAGGCTCGCTTCATCGGTTTCGGCGAAGACGGAATCCACGGCGGATTCGATGTAACGGTCGGGGACGCCGCGGGCGCGCAATTCGCGGGCGATGCGAAAACGTCCCTGGCGGCGAAGTTTGGCGTGTTGCGCAGCGTAGTTCAGGGCGTATTTGGCGTCGTCGAGGTAGTTGAGTTCGCGGAGGCGTGCGATTACGGCGGGGATCAGGTCTTTATTTTCGGCGCGGCGCTCGAGATGTTTTTTCATTTCAGAGATGGAGTGGGCGCGGCGCATCAGGGCGCGTTGCGCGGACATGTAGAGCTGGGTTTCGGTGAGGAGTTTGCGGGTGGATGTGCGGGAGCGCATGGATTGAGGATAGAGCAGGAGGTGGAGGAGGTCGAGGAGAAGTTCGAAAACACCGCTGACGAACGCGGATAAAGGGCGGCGAAGAAAAAGGCGGCTGTGGTGGTTTACGCGAGGGAGTTTCGGAAATCGAAGAGAGATCCTTCGCTACGTTCAGGATGACGGGCGCGACGGTGCGCCGATCCGGGAAGTATCCACGCCGCGCTTTTAACGGCGAGAGGAGTTCGTGCTGTCGAATTCGGACATGGCGCGTTCCATGTCTTCGCGGGCGGAATCGGCGCTGGAGCGGACGCCCTGGACACGCAGCCGGAAATCGTCCGGGTTGGAAGCGCGGAGAATGGCTTCCTCGAACGTGATCAGGTTGCGCGAGTAGAGATCGAAGAGCGATTGATCGAAAGTTTGCATGCCGTACTGGCTGACGCCGGCGGCGATGGCGTCGCGGATCATGCGCGTTTTATCCGGGTTGATGATGCAATCGCGAATGTATCCGGTGGAGATCATGACTTCGACAGCGGGGACGCGGCCGGAGCCATCGGCTTTACGCACCAGGCGCTGGCTGATGACGGCTTTCAGAGTGCCGGCAAGCTGCAGGCGAATTTGTTTTTGTTCGGGCGGCGGAAAGACGGCGATGATGCGCTGAATGGTTTCCGTCGCGTCGAGAGTGTGCAGGGTGGACAGCACCAGGTGGCCGGTTTCGGCTGCGAGAATGGCGGTGGAGATGGTTTCCAGGTCGCGCATTTCGCCGACCAGGACGACGTCCGGGTCTTGGCGCAATGCAGCGCGCAACGCGGTGGAGAAGGACGCGGTGTCCACTTCCACTTCGCGCTGGTTGATGAATCCTTTTTTATCGCGGTGGAGGTATTCGATCGGGTCTTCGATGGTGATGATGTGCTCGGAGCGCAGCGAATTGATGCGGTCAATCATCGCGGCGAGCGTGGTGGATTTGCCGGAACCAGTGGTGCCAGTGGTGAGAATCAGGCCGCGCTGCTCCTCGCAGACGGTGGAGAGAATGCGCGGCAGTTCGAGTTCTTCGATCGTGCGAATTTTTGTGGGAATGACGCGGAGGACCATGCCGACATTGCCGCGTTGCTGGAAAACGTTGACGCGGAAGCGGCCGAGGCCGGCGACGCCATACGCCATGTCGAGTTCGGCGGTTTCTTTGAACTTTTGCTTCTGGCGATTGGTCATCATGCTGAAGGCCATGGAGAGCATTTCTTCAGGCGTGATGCGCGGCACGTCGCTGAGCGGGTTCAGGATGCCATCAACGCGGAGATAGGGGTGGTTGCCGACTTTTAGGTGCAAGTCGGAAGCGCGGCTTTCGACAGCGCGGCGCAGCAGATCGTCAATATTGATGGCCATTTATCGTCCTGGGCTCCGAGGAGCGTCGTCTAGTCAAACTAGCATGGATTGTAGAGGTGGCAAGGAGAGCAGGTCGGGGATGGTGCGAAATGGACAACCTGAACTTTAGGACAGGTGGGGGTGCGCTAGATCGGGGGCTGATCGGGCAGGAAGATGCGGTCGTAGATTACGCCGGCGAGGACGCCGCCGAGCAAGCGGGCCGACCCAGTAAACCCCGTGGTTGGTCCAGTGATTGCGCGTAACGAGCGCCGGGCCGAAGGCGCGGGCGGGATTTACGGCGGCGCCGGTGAAGGGAAGGCCGCAGAGGGCGTCCACGGTGACGGCGAGGCCGATGGCGAAGCCTGCTACTTTGTTGAAGGCACCTTTGGCGTCAACGGAGGTGGCGAAGAAAACGAAGACGAGGAAGAACGTCATCACGCCTTCGAGGAGCATGCCGTGCAGGCGCGTGAAATCAGGCGCGAGCGCGGGAGTGATGGAGCCGAGAGCTTCGGGGCGCCAGCTGGAATCGGGAATGATGATGACGAGCGCGTAGGCGGCGGCGATGGCGCCGAGAAGTTGCGCAACCCAGTAGAGTAGAGTTTGCATGGTGCTGAGGCGGCGGCTGACCCAGAAGCCGACGGTAACGGCGGGATTCAGGTGGCCGCCGGAGATGTGTCCGATGGCGGTGACCATGATGCCGACGGTGAGGCCGTAGGCGAGGGCGAGGCCGAGGACGGTGATGCTGCCTTGACCGGAGGAGCGGAGATATTGGTCGGCGCAGAGGGCGCCGGCGGCGAAGAAGACGACGGCGAAAGTGCCGAAGAATTCCGCGAGCAGTTTTTGGGTGAGGCTGTACAAGCGGCGCTCCCAGGAAAAACGCGGCGCGATGCGAGTGAGGCTGTGGTTATTGCGCCGCGCGCGATTCTACTGAATTAAGGCAGCCAGGTCAAAAGATGGCAGTGGCGCGGGACGAGTCAGGGCGTGAAGAAATCAATGGCTCGCGGGAGGTGCATTGCGAAAAACGTGGCGCTTCAAAACCATTTCCGCTTGACAGGCAGCGAATGCGGGCTTAGTTTCATAAGTAGATTAGGATACTCGGATGACTGAACACGCGCAGATTCTCCCCGGCAATCTGGATTTGCTCATTCTGAAAGCTGTGTCTCTGGGGCCGCTCTACGGCTATGGCATTCTGCTGCGCATCGGACAGATTTCGCGAGGAGCGCTGCTGATCGAACAGGGCGCGCTGTACCCGGCGCTGTTTCGACTGGTGCGGCAGGGATTGTTGAAGGCTCAGTGGGGCACGTCGGAGAACAATCGTCGGACAAAGTTCTACGAGCTGACGGCCGCGGGACGAAAGCGTTTGCGCGAGGAGGAGGACGGCTGGAACCGGCTGGTTACAGCCATTGCCTCAGCACTTAAAGCGCAGCCGGAGGAAACTTGAGGATGTTCTCGTCGCTCCGTTCGGTGGTTTCGGCGCTCTTTCATCGGACTCGACTTGACGAGGAGATGGAAGAGGAGTTGCGCGCGCACATCCAGGATCGCGCCGATGATCTGGAGCGCTCGGGTTTGCCGCGTGCGGAAGCGGAGCGACTCGCGCGGCTGGAGTTCGGCGGCTACCAGAAGTTCAAGGAAGAAATCCGCGAAACCAGGAGTGCGCATTTCCTTGAAACGTTGATTCAAGACTTGCGCTTCGGCCTGCGCATGCTGCGCAAATCTCCCGACTTCGCCGCCGTCGCGATTCTCACGCTCGCCCTCGGCATCGGCGCCAACACTGCGATTTTTTCATTTGTGTATGGAGTGCTGCTGTCCCCGCTGCCCTATCACGACGCGTCCAGGCTGGTCGTCCTGAATGAAACGACTCCGAGAGTGGGCAACGTCAGCGTCTCGTATCCCAACTTTCTCGACTGGCGCGCGCAAAGCCGCTCGTTCTCGCAAATGGCTTACATCGAGCAAGTGAATTTCAACCTTGCGGGCGCCGCCGTCAGGCAGCCGGAGAACATTCAAGGAGATAGTGTCTCGCCGAATTTACTTTCCATGATTGGGATTCGTCCGTTTCTGGGCCGCGACTTCGAGCCAGCAGAGGAAAATTCTGGCACCCCGCGAGTCCTGCTGCTCAGCTATCAGCTGTGGCAATCGCACTTCGGCGCTGACCGCAACGTAGTCGGCCGGTCGATTACGCTCGATGGAAACGATTTTGTGATCATCGGCGTGTTGCCGCCCGATTACCGCTCGCTGGACACGATTGATGTCATGCTGCCCATCGGCGTGTGGACCACGAACAATCTGAGGGTGGCGAGTCGAGGTGATCGCGGCGACAGCACAGTCGTGGGGCGCCTCGCGCAAGGCGCGTCGCTCGCGCAGGCCCGCGCCGAAATGGAAGGAATCGCGTCGCGCTTGGCCAAGGAATATCCCGAAGATAATGACCAGTTCGGCGTCCTGCTACGCCCGATTCGCGATGCCTTCGCCGGCAACCTGCGAACGGAGATTCTTGTCCTCTTCGCCGCTGTCATGTTTGTGCTGCTCATCGCCAGTGCGAACGTGGCCAATCTATTCCTCGTTCGTGGCGCGGCCCGCACCAAGGAAATTGCCCTCCGCATGGCATTCGGCGCCAGCCGCTCGCGCATCATCCGGCAATTGCTGACGGAAAGCTTCGTTCTTGCTTTTCTCGGAGGTATGTTGGGACTTGCTTTCGCGCTTGTGGGAATTCGCCTCATTACGCGGCTGATTCCGCAGGACACGCTCGTCGGTGCCAACATCGGCTTGAACTGCGCTGTGCTCCTGTTTACCGCAGGTGTCGTGGTGCTTGCTGCCTTTGTCTTCGGCATGGCTCCGGCAGCACACTGGGCAAAGCGCGATGTGCAGAGCGAACTCAAGGAGGGAGGCAGAACCGCCGCCATCGGCGCCGCGCAAAACCGCCTGCGTGGAATTCTCGCCGTCGCAGAGATTTCGCTTGCCCTGGTTCTTCTGGCCGGCGCGGGCCTGATGCTAAAGAGCCTCTATAGGCTGGTCAACGTGAACCCGGGCTTTCAGCCCGATCGTGTCCTGACGATGGAAATGTATTTGAGTTCGCAACGATACTCCAAGGACCCGGCGGTTCTCAATTTTTGGCGGCAAGTACTCGACGGCGTCCGCGCTCTCCCTGGCGTCGAAAGCGCAGCGCTGGGAAATCATATTCCGCTCACGGACAGTCACGGCCGCACGGACATCACCGTCGAGGGCATGGCGCTCCCAAAGCCTGGAAGCTTCCCTCATCCGGATACGCACACGGTCAGTCCTGACTACGTTCGCACGCTCGGAATGGTGCTCGAGCGCGGCAGGATATTCACCGACGCTGACAACGAAACCGCTCCCCTGGTCGCCTTAGTGAACGACAAACTCGCGCGCCAGTATTGGCCCAACGAGGATCCCGTCGGCAAACGATTCATGTGGGGGCGCTTCAACCCCGCCTCCAAGGACGCGCCCAAATGGATCACCGTAGTCGGCGTGGTTGGCGACACGAAAATGTACGGATTGGCGAACCCTTCGCGTCTCGAAGTGTATGCCCCGCTGCAGCAGAGCGCTGAGTCCGACATGGACCTGCTCGTGAAGTCGCAGCTCGATCCATCCGCCCTGACTTCGGAAATCCGCGGCGTGGTGGCCTCCGTGGACAAAGATCAGCCTATCTTTGCCATCGCCACCATGAACAAGATCGTCAGCGACGGCGTCTCCGCGCCGCGGCTCACCTTGGTGCTCCTCGGACTTTTCAGCGCGCTCGCCTTGATTCTCGCTGCCATCGGAATCTACGGCGTCATTTCGTATTCCGTCGCGCAGCGCACCCAAGAAATCGGTGTACGCATGGCGCTCGGAGCGCAGCGCTTCGACATTCTTCGTATGGTCCTGGGCCAGGGAGGAAAAATCGCGCTCGTCGGGATTGTCATCGGAATGGTCGCTGCCTTCGGACTCACCCGCTTGATGTCCGGCCTCCTGTTCTCCGTCAGCGCGGGCGATCCCGCAACGTTTGCCGCGGTGGCTGCTCTGCTCGTCCTCGTCGCGATCTTCGCCTGCTACATTCCAGCGCGCCGCGCCGTGCGTGTAGATCCCATGGTCGCGCTGCGGTACGAATGAGACCGTACATATGAGCGGTAGGGTTAGTTGAGAAAATGCCGTAGACGCGCCTGCGCGGGACTGGGTTAGAAAGGACGGCTCATGGATGCTCGTAACGTATCGGTGCGAAGTCATTGCTTGTCGCCGGCGCGAACCAAGGTGGCGATCGATGCGCCGCTTGTCCCCACGGCATACGCCCGGATGTTTCCCGAGTTACCGTCGTTCGAGGCGGACGAACAGTTCTTGCGCGCGCTCGGCCGCGAGGGTGGCATCTGCGATTGCGGAGATGTCGGTGACTCTCCCGAGTCGCTGGGCGATACCGCGGCCGGATGGCCCATCTTCGGTCAATTCGTGGCTCACGATATTACGGCGGACCGGTCTATTTTGCGCAGCCATGCCAAGACGGCGGAATTGCGCAACGCGCGCAGCCCGCAACTCAACCTTGAATGCCTGTACGGCGACGGACCGACGGGCCATCCATTTCTCTACCAACGCGACGATCCAGCGAAATTCGTGTTTGGCGCCGGCGGAGCCGACGTGCAACGCAACGCAGACGGCGTCGCAATCATTGGCGATCCGCGGAACGATTCGCACATGCTGATCTCGCAATTGCACCTCGCGATGCTGAAGGCTCACAACGCGTTCGTAGATGATGCGCGGCGCAACGGAACGCCGGCCGACGGCGTATTCGAAGCTGCGGCGCGCAATTTGCGGTGGCACCATCAATGGACCATTCTCCACGAGTTTCTGCCTGCCCTGGTAGGACAGACGTCTGCAGACCAAGTGGTGCAAGAAGGGCCGCGGTGGTTTCGCCCAAGCCACAGCGTGTTTATCCCGCTTGAATTTGCGGACGCGGCATATCGCTACGGCCACTGCCAGATTCGTCACCGCTACAAATTAAACGCAGACACAGATCCGGTGCCGCTGTTTCCTGATCTTCTGGGATTCCGCCCCGTACCGCGCGAACACGCGATTGATTGGACGCTGTTTTTCGACAAACCCGGAGCCGCAACTGCGCAACGCTGCAAGAAAATAGACGGAAAGCTGGTGCGCGCGCTCATCGAGCTACCGGTGGCTGTGACCGGTGAGTGCGAGATCCAAGACTATCATTCGCTCGCGGTCCGTGATTTGCAACGCGGACAGGGCGTCGGGCTGCCGTCTGGCGAGTGCGTCGCGCGTCACATGGGGATCACTCCGCTCACGGCGGAGCAGGTGGGCATAGCTACCACGGGTTGGCGTGGCGAGACTCCTCTCTGGTACTACATTCTGCGTGAAGCAGACGTTTACACGGGCGGTGATCGTCTTGGTCCAGTCGGTGGGCGAATCGTGGCCGAGGTACTTGTCGGACTGATTGAAGCGGACCCGACGTCATTCCGCCATAACAGCCAAGGCTGGAAATCTCAAAGAACGATCAGCGAGCTGCTCGCCTGCTGAAGACCAGCACGCGCATAACCGATTAAGACTCCAAGCGAATACCGCTCAGGCGCAGGGAACGTCAGCGGACAGCGGCGGCTGGCACGCCGACTGGGGTTAGCCAGTTGTGGCGGTCGGGTTTTCTGCCTTCAGCCAGGGCGAAGAATTCGTCTTGAATGCGTTTGGTGATGGGGCCGCGGGAGCCTACGCCGATTTTTACGCGGTCAATGGAGCGAATTGGGGTGACTTCAACCGCGGTGCCGCAGAAGAAGACTTCGCTGGCGATGTAGAGCATTTCGCGCGGGATAATTTGTTCGACGACCGGAATGCCGAGATCTTTGCAGATGGTCATGATTGAATTTCGCGTGATGCCGGGAAGCGCGGAATTTGCCAGCGGCGGAGTTATGACCGTGTCATTCGAGACGATGAAGATATTTTCGCCGGAGCCTTCGCTGACGTAGCCATTGGTATCGAGCGCGATACCTTCGACGTAGCCATTGGCGCGCGCTTCCATGCGGATGAGTTGGGAATTCATGTAATTGGCGGCGCACTTGGCCATTTGTGGCAGCGTGTTCGGCGCGGGGCGATTCCAGGAGCTGACGCAGACGTCCACGCCGTTGCGCAGGCCCTCTTCACCTAGATATTTTCCCCAGGGGTAGCAGGCCATGTACACCTCTACGGGGCAGCCGACGGGGTCCACGCCTGCTTCGCCGTATCCGCGCAGTACCACAGGGCGAATGTAGCAGGCGCCGATTTTATTTACGCGCAGAAGTTCGAGATTGGCGTTGCAGAGATCTTCGAGGGTGTGGGAAACCTCCATGCGATAGATATAGGCGGAATTCAGCAGTCGCTGCATGTGTTCTTTCAGGCGGAAAATCCCCGGACCTTGCTGGGTTTCGTAACAGCGGATGCCTTCGAAGACGGCGGAGCCATAACTGACGACGTGGGAAAGGACGTGAATTTTGGCGTCGTCCCAGTTGATGAATTTGCCGTCGTGCCAGATTTTCTCGGTCTTTGGTATGGGCATCGGGTGGCTCCGCACGCAAAAAAGTCGTGAAAAATGAGTGCAACGGCAGAGTAGAGCAGGGAGGGTTGCGGTGTCAATCTGTGGCGGCGTGGCTGTGTCGTGGCGGGATGCTCCAATTTGGACGGGGAAGAGAAGTTCCAAGGCACCACAGATGAACGCAGATGAACACAGATAAAGGCGCTGATAAAATCAAAAATCGAAAACGAGAATGAAGGCGAAGATGGAAATAAAGCAAAATTAAAAAGACAAAGACCACAACAACAGAAATGCAGAGCTATTCTTCGCGCAAGGCTACGAGTGGGTCGACCCTGGTGGCGCGGTGGGCTGGGATGAAGCAGGCCAGAAGCGCTACCGAAGTTAGCAGCGCGGCGATGGCGATGAACGTTATGGGATCTGTGGGTTTCACGGCGTAGAGCAAGGAACGCAGGAATTGGGTCAGCAGCAGGGCGCCGGATAGGCCCGCGGCCAAGCCCAGGGCTACCAAGATCATGCCTTCACCGAGCGCCATTCGAAGAATGTGGGAGCGTTGTGCGCCGAGAGCGATGCGAATCCCGATTTCGTGAGTGCGCTGACTGAAGGTGTATGCCATCACGCCGTAAATTCCGATGGAGGCGAGCATGAGCGCGATCACTGCGAATACACCGAGAATTTCGAGCGCGAAGCGGCGCTCCGCCATGGATCTGGCCACCACTTCGTCCATGCTGCGCACTGCGTAAACCGGCACGTCCGGATCCACCGCTTGAACTTCGCGGCGAATGGCGTCTCCGATGGTGCCGGGATCACGTGCGGTGCGCGCGTAGATAACGGAACTGTAGGAAGGAGATTGGAAGTCCGAGAGATAAATATGCGGGACCTCCTGGGCCTCAAGCGAATCGGATTTCACGTTGCCGACGACGCCGATAATGTTAAACCAGGGCGCCGTGGACTGAACGGGACCGGGCTTGATGCGTTTGCCGATCGGAGTATCGCCGGGCCAATACTGCTGGGCAAAGGCTTCGTCCACAATGGCCACTTGCTGGCCCTTGTCGTCGTCGGAGTCGGTGAAGTTTCGGCCTGACAGCAGAGGGATCTCCAGCGCGTGGAAGTGGCCTGGACTGACGGAGGCAAATTCGGCGACAGGTGTTCGTTCAGAGTCGGCGGGGCGGCCCTCGATGGTGAAGGGCACCTGATTACGCGCGCGGGCGAGCGGCAGGCTACCGCCGCCGCCGATGGCGGCTTCTTCGACGCCAGGCAGCGCGGAAACGCGCCGGAGGACTTCGCGCATGAAGGCGGCGCGTTTCGGGGTGGTGAAGTAGCGGTTTTGATTGGGATCGTTGGGGTACGCGAGCCAAATCTGCGCGGTGACAATCTGATGGGGATTGAAGCCGGGCCGGACTTGCAGAAGTTGCCAGAAGCTTCGCAGGAAAAGACCGGCGCCGATCAAAAGGATCAGCGAGAGCGCGATTTCGGACGCGACGAGGGCCCTGGAGACGCGCATCTGGCGCTTGCTGGAGCCGGAGCCGCGACTGCCTTCTCTGAGACTGGAGATTTGATTGGGGCTGGCGGCTTGCAGCGCGGGGGCGAGTCCGAAGATTACTCCGGTGAGAACCGAAACCAGTAGCGCGAAGAAGAGAACTCCCGGGCTGATGGTTACTTCATTGAGTCGCGGAATGTCTGCGGGCGCGAAATTCAGCAGAGCGTTTTTCAGGACGACTACGGTGATCAGAGCGACGCATCCGGAAACGAAAGCGAGCAGCACGCTCTCGGTGAGCATTTGTGCGATAAGGCGGCCACGTCCGGCACCGAGCGCGAGGCGGATGGCGATTTCGCGGTGGCGTCCGGAGGCACGCGCCAGCAGAAGATTCGCGAGATTGACGCAGGCGATTAGCAGCACGAACCCGACCGCGGCGAAAAGGACGAAAAGTTCGCTGCGGACATTTGCCGTGAGGTCCTGCTGCACGGAAACGAGGCGGGGAGCCCAGCCCGCGGCGGCTGGATAATCCGTGGCGTATTCGTGCGCGAGGCCTGCGTCGAAGGTTTCGAGTTGCGCCTGCGCATGGGCGATGCTCAAGCCGGGTTTTAGACGTCCGATGGCGCCAGGAAGCATGCGCACGGAACGGAGCGGCGGCGCGGGAAATGGCAGAGCGTTATAGCCGGCGGCGATATAGGCGTCCTCTTCGGTTTCCAGCGTTTTTCCTGGGTGATGGAATCCGGGGGGCATGACGCCGATGATTTCGTATAGGTCGCCGTCGAGGCGCAGGCTTTTGCCGATGGCTTTGGGATCGCCGCCAAATGCGCGGTGCCAGAAACCGTCGCTGAGGACGACAGCGTTGATGAAACCCGGGACATCATCCTTCATTGTGAAGACGCGGCCAAGCTCCGGCTGCACTCCGAGCATGGTGAAATAGTTGGGGCTGGTGGCCAGGACTTCGATGCGTTCGGGACGTTCGACGGCGGTGAGGTTTGCGGGAATGGGCCAGATGACCGCGATGTCTTGAAAAATGCCGGCGCGATCGCGGTAGTCCCAATACTCCGGGACGGACATGCCGACATCTTTCGTGTTGGAACTGCGGAGGTCGTCGAATACGCGTACGAGTTGGGAGGAATTCGGGAAGGGAAGCGGGCGAAGCAAGACGCCGTCAACAATACTGAACGCGGCGATATTCGCGCCGATGCCGAGCGCCAACGTCAGAATCGCGACCAAGGTGAAGCCAGGAGTCTTGAGGAGCATGCGGCAGGCGTAGCGGACGTCTTGCAGAAATGAGGCCATTTTGGCTCCTATTTAGCGTGACGTGAACGGACCTGTGCGGTTCGTGGAGTAAGACGTGGGAACTTATTTTTGTGTTAGCAGGGGGACGATAATTTGTCGCGATTGAGCCGCGGCGGCGTGTTCCGTGCGGACTGGAGCGTTCGGTGGTGGGACGTGCGTCCCTAAATCAGACAGCTTTGCGCGGGTGAAAGGCGGCGGGGTGTGGGGTTGCGCGACGCGTTCGCGCCGGCGGAACGCCTAGCGGCCTGTCGCTTGCGCGCCGCGCAGTGCCATGCAGGTTGAGGATGCGCGAGCGACCAGGACACCGGCGGCGTTGGTGATGTCACATTCGACGAGGCCGACCGTGTTGCCGCGTTTGACGACTTTGCCGACGGCGCGCAATTTTTCGCTCCAGACGGGGCGCAGGAAATTGATTTTCAGCTCGAGTGTGGTGAAGGATTCGCCGTCTTCCAAAGTTGAGGCAAAGGAAACGCCCATGGCGGCGTCGGCTACGTCGCAGAGAACACCGCCGTGGAGAGTGCCCATCGGGTTGGCGTGCTTTTCGCTCGACTCGAAATCGAAGACTGCTTCGCCGCGTTTTACTGCGACCAATCGGAACCCGATGAGCTGGGCAATCGGGGGAGCAGGGAGGTCACCGCGAATCATGCGCTCGAGATTTTCCAGCCGTTCAGTCACGGGATGTTCCTCCGGCGAGAATTAATCGTGCTGGCCTAAGTAATTAGAGTCGCGAGCTGCGCGAAAGATGCGCGCGAATATTCTGGCGCCGCGCTAAAAATGTTCCTCGATGTCTTGGGCAGCGTGGCCGCGGCCGGAAAAACCGGAGATGCGTCCCCACGCGCTAGTTTTCCAGTTTTCAGTGATGTGGCTTTCCAAAATCCAGGGCGGCAGCTCGACGTACATGTAGTTCGCGAGCGCGTGCAGATAGGGTTCGTACATTTCGCGCAATTCTTTCAACTTATTTTTGGAAGCCTCGTCGTTGCGTAGTTGATAGCCGGCTTGCTCGAGGCTGGCGTACAAGCGCGCGAACTGTTCGGAAGGCAAGCGGTCGGGTCCGTCAGGGCGCGGCTTGGCGAAGAAAACCTGCGCAAGATCGGCAACGGTGTGGCGGCACATGGCGAAGGTGAGCCGCGCTTGGCGCGAGCATGGGTTATCGGATGTGGCGATCAGCAGCGCGGTGGAATCGAGAATCGCGGCGAGAGCCGCCAGCCAAGATTCATTGGTGTGCTGCGAGCGGAAATAACTGACGACGGGATAGGAGATGTGGCTTTCGAGCAGCTCGGCGGACCAGTGTTCCCAATCACGGAACAGGATCAGCAGCGCGTCGAGACCATGCGGGCCGGCGTGGCGCAGCAAAAGTTCGGAAGCGGTGGGCGGCGAGCCGGCGCGGGCATCGAGGAGGACGATGGTGACTTCGCGTTTGGAGAAGGCCTGATAGATGACCGGCAGATAGCTGATGATCAGCGCGAGAAAACCAAAACCGAGGCCGCTTTCAAAGATTGCGAGCACGCGCTCGGGGGAAGTGTGTGGGGTGACGTCGCCGAGGCCCAGCGTGAAAAATGTGGTGCCACTGAGATAGAAGCAAGTTTCCAGCGACGGGCGCGTGGGGTCGTGCGGGGTATTGCCGTAATACAGGAAACCGAACCCAAAAATCAGGGCCGCGGCCCAGAGCGCGAAGAGAATCAGCAGGGAGAGCGGGCCGAAGAAACTGAGGAATGCTTCGCGCGTTTTTGTAGAGCGGATCAAGCGCGCCACGGCTTTGGTGGGTATCCATAAAGTAAGGTAGAAAGCGCGCGTCAAGCGGAAGCGGCGCGAGACGCGGCGCGGCAGAATGATGGTCTCGAACGCTTCGAGCAGGATAACCGCGATGATGCAGAGGCCGATTAAGACCGGAACAATCATGCAGCCTGCTCCAGGACGGACGTCAGCGTGATATCGGCTTTGAAGAGGCGTGAGACCGGGCAATTCGCTTTGGCGCTGGCGGCAGCGGATTCGAAGGCGGACTGCGAAATTCCGGGAATGCGCGCGGCGAGGTCCAAATGAATCTTGTCGATGGTCCAGCCGGCGTCGAGTTTGTCGAGCGACACGGTGGCGGTGACTTTGATGCTCTCGGGCGCGAAATTCATGGTGCTGAGCTGCGCGGAGAGGGCCATGGCGAAGCAACCGGCGTGGGCCGCGCCGATCAGCTCTTCGGGGTTCGTGCCTTTGCCGTTTTCAAAGCGTGTGAGGAAGGAGTAGGGCGCGTTGGTCAATGTGCCGCTGGCGGAGCTGATGCTTCCTTTGCCGTCTTTTAGTGTGCCGTTCCAGATTGCTGAGGCGGTGCGCTGCATATGGTTCTCCTGTGGAGTGCTGGATTCTGATTCTGTGCGACGGATTTCTTGCGGCCGGGCTGCGACTCGCGGCCTGAGTGCCAGGAACTGTTTTACACTCGCGACGCGCTGAAATCCAGCCTTGGCGAGTGCGGGAAACGATCACGTTTTGACATTAACGGAAGACTGCGGCTTCAGTGCGGGCCGGAGGGTGGTGGAGGCGCTTCGCGGCTGCTGAGGGAATGAAAATTTTGCTGGATGCGCTGGAGGCGATTGCCGGCAACATTTTCATAAACGCCAAACACCACGAACGGAACCAGAGCGGCGAGAGCCCAGAGCTTGGCGCTATTCGGGAATTTTGCTTCGGGCTCCCAGCGGAAGAGCCTGCGCGAGATTTCGAAGGCGACCAGAAGGCCCAGAGTGAGCGCGACGAAATCGGTGAGGACTTCGATCGGCGTGGACGCGTTGGTGGTGGCGGCCTCCAGGCCGTTCGCAAGGTAAGTCGCGGGCATGAACAGGGCGGCGCGTTGAATCCAGTGCGGGAAGATGGCGAGCGGGACGCTGGCGCCGGAGAGAAACAGGAAGCCGGTCCAGATCAGCTGGTTGATGACCTGCGTTTCCTGCATGGTGTTGGTGACGCTGGCAACGATCAGGCCGAATGCGGAGAAAGCCGCCGAGCCAATGGTGATGAGTAGAAAGACAGCCCACAGATTTCCCCAGCCCGGCATGTGCAGCAGCCATTTGCAGGCGAGAATTTCGATGATCACCGAAGGGACGACCAGCAAATAATTCGCGACGATGCTGGAAGCGAGCATGGGTCCGGCGCCAAGCGGCGCCAGGCGAAAACGGCGAAGGATTCCCGCTTCGCGGAACATCACCAGCTGGACGCTGAGGCCCCAGAAGCTGCCCATGACGGTGAGCGTGAGGACGGCGCCGAGGATATAGCCAATCCATCCCGTAGAGCCTTTGCTGAAAACCAGCACAAAGAAAAACAGGAAACCGAGCGGCATGATCAAGCTGAAAAACAAAAATGTGCGATTGCGCATGGCGAGGCGCACGCGGATTTTCGTGAGCGTCCAGGTGTTGGTGATGGGGTTCGAGGCCATTTCAGTCCCTTAGCCTGCGGCCGGTCAGCTCGATGAAGACGTCTTCGAGCGAGGGCGAGAACATTTCCAGGCTTTGCAGTTCGTTATTTTCCGCTTCGAGCTGTTTTACCAGCGCGACGATGGTTCGCGGCGGGAGCGTGGAGTGCATGACGTAGGTTCCGTCGAAATCGCGGCAATCGGCGACGCCTTCCAGAGTGCCCAGCACTCCGTCGGTGAGAGGCCGGGCCAGGCGTACTTCGATGCGCGTGGTTCCAGCGGAAGAGTGCTTCAGCTCGCGCGGCGTGCCGGTTTTGATAATGCGGCCGTAGTCCACGATGGCTACGCGATCGCAGAGGCGCTCGGCTTCTTCGATGTAGTGGGTGGTGATCAGCACGGTCTTCTTATCTTTGCGCAATTCCTCGATGATGTCGTAAATCTCGCGCCGCACCTGCGGGTCGAGGCCGGCTGTGGGCTCGTCGAGAAACACTACCTGCGGATTATTGACCAGCGCCATGGCCAGGGCCAGGCGTTGTTTTTGGCCGCCGGAAAGTTGGCTGTAGAAGACGTTGCGTTTTTCCTCGAGCTGGAAGCGTTTAAGGAGCGATTCTGTGTCGGCGCGGTTTGTGTAGAAGTTTGCGAATAGGTCGAGCGCTTCCTTGACGCGAATTTTATCGGGCAGGGAGGTGGACTGCAGAACCGCGCCGATCCTCTGCTTGAACTCGGAGCCGGCCTTTTCAGGGTCCAGGCCGCAGACGCGTGCAGAGCCGCGGTCGGGCGTGCGCATGCCTTCCAGGATTTCGACAGTGGTGGTTTTTCCGGCGCCGTTCGGACCGAGAAGACCGAACACCTCACCTTCTTGGACGCTGAAGCTGAGGCCGCGGACGGCCTCGACGGCGACGCCGTTGGATTGGTAGGTTTTGAACAGGCCTTCGACGGCGATGATGGGTTCCGGCACGAATAATTTCCTCAGCGATTGTGGAGCTATCTTCTATATCACACTCGTGATTTCGGCGCGACCCGGCGCGTGGGTTTGCGCTTCGCTTTGCGAGATCTGGCGCGCGATTTGGGCGACCAGGCGTATAGCTTCATGTCAATCCGGGTGCCCTCGATAGGTACTCCCTCGGTGGCGAGCAGGCGACGCTGCAGGCTGGCGTGCGGCTCGGGCATGGTGACTTTGCCACCGGCGCCGATGACGCGATGCCACGGAATGCCGCGGCCTTTCGGGGTTGCGGCCATGGCGTAACCGACGGCGCGAGCTCCGCCGCGCAGGCGCAAGGCTTTGGCAAGCTCGCCATAAGTAGTAACCCGACCGCGCGGAATTCGTTTCACGAGCCGATAGACGGGATCCCAGGACATTCTGCACCTCTGCTTACAGTTTAATCGAATTGCGGCGTCGCTGCGGCAGCAACGTGGGGGGCGGCTTTGCGGGGCGCGAGCCCGCAGATGAGCTGCGGAATTGATGAAATGCTGATGCAACGGAATCAAAAAATTGATGGGCGCCGTCGGAAACGAGCGGCGAGCAGCGCTGAGCAGGCCCTGCGCACGCTGCAACCGGTAATGACGGATACGATACAGTGCTGAGAAGTCCAACCGTTCGTACTATTGCCCTTGTAGTGGACCACCCATACACTACGTATCAGCATCTAAGCTTGTATCCGTGCTCAGCGCTGGAACCGTGCGCCGCCCGAAAAGGAGGTGTTGTGGCTTTTGTTCGACGCAAAGGCAACACCTACTTTCTGGTGCACAACGTGCGCAAGCAGGGCAAGGTGCAGCAGTTGCATCTGGCGCGGTTGGGGGAACGGCCGCGCATAACGGATGACGTGGTGCGCAAAGTATCGCGCAATCACCCCTTCCTCGATCTGGACTGGTCGCACCTGCGGGAGCAGGTAAATGGCCGGATCGAGCTGTTTGACATTCGGTCGCCGTATGTGCAGAACCTGATGCATTCGTTGCGAAACCTTAACCTGGACCTGGCCGACCTGTCACCGCCAATGTTGCTCTTGGCAGATCGAGCCAATTCGAGCCGTGAACTGGTCACGCAATTACGGTTGTTGCGGTCAACGCTCGATGTGAAGTTGGATCAATTCGAGCGGACGGAACCGCGCAATCCGGAAAGCGGCAGGAAGTTCCGGTAGGGGAGCAAAACCGTGGGCGCGCAGGCACTACAACTAGACCCGACCCAACGCAGCGTGGAATCTCGGGATTTTGAAGCCGGGCTGCGGCGGAAAATCGTGGGGCAGGACGAAGCGGTGCAGGCCGTAGTGGACTTGTACCAAGTGTTTCGCGCCGGGTTGAATTCGCCGGGGCGTCCGGTGGGGAATCTGTTGTTTTTGGGGCCGACGGGCGCGGGCAAGACGCGTGTCGTCGAGGCTACGGCCGAAGTGCTGTTTGGAGATCCGCGCGCGGTGATCAAGGTGGATTGCGCGGAATTTCAGCACTCGCACGAGATTGCGAAATTGATTGGCTCGCCTCCGGGATATTTGGGGCACCGCGAAACGCATCCTTTGATTACTCAGGAAGCCCTCGCGCAATATCACACCGAGAAGCTGAAGATTTCGTTCTTGCTCTTTGACGAAATCGAGAAGGCTTCGGATGCGCTGTGGCAATTGCTGCTGGGGATTTTGGACAAGGCCACTTTGACGTTGGGCGACAACCGGCGGGTGGATTTGTCGCAGACCATGATTTTCATGACGTCAAACTTGGGCGGCGTGGAGATCACCGAGCTGATGGTGGGCGGATTGGGATTTGCGCCGCTGCAACGCGCGGAGACCAAGGCGGGTCTAGACGAAAAAGTCGAAAAGACAGCTTCGGAAGCAGCCAAGCGGAAATTCGCGCCGGAATTCATGAACCGCATTGACAAGACGGTGGTGTTCCATCCGCTGCGTTCGGCGCAGCTTGAGCAGATTCTGGAAATTGAACTGGGGATGGTGCAACAGCGCGTGCTGGAAACGGCGAAGGGCCGCTTCTTGTTCCGTGTTACTCAGCCGGCGCGGGATTTCTTGTTGAAGGAAGGCACGGACATGAAATACGGCGCGCGGCATTTGAAGCGCGCGATCGAACGGCACGTGGTTTATCCGCTGGCGAGTTTGCTGGCGACGGAGCAGGTGTCGTTGGGCGACGTGATTTCGATTGACTGGAACGGTGGGGAGATGGGCTTGACGTTCTTGAAAGAGGCCGAAGGCGCGTTGGTGCCGATGGCTTCTCCGGCGCCCGATCGCCTCACCGAAGCTGCAGCTGCAAGTTCAGATGGCCGCACGGCGTTGTTTCCCGCGGCGATTGCGGCGGCGGAACTCACTTCGACGCAGAGAGTGACTCCGGCGGCGACGCGGGGATTGCCAATCGAAAAGGCCAAGATCGACAAGAAGTAAGACCGCTGGTTTTCAGTTCTTCGCGGCGAGCGCCGTAGGATTTTACGAGGCTCGCCGCGATTCGTTTTTCGGTCTACGCGTTGTGAAGCACGGAGTTCTCCGCACCATCCAGCGCCTTGAGCGACCGCTCCCGCCGGCTGCCACAAATCCAAAATTTCCTCTTATGATTCTGGCTCGGTCCAGGGCTCGTCGAAGCTTCCACCGTAAATATTCGGGAACTTTGGCGCCCATCGGGCGGAGGTAGGTAGTGAGTTGGCCGCGGTGGTGAATCGTGTGGTGCAGCATGAACTGGAGATAGAGCGCCATCGGATTATTGTAAATTCCGAAAAACGGCCGGGGCGTGGCCCAGTATTCCGGCGTGAGCTTCTTCACTTCGGGCAATTTTGTTTCGAAGCCGTCTTCGTAGAGAGCCACGATGTCTTCGGTGTTGCCGATATCCGCGGGGATGGAGTCGTCATCCATTTCGAATTTGCCGGTGAGGAAACCGTCGAGAAACCAGACGTCGGAAGAAGCGATATGCCAGGCGAGTTCGAAGGCGCTGCGCGAGTCCGGGTGCGGACGGTAGCTTTCTTTGGCGATGGGGACGGCTTTGAGAACGCGGCGAGTGGTTAGATATTCCTTCTGCACCTGCGGCAGAATGCGTTTCGACAAAGAATCCGGCTTGTTCGGGTGTCACGCTGGGCCTCTTTCTGTTGCGATTCGGTCGTGATTTTGAAGAACCTCAATAATCTGAGGGTCACTTACATTATGCCAGCAAACGGGCCGCGCACGCGAGCGGCGCTGTGGCGTCATCCGCACAAAAAGCAGGTCCCTCTCTGCCTCCCGCATCCGCCAAACCGCGCCGGAAAGGAAAAAGCGCGGAGCTCCGTTCGGGATGACTCGTAGTTTCCTCGTTCGGCGAAACGCGAAGCCACGACCTACACAGATTAGCGAGTCGCTGCGCAGAATTATTCAGCGGGCTTCCAGCGCAGGATTGGTTTGCGCGCGGCCGCGACTTCGTCGAGGCGGCCCACGCGTGTGGAGTGCGGAGCGGTTTTCACGAGGTCGGGTGTGGCATCGGCTTCGGCGGCGATAGAGCGCATGGCGTCAATAAACAAATCACATTCTTGCTTGGATTCGGATTCCGTGGGCTCGATCATCATGGCGCCCGGAACGATAAGCGGGAAAGCCGTGGTGTAGGGATGGAAGCCGTAATCAATCAGCCGCTTGGCGATGTCCATGGTGTTCACGCCTTTGGTTTTCTGGCGCGCGTCGCTGAAGACGACTTCGTGCATGGAGGGCAGATTGTACGGGAGATCGAAGTAAGGCTCCAGATTCTTGCGAATGTAATTCGCGTTGAGCACGGCGTCTTCGGTGGCTTGTCGAATTCCTGGACCGTAGGCGAGCGTGTAAGCTAGCGCGCGCAGCAGCACGCCGAAATTTCCAGCGAAGGCGCGTACGCGGCCTACGGATTTTGGGCGATTGTGATCGAGAGCGTAGATGCCGTCGGGTTTCTGCACGACCACCGGAACCGGCAGGAACGGCTCGAGGATTTTCTTGGCTAGCACCGGGCCGGCGCCTGGGCCACCGCCGCCGTGCGGCGTCGAGAAAGTCTTGTGCAGGTTCAGGTGCATCACGTCCACGCCGAAATCCCCAGGGCGCGTGACGCCGGCGAGCGCGTTCATATTGGCGCCGTCCATGTAGAGCAGTGCACCGCGCTCGTGGAGGATCGCGGCAATTTCGGCGATGCGTTCTTCGAAGACGCCGAGCGTGCTGGGATTGGTGATCATCAGCGCGGCGACATCGTCGGTGACGAATTCGCGCAGGTGATCGGTATCCAGCTGGCCGCGGCTATTGGATTTGATGTTCTGCACTTCGTATCCCGCGATGACGACCGATGCGGGATTGGTGCCGTGCGCGGAATCGGGGATCAGAACTTTATGGCGTGGATTGCCCTGGCTTTCCAGGTAGGCGCGAATCATCAGCAGTCCCGTGAGCTCGCCTTGCGCGCCAGCGGCGGGTTGTAGCGTGGCGGCGTCCATGCCGGTGATCGAGAGCAGGCATTTCTGCAGATCGTGCAGGATGCGCAGGCAGCCTTGCGAAACTTCCGCCGGTTGCTCCGGATGTTCGTTCGCCAAGCCATCGAGGCGCGCGACGAATTCGTTGACGCGCGGATTGTATTTCATGGTGCAAGAACCGAGCGGATACATGCCGAGATCAATCGCGTAATTCCATGTAGAGAGACGCGTGAAGTGTCGGATGACCTCGATCTCGCTGACCTCGGGGAAGCCTTCGATTGCGTCGCGCGTGAATTCAGAACCGAGCGCATTCGCCGGATCAACTGCGGGTACATCGAGCGGAGGAAGTTCCATGCCGCGCTTGCCCGGCGCGGATTGCTCGAAGATCAAGCCTTCGTTCTGGCTGACGTGCGTGCGCGCTTTGCCTACATTCTTCACGGGCGCTTCGAGATCGGTGATCTTAGGATTCAAATCCTACAGCTCCTTAAACGGGTCTTTCCAGAATGCGGCGCACAGCAGCTGCGAAGCGTTCGATTTCGGCGCGCGGCGTGGTTTCGGTGACGCAGATTACGGCGCGCTTGGTGAGCTCAGGATAATGCGTGCCGAGCGCGAATGGGCCGATGATTTTTTCCCGCAGCAGCTCGGCATTGATCATTTTCACGGAGCGCGGAAATTCCAGCGAGAATTCGTTGAATGTCGGGCCGGTGAAAACGCGGCGCACACCGGGAATTTTTTCCAGCTCGGCCTGCGCGAAGCGGGCTTTGGCGAGATTCTGCAGGGCTTGTTCGCGCAGGCCTTCTTTTCCGATCAGGCACAGATGAATCGTGGCCGCGAGCGCATAGAGCGCTTCATTGGTGCAGATGTTGGAGGTGGCCCTTTCGCGGCGGATGTGTTGTTCGCGGGTGGCGAGCGTGAGCACGAATCCGCGATTGCCGGCGGCGTCGGTGGTTTGTCCGGCGAGGCGCCCGGGCATCTGACGCACGAATTTTTCGCGCGTGGCGATTACGCCCACGTACGGGCCGCCGTAACTGGAAGGGATGCCGAACGCCTGGCCTTCCATCGCGACGATGTCTGCTTCGGCGGGCGGGCGAACGATGCCGAGCGAAACGGCTTCAGTGATGGCGGTGACCAGCAACGCGCCGGAGGCGTGCGCGGCGTCGGCCAGTGCCGGAACATCTTCAACGACGCCGAAAAAGTTCGGCGACTGCACGACGACGGCTGCGGTGCGCGCAAGCGTTTCGGGTTTCAGCGCGGCGCGATCGAGCTGACCGGACGCGGTGTAGCCAATTTCTTCCACTTCCAGGCCGAGATTTTTCGCGTAGGTGTGCAGCACCTGGCGATATTCGGGATGCACGGAGCGCGCAACGAGAATGTGGCGGCGACTGGTCAGCCGTTCGGCCATCAGCACCGCTTCGGTGAGCGCGGTTGAGCCGTCGTACATCGAGGCGTTGGCGACTTCCTGGCCAGTGATCTGGCACATCAAAGTTTGAAATTCGAAAATGGCGGTGAGCGTGCCTTGCGCGAATTCGGCCTGATAGGGTGTGTACGAGGTGAGGAATTCGCCGCGCTGGATCAACGCGTCGGCAGCGACTGAACGCAGATGCTGGTACACTCCTGCGCCAAGAAAAGATACGTAGCCGCGCGCATTTTCCGCAGCGCGCGCTTGAAAATATTGAATGATCTCGGACTCCGAAAGCGGGCCCGGCAAATCGAGCGGAGCGCGCAGCCGGAATTTTTCCGGAATGGATGTGAAAAGCTCTTCGATGGAGCGCGCGCCGATCGCATCCAGCATTTCCTGGCGTTCGGAGGGGCTCTTAGGGAGATAGCGCATCAGGCGGAGTGTTCCTTGGCTTGCTCGGAGATATACGCCTCGTAGGCGGCCGCGTCCATCAGGCTCGCGACTTCTTTTGGGTCCGCGAGCTTCAGCTTGATCAGCCACGCAGTACTGTGCGGATCTGTGTTGATTTTTTCGGGAGCGTCAATCAGCAGAGCATTCGTTTCGGTGACCTCGCCGGAAACAGGGCTATATATTTCACTCACGGCCTTTACCGATTCCACGCTGCCCAGGGATTTGCCGCCGGAAATCTTGGCGCCAACTTTGGGTAAGTCCACGAAAACGACGTCGCCCAATTCCTGCTGCGCGTAATCGGTGATACCGACGGTTCCGGAGTCACCTTGAACTTTGATCCATTCGTGCTGCTTAGTGTAGCGATAGTCGGCTGGATACATGTCGCCCCTTTCGATTGGATGCGTTAGGCCTATTGTGGACGCTTGTAAAACGGCAGCGCGACGATGCGTGCCGGCGCCGCCTGCCCGCGAACGCTGATTTCGATTTCCGTGCCTACAGCGGTCGAGTTCGGCGGAACGTAAGCCATTCCGATATTTTTCTTCAGAAACGGCGCCGGGCAGCCGCTGGTGACATGTCCGGCTTCGTGCCCGCCCATCATGACCGGGTAACCATCGCGGCCGATCCGTTTATCCAGCATTTCAAATCCGACGAGCTTGCGCGGCAGGCCGGCTCGTTTTTGCTGCGCGAGCGCATCGCTGCCTAAAAACGGAGCCTTCTCCATTTTGCAGATCCAGGCAAGTCCGGCTTCCCAGGGCGTTGTGGCGTCGTCAATTTCATGGCCGTAGAGGCACATACCCGCTTCCAGCCGCAGAGTGTTGCGCGCGCCGAGACCGCAGGGAATCATTCCGGCGGTTTCGCCCGCTTGCATAAGACCGGCCCAAAGTTTTTCGGAATATTCCGGCGCGAAATAAATTTCGAAGCCGTCTTCGCCGGTGTAGCCGGTGCGCGCGATCAGGCAATCAATGCCGCTCACTTTGCCGAACGCAAAATGGTAGTAGCGGATCGAATCAAGCGGCGCAGGCGTAAGCTTCTGCAAAATTTCCGTGGCGCGCGGACCTTGAATCGCCAGCTGCGAATAGCGCGTGCCGGAGTTTTCGACCTCCGCGTCGAATTTATTGTTCGCGACGATGTGGCGAAAATCGTCGTCTTGATTTCCTGCATTAACGCACAGCAAATAGTGTGTGTCGGAGAACCTGTGGACCAGCAGGTCGTCCACAAACGTGCCGCGAGACGTCATCAGCCCTGAATAGTGGGCCTGGCCAACGTTCAATTTCGCAGCATTGTTGCAGCTGACCCACTGCACCAGCTGCAACGCGCCTGGGCCGCGGATTTCCAACTCGCCCATGTGGCTGACGTCGAACAGTCCGGCACGCGTGCGCACAGCTTGGTGCTCGGCGATGATTCCGGAATATTCCAAAGGCATATCCCAGCCGCCGAAATTTACCATCTTCGCGCCCAGCCGGCGATGGACGGAATTTAGTGCGGTCTTGCGCAATTCCACGGCTGCCGATGTGTTCACAGAGGGTTTCTCATTTGCGCGGCGAAATATCGAACGTAGCATGCGAGTTTTGGAGTGTCAAGGAAAGCGACCGCTGGTCATTTTCGCAGCAGCCACCCGCGCGAGCGGTGAGTCCGCATTTGCGGAGCAGGGAATGACGCAGCGCAAGGCGCTTGTGGCTGCGTCGCGCATGTCCTACTATGAGCTTAGCGGAACAAGCGCGTATTCGACCTAGAGGCGGCGACGGTGCTTACACTTTGTTCGCAATGTGACAAGCCAGAATCGCAGTGCACCTGCGAGAAGTTCTGCTGTTTCTGCCAATCGCAATACAACATACGGCTGGCCGTGGATGGAATGTACTATTGTCCCGACTGCCGCGAGGCCTGCGACGTCCGGGTAGCGGACGCCGAACAGCACTAGTCCATGAGCAATCCAAAATGAGCGACGAACCCGCGCGCACCGAACTACTTCTGCACGAAGATACCCGTTTTTTCGGGGCGATCGGTGCGGTAGTACAGCACGCTTCGCAGCGTTGCGGATTGTCCGAGGCGGGCCAGCAGGGACTGACGTCAGCGGCGCAGGAAGCGTGCCGCGAGACGTTTCCCTTGCTGCAAGGCCATGCGAACGGCGAGCCTACCGTGAGAGTGATTGTTTCGGATTTTCCGGATCGAGTGGAAGTGGCCATCGAACACACCGGAGAGGCGCTGCCGACCGCGGGGCTGGATACGTTTATCGGAGATGCGTCGGCGGATCCTGGGGCTGGATTGAGCAGGGCGCTGCAGATGACCAAGGTGGATCGCGTGCAGTATGCGACCAGCGGCGGCATCTCGCGCATGACGTTGATCAAGTATTGTGACGGTGGACGTAAGGCGAACGCGTAACACCCCGTTTTGCTACTTTCTCCAACTTCAATAAATTATCTTAGTGGGAAGTCAGCTTTTGCGCGTGGATATCCGTGCGTCAATTTCGTAGCGGGGGCGAATTCAGGACTATCAAGTCTGTCGGTAAGTTCGGCGAGCGGCGAGCCTGGAAACCCGCCGCTGCCGAATCACGAGTTCGCGCTCACATCGGCGCGGCGAAAGCCTTGGTTTGAATCAGCGACAACAATTCATCCTGGCTCACAGGCGCTTCAATTTTCAGACGGTCACCGGTGGGCGTGACTTTCACCTGATCGAGAGTTTTCGCGAGCGACGGATTGCCTTGCGCTTCTTGGTAGCGGCGGTACATGATTCCGGCCTGCATTGCCGCGCCCAGCAAGTTCGCATCATCCACGGAATCACAAACGGCCTGGAAGTGCGCGTCAACGCCGCTATCCGCGTTGATGTTGATGATCATCGCGTGCAGGCGCCCGATGATCGCGGCGGCCTGCGGGAACTGCCCCGCCTGCGGAACCAGCTGCTGCATCGCGAGGTGCGTGTGGTCCTTGTCCAAGACCGCCCAGATGATGCCGTTGCCGTTCGCTTCAGAGATCAGCGGGAAAAGCTTGCCGGTGAGCAGCGTTTCTTCGCCGCCCATGCGGACGTTGATGAGATGTTCCAGAACGGAGCGATTGCCGAATGCTGCGGTACTGGAATCGAAAAACACGAAAAGAATATCGCCCGCGGCGGCTCCGCTGCCGAACGCGTAGAGATGATAGCCCTGCACTTCGAAGTGAGGAACCTTTTGCGCCTTGAGTTTGGCTTCCACCGTCGCAGGATCGAACTGGCCGAGCGCGATGCCCACGACGTCGTCGGTGCTTCCGCTGCTGATGTTGGCCCAGGCGATCTCTTCCACCTGTGAATTCGGGTCCACGCCAGAGGACCCTAGAAATTGTTCGAATTGGCGGAATTTCGGTGGCAGCACCTGGCCGTAGAGCTGCGAGAACCAGGGAAATTTGCGCGCGGCTTTCAAGTCAGCGTAAGCAAATTCGCCGACGGATTTTGGGAACATGCCGATGATGGACGTGCTGAGCGAAGCGGCCGAGCTGCGCGTGGGCGCGATGGTGACGGTGCCGAATACTAGAGCAAATGCCAAGAGACCTGAAATTACGCCGCGTATGGCTGGTTTTTTCATTGGGTATCCCCTCAGTTCAATCCTTTATGGCTGTCCTTCGATTATAAGTTTTAACGGTTGACGCCAACGAGACTTTCCGCGACGCGTGCCGCAAGAGTCGCGGACTCCGCGCGTAGCCGGCTGGCGAACTCGCTGTCGGTGATGGATTCCAGATTAATGGCTACATTTTCCAGCGCGCCGCGAACCGCCGCAGCAGCCATCAATCTTCCTACGCGGATGTCTGAATACATAGACGGGCTGGCGATGGCTTCCAGTTGCCCGAGGCGGTCAAAAACTTCCGCGGCTTCGCGCGCTACTTCAAGTGGGACACTAGCTGCACCGTGCAATGCGTGTTGAATTGCGGCGTCGCGCTGGGCCTCTAGTTCAGACGTATCTTTCGGCAACTTGTAAGCAGCCATCACGTGGCTGAAGGAGGCAGCGTCGCGATCAATCGCCTCCGAAAGCGCGCGGGCAGCGGCCTGAAATCCGGCCAATGAGTCGCTGAGCTGATCCACATAGGCAGCCTGCGATTTTTTCTTGCGCGAGAGGCTGGCGACCATCTGTCCCAAACTGGCACCGAGCGCACCCGCGAGCGCCGCTACGGAACCGCCGCCTGGAGTGGCCGTTGGTTCCGCGACTGCATCGAGAAAAGGCTGCGCGAGCGCTGCGAGCTTGCCGGGACCTTCCGGAGTTACGTTGCCACTGAGCGAAGCCTCGATACGATTTTCAAACACTTGCGCGGGTGAAAAGTTTTCCAGTTGTAGATAGAAATCGGCGGTCAGTTCGATAGCGCGCTTGGGAATCAGGCCGACGATTTCGCTGCCGACGATTGAGACGCCGTAACGTTCGGCTTCGCGCTTCACCATCTCGAAAACGCGGTGCAGCGGCGTCTGCTCGAAGTCCGTCATGTTGATGGAAACTTGCGCTAGCTGACGCGCGCGAAGATCTACGCCCATGGCTTTCACGTAGCGCAGGCCGCCGTTCGAGAAGCGGATGTTCTTGCCGATTTTTTTTGCGATTTCGAGGTCGGGCGTGTTCAGGTTGATGTTGTACGCGACCAGGAATTTGCGCGCACCTACCACTGTAGCTCCGGCGGTGGGATGCAGCCTTTGTTCGCCGATGTCCGGCGCGCGATCGGGATTTTTGGGAACTTCGGCGAGCAAGCCTTCAAACTGCCCTTTGCGAATATTTTCCAGGTTGTTGCGCTCCGGGCGTTGCGCGGCGGCTTCATAGAAATAGACCGGAATTTTGTAGCGCTGCCAAATTTCGCGGCCGACTTTTTTCGCCAGAGCGACGCAGTCTTCGATGCTGACGCCTTCAACAGGGATGAACGGCACGACGTCGGTCGCACCCATGCGCGGATGCGCGCCGGAATGCTTGGTCAGGTCAATCAGCTCGGCGGCTTTTCCCACGCCACGAAGAGCTGCCTCCGCAACGGCGTCAGGCTCGCCTGCAATCGTGACTACGCTGCGATTGTGGTCGGCGTCGCTTTCGCGATCCAGCAGGTACACGCCGGGTACTTCGCGCATCGCGGCGATGATGGCGTCAACTTTGGCCATATCGCGACCTTCGGAAAAATTCGGGACAGATTCGACGAGTCGTTTCATGTAATTAAAGATTCTTCGAATGGATGACGGTGCCGCGCTTCATCGTGAAGGCGCAAAGGTTCACACCAAAATAATACGGGATTTCACGGTAGTCGGCCACGTCAAAGGCGGCGAGGTCTGCATACTTGCCAACTTCCAGCGAGCCGGCGCGATCGTGGGCGCGCAGCGAATACGCGGGGTTGATGGTGGCGGCAGTGATGGCTTCGGCGGGCGTCATGCGCATTTGCGTGCAGGCCAGCGACATTATCATGGACATGCTCAGCGTGGGGCTAGTTCCGGGATTGAAATCGGTAGCGATGCCGACGATGGCGCCGGCCTCGATCAGTTTGCGCGCTGGCGCGAAGCGGCTGACGCCGAGATGGAAGCAGCAGCCAGGGAGCAGTGTGCAGACGACGTTCGAGAGCGCGAGCGCATGAATGTCCGCGGCGTTTATTTTTTCCAAGTGATCGGCGCTGGCCGCTTGCAATTCGATGGCGAGGCGGGATGCGCCAGTGTTTGCCAGTTGCTCGGCGTGGATGCGTGGGACCAGGCCTCCGGCGCGTCCTGCGGCGAGGATTTTGCGTGACTGCGCGACAGTGAATGCGCCGCGATCGCAGAACACGTCGCAAAATTCTGCCAGGCCGGCCATCGCGACTGTGGGAATCCAGCGGTCGACCAGCAGATTCACGTAAGCTTCAGGGCGCTGGCGATATTCCGCAGGTACCACGTGCGCGCCGAGAAACGTGGAGTGGATATCGAGTGGATGTTCTTGATGCAGCTCGGAAAGCAGCGAGAGGATTTTGAGTTCGCTCTTCCAATCCAGGCCGTAGCCGCTTTTGGATTCGATGGTGGTGGTGCCGTGGGTCGCGAATAGATTCAAGTTGGCGATGGCGCGGGTCTTAAGAGCGCTCGGAGTGGCGCGGCGCAGACTTTCGACCGTGGAGCGTATTCCGCCGCCTTTCTTGGCGATTTCTTCGTAGCTCGCGCCGGCGATGCGCTCTTCATATTCGTGGGCGCGGCTGCGCGGGAAAATCAGATGGGTGTGCGAATCCACAAAACCTGGCAAAACCACGCGCCCCGCAAGGTCAATTTTTTCGGCCCGGCGCGCCTGGCGTAGTTTTTCGATGCGCCGTCGCGGGCCGATGGCGGCGATGCGGTCTTCGTGGATGAAGATGGCGCCGTCGGGAATAATACCGAGGTCGCCGAGAGCTTTGCCGCGGCGGGGAACTGGTCCGCGCAAGGTCAACAGCTGCGAGCAGCCGGTGATGAGTAAGTCGGGCACGGGTCAAGCGATACTAACGCCGACGGGGAGCAAAAGACTACTGGCGATGCGGAACCGTCAATAGGTTAGGCCGCGACAGATGCGTGTAAGGCGGCGGCGCTATGCCTTTGCCGCCATGCTTGAATAAGCCGGCGCAAAAACCTCGGTGACGAATGATTCGAGCGTCGTAGGCGTCGTATTCTTCGCTGAGCGCTGCTCGAGCGGCACGATCAGACCCGCATTCGCGCCCTTCCACATTTCAATGAGGAGCGCGGCGGTTTTCTTCGGCATTCCGATCTGCACGAGCGCAGGTTCCAGCATCATGAACGGCACTTGCATGTATCCGAGCTTGGGTTTGCCGATGGACGCGCCAACAATCGGCGCCGCCTCTTTCATCGAGATGTCGCGCTGGCCGTGCAGTTCCTGCGTGGAACTGCCGGAAAAATCGCGCGCGGCAAGGCGCGTCGCGGCGTACGCGCCGATATCTTTCGTGGCAATCCACGGCATCGGCATATCGCTAGTCAAACCGCCGGGAAGAATTCCCATCGTGCGCATCGGCGGAATGCTCATCAGAAGATTTTCCATAAAATAGGCGGCGCGCAGGTGCAGGACGTTGAGGCCCGCGATGCGATTGAGTTTTTGTTCCAGATTGTGCAAGCCGACGATGGGGCCGGTCTTTTCCGGGTGTTGCGCGCCGATGCTGCTGAGATCAACGACGTAGGGCACGCGCGCTTCCTCGACGGCGGCGGCGAACGAATCGGATACGAGTTCCTGATGGGCGCGCAAATCCTGGCTCGAAATATCTTCGGGCAGCACGAGATAGACGGCCGTCGCGCCTTCGAAGGCTTTGGTCATGGAACCGGCGTCGTCCACGTTGCCGACGAAGGCTTCCGCGCCCTTTTGTACCAAGGGCTCGAGCTTTTTCGCGTCGCGACCGACGACGCGAATTTTTTCACCTTTTGCAAGCAAGGCTTCCGCTGCAGGTCTTCCCGTGTGTCCCGTGGCTCCTACGATTACGATCATGATTTCCTCCTGCCAGCTAAGATCTAAGAAAATAGCGAACGATTATCGCTATCCAGCCAATCGCCGCGCCGCTGAGCATCCACGTAACGGCGATTTTATCGCCTTTGGTGACTCGCTTATTGCCGGATAAAAATGTGAACCATATTAGGCCCACCTGCAGAATCACCGCGCTGGCGAATTCGGTACGGGTAGGACCTGACGTACTTTCTCTTTGACTCCAAGACCAGAGGGCATCGCGAAACGTGCCACCTGGGACGTGACCTTCCCAAAAAATCAGGCCAAACATGAAGATGCCGCACACGATAACAGTGACGTTCAGCCATTGACTCGATTCTTGTGGCGGTGGCTCCATTCGCTATCTTCTCGCAAGAGCGAACGCGTAAACCATCATTGCATCGGGATTTTTACGCCGGACTTTTTCGCGAAAGCGATGGCTTCGGGATAGCCGGCGTCCACGTGGCGCGCGACGCCGATGCCGGGATCGTTGGTCAACACGCGCTGAATGCGTTCGCCCATTTCTTTCGAGCCATCCGCGACTGTGACTTGTCCGGCGTGCAGCGAGTAGCCGATGCCCACACCGCCGCCGTTGTGTATCGAAACCCAACTGGCGCCGCTGGCGGTGTTCAGCAGCGCATTCAGCAGAGGCCAGTCGGCGATGGCGTCCGAGCCATCCTGCATTTTTTCGGTTTCGCGGTAAGGGGAAGCGACCGAGCCGCAATCCAGATGATCGCGGCCAATCACGATGGGGCCTTTCAATTCGCCGCGCGCCACCAGATCGTTGAGCGCCAGGCCGAAGCGGTCGCGTTCGCCGTAGCCGAGCCAGCAGATGCGCGCGGGCAGTCCCTGGAAGCGCACGCGCTTCTGCGCGAGTTTGATCCAACGCGAAAGAATCTCATCGTGCGGAAACATTTCCAGCACCAGCTGGTCGGTGCGGTGAATATCCGAAGGCTCGCCGGAAAGCGCCGCCCAGCGGAACGGCCCGCGGCCTTCGCAGAAAAGCGGACGAATGTAAGCGGGCACGAAGCCGGGAAAATCGTAGGCATTCTTCACGCCTTGCTGAAATGCGAAGGTGCGGATGTTGTTGCCGTAATCAAAAGTTATCGCGCCCATTTTTTGCAGCGCGAGCATGCCTTCCACGTGGCGCGCGATGGAATCCAGGGAACGCCTTTCGTAGGCGGCGGGATCGGACTTGCGCAGGTCGGCGGCTTGCGCGACGTCGAGGCCCTGTGGAATGTATCCGCCGATGGGATCGTGAGCGCTGGTTTGATCCGTGAGCAGATCGGGCACCACGCCGCGGCGCGCGAGTTCCGGAATCACGTCCGCGCAATTGCCAGTGAGTCCGACCGAAGTGGCTTCGCGTTTGCGCACGGCATTTTTCAGAATGCGCAGGGCTTCGTCGAGATCGTTGACCATCACGTCGCAGTAGCCCGTTTTCACGCGGCGCTTGATGCGTTCGGGGTCCACGTCAATTCCCAGGAACGCGGCGCCGTTCAAGGTCGCGGCCAGCGGTTGCGCGCCACCCATGCCGCCCATCCCGCCGGTGACTACCATTTTTCCGGCTAGGTCGCCGCCGAAATGCTGGCGTGCGGCTGCGGCGAATGTCTCGTACGTTCCCTGCAGAATTCCCTGCGAGCCGATGTAAATCCAGCTGCCCGCGGTCATCTGCCCGTACATCATGAGGCCGGCGCGATCGAGTTCGTCGAAATGCTTCCAATCGCTCCAGTGTCCGACGAGATTGGAATTGGCAATCAGCACGCGCGGCGCGTAGCTGTGCGTGCGAAAAATTCCCACGGGCTTGCCGGATTGCACCAGAAGAGTTTCGTCATTTTCCAGCGAGCGCAACGACGCGACGATCGCGTGATAGCAATTCCAGTTGCGCGCGGCCTTACCACGCCCACCATAAACGATTAAATCCTCGGGCTTCTCGGCGACTTCCGGGTCGAGGTTGTTCATCAGCATGCGCAGCGCCGCTTCCTGCTGCCAGCCCTTGCAGGAAAGCGCGGAGCCGCGCGGCGCGCGCACCGGTTGATAACCAGAGGCTGCTTCGGTGGCTAGCTTCGACATGGAAACCCTCCGCTGGCATCTTAACGCAGACCGGCGGTGGAATTGTAGCGCGGCTCGAATCTCTGCCAGCCTCCACAACGCGCCGCGACAACGCATCACCATAGCGCGGCGGTCCAATCGCGTTGCGCGTCCCGCGCCTATACGCTAAAGTTGCTGGAGCACAAATGGACTACCCCTCGCTGAATAAACTCTTCCTGGACGCCGTAGATCGCTACGCCAATCCGAAAGCACAGATGTACAAGACTGCGCACGGGTGGGAATCCATCTCCGCGGGTGAAATGCTGCGGCGCGTGGCGGGCTTGTCGAAGGCGCTGGGCGAGCTAGGCATCAAGACGGGCGACCGCGTGGGCATCTTTGCGCCGAATTGCGCGGAGTGGCACGTTGCGGATTTCGCCATCACCGGATTGGGGGCGGCCAGCGTGCCGATTTATTTCAACGAGTCCGTGGACCGGCTGACCTACATCCTGAACGATTCAGGCTCGCGAATCGTGATCACCAAGGGCGAAGCGCAAGCGCGCAAGATTGCCGAAGCGCGCGACCGCATGCCCGGGCTGGAGCATGTGATTTCGGTGGCGCCGCCGAATGATTTGCACGGTGAAATTTTGCGTTACGAGACCTTGATCGCCACAGCCGGTGAGGCCGACATCGCGGAATACCGCCGGCGTGCTGCGGAAGTCTCCGGCGGGCTTCTGGCGACGATCATTTACACTTCGGGAACGACGGGCGAGCCCAAAGGCGTGATGCTGAATCATGCGAATCTCAGCTCGAACTCGATTGATTCGCTAAAAGAATATGTTTTTTATCCGGATGATGTGGCGCTGGAATTTTTGCCGCTCGCGCACGTGTACGAGCGCACCGTCGGCTACGGTTATTTGTCGCGGGGCGTTTCGATCGCCTACCTGGAGCAGATCGAAGCCGTGGCGGAAGCGTTGCTGGAAGTGCATCCGACCATGACCGCCGCGGTGCCGCGATTTTTCGAGAAGCTCTACGCGAACATTCTGGAGAAGGGCCATCGCGAGACCGGGCTTAAGCGCAAGATTTTCGATTGGGCCTTGCGCGTCGCGCAGGAAGCTGTTCCATGGCGCGCATACGGGAAAAAGCCCAGCAGCGGATTGCAAATGCGGTGGGGAATCGCGGACCGGCTGGTGTATTCGAAAATTCGCGCGGGTCTGGGCGGCAAGATCCGCACATTCTGCTCCGGTGGCGCGCCGCTGGCGCCGGAACTGGCGGAATTTTTCTGGTCGTTGGATGTGCGAGTGTTTCAGGGCTATGGCTTGACGGAAACAGCGCCTGTGGTCACGGCGAATTTGCCCACGGCGAACAAGGTCGGCACGGTGGGGCGTCCTATACCGCATGTGCAAGTGCGCATCGCGGAAGATGGCGAGATTCTGGTGAAGGGGCCAAACGTGATGCAGGGCTACTACCGTAAGCCTGCCGAGACGCGCGAGGTGTTGACGGAAGATGGCTGGTTCCGCACGGGCGACATTGGAAAGCTCGATGCGGATGGATACCTGATCATCACCGACCGCAAGAAGGAACTTCTGAAGACCGCGGCGGGGAAATTCGTCGCACCGGCGCCGATCGAAAACATGCTGAAGTCCAGCCCCTACATTACGAATGCGATTGTGGTCGGCGACAAACGCAAATTTGTTTCCGTATTGATTGTGCTGAATTTCGCGACAATCGAAGCCGAAGCCAGCCGCCGGAGCCACGAATTCGCCACGCGTTCGCAGATGCTTACGGACGTGTGGGTGCGCGATCTGATCACCCACGAGATCGAACGCCTGACGGCATCGCTCGCGCAATATGAAAAGCCCAAGCGATTTGCCCTGCTGGAGCAGGATTTCACGTATGCCAGCGGTGAGCTTACCTATACGCTGAAAATGAAGCGGCGCGTGATCGAAGAGCGTTATCAGGATGTGATCGCGCGGCTGTACGCGGACGTAGAAGAACCGCGACCGCAGCATCAGGCGTAGCCCACGAGTGCCCGGGCGCGTGACAACAGGCGAAAGTTTCGCGTATAACCTCTGCGAACCGCGCATCTCGATGGGATGGATTCAGTCCTCGCGCAGCGCGCACGCTGTACAATGAGATTCGGAGAATCGTGATGGCCGACCAACTGGTGATTGCCGGGCGCGCTTTCAACTCGCGCTTGATTGTGGGCACGGGAAAATACCGCAGCTTCGACGAAATGCGCCGCGCCCATCAAGCCTCCGGCGCGGAAATGGTCACGGTCGCGGTGCGGCGCGTAAACCTCACCGACAAATCCAAAGAATCCCTGCTTGATTACATTGACCGTCATAATTTTTTTATCCTGCCGAATACTGCGGGCTGCTACACGGCGGATGAAGCGGTGCGCACGGCGCGGCTGGGACGCGAGGTCGGCCTATCGGAATGGGTGAAGCTGGAAGTGATTGGTGACCAGCAGACGCTCTTCCCGGACACGGAGCAACTGATCGCCGCGACGAAGATTTTAGTGCAGGAAGGATTTGTCGTGCTGCCTTACACCAATGACGACTTGATCGTTGCACGAAAATTGATTGATGCGGGTGCGGCCGCGGTGATGCCTCTGGGCGCGCCGATTGGATCCGGCATGGGAATTCAGAATGTGACCAACCTGCGGATTCTGCGCGAGCGAATTACGGAAGTGCCGCTGATCCTGGACGCGGGTGTGGGAACCGCTTCGGACGCAGCTTTGGCGATGGAGTTGGGAGCCGACGGCGTGTTGATGAACACCGCGATTGCCGAAGCGCAGGATGCGGTGCTGATGGCTGAAGCAATGGGCTCCGCAGTGGACGCGGGACGGAAGGCTTTCATGGCCGGGCGGATCGCGAAGAAGCTATACGCTTCGGCTTCGAGCCCGCTGCACGGAGTCGTGAGGTGACGTGCTTGTTCGCTACTGCGTCGCGCGTCGGGGTTGCGTTGTTACGCGCAGGCTCAGCGAAACAAGATGTGCCACAGAATGTCCACCAGCGCGTGCACGATCGCGCTCGGAAATAGCGATCCCGTTTTAATCCACGTGCGGCCGTAGAACAATCCCGCCACGCTTGCCAGGAGCACATATTTCCAATTGGGGAAAGGCGCATGGAAAATGTGCGCGAAGCCGAAAGCGACGGAAGCCACAGCTAAGGCTGCCCACTGATTCTTGAAAGTGCGCGAAAGAATATTCTGCAACACCCCGCGAAACAGGAATTCCTCCGGCCACGCTGTGAAAAATAAAATGCCAACGACTTCGATGGGCGCCGTACGCAGGCGAGCAAGCGACGGGGCGTAAGTAAGGAAGCCGATGCGTAAACCGAGGACGACGGCGATGACGGCAAATACTACAAAATGGAGAACCACGTTCCACGCGTAGCCGCGGCGCCATTCCACGGCGTAGCCGATGCCATCCAGACGCCGCAGCAGCACGAACGCCGCGACGCCCGTGCTCAGCGCCAGCAAAATCGTCAGCGTGTGCATCAGCTGCGGCGGATAGGGAAACAGCACGTACAAAAATGTAAGCCCCTTCCAGCGCAGTTCAACGGGAAGCCAGATCAGCAGCAAAGCAGCGTAGTCTTGCCACTGGCCGGCGGGTTTCCCGATGCATGTGGCGGCCAGCAGCGCGGGCAGCACGGTGTAGGCCGCGCCGAGCAGTGCCGTTTTCCAATTCGCGGTGACGCCGATGGTGTAAATCAACACGCCGAAGAGCGGAACCAGTGGCGCAAGCACTGCGCCGTGTTCGCCGAACAAGTGCCGCGCGCTTTCGAGCGCGCGCGGCGCCGCGAGAGACAATTCGAACGCGAATAGCGCCGCAGCCACACCGAGCGCCAGCGCAAACGAGCGGCCGGTGTATCCCAGGCGCATACCGTAGAACGTAGCAAGGCCCACGATTACAGCCCAAGCACCAAACGCCGTCGGCAAATTCATGGACCAGGATGCGGAGCTTTTTGCCACGGTTGAAGATATTACTGAAGTGCGCGACGCTTCAGGAAAGAACTTCAGTTCCGGTCCAGCTTCCGCTGGGGTGAGAATCAACCGAGGCGATTGAGTCCGTTGAACGCGGCAGTCTTGTAACACTCCGCCAAGGTGGGATAATTGAAAACGGTATCTATGAAGTAGGTGATCTTGCCCTTGAGCTTGAAAACCGCTTGACCGATGTGCAGCAGCTCGGCAGCGTTCTCCCCGAAAATATGCACACCCAGCAAATCGAGCGTTTCGCGATGGAATAGGAGTTTCAGCCGGCCGTCGGTATGCCCTGCAATCTGGCCGCGCGCAATCTCGCGGTAATATGCCACGCCAACTTCATAGGGCACATCGGCATCGGTCAGCTGTTCCTCGGTCTTCCCAATGAAGGAAATCTGCGGAATGGTGTAAATCCCGTAAGGGTAGCTTTCAGGATCGGTCTGCACTTGCACGCCGAAGGCCCGCGCGGCGGCGATGCGTCCTTGTTCCATGGAGACTGAGGCCAGGCTGGGGAATCCGATAACATCTCCGACTGCGAAGATGTGCGGCTGCGTGGTACGGAAATCCGCGTCAACCTTTATCCGGCCGCGATTGTCAGCTTCGATGCCGGCCGCAGCCAAGTCCAGGCGCTCCACGTTGCCCTGGCGGCCCACGGCGTAAAGTAATGCATCCGCGTTGATGCGCTTCTTGCTCACCAGGTTTGCGGCCACTTTACCGTCTGGCAATGCTTCCACGCTTTCGACTTCCTCGTTCAAGCGCATGGTGGCGCGGTGATCGCGCATCTGGTAGCTGAGCGCTTCCACCATTTCGGTATCCGCAAACTCGAGCAGCCGGGGCCGCTTTTCGACGATGATGACGCGCACACCGAGCGTGGCGAACATGCAGGCGTACTCGACGCCAATCACCCCGCCTCCGACCACGATGAGCGTCCTAGGAATCTGCGGCATGCTCAGGATTTGATCGCTGTCAATAATGTTGCGTCCGTTGATGGGCACCTTGGGATTCGCGGCGGGCTTCGTGCCCGTGGCGATGACTATGTATTCGCCCTCAATTTCGGCGAAGCCGTTCCCGTTTTCCACCCGCAGATGATGCGCGTCCATGAATCTTCCAGTGCCGTGGAGGACGTCCACTCCGTTGCGTTTCAGCTGATCTTGCGTAACTCCAACTTCGTTCTCGACTACGCGTTGGATCCGAAAAATTACATCGGACATGGTGATGGTCGCCGCGGCCCCACGATTGGCCCCGTAAAAATTCTTGGAATAAAAGCCGGAGAGGTGCAGCACAGCTTCGCGCATTGTCTTGCTGGGGATGGTGCCGGTATTGATGCACACGCCGCCGATGGCGCTCTGCTTTTCGATCATCGCCACGCGCTTGCCGGCTTTCGCGCCCTGAATGGCGGCGCGCTGCCCGCCGGGCCCAGAGCCGATCACAATCAGATCATATGGCTGCATTCGACTGCTCCTGTGCGGCTGCTTCTTTGCGGCGCGTGTTTATTGGCTCAAGACTGATAGCGCAGGTGTGTTACTGCGAGATGAATGACTCCGATCTGGGATTCGCGCCGAGGAGCGCCGACCCAGGTGATGCGCCGGCGTGTTCCTGCAAAGGACACGCGTTGGTTCCTTTGCCGTTCCGGCAGGATGTTTCTTGTGCGATTCTGGTGCGGCTCAAAACCAAGCCACTGAGATGCCCGCACCTGCGAAATCCGAACGATTCACTTACATTGATTGGCTGCGGGGATTTGCCTGCTTGATGATGTTTCAGGTGCATGCGTACGATTCGTGGCTGAGTCCTGCGGCCCGCGAAACGAAGTTCTTCAAGTGGTCGCAGCTGAGCGGCACGCTTCCGGCGCCACTGTTCTTGTTTCTGGCGGGCGTTTCGTTCGCGCTGGTGACGGACAAGATGCGCCTCAAGGGCGTGCCGGCCAATCAAATCGCGCGCAAGACGATTTTGCGCGGCGCGGAGATCCTGGCGCTTGGCTACGGCTTCCGCCTGCAGGAGTATTTGCTGGGGCTGCCATGGGCGCCGTGGACTGACCTGCTGCGTGTGGACATTCTGAACACGATCGGCCTCTCGTTAATTTTGATGGGAGTGGTGTGCTGGTTCGCGCGCACGCGCGTAGTGAATTTGGCGCTCGCCCTCGTCACGACGGCGTTAATCGCGCTGGCCACGCCGCCACTCTACACGACGTGGCGGCCGAGCTGGCTGCCTTGGTACCTCGAGTCTTACATCAACGGCGTGCACACGTTCAAGACTCCGCAGGCGTGGCTCTTTCCAGTTTTCCCGTGGGCGGCGTTTGCGTTTGCTGGCCTCGCGCTGGGATTTTTCCTGTTCGACGACTGGGCGGTGAAGAATCAGGCGAAAGCTGTCGCGTTCCTGGGCGCGTTGGGAATCGCGCTGTACTATTTTTCGATGTGGCTGGATGCGCGGCCCGCGCAGCTCTTCGCGGTGTACGACTACTGGCACACCAGCCCGAATTTTTTCCTGGCTCGCGTGGGCATCCTGCTGATCCTGTTTCCGCTGAGCTATGCGTGGTGCCGCTGGGTGATTTCGCGGATTCCATTCAGTCCGCTGGTGCAGATGGGACAGACGTCGCTGCTGGTTTACTGGGTGCACATTGAATTTGTGTATGGGCGGTTTTCCATTCTGAAGAAAGGCGCGCAATCCATTCCGATGGCGACGTTCGGCCTGCTGATCATTACCACGGCGATGGTTTTGCTTTCTATCGCGCGCACCAGTTGGAAGGGAAATGGCGCCGAAGTGTGGGCGTGGCTGCGCGCCAAGTGAGGCGCGCGATGGCGCTGCAAACTTAATGATTGGTTTATTGTGCTGAACAGGACTTCTGAGGCCCGGGCTTCGTCTTGAAAATCAATTCACCTGGGTGCGCCAGGCCAAAATCTTCGCGGGCGATGCATTCCATGGTGAAAGGGTCGGTCTTCAGATCCTTCACGTGGCCCTGCAGTTTCTTATTCTCGGTGTCCAGCTGATTAATTTCCTGCTGAATTTTTCGCGCTTCGGCCTGCGAACGGCGCATTGCCAGCACTCCGTGTGTGCCAAAAATATCCTGCAGAAGTAGCAATACGAATCCAGCGATCAGGAACCAATACAAATTGCGACGAAAGAACGCGCTTAACTGCTCGGTGAACGTCTGGCGCGGAGCCGTCACGTCGCGGTCATGCGAGGGCGGATTGTTGACGCGGCGGTTCATTGGGTGATCCATGCGCGCGCGTCATCTGCCAATTTCTGCGCAGCGGCTACCGTCGCGGCTTCAGTGTAAATTCGCGCGACTGGCTCAGTGCCCGAGGGGCGCATCAGAATCCACGAGCTATCGTCGAAAATCAGCTTGAGGCCGTCGGTGCGGTCAATCTTCGCGACTTTGTGTCCCGCGAACTCGCTGAAGTTCTGCCGCAAACGATCCGGGAGCTTCGCTTGCGCTTCCGCTGGAAGATGCAAATTTTCGCGCACCGGCCAGTATTCAGCGCCTACGCGGCGGAAGAGATCGCGTAGCTGATCGCCCAGCGACTTCTGCCGCGCGGCAATCATCTCCGCCACCAGCAGGCAAGCGAGGATGCCGTCTTTTTCCGGTAGATGGCCGTGAATGGTCATCCCCGCGCTTTCTTCGCCACCCAGCGCAATTTTGCCGGCGCGCAATAGCGGGCCGACGTACTTGAAGCCGACAGGAGTTTCGTAGGCCTTCACGCCGTGCAGGCGCGCGACCGCATCAATCAAATGAGTGGTCGCGACGCTACGCGAAGCACCCAGCTTTTCACCGCGCGTTTCCAGCAAATAATCGAACACGAGGCCCAGGATGTGATTGGGCTGCACGAAGCTGCCGTCGCGATCCAGAATGCCGAAACGGTCGGCGTCGCCGTCCGTAGCGAGACCCGCGAGCGATTTCTTTTCCAGCACCAATTTTTTCAATGGCGCGAGATGTTCTTCCGATGGGTCCGGGCCGGAGCCGTCGAATAGTACGTCACGTTTCGTGCGAATGGATTCAACCGTCATCCCGTGATCGCTTAGGATGCGATCGAGCCAGCCCGCGCCGCAGCCGTGCAAGGCGTCGTAGGCGAAATTGCCCTTTGCTTTGGCCAGCACATCAAAGCGAATCATTTTTTTCAGCTGTTCGAAGTACGGGCCGCGTGGATCAATGCGCTCGAAATCGTCGGCGATATCCTGGAATTGGCCGTCATCGTCCGGCAATGCGGCGGCGCGCTTCTCAATGTCCTTGGTGATGTCGGGCAAGGCGGGGCCGCCGTCCGGTCCGGAAAATTTCAGGCCGTTGTACTCGGCAGGGTTGTGACTGGCGGTGATATTCACGCCGCCGTCGAGCTGATTGTGAATAATGGCGTGGGCCAGCACCGGAGTCGGCGTCGGTTCCGGGCAGAAAACGATTGCGCAGCCATTTTCCCGCAGCACTCCAGCCGCCGTGCGCGCGAATTCCGGAGAGAAGAAGCGCGTATCGTGCCCCACAACGAGTTTCGGATTTTTCTTTAGCGCGCAGACGTGTCCTGCGATGGCGGCGGAGGCTCGGCGCACTCCGCCAAACGTGAAATCGTCGGCGATCACGCCACGCCAGCCTGAAGTCCCGAAGTGAATCGTTTGTTTCGTCACGGGCGACTATTGTATCTTGGCCCGCGACCTGAAATCACGGAAGAACGGCGCGAGTCTCAAGAGTCAACCTAGGCGAGCGGGTAGAATGACCGACAAAATCGTAGTACTGGTCACCTGTGGTTCGCGGAAAGAAGCGCGGAAGATCGCCCGCGCGCTGGTGGAGCAGCGCCTGGCAGCTTGCGTCAGCGAGATCGGCGTCCCGGTAGCATCCACGTATCGCTGGAAGGGAAAGATCGAGTCGGCGAAAGAGTTCTTGCTGTTGATTAAGACGAGCAAGAGGCGTTTCGCGGCAGTGCGTGACGCGGTGCGTAAGCTGCACAGCTACGAGGTCCCGGAAATTATCGCGTTGCCCATCGCGGCAGGGTCGCGCAAGTATTTAGACTGGATCGCCTCGTCGCTAAAGACCACATAGTTTGTAGGCAAGCCATCCGCGAACGCTAAGAACGGCGAGTGTGTCACCACAGACGCGCCTCTGAATCCATGCTCAAGCGCAGACGCTAAATCTGCGCGAGCGCCTGGTCCAAATCAGCAATGATGTCTTCCACATCTTCAATACCGACGGACAAACGAACCAACCCCTGCGTAATCCCGATCTGCATCTGAATCTCTGGCGGGATGGAAGCATGGGTCATCAGCGCCGGCAGGGAAATCAACGTCTCGACACCCCCCAAGCTCTCCGCTAGCGAGCACAGTCTCACGTGATTGAGAAACTTCTTGGCCGACTCCAGCGGCCCCAGGTCAAACGAAATCATGGCGCCGAAACCGCGCTGCTGCCGTTTGGCGAGTTCGTGCTGGGGATGGGAAGCGAGTCCGGGGAAGATGACATGCTTTACCTTGGGATGAGACGCGAGGTACTTCGCAACCGCCATTCCATTGGAATTGTGGCGATCCATACGCACCGCCAGCGTCTTGACGCCGCGCGAAACCAGAAAGCAATCCATGGGCGCAAGGCCGGCTCCCGCCGAGCGCTGCACAAAATAGATTTTCTGGGCCTGCTCTGGTGTGCTGACGATCACCGCTCCCCCGGTGCAATCACTGTGGCCGTTCAGAAATTTGGTCATGGAATGGACCACAATGTCCGCGCCGAGCGCGAGAGGCTGCTGTAGATAAGGCGTTAGAAATGTGTTGTCCACTACAACCGTCAGATTTCGCTCGTGTCCCAGTTTTGCAACGGCGGCGAGGTCTGTGACGATCATCGTGGGGTTCGTAGGAGTCTCCACGTAAATCATTTTCGTGTTCGGCTTGATGGCCTGCTTTACTTTTTCCAGGTTGGAAGTGTCCACGTAACTGAATTCCAGTCCGAACTGGACCAGAAGTTGCGTGGTGATGCGAAAGACTCCGCCATAGACCGCTTGCGACAGGATGGTGTGGTCTCCGGGACGCAGGAGGCGGAACACGGAATCAATGGCCGCCATCCCGGAAGTGAATACGTAGGCCGCGTGGCCGCCTTCCAGCTTCGCAATGGTGCGTTCGAGAGCTTTTCGGTTCGGATGATTGGTCCGGGCGTAGTCGTACCCCTTGCTCTTGCCCATTTCTTCGATAACGTAGGTCGAAGTCTGGTAAATCGGCGCGACGATTGATCCGGTCAGCGCGTCCGGCTCCTGGCCCACATGAATTGCATCCGTCGCAAACCCCATCACTTGCCTCCCTGCACGATCCTCGAGAATTTTTCCGCAGCGCGCCCCGCCCGATCCATCGTTCCGTTCCCGGCAAGGGGGTCGCGCGGTCCGCAAGTCCAAGCCCGGTGCGCTCTTACGTAGTCGCTGCCATCCTCTACGACCCCTGGCGGCTCACAAACTCGACCTTCCATCATACGTCAGGCGGCGGTTTCCATCACACCGAACGGCCGGCACTCGGTTATTTATCCGGTACGGCAGCCGCGGCGAAAATGGGCAGCGCTTGAAATCGCGCGCAGCGTACGGAGGAGCTACCAAAGGCCGCCCCGCCGGTCGCGTCACGCCGACTTCCGCGCTTGAGTGACTTCCCGGATTGGAGTACAAGAGGGATGTATGAGGGCCCGCATCTACCTTCGGCGAATCGTCTTCTTCATTGCGTTGGCTGCAATTTTGGCAACGGGATTGCTCTCCGTCGGCGCCTGCCACGCACAATCTAACGACGCCGACAAGCCCACGACTCAGAGTCAATCTGGCAGCGCAGATAAACCCGGCCAGAAAGACGATCAAGCTTCCAGCGGCACCACGCGCCTGAAGATTTTTGTCACCAATCCCGAGGACAAGCCGGTCGGTAACGCCAGCGTGTACGTCCGCTTCAACCAGCCCGGCGGGTTTCTGCACAAAGATAAATTGGCTGAGCTGAGTTTCAAGACCAACGAAGACGGTACGGTGAAAGTTCCGGCGGTGCCACAAGGCAAAATTCTGATTCAGGTGATTGCCAAGGGCTTGCACACATTTGGAAAATGGTACGACATCGAAACAGACCACGACACGATCGCCATCAAGCTCGAAGCTGCTACGCGCTGGTACTAGAATTGGCTCGCGCCAAAATTTAATACCCCGCTGTCCCCCGTATTTTTATCCGGCTAGGAACGGCGCGCTGCCCGGAATTTGTGCAAACAGCATTAAACCTTTGCGTTGCTGAAAGATTTCCTGTCGCGCGCGTCCATTTCCACACGGTTTTCAACAGAACTGTTGAAAACTTTTACACAAAATTTATATTTTCTTTAGCGTTGGGCGCCGGAATGGTTTCAAAAGTGCCGTGCCCCATTTTCTCGAGTTTTTTGGAAATGACCCGAATCTGCGGCCCAAAAAGAAATTCTCCCACGACGCGCGTGAACTGACGGTCCACATGTGCTTGTGCGCGCTTGCTATCAGCAGGCGCGCGGCTGCAAAATATCTCCGACCCAAATGAAAAGTCTAATTCTCAACGCCGATGATTTCGGAATGACTCGCGGCGTGAACCAGGGAATCATTCGCGCCCATCGCGAAGGCATTCTCACCAGCACAACCTTGATGGCTAATGGCCCGGCGTTCGACGACGCGGTGGATAAAATCGCGGCGAATCCCAAACTGGGAGTGGGCTGCCATTTGGTTCTGGTCGGCGGGAAATGCGTCGCGCGCCGGGAAGAAGTTTCGTCGCTGGCCGATGCACAGGGCAATTTACCGGAGTCGCTGCCTATGTTCGTCGCCAAGCTCAGCTCTGGAATGATTCCGAGCCGGGAAATCGAACGCGAAATACACGCGCAAATCGAAAAAATTCGCGACGCTGGAATCGCTCCGACGCATCTGGACACTCACAAACATACGCATGCGCATCCTCGGGTGATGGAAGCGCTCGGAAAAGTTGCCAAAGAACTTGGAATCACCAGGGTGCGCAAGCCTGTGGAAAACCTGCACGACTCCTGGCAGACAATGCAGGCCGACGAAAAGGGGATCTCGATGCAAATCGTGGCAGCGGGAGCAGTTCGCGCCGTCGCGCCGCGTTTCTTCGCAATCGCCAGAAAATATGGGCTTACTTTTCCCGACCATTTTCTGGGATTGGCCGTCACTGGGCAGGTCAGCGCCGCCGCACTGCGCCGTATGGTTGATACGCTGGACGAAGGCAGCACCGAAATCATGTTGCACCCCGGAATTTGTGACGCCGAGCTGGTCCAGTCCGGCACGCGGCTGCGCGAGCACCGCGAAACCGAGCTCGCCGCGCTGCTCGATGCCGGCGTGCGCAGTGCGCTGCACGAACGCGGCATTCGCTTAATCAGCTATCGCGAGTTAAACTAAGCACATGCGCGAGCACCCGAAAAATCCACCACGTTTCTCCCTGGTGGTCCCCTTTCACGACGAGCAACAGAGCGTCCGCGAGCTGCACCGGCAGTTAAGCGCGATCATGACCGGGCGATTCGAGCCCGTTGAGTTCGTTTACGTGGACGATCAAAGCTCGGACGCGACGCCCCAAATCCTGGCCGAGATCGCCGAGGAGGATCCGCGAGTTGCGGTGCTGCGCCTGAAGCGCAATTACGGCCAGACCACGGCGCTCGCTGCGGGCTTCGACTACGCTTCCGGCGACGTGATCATTTCGATGGACGGCGACTTGCAGCATGACCCCGCGGACATTCCCATGCTGCTCGAAACCATGGACGCGACCGGCTGCGACATCGTCAGCGGCTGGCGGCAGAAGCGCGTGGACAATTTTATCCTGCGGCGGCTGCCATCGCGCGTCGCCAACTGGATGATGGCTAAGCTTTCCGGCGTCAACATCCATGACTTCGGCACGACTTTTAAAGTTTACCGCCGCGAGACGATCAAAGACGTCCCGCTGTACGGCGAAATGCACCGGTTCATTCCGGCGCTGGCGGCATGGAACGGAGCCAAAATCGTCGAAGTGCCGATTCGCAACATCGTGCGGCCCGACGGCAAGTCGCATTACGGGATTTCGCGGACGCTGCGCGTTTTCTTCGACATCATCACCATTCGCTTCTTGATGCGCTACATGACGCGCCCGCTGCACTTCTTTGGTCCCCCGGGATTGCTGGGGCTGTTTACAGGCGGCGGGATCATGGCTTTCCTGCTAGCGGAAAAGTTGATTTGGTGGCGGATGGACCTTTTCGCGCTGCACGGTCCGTTGCTCATCCTGGGATTAATGCTGACCTTGTTCGGTGTGCAACTCCTGGCGGTAGGGCTAGTCGGCGAACTGCTCATGCGAACCCACTTTGAATCCCGAGAACAGCCCATCTATCGGGTGGAGCACGTGTACGGCGGGCCTGACGCCGTTAATATTTCCGGATTCCCCAGAGCAAAAACGCTTGCTTCCCGGCAAGCTGGCGGATAGATTGTCGGCTGCCTAGCCGGGGGATTCTGCATCCCCGCGAATATCCCTCGAGCGACGTCGGCTATACCCGGCGCTGATCGAGATCGAGGAAAATTTGCGCAAGGCTTTTCTTTCCGGTTGCGTCGCGCTGTTGCTCGCGGCATTGGTGTGGGCGGGCGGCGATCCGTGGAAAACGAAACCTTATCAGCAGTGGGACGCCAAAGACGTCCGCAAGGTGCTGGACGCTTCGCCGTGGGCGCGCAGCACACAGGTGGAAGCCCCGTGGATTAACGGGAGCGACGCGGGCGACGCTGATAGCGGTGGCGCGTCGTCGCAGCCGGGACCGGCCAGAGCGGGCCCAAGCCCACGCACGGGGCCGGGCGGCAGCGGGGCGGATGCAGGCGGTGGCCCCCAAGTGGCGCTGGCGACGTTCCTGGTGCGCTGGACTTCGTCGCGCACCATCCGCGAAGCAGTTCTTCGCAACCTGATCCTGGCGGGCCAGATGAAGGAAGACGCCGCCGCGCAACAGCTGGCGCAGCCCGTCGAGAGCTACGAGATTGTAGTCGCGGGCCCGGACATGAAACCGTTCCAATCCGCGGATGAGAAAATTCTGGAGCATGGCGCATACCTAATGGACAGGAAAACCAAACAAAAAATCGCGCCCAGCAGCGTGAAGATCCAGAACAGCGAGGATGGGAAAAAGATAGTGTCGGTTGCATTCATCTTTCCGAAAAAGTCGGACAGCGGGGTATCCACAATTAGCGCGGACGTGAAGGTTGTGGACTTTTTGTGTGTGGTCACCAACGTGAAAATAGAAACGAGTTTTGACATTTCCAAGATGCAGGACACATTGGGACGCGACCTGTAGTCTCAATCGCTCAAAATCTCAACTACGAGAGGGATGCTCATGAAGTTAGCGGTGCGTTGCGGATGTATTTTCCTGTTGTTGACAATGCTTCCGGGTTTTGCCGGCGCCCAGATGGGCATGCACGCCGGCCCGGCGATGCGCGGAATATTCAATCCGGTAGTGGGTTCGGGTGGCCAGTACGAAATGACAACGGAGAAGGGCACCAAGACGGTGATGGAAATCGCCGTCGTAGGCAAGGAATCGGTTGATGGCAAAGAGGGCTACTGGTTCGAGATGACCCTGGCTACCCCAACCATGGGCCTGATGGTTACGAAAACGTTGACTGTTGTGGACGGGGCCGGATACCGTCATCTCCCGCGTGATCATGCAAATTCAGAACCGTCCGCCCATGGAAATGCCCACACAGATGTACAAGGCGAACGCGCAAAAGCAACCGGCGGATATTCGCGATCGTGCGGAAGATGTCGGGAGTGAAACGGTCACCACTCCGGCGGGAACTTTCGTCACCGAGCACTACAAGATGAAGGATGGATCCGGCGATGCCTGGGTGGCGCCGAAGGCCGGCCCCTATGGCCTGGTGAAATTCCAGGGAAAAGATACCTCTATGGTTCTGACCAAAGTCATCACCGATGCTACGGATAAGATTACCGGAACGCCGCAGCCGTTTAATCCCATGATGTTTCAGCAGAACCAGCAGCATCCGTGACCGTGATTCTGTAGTTTCAGGTTTCAGAGGCGCCCCAGCGGCACCGGGGGCGCCTCTTCTTTTTTTTCAGACGCGTTTTCTACAGCGACGGCTTGTTGCAAAGGACTGGGGGGTCCTACGATATGGTTTCTAGTAGCGACAAATTTTACCGTGGCCGCATAACGCATCGCGAAAACTTCGCGCCAGATCTATGGAAGGTGAAAATCGACCCCGGCGGCCAGTTCGATTTCGTGGCTGGGCAGTACGCCACGCTGGGAGTGGACTCTCCACTGAAGCGGATCGAACGAGCCTACTCGATCGTGTCCTCGCCCTACGAGCGCGAGCTGGAAATTTTCATCGAGCTGGTCGAACAGGGTGAACTGACTCCTCTACTGAACAAGCTTCAGGTGGGCGACGAACTTTCCGTGCGGAAAATCGCCAAGGGCCGCTTCACCTTGGACCTGAAGAGCGGCCATCGCAATCATTTGCTGCTCTCCACGGTCACCGGCGTTGCGCCGTACGTCTCTTACATCCGCACCCTCTACGCCGATTGGAAGGAAAATAAATTTCCCGGCGAGCTGCGGCTCTACGCAATCCAGGGCGCCAGCCGTTCGTGGGAATTTGGTTATCGCGAGGAGCTGGAACGCATCGCCGCTGAAGTTCCGTGGCTGACCTATATTCCAACGGTGAGTCGTCCCTGGGAGGATACGGCCTGGCGCGGCGAAACTGGCCGCGCGGAAGACCTGATCCGCAAATACGCCCACCTGTGGAATCTCAATCCGGCCGATACCACTGGCTACCTGTGCGGCCATCCGCAAATGATTGAATTGGGGAGGGGCATTCTGCTGCGCGGTGGCTTTGCGAAACAATCCCTGCGCGAAGAGGTTTACTGGATTCCGCCTAAATAAAATCCCCAATCCTGGCGGGCGGGTGCAAGGGGCCTTGCTGCGCCCGCCAGTAAGGGAATCCGCCGCTACCTAGTCTTGAGTATCGGGGCTCGCGGCGGCCACTTGTTCGATGGTGCTTTCGATGGCTCGTAACGGAGCGGAGACGTGAACGGTTTCGTCCGTGTCCGCGACGTCCACCACCACGGAACCGCCATCCTTGGCGATAAGCACGTGCTGCCCCGGTTCGCGCACATCCACCAGGGTCATGTCCTCGCCGGCGCGCAAGTGCTCAAGCGCCGCGCGGATTGTCGGCATCCACGGCTTAATCTCGGTTGCCGCTTGACTCAACTTGCGGCTCGGGATGAAGTGGGTTCCGATGGGTACCAGCATCGCCGGCGCCAGCACGTACACGTGACGCGCCTCCGGTTGTTTTTCCACCACGTTCACCTCGATCATCCCTTCGCTGCAAATCAGGCCCACCCCCGCTAGTGCCGTTCCAGCAATTCCCAGCGCCACTTTTCCCAGAAGAACCATTCCGCACCTCCTGCGCGAATTTTCAGCGAGTTAGTTCGAAGCGCTGTTTGAGTCAATCCAGATGCGCACGTGTTCCGTCGCGTCCTGCACGGTCACCAAAACCGCGTCGCCTGCATCGCTCAGCGCCTTGATCGCGGCGGCTACGTCCAGTTCGTTGTCTTTTACGGTGGAAAATAGCGCGTCCACCACCTTCATCGGTATCGTGACGTCCACTTTCTGGCCGTCCTTGCTCTTGTCCAAAACGTGGACAATCAAGTTGCCGTTCGATTTCGCCACGCGCACGTCCTGATCCTTCTCTTTCACGGTCACAAATTCGTTGTCCGGAGCGGTGCGGATCGCGTCTAGCAGCGCGCGTACGTCCACTCCGTTGAAATCGGCTTGGCCGACGGTTACGTGGCCATTGTGCAGCGTTCCTTTATTCACGGTGGGCAGGATCGCTGCCGCCATTGAAAGCGGCAGGTTCACGTTCACGCTCTCGCCTTTGGTGCTGTCGTCCACCTTTACGTGCAGGTAGCGCTCCGTTGCCGGCGCGGCAGTCGTCGGCGCGGCCATCGCCGTTACCGCAAGATTGCTCATCGTCAGAGCCCATACACAGCACACCCCAACAGCTCGCATCGCTTTATCCATTTTTGGAAGCCTCCCGTACTCTTCCTGCTCCTATGTACGGAGGCGCCCTCCGAAATGTTCCGTGAACTCTTTAAGGGGCGGATCAGGTCTCGATTCGGGACAGGCGGGGAAGAACTAGTCGCGCTGCGGCTTGAAATAAACGGCAGCCAGCGGGGGAACCTTGAGTTTGATGGACCACGGCCGGTCGTTCCAGGGAATCGGTTCGGCACGAACGCCTCCCGCATTTCCGGCGTCGCTTCCTTCGTAGTACACCGAGTCTGTGTTCAGGATTTCCCGGTAGAATCCCGGCCCGGGAACGCCGATGCGAAAGTCCAGACGCAGCACCGGAGTGAAGTTACAGACCACCACCACATAATCCTCCGGGTTTCGCGCTCGCCGGATGAATGAAAGAATGCTCGCCGCCGCGTCGTTCGCATCAATCCATTCGAACCCCGCCCATTCGAAGTCTACTTCGAAGAACGGCCGCTCCGTGGCGTGCAGACGATTCAGGTCCGCTACCAGCCGCTGCACCCCGCGGTGCGATGCCGGCTCTTCCAGCGACCAGTCCACGCTGCCTTCTTCCCAGAATTCGTTGCGCTCCGCCAGTTCGCTGCCCATGAACAGCAGTTTCTTGCCGGGATGTGCGTACATGTAGCCGAAGAGCAACCGAAGATTCGCGAATTTCTGCCAATCGTCGCCCGGCATTTTCTCCAACAGCGTACGCTTCCCGTGCACCACCTCGTCATGCGAAAGCGGCAAAACGAAGTTTTCCTGGAACGCGTAAATCATCGAAAACGTGAGCTCGTTGTGGTGATGCTGGCGAAACAGGGGGTCGAGCGCGAAATAACGCAGCGTGTCGTTCATCCATCCCATGTTCCATTTCAAATCGAAGCCGAGTCCGCCAACATAAGTGGGCCGCGAAACCGCAGGCCAGGATGTGGATTCTTCAGCAATCATCAGCGCGCCCGGATGCCGGCTGTGCAGCACTTCGTTCAAATGTTTCAGGAACGCAATCGCTTCCAGGTTTTCGCGGCCCCCGAACGCGTTCGGAATCCACTCACCCGGTTTACGCGAATAATCGAGGTACAGCATCGAAGCCACCGCATCGACACGCAAGCCGTCTAGGTGATACTTGTCCAGCCAGAAGAGTGCGTTCGACACCAAAAAATTCTGCACTTCGTTCCGGCCGTAGTTGAAAACCAGGGTGCCCCAGTCCGGATGCGCGCCGCGCCGGGGGTCGGCATGTTCGTAGAGATGCGTACCATCGAATAATCCCAAGCCATGCGCGTCACGCGGAAAATGCGCCGGAGTCCAATCCAGAATCACGCCGATTTCCAGCTGATGGCAGCGGTCCACGAAATACATGAAATCCGCGGGCGAACCGAATCGGCTGGTCACGGCGAAATAGCCGACGGTCTGATAGCCCCACGACGCGTCCAGCGGGTGCTCCATGATCGGCAGCAGTTCGATGTGAGTGAAACCCATGCGCTTCACATAAGGCAGCAATTCTTCAGCGAGTTCGCGATAAGTCAGCCAGCGATTGCCCTCTTCCGGTTTGCGTCGCCACGATCCGGCGTGCAATTCGTAAATCGTCATCGGCGAGTGCAGCCAGTCGCGCAGCGAGCGCGACTCCATCCACGCGGTGTCCTTCCACTTGTAGCCGTCAATCGTGCGCACCACTGACGCGTTGTTCGGCCGCATTTCGCCTGCGAAGCCGTACGGGTCGGTTTTCAAGCCGAGAGAGTTCCCGGCGCTCGATAGAATTTCGAATTTGTAGACCTCGCCTTCGTCCAACCCGGGGATGAATACTTCCCAGATTCCGCTCGAGCCGCGATGCCGCATCGGATGCACGCGCCCGTCCCAAAAATTGAAGTCGCCCACCACGCTTACGCGTCGCGCATTCGGTGCCCACACGCCGAAATGCACGCCGCGCACACCGGCAACTTCGCGCACGTGCGCGCCCAACTTTTCGTACTTTTGGTAGTGCGTGCCTTCGCCGGAAAGGTACAGGTCGTACTCGGTCAACACCGGCGGGAATGCGTACGGATCGTAAGTCTCAAAAACATTTCCGTCGCTGAAGCGAATCCGCAGCCGGTAGGCGCCCGCGGCCACGGCTTCGCTCTGCGATTTTCCCGCGCCGCTCGCGGGGATCTGCGCTTCGAACACGCCTTCGGGATGTATGCGCACGGTGCGGTGTGCTTCTGCTTTCTTGCCCCAGAGCACGGTTGCTTCTGCCGCATTCGGGCGGAAAACGCGAATCGCGAGCGACTTCTTTCCGTCCTGCTCGGTCCAGTGGGGGCCCAGGACAGCAAAAGGATCCGAATGCTGGCCCCGCGCGATCAGCTCAATTTCTTTCTGCAATGCTTCCTGCGGATTCGCCGCGGCAGCTTTCGATTTGTCTTCTTTGCTCATGGCGCTCGGAATTCCAATCCCAGGGTCCGGGCCACCATCTTACCGGAGCGCAGGCGCCACGCCAATCTCACCGCAAAATGTATCCTGCCGCCGCAAATCTAAACGCGCTGGACTTGCTCGCCGAAGCCCGGTAGCCTAGCCGGCAGCTCTGGGGCGCACGGCGGAGCAATCCAAGAATCCTGGAAGGAGATCACTGATGATGAAATTCGCTCGTTCGATTTTCCTGCTGGCGGCTCCGGCACTGCTCCTCGGCCATGCAGGCGCCGCGCGTGCCCAGGAAGGTGCGCAGCCGAAAACTCCTCCCACACCCACGCAAGCGGTTCTGGAAAACTGGAACGACGTGGGCAGCCGCCTGATCACCATGGCGCAAGACTGGCCCGAGGATAAGTACACTTACAAACTGAATCCAGCCGTACGCACGTTCCAGCAGGTCTTGCTGCATATCGCGGGATCGAACTACGACCTGATCAACCATCTGGCTGGGACAAAAGTTGGCGAGGCGCAGAATGACCCGCCCGTTAGCCAGTACAAGACCAAGGCGGAGACCGTGGCGTATCTGAGAAAATCTGTGGAAGACGGCGCAGCCCTGATCCAAAAAGAAGGCGATGCCGAGGTGATCAAGCATCTCTCCGGCTGGATTGGCTACACTGAACACATGGGGGAGCACTACGGATTGCTGGTAGCCTACTACCGCGCGAATGGCGTTATACCTCCGGAGTCGCGCCCGAAGAAGTAGCCCGCGAGTTCGATTCCAGCTCGATGGCACCGTGACGCGGCAGCTGACTCCCAGCCGACGGCCGCCGCGCATCACGACCCGTCAACCATTCCTAGCGTCTTCAACACAATCCTGGCACCGCACTACTATCCTTTCGGCGCCTTTTCCACTCCAAACTTGCCCATTTTGGCACCTCTAAGTCATAGGAAATGTGAGTGCTTAGTACGAACGTACCATTGTGACGCAAGTCCCAGCAATTTATACATGTTGTGGGGGAATCCTCGGGAACGAGATCCTCGTTCCGCGCCAGAGATCATGCCCAATAAGGCCGGCACTTTGCCCAAGAATGGAAATGGTTCGTCTCGCGCCCGCGGGGGAAAGCGTCCGGCGAACTCTGCGCCGCAGCCAGCTGCGCTGTCGGGTGCAGACTCGTTTCCATCCCAGTTGGATTTCCAGCTACTGTTCGCCAGCCATCCGGAGGCGATGGTCGTCCTCGACCTGAATCGCCGGATTCGCATGTGCAATCCCGCGTTCGAAAATCTCTTCCAACACCGCGAGGCCGAAATTCTCGGCGCCGAGCTTGATGTGCTGCTGGCGTCCGGCGAGCACCAAAGTGAAGCGCTGCGGCTCAGCGAACGCTCCGCCGCGGGCGAAGTGCTCCGCGCGAGTACCCGCCGTCGTCGCCGCGATGGATCTTTCGTTGACGTGCAAATCACCTGCGTGCCGTTGCGCCAGGAAGGCAAGACGGTTGGTTGCTACGGAATTTACCAGGACATCACAGAGCGCTGCGAAGCTGAGCGCGCCCAGCAAGAGGCCGAGAAAAAACTCAGCCTTCTGTTCGAGAACGCGGTGGAAGGAATTTTTCAGACGACCGTGAATGGCCAGTTGCTCAGCGTGAATCCGGCACTCGCGCGCATGTGCGGCTACAGTTCGCCGATGGAAATGCTCGCCACTGTGCATGACATCGGCAAGGATTTTTACGCGGATCCGCAAACGCGCCTCGAATTTCAGCGCGCCATGGAAGAAAACGGCGCCGTCGAGGCCTTCGAATACCAGTTGCGCAAGAAAAGTGGCGCGCTGATCTGGATTTCGGAAAACGCCCGGGTGATTCGCGATGCCGACGGCAAGGTCACGGCTTACGAAGGCACGATGGAAGACGTTACCGAGCGCAAACGCTCCGAGCTCGAGCGCCAGATCACCTTCGAAATCATTCACGGCGTGAACGTCACCGATAATCTGGACGAGCTGCTCTACCTGATTCATCAATCGCTGAATAAGGTGCTCTACGCCGAGAACTGTTTCGTCGCGCTGTATGAATCCGCTTCCGGAATGTTTCACTTTCCTTTTTTCGTTGACCAGTTCGACGAAGCTCCTCCTCCGCAGCAAGTCGGTCGAAGTTGCACCGCCTACGTCTATCGCACCGGCCGCGCCATATTGATTCCGCAGCAGGTTTTCGATCGCCTCGCCGCGGAAGGAGAAGTGGAACTGGTCGGCACTCCTTCGCCCTCCTGGCTGGGCGTGCCGCTGCGCACTCCCGCCGCCACCATCGGAGTGCTGGTTGTGCAACATTACGAAAATGAAGCAGCCTATACCGAGCGCGACCTGGAATTCCTGGCCTCCGTTGGCGGCCAGATCGCACTGGCGATTGACCGCAAACGCGCCGAAGAAAAAATCCGCGAAAGCGAAGCGCGGCTGCGCGTGCTGGTCGAGCAGTTGCCCGCCGTATTATGGACCGTCAGCAAAGAACTTTGTTTCACGTCCGCCTTGGGCGCCGGCCTCACGCGCCTCGGCCTCAAGCCCAATCAGATTGTGGGCGTTTCTCTCTTTGACTATTTCGAAACCAGCGACCCGGGGTTCCTGCCCATTGCCGCGCATCGCCGAGCGATTGCGGGCGAGCCCACAACTTTCCACGTGGAATGGAAGGGCGGCTCGTACACCTGCCACGTCGAACCGCTGCGCACTGCGGAAGGCGAACTGCAAGGCGCGATCTGCATGGCGCTCGATATCACCGACCGCAGACAGCTCGAAGAGCAGCTCCGCCAAGCCCAGAAGATGGAAGCCGTCGGGCGCCTCGCGGGAGGAATCGCGCACGACTTCAACAATCTTCTGATGGTCATTCAGGGTTACGCGGACCTCTTGACCGAGCGCCTGGCCGAAGGCGATCCGCTGCGCCGCAACGCCGAACAGATTCAAACGGCGTCGCAACGCGCCACCTCCCTAACGCGCCAATTGCTGGCCTTCAGCCGCAAACAGATGCTGGCGCCGAAAGTCTTGAGCATTCACAGCGTCGTCGGCGATATGGAGAAAATTCTGCGCCGCCTGATTGGCGAAGACGTTCAGCTGGAAACTTCCAGCGCGCCGGACCTCGGCTTGGTGAAAGCCGATCGCAGCCAGATCGAGCAGGTGATTCTGAATTTGGCGGTGAATGCGCGTGACGCCATGCCCGAAGGCGGTCGCTTGACCATCGAAACCGCCAACGTGGACCTCGACGAATCCTTCTCGCACTCTTCCGTGATGCTTTCGCCGGGACCCTACGTGATGCTCGCCGTTACGGACAACGGCTGCGGCATGGACGCAGAAACCCAGGCGCACATCTTTGAGCCGTTCTTCACCACGAAAGAAAAAGGCAAAGGCACCGGTCTCGGCCTCGCCACCGTGTACGGCATCGTCAAGCAAAGCGGCGGCTATGTGTGGGTTTATAGCGAACCTGGCCGCGGAACAAGCTTCAAGGTTTACCTCCCGCGCGTCTGGGACGAGCAGAGCTCCCCAGGCCGCGACCGCAGAGTCGACGGCCAAGCGCTGCCGCAAGGGACGGAAACGGTATTGCTCGTTGAAGACGAAAAAGGAGTGCGCGAGCTCGCGCGCGAGTATCTGGAAATGACCGGCTACACGGTGATTGAAGCCGAGAACGGCCACACCGCGCTCGAACTAGCCGGGCTACATTCCGGTCCGATTCATTTGCTGATGACCGATGTGGTCATGCCCGGAATCAGCGGCCGCGAGCTCTCCGAGCGCGTCAGGGCCATCCGCCCCGGCATCAGGGTTCTTTTCATGTCTGGCTATACCGACCAGGCTGTTGTGCATCACGGCATTCTGGAAACGGATGCTGTCCTGCTGCAGAAGCCCTTCACGGTAGCAGCCCTCGCAGCGAAATTGCGTGACATTTTGAATCTCGAAGTCGCTCGGTAGTCTTCTTCTCGCCTCGCCGCATTGAACCTCGAAAGTCTCCGATTTCACCCGGCGTCCAGTGGTACTCCGTTGTTTCTGCATGGAACAATTGGGTGCATCCGAACCGTCGTTGCGCCGCAGGCCTCGGCGTTCGGCCGTCGCGTGCGACGTTTTTCTCCGCCAAGCCTAGCAATGCCACGCGCTTCCGTAAGCGCTGACCTACGTGGTGATGCTCCGCATATTGGCGGTCCAGATGCTCCTACCCAGGTCGTCAGGCCGGAAGCAATCGGGATCCGGGAACTGCACGGGGGCAATATGGGGAACATGACAGCGCAGGTAAGCAGCGAAATGCACAATGCGGTTACCGAAGAACTGATTTCAGCGCGGCGGTTGTGGACGGCTGTGCTTTTGACCGCCGTTGAGGACTGGCGCAACGGCACCCTCCGAGCGCAGCGTGAAGCGCAGGCATTCCTGTTTGATAACGAAGAAGATCTCGCGACAGTTTGCAACAACGCGGGATTGGATGTCGGCGATTTTCGGGTACGTTTGCTGAAGATCGGCCGCCGCGTCGAACCGCGCATGCCATTCTCACTTTGTTTCGCCACATAATCTCCGCGCATTCGGCGAGCAACGGCACGCGAAGAATCCTCCCGTGGCATCCGCGCAAATAGCGTAGTATTTGCTGGTCGCTGCATTGCGCGGGAAATGATGACGCCGCCTAACGAAAACCTTGCTTGTCCCGAAAAGCAGTTGCTCAGCTATTGCGCCCGGACCCAAATCACTCCAGAAATCGCAGCCGGTATCCGCAAAATACTTGCCGGCCCCGTGGATTGGGATTATCTGCTTTGGGAAGCGGAAGAAAATTCCATCACGCCTTTGCTCGAACGCCACCTGTCAGCCGTCGCCCCCGGCGCCGCTCCGCCGACCGCACAGGAGCAATTAAAGAAAACCTGCCGCGCCAATACCGTGCGCTGCCTGTATCTCACTGCCGAACTCATCAACATTCTGCGCCTCTTTCAATCGCAGAACATCCCCGTCATTCCGTACAAAGGCCCGGTCCTCGCCGCTCAGGCCTACGGCGACGTCGCGCTGCGCGAATTTGAAGATCTGGACATCATTCTGCGCCAGAGTGACATCCCCAAAGCGCACGAGATCGTCGTCTCCCTCGGCTACAAACCAAAATTCGATTGGATTCTCTCCCCAGGAGCAGCCGCGTCGCTCGTTCCCGGCGAGTACAACTATCGCGACGAGGCTCGCCGCGCCATGGTCGAATTGCATACCGAAATCACTCTGCGGCACTTCCCAGTGAAGCCGGACCTGGACGCTTTCATCCGCAACCTTACGCCCGTGAAACTAAGTGATCGCGACGTTCTCACCTTTACCGCGGAAGATCTGCTGCCGATGCTCTGCATTCACGGCTCGAAAGATTTCTGGGAGCGGCTTTCCTGGATCGCGGATCTCAACGAGCTCGTTCAATCTCATCCCGCGCTCGATTGGGATCGCGTGCTGCGTTTCGCGCAACCTCTGCACGCTGCGCGGATGTTGAACCTGGGCCTCGCGCTGGCTGTAACCGTGCTGGGTTTATCGCTGCCGCCCGAAGTTAGCGCCCGCGTACACTCCGACCATGTCGCTGGGCAAGTGGCTGGCGAAGTGCGCGAAAGGCTGATGGCCCGCCCGTTTCGCACGCTCGATGCCGCAGGAAGGTTTCGTTTCCGCAAGCGAATGCTGGTGGAAAAGCTACTCGGTTGGCGCTACGCCATGCGTCTCGCTGTCGTACCCTCGGAGGATGACTGGCAGATGGTGCGCCTGCCAGGTGCGCTCGCACCGCTCTACATCGCGCTGCGCCCGCTGCGCCTGCTGCAAAAATATGGCTGGGCAGGGAAGCGCACGGCCAAGCCTTCAGTCTAACGATTCAAAGACGAAAACACTCCAACGCGCTGGAAGAAGTGCAAATTGCCGACGGGTTCCCCGCGCCTGTTTCGTGCGCATCACCACCGATTGTGCGGTAGAATGAGTGTTCGAGAAGGCCCGATCGGCGTTGTGTCGCAGCGCTGCCGCTTCTGAGGATTCGCAGGACCAAAAGTTTAGCTATCACAGGGAGGCAATCATCATGGGCACCACGGTAAAACCGACCACCCCTTCTGACTCCGGCAATCCGGCGCAGAATCCCCTGAAAGAACTCATCAAGTTTGGTCAATCCGTCTGGCTCGATTATATTCGCCGGGACTTGTTCACCTCTGGCGAGCTGAAACGCCTGATCGAACAAGACGGTCTGCGCGGCATGACCTCCAATCCCTCGATCTTCGAGAAGGCCATCGCCGGCAGCGACTTGTACGCGCAAACGCTCGCGGACCTTGAAAAGCGCAAGGATCTCGACGCCAAAGGCCGCTACGAAGAACTCGCGATTAAGGACATTCAGGACGCGGCCGATTTTCTAAAGCCCGTCTATCAGCAAACCAAGAAACGCGACGGCTACGTGAGCCTGGAAGTTTCTCCCTATCTCGCGCACAAAACCCAGGAAACTCTCGACGAGGCGCGCCGCCTATGGAAGCGCGTGGGCCGCGAGAACCTCATGGTCAAAGTTCCCGGTACGCCGGAAGGAATCCCCGCGTTCCAGCAATTGATCAGCGAGGGCATCAATATTAACGTCACGCTGCTGTTCGCTTTTGACGTGTACGTGCGCGTCGCCGAGGCATACATCGCCGGACTGGAAGCGTTTGCCAAGAGCGGCGGTGACGTGAGCCGAATTGCCAGCGTCGCCAGTTTTTTCATTAGCCGCATTGACACGCTCGTTGACGGCGAAATTGACGCCAAGCTGAAGACCTCGACGAGCCCCGCCGATCAGGCGTTGCTGCGCAGCCTGCATGGGAAGGTGGCTATCGCCAACGGAAAGCTCACCTACCAGCGCTACAAACAGATTTTCAGCGGGCCGCGTTGGGACGCTCTCGCTTCACGCGGCGCTCAAACCCAGCGCGTCCTGTGGGCCAGCACCAGCACCAAAAATCCTAAGTACAGCGATGTCTATTACGTCGAAGAACTGATCGGCCCCGATACCGTGGACACTATTCCTCCCGCCACCTTCGACGCTTTCCGCGATCATGGCAAACCGCGCGCCAGCCTGGAAGAGAACGTTCAGGCCGCACAGGAAACCATGCAGGGCCTCGAAAAGGCCGGGATTTCTATGAAGGCCGCCACGGACAAGCTCACCGACGATGGCGTCAAGCAATTTTCAGACGCCTTCGACAAGCTGCTCGACGCCGTGAAGCAACACGCCGCAAAAGCCGGGGCAGCTTCGTAACAATTCCTGCACGCGGCGTTCAGAACTCCGGGGCGCGGGAATAGAATCCCGCGCCGTCCAGCCGCAACCCGACGCTTCCACAAAAATCCACGCCATGGTTTTGAATTTGTAGCGGCCGCCTGCTTCTTGGGCGGGCACCTTTGACTTGGCCTTTAGCTTGGCCGTTGACGTTGCATCTGACGTTGCCATTGTGGCGGCCGGCTCAGTTTCATAGAACCGGGCAGCCGTTGGTTTTGGTTTGCCTTCGTGGCAGCTCACTACAGCACACACCCGATAGACTGTGCACGATGGACCATTCATGTTGTAATGTCCGCGTGAACGGCGCCGGATGCGTTCGCGTGAGGATGGCGACATGACACTGAAGGAATATACAAAAAAGCGGCATTTCGACGTTTCGCCTGAGCCTTCCGGCAAGGCCGCTCCGCCCAAGAAGCAGGACGCGCTCATCTTCGTCGTCCAAAAACATCGCGCCACCGCGCTCCACTACGATTTCCGCCTCGAATGGAACGGCGTGCTGCTCTCCTGGGCCGTCCCCAAAGGCCCTTCGCTCGATTCAACGGTGAAGCGCCTCGCGATGCAAGTAGAAGATCATCCGGTCGAGTACGCGAATTTCGAAGGCGTCATTCCAGAAGGCGAATACGGCGGCGGCACCGTGATGGTGTGGGACGAGGGAACGTGGGCGCCCGAATCTCCCGACGTGAACGCAGCCCTAGCGAAGGGCGATCTGAAGTTCACTCTTCACGGCAAAAAACTGAAAGGCTCATGGGTGCTCGTGCGCACGCACGGTTGGGGCAGCAGCTCCGGAAAATCGTGGCTCCTGATCAAACACCGCGACCAATACACTTCCACGAAGGACGTCACGGTGGATAAACCGCGCTCCATTGTCAGCAATAAGCTGCTCGCCGAAATCGCGCGCGACGGCGGCGGCGACGTCGAAAAAGCCGCAACCGGTGATCCGGGATACAAACCGAAGAAGGCGGTGGCACCGAAAAAATCCCGGACGCCCGCGAAACGCCAATCGCGAAAATCCGCCAAATAAAATCCCTGGAATCACCCGAGACATTCATGGCCAAACTCCCCATCACGATTTCCCACCCCGATAAAATCTTCTGGCCTGCGGAGGGCTACACCAAGCTCGACCTCGCCGAGTATTACGCCGCCATCTTTTCCAAGCTCCAGCCATATGTGCAGGACCGCATCTTGTCGCTTGAGCGTTGCCCCGACGGGATGAAAGGCCAATGCTTCTATCAAAAAGAAAAGCCCAAGAGCATGCCGCCCGGAACTCCCACGAAGCGCATTCGTCATGCGGATGGTTCGTCCGACTCAACAAACTACGTAGTAGGCGGTTCTCTCGAAACCCAACTCGCGCTCGTAAATCTCGGTTGCATTGCCGTGCATGTGATGGCCGGCCGCGCCACTGCGCCGCGCAAGTCCGATTGGATCTGTTTCGATCTCGATCCCGCCACGGGAAAATTCGCCGAGGCGGCGCGCGCGGCCCTGCAGGTGAAAGAAGCCCTCGACGCCCTGAAACTCGATTCCTACGCCAAAACTTCCGGCAGCCGCGGTATCCATATTTTCGTGCCACTGCGCAGTGGTCCTGATGCAGGCGAGGTCCTCGAATTCGCCCGCGCATTCGTCGCGCGCGTAGCAGCTTCCAACCCCAAAGAGCTCACAGTTGAACATTCGATCGCCGCCCGCGGCCAGCGCGTCTATCTCGATCCCTTCCGCAATGGATTCGGCCAGACGGTTGTCGCTCCCTATTCCGTTCGCCGCCGTGAAAAGGCTCCTTTTTCCACACCGTTGGCCTGGTCTGAAGTGAAAACCACTCTCGACCCCGCAACATTCAATCTCGGAAACTTCCGCAAACGCCTGAAAACGAAAGACCCGTGGGAGGATTTCTTTCGCAATCGTCAAAGCCTCAAAGACGCCGCCAAATCGCTGAAAAAATTATAGCTGCAGCACCCGGTATGCGCCCGATTCGCAAGAAATGCCACTCAGTGCTATCCTTGCTGTATTCCGAGAAAGTCTTCTGTGCGGAATACGCATTGCAGGAATGAAAAAATGAACCACGCCGCAACCCCTGAAGCGCCTGACTGCAAATCACTGGAATGGGCGCACCCGCTCGTCCGCGAATGGTTCGTCGCAAAATTCGGCACGCCCACGGAGCCTCAGGAACTCGGCTGGCCGCACATTCTCGGCCAGAAAAAACACTCTGATTTGCGCGCCCACAGGCTCCGGTAAGACGCTCGCCGCGTTCCTCGCCTGCATTGACGCGCTCGTGCGCAAAGCGCTCGCGGGCGATCTCTTCGATCAAATCGAAGTCTTGTACGTTTCCCCTCTGAAAGCGCTGGGCAACGACATTCAAAAGAATTTGGACATTCCGCTAGGAGAAATTCTCCTGTTGGCCCGCGAGCGCGGCTACCTGATGCCAGAAATCCGCACGGCAGTGCGCACCGGCGACACGCTCATCCGCGATCGCCTCGCCATGCAGAAGCGCCCGCCGCACATTTTGGTAACGACGCCCGAATCGCTCTACATTCTTCTGACCGCCGGAAAGAGCAGGGAACTGCTGCGCACCGTGCGCACCCTAATCGTGGACGAAATCCACGCCGTCGCCGACGACAAGCGCGGCACGCATCTCTCACTTTCCGTGGAACGCCTCGAAGCGCTCACCGCACAACCGCTCACAAGAATCGGCCTTTCAGCCACGCAGAAACCCATTGAGCTGGTCGGCCAATTTCTCACCGGCAGCGAACGCCCCGCACCCGTCATCGTGCAAATCGCACAGCGCCGCCGCCTCGACCTCGCCATCGAAGTGCCGTCCAGCGAGCTCGGCCCCGTCGCTTCCAACGAAATGTGGGACGAGATCTACCAGCGCATCGCCGCGCTCGTGCAACAGCATCGCTCAACGTTAATTTTCGTGAACACGCGCCGCCTTGCCGAGCGACTGGCGCATCATCTCGCATCGCTGCTTGGCGAAGACGCGGTCGCCTCGCATCACGGCAGCCTTTCGCGCCTCCGCCGCCTCGCCGTCGAATCCAAACTTAAGGCTGGTGAAATTCGTGCGCTCGTCGCCACGGCTTCGCTCGAACTCGGAATTGATATCGGCACGGTGGACCTGGTCTGCCAAATCGGTTCGCCGCGCTCCATCTCCGTTGCACTGCAGCGTGCCGGACGTGCCGGCCATTGGCGGGGCGCCATTCCCAAAAGCCGTTTCTTCGCCACGACGCGCGACGAGCTTCTGGAATGCGCCGCTCTCGTTCGCGCCATTCGTCACGGCGAACTCGACCGCATCGAAATTCCCGAGGCTCCGCTGGATATTCTGGCCCAGCAAATCGTCGCAGCGTGCGCCGCTGAAGACTGGCGGGAAGACGATTTGTTCGCGCTCGCGCGCCGCGCGTTTCCATATCGCAATCTCGAGCGCAAGGAATTCGACGAAATCATCGCGATGCTCTCTGACGGCATCGCCGCTCGCCGTGGCCGCTACGGTTCCTACCTCCACCGTGACCAAGTGAATCATCGCCTCCGTGGACGCCGTGGCAGCCGCCTCGCGGCAATCACCAGCGGCGGCGCAATTCCGGACAACGCGATATACACCGTCGTCGCCGAACCTGAAGGCACCATGATCGGCACGGTTGACGAAGACTTCGCCGTAGAAAGTCTGCGCGGGGATATTTTCCTTCTCGGAAATTCCTCCTGGCGCATCCGTCGCGTGCAGTCCGGCTCTGTATCCGTCGAGGACGCGAAAGGCGCGCCACCCAACGTTCCCTTCTGGCGCGGCGAAGCCCCCTCACGCACCATGGAACTTTCTCAGCAGGTCGCGCACGTTCGCGAGCATGTTGGCTCGCTTACCGAAGGCGTCGCGCCGTCGCCCGATCTGCGCAATTCACCACAGGCAGCCGCGGCCATAAATTGGCTCAAAGACGAATGTGGCATGGACCGTACCGGCGCCGAGCAGGCCGCGCAATATATTGTCGAAGGCCGCGCCGTCCTGCGCGCAGTTCCCACGCAAACCACCATCATCGCGGAACGCTTTTTCGACGAGAGCGGTGGCATGCAGCTGGTAATCCACGCGCCCTTCGGCGGCCGCATTAATAAAGCCTGGGGCCTCGCTCTGCGCAAGCGCTTCTGCCGTTCCTTCAATTTCGAGCTGCAGGCCGCCGCCACCGACAACGGCCTGAATATTTCCCTCAGCGATCAGCACAGTTTTCCGCTGGCCGACGTTTTCCATTTCCTCCACGCCGCCAGCGTTGAACCGCTGCTCGAACAAGCCGTGCTCACTTCGCCCATCTTCGCCACGCGATGGCGCTGGGTTGCGGGCCGTTCACTCGCGCTGCTGCGTTTCATGGGCGGGAAAAAAGTTCCGCCGCCGATTCAACGCATGCGTTCCGACGATCTCCTCGCCGCCGTATTCCCGCAAGCGCTCGCATGCCAGGAAAATATTTCGGGCGACATCGAAATTCCCGACCATCCCCTTGCGCGCGAAACCATGAAAGACGCGCTCACCGAAGCCATGGATGTCGCCGGCCTGAAAGTGGTCCTGGAAGATATCGCTGCGGGACGTATTCGCTGCGTGGCCGTCGAAACTCCGGTGCCCTCGCAATTTTCGCATGAGATTCTGAACGCCAACCCGTACGCATATCTCGACGACGCCCCACTCGAAGAGCGCCGCGCCCGCGCCGTCGAAATGCGCCGCATGCTGCCCGAAGCGGTGCTCTCCGAAATCGGCAGGCTCGATCCCGCTGCGATAGCCGAAGTTCGCGAGGAGGCGTGGCCAGATGTTCGCGACGCGGACGAGCTTCACGACGTCCTGCAAGAGCTCGCCGTGCTACCGGACAGTTCCGGCGCGACTCGCGTCACTACGAAATCCATCGCGCCATGGTTCGAATATTTCGCAACGCTAGCAGCCGCCGGCCGTGCCATCTATGCCCGCTCTGGTACGTGTAGTTACTGGCTAGCCGCCGAAAAAGCCAAGACCTTCGCCGCCATTTTTCCGGAAGCCAGCTTCGATTCTCAGCCGCCAGAAATCGAATCGCAGCAGCCATCGCGCGATGACGCTCTCTACAGTTGCATCACCGGTTGGCTCGCGCATCTGGGGCCCGTCACGATTTCAGGACTGGCAAGCTTCTTGGGTCTCGCGGCCGCCGACATCGAAAAAGTGATGCTGCGCATAGAAGCCGCCGGCTCCGTATTGCGCGGCCAATTCACCGATTCGTCCAACGGTGAAACGGAGTGGTGCGACCGCCGTCTGCTCGCTCGCATTCACCGCCTCACGCTTGGCGCATTGCGCAAGCAAATACAGCCGGTCACTGCCGCGCAATTCATGCGCTGGCTGCTCCGCTGGCAGCACGCCACGCCGGAAACGCGTTTGCTCGGCGAGCGCGGCACGCTCGAAGCGCTGCAGCAGCTGCAAGGATTCGAAGCGCCGGCGAATTCATGGGAACAGCATATTCTGGCTCGCCGCATCGCGAATTACGATCCCGACGTCCTCGATCGCCTTTGCCTCACCGGCGCCGTCGGCTGGGGCCGGCTCTCGCCGCATCCAGCCACACTGCGCGAACACGGTGGCGCCGTGCGGCGCGTAATCCCGACGAGCGTCGCGCCACTAACCTTCTTCGTTCGCGAAGATTCTGATTGGATGAGCTCGCGGCACGCGACCGATGCCCCAGCCGACGCCGACACTGGCGAATCTGCCAGCCTCAGCCACGCCGCGCGCGAAGTGCTAGCCCACCTGCGCCAGCGCGGCGCATCGTTCTTCGCGGACATCGTACGCGGTACGGGGAAAATAAAAGCCGAGCTGGAAACAGCACTTTGGGAACTCGTGACCGCAGGCTTGATCACCGCCGACGGCTTCGACAATATGCGCGCTCTGATCGATCCCAAACGTCGCGCCGGCCACGGCAAAGGCCACAACGCGCGTCCGCGTCACAGCGCCGGCCGCTGGTCGCTGCTTCACACCGCCGAGGCTCTCGATCGCTCCCGCGTCATGGAATCCATCTGCTGGACGCTGCTGAAAAGATACGGCGTGGTCTTTCGCGAAATGGTCGCGCGCGAAACCATGGCTCCGCGCTGGCGTGAATTGCTCATCGCCCTGCGCCGCCTCGAAGATCAAGGCGAAATCCGCGGCGGTCGCTTCGTCAGCGGCTTCCTTGGCGAACAGTTTGCTTTGCCCGTCGCGGTGGATTCGCTGCGCGCATCGGCCCGCCAGCCGGCCTCGGGCGAAGTTGTAACAATCTCAGCTGCCGATCCGCTGAATCTAGTGGGTATTTTGATCCCCGGTGACCGCGTCTCATCCGGCTCTGGCAAGATCATCACGCTCGTGGATGGCGTCGCCGCTGACCTCGCCGATCCTCTCGACAATTTTTCCGTTGCCGCAGCAGGTTGAGTCTCGAGTTACGCCGTCTGCCTCCAGATCACACCGATCTTCCCGCCGCAACCCCCGATGCCCACGCCCATTGAAAATTGAATCCGCCCAAATGCCCCGTCACGTCCACAACTTCTCCAATAAAAAACAGTCCACGCACCTTGCTCGCTTCCATCGTCTTGCTCGACAGTTGATCAGTGTCCACGCCGCCGGCCGTGACTTCCGCCTTGCCGTAACCTTCGGTATCAGTTGGAACCACAATCCATTCATGCACCCGCCGTTCAAGTTCCTCCGAATCATGCATGCTCCAAGTATCCTTCGCGCCTTTCGCCGCAGGTGCATGTAGATCCAGCCAACGAGTAGCGAATCGTTTTGGCAGCACGCGCTGAAACGCTGCACGCGCCGTCGCCATATTTCGAGCTGTGCTATTGCGCATCGCTAACGTCACATCGCGACCCGGCGCCAGATCAATCTGCACCGGCTCTCCTTTATTCCAGTAAGACGAAATCTGCAAAATTGCCGGCCCGCTCAACCCGCGATGAGTGATCAGCATGCTCTCCCGAAAGCGCTGGTCGCCAAACGCTGCGACAACTTCCGCCGAAACCCCTGCCAAATCGCAATACTCCTCGCGGTCAGCGGCGCCGAGCACCAGGGGCACCAGCGCGGGCCTCGTCTTCTGAATCTTCAATCCAAATTGCCGCGCCAAATCGTAACCAAAGGAGGTCGCTCCCATCTTCGGGATGGAAAGGCCGCCCGTCGCCACCACGAGCGCCGCCGCGTGGTACTCATCGCTGTCGCAGCACACCAGAAACTTGTCGTTTCGCTTCACCTCGCGCACTCTGACGTTCAGATATATCCTCACGCCGGCCGCACGACACTCCTCTTCGAGCATGTGTGTAATCTCATTCGCCGAACGGTCACAGAAAAGCTGCCCCAATGTTTTTTCGTGATAAGCAATTCGATGCTTTTCCACTAGCGTAATAAAATCGGCCGGCGTGTATCGCGCCAGCGCCGACTTCGCAAAATGCGGATTCGCGCAAAGAAAGTGCTCCGGGTGGCAGTAAATGTTGGTGAAATTGCAGCGCCCGCCGCCCGAAATCAGTATCTTTTTTCCAGAGCGCTCTGCGCGCTCCAACACCGCCACCCGCCGCCCGCGTCGGCCCGCCTCGATCGCGCACATCAGACCCGCGGCGCCCGCTCCAAGCACCACGACGTCAAATTTATGAATCATTTTGCATTCGTTTCGAAATCATCGAAACAGCCCCATCTGCGTACATTTCAATTTGGAACATTCTTGCGCGACGACGCAACTTCATCAGCCCAGATGCGTCTAAAATAGACATATGCAGCGGAAGATATTTTGGATCACGTTCAGCGTGCTCGGCCTTATTGCCGACATGGCGCTTCCCCTCTGGTGGGCGCTGGCCGCGACGATCCCCATCGGCTACGCCAGCTGGTGGTTTGCCTATCGCAGCGATTGGTTCTAGCCCGCGATTCACGCCCGCAGCCGCCAAGCAACGCCGACAAACTTCATAAATTGCATCCGAGCTGAAGCCAGCACGTTTTGCCCCGCGAACTCATCGAGGGTAAACTGATTCCAGGAGAAGACCAAACAATTTGCCCCCGATTATTAATGCGCAGGGACTTTCGAAGCGATACGGCACCGCGCCGCTCTTCCAGAATATTTCGTTCACGGTGTCGGAAGGCGATCGCATCGGCCTGATCGGCCCCAATGGTTCCGGCAAATCCACGCTCCTCGAAATTCTCCACGGGCGCGTCACGCCAGACAGCGGAAACGTCGCGATTCGCAAAGGCACCAGGCTGAGTTGCGTTTCCCAGATTTCCGAATTTGCCGCCGGAGAAACTGCTTACTCTGTAATCGAAGCCGCGCTGAAAAAATCCGGCGTGCCCGAAGCCGATCTCGCGTTTCGCACCGCTGAAGCCCTCAGCCGCGCTGGATTTCGAGGATTATGAAATCCCCACCGCCACGCTCTCCGGCGGCTGGAAAAAACGCCTGGCGATTGCCGAAGCTCTCGTCCAGCAGCCGGATATTCTGCTTCTGGACGAGCCCACCAATCATCTCGATCTCGCCGGAATCAAATGGCTCGAAACGCTGCTGCAAAATGCTTCCTTCGCCTGCGTAGTCGTCAGCCACGACCGCTACTTCCTCGAAAATGTCGCCGATCACATGGTCGAGCTTGATCGCGCCTACGAAGACGGCTTTCTCCGCGTTAATGGAAATTACAGCCACTTCCTGGAAGCGAAGGAGCAATACCTCCACGCGCAAGGCAAGCGCCAGGAAGCGCTCGAAAATCTCGTACACACCGAAATTGAATGGTTGCGCCGCGGCCCCAAAGCGCGCGCCACCAAATCGAAATCGCGCATTGATAAAGCGCACTCGATGATCGGCGAACTCGCGGACCTGAACAACCGCACGCGCACCACGACCGCCAAGATTGACTTCACCGCGTCGAATCGCCAAACCAAACAGCTCATTGGCTTAGAAAACGTCTCCTACACCATCGGCGGTCGTACGCTTTTCAAGAATGTGGATTTCACTCTGCAGTCCGGCATGCGAGTTGGCCTTGTCGGACCGAACGGCAGCGGCAAGACCACCCTACTTCGCCTGCTGCGCGGCGATATCCTCCCCACCGCCGGAAAAATTCAGAAAGCTGATTCTCTGCGCATCGTGTACTTCGACCAAAATCGTCTGCTGGATCCGGACGTTTCCCTCCGCCGAGCGCTAGCTCCCGACAGCGATTCGGTGATCTACCAGGACCGCGTCATTCACGTCGCCGCATGGGCCGCTCGCTTTTTGTTTTCCGGTGAGGACCTGAATCGCCCGGTCGGCCGTCTTTCCGGCGGTGAGCGCGCCCGCGTCTTGATCGCCCAACTAATGCTTCAGCAAGCGGACGTGTTGTTGCTCGACGAACCCACCAATGATCTCGACATCCCCACACTGGAAATTCTCGAAGAAAGCCTGCTCGAATATCGCGGCGCGCTGGTCCTCGTCACTCACGATCGCTACATGCTCGATCGCGTTTCCACTGTAGTCCTGGGACTGGACGGCCGGGGCGACGCCGAACGCTTTGCAGATTATTCACAGTGGGATTCGTGGCTACGTACGCAACAAGCAAAACCATCCGCGGACGCGGCGGCTGCAGCCGCGACCACGCGCAAAGGCCGGGACAGCGCGCCGAGGGACACAAATCGCCCGGGCGCCACGATGAAAAAACTTTCGCACACGGAGAACCGCGAATTCGCCTCCATTGAAAAACGCATCGCTAAAGCCGAAGAGCAGCTTATATCCAAACGCGCCGCCTTGGAGGATCCCGAAATCTCCAGCGATGCTCCGCGCCTGCACACCGCATACGTAGAGATGGAGTCTGCGCAGAGAGCGGTGGACGAGCTCTACGCCCGTTGGGCCGAGCTCAGCCAAAAAATGCCAGAGGAATTGAAGAAGTAGCTGCGCACTCCGACAGCCGAACGATGCATTTTCGAATCAGCCGCTATTCCGCTTTTGAAAATTCTTCCAGCAAAGCCTCATGCAGCCGCAGCTGATGTTCCGCGGAGAGTTTCGCCCCGACCGAAGTCAGATAAAATACGTCAATCGCGGTCTCCCCCTCGGTTTCAATCAACGCGATCTCAATATTGCAGTTTTCCCGCGAGAACGTAGAGCTGATCCGATGCAGCAACCCCGGCTGATCCTGTGCAATAATTTCAATCAAAGTGCTATGCGCCGAGCAAGCATCGTCCGTCTTCACCCGCGTTTCCACCTTCACTTTCGGCGCGCGCCTCTTCTCCGATCGCAACCGATCCCGCAGCATCCGCTCCAGATCCGCCTTGCCCGTCAGCACGTCATGAATGCTCGCCTGAAATCGTTCCCACTCCGGCAAATTCAATTCCAGCGTCCGAAAGCGATCCGTGAAATAGAACGTATCTACCACCACGCCCGCCTGATTTGAAAACGCCGCGGCTTTCACGATGTTCATGCCCCAAGCCGCCAGCACTCCGGCCATCATCGCGAAAAGGGAAGGCCGGTCCGTTGTCACTAGCGTCAGCTCGTACCAATGCCGCCCGCGCCGCAAATTCAGCTGCACAGGATTCTTTTCCAGGCGCGCGGACATTTCCAGATGCGCCAGCACTTCGTTCGCCGCATGCGTCAGCAAATAACGGCGCGGCAGTCCTTCCAGAAACGCATCCAGCCGGTCTCCGACGGTCATCGCCAGCGTGCCCAGGTGCGCCATCACCTCATCGTGCGCATCCACATGCAAACGTTCGTCCAGGCTGCGATTCAAGTGATTCGCGGTCGCTATATACAGCTGCCATATGTTTTCGGCCTTCCACGGCGTCAACGCCTCGGGATTCACAGCCTTAATATCCGCGTAGGTCAGCAGGCACAGCATCTTCAACCGCTCCGGGGTCTCCACTTTTTCCGCGAACGCGCGCACCGTCTCTGGATCAAAGATGTCGCGGCGCATCGCGGCGCTCATTTCGAGGTGGCGTTCAATCAGAAATAAAACAGCCTCGCAATCCGGCGCATCCAAGTCCAGCCGCTCTAGCACCACTTCGGCGATTCGCACGCTTGCGCGCACATGATCATCCGACTTCGCACCCTTGCCCACATCGTGCAGCAGCAATGCGAGATAGAGCAGATCCGGCTGTTCCAACTCCTCCAACAATTCCGCATACCGCTGATCCCATTTCGATTGCGATTGCCGCAACGCGTGCAGATTATCAATCGCGACAAACGTGTGCTCGTCCACCGTGAAGCGGTGTGAATAATCGCGCACCACCAACGCATCAATTCCCGCGAATTCCGGAAACAACAGCGTCAACAGCCGCAGCGAATGCATCGCGCGCAACGCATCCGCGGCATGCGGCGCGACCAGAATTTCCTGCAGCACGTGCCACAGTTCCGTGCCTTTCGGCGGCACCGCTTCCAGCGCAGGAAAAGCGCGTTCGAGCTGCGCCTCTGTGCCAGAACTTAACCGCAAACCATGCCGCGCCAAAAAACGGAACGCACGCAGAATCAGCTCGGGATCGTCCAGAGCCGCGGGCTGTCGAAAAAGCAGCATCCCGTCTTCGACCAAAAACTCCGCATTCGAAAGCCGCGAACGCAATTGTTGGAACTGATGATGCAGTGAAAGCCGCGCCGCCGGGATTTCCTCGAGCATCTGCACACAAACGTGATGCACGGCGCGCGCGTGGCTGAAATAAAGCCGCATCCACTCCGCGGTGCTCAGCTCCTCCGCGCCACTCTGGTCACTCGTTGCGCGAATCGTGCGCGGCGAATGTGCCACGCCGATTTTCCGTGCCGCAGCGGCATCTTGCGATTCCCACGTGAGCGTATTGTCGTCGCGATTGTGGCGAAAATGTAGAAAACAGCGGATGGAGACGAGAGCATTCAAAGCCGCCGCAAACGTCTCCTGAATCGGAACCGGTAAAACCGCATCGTCGCTGGGCCAGACGTGGTACTGCTCGATCGCGGCCAGCAGCGAGAGCCAGCAAACCACGTTGTAATCGCGCAGCCCACCCGGCCCGTCCTTCACATTTGGTTCCAGGTGAAAAACCGTGCTGCCGAATTTCGCATGGCGCGTCCGCGTCAACTCGCCCAGTCGTTTGACGATTTGCTCGGACTCGTGCGCCAGAAGCTTTGGAATCACGTCGTCGTGCAGCCGCGCAAACAGCCGATGATCGCCCGCGAGATGCCGGCAATCCAGCAGCGAAATCGCGAATTCGGAATTGGCGGCTTCGAATCGCGCGCACTCGGCCAGCGTGCGTGTGGCAGGGCTGAGCTTCAGACCCAGGTCCCACAGGTCCTGCGAAAATTTGCGCAGCGGTTCTTTGAATTTCTCTTCCGTGCCGTTTCCGGCGTGCAGAAACAGCACGTCTATGTCGGAAAAGGGGAAGAGCCAGCGCCGCCCGAAGCCGCCCAGCGCGATTACTGCAAAATCCGCGGGTCCGTTCGACTCCGCGAAAACGTGCTGCTTCCACAGGCGCTCGATGATGGATTCGATCAGCGCGGTCCGACCCAGCAAAGCGGCCTTGCCGTCTCCCGTCGCGGCAAACAGCTCTTTGATGCGCGCCAATTCCTTCGTAGATATCTCGCGCAGTTCGCCGGAAATTGATGGAATGGATGGCATTGAAGTTCGCCGGGAATTAATTCCGCGTCACAATTGCATTCCTCCCGTAACAGCCCAGCCGTCAAGCGCCTCGCTGCTGCGCCGCCTGCGATCCCGGTCCCAGCATTTCCACTGCGTCCTCCGGATAGGCCAACATGCCAAATTCCGGCACGTCCAGTCCTGACAATTCCACTTCGCGCGACACGCGCATCGAGCGCCACGCGTTCACCAGCGAAAAAACGACATACGTGAAGCCCAGCGAGTACACCGCCAGCAGCGTCGCTCCACCCAGCTGCAGCCAGAACTGTGAAGCATCGCCATGGATCAGTCCCGTCACGCCTTGCCCCGCTTTTCCAAGATAAGCCGCCGCGCCTACCCCATTCCATCCCGCGCCATAGGTCCCGTCGGCAAAGATTCCCACAGCGACCGCGCCGAACCATCCGCAATATCCGTGCACCGAAATCGCGCCGCACGGGTCGTCAATTTTCAGCACTCGCTCATTGAACAGTACGCCCAGGCAGACCACCACGCCGGCAATCACGCCGATAATCACCGAGGAGGTGGGCGTTACGAACGCGCAAGGAGCCGTAATCGCCACGAGCCCGGCGAGCATGCCGTTACAAGCCATCGTAATATCCGGCTTGCCGAACATGAAATACCACAGCAGCATCGCGGCCGCCGAGCCTGCCACCGCAGCCAGGTTGGTATTCACCGCTACCACGGAAATCCGCAAATCCGTCGCGCCCAAAGTCGAACCCGGGTTAAATCCCATCCACCCAAACAACAATATAAATGTACCGCTCACTACAAAAACGATATTCGAAGCCGGGAACGCGCGTGGCTTTCCGTCAGCTCCATATTTCCCCAGGCGCGGCCCCAAAATAATCGCCAGCGCCATCGCGCAAAACCCTCCGATCGAGTGCACCACCGACGAGCCCGCGAAATCCACATATCCATGGCCCAGATGCATGCTCGTTCCCAACTGCGAGAGCCAGCCGCCACCCCAAACCCAGCACCCAGATATCGGATACAAGATGCCGCCCACAAACAGCTCGCACAGCAAAAACGCCCAGAACGTGATCCGCTCGCAAATCGCGCCGACAATGATGTATCCCGCCGTCTCCATGAACACCACTTCGAACAGCGTCAAGCAATTGCTGCTCACGTCGTATGCCGGCCCCGTCAGAAAAAATCCGTTGCCTCCCAAAAATCCCCACGAGCCGCTGCCAATCAGGAAATGATTTAAAGTGGGCGCCCCCGCCAGATTCCCCGGAGCCGCATTCACCGCCACCGCACCAAATTGAAACGCATAGCCGATCGCGTAATAAGCAAGGAACGCAAACACGTACGCCGCGAAGTTCAGCATCATCAAATGTCCGGCATTTTTCTTGCGCACCAGCCCGACCGTCAGTAGCGCAAATCCTGCCTGCATGAAAAGCACCAAGTAGCCGGTCAGCAGCGTCCAGGAAAAATTCGTCGCGATGCGCGTATGCCCAACGCTGTCCGCCAATTTCAACGCCAGCGGTTCCCGCGCCGCTTGCGCCTGAAATTCGTCGTAATCTTTCTTCAGCTTTGGATAATCGGGCGCGCTCGGGTCCGTCGGCGCAGGCACCACGAAGGGATTGCCCGCCGCATCGGCCGCCGACGACCGGTCACCGGTCGCCGTGCCGGCAGGGTCCGGTTGCGTCTGGTCCGCGAGCGCCACGCTCATCGGACCGCAGAGAATCTGCGCAAAGACGAGTGCGACGATCGGCTTCAGGATCCATCGTGTCGTCCGCCGGGTAAATGCACATTCCATATTCGAACTCCTATCCCGATTAGGGTAACCGCTGCATAGTCTGTGGCATTTTCTACAGCCGACCTTCAAATCGCTCCCGGCCCGCGCTCCCCGGTGCGTATGCGAATCACTTCATCCAGCGACGTCACGAAGATTTTCCCGTCGCCGATCACCCCAGTTCGCGCGCCCTCCAAAATCGCGTCCACCACCGGATCCACCAGCTCTTCCACGACCGCAATACTCACGAAAATTTTCGGCAAAAAATCCACGGTGTATTCCGAACCGCGGTACGTCTCCGTGTGGCCCTTCTGCCGGCCAAACCCGCGCACTTCCGATACGGTCAGGCCGGTCACTCCCAGCGCGGTGACGCGCAGCTTCACCTCGTCCAGCTGGGATGGTCTGATAACGGCATCAATTCGCTTCATCTGTGCCCGCTCCTTTTCGTCTGGAACCGAAAACCCGCCGTATGCAACAAAGTATGGAACCCACTAGCGCGTTGCCAGTCAAATCAATAACGGTGATGGGATGCATCACTATCACGAGAGGCCCGCCGCATTCAATACCGCGCTGCGGAGCCGCCGGCTTTTGCGATTGTGCTGTGAGCTTCGCGCCCCCGCGGCCCGCATCATATTTGATTGCCGTGAATCGCGCCGAAAATTAGGTAGAATGCACGGGCAGCTGCGGAGACTGCATGAGGAATCCAGAATCTTTGCAGGTCGTGGATTTACGGCCCGCGGGAAACTGCGCGTGTGCTGCGGTTACGAATTTGTAGCGGGCGCCATTAGGTGGGTGCTTTTGACGTGGCCTTCGCTGCCGCGCGTATTGCTGCGGCATCAACGGCGCGGCAATCGCGGCAGGTGCTCGGAGGACGCAGCCTCGGCGGAAGTAATCTCGAGCTGGACGGCAATTTTCGCAATCCGAAAATGATCACTCTAATCTCTATCATCGCCCTCGGCTTTTTCCTCGGCATGCGCCACGCCACGGACCCCGATCACGTGATCGCCGTCACCACCATCGTCAGCCGCCAACGCAGCATGCGCCACGCAGCCGTGATCGGCGCGCTCTGGGGCGTGGGCCATACCATCACGATTGTTCTGGTCGGCTCGGCCATCATCCTTTTCGGAGTCGTCATTCCGCCGCGCCTGGGCCTCACCATGGAACTATGCGTCGGCCTCATGCTGATCCTGCTCGGTATCCTGAATCTGTCTGGATTCACGCGCTGGATCACCGAACAATTCACCCCCGAGGCGAGCGCTTCCCATGCGCACGTTCATCCCCACGTGCACGGCGACTACATCCACACTCACCCGCATGCACACGAGCCTGAAAAGCATGGCCACGCCGAAGCCGCCACTCCCGTCGGTTGGATGGATCGTATGTTTGGCCAGGTCGGCCTCTACCAAGCCGTGCGGCCGCTGCTGGTCGGCCTCGTACACGGCCTCGCTGGCTCCGCTGCCGTCGCCTTGCTCGTGCTCACCACGATTCGCGACCCCTACTGGGCGATCGCCTACCTTCTCGTGTTCGGCATCGGCACCATCGCCGGCATGATGATCATCACCACCGCCATCGCGCTGCCGTTCAAATACTCCCAGCAGCGATTCGCGCGCTTGAATCGCACGCTGCAAATCGCCTCGGGTGTGATCAGTCTGGCATTTGGAATTTTCATCGTTTACAAAATGGGCTACGTCAACGGAATCTTCACCAGCCACCCCAAGTGGACGCCGGAATAACCGCTCCTCCGCTCGTCGGACACGCAATCCGACGCAACCGGATTCCTGCAATCGCTTCACATGGAGTGGAAAAAACGAAGATTTAATTACGAATGCCAGCGCAGCGCCGAGTCGCGACTACGGGCCGGTTTTCCAAATCCGATAGGGCGGGCAACGATTATGCCGGAGCCTGGTTTAACAGTAACGAACTGAATCGCGCTGATTTTAGAGAGCGCTTCTTTCTGCCCGCTCGGCCACACAATTTCTATGCTGACCGTCTTTCCTGCTTCCGGTTTTCCCAAACCAAACGTCAGCGGTAGCTCGCTCTGTGACGCGCGACTAGTCACCGCTGTATGATCTTGTTCGCAGCCCACCCGCCTTCGCCGCGGATCAGTCATCCGCACCGGGAACAGGAACAGCAGCAACAGTAACAGCGTCAGTCGCACCTTCCAGCTCTTGGCGTATTTCCGCAAGCGTGGTGAACGCGCGCGCTCCCTCGGCCAGACCGAGCCGGCGGTTAACCTTCAATGGATCATCCGAAAAATTCCACAATCCCACGACGATCCGCAATTTCTCGTCCTGCGCGCGCAACTTGGCATACAGTGAACGCACATGCGGTATCGCGAATGGCGGAAGCGCCGATATGCAAACCACATCCGGTTTCTCTTCCTCTACATGCGCCAGCATTTCAGAGGCGGTCCCTAGCGGAATGCTCTGCGCCCGGTGGCCGGCCGTCTCCAGAACCTGCGCCAGCATGATTGCCACGATTTCGTCCGCTTCGTCTCGCGCCGGCACGCACACAATCTTCTGCGACTGCCGATCGCGCCAAGCCGCAATCCTGGATGCTCCTCCGGCCTCTCCGTCGTCCACGGCCGTGGCGCGCTCCTGGCTGCGCGGTTCCCAGAATTCGTCAATCAATTCTCGAGTGCTCTGACAAATGAACTTCTGGTTCGCATCTTCCAGGCGATTTTCATGCCGGTCTTGCTCCGCCAGGCTCAGCGCCGGAATCAGGACGGAGTCGTAAAGTTCTTCCAATGTCTTTCCTTCCAAACATTTCTCCAGCACCTGCCGCGCCTCCCGATGATCCATGGCCAGCAGGCGCTGGTAGAAACGGGAGTCCGGCGTCAACGCAGGCTCATCACCCAATAGGATCTGCAAAAACCTCAGCCGGGGAACGTGCCGCCCCACCACCAGCAGGCACACCGTCAAAGGCGTTGAAAGGACCAGTCCGATCGGACCCCAGATCGCCGTCCAAAAAATCGCCGCCACCAGAATCGCCAGCGAAGATATCCCTGTGTGGATTCCATACAATAGTGGCTCGACAAGATTCGACACGATCAATTCCGTAAACACAAAAAGCCCCAGCACAATCAACGGACGCGTCCAGCCGTCGAAAACCGCCAGCGAGAGCAGCAGCGGCATGATTCCGCCCAGTGGCGGTCCGATGTAAGGCAGAAAGCGCAGCGTGCCGACGATCACGCCCCACAGCAACGCTCCCGGCAATCCGATGAAATGAAGACACACGCCGATGAAAATTCCGTAGCAGGTGTTTACCACGAACTGCAATAGCAAATATCTGCTCACGCGCGCGCTGGCATCGTCCAGCGTCTGAGTTACTACTTGCAGGTTCCCGTCGCCGGCCAGTGAAATCAGCCGGTTCCGCAAATCCTCCCGGCGAATCAGCATGAAAATCGTAAATACCAGCACGATCAGCGCGCTCGCCAGCAGTCCCAGCACATTCTGCATGGATTCCAGCGGCAGCTCCGGCGATTTCACGACCTCGACGGGCACCGGCTTTGGCTCCGGCGTCGGTCGTATCAGCGTGCGGTGCGTCAGCCCTGAATCCCCAGCGCGCGCTGCGGTCGGCGCCGCAGCGAGATCCTTGCCGATTTCCGTCATTGTCTGCGAAGCATTATCCAGCTCGTGGTGGCTGGACCAATGCAACGAGGTCAGCTTCGTTTTGATATTGGCTCTATAGTCCGGGAGTTGGTTCACTACTTCGCTGAACTGCTTCGCCACCGTCCAGCCCACCCCGCCACAAGCGCCAACGGCTAGGAGCACCACGAGAAGCGCCGAAGGAATCCGTCCGAAATGTATGCGTTCCAGGAGTTTGACGACGGGCGTGAGAATGAAAGTGAACAGCAGCGCCAGCGCGAAGGGAATCAGCACGATTCGCGCAAAGTACAGCGTGGCGATCGCCACTACCGCTACAACCACGGCGAGCAGATAAAACAAGTCCTTCGATGCGTTCGGCCGCGGCACCACGGGTTGGCCTGCTTCGGGTAGTCTCACGCTTGTCTATGCACTCATCCCTTCGAGGTCCTCAGATACCATCCGAGCTTATCTCCACTTTCACAAATTCCGCCTGAATCATTCCCTGTAGATTTACCTATTTTTACCAGTACGATGTTACGCGGGACCACGGCGCGCGGCTGTTCACATTTACACACTTTTCCTTGACTCGCGTTTTCTGCAGCCAGAATGATCACGACGCGCTGTATCATGCCGAAATCTCGAGATACGATTGGAGACGCAGCGGTGCCGGCGGGAGATTTCTGGGATTGGGTCCACATCGAACGGAGTATCGTGAAAATACCTGCCGTCCTGACAGGATTTGGCCCAGGGACGTTTTTTCTTCTTCTCGCGTGTGTGCTCGGCTGCCCCGCGGCATTTGCTCAAGGAGGGCCGCCATACTACACCAACGATCCCGGCACTCCCGGAAATCATAATTGGGAAATCAATTTGGGCTACATGCCTTTCTTGTACACCAACCAGTCCATCAGCCACATACCCGACGTGGATATCAACTATGGCCTCGGCGATCGCATTCAACTCACCTTCGAAAATGCCTGGCTGCGCGTGGTCAATCCTTCCAGCTCTCCAAAATACGGCCTCGGCCAGGACCAACTCGGCGTCAAATGGCGATTCTACGACAACGAAAAATCCGGCTTCGCTATCTCCGTTTTCCCCCAGCTCTCCCTTAACAATCCCAATAACTCGGCGGCACGCGGAATCACTCCGCGCAGCGCCAGCCTGATTCTTCCCGTGGAATTTTCAAAAAAGCTCGGCCCCATCAACCTCAATTGGGAAGTTGGCTACAACTACGTTCACACCGGAGCCGATGGATGGCTCGCCGGCATAGTCGTGGGCCATGACCTGACGGAGAATCTTGAAATAGACGCGGAATTCTACGGTCTCGGCACCTTCAATCCCTCGAACGGCCAGCAAACTATCGAAGGCGGCCTGCGCTACAAAATCCATCCCCCCTTTATTTTGCTGTTAATGGCCGGCCGCAGTGTTCAACCCGCGAGCAACGAGCAACCTCATTTCGTAGGGTACTTCGGCATGCAGTTCCTGCTTCCACCCAAGCCTTTCTCAAACGATTGACCGACCACAGAGCGGTTCGGGAGCTGGAGACGAAGTGCCCGCGGATTCGAAGCGATTCGGGGCAGGTGGCCGGAACTGAGTCTCAGGCACCGCGCGGCTGCACATTGGAGTTCGCAATCGCAACTCAGGAGTTGCCACGGGTTGAAAGCTTCAGGAGGCGGGTCTTCAACTAGACGAGCGTCTCGCCTCCGAGGATGGCTCCAATGACCAACGGCGCAAAGGCGCAAATCGGCCAGGGTCCCAAGACGATGTTGCTACTTTTTCGAGCGCCCGATAGCAGGACACTGCGCCGAACAGTTGCGACGTCAGTCCGCCTCTACGTGCGAATCGTGCAGAGGCTTTCTTAAGAATCTTCGCCGCTTAGCCCTGGGAGCATCAGTCAAATCCGAACTGCGCGGCGAGAGCAGCCTGAGCGTGATCAGCACCGCGGGGACCAGAAAGATGATCGTGATGGAAACCCACATCAGCGCCGCAGCACACTCCTGGTCTTCAAGCGGAGATAGAGCAAACACTCTGGGTGCAGAATTATAGGACGCGTACACGACGCGGTCACAAAATGTGAGAAAACCGGATAGCGCGTCGCATGGCAGCGTTGCACCCAAGAGATACAAAGGAATGGTCCACTGGGGCCATCTTGGCGCGCTCGGCCAAGGTTGGATTACCGGCCACCAGAACAGCAGGCCAGCGCCCAAAAAAGAAGCATGCTCCAATTTATGCAGCCACTCCCACCGTAGCGCCAGCTCAAACACCGCAGGTATATGCCATCCGATCAAGGCAAGCGTGGCGACCAACCAGCAAATCGCGGGATTGGAGATCAGGTGTCCGAATTTTCTGGTGAAAGGCAATCGAAGAAATGGGCTGACGACGCCACGGGCCAGCCATTGCGGCAGTCCCCGCAGCAGCGGCAACTCCGGAGCACCCAGCAAGAGTAGGGGAGGAGCGACGGCTGCCAGCAGCAGGTGCTGCACCATATGAACCGTCAGCGACACATCGTCCAACGCTTCCAGCGGTGAGCCAATCGCAAACCAGACTGTCACGAGCCCAGCGAAGAAGGCGGTGAGCCGCCAGACTGGAAACTGCGGGCTGGCTGCGATCCGCAGGCGATTCCAGCCTCGGGCGTAGAGCAGCGCCGCGAGACAAAGCGATGCATCCACCGCAACTGGAGCGGACCACGATTGCAAGAGAACTTGAGCATGCGAATTCATAATGAGGCCTACGGTGAGGATGAAACCGCTCCGCCCGTCTGAGCATCGGACGCGATGGTGCGCGAGGCGTCTCGCGCCGGCGCCTGCCCTGCTGGATGCAACGACTGCAAGAATGCGACGAGCGCCGTCGTTTCCGCCGGAGTCAAATTCTTGCCGTACGCGGGCATATTGCCACCGCCCTGGATCACCTGCCGAATCAGCTGATCCTCAGTAAGTCGCACCGCCACGGCATCAAGAGCTGGGCCGCGCTTTCCACCCTGGCCTGCCAGAGAATGGCAGTTGTGACACTGCTTGACCTGAAAGACCAGCGCGCCCTGCCGCTCGAGCGCCGTGCGGTTTTTCAGAAATTCGGTGGGGATGGGAATCCCACTCCACGCGTCCATCACCGGGCTCCACGGCGTGTGCTGAGCCAGGTGCGTGAATGTTCCAAGCGCTACCACAGCCAAGAGGACAGTCAGGACTGCGAGGGGCCTGCGGCGCCAGCTTTTCTCGCCTTCACCTGCGAAAAATGGCAGCAGCAGGAGAGCAAGAAGCCCGACGACGGGACCGATCAGCAGCGCCGGAGTTTCCATCGAGGGCGGAAGGTACGAGAGAACTGCATAAAGCCACAGAAAAAAGAAATCCGGGCGCGGCGCGGTCTGAATAATGGTGGGATCCGGAGGACCCGACGGACCGAAAGGGCCGAAGTGATACGCGCAGAAGGCCAGCGAAAAAAGAATCAAGGCAGAGAAAAAAAGATCCTTCCAGACCGCATCAGGCACGAATGGCATTCCGTCCTTCTTCGTCAGCTCGTGATATTCCTGCAGGTACGTGGCTTTGCGCACCAAGCGTCCGGGCATCGGCCACTCATTAATTCCAAGCTTCACCACCATGAGCAGGTGAACGCTGACAAACGCGATAAGGAGTCCCGGAATGACGAACACATGCAGAGCGAAGAAGCGCGAAAGTGTCGCGCCAGCGATGATCGGGCCACCCAACATTAGATTGACTATCAGCGGGCCAATTATCGGAACGCGGCTGGCAATGGATGCTCCAATTCCCAACCCCCAATAGGCATCCTGATCGAATCTTAGAACTTGGCCTGTGAAAGCCATGCCGAGCGTGACAAGCAGAAGAAATACACCGACAATCCAAGTGAGCTCACGCGGGTATTTGTAAGCGCCAAAGAGAAAGACCTGAATCATGTGAATCAGGACGATGGCGACCATGAAATCCGAGCCCCATCCGTGCAGCGCGCGGATGTACCAACCGAGCGCGACATTGTGATTCAGCGTTTGCAGGCTGCTCCACGCCTCTCCGGCGGAAGGAACGTAGATCAGAGCTAGCAGGATGCCGGTGACGATTTGCATGATGAAGACCGCGAAAGCCGCGCTGCCAAAAACATAGAACCAGCTGGAGGTTTCCCGTGGAATACGATGCTCAGCGGTCTCACGGATGGTCGAGGCAATCTGCAAGCGCTCGTCCAGCCATTCGCCGATAGATGAAATCAGGCGCATGGCTGTATTCCTCGGACGATATTCGAGGCCTGCCCCGGCGTGGGCATCTCGCCGGCTTTGATGAATAACTTTCCGCCGTCTATTTTGTAGTGGTATTCAAACAAGCCACGTTCCGGAGGGCCGGAGGCGCGAGCACCATCCTGGTAATAGACTCCACCATGGCACGGGCACATAAACAAACTCGATTGCGGGAACCAGCGGACCGGACATCCGAGGTGTGCACAATTGATCGCGAATACTTGATACGACTTTCCGTCCACGTTGCGAACCCAGCAGGCAATATCGGCGGTGTCACCATCCGAAGAACTCACTACAGGGTTTCGATATGTCGCCAGGCGCGTTTCTCCAGAAGGAAATTGCTCCAGGCTGCCGAGCGTGACCCAGGATTCATAGCCGTCCTTGCGGCCGCGAGCAATCGGAGAGAGCAGGTAACGCACCACCGGCACTGCAAGAATCACGGCGACCAGGCTGTTGAAGAAAATTCCCAGCTTCATCAGAAGCGCGCGCCTGCTGAGGTCCGTTGGTAATGTCATCGAACTTCTCCTGACGATTTCGGTGTGCTTTGATAAGGCTGCCCGGGGAACTGCGAGCGCTGGGAAGCGAGCCATGCAACGACATCGGAGACATCCTGCGCGGACATCGGTGTACCCGGGATATTATTTCGCCAGTCCGGAGCACCTAGATCCGGCCGACCCACGATCACGATTGTCCGCAGCTCCTGATCGTTAAGCAGCGCGAGAAAAGATCCATCCACGATGGAACTTGCCTTCGGCCCTCCTTTGCCGGCCACGCCGTGGCAAGACGCGCAGAACGTCCCGTAAACCTGCGCGCCGCGCGCAGAGTCGCCCGAACCGGTGGACGCGTACGGCGGCGGGTTCGTGCCGCTTAGAACGTTCGGCTGCGACCAACGTTCGCGAATTCCGTGGACAATCAAATCAATCTGTTTTTCCGTGAGCATTCCGCCGGCGCTCTGCGCGAATGCGGGCATGGATGTGCCGGGAATTCCATTGGTCGCGGCTCGGCGCATGATCGTGTCGTCGGCAATGGCTAAATACACAGGGTCGCCCAGCGGGATCGCAGCGCCGCCGCGGCCGTCTGTTCCGTGGCATCCGGCGCAATTCTCACCGTAGAGAACGTTGAAATCCGAAATCTCGTTCGGGACGATCGGCGTGCTGGCCGCAAGCTCTCTCCCGGGTGCATTGGCGCACCCGCACAGCACGATGGACAAGACTAACGCCACGGAAGCGAGAAAGTTGGTCTTCATTTGGACTCATCCTCGCGCCGCTTCTCCGCCATAATTCCAGGAGCCTCGACACCCGCCCTCATCGCAAACGGCAGATTCTCTCGCGTGGAGACGCGCTCCTGCCGCAGCACGACAAGACCCGCGACTACGCCAAATGCCACCTGAGAAGCCATGAACCAGAACCAGTCAATGCGGCTCGCGAGCAGTGGATTGAGAAGGTCTAAGATCGAGTACAACAAGCCGGACCATAGGACCGGAGCAATCAGTCCTCCCAAAAGAATGGGCCGACGCGAAAACATGGGTAACATGGCGCCGTAGAGTAAGCCGACGAGCGTGGAGCCGACGCCGTGCAGAACCACGGCAATTGCGAAGCTGCCGAAGTGAAACGAGTTCAGCTGTGAGGGATCCTGTAGCGATTGCGCGGAGACGGTGGCGGCCAGAAGATTGATTGGATACCAGATACTCCCAGCCTTCACGAGCCCGTAGGTGCACGCCAGCACTGCCATCGCCACGCTGCCCGCCCAGCCTCCCTTTACGCCGGCCGATATTGGGTAGGTCTCCAGTGGAAGCCACGCGCGAACAAGTTCTGGCGCGATCGGAACACGCTCAACAACCTTGCGCTCGGTCGCGATGCGGACTTCCGCTGCGACCACTGGGACAACCACCTCCTGCCCGTGGGGCAACGCTTGCCTGAACCATCCAGCGCATCCGGCCACTGCAAGGACAATGCCGAGAACGCTGAGCGACACGTTTGTCAGCAAGCCCGTGAACAACAAGGTGAGGCCAAACGCCAATACGAGTGGCCACGCCGTCGGCGCGGGCAACTCCACCGAAGTAGGGAGCCGTGGCCTTTCGCCGGATTGTTCCGCGGACGAGTGCGTCCCCATCTCTGCTCCTCAGCGCCCTATCAGGTAAACGACGGTGAAAACCACGACCCATACTGCGTCCACGAAATGCCAGTACATGGAAAGCGTTGCGATGCGGGCTGATTGCTCCATTCCAACACGGTCGGCGAGACCGAAAAGCAGCACGATGGTGAGCATCACTAGCCCCACAGTGACGTGCGTGGCGTGTAAGCCGACGAGTGAATAATAGGTTGTGCCAAAAAGATTCGTAGAGATGGTGAGTCCGCGTTGAAAGATCAGCCGGTGCCATTCCATCGCGGTGCCGAACAAAAAGAGGGCGCCCAGAGCGATGGTAATTGCCCAGAGAATGAGGAAGGTCTTGCGATGACCGTTTTCAAGCTCCTTGCTCGCGAGATGAATCGTAAGGCTGCTGGACAATAGACAGATCGTGAAGAAGATCGGTGTCTCTAGCACTTCGCGGGGAGTAGGTCCGGAGACGCTTTTTCCCAAGTAAAAGAGGTACGCGACCACGAAAATGCTGAAGATTGCAGACTCCGCGATGATGAGGCAGGCCATCCCGACCTTGCCCCGATATGGAAGCTTCCATCCGAGTGAACTATCGAGAACTGGACTCGTAACGGCGCTCATTGCTCAATCCTTTTGGTCAATACATCACTCGTAGCGACTGTCCGGATCTTCCGGGTGCTTCAGGTCCCACAGTGGCCGCCGGCTAGCAACCACGGGAATTTCGGCAAAGTTGTAGTTGGGAGGTGGTGAACTTACCGACCATTCCAGAGTCCATGCGTCCCAGGGATCGTTGCCAGCTATTGGTCCTTTGAAATAGGAATAAATCAGGTTGGCAACAAACACGAGTATGGCTATGCCTTGGACGAATGCGCCGATCGTAACGACCCAGTTCAGGGTTTCCCAACCAGGGCGAGGCTCATAGGTGTAGATGCGGCGCGGCATTCCCAGAATTCCGGCAAAGTGCATTACATCGAAATGTGGCATGAAACCCGAGCAGGAAAAGCCAGAAATGCAGCTTGCCCAGCGTTTCGTTGAGCATTCTTCCGGTAATTTTCGGATACCAGTAATAAAACGCGGCAAAAACTGCAAAGAGGATTCCACCTACGATTACATAGTGAAAGTGCGCCACCACAAAGTACGAGAGGCTGAGCTGCCAGTCAAAAGGCGCAGACGACAGCATGATTCCAGTAAGTCCGGCGATCAAAAACTGGAAGAGAAACGCGATGGAAAAGAGCATCGGCGTCTTGAACCGAATGCTTCCGCCCCACATGGTGCCGAGCCAATTGAAAATTTTGATTCCCGTCGGAACCCCGACACACATCGTGGTGAAAACAAAGAAACTATTGGCGTAGGAATTCATTCCGATTGTAAACATGTGGTGCGCCCACACGCTCAGGCTGACAAATGCGATGCAGACCGTCGCCCCCACCATTACGGGGTACCCGAAAATCGGTTTGCGCGAAAATACCGGAATGATTTCGGACATGAAAGCGAAGCAAGGAATAATCAGGATGTAAACTTCCGGATGTCCGAAAATCCAGAAGAAGTGCATCCAGATCGTGGCGGAGCCGCCCGCCTGCGTATCGAAAAAATGCCCGCCTAAATAACGATCGATCAGCAGCATGATTTGCGCCGCGGATAGCGGAGTGATCGCGATCAACACCATTCCGGACATCACCAGGTTGAGCCAGGCGAGCAGCGGCATTCGGTTGAGCGTCATTCCAGGGCAGCGGAGGCACAAAATTGTCGCGATCAGATTGATTGCCGTGCCGATGCTTCCGAACCCGGAGACGAGAAGGGAAATTGTCCAATAATCTGAGCTAGGACCCGGCGAAAACGCCTTCGCCGCCAGCGGCGCGTACGCCCACCAGCCCACATCAGGCGCGTTGCCGGCCCCATAGAGACCGTTTCCACCCAAGAAGCTGAAGTAAAGGAGCAGGCCTCCCAACGCTGTCAGCCAGAAACTGAACGCGTTCAGCCGGGGAAAGGCCATGTCGCGCGCGCCGATCATTAACGGCACCAGGTAGTTGGCAAAACCAAACAGAATGGGCATGGCCACGAAGAAAATCATGGTTGTGCCATGCATCGTAAACATGCGATTGAAAACCTGAGGAGAAACAAAATCGTTATGAGGGCGAATCAACTGGATGCGAATGATGGTGGCTTCGATCCCGCCAACGACCAGAAAAACGAGTGCATACAAGATGTACAGAATTCCCAGACGCTTGTGATCAACCGTGGTCACCCATTCATGCAGCACTTCGACCCAAGGACGCGCCTCTGCGTTTGCACTTGGAATGGCCATCGCGTCCGACGACATAAGTACTCCCCCAAATCCCTTGGCTAGCGAAGCGTCTGGAGATAATCCACAAGCGCATCCAGGTCAGCGTCGCTGAGTTGCATAGCAGGCATGAGCGAACCCGGCTTGATGGCATCGGGATTCTGAATCCACACGCGAAGGTTCGCCTTGGTATTCTCAGCCGCTCCTGACGCGATTGTTTGACGGCTCATTAAATGCGTCAGGTCCGGGCCGAAGCGTCCGTCAGCGACCGTGCCGGCAATCGCGTGGCAGTTTATGCAAGCCGTGGTTTCGAAGACGCGCCTGCCAGCGGTTACATTCGCGTCGAGCACTGCCGGCTGCTGTTGGGCGTGGATCCACGCGGCAAACCCCTCCGGACTGTCAACGTAAACCCGCAGCAGCATCTTGGCGTGCTGCGTGCCGCAATATTGCGCGCACTGGCCAAGAAAGATGCCGGTCTCGTACGGATCCATCCACATGTGATTCACGCGATTGGGAATCAGGTCGGTCTTGCCCGCCAACTGCGGAACCCAGAAACTGTGGTCCGTGTCAGCGGAAAGCAGCGTCAAAAAAGTGGGTGTAGGGTGGGCGACTTCGCTTACCGGAATGTGCAACTCATTGGCAGTGACGACGCCTTGCTGTGGATAACGAAACTCCCACCAGAACTGGTGTCCGATGGCGACGACCTCGACCGCATTCTCAGGCTTCGGAGCATCCTGAATCGAGTGAACTACCCGTGCGGTTGCCAGAAACAGGACGACCACGATCAGAATCGGAATCACGGTCCACGCCAGTTCAATCTGCGTGCTTCCGTAAACCTGGGCAGGCTCGCGACCATCATCCCCTGAGCGTTTCCGGAACTTCACCACCGCATAGGCCAGCAAAGCAAAGACAACCGCAAAAATCAGACCCGTGATCGAAAGGACGAAGCGTGAGAGATGATCAATCGATTTTGTCGGCGTCGAGCGCGGATCAAAAATGCTGGGCAGCGGAGAAGGGTCACCGGGAGCGGCAAAACAAAGCGACGCAGCAAGCAGCGCTCCTGCGAGCAGCACGGCGATTCCCGCCGCTTTGCTTCGGAGCTTTCGAATTTGGTCGAAACGTCCCATGAACGAATATTCAGCCTCATGTGAAGTGAGACCAAAGATACAGGGCACTTCTCAACCCAAACCGGCAGGGCCTGCTGCATTGATGAAACGCGACTTAATACGCGCTTACGGAGTGGGGATAATAGCCCGGTGTCAACCTGCTGACAAGTGCCCAGTCGCTGTCATCGGGTTCGAAGCAAGTGTGCGAATGTGTAGAGCACCCGGAAGCCAGAGAGTCACAGCCTGGTCATCGCAACTTGCGGAATTTGCGTCACGTGCGCACCTTGGTCACGCTCTACGAAGCGGTGTCGAGGCCATTTTAGATCCAACTAAGGAGCGAAAATACCGGGGCTTGCAGAACCAGCAAGACCCGCGCCAGCCTCGACCTTGATGGCGCATTCGCCACTAGCTGAGATTCCGGTGTTTCATGCACGATTCGTGCACTATTCCGCTTTCAAAAGGAAAAGGGCCTCCGGCCGCGACCGGAAGCCCTTGGAAACAAACAAGAAATTGGTTGCGGGGGTTGGATTTGAACCAACGACCTCCGGGTTATGAGCCCGACGAGCTACCAGGCTGCTCCACCCCGCGTAAGCATAATAGCGGATGCGCGCACTGCCGTCAAACGCTCCTGCCCGTAGCGAAAATCCCACTTTTATTCAGTGCGGCGGAAAAACAGCGAGCGAGGAAGCTCAATAAGACTGCAGCGCGCCGCCTACCACGAACTATACGGCGTGTTTTCAAACGGTGAGATCTTGTCCGATGCTGAGTTCACATCGCTAATCCCGTAACAGCTCTGCTCCGGACTCAACGCGATATCGTCGGACTTCGTCACCCAGTCCGCTGCTCCGGTCATGGGGTCCTTCGGCACTGTTCGCAAATAATTGTTGCTCACCAGATCGTCCAGCGAAGACGGCCCGCATTCCTTGTCGCGCGTGTAGTCCTGAACGGATTGTCGTAGCACTTTCAGGTCGGAGCGCAGCGTCGCCTCGCGCGCTCGCACCACCATTTGTTCGAATTTCGCCGTGGCGATGGTCATCAGAATCACAATGATCGCCATCACAACCATCAGTTCCAGCAATGTAAAGCCGCGCTGCGCCAAGCCGCGCCGCCCCAGCGTCGTTCTCACGTTAAATCCTTCGCGCATCATTTTCTCAGCGGCAATATCAATTGCATCTACCAATCCGAGTACTTCGTCCCATCCATCGCCGTTCCCGACGATTTTGAATACACGTCGAACACGTCCTGCCCGCCCCACGAAGTCGAGTCTGTGTCATCCTGCACCGAACGCAGCCCCCAATCCTTGCTCTTGGTCATGGGGTCCATCGGTATTTCGCGCAAGAATCGAATCCGTTTGTCCGCCGCCGTGCCGGTCAGCGAAGTCGGCTTCACCAGCGCGTCCAGGCTCTCTGGATATCCTTCTGTCCCAGCCTTCACCTGAATCTGCCCTTTGTCTGACGCATCCTTATAACGGTCAATCGCGTCGCGAATCTGCCGCAGATCCCAGCGCAGCTCCTCTTCTTTCCTGTACCGGATCGCATTGCGCGCAAGAGGAATCGAGGCGGTCGCCAGAATCAGCAGAATCGCGCAAGCCACCACCAATTCCAACAGCGACATCCCAGCAGCGCCACTGCGCCGGCTGCGGCTCAAAGCAAGTGACAGGGCGGGGAATTGCCGTCGGGCAAAAAGGGAATTCGATTGGGAACGATTCCAGTTCATCATGCCTCACTGCACCTGGATCGTGGCTTCTCCAGAAACCATAGGAATGGTCTGCTGTTGCGAATCATGCGCGTTCACTTGCAAAATCTGCAGCCGCGAGGTCCCGTGACCCACCGCGCGCACCACCAAGCCAAATACCGTGCCTGTTCCATTCACTCCCGGCGTGTTCGGTTGGCGCGTCGCGGAAACGATCACTTGCCCCTGCTGCTGATCGATTCGCTGCACCACAGCCACCTGCTGCGACCCCCCGGACAAAAAGCCTCCGTCGCGCACCTCTTCCACTCGAATTACAGCCGGATCGTAATGAATCATTAGCGGGATCGAGTACAGATCGTGCACGTTGGAAACCGCCAGGCCCAGCGTTGCCGTGTCGCCCGCCTTCAGCACCACCGTGGCCGGCTCGAAATGAAGCTGCGCCGCCGCACCCGCACCCTGCGCCGGAGCAGGTTGCCCCATGGAAGTCGGCGTTACCCCTGGCGTTGGCGGAGCAATTCCTGAATTCGGCCGTGCAGTCGGACCCTGCGGAACGGGAGCCGGCGCGGCAGGCGCCGCTTCCTCTTCTCCGCGATACACCCGCACGTTCGAATCCGTGCCCGCCGCCATGGATTGCAAATTCGCCGCCGTTAGCGAAGGCAGCCGCAAAATGTGCGGCGTCATCACGATCAGCGTTTCGTCTTCTTCGACCTCATGGCTATTATCCGAGAACAAATACCGCGTCAGTGGAATTTCACCCAGCCCCGGTATGCCGTTTACGTTGTTCGTATCCGTGCGCTCGATCAAACCTGCCAGAATGTTCGGCTCGCCTTCCTTCAACCGCACGTCAATTTCCGTTTTCTTCTGCCCGATCACTGGCTGGTTGATTCCGCCAATATTGCTCGTCCCGGTAATCTGCGACACATCCACGGTTCCCTTCAAACTGATGTCGCCATCCGGATGCACCCGCGGCGTCACTTCGATATTCACACCCACATCGATGTACTGGAATTGCGTGTTCACTAGGGGATTCACCACGCCCGAACTGCCCGTCACGCCCACACCCACTCCAGCCTGGAAGCTGCCTGTTGCCACCGGGACCTTCGAGCCAATCTTTAGCGTGGCCTTCTGTCCATCTGTCACCCGCAATTCCGGGTCCTGCAGAATCTTCGTGCGATCGTCCGTGAGAATCGCGTTCGCCGTCGCCCCTGGCAAAGTCAGCGCCCAGTCCGAAGTCCCCAGGTTTTTCAATTGGCTCAACAGGACCTGCGGAACGCTTTGGGTCGTCGTCGTGGTAGTCGAATTGCTCGTTGAAGTTTGGGGTTGTAAGGAAGACCGTGGCGTGAAAGCCAGCGAAACTGTCTGCCCCGGCAAAATCCCCAGATCGCGCAAGCGATCCATGCTCGCGGTCATCACCTGCACATGAATCAGCACTTCCGGCTTGGCCTTGTCAATGTCTCGAATGATTTTCGCCGCCAACAGCAGTTTGTCCGGCGTATCGCGGATCACGATCGCATTCTGCGCGTTCACCTGTTGCAGGCGGTGCAAGTCCAGCAGTACGCGCAACCCATTCACCACTTCCGTTAAATCCTGCGGCGTCAGCGTGTTCGAAAGATAAAAGGTCTGTACGACCTCATCCTCCAGGTCCTTGCGCTTCTGCGGCTGGTCCTGCGCCACAAATATGATGTTGGACGTGACCGGCTTCCAGAATGCTTTGCTTTCCAGCGATACCGCGTCCAGCGCCTGTTCCAGCGTCACGCTCGGGAAATCCACCGTAATTCGTCGCGAAGTGAAGTCCGGATCAAATATCACGCTCAGTCCCGCCAATTTCGCAATCGTCTCGTAAACTACCCGCGCGTCATTCGTCATCTTCAGCCCGTTGATGGGGTCGCGCGATAGCGGCTTCAATTCCGGCGGCTGCGCCAGGATCTGCTCGTCCGGCTGGGTTGCCGGATTCAGCGCCTTGGGCCCGTTCTGCGCATTCATCAGATCAACCGTGCGCTTCACATACTGCTGGGCAGCCATATTCGAGGGATCAATCAGTTCCGCCTTTTGGAATTCGCCCAGTGCCAGCTGCAGGTCGCCGTTCTCAAGCGCCTTCTTGCCTTGCTGCACGTGGAATTGGCCAGCGTCGTAGCGCGCCTGGGCGGCATAAAGCTTGTATTCGGCGTTCGTGGGGTCGGACCGGGCGGCGCGTTCGAAGTGAACCAGCGCGGTGTCGTAATCCTGCAGAGCTAAGGCCTTTTTGGCCTCCTCATAATCCTGATTGCCCTTGGGGCACCCGCCTAAAAGCAGAGCAGCGGCCACCAAAAATGACAAGTATCCGCAACGACGCAAAAGTACTCCTCCGAAAGGGGTGGGCTCTTTCTTTTCGAGTCTAGCACCCGTCTTGGGATGCAGCAAGGAATCCCCAAAGTTGTGTTAGACGTATGAATAATAGAAGGGCGTCAGCGGCTTTCTATGAAAATTTCGTTAATTCCCACGCTGGTAACCGGAAACCCGTCCCACTCTGTCACTTGCGGCGGCTCGTCCCCGGCAGCTATGATAGTTCCGCCGTGAAATCCAAGCCCGATAAATCTCAACACGAAGGCGTAAAGATTGTTGCGCAGAACCGCCAGGCCTCGTACAACTACCATCTTTTGGACAGCCTGGAAGCTGGCATGGTCCTGGTTGGCACCGAGGTCAAAACCCTGCGCGAAGGCAAGGGCACCCTTCGCGAGGCCTATGCCGAAATTCGCCTTGGCGAGGCTTGGCTGGTAAACTGCCATATCCCAGAGTATCTCGCCGGAGGTTACCGCAACCACGACCCGCTCAGAAAACGAAAGCTGCTGCTGAACCGCCGTGAGATTGACCGGTTGCTCGTCCAGACCCAGCAAAAGGGAATGACCATCGTCCCCACCAAAATATACTTCCGGGACGGAATCGCCAAATGCGAATTGGCCGTGGCGCAGGGTAAGAAATTCCACGACCGCCGCGAATCCGAAAAACAAAAAGAAGCCAAACGCGAAGCCAGCGAAGCGATGTATCGCTCGCGCCGCCGCTAAAGACGAAAGGGAGACATGCAGATTCAACTCGAAAACCAACCGTACTCTTCAATTCAGGCCGACGCGCTCGTCACGTACATTTTCGACAAAGAAAATAAAATTGACGGAATTTTAGCCGACATAGACCAAGCCATGGACGGCCGCCTGGCCGCGCTCGCCGCCACCGGTGAACTCACCGGCAAAGCGCTCGAGCTCGTCCTCGTGCATTTTCCCGAAGGCCTCGACGCCAAGCGCCTCCTTCTTGTCGGCGCCGGCAAGCCTGAAAAATTCTCCCCGTCCGACCTGCGCAAAATCGCCGGCACCGCGCTGCGCTACCTGAAATCCCGCGGCGTGAAAAAATTCGTCTTCCTCGCTCGTGAAGGCGAACGCGGCCCCGCCGCCGCCCAAGCCGTCACCGAAGGTCTCGGCGTCGCCGATTTCGAATCCAATAAATATCAAACCGAAAAGAAAGCCAGCAAAGAGATTCAATCCGTGATTCTCGCCGGCTTCGACGCCAACCAAAACGGCAATCTCCCCGAATCCGTCGAACACGGCCGCGTCATCGCCGAATCCCAGAATTTCGCCCGCGATCTGATCAACGAGCCTTCCAACCGCCTCACCCCCCGCATGCTGGCAGCCCGCGCCGAAGCGATGGCCAAGGAAGTGGGCCTGGGCGTCGAAATTCTCGATGAGCGAAAAATTTCCGAACTCAAAATGGGCGCGTTAATCGGCGTCGCCCAAGGCAGCGTCGAGCCGCCCCGCGTCATCGTCATCCGTTACACGCCCGAAAATGCCCGCCCCGATGCTCCAGTTCTAGGCCTCGTCGGCAAGGCCGTGACGTTCGATACCGGCGGCATCTCCATCAAACCCGCCGACAACATGGAGAAAATGAAATACGACATGGGCGGCGGCGCCACCATGCTCGGTGCCATGCGCGCCATCGCCTACCTGAAGCCGAAAGTCCCAGTGATCGCCGTAATTCCCGCCACCGAAAACATGCCCGGCGGCCGCGCTCAGAAACCCGGCGACATCCAAGTCGCCATGTCCGGCAAAACCATCGAAGTCATCAACACGGACGCCGAAGGCCGCATGATCCTCGCCGACGGCGTCTTCTACGCCCGCAAGCTCGGCGCCACACACTTGATTGACGCCGCCACGCTCACCGGCGCCATTCAGGTCGCTCTTGCGAGCGTTCACGTAGGAGCCTTCGGCACCCCGCGCGAATATCTCGATCAATTCCTCGAGAGCGCCAAAGCCGTCGGCGAAAAAATGTGGCCCATGCCCATGGACGACGAATACGAGGAAATGATCAAAAGCAATATCGCCGACATCCGCAACACCGGCTCAGGCAAAGGCGGCGGCGCCATCACCGGCGCCTGGTTCATAAAAGAATTTGCCGAAGACACCCCCTGGATCCACTTAGACATCGCCGCAACGTGCTGGGTAGATGAAGGCAAACCCTGGCTGGCAAAAGGCCCAACTGGCGTAGCGATTCGCTCAATCGTAGATTTTGCGATGAAACTCTAAGTTAAAGCGCGGACAGTGTTGGTCAGCCGCCGTAAAGGCAAGGCATGCCGTGCCGGCCCGACGCCTGGCAGCATTTCCACACGGAGCCACGGTAGGGGCGCTGCTTGCTGCGCCCCAGCTTGCCTGGGCGTCAAGATTTGGGGGGACTCGGCCGTGGTGCTGCATTTGTAGCGGCCGCCTTCAGGCGGGCGCCGTTGACGTTGCATTTAAATATGTAGCGGCGGGTCCCGATTTGTGGAATCGGGCAGGATTTGGTTCTTGCTCTGGTTTTCTCTGCGTCTTCTGCGTCTCTGCGGTAAAAATCCCTTCGCGCAATTCGCTTTCGACTTTTGACTGCCGACTTTCAACCCTTCTTTACATCTTCTCCGGCGCCGTAATTCCCAACAACCTCAACGTCGTCACCAGCTGCTCCCGCACCAAGGTCGTCACGTACAACAAAAACGCCCTCTTCTCCCCATCCGCCTCCCGATTAATATTGTGCTTGTGGTAAAACCCATTGAAACTCTGCGCTAATTCAAACCCAAACCGCGCCACTGCCGCTGGTTCCTGCGCAGCTAACGCAAGCTCGAGCCGCGCGTCCAGAGACCCCGCGAGCAACACAAGATCCCAAATATCCTCATACTCCGGCGAAACCAAAAACCGCGAGGCATCCAACACCCCGCTTTTAATCCGCGCAATATTCGCCGCATCCTCCACCGCCAGACTCGCATCCAGCTCCGCCCCCTTGCGCAAAATCCCATTCACCCGCACCACCGCATACTGCACATAAGGCCCCGTCTCCCCCTCAAAACTCAAAGCATCCTTAAAATCAAACGCAATGACGGTCGAGCGGGTAAATCGCAGCAAGAAAATATCGCAGCGCCCCAATCGCCACCGCATGAGCAATCGCCGCCCGCTCCTCTGAAGGGCTGTCCGGATGCCGCGAATCCACTTCCTCTCGCGCGCTAGCTTCCAACCGGTCGAGCAAGTCGTCCGCCTTCACGCCCTGCCCCTTCCGCCCGCTCACTTCGACGTAAGGCCGTTTCGCATCCTCCGGCGGAATTTCGTAGCCCATCTCCAAGGCACAACGCGGCGTCAAAGCCACCACGTTGTAAGCAAAATGTTTCAGATGATCCGCTTCGGCCGTGTAACCAAGCGCCCGCAGCCCTTCGACCACCACCTTCTGCGGGTAAGACTGCCGCGAATCAATCACGTTGAACACTTCATGTGCGTGCCCAAACGCCGGCGCCCCGGGATCGTCCCGCTCGCTGGCAGTAATCCAAGCCTGATGCCCGTCCGGATGCCTATAAAAATGGTGATAGTGAAAATCGCGTGCCAGCAATCCAAATTTCCAAAGATGCAACGCGATATCCTTGCCGACGTAAGTCACCGTACCAGTCGAGCGCACAATAATCTTCGCCTCAGCCTCTTCCGGAGGCTCTTCAGCCGCCTCCCCAGCAGCAGCCGCACCATCCGCGCCTGCCTCCGCAGCCTTCGCAGCCGCCGCCTTGTCAGATGGCAGCGCCATTACCCAACATCCCGCATTCTTCCCTGAAGTAGCCAGTTGCACAGCCCCGCTGCGCTTCAACATCTCAAATGCCGCATCCCAAAATTTCAAATGCAGTATGTCGCTCTCCTGCGTCAGTAAATCGTAATCAATTCCCAACCTGTCCAGCGTGTGCAGATGGCAATAGTCGATCGCCGTCGCGACAATCTCCCCCATCTTTGCCGCCTCGCCGTGTCCCTCTTCGATGTCCTTCAATATTTGCCCACGCAATTCCAGCCGCGCCTTATCCTCCGCCAGAAATAAAGTCACCCGCGTGTACAAATCCCAGCACAAATAATCAAATTTCGGGGCCTCCGTCAGCGCCCGCACCTCCGCCAGCGATTTTTTCTCCAGATGCAGAAATCCCAGCACCACATCCGCCACCTGCACGCCGGTATTATCAATATAGTTCTGCACCTCCACGCGCCGGCCCGAATGCCGCAACAAGCGCGCAAACGTATCCCCCAACACCGCATTACGCAAATGCCCGATGTGCGCCGCCTTATTTGGATTGATGCTGGTGTGCTCGACGACGGTCTTCGTCGCTCCAGCCTCCGCAGTCACCGCCTGCCGTCCAGCTTCCTCAGCAGCAGCCCGGAAAAATGCCGCGCGATCAAAAAATGCATTCAAATATCCGCCGCCGGCCACTTCCACCCGCGCGATCCCCGCAATCGGCTTCAGCGAATTCGCGATCTCCTGCGCCAAAGCCCGCGGCGGCTTCTTCAACCGCTTCGCTAGCTCGAAACAAACCGGCGACGCCGCCTCCCCCATCGAAAGCTTCGGGGGCCGCTCCGTGATGATCGGGACATCGGTCTTATAGCGTTCGTGAATATGATGCCGCAGCGCCTTGCGAAACCGGTCTTCGACGGCTTTATACACGTGGCTCCCCATGCAAAGTGAATCCCGCGATTATAGGTAAACCCATAGAAAGCGTCAAAGCCGCCCGTCCGCCCCCGATTTGACAGCGTCCAGAGGCCAGACTAGTATCGTTTTTTCGCGATGCGCTGCTTTTTGCGCACGATCATACGATGAAGAGAATACGGCACGCATATTTCGACTGTTTTTCCGGCATCAGCGGCGACATGGTTCTCGGCGCCCTTGTGGACGCAGGCGCCGACCTGCGTGCGATCGAAACTGACCTACGCAAACTCGGCCTCGAGGCCTGGGATATTTCCGCCGCTAAGGTAAAGCGCGGCCAGATTTATGCGACACAGGTGAAGGTCGCGACCACCGAAGCCCACCACCACCGCGGCCTTTCCGTAATTCTGCAAAGAATCGACAAAGCCAAGCTCGCACCGCGTGCCGCCGAACGCGCCCACAAAATCTTCACCCGCCTGGCCGAAGCCGAAGCCAAAGTCCACAGAATGCCGCTCGAAAAGGTTCATTTCCACGAAGTAGGCGCCGTAGATTCGATTGTAGATATCGTCGGCGCCGCCATAGGTTTCGAGCTGCTGGGAATTGACGAGTTCGCATGCTCCGCGCTGGATGTCGGCGCGGGCCAGGTGAAGACCGAGCACGGCGTCCTTCCCGTGCCCGCTCCGGCAACCGCCGAACTGCTGAAAGGCGCGCCGATGTTCACCAGCGGCATCGCCAAAGAGTTGGTGACTCCCACCGGCGCCGCAATCGCCACCACGCTCTCCACGCGCTACGCCGAAATCCCAGAAATGACTCTCAAGGCCATCGGCTACGGCGCCGGCAGCGCGGACTTGAAGGAAAAAGCCAACGTGCTACGCATCCTGATCGGCGAAAACGAAGTGGCCGAAGCAGGCGAGCACTGGGACGCGCCTGTCACGGTGGTCGAAACCAACGTGGACGATATGAGCCCGCAAATCTACGGCTATTTCGTCGAACGCGCTCTGGCCGCGGGCGCTCTCGACATATTTTCCTCGCCCGTCCAAATGAAGAAAAATCGGCCCGGCCTGCTCGTCACCATGCTCAGCGAACCGGACAACGTCAGCCGCCTGATTGATCTGATATTCCGCGAAACCACCACCATCGGCGTGCGCGCCTACGACGTTCGCCGCAAGACTCTGGCCAGGGAATCGGTCATCGTCCAAACGCGTTTCGGCGAAATACGCATGAAAATTTCGCGCATGAACGGTTCAGTCCTCAATGCCACGCCAGAGTATGAAGATTGCCAGCGGATCGCGGCCCAGAAAAACATTCCGCTGAAGCACGTGCTCGAGGCAGCATCGTTTCAATTTCAGAAACGGGTCGAGGCGCAGACCGAAGCTGCCACCGCCGACGGGAAGCCCGCATAGTTCATGGATAATCCCAAGAAAAAGTATTACCTCACCACTCCCATCTATTACGCGAATTCCCGCCCTCACGTAGGCTCCGCCTACACCACCATCGTCTGCGACGTGATCGCCCGCTACAAACGCATGTGCGGCTTCGACGTCGCCTATCTCACCGGCACCGACGAGCACGGCGTAAACATTGAACGCGCCGCCGAAAAACTGGGCATCTCGCCCGCAGATTTGGTCGATCGTAACCAGCAGATTTTCCGCGATCTCTGGAAACTCCTAGGCATCAGCTACACCGATTTTGTCCGCACCACCGAGCCGCGCCACGCCGTAGCCGTGCAGAATCTGGTCCGCCGCACCCAGCGCGTTTCGCCCGATGCCATCTTCAAACGCAAATACGAAGGCCGCTACTGCATCTACGACAACCTGTACGTCAGCGACACGCCGGAGCCAGCCGACTGCCAGATCTGCGGCCGCCCCGCTGAACTGATCTCCGAAGAAAATTATTTCTTCCGCCTCTCCGCCTACCAGGAAAAACTTCTGCAGCTGTACAAAGACCAGCCCGATTTTGTCCAGCCTGATTTTCGCCTGAACGAAGTGAAAAGCTTCGTTGAAAGCGGCCTGAAAGATCTCTCCATCAGCCGGAAAACAATCAAGTGGGGCATCCCCTGGCCCGGCGATCCCGAACATGTCTTCTACGTCTGGTACGACGCGCTAACCAGCTACATGAGCGGCATCGGCTTCGTGGACGGCGAACCCAACAGTAAAAAAGACAGCGAGCGCTTCAAGAAATTCTGGCCCGCTGACGTCCACATGATCGGCAAGGAAATCATCCGCTTCCACGCCGTTTACTGGCCCGCGTTCCTCATGGCCGCGTTTCCAGATAAAAAGTTGTCCGAATACATGCCCGGAAGAATCCAGGCTCACGGCTGGCTGCTCTTCGAACAAGAAAAAATGAGCAAGTCCAAAGGCAACGTAGCCTATGCGGAGCCGATCGTAAGAGCTCTGGGCAACGACGCTCTGCGCTACTACCTATTGCGTGAAGTAGTCTTCGGCCAGGACGGAAATTTCAGCAAAGATGCCCTGATCACGCGCTACAACGCAGATTTGGCAAACGGTCTCGGCAATCTCGCCAGCCGCACGCTCACGATGATCGAAAATTATTGCGCCGGCATCGTCCCTACACAAGCCCCCGCACCGCCGAGCCTTCACGAGTTAGCTTCCGTCATTTTTTACAACACGATTCGCAACTCGTATGACAAATTCGAATTTTCGGATGCGCTGGCGAGAATTTGGGGTCTGGTGGCAATCGCCGACAAGTATCTCGCGGAAGAAAAGCCTTGGACACTTGCAAAGGACCCCGCGCAAAAGCAACGGCTGGAGCAAGTGCTCTACGTCGCTGCGGAATCGCTAAGGATTGTTTCCGTTCTGGCACATTCAGTGATTCCCGACGCGACACAGAAGATCTGGGAGCAGCTTGGCCAATCAGGAAAAATCGAAAACGTAAGCATCAACGATTTGCAATGGGGTGGCCTGAAGCCCGGAACGCGAATCGGAAAGCCCGAAGGTGTTTTTCCGCGCGCAGACAAAAAAGAAATACTGGAGAGGATCGAAACTATGGAAAACGAAATTCGCAATCCGGGAAGTGCGCAACCCACACCCAGCGCTGACTCTGCACCAACCGCACCGATAATCGCCGCGGTAACAGGAGCGACAGCAGCCCCAGCGGCGTCGGCAAAAATCAGCATCGAAGACTTCGCCAAAGTCGAACTGCGCGCCGGCATAGTGAAATCCGCCGAGCGCATCCAAGGCGCCGACAAGCTCCTAAAGCTCCTGGTGGACATCGGCGACGAAGTCCGCCAAGTCCTAGCAGGCATAGCGCTCTCCTACGCTCCGGAAGACCTGGTAGGCCGTAAAGTCGTAATCGTCACAAACCTGGCCCCCAGAAAAATGCGCGGCCTCGAATCCAACGGCATGCTGCTAGCCGCGTCCGTAGGCCCGGACGGAAAGCCAGTCCTCTGCACCTTCGCCGAAGACGTTCCGGCGGGCGCGAAAGTAAAGTGAGCGAAGCTGTAGTCGGAAGCTAACAATGGAAGGGGCGCTGTTGACTTCCTGTGCGTCCGTTCGATTCTGGTGTCTCCGGCGTCTCGCCGGCTTATCTGCCGATGAGAATCAACGCACCAGCGCCGTAGGCGCGGTATAAGTTAGCCCAGCCCGGAAGGGCTGGGGAAAATCGCAAAGAGCGTTCGGAGCGCCGTAGGTGCGGCACAGCCTCGGCCGTAGAACTCAACCGAGCGGGCTAAATCAAAACCAAAAGTGGAGCAGCGCAAAAGTTGGAAATCATTGACTCACACGCGCACCTCGAATCCGAAGACTTCGACGCCGACCGCGCCGAAATGCTCGAGCGCGCCCGCGCTGCTGGCGTGCAAAACATATTAGCCATCGGCAGCGGCGGTTCCGGCCCAGACTGCCTTGATGCCGCCATCGCAGTAGCAAAAGACTACGACTGGATCTACGCCACCATCGGCATCCACCCGCAGCACGCCGCTGAAGCGAAAGAAGCAAATTACGCGCAGCTCGATGACCTAGCGAAAAATCCCAAAGTGATCGCCTGGGGCGAAATGGGCCTCGACTATCACTACGAAGAACCCCCTCCCGAAACACAACATCCAGTATTTCGCCGCCAACTCCAGCAAGCCCGCGCCGCGAAGCTCCCCATCATCATCCACTGCCGAGACGCCTGGGACGACTGCCTAGCCATCCTGGACAAAGAATGGAAGCCAACAGGCCTGGGCGGAATTTTCCACTGCTTCACCGGCACGCTCCGCGAAGCCCAACGCGGCCTGGAAATGGGCTTCCTGGTTTCCTTCGCCGCCAACATCACCTATCCGAAATCGCAGCAGATTCGCGACGTAGCAGCAAACCTCCCGCTCGACCAAATCCTCACCGAAACAGATTCGCCTTTCCTTTCGCCCCAGGGCCGCCGCGGCAAAAGAAATGAGCCTGCCCACGTAGTCGAGGTAGCGCAGACGCTCGCGAATGTGAGAAACTTGGCCCGCGATGAAGTCGCCGCTGCGACCGCGGCCAATTTTAGGCGATTTTTCCGGCTAGGCGGCCAGGCAATTCCAGCCCAGCCAAGGTGAACCTCAAGGATGGCTTTCGCTGTCCAACTTGCCAAAGGTATTTTTGATCTCGTACGAGACGATTTAGCGCTCGTCGAACAAGAAATCGCCGCGCAAAATAGCGCGGCCATCGAACCCGTCTGCGAAATTTCCAGCTATCTTCGCGAAGGCGGCGGCAAACGCCTGCGTCCCGCGCTGCTGCTCCTCGCCGCTGGCGCGTCCGGATATCGCGGCGAAAGCGCCATTCGTCTCGGCGCCGTGGTCGAAATGATCCACAGCGCCACTCTGATCCACGATGATGTGATTGACGGCGCGAATACCCGTCGCGGCCGCCCCAGCGCCAACGCCCGCTGGGGAAATCACATGAGCGTCCTTGCCGGCGACTGGCTCTACATGCAGTCCTTCGAAATGGCCCTGCGCGAACGTAATTTTGCCGTTCTCGATATTCTGATTGACCTCACGCAGAACATGGTCGAAGGCGAACTCCTCCAGCTCACCCGCCTCGGTCAGATTGACCTGAACGAAGCCGAAGCCACCGAACTCGCCTATCGCAAAACCGCCTGTCTCTTCAGCGGATGCGCGCGCCTCGGCGCCGTGCTCGGCAAACAGCCGAAAGAAATCGAAGACGGCCTCGCGGATTACGGACGCAACGCCGGCCTCGCGTTTCAATTGGTTGATGACTTGCTCGATTTCACTGCGTCGCCGGAAAAATTGGGCAAGCCGGTGCTGAGCGACCTGAAGGAAGGCAAAGTCACGCTGCCGCTGATTTTCGCGCTGGAAGCGCAGGCGCGCGCCATAGCATCTGACGGCAACGGCCAAGCGCACGCAAACAGCGAGGGCCGCTGCTTGGTGGAAAAAGTTCTCGAAGAGCGCGATTTCCGCAGCGTCCGCGCCGATCAAATCGCCAAACTCGTCCGCGAAACCGGCGCGCTCGAACGCGCCACGCAACTCGCGAAAGAATACGTCAAACGCTCCAAAGCCAGCCTGGAAGTTTTGCCAGACACGGAATACCGCCGCGCTCTCCTGGCCGTCCCCGATTTCATTCTCGACCGCGAAAACTAATCTCGCAACTCACTCGGGCTTCGCGGCAGGAGCACCAGCAGGCGCTTGCGCGGGCGGCTTCCCAAAACGCACTTCGTGCGCAATCAGATCGCTTCCCACCGGCTTCGCATGAATCACCACGCGATCGCCCACTTTTAAATCCTTAAGTGTTGCGCTCGCTCCGCTCTTCACGAACGAAGTATCCGGCGCAATCTTCACCACCTGCAACGAACCGTCCTGCGCCTGCACGGTGATTTCGCTCTCACTGATTTTCGTCACGGTACCGAGGACGTGTTTGTCCGTTCCGTGCGCCAGCGTAGTCAAACTCATCACCGAAAACGCCAAGAATAGCAGCATCAGGGAACCAATTTTTCGCATCGTGATACCTCCTCTAATGTAAATGTGGATTCGACCGCCCATGTGCATCAGACGGCGCGCTCAAAAACTCATTTTCCATTTCTTCTTCCTTCATCTCCTCCGGACTGAGCGGATTGTGCTCCTTCATATCCTGCATATCCTCGTCAGTCATTTTGGGCAGATGACGAATGAACAAAACCAGATGCCACGTATCATGATCATTCGTGCCGCCCGTGCCCCAAGCCGGCATTCCAGTAAAACGCACGCCATTCTCAATAATGTAGTAAATCTCCCCATCCGAAAGATTCTGCGTTTGCGGCAACCGCATATCCGGAACCCGCGGATAAAGCTTCTGCCCCATCTCCGTCGCCCCGCTGCCATCATTCCCATGGCAACTCGCGCAATGGTCCGCGAAATGCCGCCGCGCTTCCATCAGCAGCTCCGGCGTAGCTTGCATCGGATTGTTAAGCTCGCGGGCGCTGCGCGGGATCGCCAAGCGTTGCAGGGTAATCGCCAGCCGAGTCTCCAGCTTGCCGGGAGCCTCGCGAGCGCTCAATCCCGTCGCGCACAACCAAACAATTCCTACGATCACCACGATCAGCGGAATCGCCAGCAGCAACAATAATCCTCTGCAAAATGCTTTCACCATATTCCTCGTGCCGCCGATCCGCGCGGTCCGCCCTCGATGATAACCAAGTTGTTGATATTTTTCCTCAGTAGTGGAACCTCCATTTGAATTCGACGTAGATCTCCCGCGGATCGTTGAAGTGAAAACCGCCGAACGTCAGGCTGTTGTCTAGCAGCACGCGGCGATTTCCTACGTTGAGCGCGGTGAACCCCACGGTGTATTTCTCGCCGAAGGATTTGCCCAGCGAAATGTCAACGTTGGTGTGCGCGGGCAGGTAGTTATTGGGATACGGCGTACCCGGTTCCGGGTCGCCGTTGGTGAACCCAGAGCCGTAATACACGTTCGCCGAAGCAAACGACTGCCACGGAAGCGTTGCGTTGAATCCCACGTTTAACGTGTTGCGTTGGTCGTGATCCACCGGCGACAAGCCCGGCGGTACATACAGCGGACACGTCATCGAATTCACTGGCGGAGGGCAGATCAAGCCTCCGGTGATGGGTCCGCTAGCCTGCGCGATTTGATTCGCATACGCTAGATGAAATTGGCCGAAGCGCCACAGGCGAGGAGACCGCAGCGTGAGTTCCCAGGTTTGTATCAGGGCGTTAGCCCACGTAATCGGCCAGAAGAGGTTCGATTCGCCGATATTGCTATGATCCAGCCAATTCTGTGCGGTTGTCTGGAAATGATCCGCGTCCAGAGCCCAGCCGCGATAGGGAATCGTGACGCCGAATTGATACTCTTGATCCCGCTCGCCCGGCAGAGGCGCAAAGGCGACATTCTGGCTGTTCGCCAAATCGAGCAGCGGGCCGGTAGCGGTCAAAAGCGGCGGAGCCTGATAATAGCGGCCCCAAAAAGCGCGAAACACCCAGTTCAACTTCGGGATCTGCACAGCGATTCCCACGCGGGGGTCCACCGCGTTCTCCACCAAGTCCCCAGAAAAGTGCGACTGGCGGAAGCCGGCGATCAGCGTCAACCACGACGTTGGCTTGAATTTGTCGCTGACATATATTTCCTCCAGGCCGCCAGTGATGGCAGCTGTAGAGGGCCCGAAATTCTCGCAAGGGCTCACGCAAGGGTTGAAGACGTTATTGAAGTATTCGCTCTGATGCTGGCCGAAACCGTACGTTCCAACCTGCAGATCATTCTTCCAAAAATGGGCGTTCAGAGACGCTTGCAGACCGCCATAATTCGACGTCTGGTTCACGTCGGTGATCACCGGCACGTCGTTTGGAGAGGCGTTATAGCTGGCCTGGTTGTAGTGGTAGAAGGGAGAAACGTTTAGGAGGAGATTCGGATTAAACGTGTGTACCCAGGTGAACGCGACGTAGCCGTCGGGCTCGCTTTCACTATCGCGCAGCCCGTAGCTGGGATAAGCCATATTGCCCGCCGAATTGGGATCCGGATCGTAGGGAATCTGGTAATAATCCTGGCGCAGCGACGCCACCACGCGATATTGATTGCTGGAATTGGGATTGAATATCAAGGTCGCAAATCCGCCGTAACCGTTTTGCGCGTCGTGAAAAACTTGCCCGATCGGAGTTTGCAGACCGTAGTTGCTGCGATTCGCGTTTAGGCTCACGTAGTAAGCGAAGCGCTCCGTATGCCCTCCGAAATTCAGCTGATCGTTCGTTTGAAACCAGTTGCCGAAACTCACTACCAATTCCCCCTCATTGTTCCGCTCGAAGCCGCTGCGGGGGACGATATTAAAGATTCCGTAAGTGCGGTCTCCGTAGTCCGCTTCATAGCTGCCTCGTTGCACCTCCAGATAGTCAATGT
>CAVWFO010000002.1:0-39970 GCA_963754275.1 uncultured Acidobacteriota bacterium
TTTCAAGACCGCCGGAGTCAACCGCTTTCCTACCCCTCCGTTTATTCCGAGGCTTCCCCAATCGTAACTTACAGCGCGGTTGCTGACAATCAATGGGCGGCTATGTATGTCGCAATGTTCATCGAGGCTTGCGCTCGGGCCGCCGGATCGCGTGCTTCAACATCAGTGCGATTCCTCCGTTCGTTCACGCTGCAGGAATGATAAGATTCCTTCGTAGGAATTCGCTGTCGCTCGCTGCGCACTCGATTGGGCAGCTGGTGCCGGGAGGTTTTGCGATGTTTCGTCGAGCCGCAATCCTGACTGTCGTATGCGGTGTGGCGTTCGGTACGTTTGGCGCCAGGTCCCTGCATGCTCAGAGTTCTTCCGCTCAGGATCCCCCAGCCGCGCCCAGTCCGGTCTCGAAAGTCCCAAAAGCACCGGTGCCAGCCTATCACGCCGGGCCGCCCAAAGATCCGCTGCCGGACACGCTCGATCCCGCGCAATTCTCGGACGCGGAAACACGGAACATCTTCACGTTGGCGGCAAAAGTGAAACCGGTCCTCTATCAGCAACCCTGCTACTGCGGCTGCGACAAAGAAGTGGGGCACAAGAGCCTGCTCGATTGCTTCACCGATTATCACGGAGCGCATTGCGTTCTCTGTAAGAAAGAAGCGGCCCTCACTTACAGCGAAACGCAACTGGGGAAAACGGCTGCGGAAATTCGCAAGGAGATTATTGACGGAAAGTGGAAACAGGTGGAACTCTCCGATTACGACACGCTTCCGCCAACGAAGTAGCTGCCTCTCCCTCACGACCCTGCCGAATGTGACCACCGGTCATATTCGGTTCTCAACAATCCTGCCGGCAATCCCCACACTCGCTGCAACCGGACTCCGCACGTGATAAAACACTCTGCGGGGTAGTGGCAACTTGGTGCCGAAGTGCATGTCAACTCTGAGGGATGGAACGGGCTAGTGTGACGGTTGTGCGGACGGGCGCGCGGGCCAATCCTGCGGGGCAAAATCGACACCCCAGAAATGCGGGCTCGGTGAAAGGAACTCAACCCCGACACGTGTGCCCTTTTCGGATGTGTCGCCGAGGTACACGACCCGGCACTCTTGCTCTTCTTCGGTGACGGGATTGATCAGCACGATTTCGGCGCCCAGAGCGAGCGTTTCTTGCAGATAAAGCAAGCCACCGTGCGCGTTGATCACGATGGTCTGGCTGTTCTCGCGGAATTTCCGGCCATCGCTGTTTTTAGCCACGGCGCGCACGGGTATTCGCGTGAAAACGCGGGAACTGCGCCGGGCGGTGCTGTTTTGCGGTTCGCTCATGGTTATTTGATATGCTGCATCGGGCCACGGACCGAGTCAACCGTGCGCGCCTGGAAAGTTTCCAAGAGCGCAGCCCGCAAAAAGCTTGCTGAAATTGCGCAAGGTTCCGTAGAATCACGAGTCTTGTTTCATGGCGCAACAGTGATGCGCATTCATACCGCGCGACGGAAATCGCTGGCGCGGGCATTACAATCTTATTTTTGGGGGCCCCTGGCAATGAACCTCATTGAGCACATCGAGTCTAGCCGCGATGAGCATCTGAAGGAACTCAAAGAGTTCCTCCGCATCCCCAGCGTCAGTACCAAAAGTGAACATAAACCCGATATAGAGCGCGCCGCCCATTGGGTCGCCGAAAAATTGCGCGCCGCTGGTCTAGAAAATGTCGAAATCACTCCCACCAAAATGCATCCTCTGGTTTATGGCGAATCGCTGCACGCGCCCGGCAAACCCACGGTTCTTATTTACGGCCATTATGACGTGCAGCCCGCCGAGCCTCTCGATCTTTGGACTTCCCCCGCATTCGAGCCCACCGTCCGCGACGGCAAGCTTTTCGGCCGCGGCACCGCCGACGACAAGGGCCAAGTGCACATCCACATCAAAGCTCTCGAAGCGCTAAAAAACCAAACCGGCAAGCTGCCGTTGAACGTCAAGGTCATGATCGAAGGCGAAGAAGAAGTGGGCAGCGTCAGCCTGTGGGATTTTGTGCAACGCAATCGCGAGCGGCTGAAGGCGGACGCGCTGGTTGTTTCCGATACCTCCATGCTGGCGAAGGGCGTGCCCTCGATCACTTACGGATTACGCGGGCTGAATTATTACCAGGTGGAGATCAGCGGCGCGGCGCAGGATTTGCACTCCGGAGTTTTCGGCGGCGCGGTGCCCAATCCAATTACGATCCTTGCCGAAATGATTGCCAAGCTGCACGACAAGAATTTTCGCGTCGCGGTTCCAGGTTTTTACGACGATGTCGCGCCGGTCTCGCGCCAGGAACGCAAAGCGCTCAATTCCCTGCCGTGGAAAGAGAAAGAATTTCGCAAGACGGTGGGAGCGCCCGCGCTCGACGGTGAAAAAGGATTCACGATTGTCGAGCGGCTGTGGATACGGCCGACGCTCGAGCTCAATGGCATTTGGGGCGGCTATCTCGGCGAAGGCGCCAAGACCGTGATTCCCGCAAAAGCGTACGCAAAACTTTCCACGCGCCTGGTTCCTAATCAAGACCCCGCGAAAATCGCGAAGCTCGTCGAACGCCAAATCCGAAAATTACTTCCGAAGTCTGTCACTTGCAAGTTCCAGGTTCTCAGCACGGGCAAGCCTTGGGTCGCGCCATACACGCATCCAATTTTTCAGACAGCAATTCACGCGCTCGAAGCCGGCTTCGGCAAAAAAGCTGTTTTCATCCGCGAGGGCGGCTCCATTCCTTTCGTCACGCAAATGCACGACACATTCAAAGTTCCCTGCGTGCTGCTGGGCTTCGGATTGCCCGACGAAAACGCGCATGCCCCCGACGAACACATCGCGCTGGAAAATTATTTCGGCGGAATCAAGGCCGTCGCGCTCTTCTACCAGCAGCTCGCCGCGCAGTAAATTTTTCGCGCAAAAATGGCGCGCTAAGGAAAGGCCCGTTTTATCGGGCTTTTTTGAAGGTTTGACTTGCGTTCGGCCCTCACTGTCGCTATAGTCCCCAAGGCGTCCTGCACTGCAGGCTCGCCAAGCAATTTAACCTGAGGAGGAAAACGCAACTCGATGGCAAATCCGCTGAGCAAGTCCAAGATTATTGCGCACATCACTGAGAAGGTAAGCACGCCGGAAAAGCCCATTTCCAAGAAGCAGACCGTGGCTTTCTTCGACGAACTGTTCAAGTTGGCTGTGAAAGAGGCCAAGAGCGCCGGAAAGTTCGTAATCCCCGGCATCGGCCGCGCCGTCAAGGCGCATCGCAAGGCGCGTCTGGGTCGCAATCCGGCCACGGGCGAGACCATCAAGATCAAGGCCAAGACCGTTGTGCGTCTCCGCGCAGCGAAAGCATTCAAAGACGCCGTCCTGAAGTAGTCCTTCCGGCGCAGGGATTGACGACGAACCCTCAGGCATGCCCGCTCCGGACAACGGAACGGAGGCTTGGGGGTTTTGTCTTTTCAAACCCTCTCGCGATGCGTAGATAAACTGTTTCGTTCCTTAAACATGCAGTAAACCACAGCGGCATTCGAGGAGCACATGGCCTCGCAGTATTGTGACGCAAGTCAGGCGCACGCGTACCACGAGTTTCAGTACCACATTCCCGAAACGGCTCTCGCCGGTAAGACCATCATCGTCGCCAGCGGCGTGGGCGCTGCCACCGTCGCATTGCTCGCGCGAGAAGGCGCCAATTGGGAGCGCGGGTAGCCGTGCCGCCCGCCGCACGACCTGGAAAAGGAAAATGTCAGAACACTCGGGCCTCTTAACCGATCTGTACGAGCTGACCATGGCTGCGGGCTACTTGCAGACCCGCTTCGAAGCTCGCGCCACGTTCGAACTGTTTGTCCGCCATCTTCCACCGCATCGGAATTACCTAGTCGCCGCAGGCCTCGAACAAGCGCTCGATTTTCTGGAAAACGTGCACTTTAGCGCGGAAGAAATTGACTACCTCCGTCAGCACCCCGTCTTCCGCAATATCCGCGGCGAATTTTTCGAGTACCTCGCGAAATTCTGCTTCACCGGAGACGTCTGGGCAATGCCCGAAGGCTCACTGGTATTTCCTGGCGAGCCGATGTTGCGTGTCGTCGCGCCCATCATCGAAGGGCAGATCATGGAAACGTATTTTCTCTCGACGCTGAGCTACCAGACCATGATCGCCAGCAAAGCCGCGCGCGTCGTCACCGCCGCCAAAGGTCGCCAGGTCGTGGATTTCGGCGCGCGACGAGCTCACGGCAGTCAGGCCAGCCTCCTCGCGGCACGCGCTGCAGCCATCGGCGGTTGCGAGGGCACATCCAACGTTCTCGCTGGCCAGCAATTCGGCATGAAAACTTACGGCACGCAAGCGCACTCCTGGGTGATGGCGCACGAAGACGAGACCGAAGCCTTCTCGCAATTTCTCGACGCGTTTCCCGAACAAGCCGTATTGCTGCTCGATACCTATGATGTCCACACCGCGGTGAAACGAATCATCAGCATGAATCGCAAGCCCGCCGGCGTGCGGCTCGACAGCGGCGACCTGGCGAAAGACAGTCAGTGGGTGCGCCGCCAGTTGGATCGCGTGGGATGGAACGACGTGAAGATTTTCGCTTCCGGTGATCTCGACGAAACGCGCATCGCCGCGCTGCTTGCGAAGCACGCCGCGATTGACGCGTTCGGCGTCGGGACTGCGCTCGCAACTCCGGGCGATGCGCCGCACTTGAATTTGATCTACAAGCTCGTCGAAGTCGAGCGCGGCGGAATCGTTCGCGAAGCGGCGAAACTCAGCGCTGCGAAAGTCACCTATCCTGGGCGCAAACAGGTGTTCCGCTACTCTGCGCCCTCCGGCGAATATCGCCATGACCGAATCGCTCTTGATGGCGAGCCTGCAGATGGTGGCGAGCCGATGCTCGTGGAAGTAATGCGAGCCGGCCATCGCGTTGCCCCAGCGCGACCAGTCGCCGATTTGCGCGCGCGCTGCCTCGCCGGCCTGGCGCGCCTCCCGAAAGCTTATCGCCAGATCAATCGCGTCGCGGTGTATCCCGTGCATTACACCAAACGCCTCGAAGCGATGCTCGAAAAGCTTCGCCGCCGCATTCGCCGCTCCGCGCTAAAATAGCGGCGAGGCGGTCCTTTCGCGAATGACTACAGAAGCCCATGCTCGCTCAGGATTGTCGCAAACTCGCAGGCGCTTGAAGTCTCTTGCTGTTGTGTTGCTCTCGGGCGTAGCGATTGAGATTGCTTCAGTTCTGGCTGAAAACCGAAACCCATCGGGGATCCTGCCAACCGCTCTAATGTACGCTGAAGGGATGGTCAGCCTGTTGGTCATTGCGACTACCGTCGAAGTGGCCCGAGAGCGCTCGCCTCGCAGGCTGCTTATCGTCAGCCTCGCGATCATGGCCACGCCATTCGTAGAAGTGGCGCTGCTGGCCTCATTTATGGGTGGCCACGATAGTGCGGCATTCGGTTGGATTTACTTTACTTGGGGTTGCATCGCTTCCGGGCTTTCACTCTTAATTGTTTCCGGCGTGCGATTCGTAAAGGAGCGGCGCAAACAGCGATCGAGTGGGCGCGAATGATTGCAAAAATACTGAGGCCCTTGCGGATTGAGACGAGACCGATAAATGCTCAATAAACAAGAACAAGCGTGGGCGCTGCTGCAAGAAGCCTATCGCGCGCAGATGGAAGGCGATTATGACCGCGCCGTCGAACTGTACCAGAACTCACTCGATCTCTACCCGACCGCCGAGGCACACACGTTCTTGGGCTGGACCTACCATTTTCAGGGGAAAATCGATGCAGCCATCGCCGAATGTAAGCGCGCCATCGAAGTGGATCCTGAATTCGGCAACCCTTACAACGACATCGGCTCGTACCTGATTCAGCTGGAAAAGTACGACGAAGCCATCCCCTGGCTCGAACGCGCCATCACCGCTCCGCGTTACGACCCGCGCCACTTTCCGCATTTTAATCTGCGCCGCGCCTACGCCGCCAAAGGCATGCTGGCCCGGGCGCGTGAATGTTTCAACGAATCGCTGCGCATCGAACCGCGATACACCCTGGCGCGCCAAGCCGTCGAAAGCCTTCGCCGCATGGTCAATTAGGATTTCTCCGCCGTTGCAGCTGCCACCGTCACCGTCCCGCCGGGCTTCGACGTCCGATCGTAAACCCACAGCAATAGCGCGGTCGTGACGCCAATCGCCGTCACCGCCCACCAAATACGCTCCGGCCGTTGCTGCACTTCGCCGAAATGATGAATCAACATGCCTCCGAGCCGTCCGCCGATGAGCGACCCGATCCCAATCGGAAGAAATGCAAATCCCATGTACGTCCCCTGCTGTCCTGGAGGCGCCAGCCGCGAAATATATTCGTAATAGCGCGGCGATTGCACGATCTCGCCAATCGAAACGGCAAACAGCGTGACGATCACCATCGGCACCGTGGGATGCACAATCAAAATCACCCATGCTAGCGCTGAAATCAGCGTGCCGATGGTGATCGCGCGAAACGCCGGAATCTTTCGCGTCAGCACGCTTACAATCATCTGCAGCGCAATCACCGTCAGCGGCCCAGTCACCAGCATCAGCTCCGTATCGGTCTTGGAATTTATGTAATTGTGCACGTACAGCGGCAGAATAATGAATTCCTGCCAGTAAACGATCCAGTATCCCGAAAAAATCAGCAGGAACAGGATGAACTTCGGATTGCGCAGCACTGTGGCAAAATTCCGCGCCGCCTCGCCCAGGCTTGCCGCTTGCGCCTCATTCGATCGCCGGGGCTCCTTGAAGAACAGCACCACGGCGATAAACATCAGGAATACACTGAGCGCCGCCACGCGAAACACATTCTCAACACTCAGGTGATGATGCACGTACGAAGCTACGAATGGTCCCGCCGCCCCGCCAATATTCACCAGCGTGTAATAAATCGAGTAGCCAATGGACCGAACATTTTCCTTCGACGCGCGTGCGATCGTCCCCACCACGCAAGGTTTCACCAGCGCGATCCCCAGCGCCGGCAGCATGAGCACCACCGTAACCAGCACCACCAACGGCACCGCACCGCGCAAAGGCGCAATCCAGCTTGACCCCAGCGACCCCAAAATAAAGTACGAGCAGCTTAGAATGAAGTACGCGAGTGAAAGCGATCTGCGAAATCCCAGGCGGTCCGCAAGTGTGCCGCCAAATGCCGCAAGGAACCACACCAACCCGCCGAACAACCCAGTCAGGCTCCCCGCCTGTTCCACGGGAAAATTCAGCGTCTCGTGCAAATATCGCACCAGCGAAGCGAACGCCGCATAATACGAAAGCCGCTCGAAAAGCTCGCTGACGTTCGCAACCCAGAACGGCCGCTCAAAGCCGGTACGAATTTCCTCAAATCGCTGTGAAAAGCTCAACGCATCTCCCTCGGCTTCGCGCGCCTCTTTAGCCGCCGCGATTGTAACGGAAGCAACGCTCCCGCGCCCCCGATTTTTCCTTCCTCAAGCCCTATGCTAAACTTGCAAATTTGGCGGGCTGCTGCACTTCCGCCTGTACACGATGCCGACATCCACGATGAAAGCTTTGCGCAAGATGCGTCCCCAGCGCGGAGCGCAACTCGAATCCGTTCCCATCCCAACGCCGGGCCCCATCGAAGTTCTGGTCCGCGTGCGCGCCGCGTCCATCTGCGGCACCGACCTGCACATCTACGGCTGGGACCGCTGGTCCGCGTCTCGCATTCATCCGCCGATGACGTTCGGCCACGAATTCTGCGGCTATATCGAAAAAGTTGGCTCCGAAGTCACTTCCGTGAAGCCCGGCGATTTCGTCAGCGCCGAAATGCACGTCAATTGCGGCCATTGCCGCCCCTGCCGCATGGGCCAGCCGCACGTCTGCCAGAATGTGAAAATCATCGGCATAGACGCCGACGGCTGTTTCGCCGAATACGTCGTCATTCCCATCCGCAACATCTGGAAAATCGATCCCGCCATCCCTGAACACTACGCCGCAATTCTCGATCCTCTGGGCAACGCCGTGCACACGGTGCTAGCCGGCGAGATTGCCGCGCAAAATGTAGTGGTTACCGGCGCGGGCCCGATCGGCCTGATGGCTATCAACGTGGCGCGTGCGTGCGGCGCGGCGATGATCTTCGCCACTGAAGTGAATCCGCATCGCCGCGAGCTGGCCATAAAGATGGGTGCGGACGTAGCGCTTGATCCCGCCGAAGGCAATGTCGTCACGCGCGTTCGCGAAGCCACAGAAGGCGCGGGTGCCGACGTGCTCCTGGAAATGAGTGGCCATCCCGCTGCGATTCACCAGGGCTTCGAAATGCTGCGCCAGGGCGGCCGCGCTTCGCTGCTAGGAATTCCCAAAGACCCCGTGACCTTCGATCTCGTCAACGACGTAATTTTCAAAGGCGCCACCGTCCAAGGCATCTACGGCCGCAAAATGTTCGAAACCTGGGTGCAGATGACCGAGCTTCTGAAGCATCATCGCCTCAATCTCGAACCACTCTTCAAAGAACGCGTGCCGCTCGACAATTTCGAACAAGCCTTCTCACTTCTGGAATCCGGCCTCGCCGGTAAAATCCTGTTTTATCCTAACGGCGCAAGTAAATAAGCGCGCCACGAATCCGCCGGAGGAATCATGAGCAGCGCCACACGTCCCCAACTTCAGTATTTGCACGACGCCATCGAAGACCTCAAGGCCAAGCATCTCTACTTCAATCTGAAAATTCTCGAAGGCGAGCAGAAGCCCGTCGCGAATTTCGACGGCAAGGAAGTTATCAACCTCAGCTCGAACAATTACCTGGGCCTCACCACGCATCCCAAGCTGCGTCGCGCCGCGATTGCGGCTACGCGCGAGTTCGGCGTCGGCTCCGGCGCCGTGCGCACCATCGCCGGCACCATGAAAATGCACATGGACCTGGAAGCGCAAATCGCCAGCTTCAAAAAAGTGGAAGCCTGCGTGGTATTTCAATCCGGCTTCACAGCCAACGCCGGAACCGTCTCCGCAATCCTCGGCAAAGAAGACCTCGTCATCTCGGACGAGCTGAATCACGCCTCGATCATTGACGGCTGCCGCCTTTCGCGCGCCACAATCAAAGTGTTCAAGCACAAAGACGCCGCTGACTGCGAACGCGTCCTGCAGGAAACGAAAGACTGGAACGGCAAGAAGCTGCTCATTACCGATGGCGTTTTTTCCATGGATGGCGACATCGCGAATCTCCCCGCGCTTTGCGATCTCGCCGAAAAATATAACTGCATCATGATGGTTGACGACGCGCACTCCTCTGGTGTTCTGGGCAATCGCGGCCGCGGCACCATTGACCATCACAATTGCCACGGCCGCGTGGACATCCAAGTGGGCACGCTCAGCAAAGCCATCGGCTCCATCGGCGGTTACGTCTGCGGCTCGCGCGACCTGATTGATTTTCTGTACCAGCGCGCCAGACCATTTCTTTTCTCCACCTCGCATCCGCCTTCGGTCACGGCCACTTGCCAAGCCGCATTCGAGCTGCTCGATTCCGAGGCGGGCGACAAGCTCATCAAGAAACTGTGGGCCAACACAAAATTCTTCAAACGTAAACTGAAGAAACTGGGATTCAACACAGGAAAGAGTGAAACGCCGATCACGCCCATCATGGTGGGCGAAGCGGCCAAAGCATTTCAATTTTCGCGGGAATTATTCGCTGAAGGGGTTTTCGCCGGCGCCATCGGCTTTCCCACCGTCCCCGAAGGAAAAGCGCGCCTGCGCACTATCGTAACCGCCACTCACAAACGCGCCGACCTGGAGCGCGCCGCCGAAATCATCGGGCGCGTCGGTAAAAAACTCGAAGTCGTCTCATAGCTCTTCGAGTCAGATGCCGACGCCGCGTGCAAACGTCGCGCAAACCTCAGACTACAGCCGCCGCAGCGGCCAACTGCGGCCGCATGTTCTTGTAAATCGCCAGCGCCATCGCACCTATACCCCAAACCACCACGACAGACGAAATCCAAGCCCCCAGAAATGGCAGCATCCCCAACACGCGCAGGATCGCCAACCCCAGCGCCAAACGTCCCAGGGCAGCCCCTGCGCCGGTGCCCAAGCCGAGAATTTTTTCTCCCAGCCACGCGCCAACCAGCACCTGAGCCGCATAGATGGAAATCATCCACAGCATGATGGCGGTAATTCCCACGCCCAGCCCCACCACCGTGATGCAGACGATGATCGCGGCAATGGGCGTCGCAATCAGAAAAAGCACGCCAAATCCGATCGCCGGCGCGGTTTTGTCGCATGCCTTCACCGCGTCAAAGAAAAATCCCGGCAACAGGAACAGCAGCACCAGCCCAAACAAAAAGCTCGCGCCCCACTTCAAAATCTGGTGCACGTAATAACGCGCCGATGAATAACGGTTCTCCGAGTCGCGCTGGGTGATCTTCCAATCCAGCGGGCTGCCCATTTTTGCGCTCGTTGAAACTTCAGGAGCCTGTCGTAGCTCGGCAGTCGTCTGCCCCACGATATCGGCGCGCGATCCAATCGTCAGATGTCCCGCGCGAATCCGAGCGTTGCGCCCCAGCTGCCCGTTGATGTCCACATCTCCGGAAAACGCCAGCAAATCCCCTGCAAGTTTTCCGTTCACTTCCAGGTGGCCGGATCCCGCCGTCAACGTGCCGTTCACGACTGCGTCCTGATCCAGGTTCACATCGCCAGCCCACACCAATACATTGCGCGCCACCTTGCCGTAAAGCTGCAAGTTCTGTACAAACGCGCGCACGTTTCCATCCACCGGACCGTTTACGCGCAATTCCTGGCTGAACGCGATGATGTCGCCCTTGATGTGCCCATTCACCGTCACGCTGCGCGAAAACGCGATCAGGTCGCCTTCCACGTCGCCATCAATCCGCGTGGAATCCGCCGACACAATTAAATCCGTATGTATCACTTCTCCAGCCGGCAGCGAATAATTCGGATCGCCATGCCTCAGCTCCGCAGCTCCAGCGGCTGGAGGCAGCGCCACCATCAGCGCCAGCGCGCCCATCACCACCGCGAGCGCCGTCGTGCGACGCAAGTGGCGCCGCAGCAGCCACATCACCACGAGTCCCAGTGTCGCCATCGCCAGAAATTCGATCAGGCTTCGCATCGCGTCCCATCCTTTCCAGAATGCACCGCTGAAAAAAAGCATGGTGAGTAAATTTCCCTGCGTGAATCCCGCCTGCGCCGCCTGCGCTCGCCACGGTTCAATGAATCCGCTCCACGCCGTGTACGCTCCGCCCGCACTCAATCCCAGCGCCGTAATCCAACCCCACGGCGCGCCGCCATGCTCCGGTGCTTGCACCAGTCGCGCAGGGACCGATTCGTCGTCCGCTTCGAGCGATTCGCGCAGCCACACGCTTTCCGTTTGCAGCGCGCGCAGCAGGCCGCGACATTCCGCGCATCCGGCCGCATGCGTACGCACTCCTTCGGCGTGGTCCGCATCGAGCTGCCCTTCCAGATACAGCAGGCACGTCATTTCATCGAAATGGCTCATGGCCTTCCCCCGGCAGCCGCGCCATGCAATCCGCCGCCGCTTTCCGCCAGCACTTCGCGCAGTTGATGACGCGCGCGCAGCAATAGCACTCCCACGAACGCGCGCCGCACCCCCAGCGTGTCCGCGATTTCGTCGTAACTCATCTCCGAGTAATACCGCAGCACCAACGCCATGCGCGCGCGATCCGGCAATTTCGCCAGGCCCGCGCGAACGTGTTTGCTGTCGTGGTCAATCTGCAATTGTTCGAGCTGGCTGGGATCGGGATGTTCCAGCGGCAGCGTCTCCAGGTCTCCGGTCTCCAGATCCTGGCGAATCCGCCTGCGCCGCAGCAGGTCCCAACAATGATTGCTCGCCACTTTATAGAGCCACGCCGTAAACGGCCGCGACGAATCGTACATTCCGAGTTTTTGCCGTACTTTCATAAATATTTCTGTCGTGGCGTCTTCCGCATCTTCGCGCGTCGGCAAAGCCCGCCGGCAGAACCGGAAAATCGCCGGAGCATACTGGCCATACAGGTCGCCCCAGGCGTCCGAATCGCCCGCCCGGACCTGCGCTAGCAAATCCGCTAATTCCGCGGTGCTCATCTCGCCGATGCTCTTGCGTCGCTCCATATATGAATACGCACAATCCTAGCGAAATATTTCAAATCCGTGTCATATCAGTCGCTTACGCCGCTCCTTCCTTACTTCGCGCGGCCGCGCTGTGCCGGCTCGCTTCGTGTTACTTACGCGGCAATCCTAGGGGCGCGGCGCGCCGGCGATCGTAAGCATTAGGCATAAGCTATGCATAGTGCACATTCTAATACACTTACATTGGCGTCGACCTTAAAGGAAAGCGGCCCGGCAGCCCCATGCTTGGCGGGCCACCGAGCCGCTCCATTCTCTCCGAACTGTGCTGAGCTGCTAGAACAAAAACTTCAAGGCAAACTGGATGCTACGCGCCCCACCGCCGCCCAGAACCGGGTTGCCCAGACCAACGTCCGAGGTCGCCGTAATCGCATAGAAGCCGCAACTCCGGCCAATGGTAACCGAGGGGCCGCACGTGGCGACTGTACCGTCGCTAATGCCGTTAGGCGCCGCGTCCGCAAAAAACGCCGGCAACAACGGACTAGCAAAAGCAGGGTGGTTGAAAATATTGTAGAAGTCCGCCCGGAATTGCACCTTCAACCGCTCCGTGATTGAGGTCATTTTGCTGATCGCGAAATCCAGGTCCCGGTAGTTAGGTCCGAGAAGAGAATTGCGGCCCTCGTTGCCGAAATGGCGTGTTCCCGGCGTGCAATTCGAGTCAGCGTTTCCCCCCACCAGCGTGCATGGAACTGCGAACGAGGTCAGGTCCAGGAATTCGGCGGGATTGCTGTAGTTGTACTGGATGGGCCCCACGACGTCAGGACGCCCAAAAAATTCTCCGCTTCCATCATAATCGCCCTCGTAATCGTAATTCAGCGAGAACGGATGGCCGCTCATAACCGTTGCCACACCGCTCAATTGCCATCCGGATCCAAACTTCCCAAGCGATTTTGCGGCTGGCACGTCGTACGTTGACGTGATTATGAAGCGGTTGCGTACATCAAAATTCGAGTTGCCCTTGTTTCCCGCCGGATTCGTGCTGTCATTGGGTTGTGAAGCGTTTGGTACGTAGTCCTGGCCGTCGCTGGCCGTATCAATCGAATGTGACCACGTGTAGGCCACCTGATTAGTGAAATGATGCCAATTCCGCTGCGTCAACGAAACCTGAAGTGAGTTGTAGTTTGAATTCGCGCTGGACTGGATTTGATTGACGTAGAATGGCGCGTTCGGCGCCAACGAACTCAAGGGTGTAGTAAAACCAACAACCGGTGCGCCGGGGCATTGTGGCGCGCCGCGCGTAATTTCGCCCGTGAATCCGCAGAATTCGTCAATCGTCGTTATTTGCGCGTGGCTGGGCTGGTTGATGTCCAAAAAGTGGATAAGCTTTCGGCCGGCCGATCCCACGTAGCCCACTTCCAAGACAGTATTCTGCGCGATTTCTTGTTGGATATTCAGGTTGTAATTGTAAACGTAGGGAGTGCGCAGATTTTGAGCGACGGTGAACGCGTCCGTGCTCGTGGCGGTTCCCGGTGTCACGGAAGCTGGATCAAAAACGGGTACATTGGGTTGAATGATCGTATCACCGGTGAGCGGGCCCGCAGTTCCGGTAGGCAGCGCGGGATTCAGATTGTAGGTGATGAAGACAGGGTTGGGACCGATCGGATTGTAAGCGGGCCCGGTATTGTCCGTGTTGTATGCAAGCTGGCCTGTGAAGAAATCCTGCGAGAAAGCATCATAAAAAACGCCAAACCCTGCGCGCACCACCGTCTTCCCCTTGCCGAATACGTCGTACGCGACGCTCACACGCGGACTGAAGTTATTCAAATCCTTGGGATAAAGCTGACTGGGCTGGACGAGACCTACACTCGGGTTGTAAATACTGAGCTGGTCGCCATCCGTGCCGATCACACCAAAGTAATCCCAGCGCAGACCGAGGTTTACCGTCAGGCGGCTGTTAACGTGAATGCCATCCTGGATGTAAAAGGCCAGGAAGTTCTGGTGCGCGTCCCGTGAGGTGTTCCCGAAGTTTTCGGTCCCGCCATCGAGGCCGCCTCCTAAGAACTCGGCTAGGCTGTTGAAATCGAGTTCACTGCGGGCCAGGAGATCGTTGAATGAGTTCACTGTGGTCCGGCGATACTCGCCGCCAAACTTGACGTCGTGCCGGTTTATCTTCCACGAGAAATTATCGAAGAGTTGATAGTTGCTGTCCACGCGGTCGCGGGGATTGGAAAACCCGGAGGAACCAAGGTGCGCCAGACCACTCACCTCGATCGTGGGGAGCCCGTAATCGCGAGGCAGAGCCGTGCCGGGTCCAAGTAAATTAAGTGTATTGATCCCCAGCGAAGTATTGGGATCGCCGAAAATCGAGGCATCTTCAGGGTAAAATCCGTTGCGATAGCGGTTCCATCCGAATCGCAATTCGTTCACTTCCTCCGCCGAAACCGTTCTCACCCAACTTAAGGACACCAACTGCGTCCGAATTGGCGCATCGGTGTTTGTATTCGGCAGGTTATTCCCCCCGCCCACACCGAGCGGAAAACTTTGATTGCTGTTCCCGAAGAAATAACGCCCGGAGATCTGATTGTTCGTGTTCAAGTTGTAATCGATCTTCCCGATCACGCTGTCCAGGTTGTTCGACGCCGGCCCTCCAATCGCTGAGGTTGTGGGCCAGACATTGTTAAAGCCGGAACAATGTCCATTGCTATTGCACAAGTTGTAGAGGTTCAAAATCGTCGGATTGATTACGTTGGAGTTCGCGTTAACGCAGGCAACCACCGTGCTTGTGCACGGCACGGTGCCGCCCAGAGACGCGATCGCTTGCGTGTAATCGTTGGGGTCCCCGGCAATTCCATCGTTCAGTGTGGGAACGTTGTTGATCGAAGTGATGGCCATCCCTTCGCGCTGCCCTTCATATGAGGCGTAAAAGAACACTTTGTCCTTGACGATGGGACCACCTAGCGTTCCTCCAAATTGGTTATTCCGGAAGCCGTCTTTTGGCTGGCCTACGTCATTGAAGTAGTTCCGTGCGTTCAGCACCGCGTTTCTGAAATCTTCGAAGGCGCTCCCATGGAATGAATTCGTTCCGCTCTTCGTGATGATATTCACCACGGAACCCGAATTTCTCCCGTATTCCGCCTCAGTGTTCGAAAGCACGCTCAATTCCTGGATGGAATCTTCCGGCAGAATCGTCGCCTGGCGTACCGAACACTCCCGCTTCATTGATCGCGGGATCATTCCGGTAGCCGTCGTTCATGTCCGTGCCGTCGAGGAGAAAGTTGTTCGACCGTCCACGAGCGCCATTCATCGAAAATGTGCCGTAGGACCCGGGCGAATCGGAAATCTGGTCAGGCGAGCCCGCCACACCAGGCGTCAAATAGATCAATTTCGTGTAGTCGCGGCCATTCACCGGCAGATCTTTCACGGTGTTCTGCGTCAGCGTGCCGCCCAAAGTATCATTCGTGGAATCCACCTGCGGCAAATCCTCGCCCGCCACCACGATCTGCTGGTTTACCTGCCCCGGCTTCAGGACCGCATCAATGCGCTTCTCAGACGCGACGTCCACTACCACTCCCGTAGTCACTGCCTTCTGGAAACCGTTCATCGAAACCGAAACGGTATATGTGCCAATCTGCAGCTCCGGCACAAGGTAAGTTCCGTCCGTGCTCGTTTGCGTGATGCGATCAATCCCTGTCTCGACGTTGCGGATGGTCACGGTGGCGCCCACCAGCGCTGCGCCGCTGCTATCGGTGACCGTGCCCTGAATCGTTCCACGAAACGTCTGCGCCCACCCCGGCGCGGCCGCCAGCATCATCAATAAAGTCGCGCATGCGATCGCAACGGCTACACCCCAGCGGCTGGAAATCTTCATGGTTTTCTCCTGTTAGGCTTATACAGAGAACGAGGCAGGCTTGTCCTATCGAAAAAGAAAATGACCGCGATAAATCCTGCGGACGATTCCCCCAGCCCCACAAATCCACCCCTCAAAATTGCTGCAATAGCTATAAGCCTCAGGGGGATAGGGAGTCAAGCAAGTTATCTGGCAGGAAACGGAAGAGCTTTTTGGCGTTGGGGCATCGTCCGTCGCGCCGCTTCAATACTTCGCGACCGACGAATAGCTCTCCTTCCGGAACTGCGCCGCGACCGTTGCCGTCGTTGCTTGAAACCTTCAGTTCTGCGCCACCGGAGCAATGCCGTTCACCGTATCCAGATGAAACTGCACCACCACGATGTTGGCGATCTTGTCGAACGGCAGATTGTGCGTCATCTCAAAATCCCGCCGGTTGAACGAAAAGCTTCCGTCAATCCATTCATGCCCATCGTCCTGTCGCAGCAGCGTGATGGAAACCGGAACCGGCTGGGTGATTCCCCGTATCGTCAGTTCTCCATCCATGTGAAATTTCGTGGGAGCATCACCAGCCGTAATACTCCTCGAAGCGAAACGGATTTTGGGATGTTCCTGCACCGCAAAGAAATTCTTCCCCTTCAGTTCCTTGTCTCTCAGTCCGCTTCCCGTGCTTACGCTCGCCGCCTCGATTTCCAGCATCAAAGAGGCGTCTGCAAATTTGCCCGCTGGCACCTTCATATCCGCGTCCCACGAATGGAACACTCCCACCACTTTCGCCAGCGTCGAGCTGGCGTGAAATTCAATCTTGCTGCTCGTTTTCACCACATACCGGCTCTGTTCATCCTGCAACGGTGCCGCCATCAAGGCTGCCGCGAAAACCAAAAGTACGCACACTCCCAGTGCGCGGATCATGAAAGCTCCTCGAAAAATGCACTCTGCCCATCGAAACGTCCGTTCAATATATGCGAACATCTGCGATTCACCAACGCCGCAACCGCCCGGCAAACGACTGCTGACGGCTCCCAAGTCGCCGTCCTCTCCCGGTCTGTTATACTTTCCTTCCCGCGCACCACGCGCCGGAAAGCCAGCATGCCTTCCACAGACCGCAAGCGCCTCTTCCTGATCGACGCCATGGGCTACATCTTCCGCGCCTATTTCGCCCCCATGGACCGCCTGCAAACAGCCTCCGGCATTCCGACTAAGGTCCCGTACCTCTTCGCCACCATGATGCGCCGCCTGCTTACAAACAAAGACCGTCTGCCAGATTACGTCGCCGTCGCGTTCGACGTCAGCGCGCCCACTTTCCGCGACAAGCTCTTCGCCGCCTACAAAGCCCAGCGCCCGCCCATGCCCGACGATCTCTCCATCCAGATTCCATTCGTGCGCCGCTATTGCGAAGCCATGCGCCTGCCCATCCTGGAATATCCCGGCTACGAAGCCGACGACGTCATCGGCACTTTGGCGCGCCTCGCTTCCAAGAAAAACCTCGACGTCTTCATCGTCACCAGCGACAAGGACATGCTGCAACTGGTCACCGCGAACGTATTGGTGCTGAACCCCACCAAAGCCGACCTGCTGATTGACGAGAAAAAAGTGGAAGAACTCATGGGCGTGCCGCCTTCCAAAGTCGCGGACGTCATGGCGCTGATGGGCGATTCCATTGACAATATTCCCGGCGCGCGCGACCCCAACGAAAAAGTCGCTCCCGGCGAACGCCGCAAGCCCGGCATCGGCGAAGTGGGCGCGCGCCAGTTGATCCAGCAATTCGGCAGCGCGGAAGAGACGCTGAAACGCGCGAGCGAAGTGAAACGCGCCAGTTACCGCGAAGCTCTGGAAAAATGCGGCGAATTCGTCACACTTAGCAAGAAACTAGCCACGATTCCGACCGATGCGCCCGTAGCCCTTGATCTGGAGGCGATGAAAGTCGGCGAGCCCGATACCGTCGCGCTGCGCGAGCTTTACTCCGAGCTGGGATTCACTTCGCTTCTGCGCGAACTCGCGCCGCTCGCCGACGCGCAGCAGACGGACTACGCGCCTATCGAGCCGCCAACCGCATTCAAAGAGTTTCTCGACGCGATTCCCTTCAAGCAAGAAACCGCTGCCTGGCTGGCGCTCGATGCGCAGGACTCGGATGCAGAAGGGTTCGGCACGCGTGTCCTCGCCGTCGAAGTCTCCACGAAACTCGCCCAAGCGCGCATAGCCGCCAACGACGTGGAAGACAAGACCCTCGCCGCCATGCAAGACTGGCTCGCCGACGCCAAGCACGCGAAAATCGTCCACGATCCTAAATTATTTCAGTTGCTCGCGGCTCGCGCGGACCTTCGTGAAAGCGGCGCCGCAGCTGCGCCAAAACGCACCAAGAAATCAGGCGCTGTGGCGCCTGCGAACTCCGTCGCCGGAATCCGCCACGCCACCATGCTCTATTCCTACTTGCTGCGCCCCACGACGGCGAACCACGAATTCGCCGAAGTCGTTCTGCGCCACCTGAATCGCACTCTTTCTGGCGCGCCCGGTGAACGCGCCGATTTTCTAATGCGCGTCGCCCCAGTCCTGCGCGCCGAAGTGGAAGCGCAAGGCCTGCTGGACCTCTACGAAAAGATTGATTTGCCGCTTGCCGCCGTTCTCGCGCGCATGGAAGCGGCCGGCGTGCGTGTGGACCCCGTCGAGATGGACCGTATCTCCGCCACCACGCTCGAAGAAATCGGCAAGCTGGAAAAATCCATCTACGGTCACGCCGGTGTCGAGTTCAACATCAATTCACCGCAGCAGCTCGCCGAAATCCTCTTCGATAAATTGAAACTGCAGCCTCCGCGCCGCAGCCGCGCGAAGGCGCGTTCCACCGCCGCCGACATCCTCGAAGAACTAGCGGCTGTCCACGAGTTGCCCAAGAAAATCATCGAATATCGCGAGCTAGCCAAGCTCAAATCCACCTATTCCGACGTGCTGCCGCGCCTGATCCATCCCGTCTCGGGCCGCCTGCACACGCGCTTCTCGCAAACTGGCACCGCGACGGGACGCCTCAGCTCCTCCAATCCAAATCTGCAAAATATTCCCATCCGCACGGAACTTGGCCGCGAAATTCGCGCCGCTTTCGTCGCCGCCCCCGGCTGCCAGCTACTTTCCGCGGATTATTCCCAGATCGAGCTGCGCATTCTCGCCCATCTCTCAGGCGATCCGGTCCTCGTGGAAGCTTTCCGTCGCGGAGAAGACATCCACTCGCGCACCGCGCAGGAAGTCTTCGACGTCGCGCCTTTCGCACAGACGCGCGAGCATCGCCGCGTCGCCAAAGTCATCAATTTCGGTGTGATTTACGGCCTTTCGGCCTTCGGCCTAGCCCAGCAGCTCGGCATTGACCAAAAAGAAGCCGCCCATTTCATCGCCAAATATTTCGAACGCTACCGAGGCGTGAAGGATTTCCTCGAGCGCCAGATCGCCGAAACGCGCCGGACCGGCGTTACCAAAACGCTCTTCGGCCGCATCCGTCAAATCCCTGAAATCAATTCACCGCAACCCAACATGCGCAATTTCGCCGAGCGCACCGCCATGAACACACCCATGCAAGGCGCCGCCGCGGATTTGATCAAGCTCGCCATGATCGAACTCGATCGCCGCCTGCCCGCGGAAAATTTCCAATCGCAAATGATCCTGCAGGTCCACGACGAGTTGCTCTTCGAAGGCCCCGAAAAAGAAATCCCCAGCCTCACCAAGTTGGCCAAAGAAGTAATGGAAGGCATTCACAAGCTAACCGTTCCGCTAGTAGCCGACACCAAAGTGGGCCCCAACTGGCGCGACATGAAGTGACGACGCGACAGGCATCGTGTTATGTTTTTGCCGTGAAATTGAAATGAATGACGAGGTGAAACAATGAGCCACCCCAATCATCCTGAAGGCTTTCTTCGACTCGTAGCCGACGCGAAGAAACGCATCAAAGAAGAAGACGTCCAAACCACCAAAAAGAAATTAGACGCCGGGGAAAAATTGATCCTGGTGGACACTCGCGAAGAAAGCGAATGGGCCCGCGGCCACATCCCCAACGCTGTGCACCTCGGCAAAGGCATCATCGAGCGCGACATCGAAAAAACCATTCCCGACAAATCCGCCAACCTCGTCCTGTACTGCGGCGGCGGCTTCCGCTCCGCGTTAGCAGCCGACAACCTGCAAAAAATGGGTTACACCAACGTGGTTTCCATGGACGGCGGCTGGCGCGGCTGGACCGAAGCCGGTTTCCCGGTAATCAAAGACTGATTGAATCAAATCGCGAGCGGTCGCGGGACGGGCGGGACAATTCTGGCTGGGGCGGTTGGACTCGAACCAACACCGTCCTCATTAACAGTGAGGTGTCCTACCAATTGGACCACGCCCCAGCCGTTCCTTGATTGTAAACGGGAATGGAATTTTTCTTCCCACGCATTTTTGAATGGATCGGATTTCGCAGAAAATCGGAAACGCAGCAGTGAAACGGAACCGGCGGTATGAAAACGCTCTCGCCGTTTTAGGCCCGTATGAAGGTTATGAACGTGGCGAGAGAAGCCGAGGGAAGGAAGCCGGCCCAGCCCTCAATCCCCTATAGGGATCCTCGGCTTTCCTTCCCTCTGACGCCCTTACACATCGCACGCCACTAACCAAACTCAACGTGCTGAAAACAAACGGCTTCTGACTTTCGCCCCCAAGTAAAAAATCCAAGCCCCAGGGCAAATTTTCCCCCTAGACGCTGCTCTTGCAAATGACTTCGATTTATTTTCGTACGCGCGCTGGTCCTTGACCGCGGCTTGCCTCTATTGCTATGTTGATAGATTACACTGGGCGCATTTTACCCAGTGTATGACGCTGCATCCTGTAGGGAGCATCCCATCCCAACATGGGCCTGAAAAAAATCGTTATCCGGGGCGCCCGGCAGCACAACCTGAAGAATATTCATCTGGAAATACCCCGCAACACGCTCACCGTGATCACAGGGCTTTCCGGTTCTGGTAAATCCTCGCTCGCTTTCGATACGCTTTACGCCGAAGGCCAACGCCGCTACGTCGAATCTCTTTCCGCCTACGCGCGGCAGTTTCTCGATCAGATGGAGCGCCCTGATGTTGACTCCGTCGAGGGCCTTTCGCCGTCCATCGCCATCGAGCAAAAAACCACCACGCGTTCGCCGCGCTCCACGGTCGGCACGATCACCGAGATCTATGATTACCTGCGCGTGGTTTACAGCGCCATCGGCTCGCCGCACTGCCCCAATTGCGGCAAGCCCATCACCCGGCAGTCCACCGAACAAATTGTGCAGTCGGTCCTCGGGCTGAAGCCCGACGATCGCATCATGGTCCTCGCGCCAGTAGTTCGCGGCCGCAAAGGCGAATACAAGAAGGAACTCGAAAAATACGCCAAGGAAGGCTACGTCCGCGCACGCGTGGATGGCGACCTCGTCAATCTCGATGAGCCGATCCCACTCGACCGACGCAAGAATCACACAATCGAAATCGTCGTGGATCGCCTGCTCCTGAAAAATGGCATCGCGCAGCGCCTCGAACAATCCGTCGAAACCGCGCTGAAGCTCACCGGCGGCCTCGTCACCATCGTCGTCGTCGGGGGTGAGGAGCACGTCTATTCCGAGAAACTCGCGTGCCCCGACTGCGGCATTTCCGTTCCGCAACTGGAGCCGCGCTCCTTCAGCTTTAATTCGCCCTACGGGGCGTGCCCCGAATGTCACGGCCTCGGCTCGAAATACGATTTCGATCCCTCGAAGGTGATCGTGGATTGGACCAAGCCTCTGTTCGAAGGCGGCCTTGGCCCCGGCTCCGGTTCCACATACTTGCAGCGCACCATGCGCCTGGCCGCGGCGGCCTACAAGTTTGATCTGGATACGCCCTTCGAACAACTTTCGCGCAAAACGCAGAATTTAATTCTCCACGGCAATCCCTCAGACGCCAAAAATGCCAAGCAGTTCAACTTTCCGGGCCTGCTGGCGCACTTGGAATCGAATCTCGAAGAATCGAAGTCCGACAATTACCGCGAATGGCTCACGCAATACATGTCGCCCGCTCCCTGCGCCGCTTGCAGCGAGCGTCGCTTGCGCCCCGAAAGCCTCGCCGTGAAAATCGCGGGCCTTTCCATCGCTGATTTCACCGAGCTTCCCCTCTCCAACGCGCGCGCCGCCGTGGATAAAATTCGCGCGAAGCTCACCCTGCGCCAGCACAAAATTGCCGGACGACCCCTCGACGAAATCGCCGAGCGCCTCGATTTTCTTCTGAATGTCGGCTTGGGCTACCTCACTCTCGACCGTTCCGCCGCTACGCTTTCCGGTGGCGAAGCCCAGCGCATCCGCCTGGCAACTCAAATCGGCTCCCGCCTGCGCGGCGTGCTCTATGTGCTTGACGAACCCTCGATCGGCCTGCACGCGCGCGACAATGGCCGCCTGCTCAATACGCTCGAAACCTTGCGCGACCTCGGCAACACAGTTCTCGTCGTCGAACACGACGAAGAAACCATCCGCCGCGCCAATTACGTGGTTGATCTCGGCCCCGGCGCCGGAAAAGCGGGCGGATACCTCGTCGCCGCAGGCGCGCCCGCCGAAATCGCTGCTAATCCAGCGTCACTGACGGGCCAATATCTTTCCGGCAAAGTGAAAATCGCCGTACCCGAGACGCGCCGCAGCCCCAACGGAAAATCCATCGCGATTCTCGGCGCGCACAGCCACAACCTGAAAAATATTGACGTCACTCTGCCGCTCGGCCTGATGACCGTCGTCACCGGCGTCTCCGGCTCCGGAAAATCCACGCTCATCAACGATATTCTCTACCGCGCTCTCGCCGCCAAGCTCTATCGCTCCATGGAAAAGCCCGGCGCGCATCGCGCCATCACCGGCATCGAGCACATTGATAAAGTCGTGCAGATTGACCAGGCGCCCATCGGCCGCACGCCGCGCTCCAATCCCGCCACCTACACCGGCGTTTTCGCGCCCATTCGCGAGCTATACGCCATGCTTCCGGAATCCCGCGAACGTGGCTATCGTCCCGGCCGTTTCAGTTTCAATGTAAAAGGCGGACGCTGCGAAGCCTGCCAGGGCGATGGCCAGCGCCGCATCGAAATGAATTTCCTGCCCGATGTGTACGTCACCTGCGAAGTCTGCCGCGGCAAGCGCTACAACGCTGAGACTCTTGCCGTGCGTTACAAAGGCCTTTCCATCTCCGATCTCCTCGATCTGCCCATCGAAGAAGCTCTGAAAGTCCTGGAGAATATTCCGGCGATTCAGATCAAACTTCAAACTCTCGTAGACGTCGGCCTCGGCTACGTGCAGCTAGGCCAATCCGCCACCACCATTTCCGGCGGCGAAGCGCAACGCACCAAACTCGCGCGCGAGCTTTCCAAACGCCAGACTGGCCGCACGCTCTACATTCTCGACGAACCCACCACCGGTCTGCATTTTGACGACGTGAAAAAACTTCTCGATGTGCTGAATCGCCTCGTCACTCTAGGCAACACCGTCCTGATCATCGAACATAATCTCGACGTCATCAAACAAGCCGACTGGATCATTGATCTCGGCCCGGAAGGCGGCGAAGAGGGCGGTCGCATCGTCGCGCAAGGCTCGCCCGAGCAAGTCGCGCGCGCGAAAAAATCCTATACGGGGCAGATTCTCGCTCGCGCCCTGAACGGGAACGGGGCCAGTGCGAACGGCGCAACCAAAAAGCCGGTGGCCGATCAGTAGCGGCGTGCCTTCTCGTGCCCGCGCTTTTTCGTGCGGCAACGAATGAAGTATAGTGAACGAGGACAAAAGACGCCGCGCGAGCATGACCTTCGACGACAACAATATCCCGGTGCCGCAGTCAGAACCCGCGCACTCCACCGAGACCGTGCCGGAATCCCCAAGCTCACATCTCCAGACGTCCATCACGCCCGGCTATCTCGGCCCAATTGACCCGCTGCTGCCTGAAGATCTTCGCGTCCCGTGGGGCTGGCTCGACTTGCTGATTCTGGTTGCCGTCGCTGTCTCCGGAACATTCGTAGTAAGCCTGCTACTCATTAAAGGGTTCGGGATTTTCGGCGTCAGCTTCCGCCAAGTCCAAAATGACGCGACCAACAAGAATCTGTTTCTCATCTTGAATCAGGCGCTGTTATCCATCTTCCTGCTGGCGTATCTCGCCGCGCAAATGCGCCATAGCTTTCGCGCACCTTTCTGGCGCACCATCGGCTGGCACCGCCTGGAAACCGGCCGGACGCCACGCGCCGCCGCTTATCTCGGATTAGTTCTCAGCGGCTTCATGCTGGCGATCCTGGTCACTTATTCGTCCGCAGTGTTCAAGGCCCCCAAAGAGACGCCCATCGAACAATTCTTTCAGGATCGCCGCAGCGCGCTGCTGTTAATGTCCATGGCAGTCCTTCTCGCGCCCGTGCTGGAGGAAACCATATTTCGCGGTTACATCTATCCTGTAATCGCGCGTAGTTTCGGCGTGAACACCAGCATACTCGCCACTGGTACGCTGTTCGGATTGCTGCACGCCTCGCAGTTATGGGGAGGCTGGGTCCAGATCGCGCTGCTGGTCGTCGTCGGGATCGTCTTCACCTACGCCCGCGCGAGAACGCACACCGTGGTCGCCAGCTACCTGCTGCACGTTAGCTACAATTCATGCCTGTTTCTGGGCTTTCTCGTAGCATCGCACGGCTTCCGTCACTTCCCCGTCGCGCCGTAGCCGCGACAATAACCCGGCGCCGTCCGCGAATCACGCTGCAAACAATCAGCGCAAAATCAGCTACAATAGAAATTTGTGCGTAGCATTCGACGCGCGCCAGTAATGGAGACATAAGAGTTGCACACCGTCGAACCCATTCAGTGGACTTCCGCAGGCGTGGTGATGCTCGACCAGCTGAAGCTGCCCTCGGAAGTGGTCCATTACACCTACACGGATTATCGCGACGTCGCCAAAGCCATCAAGACGATGATCATTCGCGGCGCGCCAGCCATCGGCGTGGCCGCGGCCATGGGCATCGCGCTCGGCGTGCAACGCTCCGAAGCAAAAACGCTCGACGAGCTGCGCGCCGAATTTCCGGTAATCTGCGACACGCTCGCCAACACCCGCCCCACCGCCGTGGATCTCTTTTGGGCCATCGCTCGCTTGAAACGACGCTTCGAAGAATTAGCGCTAACCGCTTCGCGGAATGGTGCCGCCAACTTGGAGGGACTTCGCGAGGCAATGGTGCAGGAGGCCCTCCTCGTTCACGAGGAGCGCCGCGCTGGCGACCGCGCGATCGGAAAATTTGGCGCCGCGCTCATGCCGAAGTCCGGCCGCGTGATGACGCAATGCAACGCCGGCGCGCTCGCCACCGCTGGAATCGGCACCGCGCTCGGAGTGATCCGCGTCGCGATCGAAGCAGGGCACCAGATCGAAATCCTCGTTCCCGAAACGCGCCCCTTTCTTCAAGGCTCGCGCCTCACTGCCTGGGAGCTGCACGAAGACGGCATCCCGCTGACGCTGATCACCGACAACATGGTGGGCCACTTCCTCAGGACCGGCGGAGTCGGCGCCGTGGTCGTCGGCGCCGACCGCATCGCAGCCAACGGCGACACCGCCAACAAAATTGGGACCTACGGCATCGCAGTGCTAGCCAAAGAAAATAACGTTCCGTTCTACGTCGCCGCGCCCATCTCCACCATTGACCTCTCGCTCGCTAGCGGCGATCAAATTCCCATCGAAGAGCGCTCCCCGGCAGAAGTGACGCACGCCGCCGGCGTACGCACCGCCCCAGACGTCCGCGCCGCGCACATCGCCTTCGATGTAACTCCCCACCGCTACATCACCGCGATAATCACCGAGAGAGGCATTGCATACACACCCTTCACCCCAGCCCTGAAAAACCTCTTCCAACGATAAGACCGCAAGCGAGAGATTGCCAACCTCGCGGCACCCAATCAGCGCGAGTCGCTCGCCGAGTCTTGGCCTTGGCTCCAAAAAGATCGGTCGGCCCGACGTGGAAGTGGTATGATTCCCCTCAATCAGCTGGGTGAAGAGTCCTATGACGCGGCTCGCGCCACTCACTCTCAGTGTTTGCTGTTGTGTGCTGCTCGCCCACCAGGCCTTGGCACAGCGCGGTATGACAGGTTCGACCAACACCGTTAGCGTGACCGGCACAGTTTTTTCCGATTCCCACAATCAGAGGGTTTCGCAGGCCAATGTTCGCTTGTGCGACAGTGGCGGCAATCAGGTGGCGGAAACAATTTCAAACGACTCGGGAGAATTCTTTTTTCGATATATTACTCGCACGACTTATATCCTCTCCGTCAGCGCGAACGGTTTTCAATCACAGGATCTCCATCTGGACCTGAGCTTTGGGTCCGACCGCGGAATGTCGGTGTACCTAAGGCCTCTCCCCGGCAGTTCCCCTGTGCCAGCCCCCGCATCGAGTGTCTCCACACACGAGATGTCCATGCCACAGAAGGCTCGCGAGTTGGTTGTATCCGCCGAGAAAAAGATCTACCAGGACAAAAATCCCAAGGGCGCCCTGCGAGACCTGCAGCGGGCGATTGCGATCGCTCCTGGCTACTACGAAGCGTATTACCAGACGGCCATGGCCTACGTGTCCCTCGGCGTTTCTGCCGAAGCGGAAAAGGCGTTTCGCCAGTCAATTGATATTAGCAGTGACAAATACGGTGAAGCCGCGGTCGGCCTTGGCGCGCTGCTGGTAAATGCGGGAAATTCCGCAGAAGGCGAAAAAGACATCCGCCACGGCATTGAGTTGAATCCCAACTTCTGGCTGGGCTACTACGAGCTGGGAAGGGTTTTGCTCAACCAGAAAAATCTCGCCGACGCAGGGAGAGTCGCCGAGCAGGCCCGCTCACTCGCTCCAGCTTCCCCGATCGTTTACCGGCTGCTTTCGAACGTGCATCTAAACGAAAAGAATTACCCGGCGCTTCTGCAGGATCTCGACGCCTACATCAAGCTCGATCCCGATAGTCCGGCAGGCGTACGCGCCAAAGAACTCCGCATCCAGGTTGCACAGAAGGTCGGAGAAGAAAAGCCAAGTGCGGCGGGTGACCCGCCAACGAGGTAGCAGAAATCGTATGTGGCCGCAACGATTCACCGCGGGTTTCCGCCTTCCACTCAATCACCGAAGCTCCGCCGCCCTGCAATTGCATCGCACACGCAATCTCGCGAAGTCGTAGTTCCGGCCCGAAAGATGCCGCTCACAAAAAAAGGGCGACCCCGAAGGGCCGCCCCCTTTTCTGCAGCTTGTCGAAAAACAATCTAGAAGATGAACTTGCCCTGAATCTGGCAAATCCTCTGGTCTGTGGCCGCCGCTGCGAAAGCTCCATAAGGAGACGTTGGCATGGTGGCCGTGAATACGGTATTCCCGAAAGGACCAATTGCGCCGCTGGTGTTCGCCGACGCCGTGCCGTAGTTCAGGTGGTTCAGCACGTTATAGGCGTTGAATCCGATTTGGAACTTGAAGCGTTCCGTCAGATCGAACGTCTTGCGAAGGCTGAAATCCATTCCGAAGAAGCCCGGGCCTTGGAACGCGTTCCGGCCCAAAGCGCCCGTGAAATTGGTCGAAGGGGCAAGGACATTGGCACCGGATCCGAAGCAAGTAAACCCGGTGAGCAAGCCAACCGCACAGGGATTGCTGTTGGAGAAATTCCGCTGTGTGAATGTCGAAGCCGGTTGCCCAATGATTGTCGCGCCTCCCAGGTTGTCGGCGCTTGCGAATCCCCCCAAAGTGGCTCCATCGAGAATGGTGAATGGGAAACCCGTGTGCCAGAAGACGTTGCCGGAAATCTGCCAACCAGCAATCGCAAGATTCGTCAGCTTATTTTCCGACTTGAACGGCAGCGCATAAATGTAATTGCCGCTGATGTTGTGGCGGATGTCGTTATCCGACGAAGCGTATCCAGCATTGGGGTTGAACGGATTGACCTGGTTGAGAATGCTGTTAATGACGCTGAACGGGTTGATGCCGCCGTTGGAATTGGCGTCGAGCGAGTGGGAATAAGAATAATTGAATCGTCCCGACAGCCCGTGCCAGTCGTTCTCCAGGACCGACACCGTGATCCCATTATAGTTGGAATGGCCGGCGTTCGTCAGCTGCGTCACGCTCCCAACACGCGGATCGGGCGCAGTAGTCGGCAGACCAGAGTTCGTGAAGCCCGCTGCGCCGATGCAGTTAATCGGGTCGCAGAAGGAATTCAGGAACGGGTTCTCCATTAGTTCGTCGTAACCGTGATTGCCTACATAATTGACGGAGACAGAGGTAGTGCGAGTAAGAGCACGCTGAATTTCGAAATTCCATTCAACGTACTTCGGGTTCAGAATCTTACCTGCGGTATCAGCCACGCTGGGAACGATCAGATTACCCGTATTCGGGTTAACGCAGCCGCCGGGGACTCCCGATGCGGCAGCCGCATAGGTATTGAGGTTTCCACCATTCGTGAAGTTCGAAGCGAAAACGCCGTTGCACTCTTGCGCGACGTTGACGCCGCTAGTGGGGAAGGCCGTTGACGAACCCGGCAGCAGGTCAAACGCCAGGGTGCCCGCCCCCACGTTCCACGGATTCACCACCGGGAAGTTCGTGGTGTAGTTGCCCAGAATTTCACCGGGATAAAGGTCGGTGAATAGGCCAACGCCGCCACGGATGACAGTCTTGTCACCAATCGGGCTCCAGGCAAAACCAAACCGGGGTTCAAAAACAACCGCTTCGACGTCCGGCAGAATTTGCTTCAATCCCGTCCGGAAAGTGCCACCCGCGAACGCCGCATTGTACGGGATATCCGCGCCATGTGGCGTGTCGTTGAACGGCGAAATCGGTAGCGTGGCGCAAGCATGCTGGCAAACGCCGCCAGAATTGCGGTCCGCCCGCAGGGTCATAGTGAGTTGCAGCTTTGAATTGACCCGCCATTGATCCTGGAAGTACAAACCGAAGCTGTAGAACGCGATCGGCTGACGCGGGGTGGCAGTAAAGTTGTACAACACGTTGCCGCCGCCAGGGAAGCCGGTGGCTGCATTCGCCGGCAGGAAAACCTGGTCGTTGGCGAAGCCCAGGAGCGTGGTGTTGACGCCGGGGTACTGCGTCTGGGTTTCAGCGGCATAGTCGCTTACGTCATCACGGCGGAAGTTGACTCCCATCTTGAAGGAATGATCTCCCTTCGTGACAGACAGGTCATCGATAATCTGCCACTGCGTTACGTGTCGTCCTTGCGGATAACCGAAGCCGGCCGCGAAGCCACCGGGGTTTCCCGAACCAGTTCCGAGAGCCGTCGTCGAGGACCCGTCAACAAACGCCAAGTTGCCCGGGAACAACGCCAGAGCCGCGGTCGGATCCGGATTGCCGAAGACCGCCGCGTAGTACAGCACCGATCCGATGAAATTGTTCACGACGCTCTGGCTGAAGAGGTGCGTGTAGTTCAACTGGCCTTCATTCTGAGGCTGGTTGCTATTGTCGTTGAATACTGGATTCACAGAGTCCGTGTAGGTGGGTTGTAAACCGCGATCGAACTTCACGCGACCGAAGATCTTGTCGCGATCGCTGAAGGAGTAATCCACCCGTCCGCTCAGCAACCATTCCTTGTTACCGTTCGAAACGGATTGCGTGTAGCTTTCCGTGCACGCTCCGGGTGTCGCGCCGCCGGGCTGTAACGCGGCGGGAAGTACGGCACCCGAAACCGGGTCACTAATGATGCCCCCTGCGCCCACCGCATACCCGATGCAGCTTCCGTTGGGATTGCCTGTGAGGGCTACGGTCTGGGGAACCGCTTTGCTGATGCCCAGAGAGTTGTTGTAAAGCCCGAAAGCGTTGGTGTAGAAAGCTTGCGTCGCGGCGTCCTGAGGAACGTTGGCCAGCACATAATCCTGGAAAGCCGGAGTCATCAGGGTCACATCGTGGACAGATCCGAAGATGTAACGGATGCCCTCGGTGTTCACGAAGAAGAAAGCCTTGTCCTTCTTGATGGGACCGCCGAACGCTGCCGCCCACTGGTTATTGTTCTCAAAAGGACGCGTGCCGCCGAACAGCTTATTGATCGGGTCGTTCGCGGTCAATTCGCGGCCGGTCCAGTAATAAACCAAGTCGCCGTGATAAGCATTGCCGCCCGACTTGGTTGAATAGTCAACCTGGGCGCCCGCCTGACGGCCGTACTGGCCGGTATAACCGTTGGCCACGATTGCAACTTCTTGCATTTCGTTGCCGCCGAGGAGCAGGTTGCTGGCGCCGGTGTTGTTGAGGTTCAGGAAGGGATCGTTGTAGTCATTACCGTTCACAGTAAAGAGGTTCGCATCGGCAGGCAGACCGAACGCGCTGAAGTTGCCGTAGCCGCCGACCGTGGAGTTATTGGCCACGATGCCAGGCGCGGAGTTCGCGATGTAAGTGACATCGCCGCCGGGATTCGGTGTTTCCTGCATCTGACGAGCGTCGAAGGTCGTCGTGATGTTCGCGTCTTCAGTCTGCAGCAGGGCGGCTTGCGTGGTGACCTCTACCGTCGTACTCACGCTTCCGGTCTCCAGCCTGATATTCACTGGGACGATCTGCCCCAAGACCACATCAACGCCCGTTGCCGACGTCTTAAACCCTTGCTGCGTGACTGTCAGGGTATAGCGGCCCGGCTTCAGGAGCGAAAACCCAAAAACGCCGCTGGCGGACGACGTAACGGTCTGCGTATCGCCGCTGTTGGGACTGCTCAGCGTAATCTTCGCGCCCACGATTACCGCGCCGGATTGGTCTGTGACCGCCCCGGTGATACCGCCGGTTACGACGCTTTGCGCGGCGGCCATCAAAGGCAGCAACAACGCAAGCAGTGCAACGATACAAAGCGGCTGCTTAAATCGCATTTTTCTCTCCTTGTTTCGTGTAGCTTTCAAATGGCTGGGGCGGAAATATTTATCGCGGCATAACGCAACAACGCCAAATCCGTAATTACCCCCGCCGTCCTCACGCAAGGTAATTGCCATCCTGTAATTAATATTAAGTGCTTTACGTAGAGAGATATATGGAGACTCCGAGTTTACTTAGGCGCTGATGGTATATGTGATTTGGAATATTGGTACTAAATCCCATTTTTCGTATGTAGATGCTAGGGTCCTGTGTTTGAGTCGGGGGGATCAAGGAGACGCGCCGAAGAAAGCCGCGACAGGACCCCTGAGTCGTGACCGATAAACGACGGCGGGGATGTGCTTAGGAAACACCTTCGCAACAGCGCGACGTGGAGGGATCCGAGGACTCTATTGCTCGGAAGCCATAAACACTAACTGCGTGCCCTTCTTCAGCTTAACGTCGCCGAGGCCGGATTTAACGGCCGAATACTGTTTTTGGTCATGGACGGAGGAGGCCAAGCTCATGCCTTTTATTCCGTACACACCGACGCTGGTAGCCATAAGTTCTCCGCCGCTGCCAACGCTCTTGTCGGCGCCCGCAACCGCTGAGCTGATGTTCGTTGCCGCCATTCCTCGCCCGTCCTGCAGCGAGTCGGTAGAAACGGAAGGTGCCGGGGCCAGCGCTTGGATAATTACGTTGAGTGTTGCCGGGGAGCCGCCTTTGGGCGCGACTTGATCGAACACGATAACGATCATCGAAGCTGAACTGCTGGTGTGTGACTGCACTTGGGTAATACGACCCGTCAGGATCGATCCTTTCTTCAGCAATACGTCATGGCCTGGCTTCAGGTCCCGGGTAGTTTCGGCCTGCACGACGTCTCCCGGCTTATTCTTGGTCGCGTCCAAATCCGTGTCGAGCTTCGCAACAATTCCCTGACTGCTGGGAATATTCAAAGCGGGACGAGTCGCGCTTGACGGCGCGCTGGTCTGCGCTATGCTCGGCGTCGCAAAGACAAGGGTCGCGAGCAGCAAAACTCCCCTGCGTATCATTGCAGTTCCTCCTGAGGCGCGTGCACTCAAGATTACGGGTGCTCGCCCGTCATCAGCTTGGACGGGCGAGCTTAGCAAAAGGGTACAGCGACAGGAAGCGAATAAATAAATTAATTCGTTCGCCTACTGCGCGTCCGTAACTTTGCCTTTCACAAACGTTACCTTAAGATCCTTGTAGACATAAATCGTCTTGGTGCCCAGATTGATGATTTTTTCCGGTTGTCCGAGTATCGCCGTCACTTGATCCGTAGTCTGCCCGATCTCCACTGTCGCAGGTGGAGCAGCGGGTGCAGCCGGAGCTGCTGCTTCCGCAGGCGCTGCCGCGGGAGCATCCGCCGCCGCTGCGGGCTGCTGATTCGCGTCGCCCGCCGCCGCCTGCTGTTGGTTTCCGCTGTCGTCCGATTTCGCGGAATCGTCCGCCTCAACTGTCAAGACTTCCCCTACCAGGCTCAGCACCTGGTCCGCGCTGAGGTTCGAGCCTTTCGGGTAGATGAATTTGAGCTGCGAGTAATACCGGATATCCTGATACGGATCGCTGAACAAGGTGAAAAGAACTCCGTCGGGCTGCACCGCAATACCTGTCACCCAAAATTTCTCGCCGGTAACAAATTGCCGACCTTGTATGGTCTGCGGCGGCGGATGTCCAATCATGCTGCCAAACCCCTGCAGCTTTTGATGCACGCCATACGCGCCTTCGGATAGCCTGCCGCCGCTGTAGGTGTTCACAGGCGGTATTTGCGTCGAGGTGGGATACATCAAAATCTTATCTTTCTGCAGCACCAGCACAGCGCCCGCGGTGACGATGTCGCTCTTATCATCCGTAGGCTTCGTGAGCTTGTACTTTGCTTCCAGCTGGCTCTGCAGCGACCCCTGCGCTCCCGCCGTGAAGCAAGGCAAAATTCCCACAACCGCCAGGACGGCAATTTTCATCCGTATCGGAAGTATGGCCTTCATTGAAAATTTCTCCTTGGGCATAGCAAGCCCTGCGGTGTTCTTCGGAAATTGTGGAACTCGGAGCCTGCGTTCACGCCTCGAAACTCGCTGAATCTGGAGCGCCGGTGGTTGCACCACCGGCGCTCCGATCGTGTTCGGCGATTTACGGCATTGCGATGCTGGCACCGTAACCGTGAGCGTTACGTTGTTTTAGTCGTTGCCCTGGCCGCTAGGCGCCGCTGCCTGGTCCGATTGCACGTCCTGTTCGGCCTTATCCGCATCCGCCTGCTGCGCCGCCAGTTCGTCTTTCACGGACGTATCCGGCTTCACCTGGCCATCGGGATTCGGCTTCGTTTTGGTGTCAGGAGCCGGCGGCAATCCGTTCTTGCCTTGATTGTCGGCCAACGTCTTCAGCCCGGAATCCAGCTGCTCGCGGAAGTGGTTGTGCATTTCCTGCAAATCGTCAACGCTCACCGCGACTTGCGAACCTGAGGCGCAGTCGGATTTCTGGCTCGCGCTGACCAGCACTTTCACGTTCTTATTTGCGTCCGGAGTGTCGTCAATTCGCGTCACCACGTCGCCGGCCGATAGCGAGCAGTCCGCCCCGTCCGGTCCGGTCTCGTTCAGCACGTCGCTGACGATAAACGTCCGATGGGCGGGATCCAGAGCCGCCGGAACTTCTTCGGGCGGGTTTGCGTCGGCAGACGCATTCGCTGCCGCTGGCGCCGCTGCTGCAGCCGCAGGTTGTGGTGCCTGCGAGGCTGCTTGTTCCGCAGCCAGCTGGGCCTTCACCTCATCCGCGATTGCTTGTTTCACCTCGGGGGTGAGCGCAACACCGCCGCTACCACCGCCGTTACTGGCATCCTGTTGAGCACCAGCATCGGCTTGCCCTTGCGCCGCCGCAGCATTCGCATTCGCCGCTGCCTGCGCTTCATATGCCGCCTGCAGGTTCTGGCTGATTACATAGTCCGTCATCCACAACGCTGCGGTCGCGTAAGCCGGATACGGATTGAAGTAGTAGCCGTAGTATCCATACCACGGCGCTCCGCCCCATCCCCACGAATAAACAACCGGTGCCGCCCACGGATTGTATGCCCAGCCGTAGAACGCCGGACCGTAGTAGTAAGCCGGGACATAACCGTAGTAGTAGCCTCCGTGGTAGTAGCCGCCGCGGTACCCGTACGCATAATAGTGGCCACCACGGTAGTAGGTTCGTCCCATATACCGGCGCCCGTCGCGTCCACGGTAGCCGCGCTCGCCATAACCGTATCCGTGACGCCCCGTATTCACCAGCCGGCCGCCGCCAGGGCGCGTTGACACAACCCTCGTGCTTCCGTGTGCGCCCCGAGTAATCGTTGCCCCATGAGCAGTATGGATCGAAGTCACGTGGCCGTTCGAAACGCGCGCGGTATTGCCGCTCTTCGTGGTCACAGTTTTGGCAGGTGCTGCGTGGGCAGTCGTCCCGCCCTTGGCTGCTGTATTCGTCGCGCCCTTACCACCAGCTGCCGTCGTTCCCTTCGCGCCAGCGCTCGTCGTCGCGCCCTTGTTAGCGGTTGTTGCGGTCGTCGCTTTGCCAGCAGTGGTCGTCGCGCCTTTATTGGCAGTGGTCGTCGTTGTGCCGTGATTGGCGGTTGTCGTTGTCGTACCATGGTTGGCCGTGGTCGTCGCGCCGTGATTGGCGGTCGTCGTTGTCGTACCATGGTTGGCCGTGGTCGTCGTGCCGTGATTGGCCGTCGTCGTGGTGCCATGGTTGGCCGTGGTTGTCGTGCCGTGGTTGGCAGTCGTGGCGCCATGGTTGGCCGTGGTTGTCGTGCCGTGGTTGGCGGTCGTGGCACCGCCCGACGGGTGGCTACCTCCCGCGCCGCCTCCGCTCGGGTGCGACGCAGGAGCCGACGGATGCGATGCTGGCGCTGGCGCGCTCTTGGTCTTCTGCCCCAAAGCCAGGCTGGGCATCGCGATCAGGCTTAGAGTTAACATCCACCTCGCCACGATGGTGCTGCTGGGCCGGGTCAATTTCATGGTAACTCTCCTCTGAGAATGTGAAATTCCGACTGCGCCGCTACTGCCAAGAACGTGCGATCCCTGAAAATTCCCCTACGCTCGCCGTGTCAGATGATTCCATCGTCGCCGCCGTGAATTCCGCGCGATTAGACGCTGTCTTTCGCTTTCGTGAACTGTTTCAAGGGTTGCGCCAGCACTGTCCGGAAGGATTACATTCTGCTACGAGAGCAATAGGCTGGCTCGGCATGAACTCCGCGCCGGGTCGCCCCGAAGCAGCCCTCCAATTCACATTGCGCAAAAGCGCCAGAAAAACCGTCACTCCAGGGAAAAATTTCCGCTCCATCCGCCGATTCATGGCGGCTGCTGAGCGACTACCCGCGCTCACGCAAATCCGTGGTACACGCCCCAGGATGGCGTCTTCCGGCCGGATTAGAAGCTATGGTGGAAGAACATAGGCCCGCCACGCGCCTCTGTCAAGCTCGGAAAATCTCCCAGTTCCTTCATCACTGGTCATTCTTCGCCAATGGTCACCATCCAGTTGCGCGGTGCCCACATCTTGTGCAGCGGCCTCTTTCACTCTGGCGCAAATGTCGTATTATGTCCGCAGCTTTCGAGCTTTTCGTCACAGTCGCTCTCAGACCGGCAGAGATTAAATGACCGACGACGTCACTGGCGCACGCAAAGGCGACTACCTGATCCTCGGCACCCTCGGTGCCGGAGGAATGGGCAAGGTATATAAAGTTCGCAACACGCTTTCTGATCGCGTCGAAGCCATGAAAGTTCTGCTGCCCGATCTTTCCGAGCAGCAGGAGCTCGCCGATCGTTTCTTGCGCGAAATAAAAGTTCTCGCCAGCCTCAACCATCCCAATATCGCGGAGCTGCGCACCGCGCTGACCATCGGCAATCAACTCGTCATGATCATGGAGTACGTCGAAGGCACCACGCTCGCCTCCCGCCTGCAGCAAGGCGACATCCGTTACGCCGACGCGCTCGTTTACTTCGACCAAGTGCTCGCCGCTCTCGCTTGCGCCCACTCGCAAAGAATCGTGCATCGCGATATCAAGCCAGCCAACATCATGCTCGCTCCCTTCGGCGTTGTTAAGTTGATGGACTTTGGCATCGCGCGCTCCGGCAACGATATGGGCCTCACCATGACGGGCACCACGCTCGGCTCGGTCGCATACATGTCTCCTGAACAAGTGCGCTGCGAGCCGCTCGATGGCCGCTCGGATCTCTACTCCGTCGGCGTCTCCTTGTACGAGACCATCACCGGGCAGCGTCCCTACGTGAGTGACAACAATTTCGAAGTGATGCAAGCGCATCTACAAGTGCCTCCGACCGCGCCGATTGACTTGAAGCCGGATATTCCGCCGGGCCTGAACCAACTAATACTCATGGCCATGGCCAAGAATCCCGCGCAACGTTTCCAGACCGCCGATGCAATGCGCGGTGCGCTGCGCAGCGTTGCGCCCGTGCTAGGCGAACCCACTCCGTTTGCGCCCATGATTCCTCCGGAATCAACGCTCGACGTGGGAGCGCCGCAGGCCTCGCATCTCGCCACGCCTAGTGCTCCACGTGCGGTGACCGCTCGACCACTAACTGCTCAGCCCATCACCGCGCGGCCGGTCACGGCTCGCCCGGTAACCGCGCAGCCGCTTCAGCAGCCTTACGCGCCCACGACTCCGGCACCGCCCCTCGCGCCGACGGTACCGCTCGCCGGCTCCGCCTCGCATTACCCGCAAGCACAAACTCCGGCGTCGGTGTCCGCGACGGCGCAGACGAACTCGGGCAACCGCCGCCCGCTCTACATCACATTAAGTGTAGTCATCGCGCTGCTGGCGTTGGCTGCGGTTGGGTTTGGCGCAAAGCGCTGGATGGATGAACGCTCATCCGAAAGTCCCATCGCTGCGCCCGCTGAGAACCCAGCTCCGGCCGCGCCAACTACCGGAGCGGATGCAACGCCTGCTCCTGTGACGCCTGCGACGCAGACTGTACCCGCGACGGATCCGGTTCCCAGCAAGTCCACCATAGTCGCGAGCACGAAGCCGCGCGCGACGGCACCGCAGCCGCAAGGTCCGCAGCCAGCGTCAGCAACGCCACAGCAAAACGCGTCGCAGCAAGCAGCGCCAGCAACGCCGCCGGCTTCAAACCCGCGGGCGGATCAGCGCGCGGGAGAACAATCCGCGCGCAAGACCGTGGCATCCGTTGCGCAGTTCGCGGCCCTGGAGCATGAGGAATTCGATGAGCTTGAGGCGCGCGACAACAAAGTGAACGCGCGCATTGCAGCGTTGCCGCAGCAGCCGGGCGCAGATGTCGCCGCCTCGCAACAGCGTGCGCGCAACGAACTGGCGCTGGCGCAAAAAGCGTTGCAAATTGCTGACGTGCAAAATGCCCAGAAATATATGGAGCAAGCGGAAGCTGAAATAAACAAGATTGAGAAGATTCTCGGCCACTAACTTCTAATTCTTTTTTCCGGCCGCACAATTCACGGCATGACGCGGAAAGAATGTTTCCGCGCTACTCCTTGGAAACGTTCACGAAATACAGATCCGTCGCGACATCGAAATCGTTTTTCTTTAGCGGCGTCTTCATCGTCTGCCAGTAAGTAGTGGCCTGAATAATCTGCCAGGCGTCTTTCTTCCCAACGCGGATGGGCATCGCGAAATCGGGCTCGTCCGCCAGCCAACGGTAATCCACCGTCCCGTCCGCTTCGTTGAACTTCAGCTCCAGCGTAGGAATCGCGGTGTGGCGCAGATACTGATCGAAAAGCGGCGTCAGATACATCCCCGTCTGCTGGTTGAAATACGCCACCACATCTTCTGTCATGATGTTCTGATATTTAAAATGCTGGTAGAAATCGTGGATCAACGCCCACCAGCGCGCATCATCATTGATCACGTTGCGTAGCGTGTTCAGGAAAAGCGCGCCCTTGAAATACATATCCTGCGGCGGAGTCGCCGCGATGCCGCGCTCCGCAATGATCGGCTCGCGGTTCTGCACCTTGGATTTGTAACCGTTGACGTACTTCTGGGCATCTTCGTGTCCGAAAGTGTATTCCACGTACAAAACTTCCAAATATGTGGTCCAGCCTTCATGTATCCACATGTCCGAGCGGTCCGCCGCCGAAACGCTGTTGCCGAACCACTCGTGCCCGCTTTCATGAATGATGATGAAATCGAATTTCGGGCTGACGCCTACGCCCGTCCAGTCGCGCCCCAGGTAGCCGTTGGTGAAATGATTGCCATACGTGACCGCGCTCTGGTGCTCCATGCCGGAGTAAGGCGCCTCGATCAGCTTGTAGCCATCCTTCTGGAATGGATATTCGCCGAAGTAATGTTGATAGGCCTCGAGCATGCCCTTGGCCTGCACGAATTGCTTTTTGGCCTTCTCCAGGTCTTCCGGCAGCACGTAGAAATCCAGCGGCAGATCGCCCAGCTGATCTGAAAAGTGCACATAGTTTCCGATGTTCAGCGAAACGTCGTAATTGTTGATGGGATATTGCACCAGCCAGTCCCAACGAGTGTAACCATCGCCCAGATCGGTCTTGGCCACAAATTTTCCATTCGAAACATCCACCAGGCCGTTCGGAATTGCGACACTGATCTGCATATTCTCCACTTCGTCGCGCCACTGATCTTTGTTCGGCCACCAGACGCTCGCGCCGATGTCCTCGCACGCTGTGTAAATCCAGGGACGCCCCGCCGGATCCTTGCCAAAAGTGAAACCGCCGAACCGCGCGGTCGTTAGTGGATGCCCCGAGTAGTAGAAATCAATCGTGTATTCCTGCCCCGCACGGAGCGTCTGCGGAAAATCCACGAACACCGCGCCGGAATCGCGTACGTACGTCAGCGGAGTCGCGCCCAGAAGAATTTTGTCTATACTCAACTGGGGATGCAGATCCAGTTGGATACGCGTGCCGTCCTGCAGCATCTTGAAGCGAATAGAATTCTTGCCGCTGATGGTCTGCTTATCGGGATCGACGCGGATGTCCAAATGGTAGGAGAGCAAATCGTTGTTGACGCGGTACGGCCCATAGGCGCCGCGCAAAATGTCAGCGCGCGTCACTGGAGCCGGCGCCGGTGCTGGCGTGGTGGCAGGCGGCCGTTGCCAAGCCGGTGAAGAAGCCGGGGATGCCGTCTGCCAAGCTGCGGCACTCGAGACTATAGCCGCCACAAACAACAGAAAAACCGCACCTTGCGCCAAGCCCCTGCAAAAATTCGATCGGATCATCCCTTTGCGTCTCCCGTTACCGCAACTGCCTGCCACCATCAAAAAAATATCACGGCGAGAATGGCCACGCCAGCATCGGGCATGCTTCCGATACCGCAACGTTCCTCAAGGTGTAGGGTGTTCCCCCGATGGTCCGCTCATCGCGATTCGGCGATACTGCGCCCGCTTGGAGAGCTCGCAGCCAGGGGTATTTCCTGGTACCACGAGCGAGCACGATTGCGGCTCGGGCCATCGCGCCCCAAGAGAGGAACCACATGCGAACGATCCTGCTGATTATCCTGGTGATCCTGATTCTGGGAGCGCTGCCAACCTGGCCCTATAGCGCCGGCTGGGGCTACTACCCGAGCGGTGGGCTTGGACTGTTGCTCTTGATTCTGTTGATTCTCGCAGTAATGGGTAAATTGTGAGGCACGGGATCATGAATCGTCCGTCTGGCGTAACGGTCGCCGCGGTGCTGACGTTTTCCGGTGCAATGGTATTCGCGCTGGCCTCCTGCGCTTTTTTTGTGGTCGGCGTGATGGTCATTACCGGAGACGGAGGCCGCGCGCCGGTGTCTGAAGCAATCGCAGGCATGGCCCTCGCGGGCGCTTTTATGCTGCTTATTCTGGCGCTCGCGGCCGCATGCGTGGCGCTGAACGCCAGAGAACTGCGCGATTGGGCGCGCACGATTTCGCTCGCAGAAATCGCCACCGACACGAAAGAACGATTGCTCAGCATTTTTGCTTCGATCGCCGCGGTTCGCGGCACCTGGTTCACTGATTTTGTTTCCTCGCACAAGAGCCGCCGCATCGAACACCACCCTTAACAACGGTGGATCGAAAAAGCCGCTTCCGTTCGCTTGGTCACTAACTCCATTTCCGGTGGAGGCTGATGCGCCGGAATCCCACGCCACAGGCGTGAGCAGCAGCACATATTCACTTCGGGCGAAGTCCGGGAACAATGTAAGTAGAATTTTGAACGCAGCGGCGCCCGTTTCCATTTTGGGAGTGATGATGGCGGTGTAAGTCCTCAGCGTTCTGCGCGGCGTAGCTTCGGAACGAAGATGGCGATGGTCGATGAGCACGAGATGAGGACTCCAAGTGGCGCGCCCGGAGAGATTCGAACTCCCGACCCTCTGGTTCGAAG
>CAVWFO010000003.1:0-94285 GCA_963754275.1 uncultured Acidobacteriota bacterium
TTATCAGGAGTTACCGAAGTCTTGATATGCTTAGACAGTAGCTTCGATGCTCTTGGATGATGGCGGAGAGAATGACGTATCGCTCAAAGCTCTTGCTGGCGCTGTCTCAAATTGTCTTGTTCATCTGTGTTTTTGTTTGGAATTATTTTCCAGCGAAAACCGAAGCCAGATGGCTCCTCTCGTCTCGCCGCTACAAATCCGACGTATTGTCACAGCCGACATCGCCAATCGGAGAGTTGAAGCACATCGAATGGGATGGTTGGGGGGTGGGCAGGTCAAAACACGACGGTATATCTAGTATTCGACCCAAGAGATTCGCTTAAATGTCCGGTTACGCGACTCGGCAGGAGACTCGCGTGGTCGAGCGACCACGGTGCACGTATCTCGGGTCTCGCAGGTGGATTCCCGGGCCGACTCTGGGAGACGGCCCGGGTGTTTCACGATCAAACTAAACAGCTAGTCCGCTGAGCCTATGACTTGCACGAGCTTGCTTGATATCCATCAAAGGCAACGGGTTGTCCGGATGCTGCAGATCCGGACTCGTATCATTCGACGCTCCGCCGGGAAAGCGCTTCATGTTCGGAAAATCCACAATGGATTTGTCAAACTCCCCTATCGGCACCGCGATCAGCGAAACAGCCCACCCATTGTCATAGCCGGCATAGCGGCCCGGCGAGGTGGTGGGGAGGCGCGAGCTCACCGCACCGTTGAACGTCATGTCGTATTTCTCGAACGGATCCATCGTTAGGTTGTAGGTCGAACCGCAACAGCCGAGATCCTGCTTGGCGACCGAGCCAGGTGTCCTTGGACGTATACAGGTATTTCCAGGCGATTTTGATATCGGGGTTCGTGGGATCGCCGCCGACGTCGGCGCGAGCGCCGGCGAAGGATTCACCGTCGATATAGATCCATCCGTTGCGTGCGGAATGCTTTTCCTTGCCAAGAATGTAGGCGCTGTTGTCAATGCTGTCGAAATAAATCGGCTTGCCGTCATTGTCCTTCCACGCGCCATGAGGCGGCGGGGTGAGGCCGGCCATCGTTGCCAGCGTTGCCCAGCAGTCAATGTGCGACATCATTTCGCCATAGCGTGCGCCGGCCGGAATGTGATTCGGCCACCACATGATGCCGGGTACGCGGAAACCGCCTTCAAATGGCGAGCCCTTTTCCCCACGGAACGGCACTGTGCCGGCATCCGGGTAGGCGTCCTGCCATGCGCCGTTGTCGGCAGTGATGATGACGATGGTGTTGGGAGCTTCTGCACGGATGGCGTCCATAATGCGGCCGATGTTGGAGTCGAGTTCCATCATGGCATCTGAATAATTGCCGAGGTGCGATTTGCCAATGAACGCCTTGGCGGGAATGTTCGGGTTGTGCATCTTCATGAAATTAACATCCATGAAGAACGGCTTGCCCCCTTTGGCGTGCGCCTTAATGTATTCGACCGCTGAGTCAGCCTGACGGACGTCGAATTCATGCAGGTAGTCGTAGTCGATGCGCGCAACCTTGGTCGCGGGTTTGCCGGCGGTGCCTTCCCATTCGTAGAGGTTGACGATCTTTTGATATTCGTCCCAGTAAGCAGGGTTATATTTCGGAAACCAGGGATGCGCGAAGTTATCCGTGTCGTCATAGGTATAGACGCCCGGATAGTAGGCGGCGAACTCTTTCATTTCGTCAAAGCCATGTTCGATCGGGTAGAACTTGGGTTGATCCCCCAGATGCCACTTGCCCGAGAAATAGGTCGAATAGCCGTTCTTCTGGAAGAACTCGGCGATTGTCGGCGTGCTCTTCGTGAGGCCGTTCTCGTCGCCAGGCACAACCACGACCGAAAGCGCCGAGCGGATCGGGATGCGTCCGGTCATGAACGAGGCCCGGCCCGCGGTGCAACTCGCCTGGCCGTACCAACTGGTGAAGACGGCGCCTTCCTGGGCGACCTGATCGACGTTCGGGGTCGGATGGCCGAGGTTCTCGCCACCACCATAGGCCCCGAAGTCGTTCCAGCCGGTGTCGTCGGTCATAAGGATGACGATGTTTGGCTTCTGTTGTGCGGAGACTTGCGGCGAGGCTGCCAGTCCCAAAACCGCGGGAAACAATGCAAGCAGAGCGATTTTTACGATCCATTTCATGATCTATCCTCCAATTCTTTTTTGTTTGAAACAAAAGTGGCGCGGTTGTTTCGCTGCGCGAGTCAACTTCGCCGTTTGACGAGATACATCTACTGCCGCGGGACTGAAATTGTCAACAGCTGCGCTTCGGCTAGAGCGTTCGGTCGAAAAAGCTACGAGTTTATCGACTACTACGGGCAACGGGAAGCTAGTGCTTGGTAAACGCCGAAACCGGACAATTGGAAACCAGCGAAAACCAGATGTCCGGTAGCGCGACTTATCGCGACTTGCCCGGGTGGCCGAGAATCTAGGCTGCCTCGAAACTAACTGAGCTTTGCGTATTCCGCCTTTGCCTCCTTCAGGATGGGGATGTCGGAGTCGGCGTCCTTCCAGAGCGTGAGGAAATCTTGATAGGCCGCCTTGGCCTTGGCGGTATCGCCCTGCAAAACGTAGGCCCGGGCGAGGCCAATGCGGGCGACGACACCGAGCGGGCTATTACCGACCATGCCCCGATGGTCCAAGAACTTCTGAAATTCAGCAGCTGCTTCTGTTCCTTTGCGTGCCGCTAGATGGCATTTCCTCGCACATACACATGATTAAAGCCAGCCAAATCATATGGAGCGACTTTCTGAAGTAGCTCAATAGCTTTTGAAGAGTCCTTTTGGTTAAGGGCGATTTGCGCGAACACCCATGGGAGTTGAATATACTGAACCACTGTATCTTCCGAGAATTGCCTCGCTAATTCATCGGCTAATTCTTTGGCGCTTGTTGTGTCCCCGGAGTAAGCCAGTACCTGAGCAACCTGCATCCGGATGCTTCGACCTCCAGAATACGTGAGCGCGGCACCAGCGAGTTTCCGGGCCTCTTTGACATTGCCGAAGAGGACTTCCAGGTACGCCCAATCAACCAAATGGTTTGCCACCGTTTCTTTTTCGGCAGACTGAGTAGCAGAGTCCACCGCACGGCGGTAATATTCCCGGGCTTTAGCGAGCCTGCCGTAATAAGCCGCAGTGTCACCTTGCAACTCAAGCATTTCATTCTCTATCCCAGGTTTGCCTGTAGACCATGTGACCTGTTGTTGCATTTTTGTATCGTCACCCTGAAGGAATGCAAGCTCGTAAATAAAATATCGAAGATAAGGGTAAGCAATACCCTTCGCCAGGGCCTCCTCGGCAGTGGAATGGGCCTCATCGAAACGATTTAAGAATGTGTAGCCCTCGACTAGGCCTGGGTACGGATAGGGGTCGGTCGGACTACGGCGATGTATTTCTTGAAGGTCGGATAGGCTTTTTTCATGTTGCCCTAACACGAAATCGATTATGGCAAGGTCAACAAGCGGCCCCCATTCTCGCGGATATAGCTGCAATTGAAGTTCAGCCACTTGGCGGGCCTTCTTCAGGTCGCCGGTCACACTTCGATAATAAGTCCCCTCGATATCCAGTTTTTCCTTTTCACTGACTCGCTCTCGCAATTCATAAGCTCTTCGAATATTTTCGGAGGCAAGATTGTTGTCACCGAGGTCTAAATAGCAACGTCCTAAGTTTTGATAGGCCGACGCAAAATTTGGGTCGAGGCGAATCGCCTGTTGATAAAGGGGCACGTTAGCTCCGCAATCCGAATTCTGCCCTGCAAGGCTGTAGGCTTTCAACGCCTCCAATGAAGGCGTAGTGGCCTGCGCAAGCGGGACATCCAATTTCTGAACCGTGCTGAGCGATTCGCCCAATTTGTTGCGAAGTTCCGAGGCGGCCTTTCCCAAAGCATCTAGGACATGAGTCTTTTCATTCGCTTGAGCGGTCGTCCGCGTAAGGACGTTACCATCCGAGCAGCCGACAGCCTTCAAAGTCAAAAGATACTCCGCTCCCATTTGCGAAATCGAGCCGTCAATGACCGCAGTACTCTGCGTCCGCAGGCAGACTTCACGCGCAATCTCTGGGCTGAGCTGCGCATCCTGTGATTGACCCATTTGGCGTAGCGTTTGCTGGATTTGCTGCTCGGGCACCATTCGAAGAAAAGGCGACTGTTCAAGTTGGCCAGCTAGTCCTTCCCGCAGAGTGTTATCGAACACTGCATCGCCCGTCGCATTGGTGAAATCAGCGAGGACGATGGTGTCTTTGTCCGTCAGTTTCGGCGTGCGATAAAATAGAAATAGCCGCCACCAGCAAGCGCCACAACCGCCGCAGCAGCAGAAGAGACAATCGCCTTCCACCGGCTTCTTCGCTGTTCCCCACACCAACTAATGCGGTCGTTGCTGCGGGTGTCTTCGCCGACTCTGTGTCGCGCTTCAGTCGCTGCAAATCTGTGCGAATGTCAGCAGCATTTTGATAACGGAGCCTGCGGTTCTTTTCCAGTGCCTTCCCAATGATTTCGTCCAGTTTTTGTGGGAGTCCATTGCTAACCTGCGTCACCGGAACTGGTGAGCGGTTCAAAATCCCATCGTGGATGACTGCAGCACTACTTCCCGGAAAGGCCATCTGAGCCGTGGCCATTTCGTATAGCACTGTGCCGAAGGAGAACAAGTCCGTCCGCGCATCCAATTCTTCGCCCCGCGCCTGCTCAGGAGACATGTACGCGATAGTGCCAATTGCTGTCCCAGGGCTTGTCAGGAGCTCTTCTGCTGTCGCCGTCGGCATCGCAGAAATACCGACACCGTTGGTACCAGGAGTGAGCTTCGCCAGACCAAAATCCAAGACCTTGGCGTGCCCGCGTTCGGTGACAAAAATGTTGGCAGGTTTGATGTCGCGATGGACGATTCCTTTGGTGTGCGCCGCGTCCAGCGCGTCCGCAATCTCAGTCCCTAATTCCAGCACTTGCTCAAGTGGGAGCGGTTTCCCGGAAATGCGATGCTTCAGGGTCTGACCATCCATAAATTCCATGACGATGAACGCCTGCCCGTTTTGGTCGTCAATCTCGTGAATGGTGCAAATGTTGGGGTGGTTCAGTGCAGATGCAGCTTTAGCTTCACGCTGGAAACGACTGAGAGCTTGCAGGTCGTTGGCGACGTCGTTAGGAAGGAATTTCAGGGCGACGAAGCGATTGAGCTTGATATCCTCGGCCTTGTACACCACACCCATGCCGCCACCACCGAGCTTTTCGAAGATTCGGTAGTGCGAGATGGTCTGGCCGATGCGAGACGGGAGTTCCGCCATTTGCGCACATCTTAGGTTGGAGCAGAAGGCAAGTCAACGAAGGTAAACTGCCTGCGGGCTAAGTCCTGATTAATTCATTAACCGATTTTCGCTGACCGATTACTCGATTTCTCGCCGCTCGATTGGCACCATGCTCACGTCTAGCGGCCCCGGCAGGTTATACAAAATGCGATTGCCCTTCGCATCCCGCGAATAAATTTGCAACACGGTTCCTTGGGGCACGCTGATTCGCTGCGGTGTCGGTGACTCAATCTTCGTCGTCAACATCTGGCCTCCATTCCACACCCATTTCCGCCATCCACGCAATATCCTCAGCTTCGCCAATTTCCTTCGGTATGCTCGCCTCAACCTCGCCGCCGATTTCCTCTGGCGGATTCCCCATGTACGCTATGTCCAGATAGTTGGCTCTGGTGAGCGGGATGTTGTTCTTCTTCATCGCTTTCAGTACGATGTCTTCCCTCATAAAATCTCTCCCAAATTGAATTGGCCGCACTCGACACCACGTCTTTCATCGGCCATCAACGGTTTGCGATGGCGCGCGGCGTATCGTTCGAGCATTTCCGACGTGATGTGCAACACGACTTCATGCGTGACGCCGCTGTCGGGCCGCTCTGGCGTCAGCAAGCACGTCGGCGTCCGACGGTGCAGCCTGTCGAGATATTTACGACGGTCGGCACGGAATGGCTCTGACATGTGCGCCTCGCAAACAAAATAGTGGTAGTCGTCTGTGGATTTGCCGCAACCGGGCACGTTGCAAATGTTGGGTGGGATGAAAGTTTTGATTTCCGCGCTCATGGTTTCTCCGCCAGCTTGGCCACTTGCAAAGCGGTGTGCCGCTCGTGCGCCGCCAGTATTTCCGCATCCGACATCGCCGCAACAATTTCGCCAATCGCTGAATCTGCGCCGCTGCGCGCAATTAGTTTCTGGCGCAGGTAGTTCGCCACGCGCTGTGCGTCCATTAGCGTCCCACCAGTGTCGTAATAGCGTGCGCACGACGTGTCGCGCATTTGTACAGGCCGTGCTTGGCGTCAGCGATGCAATCGCATCCCGAAGCCTCAGCCGCAGTCAACCGGGCCATGTATTCGCCTTCCAACTTCGCCAGCGCTAGGGTGACCGCTCCAAGTTGAAAGCCGCGCAGCAATGGCCGCACCTTCTTCACGACTAGCTTTGCTTCGTCACGCACGGCGCGCGTCATCCGCACACCGCCAGGCCATCACGCTGTGCGCCAAGAATTACGTCCGCGATAAAACGATGTTCAACGACCGTGCCACCTGCCCATCGCTGCGCATCTTCGGGCAGAAATTCCGCCACCCAGTCGCGGGCAGCGGGAGTCAATGGCGTGAAGATGTAAATTGAACCGCCTCCAGAAACTTCAAAGTCGGGTGTAGCGACTGCGGCCTTGCGGGGGAATGTAGAACGCGATACGTTTGCGCCAGCCTGCATATCGGTGCCTCCGATTTGTGGGTTAGGCTGCGGTCAGTGTTAGAGCACTGGCCGTGGCCGCTTACTTCTTCTTTTTGTCTTGCCGAGCGAAAAATTCAGTCAGCGCCGTCCTGATGACCCACGCTGCATCCGTGCCCTGAGTTTTCTGCATCTTCTCCAGCCGCGCTATTTGGCTCGGTTCCAACCGAACTGAAAACAGGATTTTCTTTTCGCCCAGCGCCATGTTAGTAGCCCACCTTCACGCCACGACGGCGCAGTCCGGCAACCGCTGCGGATGGAAGCCACGCGTTCAATTCCTTGACTCGATAGTGAAGCACCAAGCGGTCGCCGTAGACGAAGTGTTGCGGGATACCAGAAAAGGTCAATTCAGAACCGCGTTTGATGGCCGCGACTTTTGCACGAATGGCTTTGGTGTATTTCATTAGCCGACCGCCGTGATGTTGGATTCTTCGATGTACGCCAGAGCTTCTTTTTGAGTGCGGAAACTGGCGACTGCGTGCGCCGTGGATGTTGTCTACGATGATGCCCGAGTATTGTTTGGGTTTGCGACCGCGCACCGTGATGATGCCGACCAGCTTGCCGCCCGGAGCAAAGACGCCCAGCCCATCTTCACGAACGTCACCGCCAGCGTATGTCACCGTGTACAGTTGGGGAAGCTTGCTAAGTTCCAGAGCCGTTTTGGTTCCCTTGACCATGGCAAGAGCGTATCACATGTAATACACGCTGTCAAGGGGAACGGAAAGCGAAGGTTGGCACTGGAGTTCACACCGATGGCAGCGCTCTAGCAGCGATGAACTGTTGCCATGGGAGAAAGCCTACCAAGTACATCCGGCTTGAGCGTTGGCTTTTCTAATGAGGTTGATTTCCGCGTCGGATTTCGGGGTTCCGTTCATGGCCGCGTTAGTGATTTCGACGGCATACGTCCAGCAAACAAGCGCGTTCTCAGGTTTCGCGTAAAAAGCGTCCATCGCGGCGGCAATGTCCGCAGGTCTGGTCGAGTCGGCAAAAGTCATCGGCGGGTCGCTCGATTTTTTAGCAACTCTCTCGTAGTTGATGCCTGTGGTAAATCCATAAATGTAGAACACGCGCTCGTCCGGCGTAAGCTGCCGCCACTTCAATGGGCGTTTGCCGACCATTTTTCTTCGGCCAGAGCGCCTGCCATTGCGCTAAGGACAATGAGAGTGACTACAGCAACTGTCTTTTTCATTTGTTCACCGACCGTCGGCTGGGTTCAACACGCCGCGATTATACCGCCGCCCTGCGGGCCTGCGGATTCAGATTTCTTCGGGTGGCGTCGTGCCCACTCCACCCTTGCATTCCTGTAACTGAACCACGTACACATCTCGGACAGTGCGCTTGTCGGCGACCCGCGGGTCAGCCATGTACCGCGCGGCTTTGCCTGTCTGCATCAATTTCTCATCGGTCATCGCTTGAATGCGTTTCCTGAAATCTTCAACCGTGAATTGGGTTTCGGCAATCATGGCTTCCTCAATCCCGGCATGTACAATTTTGTAGCCACTGCGCGTTACCCCCAACAGGAATCTGAATGACATTCACGTCGTGGCCGACACTATCGTCGTAGTGGCCCGTGAAGCTCGATGCAGAAATTCCACCCAACGCCAGTCGCGCTCGTTACTCGGGAATTCTCACGGCCTCCTTTTTCCACTGTGCTGCTGCATCAATCGTCCGCTGAGAATTGCCCTCGACCAATTCTTGTGTCGCGCCGTTCATCGCATAGGGTAGTTGTCGGTACGGGAGCAATTGTATCGACGATTGAATCGGCGTAGGCAAACTCTCATCGAGAAAGACCTTTTCCCAGTAGAGAATCGGAACCCGTCCCTGCCAAACCAACGACCACAAAGGCGTCAACGAGTACGTCTCAGCATTTACACTGGCCAGTTGCCTTACTCGCAGAGGTGCGACTGCGTAAAAGCGGATGTACTGTAGTTCCGAACGGCGCGCCCAATCTGCGGCCATCTCGTGTAGGTCGAGTCCGTGAACAGCATACGCCGCTTTCGCATCCCGGAGAGCATCCCAATCGGGCACCGAGTCGTTCGGGTCATTCCTTATATACTTTACGTTCCCAGCGACAGCAACTGCGGTGCGTCCAAGAGGAGCTAGTTTGCAGCGAACGTCACGGTAGCGGTAATTGTCTTTTGAGAGTCCCGATTCCAATACGGCTTCTCGTGTGTCTGCGGCAAGAATGATACGTTTCAATCCTAGCGTTGCGACGACACTCGTTGCGTGTGCGAATGAAATCGCCACAAGGACGAAAAGGCACACGGCAGACAACCGGAACGACATCACCCCTCCCGCAGATTCACGAAATGGCGCGAGAACTACGTTGTTGTCGGAAGTTCGCGGAGCTACTTGTGCCTCTGCGCCCAAAGTTTCCGAAACGATTCGACGGTGGCTGGGGCATGGCCCGCATAATGATTGTTCACATAGACGTAACGTGCTGACACCGCGACGTGTGGTGCGCTCACAGACATCAACCCAACTCTTCAATTCCTTCGAGCGGTCCACAATTACCTTGTCCCACATTTTGGTCTTTTGTTCGATGCCCTTGCGGTCACCGAGCAGCCGAATGTATGTGAAGTCCGCAGTGATTGGGTCAAACTTCTCGAATATTCACTGGCGCGTGGCATCCATGCTTGGTCAATCAGTGCGTACGCGACTTTGTGCTCACGGAGCAGGTCGAAGAACTGGGCAGTCAGCCACTGCTTGTTGCGAATTTCGAGCGCGAACTTGTAACCTTTCGGCAGTTTTTTCAGGAAGGGTTTGAGACGCGCCAGAAATTCATCGCCGCTCTTAAATGCCTTCTTGTTGAAATATCCGAATTGAAAGAGTAACGGCCCGAGTTTGTCGCCCATAAATCCATCGTTTCGAGAAAATAGTTCAGGTCGTCGTCGCAATCTTGCAAAACCTTTTCATGGGTAATTAACTGTGGAACCTTTGCGGCGAGAATGAATCCATTGGGCGTCTTGCGCTCCCAACCGTTCACCGTAGCCACGGACGGCGTGCGGTAGAACGTGGAGTCAACTTCAACGGTGTCGAATTTCGTTGCGTAGTAAGTCAGGAATCGGCGGGCTTCATTCCTTCGGGATAGAACGAGCCTTCCCAGCCAGCGGCGGTGAATGCGGATGTTCCCAAGTGGATGTTGCTCATGGTCGCTCTCCGCTCGAAATGATACGCTCCGTTGACAGGAGCGACAAATTGCTCGACCCGCGCGCAATCCACATTTACACCGATGGGTCTTGCTATAAGAATCCGGGCGGCGAATCTGGTTGTGCGGCCATCGTTCACTTCCCAGAGCATCTTGACCGCCCCGATGAGCAGATTGTTGACTTCGGATGCGCTGAAAGCAGCATCAATCGGATGGAGTTATTGCCATGTATCGAAGCCCTTCGCTGGGTCTTCAATCGCTCGCCTTGGAGGGATGTCACGCGGGTTCTCATCGTCACGGATTCGCAATACGTCACCGAGAATCTAAGACGCGCGCCGCATTGGAAAAAGCAGGGTTGGAAAAACCTATCGGGCGAAACGAAGGCCAACGAAGACCTGTGGGATAGGTTGCTCAAGAGGATTGTGAAAGTTTCCAGAAAAGGAATCAGAGTTGATTTCGTTTGGGAGAAGGGAAAGAAAACTTCCATCACGAAACAGATTCACAACGCCGCGCAGGCCGCTGCGAAACGTGGCGGATTTGACGACGACATCGGCTACAGACCCGGGGGCGTGTCTCGCTCAATGGTTAAGGGCGGCGTCGCGGAGAGATTCCCAGCGGCGGGTCAGGTTGTCGTAATCCGACCATACGTGAAAAAAATCATGCACAAGGGAGAGAACAGAATCAGTTTCAACGTCTATGATGAGGCGACCCGCGCTACTCAAACAAATTCTTTGCATTTTGTCCGCCACTGCTCGGCGCTGAATTACACATGGAAACGGACACAGGGTCAGGTTCAACTCAGAACCAAAGTACCCTCAATTCTTGGAAAGAATCGAAGGAGTTCAACTTCCCAAACCACTGCGGAAAAAGCGGCATGTTGTCGCGCCATAGCGCGCTTCCTACTGCCGCTGCGCAACCCTTGCTTGTCATGGATGCAACACTGCGAGAGTCGGCCCCATCGCGAAATGTTTGTAGCCCAAGAGTTCGTTGAGCCTATCTGGTCCTTTAGCTTCCGTCTTGATTAGCAATGGGTGAACCCACTCCAGCGTGTTCTTTACTACCGCCAAGCGACAATACAAGTCGCTATCCTTCGGCAGAGGCGAATGCCCTCCACCTTTCTTGTCGAGGGCACGCATTGCCTCACATACGGATTTGTATTCTTTCCGAACCAGCCCTGGACTTCTCATCTTGACCTCCACGAATCGGTATCGGATTTACGTAGAGCGAATTGGAATCTCGGAAGCAACCACCCGACTTTCAGCGTCCGCAATCCCGGCCAGTTTCAGAGCGGCGACAAACGCTTCGTACATCGGCCAAGGATACGAACTTGGACCGATAATCAGGCGGTCGAACAGGCGTGCGAAATCGAGGTCCGCGATTGAGCCTGATGCAGTCGCGTCGAGCGGAATTTTGTAAACGAACTGCGGAACCCCGCCGACTACCTCAGTCGAGGATTCCATCAGTGTGGCAGGCGCGCGTTTGGGCGAATATATAACACGCCATTCCCGTTCTTCACGAAAACCCTCGTGCTTGAGGCAAACGACGCCAGCCACGAACATCGCAAAAATAGCGGTCGTAACGACCGACTGGTCTAAGGTGCGCAGAAATTCACAATTGGCTGTGACGTTTTCAATGACTTCGAGCAAAACGTCATGAGCCGCGTTCTCCGATAGGTACGCAACGGAACTAAACAGGAGATTTAGCGGAACGGTGGCTGTCGAAAGTAACGGGACATTCAAGACGAGACCAACGCGAGTCGTGCTGCCACCGAAAGCGCGCCACATTGATAATCGCCCGTGCGAATCTTCATCAGCGTCGTGCTCTGAGATAGAGGCGATATAGGTGTCAAATCTAATGTCCTTCCGCACTTGAACAAAGCGATTGAGGGCATTCGACGCTGCACCCGGAGGCGCATCAAGAGCCGTAGTAAATGCCTTGTACCTAGAGTCGTCTTCAAAGAATCGTCCGAGGATGTCGAAGCCGTGTTGCACCTCGCGGTAGTCGGCCATGCAATTCGTATTCCGCATCCACAACGTTATAATGATATTCAGTGCTGACTCGGCAGAGGTGTAATGCACAAATCTCGCATGGTCCTGACCCTTGAAATGTTTTGCCAGTTGCTTCATGTAGTGCGGCATGAAGAGTCCCGAGCCGTCTGCTGAGTTCCATTTGTTGGGAAGTGAAAGCGGTGTTGTGCACTTCGTCAGTCACGGTATAAGTCCTCGCTCCGGCCCTACCGTCGGGGAGTGTACCACCTATCACTTCTCGACATGACCTACACGAGGTGCTCTGGCTGCGCTTCGTGCGTGATAGAATCCGCCCAACGGAGGAACCAGCCCTTCGATGTCCGACCACTACGAAACCCTTGGCGTGCGCAGGAACGCATCCTCCGAGGAAATAAAGACCGCATACCGAAGGCTCGTGCGGAACTATCACCCGGACAAACTCCCACCGGGCACCCCCGAAATGGTCAAGCGCGACGCGGCTGAAAAATTCTTGGTGATACAGAATGCCTTCGATGTTTTGTCCACTAGCGAAAGATTTCATTACGACCGCAACCTCAACGTAGAAGAAGTGCCTTGGCCTTCGTCGCCCGCGACTCCATCGCCCACGCCCTCAGAAGATATTTACTGTCGAGAGTGCGGCACTCAGTTGAACGGTGGGGTTTGCGCTCGCTGCACGAAACGACAATCGTCTGTTTTGTATCGCGCACAGCGGGGGCTGAGCAGCTATGGGGATTATCTGAGTACGCACCCTTCGGTGGTGTTCCTCTGGGTCGTATTCTTTACCGCAGGACTGGGTGTGGCTATCGTTACGCCGCAATCGGGCTTCTATGCAGAAGGCAAACCGTGGGATGCCGCAGCGTGCAGTGAGTTTCTCACGTTCTTCACCATCGGCCTCGTTATCGTCATTTTCAAGAACGGTATCGGTGGCCTCTGGCGCGGGATTGAAAGGCTCTGCACCTCACGTCCGTTTACGGGGACGCTCGCGGTACAGTTGGGCATTCTAGCCGTCGTGTCATTAGTTGTCGGCGCGACTCAGTCATCACCGAAGGCTACAACGTCCCTGCCCGCTTCGCTTGCGTCCGCGTCGAATCAAGCCGTTCCGCCGTCCGCACAAGCTGTGGCACCGCAGTCCGCGACTACCAAACACGCACCCACGCAGATGTGGGGGCAGTTCACGGGCGACGTTGTAAATACAACATCCAATCTGGAGGCTTCTGCCGAACTGGCACTCCAGCAGACGAATGGCGCGCTCACTGGTTGTTTCGTGGTTTTCCGGCCCCTGTACGGCAGTGGGCCAGTGACAGGCTCAGTTCACGGCACGGCATTTGCATTTGTTGCGCAGAGTCCCAACTTCGACATCACGTTCACCGGACACAGAGAAGGCGAGAACCTGAACGGCACGTACGTCGTTACGCGGGGCGGCACTGGACTCCAAGACGGGACATTCAAATTGGCTCGGAGCCGCGCGGCACTGGCCGATGGGCTAACGAGTTCGGATTGCCGCAACGATTAACGACTGCTTCGGTGGAGGGCACCGCAATAATGAACTGGAAAAAGGCGCTCCTGATTGGTTTGGGATGGGGAGTCGGCACAGCTTTGGGATTGGCGATTCTTGTCGGAGGATTTCTTCGGTACCAGAGCAAACCAAAGCCGCCCAAGCCGTGGGATTCCAAATCCATCAAGGCCGAGTACGACCACGTAACCACTGAAGGTGACGACAACCACGTCGTGATTTACTACGTACTAGAAAATACAACCGATTTCGATTATCGAGTCACAGATGCGTATAACGTGAGGATGAGCGCCAAACTCGAAGACCAAAACAGTCTCCGCGCCTTTTCGGAGAATGAAAAGATTGACTATCCTGTTTCCGTTCCGGCTCGAAAGCGCGTCTCATTCCTCATTCACCTAATGTATCCGTACCCTTCCAAAATGAACGCGAACGCGGATTTGGACGAGCGGAAGAAATATCGCCAGACTCTCGAAAAGTACATGGCTGAACAGTGGGCCAACCTCGACGGTTTCGACTTCTTGGACGAGTCGAGCAGAAACGAAATCATCTTTCCCGCTGGCTGGAAGCACTCCAAATAGAAGCCACACGGGGCCTTTCCTATCTGTTGATGCCGCAGCAACGAAGGAAGCGCGAGGAGTTGTAACATGGCAATCTGCGTCTTTTGCTTGAAAGAGAAACCTCCTAGTAGAGAACACTTCATCCCGGCGGCTCTCGGCGGTCACATCGTGCTAGCCGACTGCGTCTGCGAGGAAGACAATAACGCGTTTTCAGGGAAATTTGAGGGAAAACTGTTCCGAGAACTTGCGCCGATTCGCCTCCTGTTGCAGATACCGGACCGAGACAATGACATCCCGTCTTCGGAAGTCACAATTCTCGTCGGGGAAAAAGTTTACAAGGGTCAACTCAAAGATGGAAAAGTCGAATTAAACCCAATTGTCGAGAAGGTGCGCCAGCCAGATGGGAGCATTGAACTCACGGGCAAATATTTGACCGACGCCATAAAGGAAAATTGGGCGAATCTCGTTGCGAGCGGGAAGTGGGAGGCGCTCGACCCGCCCGTAGACGAGGGCGGCGAAGAAGGCGAGGTGCATCTGGGTGGTGATTTAGAGATTTGTAGTTCGCGGGAGGGTCTTCGCAACGCAGCGAAGATTGCATTTCTCGGCCTAGTTCGCATAGTCGGCGCGAAGCGTGTGTTGGATGAAGAGTTCAACGCGATACGTCAATTCATCGTATCGGGAAAAGGGGACGGCCTTGTGCGTTTGTTCGTACTTGAACGGTTCCTCAATTTCGTCCAGCAAGGCCCTCACCAGCACGCGGTCATTCTCGCTGCCCGGAACAACGAGCACCGCATAGACGCTATCGTCCGAATTTTCGGGTGCATGTGCTATTTCGTGAACTTATCTTCGACCTACGCAGGCGCTGACTTTTACAATACGTTCATATACGACGCTGCGCGGGGAGAGGAAAACGGGGCGCTTCAAACCAAATTCGACGCCGAGTTTCTCCAAGTCGGAGATGTCCTTCATAACCGCGAGACGGTTTGGGACGACCGTGTGCTGTGGGGGCAGCGATTTGTTCGATTTCTGGAAGATGAGTTTCAGCGTGCCGCAACGCGCGGTTGAGCAATAAGGCTGGGTAGGGAGAACAGTATGAATGACAGGCCGAAAGCACAAAAGTCCGCAGCGCCTTCGCCAACAGAATACTTCTCGGTGTCGGAGGCTGCGGACCTGCTGCGAGCCAGAAGATGGACCATCGCCGCCGCGATTCGTGAAAAGAAGTTGCCGTACATTCGCATGGGAAAAAGTTTGTGCTGCTGCGGAGCGACCTAGACGCATTCGCACTCGCAAACAGAGTAGATGGGTCAAACAAACGCGGCTAACACGCGATGAAGACCAATCGCGCCAATCTGAGCAGGAATTGTGAAGCATGAGAGACAAATTATTGGAACAAAGTGCCGACGCCGCGCAGCGGGCCATCCGTCACTATCTCAATAAAGAATTCGACCAGTTTTTCATTCAGGCGGCTGTCTCTTTTGAACTCCTCGGCAAAGCAAGACTGGCCACGATTCACCCAAGCCTCATCATTGATAGGGATTTTGATTCACTTCTCCACGCCTGTGCTGCTGGAAAGCATTCAAAGCGAGCACCGTGGAATATCAAAACCATCATCGCTACTGAGGTATTGCGACGTTGCACTCAGTTGCACCCGGACCTGTCTACTTTCGGGCCACGGCTCACATTGCTCGCGGAATATCGGAATAGCACCGTTCATCTTGGTGAGGTGCCGGAAACAGAAGTTACGCAACTCTTGCGTGCCTACCTCGGGGGCAGTTCTACGCTCATCAAAGGATTAGACCTGAAGCCGCAGGAAATATTCGGTGAGTTTGCTGAAATGGTTTCCCAGCAACTAGATGAGTCCTTGGCCGAAGTTCAGCGGGTGGTTGCAGAAAAACTTGCCCGAGCGAAAGATGCCTATCGCCAACGTTACGTCACCTTCGATTCAGACCAGTTGAAGGCAGTAGTGAGTGTCATAGAGAGCGGTTATGCAAACATCAGCATGAAATACCAAGATGAACTTGTCGCGTGTCCGGCATGTGGGCACCTTGGATTAGCAAACGGAGATTACGACGTGGACTGGGAAGCCGATTACGATGAGAACGGTTCACCATCATTTGCCTACGCGGTGGTCACGCTCAATCCATCGAGCTTCATCTGCAATGTTTGTGGCCTCAATCTTGACGACGCATCTGAACTAAAGGCTGCGGGTTTGCCAGAATCCATCAACATCGAAAAGGTTGATGAGGCTGATTTCTATGAAGAACCGGATTACTCGTAAACAGCGACATAAGGACCATGCCTCCGCCTGATTGGGCGACTCCGTTCAACTGAGGCAACTTCAAATGCAGCGGCGCGTGATGAGTATTCCGGTTTCAGAACTGGATGTCTTCGTCCTCTGGCTCAATTTCAGGTGCAGCATCCTCCAAGGACTCACCAGCGTCTGCGTTTTCCTCTAGTACGCGCAGGTATGCTTGGTATTCGTCTCGAAGTGAAGTTGAAAGCTCTGAAAAGGTCCGTATGGTCACATCCTTGGATTCCAACGAGCTATGCTGTTTTTGATAACCGAACAAGAAGCAATCAATGCTCTTCGTTCCGGGCCTGTATTGCCTTATCAGGTCTCGATATTCCAGAATCTGGCCGATGTTGCGAGCCTGCAACTTGACTTCCGGTCTTTTCAGTTCGATTAGCACTATTTCTTCTTGGTACGGCACACGCTTTGCGATGAGGTCTGGCCGTGTTTTAAGTTCCGGGTCGTCTTTCACATTTTTCGAGAGAAAGTCCGCCAATTGTTTGTCGCTGGCCAGAATTTCATAGCTCTTGTTGGCAATCCACGGGTTTTGCTCGATGAGCTTGTGGATTTCCTTTTCGCGGGTTGTCTCTTCTGTCGTCAGTTTTTCAAATAGGGCAATGATTTCAAGCTTCTGTTTCACGAGATTTGCGAGCGTCGCTACTTGGCCCAGTCGCAAATCGGTGAGCAATGATGCGAACTGAACAAATTCTTGAGGAGACGCTCTCGCCAAATTCTTGAGAACCAAGTCCACGTTCTTGCGCTGAACCTTAAAGACTTTCATCGCCAGTCTGTTGAGATATTCAAAGCTAGCAGATGACAAACTTTTCAAATTTGGCGCTTCGAGAATCTTATCTATTAGTTCTGGATTCTCTTGAACGAGTCTAGCGAGTTCGTTCGTCTTATCTCCGTGAATGACTGTGATTCCGCTATTTTGCAAAACCCATTGATGCTTTTCCGAAAGGTCCACTTCGATTAGGTGTTTGAGGTTCGTCCAATCACCCAAATTCATGATGAACCGCTGCACGCCAACATTTTTCGGTTTTCCAATTAGATTCTTTTGGAATGTTATGTAGTTGTTTTGGGGGTGCCCCTCAACCGTGAGCACGGTGAACTTGATGTTTCCACTAGACCATGTTCTTGTGCCGCTTAGAACAGGTGTGACCTTGCTAGGTTTTCTGCCCTCACCGTTCATGGTTTCGTCTCTGCACAACATAACTATATCTACGACGAAAAGTCACGAAAATGAATCTTGAACAATTGTCGGGCAAGGTGCCCGTAGCGCCTGACCTGAACCTGCGCCGTGAGAACTAGGTATTACACGAAGCGCAGGCGTTCGTTCCCGCCGTGTTTGAAGTTCGGTTGATTGACGAAATCGGCATGCCTTGGTAGTGTTGCCCGAATTCACAAAGGGTAATCGCACGAAGGTGGTGATGTTATGGCAGGCGAACCTCTGGAAAAAGCCAGATTTTATTGCAACCGCTGCGGGAATGAAACTAACCATGAATTGAAGGGCGCTCACAGCAGCAGGTTCGATAGCGAAGATGGCGGGTTCTCGGAAGTCATGGGCTACAAATTCTGGATTTGTATGGGGTGCGAGCACGGTTTGTTGCAGGAAAGCTATTGGAACAGCATGATGGGAGATAACGACGAGGAATATGCGTACTTTCCCCCGTGTTCGCGAGACGCTGCGATACCCAAGAACTACTCGAAATTGAAGCCGCATTTGAAAGCCCTCTACCAAGAAGCAATCACGGCTTACCACCATCAGGCGTTCATTCTTTGTGCTGCTGGACTCCGCGCACTCATGGAGGGCATCTGCCAAGATAGACGCATCAAAGGGAAGAATCTCAAGATAAAAATTGACGGGCTTAGGCCGCTTCTTCCGAACAAGAGCATCATCAGAAATTTGCATCAGTTCCGGTTTATGGGCAACGAGGCAGTTCACGAACTCGCTGCTCCCAAGCCGTACGAACTGAAACTCGCAATTGGAGTAATAGAAGACCTTCTCAATTTCTTTTATGAGTTGGACCACAAAGCATCGCAACTGAGGCTCATCCGACAAGCAGGCAAAGTCCGTCCGCAACGGAAGAAAACCCCCTTGGCGGCAGCCGCGCCCGAAAATCCATCGAAGTAAGAGGAACGCCTATGCCAAGCTCGACCGCCGCTGTTTTGATAATCGTGGCATTCGTCATGCCCGGTTTCATTGCGAGCAGGGTAGTGTCGTTCACCCTCCCCGGGACGGAACCGACCGACGGAAGGATGCTGCTCACGGCCATAACTCTGAGTTGTTTGAATTACGCTGTCCTTTCATGGCTGCTGGTGTACGCGTGGCTAGATAAGTGGTACGAAAATCCTTTGGCAATCGCGAGTCTAGCCTTCTCCGTTCTGTTTGTCGCGCCAGTGCTGACAGGGCTGGCAATCCCCCAAATTGTTGAGTCGCGATGGGGGAGGAGAGTACGGGAACGATTCCAAATGATGCATCCGATTCCCAAGGCATGGGATTATTTCTTTCGGCTACGAAGGACTTGCTGGGTGGTCGCCACGATGAAGGACGGCCATGTCCTAGGGGGATGGTACGGGGTGAGCTCTTTTGCATCGTCCTTTCCGGCACAAGAAGACCTCTACCTTGAAAAGACGTGCAGTATGTCACCAGAGGGCCGAATTTTGGGGGTCAGGGAATTAAGCCAAGGTGCTATTATTAGAATGGAGGATGTTCGGACGCTGGAGATGTTTGAATCTCCAGTTTCTGCGCCCTCCAAGGAGCCTGCGAGATGAGCACGGGAAAAGAGAACAAGCCTGTCCCAACCCCAAGTCAGACTCAAGACGGGTATCAACCCTTGGCAACCGAGAGGAGGGGATACCAGCCTTTAGAGAAGGGCTATCAGCCGACGGGTAGCTCCGCGATTCCTCAGCCGCCGAACGTCGGAAGCGCCGCCGTAATGCCGATGAACAGCATTCCAGTTGCTCCCGCCCCGGTTGCCCCGGCCACGAACGCTCCAGCTACACTCGTTCCCGCTGCGACAGGCACGAAGACCGAGGGGTAGACGCAGTCTGCGAACGATGTCGGTCGGAGAACGTCTTTCGCAGCGGAACATGCCAAAAACATGTCAGAAGTTTTTACTTCGGTGAGAAAAACTTGTCTCCACAAGTCACAGAAGGAAAATCGCTCGCTGATTCTACGTAAGTTGTGCATTTGCAAATCTGAAATCCAAATCCGGCTTACAGACTCACCCGCTTTTCTTCTGTACGTTACGGTCGCGTTCAAGCTGTCAAACCGTTGGCACTTATTGTACTGCGAGCCAGGTCTTGTCCGGATTGAATTCGGTTATCGCTTTTGCGAGATCGGCGGTATCTTTGCCAAGATTTTTCGCGTAGATTACCCCATCCTGATTGACGATAAACGTCTGCACGCCGCTTTCGTCGTATTTTGCCGGGTACGCAACATAGGCAAATCCGCCGGTCGCCTTTCCGTTGACGACATACGTTTTCGCGCCGCCTTTGGCTGCGGCGCCTTGACCATCCAGCCGATGGAAGTAGTAACCATAAAAGGGCCGAGCATCGTTGGGCTTGAGGGTCAATCCCTCTTCAGTGGCGAACGCCACCAGCGGTCCAAGGGGGCTGCGCGGAGAACCTTGCGGGGATTGCCAGTACAATCCGTTCTGCTGGCCGGGGTCGCTAATGAATTTCTGTGCGTACTGTTTCACGCCGCCGTGCTTTTGCGCGAAGTACTGCTGTTGGGATTCCGCCAATGCTGCGCACGCATCAATGGCCACGATTTCGTCACGACCGATGCGACGCGCAATGAGCTCCTCTTTTCCGGCAGCAGTATCGAAATACCACTGACCGGCTGCGCTCTTCAGCGGGATTGGGAATGCCTGATTATCCGCGCCGACCAGGAGCAATTGGCTGCCGTCTCCCATTTTCCGCCACCGGTTCATCACTTGGTATGCTTGGGCAAATCCGGAAAGCGAAGCCTTGTCCTCCGCCGCATTCCCGGTAGAAATTAGATCTTTAGCTCCGGCGCCAAAAATGGACGCAACCGCTTCTTGATCGCCCGACTTGGCCGCATCGAACAGGCTTTTGCCGGCCTCTTCTGGAGAAGCAAACTTTTTCGGAGCGGCTTGAGTAGCCTCCGTGGCAGAAGGCTGCGCCTTGTTGCCGTTGCCGCATCCCCCGATCGCCAACAGCGTCGCGCCACTCACGATCAGCATTAGGGAACGCAATCTCAAGCTCGCACGATTGCGGAGCAACTCGTCCATTTCACTCCTCCGTCCGCTCTGGATTCTCAGGATGCCCGCCTGCCATCTTTAAACCTAACGACGACCGCCCCAACTACGGCCGCCACCGCCGCCCCACCCGCCACCACCGCCTCGGCTGCCCCAGCCCTGCGCGCTCGAGGATCTGGACCCCCAGCCGGAGTCGCCACCCGATCTGTCGCCTCCCCAGCCGCTGAATGCAGATGATGATCCGCCGTGATAGTCGGAGTCGCTGCTGTGATAGTCCGAGTCGCCGCTGCTTCCCCAACCGTGCGCAGCATTAGAATCGGCGCCCTCCCAGCCGCTCCCGGTGTTTTTGTAAACGTTGCCGTTCGCGGTCGCGTACTTGTTGCCATTTGAACTTTCGGCGGTGCCCACGGTTCCGTTTGCATCCGTGTAATGCTGCGAGTCAACCGTCGTGCCGTCCTTCGACATCGTGGAGCTTCCCCACTGCGAATACGAGTTGGAGCCTTGATGGGTTGCTCCGTAGGCTCCCGTGTACGGGTTGTACGCTTGCCCCACTTTTTGCGTGCCATACGCGGTCGAAGTTGATGCGCCGCGAGCGTAAGTGCCGGTGGAGGGATTGTAGCCCTCCGACGCGTGGGCGCTGCCGTACGCGCCATACGCGTTGTAGCTGGAACCGTAATATCCGCCATGCCAGGCGCTGTTTCCGTAGTAGGCTCCGCCGTGGTAATAAACCCCGTAGCTTCCATACCAATGGCAGCCCCAAGTGCTGTATCCCCAGCTGCTGGACATCATGGCGCCCACAGCGACCCCCAAGCCGAACCCAATCACGCCCGCGGCAACCACATCGGCAGTGCTAGGAGGCGGGGCATAGACGTACGCAGGGACTACGTACGGGTAGCCGTAAACGACTGCCGGGTTGTAATACGGAACGTAAACCACTTGCGGATTCGTCGGCTGGATCACGATGACCTGCGGCGACTGCTGTACTACCGTAACCTGCGCAGTCGTCTTCAGATTGCCGGCTGCTTTCGCCTTGGCACGCAACGTCTGGATGGCCGTCATCACCTCGGCCGTCTGATTGTGGTAGTCCTCACCGAGTTGTGAAGTCCACGAGAGATTCGCCGCCATGTTGTTGAGCACATCCGGAAACTGGGTCAGCGCCTTAACACTTGAATCCCAGGATTGCTTATCAACTGCTGTCACGAGCGCGCTCCCGGTGAGACCCTTGTTCTGCCCTACCCAATAACTGGCGATGGCAACCTGGTCGGGAAAGGTCGCCGCACTCAGGATCTGTGCCACCAGCGCGTCTGGGTAAAGAGCAATCGGCGCCACCACAGCCTGCAGCTCCTCGGCGGTCGCCGGCACGCCTTGGCCAGGATATTCGGAGGCCGTGGTGGTAGTCGGTGCGGTTGCCGAACTCTGATATGCCATACCGGTCGCAGCCCCAGGCCCGATGGTAAAGACCAAAAGGACACTCAGCCCCACGGAGACGCTCTGTTTTACCCGCGCCACGCGATCCATATGGTTTCCTCCTGCGAATATTTACTGTGCCAGATGATTGCGTCCGGCAAAGTCCCGCATTTTGTTCCCCAGATCATAGACACTTTGCGATGGCATCGTCGTTTCGGACTGGAAGCGCAATCTTGTCGCGCATCCGCCATCCCTCGAACGCTTCTCCTGCTCCACTCGTATCCAGGGCGCCATCCTAGATGCGCCGGAGCCGCCGTTGGAACTGGCAAAATTAACAATCGGCGCAAGAATTCGAATCTCGCGAAATTGCTTCCGCCGCGCTGAGAATTTGCGGCTAATTCCGTGTGCACGGCAAGTCGCTAGTACGGACGAAAGCTAACGGTGGCTGGAACCTCTGCTCAGTCATTTTGGACACCGTACGATGACGGACACTCCGCGTAGTAGCGATGACGCGCAATAGGCCTCAGCCGCGTCAGCCAAGAAATCGACCGAGTCACGATCACATGCGGGCAGCGACGTCCCAGATCGAATTCGCTCCCGCGGCCGTCAATTCGTCAGCGAATCCACAAGAGCTCTCGTTTCGTCCAAAAGGATGCAGTCACGCGAAGCATACTTCCACGGGACCTTCTGCTACTTGTCTGGAAGGGTCTCGGATAGCTCCCGGGTATCGGTAAGAGGCCGAGTTCCGGCGGCGAGTCCGTTCTGCTGCAACAGGTAAGCCAGAATATCGAGAGATTGCTGTGTCGTGAAGGTTTTGCCGGCGTATTGTGCCATTGGACCCTTAATCTGTCCCCATACCGTCAAGAGTTTTGCGCCCCCGAAGCTTCGCTTCCAGCTCGCGCCGCTAAGCGCCGGCCCCATACCGCCTTCCAGTTTTGCGCCGTGGCAACCGGAGCATGAATCTGCAAAAAGTTTCTCACCGGCCGCAGCCTGTTCCAGTGAATACCAGCCGTCCACTTTGGAGGATGGCTGCTGGTACACGTGGCCAATGTTCGCGTGGCACTCCAAGCAATTATAGCTGTCCTCTTTCACCATGCCTTGGTGGATGACCAGCTTCATATGGCTGTTCGGGCCCCCGAAAGACAAGAGCGAATGGCAGCCGCGGCAGGTGATGTAGTTGTGCTGCGTCAGATAATTTTCAAAATACGCGCTCAGCTCAGGACGGCGTTTCTCCCACTCCTCTTTCGTCGCAATACTCTTGCGCGATTCGTACCAGAAATCCTTGGCTCCGCGGTCGGCCTTGAACAAAAGCAGCTTCACATATTCCGCTGCGGTGGAATGGCCTGAGTCATAGGGGATGTGGCAATCGCCGCAACTGGCGCGCACGCCGACGCTATTCGTGTAGTGCGTGCTCTGATGGTAGGCCGTCGCCGCCCAAGTCATAGAGTGGCAAGTCGTTCCGCAGAACTTGTCGGAGCTCGACCATACGACCGCATGGTTCGTCAACGCCGTCAGCGCCACGCCAAACAAAACGAAAACCAATGCCGAGCAAAAAACCCAGAGAATGCGCCGCCCAGCTTTATTTCTTCGCGTGTCGGATGCGCTCGGCCCAATCGAGTCGTCGCTGGACATCGTACTTTCCCTCCGAATCGCAGAATCCGCCGATCGGCGGCCGCGCTCCGCGGATGGCGCTGAAAGTCGTGGGGTCGGCGCGCTCGGAAGCAGTCCGCTATTTCGCTGGAAGAGCCTTGGACAGATCCACTGTGTCGTCGAGCGGTGTCGTGCCGGCCGGTACGCCATTTTTCTGCAACAAAAACGCCATGATGTTGATCGAATTGTTGGCTGCGACCGACCCCGGCGCCATCATCGGCATCGTCGTGTGCACCGCGGACCACAGCGTCGAGGCCTTCTTGCCCGCGTACGTGAGCCAGAATTGCCTGCCGACCAGCGCAGGACCCATTCCACCCTGCAGCTTAGCCCCATGGCAGCTAGCACATGTTTTCTGGTAGGCCTTGGCGCCATTTGCAGCTTGCGTAGCGGTGTACCAACCGGAATTTGGCCGGCTTTGCGCCATCGCAATCGCGTTAGCGAAGAAAAATATGCCGGCCAGCATCAACAATGTGGAGTCGCTCCGGAATTTCTTCATGTACAGTGCCTCCCAACAGGATCTGAAATTCGACCTCCACGCTCAGATTAGATTGTTCTTTTGTAATTCTTCGGCCACCAGCTTGGAGATTGCGTTGATCGCGTCGTTCACGTTCCGGGGATTCACCGTGTCGCTGGTTCCGGTCCACACCAGCACACCGTCGGGTTTGGAGGTCGCATAGAAATTTGTCTCCACTTGAACTTTCTGTTCGGTCTGAAGATAGGTGGGAGAGTACAACATCGGATACACAGCTCCGTAATACCCGTAAAACGTCGCATAGTACGGTTCCAGCGGAAAGATCGGGTCCTGAACTTCGTGCACCGTCTTGTGATACTGCACAATGCGGGAAACCAGCACGGCGTCAAAACCTTGACCCTGCACCACATTGCGCAGGTTATCCATGTTAATCGGCGTTAGGTTTGGCCGCGGTATCAGCGAGTAGCTTTGCACCGCCTGCATTCCTGACGTGGTAATCGCCGCGGTTAGCGTGTCTTCGTACTGAGCGCGGTTAGCCGCTTGCCCGTTCAGCGCCAGAACCATAATGTTCTTGAAAGGACCGCTCGGAGCGTTCGGGTTTCTCCACGAATAGACCAGCTTCGTCGATCCGAAACCCGCCATCGAGACACCAGCCAGCACAACCAGCATCAACCTCGCATACTTGTTCAAGTTCGTTCCCCTCGTTCCGTGAGTCCGCCCACCGGCCACGGTCCCGGCATCGGTTACTTCAAATCTCCTGGTCCTTGGCAAGGGCAATTTCCCATCTTTATCGGCGCACAATAGCTGTTGGATTTTTCACCGTGTATTGGCAAAACTGACAGCAGCGCAGGCCAAAACGATGCGGAGGGGTCAACGGTTCATTCCCACTCCCCTTGAATTTACGACTCGCGGACTCACTTTGCCTTCCTCGGATCCACGCTAAAGCTGTATCCGAGCGCGAACATCAGAACCGGATCGGTCTCTCCGATGTTAAAAATCTGCGTGCTGAACGTGACTTTCTTGTGCGTGACCTGCAGCAGCAGCCCGCGCTGTATATCTAGCGACGTCGTATAGGCACGCGTCCGTTGCATCACGTACCCCGCCATAAACCACGGCACCGGTGAGTACGTCAGTTGCGTCCACGTGTAGAAAAAATTGCCGGCCTTTGTGTCCGTGTCGAAAATGTATTCGTTCGCGCTGTACAGTTGCAATTTCTTGTATGTAACCGTAGCTTCCAGCCCCGGCGCTATTCCATTAACATTTCCAAACACCCCGCCGATCATGGGCGTGGCCTCCAGCACCACTTTTTTCCCCACGCTCAGGTTGTACCCGGCCCACAACGACCCTGTCTGCTGAGCTTCATAGTTGTATCTTGCTTCCAAATGGAGCGTGTCGCGGTCTGCTGTGAGTGTTGGGGAAACATAGGATTGCCCATTGGGAACGACATTTCCGCTTACGCTCAAATTGAATTCCCAGGGGTTTGGCGGCGGTGCGGTGCTGGCCGGCGCGGTCTTGGTCGGCGCACTATTGCTTTCGGTTTGTGCAAAAACCGGGCTGGCGCAAAGAAATGCGAGGAGGAACATCCCGAGATGTCGCGCGGATATCATTCCCCAAGTGCGACGGTGACCTGAGGACCAAGATCCATCGCAACCTGCTGGATTTCTCAATCTTTATTTCTTATTCTTGTGTTTCTTGCCGTGTTTTTTGCCATCTTTCTTGTCGTGTTTCTTGCCGCCCTTCTTGCTCTTTTTCTTGCCATCGCTTTCAAGCACCAGCTTTTCCGCTCCCTTCATCTGATTATGTGCCTTCATTTCCGCGAGCAGACCTTCGTCCGTCAAATCCAGCGCGTGCGAGTGCTTCCAGTCGTGGTGCCATATTTTCGCCAGTCGTTCGATCACATGTTTATCATCCACCGCGATGGCTAATTCTCTGCGGCTGTCAAAGCTTCCGGGAGCCAAGTTGATGGATCCAACGATTGCGCGCGCATGGTCTGCCAGCAGCATTTTGGCGTGCAGTTTCAAGTGCTTCAACTTATGAATCTTGATGCCGACATCTTGCATAATGCGCATCCCGCCGACGGCTTCCACCAGCTTCTCCTTGCTGAGTTTATGAGGCGGCCGCGCCATGACGTGGACCTTCACTCCACGGCGGGCCGCCCGCACCAGCCGTTCGATTATCACCGCATCCTGATAGCGCTCGTTTTGCACAAAAAGCGATTCCTTCGCGCCGTCAATGAACTGCGCGATGCGCTCCCGCCCGTTGCCGCAGCACCAAATCATGTGTGAATGTTCGTCACCCTTAAATGGCTTGCGCGACCAATCCGCTTCGAAGCATTCGATGATTTCGCCTACTTCATGAGGATGCGAGGTGACGATGGCGTAATCGCGAGTCTCCGTGAGATTTTTCGTTTCCCAGTTGAGCGATTTCACGAAGGCCGTCTGATCATCCACCACCATGGACTTCTCGTGGGTGACGTCATAGTCTGGGTTGCTGTCTTTGACCGTCACGCCTCCAGCCGCCAACTTCTTGCGCGACTCCTGGTTCTCCGATTCACCATCACGACGTGCAGGATTCAGCATCACCCGCACATCCACGCCGCGCCTTTTAGCGTCAATCACCGCCTTCAAAAGAGACGGATCCGAAAAAAGGAACATCTTGACGCGTAGCGACTTTGCCGCGCTGTTGATGGCCTCTAAAATCGGTGTAGAAGTATCGTCGGGCATCACGATTACAGAGCGTGACATGGGGCCTCCTTGAAATCTTTCCGCGCCTGACCAATGCCTGCCGGGAAGTGGCCCGGTCCTTGACGAGTGATTCGCGTTCCTATGACGGAACTGGGCTGGCGGCTGGTGTGCCGAACTGGATTCGATACAGTTCAGCATACACCCCGCCTCGAGCCAGCAATTCGTCGTGCGTGCCCTCTTCGGCAACTACTCCTTCTTTCAGAACGATAATCTTATTTGCATCGCGAATCGTGCTCAGCCGGTGTGCAATTGTAATTACTGTTCGGCCCTTCATAAGCTTTTCCAGAGCGTCAATCACCAACCTCTCCGATTCCGTATCCAGCGCCGCCGTGGGCTCGTCCAGTATGAGGATCGGATTGTTGCGAATCACCGCACGTGCAATTCCGATGCGCTGTCGCTGGCCGCCGGAAAGCGTTTCACCGCGCTCTCCCACCATGGTGTCGTATCCGTGCGGCATGCGCGCAATAAACTCATCGGCATTCGCCAGCTTTGCCGCCTCGCGGATTTGCTCGTCGGTAACGCCTTTGCGCCCGTAAGCGATGTTGTCGCGCACCGTCCCCTCGAACAGCACTGTTTCCTGCAGCACGTAGCCGATTTGGTCTCGCATGGATCCAGATTTATAGTCGCGAACGTCCACGCCGTCTATTTTCACCACCCCGGACGCAGGATCGTAGAATCGCGGGATCAGGCTCACGATCGTGGACTTGCCTCCGCCCGTCGGTCCCACCAATCCGACCAGCTGGCCCGCTTTGATCTTGAAACTAACATCCTTCAGCACGGGAGCCTCAGCGCTGTACGCGAACGCCACATGCTCGAAATCAATATTGCCAGCAAGTGTGGCGACCTCGCGCGCGTTGGGACGCTCTGGAATAATGTCATCGGCGTCCAAGATTCCGCGGATGCGATCCACGCCCACGGCGGCCTGCGCGATCGTGTTGGTCATCGTGGCAAGGTCCTGCACCGGCTTGAAGAATTTGTTCAAATACGAAAGAAAGACAGTCAGCGCTCCCGCAGTCATGAGTCCGGCCAAAATCAGCGCCGATCCTCTCCACAGTACAACCGCAGTGCAAAGCGCCACCGTAATCGCCACGATCGGAGACAATAACGCCTTCACTCTTCGTGCTTTCAGCGAGGCTGCGACGGTCGCCTCGCTGACCTCCGCGAGTTCTTCTTCGGCTAGGTCCTCTCTCCCAAAAGCCTTTACCACCCTCATGGATTGCAATCCCGCTTCCACCACGGAGACGATTTTGCTCTGCTCCTTGCGTACTTCGTGCGTCGCTTTCTTGACCACTTTTTTAAACCGAGACACTAGCAGCAGCATGAAAGGTGTCACCGCCACGGCAATCAGCGTGAAATCCCAGTTCAGCCAGAACATGATGAACAGCATCGCGATGATGGTTAATATGTCCACGAGGATGCCCAAAGTGGACGAGGAGGCAAAGCTCTGGATCGTTTGCACGTCGGAGGTGATGGTGCTGAGGAGCGTGCCGGTTTGATGGCTGTCGTAGTAGCTCAGCGAAAGCTGCTGCAGGTGATGATAGGTCCGCAAGCGCAGGTCATTGGCCACCCACTGCCCGACGCTGGTTGTGTAGTAGTTGGCGACGTAGGAAGCGACAGCGCCGAACACCGCAATCAGTACCGCCGCAATTGCTGCCGCAACCGCGATTTGCATCTTGCTGCCGCCGCTTAAAATGGGTCGTAGCAGATCGTCAAGCCAAGGAGCGAGCTTGTGCGTGCCAACGACGTTGTCGAGGATGATTTTCAGCGGCCACGGCCCAGCGACGCTCATCGCCGTCTGGACGAGCATTGCGAGCAGTATCACGCACAGGGTGCCCCGGTAGGGGCGTACCAGACTTCGGATTAGCCGAAACAATCGGACACGTCCTTGGGAATATCGAGCTAGCGAGGCCGATACTACGCATCCCGCGGGCCCCTTGATACTGTCACTTTTGACAATTTGAGGAACGTCTCAAACCCTCTAACTCGGAGCCTCGCCGCGATTTGCCGGCCGGCGGCGGGACGCTCCCCGGGCGTGAATCAGGCCTGTGAGCGTGTTTTGCGCTCAGTGTGCCGCAGCCCTCGTGATCGCTTCCAGCGCGAGAGTGGTCTTGACCCGCTGATCCGGGCTCAGCGCCAGCTGCTTCGCCCTGACGAGCTGTTCTAATTTTGTGTAGGCCGACGATCCGGCATCCGACGCGACCTTCGTCGAGAGTTCCAACGCTTTCCCACCGGGCCACTCCCAGAGTTCCAGTGTGAGCTTGCCCACCTGCGGCTGAGAGTGCGTCTGCCAATCGGTTGATGTGATTTCCGCAACTCTTTTCACGCGGGACCAATCAACGGAAACGTGCGCGTCCTTGAACAGCTGGATTTGCGCGGAGCTAAAGAGACGGGAAACATCAGATCCTGATTGCGGAAGCTCTTCCGTGGCGAGTTGCCTCGTAATCGAATAGGACGAGTTTGCTCCCTCTCCCGTCAGGTCAACCTCGCACTTGAGCTCGGCTCCTGCCTGCGTGCTGGCCAGGAGTTTCTTCCCGTCGGGCGGCCGGAATTTGGTGGTCAAATCGCTCTTCGCGCCCTGCCGCAACCGCACGATTGCCCCTTGCGACAGAAGATCGAGCTTGTCGGTATCAAAAAAATAGATGCGACCCGCCGCTTCTTTGCTAGCTCTAAGTGCCGCGACAGCAGCCTGCGTCTCATCCGGCGAAAGGAGAATCTTCACTTCCACATTGCAGTTTTCTTGCGCAGGCAGGCCAGAACAAGAAAGGGCAACCGCGCAGCAGGCCCAGAAGCCCAAGTAAAGGAGAGAAGACCCGATCGGCGGTAAGCGGCGCGGCGTGCGATTCACGTGAACAATCATAGGAAGACCCGGGTTACCTGGCACCTGTCACTTTTGCCAATTCCATTAACTTCTCGCTAGCGTGAATATTTCGCGCGAATTAGCAGTCGGGCCCCTGCCGGGTAGCTTCCATTGAAAAGAGGAGTGAAATGCGGCACACAGCGAAATCGATTCTCAAAATCCACGATTTGGTCATCGGAGCCCTGTTAACGATTGTTTTGCTCACCGTAGGAAGCGTTTCTGCGTTCGCCCAGAAAGCGGAGGTTATTGAGGCCGCCGCGATGGGCACTGGCACACAACTGGGTCAGAACGTTGAGATACGCCTTACCATCAACGATTACTCCACCATGGAGGAGAGGCAGATTTTGGTGGACGCGTTCGCCAAAGGCCAAAACCAGGGGCTGGTCACCGCGCTGCAAAAGATGCGGTCCGTGGGCCGCATTTCCCTCACTGGCACCGTCGGCTACGACGTCAGCTTTATTCGTTTGATTCCCACTCCGACGGGCCGAAAAATCCGCTTTGTCACCAATCGCCCCATCCGATTTGGCGAGGCTTGGACCGACTCCCAATCCCAGTCCTTTGACTTGAGCGGCGGCGAGATAGACATCAACGACTCCGACAAGAGCAAGAGTACCGGCGTCTTGTTTCCGCGAGCACAACTGATCATTGACAAGCAAGGCCAGCTGCAAATTGATCTGTCTCAAAACGCGTGGAAGCTGGTGGACGTGCTCGACTGGAAAGGAACGCCGGGCGTCAATTAGTCGGAGCTCGGATCGCTCGTTCGCATTCCGGGCCCACGTGGGCGAGTTGTCATTTTCTTCTGGAGGCACATCATGAACATGCGACGATATCTGGCGATTTGCTGCGCTTTAATGGTGTTCCCGGTGGCGGTGATGGCAGCGTACATGTCCGCCAACGGATTGAACGCCGACGACAAAAAGAGCAGCAACAAGTACGTCTGTTCGGAGTCGAATCCGGGGAGTATGTGCAATGCCAGCACCACCTGCGGATCGCCTACCAGCGCTTGCTCAGTGGGTATAAAACGCAGCGGTGGTAATTCCGCATCCGCTACGCCGAGCATTCCGAACGCTAAGGGGAACATGTCGTTCTGCGTGAAGGTCGGAACTACGGTAACCTGGCAAAGCGCATCCAAAAACACCGGTTTCGTCCTCGACTTTGGCCCTTCCTCTCCGTTTGACGTACCGGATGGAACGATCATAGGGGGAGCCGACCGTCCGATTTCCGTCGTTGCCAAGCGGCCAGGATGCTACAAGTATTCCGTGGGAGCGTGCACTGCGGGAACGATTTACGGAATGTGCGGCAATTCGAACGCCGAACTTGTCGTAACTCCTTAACCGAATTAAGTTAAACTCTCGCGTGAATGTCTCACACGACTCAGCCATCGGCCCGGATTTTTCGGAAAGGACAACCAATGAGCCACAGCAAGGGACTCAATCGCCCAGTTTGCAAAATCGTCTGCAGTAGTCTGCTGCTCGGTATTTTCCTCCTGGCCACGGTCACCGCCCTGAATTCTCAAGAAGACAGAAAAATCGAGACGATTGACTCAACGGCGACGGGAACCAGCACGCAGTTAGGCACGGTGGTGAACGTCAAGGTAACCATCTACCAGTACTCCACCGACGAAGACAGGCAAGTGCTGGTGGCAGCATTCAAAAAGGGCCAGAATCAGGGCTTGGTTGACGCGCTGGGAAAGATGAAGCCGGTTGGCCGGATTGCCATCACTGGCACGCTTGGGCAGGATCTTGCGTACATTCGCCTGATCCAAACCGACAGCAGTCGCAGAATTCGCTTCGCCACGAACCGCCAGATTCAATTCGGCGAGGCCTATCACAACACCCAAAGCAAGGCCTACAACCTAACCGCTGGCGAATTCATCCTCGATAACACGGACAAGGACAAGAGTGTGGGCACGCTGTACCCTGCGGCTCAGCTGATTATCAACAAAGAAGGCCAGCTGGAGTTTCAGCTCAGAAAGAACCACTGGAATCTGGTCAACATCATTGACTGGAACAAGGCCGGCTCGAAAGAGTAGAGCTCGCGTCCAGTCTGATTACCCGTCGCCGCTGCCGCCGCCCGGTGAGCATCGCCTTCAGCCCCGCGTATCAGTGCACCGGCGAACACACTGCCCGATAGAGTTTTCGTTCTGCTGGCTTGCTGCGGAACAGATCACTGACCCGCTGCAATGCACGCCGCTATCGCCTGCTTAAAGTCCGTCTTCAACATCTCGCCCGTCTCTTCTTGGCGGACCCTGACCCACGCGCGGGAAACCATCTGTTGCTCGGCAGAGGCGATGGGGCCCTTTTTTTGATTGAAGCTGATGTTGTGCTCAAGCATGTTGACGGTGTTCTTTCCACCCGAGGACTGCAGAAGAACCGTGTAATAGTCTCCCGGCTCGATTCCGGGCCGCGCACTCTGCCCCGCGCCCACGGGTTCCACGGTGATTAGCTTCGCATCCATGGTTGCCAGCGGAACCTCAAACCGGTGAGTTTCCACGTAAAACAGTTCACCGGGTCTGCTCCCTTCCTGCGTTTGGCTCCAGACCACAGAACAGCCATCAAAATTCGTCGGGGCAACCGACATCGCGGTGATCACCTCGCCAAACCCGGACGCGGTATGTTTCCAATGCACGGTATGGTCCACAGACATCTGCTGCGCCAGATTCTGAAGATTCTGAAACATCTGGGATTGCAACGCTGGTAGTCCCGACGCGGCGCGAGGCGCGGCGCCCGCTTGGATTTCGATTCTGCTGATCCCCAGCGACAACATCAGCAAAACCAGTAGACCCGCGAACCAACTCCCTTTTTTATGCAACGGCCACCTCCTGTTCAACCTCAAAATTAGCCTGAAAGATTGATCCACGCACAGCTCGGTGCGTGCGCGAGCCAGACGTGCGGCGCGGCCGCCACAGCGATTACGTCGCTAATCAGGCAGAGCCGTCGCCGGGTTTCGGAACACCATGGCCACCACCACTTTCGATGCAATCGGACTATTCTGGTAACTCGCCGCGTTGAAGGTCCAAGTTTTTAGCGCCGCAGCCGCAGCCGCCGTCAGCGTCGGAACGTCGCGGACGGTCACGATCCTGGTGATGTTGCCGTGGCTATTGATGCTGACGTCCATGACCACCGCGCCAGACGCCAACCCTTTAGTGGGGTAGGGCGGAAATGTGGCTGTGACAAGCTGCGGTGGACTGTATGACGTTGCTCCAGAGTTGGGCGGCTGGAACGACTCCGGCGCCCCCAGCGGAATATTATTGGAATCCAGAAAGGCTGGATCGAACACAATGCTGACGACTAGAGTTGACGGCACCGGCTTTCCATTCACGCTCGCCGGCTTGTAGCTCCAATTCTGCAGCGTGATCGTCGCCTGCGTCGTCAGGGTCGGTATGTCTCGCAGCGTTTGGATGTTCATAATCTGGCCCGTGCCGTCCAGGTTGACTGCCAGCGTCACCACTCCCGTAGCCGCGGTCGAAGCGGGATACGGGATGTCGCTCGCCGTCAACACATCCGGAGCAGTGAAATTTTGCGAGTGTTTCGCTGGACTTGGCATGGCCATCCCCATAGCGAGCACTGACGCCAGCACCAGCCAAATTCCAGTCCTTGTAATTCGCCTCATGAATGAAATCGGCCTCCCCCAGATGCTGCCTGAGCCCGTCGAGAATTTGCCGTGCGCAGTGATACGCGAGCCGTGACCAACTGACGGTAACTCCCTTGTGATTCGATTGGAACTGTCAGAAATGACAGCCGGTAGGGGCGGCCTGCCCAGCCGCCTCGAAGGGGGCGGCCGCTGCCCGACACCGCGCAATTCGGCACGAACGTCAATTCGCGGCAAATTGAGATCTTGGCAGCAGGTCAGTTTGAATTTGGGAGCGAGGAGTTTGGCAACCTATAGGCCCGCGAGCCAAGTATTCGGCCTCAGCCGCTCGCAATTCCAAACGATCCGGCTGACACGCTCACGCCCTATTTCTTGGCGCAGTCGCTAACGCACCCGCGTGCGCAGTTCCGGCCTGTGTACGTGAAAATGAAGGAATGCTTCGCAAATGCCCCACGCCAGGCTGGCCGCTTCGGGATGGTAACTCGCCCGCGCGTCGCAAAAAAATCCATGGTCCGCCTCCGAAATCTCCACGTTCACATAAGGCTTCCCCAGTCGCTTGCATTCATCCACCACCGCGCGAATTTGCTCCGCACCTATATGCTTATCGCGCCCGCCCCAGAAAAATAGCATTGGCGCGTGCAATTTCGCCACCTGCGGCAGCAGCGCCGGCGCAATCCCGCCACCGTAAAACGAAATCGCCGCCTGCAACGGCACCGTCGCGTTCGCCAAAAACGACGCGCGCCCTCCCATGCAAAATCCGATGCTCGCGATCGCTTCCTTCCGCACTTGTGGATCGCCCACCAGCCAATCGTAGGCCGCGCGAATATCCTGCGTCAGTCCCTCCACCGTCATCGCCTTCATATGCGGCACAGTCGAAGGAAAATCGGAGTACTTCGCCTCGAAACCCGTCGCCGTGCGATGAAACAATTCCGGCGCAATCGCCACCACCCCGGCGCGCGCGCACCTCTCCGTAACGTCGCGAATGTGCTCGTTCACTCCGAATGCCTCTTGAAACACCAGCAGCCCCGGATGCTCCTTGCCATCCGCTGGACGCGCCACATAAGCATTCATCGCGCTTCCTTCAGCCACTTGCAGCGTTACGTTCTGTATTCCGATCTGCGTCACCGCTCGTCCTCTCGTTTGCACCTGACTCTAAAGTCCCATAGGATAATCGTGTGCGCCGCAAATAGGAAACGAAGTTTGCGTCCGGCGACCATGATTCCAAAAGCGAACGCTGCCGCGGAGAGATAACGCAACCCAACCCGAGATGCCACTTTATAGCGGACCTGTTTCCGATCACTTCGACGGCCAACGTTTTTTCAATCCGCGCGACGGCATGCCCGCCATGCCGCACGGTACCGGCGGCGTCCTGAAATGGATGCTCACTCGAAGACCTGCATCCTGGCGCAAATGGATTGACGCGCCATCAGGCGCCACGCCGCCCGAACGCGTCAACGACGGAAAAATTCGCGCCACCTTCGTCGGCCATTCCACGCTGCTAATCCAGCTCGAAGGCCTGAACATTCTTTGCGATCCCATCTGGTCCCATCGCGCCAGCCCGCTTTCCTGGATCGGGCCGCCGCGCCACCGCGCCCCCGGAATTCACTTCGATCAGCTTCCCACTATTGATTTGGTCCTGCAGAGTCACGACCACTACGATCATTTCGACTTGCCCACGCTGCGCCGCATTGCCGCCCGGTGGCAGCCTGCTTTCGCGGTCCCGCTCGGAGTCGGCGCGCGCCTCACCTCCAACCGCATCGCGCAGGATTCGCAAATTCAGGAAATGGATTGGTGGCAGTCCGCCGACGCCTTCGACAAAATCCGCGTCACGGCCGTTCCCGCCCGCCATTTTTCCGGCCGCACCCTCACCGACCGCAATAAAACTCTCTGGTGCGGCTACGTCATCGAAAGCGCTTCTGGAACAATCTATTTTGCAGGAGACACCGCGTACGGCCCCCACTTCGCCGCCATTCGCGGACGCTTCCCGGAAATTCGCCTCGCGTTTCTCCCCATCGGCGCCTATCGCCCCCAATGGTTCATGGGCCCGGTGCACATCTCTCCGGCGGATGCAGTCCGTGCCCACAAAGAAGTAGGCGCCGCCACCAGCATCGCCATCCACCACGGTACTTTTCGCCTGGCCGATGACGGCGAACGCGAGCCAGTAAACGAGCTCCAGCGCGCCCTCGATCGCGAAAAGAGTGCCCATAGATTTTGGGTATTAGACGCAGGGGAGGGAAGAGACATCCCGTGATCGGCAGTTGTTTCCGTAGCAGGGGTCTTCAGACGCCGGCCGTTGTATGTGATTTTGTAGCGGCCGGTTCAGTTTCATCGAACCGGGCAGCCGTTGCCGTTGCTTTCTTTGCGTCTCCGCGGTAACCGTGCGCACTTGCCTTCGGCTTCGTCGTGTCGGTCGTGAATCATCCGCCGGTCCCCGCGCCCGCTACTTCTCCCCCGCGACCACCGCATCAAAAAATAACCCCAATAAATGTCGAATTTCCCCATCCGACAAAGAACTCCCATCCACCAAATGCTCCAAAAGCATCGCATGCGAAAACGCGCCCAGCGCCGTTGCCGCCGCCGCACTAGAAATCGCCAACGACCTTCCCAACGATTTCATCACCCGCCGCAAAATATCCCCACCACAAGCGCGCAACCCCCGCTGCCGCGCCCGCAATCGCGCATGCGCCTCGGGATGTCGCACCGCAAATAGTTTAAATTCCAAAGACAGCAAAGCCAGCCGCCGGTCCTTTGCAATCTGCGCGTAATGCTCGCGCAAAGCACGCAGCCGCTGCTGCGGATTATCGTGCCGCTCCAGCAGCTCGTTCACCTCTGCAATCCGCTGCGCCACCCACTGCTCCAGCAACGCAAAAAAAATATCTTCCTTGCTTTCGAAGTTCGCGTAGAACGCCCCGCGCGTGTACCCGGCCCGCGCGGCAATATCCTCCAATCGCGCCGCCTCATATCCATCGCGCGCAAACGTCTGCTCCGCCGCCAGCAAGAGTTTCCGCCGCGTAGCCGCAGTCCGCGCCGCCTGCCGCGACGGCGTGGCCGCCGCAATTCTGACCGCACCCCTAGCCGCATCTTTCCTGCCGTTGATTCCCATCGCCTTGCCTTTAGCTGCTTTCATCTGCGGTGCCTTTGATGTAACCAAACGAAAACTCAAATCGTACACTGCTTTACAAGATACATACATGCATGTATATAATAAGTCGTCCGCTCGCGCAAGCAAAGGTGCTTCGTGGCCACTGCCGCCATAACCGCTGACCAATCCTTCGACATCGCCGCCTGGCGCCCCCGCCACAATCCGTGGCTCATCGCGCTCACGGTAACCCTCGCCACCTTCATGGAAGTCCTCGACACTTCCATCGCCAACGTTGCCCTCCCTCACATCGCCGGCTCCCTCGGCGCCAGCTCCGATGAATCCACATGGGTTCTCACCAGCTACCTGGTGTCAAACGCCATCATTCTTCCCATCAGCGCCTGGTTAGCCACCCGCATGGGCCGCAAACGCTTCTATATGTCGTGCGTCGCCCTCTTCGCTGGCAGCAGCTTTCTCTGCGGCCTCGCGCCCAGCCTCGGCATGCTGATTTTCTTCCGCGTCCTCCAAGGCGCAGGCGGCGGCGGACTGCAGCCCAGCGAGCAAGCCATTCTCGCCGACACCTTTTCACTCTCGAAACGCGGCATGGCTTTCGCCGTGTACGGCATGGCCGTGGTAGTCGCTCCCGCGATCGGCCCTACCATCGGCGGCTGGATCACTGACAACTACAGCTGGCGCTGGATTTTCTACATCAACGTTCCCATCAGCCTCATCTCGCTCTACCTCACTCATCGCCTCGTCGAAGACCCGCCCTACCTGAAGCAAGAAAAAGAACGCCGCAAAGGCATTCGTGTTGACTACATCGGTCTCGGCCTCGTCGCTCTCGGCATCGGCAGCCTGCAACTGGTCCTGGATAAAGGCCAGGAAGCGGACTGGTTTTCCTCCCACTGGATTACCGCTCTACTCGCTGCGGCAATCATCCTCCTCGTCACCTGGGTTATCTGGGAATGGCGCCATGAACATCCCATCGTCGAACTCACGCTCCTGAAAAAACGCAATTTCGCCACCGCCATGTTTTTCATGTTCATCCTCGGCGCCGTCTTGTACGGGACCACCGTCCTAATCCCACAATACCTTCAATTATTAATGGGCTACTCCGCCGTCAGCGCCGGAGAAGCTCTCGCCGGTGGCGGCTTCATCATGATGCTCATGATGCCGCTCTCAGGCTTTCTCACCTCTAAAATGGACCAGCGCGTCCTCATGTCCATCGGCTTCGCCACCACCGCCGCCGCGCTTTATTACATGACCACCCACCTCACCCTCGGCATGGATTTCCGCACCGCCGCCATGCTCCGCGTCTATCAAGTCGCCGGCCTGGCCTTTATCTTCGTGCCGTCGAACGTGCTTTCCTACGTGGACATCCCACCCGAAAAAAATAATCAAATTTCCAGCATGATCAGTTTCATTCGCAATATCGGCGGCAGCATCGGCATCGCGCTGCTCGCCACTTTCATCACTCGCGGCACGCAGCAGCGCCAGACCTATCTCTCGGGCCACATGAACGAAGGCAACCCACGCTTCCGCCAAATGATTGACGGCCTCACCGCCACGCTGCACAGCCAGGGCCTCAGCCCCTCCGACGCCACGCACAAGGCTTATGCGCGCGTCGCAGCTCTCCTCGGCCAACAAGCCGCTACCCTGGCCTACACAGACGTAGTCTCAGCCCTCGCAGTAATCGTCGCCTGCCTGGCGCCCCTCTGCTTCATAATGAAGCGCCCACCGAAAGGCGCGGCCGCCCCCTCGCTTCATTAACGGTAGCCCGATTCTCGGAGCGCCGGCGTCTCGCTGGCTCGCCCTCATCTTTTCGCAGGCTTATCCGTAGGATATGTAATCCTCAGTCCCCGCACCCTCGCAAAAGGCGTCAGCTCGTGCTCCTGCGTCCGCCCCACGCTCATGATGTCTTCTACCGGAAAATCCCTCACCACCAACGCATCCGCGATCAACGACCGATGGCAGCGCCAAGGCACCGCCTCGGCGCACATAATAGCCGTCGGTTTCATAGCAGCCAGCTTCTCCAAACGAGCCAGCCCCACAAGAAACTCATCCGTCTGCATATAATCCGCAAACCCGCGAAAACTGGCGTTGTGCCAACCCAGATTCACCGAATCCGCCTTCGCATGCCGCAATCCACCCAGTTTTTTCAAATGCACATACCCAATTCCGGCCGCCCGCAAACGCCGCGCCAAAGTTTCCCGATTAAATTGTGGATTGTGCCGCGAACGCGGAATACTCCGCACATCCACCACACGCTCGACGCCATGCGCCCGCAACATCGCAATAAAGTCCGCAAGCGGCCGCGTCGAATGTCCGATCGTAAAAATCGTAGCCCGCGTTTTCTTCCGTCGCGCGCTCACCTCAGCTCCCAAAACCACATTTCGTACAGGTGGTACTAGTTCTGTACCAATTCTGTACCACGTCTGTCCTGATTTCTCAGCCCTTCGGTGCTAACTTACTTCGAAGACTAAATATGATGCTGCACACACAACCTCGACACTCCACGGGTCGCGCGTCTCGTGGCATGGGCAATTTTGGCTGTGCCGTTTCACCGCTGGTGCCAATAACCGAGTGCCGTCCCACTAATCGGTCGTCGCTAATCACGAATCAATACGGATTACCTACGTATAATTACTTACGCTCGTCGCAGTTTCTAATCAACGGCCCAGCGATTAGAAACGTCCGCAACTGATAGAAAACAAACAATGGCGCCTCATTCTAATCGCACATTTTTTGGCAAAATTCCCGCGCCGCCCGCGCCGCACGAATCACGATCTGCGAATCACCCATCATGTTTTTCGCCACCCACTGCACGCCACCCTGCTCACCTGCGGCACTCCAACAATTCGGCTTCGGCTGGAAACCCTTCGCGGCGATAATAGTCCCGCCGGTCACCCCCAGGCCATCCCGCCTGCGGCCAGCCGCGATTCGAGGAAACCATGACGGAAATCAGCGCCTTATTCTGGGACAACGGCGGCGTGATCCTCACCAACGGCTGGGATCGCACGTCTCGCCGTGCTGCGGTCGAAAAATTCCACCTCGAGTGGTCCGACTTCGAAGACCGCCACGAGCTGATGCTCAACGCCTTCGAGACCGGTCGCGCCACGCTCGACGAATATTTGCGCCGCACCATTTTTTACCGCGAGCGCGCGTTCACGCCCGAAGAGTTCAAACAGTTCATGTACGCGCAATCCCAGCCGTTTCCGCAGTCGCTGGAATTTTTGGGCACGCTGGTGCAGCCGCGCAGCTATTTGATGGCCTCACTCAACAATGAATCGCTCGAGATCAATGAATACCGCATTCATAAATTTAATCTGCGCCGGTATTTCCAGACTTTTTTCAGCTCCTGCTACCTGGGCGTGCGCAAACCGGAAGAGCAAATCTACCGCCTCGCGTTGAAAATTTCCCAACGCGAACCGCAGGAATGCGTTTTCATTGACGATCGCGGCCTGAATCTGGAATGTGCGCGCGAGCTGGGAATGCACACCATTCAATTTCAAAATCTCGACCAGTTGCGCCAGGATCTCGCGCAGCTGGGAATAAACCCCAACGCAAAGTAGCTCGCGAACGCGCAGAACGAGCCAACACGAAAAAATATAAAATGAGGCGCAGCAGAAAATGAAACTCGACACCCGGGTACTTCCCGATATTGACGCGCTCAGCCGCGCCGCACTCGAAGAACTGCTCAGCGATCTGCAAGACGCAATCAAACAACGCGGCCGCGGGGCTATCGCACTTTCCGGCGGCCACACGCCCGAAAAAATGTACACACTTTGGGCCGCCAACGAAAAATATCGCAACGAAACCGATTGGAATCGCGTCCACTTTTTTTGGGGCGATGAACGCTATGTTCCGCACGATGACCCGCTCAGCAACTACCGCATGACGCGCGAGACACTCCTCAAGAACGTCCCGATTCCCGCCGCAAACGTACACGCGGTTCCCACCAATTTGGGGACGCCGCAACAAGCGGCGGAAGCTTACGACCAAGAGTTGCGCAAGTTTTTCGGCTCGGCCGCGCCCGCATTCGACGTCACACTGCTCGGTCTAGGACCCGAGGGCCACACCGCTTCGCTTTTTCCAGATTCCCCCGCGCTCCAGGAAAAAACCCGCTGGGTCGTGCCCGTTCACGTAGAGGCCGTGCCGCCAAACCGCCTCACGTTCACGCTCCCCGTTCTGAATTCGAGCCGCAACACCTACTTCCTCGTCGCCGGAGAAAATAAACGCGAAATCCTCGCCGCTCTGCGCGCCGAACCGGATTCCCACCCCAGCGCATACCCCGCTGGCCGCATCCGTCCCGCCGATGGTCGCGTCCTCTGGTTTCTCGATCAAGCCGCCGCCGGATGACCACGCCCGAAAATTTTCTTGAAGCCTTCCGCGTTGCGCTGCGTCTAAGCCCTTGCAAGGGTGTACAGAAAATGTGCGGGTTGAGCCGCCGCGAAATCTTCTGCCGCCTCGAGCGCAGAAATTTGGCCGAACATGGTCACAAGCTGTAAAATGTGTGGAATCCAGTTCCGGAAACCGCCCGCGGACGAGTTTCTAAAATCCGCTGGTGTAAGCAGGTACGCGGAATTCTTCGCAGCGTTCAAAAATAAATAAAGATGCGACAAACTAACTCCATGCGCGCCGTCGCCACCGTGGCTTTGCCCGCGATGTTGCTCTGGCTTTCCGCCTGCACCACCAAATCAGCGGAAACCGCGCCGAACCTCGCCATTCCGGTTACAGTGGCGAAAGCTGTCCAGAAAACCGTCCCCATCAATCTGACCGCAATCGGCACGGCGGAAGCCTACTCGACAGTTTCCATCAAGAGCCAGGTGAACGCGATCCTGGAGCAAGTACATTTCAAGCAGGGCGACTTCGTGAAGAAAGGCGACCTGCTTTTCACACTCGACGCCCGGCCGTTTCAGTCAGCTCTCGCGCAGTCCGAAGCAAATCTTGCGCGCGACCAGGCGCAAGCCCAACTCAATCAAGTGCAGGCCGCGCGCTACCAAAAACTATATGACGCGGGCGTCGCCCCCAAAGAACAATACGACCAGATGAAAGCCACCGCGGACTCGCAAGAAGCGCTGGTTCACGCCGATCAGGCTGCAGTGCAATCAGCGAAGCTGCAGTTGCAATACTGCACCATTTATTCGCCGACCGACGGCCGCACCGGGGCTCTGCAGGTGTATCCAGGAAATCTGGTGAAAGAAAATGACGTTCCAATTCTCGTCGTGATCAACCAGATTTCGCCCATCTTCGTGGATTTTTCCGTGCCCGAGCAATATCTGGGTGTTGTGAAAAAATATATGAGCGGTGGACGCCTGCAAATCGAAGCCACGCCGTACGGCGAAACGGCTTCCGAAATCGGCTATCTCACGTTTGTGGACAACAACGTGGACAACACCACCGGAACGATTAAGCTAAAAGGCACATTTCCCAATGAAGACCATCGTTTGTGGCCGGGACAATTCTCCGTCGTTTCGTTGCGCCTCGCAGAAGAAGAAAAGGCCATCGTCGTTCCGTCACAAGCGGTGCAAACGGGCCAGTCCGGTGATTTTATTTTCGTAGTGAAAGCAGATCAGACCGTGGAGTCGCGCCCTGTGAAAGTAGCGCGGCAGCTTGAGGGTGAATCCGTGATCTCGAGCGGCATCGCGCCCGGAGATACAGTCGTCACCGACGGTCAGTTGCGCCTGATTCCCGGCATAAAAGTCCAGGTGAAAGCAGCGAGCGCGGGAAGCTAGCGAAGTTCACGGCAGAAAAATGATCAGCATCGCCGAACCATTTATACGCCGTCCGGTCATGACCACTCTGGTCATGCTGGCGATTCTGCTGTTCGGAATCCTCGGCTATCGCGCGCTGGCGGTCAGCGAACTTCCCAACGTTGATTATCCGACGATTCAAGTAGGCGCCTCGTTGCCCGGCGCTAGTCCCGACACCGTAGCCTCGGCCATCGCCACTCCTCTCGAAAAACAATTCTCCACAATCGCCGGCATTGACTCGATGACCTCATCGAGCTCGCTCGGCGGAACTTCAATCACCTTGCAGTTCGACCTGAGCCGCAATATTGATGGCGCCGCGCAAGACGTGCAGGCCGCGATCTCGCGCGCGTCCTCGCAACTTCCACCAAACATGCCGACGCCGCCGACGTACAACAAAGTGAATCCGGCGGACCAACCTATCCTTTATCTCGCCATGGGCTCGAAGACGCTGCCCGGTTACACCGTGGATCGCTATGCCGAAACGCTGATGGGCCAGCGGATTTCGATGGTAAAAGGCGTGGCGCAAGTACAGGTATACGGCTCGCAGAAATATTCGGTGCGCATCCAACTGGATCCGCAAGCCATGGCCACGCGGCAAATCGGGATTGACGAGGTGCACGCTGCGGTGCAGAACGGCAATGTAAATTTGCCCGTGGGAACTTTGTATGGCGATCATCGCGCATTCACTCTGCAGGCCGATGGCCAATTGACGCACGCCTCAGTCTATCGCCCGCTGATTATTGCCTATCGCAACGGCTCACCGGTGCGCCTGGAAGACGTCGGCAAAGTTCTGGACAGCGTGCAAAATAATCGCGTCGCGAATTGGTGGAACGACACGGATTCCGTGGTCCTCGCAATCGAGCGCCAGCCCGGAACGAATACTGTCGAAGTCGTGGATGCTGTAAAGCAACTCCTTCCGCAGTTTCGCGCGATCATTCCGCCCTCGATCGAGATGGCGACGTTGTACGACGCGTCGGAATCCATTCGCAATTCTGTTGCGGATGTAAAGTTCACGCTGTTCCTGGCCATAGCGCTGGTGATTTTGGTCATTTTTCTATTCTTAAGAAATCTCTCCGCCACATTGATTCCCAGTTTTGCTTTGCCGATGTCCATCATAGGAACGTTCGGAGTGATGTATGTGCTGAACTACACGATTGACAATCTTTCGCTGATGGCGCTGACGCTTTCGGTGGGCTTCGTGGTGGACGACGCCATCGTGATGCTGGAAAACATCGTGCGCCACATGGAAATGGGCGAAGGCGTGATGGAAGCCGCGCTGAGCGGGTCACGCGAGATCGGGTTCACGATTTTGTCCATGACGGTATCGCTCGCCGCCGTGTTTCTGCCGGTTTTTCTGATGGGCGGAATCATGGGGCGCCTGCTGCACGAATTTGCCGTCGTCATCATCAGCGCGATTCTGGTGTCCGGCTTCGTTTCTCTGACGCTGACGCCGATGCTGTGCAGCCGATTTCTGCGCCCGGTCGCCGAGCAAAAGCACGGCAGCGTGTACATGGCGCTGGAACGATTCTTCGACCGTCTGCTCCGCTACTACGATGTTTCTCTGCAGTGGTCATTGCGCCACCGCGTGTTCGTGATGGCGGTTTCTGGAGTGATTTTGATCATTACGGTTTGGCAATTCGTGGTGATACCGAAAGGCTTTCTGCCGCCGGAAGACCGTTCACAGGTTTTCATTTCCACCGAAGCGCAGCAGGGAATCTCCTTCGATTCAATGCGCGCGCACCAGTTGGAATTAAACAAGATCGCGCTGGCGGATCCCAATGTGCGCGATTTCTTTTCGAGCGTGGGCGATTTCTCCTCGAGTAATTCCGGAATCATATTCCTGCACCTGAAAGATCGTCCTGAACGCCCGCTCATCCCCAGCCCGACAATGCTCGCGCTGCAGGAGAAATATGGAACGACTCCGGTGGTCGGCAGCGCGTTGCGTGCAGTCTCGCCACTATTCGCGCATCGCACCACGATTGACGAAGTGATCGCCGAGCTGGGCGCGAAGTTCGCAACCGTCACCGGAATGAACGCGTACATGCAGAATCTGCCGCCGATTCAGGTGGGCGGCGAGCTCACCAAGAGCCAATACCAGCTCACGCTGCAAAGCCCCGATACGCAGGAGCTGTATCGCGAATCCGCCGCCTTCCAGCAGAAGATGGCCAAGCTTCCCGGCCTGCAGGACGTGACCAGTGATTTGCTCATCGCGAATCCGCAGGTGAACGTCAACATCGATCGGGATAAAGCTTCGGCGCTGGGCGTCACCGCGGAACAGATTGAAGACGCGCTCTACACCGCCTACGGCCAGCGCCAAATCTCCACGATCTACGCGCCGAATGACGAGTACTGGGTAATCATGGAGCTGGAGGACAAATACCAGAAAGATCCCGCGGCTCTTTCCATGCTTTATATTCGTTCGAGCAGCGGAACGCTGGTTCCTTTGAACGCAGTGGCCAGTTTGACGTCCAGCCTCGGGCCGCTCACCGTAAATCACTTTGGCCAGCTTCCCGCGGTGACGATTTCTTTCAATTTAGCAAACGACACCGCGATCGGCGACGCCGTAAATTCAGTAAAGCGGTTGGCGCGCGAAGAACTTCCTCCCACCGTGACCGCACAGTTTCAGGGCACCGCGAAAGCCTTTGAGGCTTCGCTCACCGGACTAGGCCTGCTGCTGCTGATGGCCATCCTGGTGATTTACATCGTCCTGGGAATTTTGTACGAAAGCTTCATTCATCCGATCACGATTCTTTCTGGACTTCCGTCCGCGGCTTTCGGCGCGCTGCTCACGCTGCAGATTTTCCACCTGAGCCTAGATCTCTACGGTTTTGTTGGCGTGATCATGCTGATCGGCATCGTGAAGAAGAACGCGATCATGATGGTGGATTTCGCCGTCGAGCGCGAGCGCACCGGACACAAAACCGCAGCCGAAGCGATCTACGAAGGCTGCTTGATTCGTTTCCGTCCGATTACGATGACGACTATGGCCGCCTTGATGGGCACCGCGCCCATCGCGTTCGGGATCGGAGCAGGAGCTGATGCACGCCGGCCGCTCGGCCTCGCGGTGGTCGGCGGATTGATCTTCTCGCAGATGGTTACGCTGTACCTGACGCCTGTCTTCTACACATATATGGATACATTCCAGAGCTGGCTCGAAACCCATTTCGGGAAAATGACCGGAAAAAGGAATGCCGATCTCGCGGACGGCCACGTTTCCGCGGATTAACAAACTCGGCGCACGAAATTTCCTCGTTTCGTAAAATCTTCGTCTCCTTGTCCGGCGGTACAGGTGTCCATGCCAAGCTGTCCCAAAACTACCTGTCACTTCGTACCATTGACCCATCAAATGCCGCTGTCTAGCATGAATTCAGGACGTGCATGCGTCCCGGAATGTGGGATTGCTTACCCGTGTTTCGCGCCAGCCTCGCGGGGAGTCAATCAGGATGCCGTTTAGCTTAGACCTGCCAAGAGACATCAAAACGCGCCAGAAACGCCGCGGTCCGCGAATGAACTCTCGCGTGCCGGTGACGATACAGTTGAACGGACCGGGCGGCCCGGCGATTTTAGAACCGGCGATTACCCGAGTAGTGAACGCGTACGGGTGTCTGCTGGTATCGCCAAAGGAAGTCGAATTGCAGCAGAGACTGCGTGTGACGAACTTGGCCACGCGCCGCGCCGTGGACGGACACGTCGTCTGGAAAGGAATGCAGCGGGCAGACGGGTGGGACGTGGGGGTCGAGTTCATTTCGGCCGATCAAAACTTCTGGGGTGTGGAGCTTTGAAACTCGAACAATTAAGGGTCCCTGCGGCAAGAGCGTACGCATCGCCGTTAAGAGCAGCGGCGACGCCTGCGCGCGCGGTGGCGCCAGCGAGCCCGGCGCGAGCGGCGAAGGCGGTAGTCAGCGGCGAATTATCAGCGTCTGCTGGAGAAGACCGGCGCCGCAGCCAGCGCGTGCTGGTGCGTGTGCGCGCCAGCCTGCACGTGGCGTTGAACGGCAAGCCCACGACGTTTGAAACCGTGACGCTAAGCGTGAACAATCACGGCGCGATGCTTATTTTGAAGCAGAGTCTGCCGCCGGACACGCGCTTCGTGCTGGAACATTCCGGAACGAGGGAAAAAGTGGCGTGCAAAGTGGTGCGCCCATCTCGCGAAATGCCGGATGGATTTCAGATCCCGATTGAATTCGATTCGCCGGCGCCCAACTTCTGGAGGATCGCATTTCCGCCGAATGACTGGCGGCCGATGGACGATCTTTAGATTCGGGGTGTTTGCGGGGGCCGAGATTCTGAAAATGGATTTTTACTAGAAGGGAAGTTTGCGCAGGTCGAGGTTTCCGCCAGAGAGAATAACTCCGATTTTCCTGCCTGCCGCGTTGATTTTTCGAAATAGCGCGGGCGCAGCGGCTACGGCACCCGACGGCTCGACAACGAGCTTGGTGCGTTCCCACAGTAGCAGCATGGTCTGCACGATTTCTTCTTCGGTTACAAGCGAGACCTCGTCCACTCGTCCGCGTAGAATCGAAAACGTCAGTGGACACAATGTGGCGCGCAGCCCATCTGCCATGGTTTCCGTGGTTGCCGCGGGCTCGATTTTGCCGGAGGCGAGCGAGCGGTAAACATCGTCTGCGTTGCGCGGCTCACCGCCGATCACGCGAATCGCGGGGTGAAGGCTTTTTGCGGCAATGGCTGTGCCGCTGAGCAGGCCGCCGCCACTAGCGGGCGTGATCACCACATCGAGATCGGGAATTTCCTCGAGCAATTCCAGCGCCGCGGTTCCTTGCCCTGCGATCACCCGCGCATCGTTGTAAGGATGCACCAGATGCGCGCCGGTTCGCTTCATCACCTCTGCAGTGACGGCTTCGCGAGATACGATGTTCGGCTCGCTTTCGGTGATTTGCCCGCCGTAGGCTTCCACTGCGCTCTTCTTCGCGGGCGAAGAATTTCGCGGCATCACGATGTAGGCGGGAATTCCGCGCCAGCGCGCTGCCTGGGAAAGCGCGGCGGCGTGGTTCCCGGACGATGGGGCGGCTACGCCAAATTTTGCTTGTTCGTCCGTAAGAGAAAAGACGGCGTTGGTGGCGCCGCGAATTTTGAACGAGCCAGTTTTTTGCAGGTTTTCACACTTGAAGAAGAGGCGGGCGCCGGCGATCTGATCGAGAGACGCGCAGGTAATGACAGGCGTGCGATGGATGCGCGGAGAGATCAGGCGATGCGCGGCACGAATGACGTCCAGCGTGAGGTCAGGCGCAGGAAAGCTGAGCGGTTCGCGCGCGGCGGTTCGAGTTTCGGTGGATTTGTTATGAGCGAACATGGCGCATGCCGTGGGGCATTATGGCACATCCCACCCGAAATTAGATTCGACGCGGGCGCGGCGAGATTCCGCGACCGCCGCGAACATTAAAAATGTTGACGCCGCTGTGTGCAGGTGCGATTCTCAACTCCCCCTTCCGGAAGTAACTTCGCAAACAATTCAAGTCGCAAGCTCTCCAGGAGGAGTCCATGTTAAGCCACGAGCGTCGTAGTGCCACCCGGAAATCCTACGCAATCCCAGTGCGGTTTAACGTGATCACGGAACAGTACGCGTTGGTAGGTGCGGCGAGCGGCGCTTCGGGGCCGGCGCGCGCGAGCGCCAAGATTTTGACGACGATTCCGCTGCCGCAGCAAGGCGAAATCGTGAATTTGTCGGAGCGCGGGATCGGATTCAAGACCAAGCAAAATCTGAGCGTCGGCGAAAGCGTGGAAATATTCTTTACGCTGCCGACGGCGTTGACTGGACGAGCGCCGGAAGACGTGCGTTGCAATGCGCGGGTGGTGCGCGTGGAGAAGAGCGCGGATATGCATGGAATGATCGCGATCGGCGCTGCAATTGACCGATTCGAGCGTACTTCGATCACGCGTAATTGGGATAATTAGCGCGCTTCGCTGGATTTGATTCGGCGGGATGTGGCTCGCCCACGCGAATTATTTTGCCGGCCGCTGAGCCATGGTGAACGCCACTTGCGCCGCCGTGGTGTTGTCAAAGCGGTCGGAAATTTGCACGGCGATGGTGTGCGGACCTGGCGCAAGGCCCGGCAATTCGATCTGATAATTTTCCTTCGGCGCGTCGGAAAGACCGCTGGCGGGAAAGACGATGAACCACTCGCCGGCATCCACGCTGTATTGCGCGCGGGTGATCGCGAGGCCGGAACTTACTCCGTCAAAGGAAATCTTCGCAGTTGCGCCACCGGAGTCCGCGCGGAGATTTTCGATGCGCGGCGGAGTGTTCTGGATTTCGAAGCGCTCGCTGACGCGTTCGTTGGTCAGCGCCTGGGCTGGCGGATTCGAAGGCAAATCGGAGGCAACAATCTTCAGGTAATACGCCCCGTCGGGCATGGTGGTTGAGTCCCAGGAATAAAAGCGCGTCGTTAGTTTGTCTTTGAGCAGGCGCCAGGTTTGTTCGCCCTCGCCGCGATAGTAAACCGCGAAAATCAGGTCGTCATCGTTATCGTCGTGCGCGCTCCATAAAACGCTTTGGTAGCCTTTTTCTTCGAAACCTTGCGGCGGCACATCCATCTTCTGCGATTTCGACGATGTATCCAGCAGCGCGCCGATATTGGGAAACGGCGTGGCTCCGGTGCCGCTACGCTGCGGCGTTTTCAATTGCACGGCTGCGGGAGTCGCGGGGCCGCCGGGAGACGCGGAAAATCCTTGCACGCGGACGCCGGGATCTTGAATGGCGATATCGTCCACGACGGGCGCGACATTTTCCGGTTGGTAGGCGATGCTAACCCATGAAACTTCCGGCGCATCGCGTTTGTCTGCGGCCTGAAAGACTGCTTTCCACTGCAGAAAGCGCGCGGGCGGACAAGTTACGGTCGCGCCGCTCGCGCTGTTGTAAGGGCCGGACCACGGACTCCATTCTTTCTCGGGATTGGAGGTGTTGCCGGAACGCGCGTAGAAGGAAACTTCCCCTCGCGTGGCGCCGTTCTCGCCCCACCAGGTCAAGCGTCCCCAGTGCGAGAAAATTTTAGCGTCGAATGGGTCTGATTCGAAACTGCCGGCAGTTTCCTGGCCGGGACCGAGCGTGAATATTTTACCGGGATTGGCGGTGGCGACGAGCAATTGGCCATCGTGGCCGGCGATGAGGCTGGTGACCTGCGACGATGCAGTTTTGGCCACGATGGAAAAAACGCCGTCGCCCTGCAGCTCGATGATGGCGCCTTTATTCCCCGTGCCGAGGAGAATTTGTCCGTTTGGCGAAAGGCCGATAGAAAAAACGAGATCTTCGCGCGAGGTCCACAGAGTCTCCGGCGAGCCCGCGGGATTTATTTTCACAACTTGCGAGCCTCCGGTGGTGGAAGGGAAGAGCGCGAACGCTGGCGGAGGTTGCGCGGTTGCGGCAGCCTGAAGTGCCAGCGTGACCGCACCTTGCGCGGAGAGAGCCGGCGCTGCGCCGGAGCCCGGCGGCGCGATCAACGGCTGCACCGGAGCATTGCCCGCGGGGCGCTGCTTTTCTCCGATCGCGGCGGCGTAGAGGTTGCCGCTGGAATCGGTGAGCAGCGACGTGACTTCTTTCTTGTCCGTTTCGTAAACGACGTATGCCGCGCCGGCTTTCGGAGGGCCTTGCGAACCGGATGCACGGGCAACTTCGATGCGCAGGATTAAGCCGTCCGGGTCGGTGCCGACGAGGAGATTGCCCTTGGCGTCGAAGGCAAGCGAGCGGGCGTGTCGTTCGTCACTTTGATAAAAGAGCTGGCCTTTGCCGTCGGGAGTTACGGAGTAGATTTCGCCTTTGTCTCCGGTGCCGACGAAGAGAGTGCCTTGCGCGTCCAGCGCGAGCGCCCAGATATATTTTGCCTTGGGATCGAAGAAGACGGACTTCTGCCCGTCGGGCGTGACTTTATAAACTTTGCCGTCGGGCGATGTGCCGACGTAGAGATTATCGTGCGCGTCGAAAGCGATGGTTTGCGCGGACAGTTCGGGAGCTTCGAACACCGTGGTGGGTTTGGCGGGATCGTCGAAGCGGAGGACTTTTGCGTCGGAGCCGCCGGCGGCATATACGCGGCCGCGCGAATCGGTGCGCAGCGCCCAGAGGTACAGCAAATTGGGATCGGAGAAGGATGCGAATTGCGGCGCGGGGACGAGCTTACCGTCGCTGCGGATTGCTACGCCTTTGGCGGTGCCTTTTTCGAAGTCCGAGTAGTCTGACTGCCGCCAGAAATGGGTGTGCTCGGCATAGACGATCGCCGGCGCGAGCAGTGCCGTCGTCAGAATGCCGCACCAGAGACAGGTGGAGATGCTTCGCCGTGTCATCGCTGCCAATCTCCTTCACTGCTGGAAATCTTTATCACCAGACGTCTTCAACGTCAGAGATCACTTCACCGTAATCGTCAGCGTTCGTTCGCCGGAAATCACTTGATGCATGTCAACGGACCATTCACCCGCGGTGGACTGGTAGAGCAGGCGCACGCCGCCGGGGCTCTGACGCTGATCCAGAACGTTGATTGCGGATGCCGGCGCATTGGGCATCACTTTGTCTTCGACCATCAGCGTGGGCGTGGGTTGCATCAGCGTGGCGTACAAACGGTCGTTCTGATGCTCGCGGTTCATCAGTTTGATTAGCTCTTCGAGGCCGGGTAGCTGGCCCCGGGAGCTGGCCGCGAGCGATTGCACGGTGCGGTTCACCGTGTCGGCGTCGCTGACGATGAGTTGCAGCGGACCGCGCGCGGCTTGCATGGGAATGGTGATGGGAAATTCCTGTACGAACGTTGAGCCGCGATAGGGCCGCAGCTGAACTTTCACGTTAACGGTCTGGCCCGGGTGCACTTCGTTGGCTTCGACCCAGGCATCGTCAATGGTAGCGGCGCGGCGCTCTGGCAGCGCGGTGACGCGCAAATGAATCGCGGCGACGTGCGGAGTTTCGTAAGGGTTGGAGTAAATTTCAGCAAAAATGCTTTGCACGTCGGTGGCGACGAAGAAACCGCCGGGCACCGGGTTATCTGTCGGCGCGAATAAATCTTTCAACGTAACCGAAGTGTGACCTTTGATAGCGATCTCGCCGTCCAGTTGCAGCGTGGAACCTTCGCCGTATGCGGTGTTGCCTACGATGCCGTTGTAAGTTGCGACAGCTACCAGCATGGGAGTGAGTTGCGGGCTTTCGATGATTTCAAAATGGAATTGTCTTTGCGCGGCGCCATTCACGAGAGTGACGTCCACGGGGATCATCGGCGGTCCGTCGCCCAGACGTCCGGCAATGGCGGTAACGCGATCTTGCGTGAGAGTTCCGATAGTGCCGCCGGTCGAGATGATTTTCGTGGAAGCCATGGCGGAAGCGAGCGTAGTGACCACATGCGCGCGCGCCAGCGGCATGGAGACGTTGCCAAATGAAAATATAGGATGGCCGCAGGCAAGGATTTTGCCGTGGTTTACGGTGGTGACGGTGCAGCCGGGAGTGATCGAAAGATCGCCGCGAATCAATTCCACGCCCACCATGTCGCCGGGTTTCAGTTGCGCGTCTTCGGGCGACGGAGCGGCGGTGCCTCCGGCCATCATTGTCATGCCCCAGGCGGAAAGCTGCTTGCTGAATTGCGCGATTGTTTCGGGGTACAAGCCCGTGGTGATGAGCGGCGTTTCGATAGGCACGAGAAATTGGTCGGCGCCGGCGCTGGTCTGGCGGGCGAAATTTTCGGGGAGGGGAATGCGCGCGGTGGAGGATGTGCTATCCGTGTTTGTGGGTTGCGCGCCAGCGCCGGAAGATTGCGGGGCCGCGTTCGCGGGAGGTTCCGGCGCATTTTCCACCGCAAGCATATTTTCGATGGGAGTTACACCGCCGATCGCTTCTTTGGTGAATACGCCCAGTTTCAGCGAGAGTGCGCCCGCCAGTTTGCCGTCAAAATAGACCGGACTGCCGCTCATTCCGGCTACCACTCCGGTGTGTTCCACTTTTTCACCGAGCAGCTGGACGAGGATGACGTCCTGCTTGGGGCCGATGGCGTTGTGCAGCACGCCGAGTACGACCAGGTCCACTTTTTCGATTTCGTCGCCGGTGAAAATCGTGTAGGCGACGCCTTTCATGCCGGGCTGCACCTGGCTGAGAGGAAAAATTGCGGGGATGTCGTCTGCTGTTGCTGGCGAAAGGCCAATTAGTAGTAGCAGAGCGGCGAGAAATGTGGGAAGTAATTTCCGGAGGGCCACGGGCATCAGAAGCTCATGATACCTGCCGCATCCGGGGGAAGCAAATCGCGCCATGCTAGAATCTTGCGATGGCAAAAAAGACAATTTCTCCCGGCGGAAACGTCAGCGGAGTGGTGGAACTGCCGGGAGATAAATCCATTTCGCACCGTTACGCGATTCTGGCGGCGCTGGCGGAGGGTACGAGCGAGATTCGCAATTATTCCCCCGCGGCGGATTGCGCCAGCACGCTGGAATGTGTGCGGCGGCTGGGGATTGCGGTGGATGCGAAGGGCGAGCACGTGCGGATCGCAGGGAAGGGGCTGGACGGGCTGAAAGCTCCGCGGCGCACTATTGATGCGGAAAATTCTGGCTCGACGATTCGCATGATGTCTGGCGTGCTGGCGGGGCAGAGTTTTAGTTCGACGATTACGGGCGATAGTTCGTTGCGCCGCAGGCCGATGCGCCGGGTGATTGATCCCCTACGGCAGATGGGCGCGGAAATACGCAGCAGCGATGGCGACCGCGCGCCGTCTGGAAATTCGCGGGGGAAAACTGCAGGCGATTGATTACACGCCGCCGGTGCCGAGCGCGCAGGTGAAATCGGCGATTCTGCTGGCGGGACTGTTCGCGCAGGGCGTGACGACTGTGCGTGAATCGGTACGGACACGGGATCATACGGAAGTTGCGCTGCGTGAATTTGGCGCGAATGTAACGTCGGCGAAAGGCGAAGTTCGCATCGAGCCACGTCCGAAATTGCAGCCGCGGCAATTGATTGTGCCGGGGGACCTATCGTCGGCGGTGTTTCTGATCGGCGCGGCGCTGGTGCTGCCGGAATCGTCGCTGATGCTGCACAACGTGGGATTGAATCCTACGCGTTCGCGGGTGCTGGATTTTCTGATTTCGATTGGGGCTGCGATCAATCTGGCGTCAGTGCAATTGCGCGATGGAGAATTGATTGGCGACGTTTCGGTGCGGCACGCGCCGCTAATGGGCGGCAGCATTTGCGGCGAGCAAGTGGCGGAAATGATTGACGAACTGCCGATGATGGCGGCGCTCGGTCCTTTCACGGAAAAGGGAATTGAGATTCACGACGCGCAGGAATTGCGCGTGAAGGAAAGCGATCGCATCGCGGCGCTCGCGGAAGGTTTGCGGCAAATGGGCGCGCGCGTGGAGGAATTTCCAGACGGCATGCGCGTGGAGGGCCGAGGGGCCGGCGCGGCTACGAGCAAAATGCGCGGCGCGAAAGTTGATCCGCAGGGCGATCATCGGATCGCGATGGCGTTGGCTGTGGCGGCGCTGGGAGCGGAAGGAAATACGGTAATTCGCGACTCCGAATGCGTGGGTGTTTCGTTTCCGGATTTTTTCAAGACGCTGGAACGTTTGCGGGGCGGCGAAAATCAAGAAGACTTGCGCAAGTAGATGGTGCCGTAGCTGGTGACGATTGAGATTTTCGGTCCCGATGTTCCGATTTTGCCGGTCAGGCTGCCCGTGCCATTGTCGTTCGCGGGCTTTAGGCTTGGCGCCTCGAAGTCGCTTTGAATATCGCCAGAGCGGGAGATGGCGGAAATTTCGAAGTTTGATTTCGCAGGCAGAGTTACATCCACTTCCCCTGTGCCATTCGCGATGTTGATTTCCGCGCTGGGCGGTTGAGCGTATGTGACTTTGATGTCGCCGTGAGTTCCGGCGATGTCCAAGCGGCCCGCCACGTTTTCCACCTCGATGTCCTTGTCATGCGTGGCGAGTTTGGCGAAGCCGGCTACGTCCGACACGCTGATGTCTCCGGAATCGAGTTCGAGGCGCCCGGTGAGATGCGACAGGGTAAGATCGCCGGCTTGCGATGTGTAATGCGTGGTCTTGGAAACGTTGCGAATTCGCACAGGGCCGAAGAATTCGCCCTGCACGGTGGCGTCGCCGGCCACATCGTTCATTTCGATTTCATTGCCGCGGCCGGTGATGCGGACGTTGCCGGAGATATCGTCAATGCGGGCGTCGCCTTTTGTCAGTTGCGCGGAAACGTCCGAGCCGACGTTATGCACGTCGACATCGCCGCTCTGGGTGCTGATGGTGACTGCGCCGGCGAGGCCGGAGATGGAAATGTCGCCGTGATGCGAATCGGCGGCGAGCGACGCGCTCTTGGGGAGGGTCACGTCGAAGTCCACGGTGACGCGACCGCCATCGGCTTCCTGATTTACGGGATGAACGCTGTAGCCGTCCCGGGTTTGTTCGATTACCACTTTCAGGGATTTTAGGAGTTCTTCAGCAGTTGATTCGTTCGAGGCTTCGGCTGTTTCCGTCACGCTCACGCGCAAATCATTGCCATCGCCGACATGGGCGACGATGCCACCCAGCGCCGTCGTCACGGTTACGTGCGCGCCAGCGGGAATAGTTTTCGGGGGGAGTTCTTCGCTTTGAGAGGACTTGTGATTGAACATATCCAGGTCAATGTTCATGTCCGGATGTCGCTCGCGGATCTTCGTGTAGATTCCCATTCCCGCGAGAACGAAGACTACGAGGAGCAGCAGGGCAGCCTCACCGCCGGTGAGCAGCGGAGGGTGCGATTCGCCGGTTCGTTGCGCGCCGAAATGATCCACCAGCTTGGCGATGCCCCAAAGAATGATCAGGACCGGCCAAAAGCGCCAGAAGAGGTGCCAGATTCCGAGGTCCGGATGGAAGCGGGCGAGAAGAAACAGGATTCCGAGAACGATGAGAAGCAAGCCGCTGAAAATTGAACTGCGTCGTGGTCCGCCGTTGGTCACGCGCGCCTCACGAGCCGAGATGACCTTCTTTGGAAGCGAGCGACTGCGCCGTCAGCACGACGCCAGCGACGATCAGCAAGATCGGCCAAAGTTCCAAGAAACTGAAGCGCGTGTATTCGCCAATCAGGAAGAGAACTCCGACGGTGATGATCATCAGCGGGCCCATCAGGCCGCGGATTTTGCAGTGGAGGCAGCGGCATACCGGTTGAGTTGGGTCGCTCATTATGCCCTCCCCTAATTCTTCTGCAGACGATCTCGCAGGATCCATCCGCCAATGAGGATCAGGACCACTGGCCACGTCTTTCTAAGCCAATCCTGCTGCAACAGCCCGAAATTTCCGAGCAGAATCAGAACGCCAATGCCGATGAGGATGAAGGCGCCGATAGGTTTGCGGGCTGCTCCTCCATCAATCAAATTAGCAGGCTCGGGTTGTCCGTCGCGGCGGGCGCGAGCAGTGCGGTAGGCCTCGATGGGCATGTAACAATAAAAGCAGCCGAGAGCGATGCCTAGAAAGGCGGTGACGGAGTCTGGAAGATCGCTGCTGAGGGCTGCGATGAGTCCGGCGAAGATCAGCACGTGAATCAGCGCCTTCATGTACTGGCCGTTATAGACGGCGCCCAGGCCGGGAATGATGCCGAGCGTGGCGGCGAGACCGGGATTTACTTCGGACTTGCCGGGTTCCAGCGCGGGCGGAGCTGAAAGCAATCCTGCCAGGCACTGCTCGCAGTAGAGCGCGCCGCGCACTTCGCGCGTACACTCCGGGCACAATGCCTTCCCGCAATTGCGGCAGAAACCGGTGGCTGGCACATCTGTGTGAACCGCGCAGTTCATCGAGGACTCCTGGTCGTATCGGCGAGCATGATCGCGGCAAAATTTCCGGCCCAATTGGTGTTCAGGAGAGACGCGAGCATGGTGCCGTTGCGCGCCTGGGTGTGACCGGGATGCGGCGAGGTCTGAGATTTCTCCTGCGGGTTCACGGACGGCGGCGTGGAATTCTGTTGCGGCGCGGGGGCCGGCGTGATGGACGGGGAAGGCTCGGCATCGGGCTGCAAGCGCGTTTGGATCTCATACACCACGCGGAGATCGTTCACGAATTTGGCGCTACGCGCGTAGGTGAGATGGACCTGGCGGTTGGCGGTGCGAAAAACGTTCGCGGGGCTGAGGTCGGCCCTCTTCAGTTTTGCCGGGGATAGGCCGGCGGTGTACAGGACGATCAATAGAGTGGCTGCGACGGTGGCGACGCCCATGGCGAAGCGCGGCTGCCACAGTTGCGGGATCCAGGCGAACCAACGACGCCATCCTGCGGACTGCGGACGCGGCCCCATGGTGCTATCAAGGATTTTTGAAATTAATTGCGGAGGAATTTCGAGGGGCTCGATCTTACGCATCTGCTGCACCAAGCCGCCGACTTGAGCGACCAATTTGCCGCACGGGTCGCAACCGCCCGAGTGCGCGGAGAACGCTGCGGCTTCGGCGGGCGAAAGCGTTCCGTCGAGATAATCGCTCAGCCTTTCTTCGGTGCGTGCGCAGTTCCAGTCCGACATGCTTTTACTCCCGCGGTCAATTCTGCGGCCGAAGCCCCATTTCTTCCAAGATGCGCGCCAGCTCGATGCGGCCACGATTGATTCTGGATTTTACCGTGCCTTCGGGCACTTCCAGGACGCCTTGAATTTCGCTGTAATCCAGGCCCTGCAAATCGCGCAAGATTACCGCTTCGCGCAATTCCGGCGAGAGCCGCGAGAGGCCCTGCTGCAATTGCCCGCTCAATTCCGACGCGAGCGCCAGCTTGTCGGGAGTGCGCGCGGCGGATTGTTTATTCTCGAGCGTTGGCATTGCGTCCTCAATTGAATCCGTCAGCCGATCGCGACGCGTGCGGCGGTAATGATCTACCAACAGATTTCGTGTGACGCTGGTGAGCCACGTCGGGAACGCGCCGTAAGCCGGCCGGTAACTCGCGAGTGTGCGGTAGATACGCAAGAAAACTTCCTGGCTCAGGTCTTCGGCTTCGGTCGAATTGCCGGTGAACCGGTAGCACAGATTGAAAACGCGCCGCGTGTGGCGCCGCACAAGTTCCTCCCAGGCCGGCCCTTCGCCCCGGAGGCATCCCTGCACCAGTTGGGCGTCGGGCTCCAATCGTCTTTAGCCTCGCAGCTTGCATTCCCTTTCAGCCTCACAAGATGTAACGCAATCCTGGGCTAAAAAGTTCCCGCGAGGCGGCGGTCCGTGATGTTGCCGGGACCGCGGCTTCGCGGAGACTTGCATTGTGCCGCATCTTAGCGAGCATTGCGACGGGAACACAAGCGTTGTGATGGAATTTGCGCAGTGGGGTGAAACCAAAGCGAATGCTGCCTTGACACTCTTGGAAGCATGCTGTTACGGTGCGAAATCAATGCTGCGCACTTCACGACGGATTTTCCTGCTGCTGCTGGCCTTGGTTGCGCTTGGCGGTTTGGCATACAAGTTTCGCAATTCAATCACGCTGGAAGGGTTTCAGTGGTCCACCGTGGCGCAATCGCTGCGCGACGCGCGTATTTCCTTGTTGGTGCTCACGGTGGCGACGATCTATGTTTGTTTTGCGATACGCGCGCTGCGCTGGATGCGATTTTCGCGCACGCTGGGAACGACGCATTTCTTTAATGTGTATAGCGCGACGCTGATGGGATTTACGTGCACATTTCTGCTGGGGCGCGCCGGTGAACCGATTCGGCCGGTGCTGATCGGGAAGAAGGACGGGCTCTCAATACCCCGCATGTTTGGAGTTTATGTGCTGGAGCGCGTGTTCGATATGGCGGCTACTGCCGTGATCGCCGGGTCGGCGCTGTTGTTCTTCGAGCAGCAAGGTTTGACGCCCGGCGAAGAAGCCATGGTTTTGAAGGTGCGCTCGGCGGGAGTTTTGCTGCTGGTTGCGCTGCTGGTGGCGGTCTCGTTTCTGATTTATTTTCGCTACCACGGCGCGGAATGGCTGGCGCGACGGCTGAAGAAACCTGCGTGGCGCGTGGGATGGCGAGGGAAGATTATCGCGCTGCTGGAAGGATTCGCCGAGGGATTGCAGGGGATACGAACGTGGAGTGATCTGGGTGCTTTGATCGGGCTCTCAACGGTGCATTGGTTTTTGATTGTGCTGTGTTATTTGTGGGTGGCGCACGCGTTCGGCGGGAAGCTGGGCGAGCTGACGCTTGCGGGCGCGGCGCTGGTGTTAGCGTTTTCCATGGTTGGGTCGGCGGTGCAATTTCCCGGCGTCGGTGGCGGCGCACAGGTCGCGACGTTTGTTGCGTTGACGCTGATCTTTGGAGTAGATAAGGTGCCGGCGGCGACGATGTCCATTATGGTTTGGCTGCTTACGTTTGCATCTTGCAGCCTGGCGGGATTGCCGCTGCTGTTCCGCGAAGGATGGTCCATGGGAGAACTGCGCCAGATGGCGACGGCCGCGGAGCAGGAAGCCGAGATCGAGGCGGAAGAAGTTGTGCTGGGTTCGCATCCTGCAAGACCGGGAGATGAAACGCGGTGAAATGCCCCTTCTGCACGAATCTGGACGACAAAGTGGTGGACTCGCGCGAGGCGCGCACCGGCGATTTGATCCGGCGGAGGCGCGAGTGCTTGAAGTGCGGGCGACGCTTCACGACTTATGAGCGCATTGACGAAATTCCTTACATGGTGATCAAGAAGGACGGGCGCCGCGAAAAATTCGAGCGCGCGAAATTGCTGCAGGGACTGCTGAAGGCTTGCGAGAAGCGGCCGGTGCCGGTGGGCAAGCTGGAAATGATCGTGGATGAGGCCGAGCAGTTCGTCAGCGAGGCGCCGGAGCGCGAGCGCACGACGAAAGACATCGGCGAGCACATCATGCAGAAGCTTAAGAAGCTGGATAAGGTGGCATATGTGCGCTTCGCGTCCGTCTATCTGGATTTCAAGGACGTGAAGGAATTCATGGACGAGTTGAAGGTGCTGCTGAAAGATCGCGCGAAGAAGTAATTCCTCTAAACCTGCCAGACGCCTGCCGCAAATTTCTTGATGGTGCGAAATCCGAGGTGTTCGTAGAGGCGGACGGCGGAAGTGTTAATGCTGGTTACCGTGAGCGAAAGGGAATCGTAGCGCCTGCGCCGCAGCGCCTGGATGGAGCTCTCCATCAGGGCGCGGCCGATGCCGTGGCCTTGGTAGCCGGGCATCACGCAGATTTGGGTGGTGTGGCCCACTCGTTCGGCTACGGTGGAGGTGAGCACCATGCCGATGGGACGTTCGCCCGTGGCGGGACGGACCAGGAAAGAGGCTTCGGGTAGGAATTGGCCGCAGCCGGGCAACAGCACGATATTGCGCAGGAATTTCATGCCGCCGGATTCGCTGCGGTACTGGTCGTTGATTTCGCCGTCCACGTGATCGGCATACGCCAGCTGGATCAGCCGCGCGGCGGATTCGAATGCACGGTCGGTCCAGGGCTCGAGGCGCAGGCCGGTGGAAAGAGGCGCGCCGCTGAGCTTGGCGTCGGCGAGCGTCAGCAACATGAACTGCCGCGTGTACAGCTTGAAATACTGCGAGAGGAAAACGGGATCGAGCTCGGTGCCGAAGGGCATCAGTTGCGCTTCGACTCGTTCCAGGTGCGGCGTAGCGTGCAGCGCGGTTACCATTTCGGTTACGAGCGCGCGCGTGTAAGGCTCCTGCGAAAAACGCGACGAAACGAACAGTCCGCCAATGAGCCCCTTGTGATCTTCCAGGACGTAGAAGCCGTATCCGGCGGGATTGCCATCTTCCATCGCCACGTAGCCGCCCAGAGAGCGGGAATCGATGAACCTGCGAATCAGTTCAATCGAAGAGCGGTAATCCCAATGTAGTTCGTCGCGCCAATGGCGAGTTTCTTCCTGGAAGAGCGGATCCAGGACGCGCGCCTGAATTTGCCGGAGATCAACAATCTGCATGTAGGAAAGGAAGCAACCCCCAGGCCATTATAAACATGGGGGGCGGTAGAACCCAACTGGTGGAGCTTGCCGACGGTGGTCGGATTTCGATAAATGCATTAATCAAAGCTTGGGTCACGACCGGTCTCTCCTCGTTGACTTGCTTCTTGCCCCAACTTAAGATGTGCGCAGATGCTGGACACGCCGTCTCCAATCGGGCAGGCCTTCTCACACTACCGCATCATCGAAAAGCTCGGCGGCGGAGGCATGGGTGTCGTTTACAAGGCCGAAGACTCACGCCTTAAGCGCTTCGTCGCGCTGAAATTTCTGCCGCAGGATGTCGCCGGGGATCCGCAAGCTCTCGCGCGATTCCAGCGGGAAGCGCAAGCCGCCTCCGCCCTGAACCATCCCAACATCTGCACCATCTACGATATCGGCGAGCAAGATGGCTACGCCTTTATCGCCATGGAATTTCTCGATGGGCAGACGCTCAAGCACCGCATCAACGGCCGCCCCGTGGACATCGAAGAACTCCTCACCCTCGCCATCGAAATCGCCGACGCGCTCGATGCTGCCCACGCTGAACACATCGTTCACCGCGACATCAAGCCCGCGAATATCTTCGTCACCAGACGCGGCCACGCCAAAATACTTGATTTTGGCCTCGCCAAGGTAACCTTCACTGGCGCCGGCTCGTCCGCCTCCAAAATCTCAGTGGACACCAGCGAGGGCGCCACCCTGGACGCGTCCGCAGAGCATCTCACCAGCCCCGGCAGCACCATGGGCACTGTAGCTTACATGTCTCCCGAGCAAGTTCGCGGCAAGGACCTTGATAGCCGCTCCGACCTTTTCTCGTTTGGCGCGGTGCTCTACGAAATGACCACCGGCACGCTGCCTTTCCGCGGCGAAACTTCCGGCGTGATTTTCAAAGCGATCCTGGATGGCGCGGTGGCGGCTCCCGTGCGGCTGAATCCCGAAACGCCCGCGGAGCTCGAACGCATAATTAACAAAGCGCTTGAGACGGACCGTAATCTGCGCTACCAGTCCGCCGCCGACATTCGCGCGGACCTTGCGCGGCTCAAGCGCGAACAGGATTCCGGCCGCTCCACGCGCGTCAGCGACTCATCCGGCACCGTTTCCGCAGCGGCCGGCGGTGCAAGCGCCTCCAGCGCCTCGTCGCCAGCGCAATCATCCTCCGGTTCCGCGACGGTGCCTGCTGCGCGTGCCGGCATTTCGCGCAAACTATGGATCGGTGGCATCGTCGCTGCAGCGCTCGCTCTCGCAATCGGCGGCGGCTATTACTTCCTGCGCGGCCGCTCGCCGGCCGAAAAAGTCACTTCGATCGCCGTGCTGCCATTCGTAAACGCCACCTCAGACCCCAGCAACGAATATCTCAGCGACGGCCTCACCGAGAGCCTCATCGGCACGCTTTCGCAGCTGCCCGACGTCAAAGTGCTGGCGCGCAGCACCGTGTTCCGGTTCAAGAACAGCGAAGATAATCCGCAAAAAATCGGCAAGGACCTCAATGTGGAGTCTGTGCTGATGGGGCGGGTAACGCAGCACGGCGACACGGTGGCCGTGCAAGCGGATCTGGTCAACACGGCGGACGGTTCGGAAATGTGGGGCAAGCACTACGAACGCAAGATGGCCGACGTGACGGAGGTGCAGGGCGATATCACCCGCGACGTCGCGAAAAAATTGCAAGTGAACGCGAGCGGAGACGCCGAGGCGAAGATGGGCAGCGCCGGCACCACGAACCCCGACGCATATCGCTTCTACCTCGAAGCACAGCAGCAGCTCTACGGGCGCACAAAACCGGGAATCCTGAAGAGTGTGGAGTTGTTCCGCCAGGCGGTGGCCGCCGATCCGAATTACGCGATCGCGTGGGCAGGGCTTGCGAACAGCTACGTCGTCGCCGCGGGCTACGGGCGATTGATTCCACCGGACCAATCCTTGCCGCTGGCGGATCAGGCCTCCCGAAAAGCCGTGGAGTTAGACGATACCAGCTCCGACGCGCACGTGGCGCGCGCCAACGCTCTAGCCACCGCCTGGAAATGGAGCGCTGCGGAGCCGGAGTTTCGCCGCGCGATCGAGCTGAATCCAAACAACGCTAACGCGCACTATTTTTACGCCTTCAATTATTTGATGCCGACGAATCACCTCGACGAAGCGCTGGAGCAGTTCCGCCTGGCGCTGGCTCTGGATCCGCTCGCGGCGATCGTAAGGACGAACTACGCGCTCACGCTGATGGACACTCACAAATATCCCGAATCGCGGGAGCAGTTCGATCAGATCTTCGAGCGTGATCCTAGTTTCGGGCCGGGGCTCTTCTATCTATCGCAGATGGAGGCCACGCAGGGCCAGTTTGCGGAGGCCGTGAGTACCTTGCAGAAAGCGGGTCCGCGGGGCGACGCGGTGGCCATGCGTTCGTGGAGCCCAAACGCGAAAGGTTACGCTGATTTCATGGATGCTATCAGCAACGGCACGATGCCCGCGAACGCAGCCGTCGCATACGCGTTGGCAGGAAATCGCGACAAGGCGTTCGAATGCCTGGAAAAGGCTTATGCCGACCGCGACGACGAGCTCACGGCAGTTATCCGTTTCCCCGCCTTTGACCAACTGAAGTCTGACTCACGTTGGGCCGGCTTGCTGCACAAGCTCGGCCTACCCCTATAGTTTCGTCCTGCCCCGCAGGGTTGCGCTCATAACCGATCGCATAATGTGTCATGCCGTTTTCAACTGCGACGCATTTTGCATCCTTCTCTAACTAAATTCACTTGCATGGTAACCACGTAATCGGGAGCTGACCTATTGCCACCGTGCCAGGGGCATGCGACCGAAACCCGACCATGCGGCGTCGGTTGAGAGGATTTGTCTGAAATGTAACGGGTTGGACAATTAGCGTGCCGTGCGAGTGTGGGAAGTTGTGCTACCATGCAATTCGCCGAGGCGAGAAATGTTTGCGCCCGCGCTTACCGGATGGCTTTTCTCTCAGAACTACGCTATCCAACAACGCGTATCGCCAAGCTCCTCTCGGGACTCTTCGCGATGGCGCTGTTCCTATTTGTGTCCATCGCCGCGGTCTCCGGCTTCCTCCTTTACCAAGTGTTGCGCACCTCGCATGCGGCACCCTCAAGCGTAGATTTGAATGTGATGATGGGGCATCCGGTGGACTTTTCGTTTTCGGTTCCGGGCGAGGGCGAGCGCGACGGGTGGTTTTATCCGGGATTGCGCGGATCACCTACCATCGTGGTGTGTCATGGCTATCATTCGCAACGATCGGATGTGTTGACGCTTGTTACGGCGCTGCAGGACCAGCAGTTCAATGTTTTTCTCTTCGATTTTACCGCGCACGGCACCAGCTCCGGCGTCACTACGCTGGGCTATCGCGAAGTCAGCGAGCTGCAAGCGGCGATGCAGGCCCTGGCGACACGCGATGACGTGGACCCGAAACATTTCGGTCTATGGGGCGTGGATATGGGCGGGTATGTGGTGCTGGAGAACGCCGTGTCCGATCCGCGGGTTTCCGCGTTTATTGTGGATGATGCGTATGCCGACCCGGGCGAAATGATGCAGATCGAAGTGAAACGCTCGGGGCTTGACGGTGCTCCCTTACGTGGGAAAGTTCTGTGACTTCGGATTTCGCATGTTGAATTATCAGTTCCGGCACCGGTTGCCGGTGACAGCACAGTTGGGTCGCACCAAGGGTATTCCGAAACTTTTTTTTGTGTCGGACGACCGGCCCGACTTGGCGCGGGACATGACCAATATTTTCACGATTGCGCCGGAGCCCAAGCAGATGATTCGCGATCGGACGAGTTATCCGGATATGTCTGACGAAGACCGCAAAAATTACGAGAGCCAGGTGGTGAGTTTCTTCCTGTTGAATTTGCCGGCGACTTCGCGCGCGCCGGGTCACTAGCGCGGAGCGGGTGCGACGGGTACATAGATAATTCCTTGAGCTGGCGGCTCCTCGATGCTGCGAAATCTTCCTGCCTTTATTATTTTTTCCATTCCCTCGTGTGATGTGAGAACCAGCGCTGCGTCTGGATCTTGCGGCGTCCATTCCGGGAGTTCACGGTGGAAATAGAAGGCCAGGCCGTAATTCCAGGAGCGGCGTAAACCGTAGGTGAAGATTCTGTCGGGATGAAGATCGTTCTGGAAGAACGCGGCGTGGGACCTTGCTGAAATGTAGGGCTCGAGAGCTGGCAGGACGAATGTGTTGGCCGCTTCCAGTGTGGCTACGGCGCATAGGCTGGCGAGGATTACAACCAGACGCAGGTTCTTATTTGTTCCCGCGTAGAGAATTGCCGCTGCGACTACGATTGCGAGTGCGAGTGCGGCCTTACCCAGGAACGGGATCGAGCTGGGCATCTCTGTGAATGGAAACTTATGGGTTACGTGCAGGAAGATTGCGGCCAGGACAATCCACACGAGCCCGACGCCTGCGCTCAGGATAATCGCGTTGGCGCGGCTTCTTTGGAATGCGCGGCCGGCACTGATTGCGATGACTAACGCGAGCGCGGGAACGGCCGGGAGAATGTAACTGGGCAGCTTCGATTGCGAGAAGCTGAAGAACACGATGGGGAAGACGGCCCAGCAGGCGACGAAGAAGCCGGGAGAATTCTTCCAGGATTTTTCGCGCCAGAGGCGGAGGGCTTCTGTTACTGCGGCGATCAAGAGGGCGGACCAGGGGAGAAGCGCGAGGATCGTGATCGGACCGAAGAACCAGAATGGTTGCTGGTGCTGGAACAGCGGCGTTAGGTAACGTTCGAAATTGTGTTGAAAGATGAAGACGTGGAGGAAGTCGGGATTGCGTCGCGCGCAGAGCGCGTACCACGGTAGCGCAACCACGGAGAATGCGGCGATGGCGACAGGATGCGCGAGGCGGATGGCGGCGCGCCAGTTTGATGTTGCGATCGCCCAAATTCCTACGGCGCCGCCCGCCAGAATCACCGCCGCGGGACCCTTCGCCAACACTCCAAGTCCCAGCGACGCACCCCACAAGAGGAGCATCGGTAGATTGCTATTGTGAATTTCGGTCCGCGGGTGGTCCGGGATTCGCAGCGCGCCGGATTGCCTTAGGAGGTTTGCAGCGAAGACCATCGCCAATGTGATTGCAGCGCTGAACAGCATGTCTGGAGTGGCCGCGCGCGCGAAGGCAATGGCCGCGACGCTCGTGGCAAAAATCACGGGGGCGAGCAGCGTGGGGCTTGCGATCGAATCTTCGGCCGCTGCGTAGTGCCGCCGCGCGAACCACGCGATCGCTTTTGCGGCCACCAGAGCGGCAATTGCAGAGGGCAGGCGCGCCGCCCACTCGGGCGGCAAATGCATCCGGAATCCGATTGCCGCTGCCCAGTAATAGAGGACCGGCTTTTCAAACCACGGGGCGCCCCAAAGCCTTGGCGTGACCCAATCGCCGGTTTCGGCCATGGCGCGAGCGATCCAGGCGTAGCGCGGTTCGTCGGGTCCGAGCAGGCCGACGGCGCCGAGATTTGCGAACAGCGAGACAAGAATCACTACGCCAGCCGTGGCGAATGCGGCGATGTCTGTCTTGCGCTGCGTTTGTGCCGGTTCGCTCAAAACGCGATGAGTCTAACATCCTCGCCGTCAATCTAGAGTCGCGAAGCGCAGCGCGGCGTGCGCGGGGCACAACGGACAATCAGGATGAACATTGGCAACGCACAATCATCCAACGATTAGTGGCATACGCTGCGCAGGCTCTTGCATAATGGCCCGCTATGCGGGAATGGCTGGAATATGCGGTCGCCTGGACAGGCCTGAAATTATTGGGGTTGCTGCCGCGGCCGGCGGCGCGCTGGGTGGGCGCTTCGTTTGCTGCGGTGGCGTATGGGTTTCGCACGCCGCTACGGCAGGCCGCGATGTTCAATCTCCATCTGGCGTTTCCGGATTGGAGTGAGGCGAAACGCAAGGACGTGATTCGCGGGATGGTCCGGCAAATTGGCTGGATGGCGGGCGAATTTTCGCAATTTCCGCGATACACGCCGCAGAACATCGAGCGCAGTGTGGTGATTGATGGAGCTGAGAATTTCGCTGCGGGGCAGCGCCGCGGAAAAGGCGTGCTGTTTCTCACCGGCCACATGAGCGCTTGGGAGCTTTCTTCGTTTGCGCACGCGCTGTACGGGCACCCGTTGCATTTTCTGGTGCGGCCGATTTCCAACGCGCGGGTGGACGAGCTGATTAATCGTTACCGGTGCCTTTCGGGAAATCGGCCCATTGATAAAAATAAATCGGCGCGCGCGATTCTGAAAGTTTTGGCGGAGGGTGGCACGGTGGGGATTCTGGCGGATCACAATACGGCGCGGGAAGAAGGAGTGTTCGTGGATTTCTTCGGTATTCCGGCTTCCACCACTTCTGGTTTGGCACGGCTGGCGTTGCGTACTGACGCAGCGGTGGTTCCCGGCTTCCTTTTCTGGGACGAAGCGTTGGGGAAGTACCGGTTGCGGTTTGAACCACCCGTGGAGCTGGCGCATAGTGACGATGAAGAAGCGGATATGCGCGAGAACACACAGCGATTCACGCGAGTGATTGAGGAGTTCGTGCGCGCGCATCCGGATCAGTGGCTTTGGGTGCACAAGAGATGGAAGACACGTCCGCCGGGCGAGCCGCCGATTTATCCGTTTTAGATTGAGTGGGTCGAGCGTCGGGTGTGGGCCAGCGCGTTTCGCACTGCCCGAACTCCTGACGCGATGCAATTTTTTGACGAGGTGCAGTGATGAATCATACGGCCGGTGAACTGGCGGAGTACCTGCGGGCAAGAATCCACGGAGATGCGCACGCGCCCGTCGTGGGCGTTGCGAGCCCGGAGAGCGCGAAGCCTGAAGATGTGATTTATGTGGATTCGGCGCGGCAGATTGCGCGAGCGGAAGCGTCCGCGGCACGTTGCGTGATCGCTGAGACCGGCACAATTTTGCCCGGGAAAACTGTGCTGGAGGTGGGAAACCCGAAGCTCGCGTTCGCGATGGCGGCAGCGTGGCTGGTGCCGCGGCCTGCGCTGCGGCCGGAGATACATCCGACGGCGATCGTTGCAGCGACGGCCAAGCTGGCTCCGAATATCCGCGTCGGACCTTACGTGGTAATTGAGGACGATGTGGAAGTCGGTACGGGCACTGCGGTGGATGCATTTTGTTTTCTGGGCCGCGGCGCTCGCGTGGGAGAGGATTGCAGGCTTCATCCCCGGGTGACGCTGTACGCCGGTGCGCAGCTTGGAAATGCGGTGGAAGTACATTCGGGCGCGGTAATTGGCGGCGACGGGTTCGGATACGTTTTTGGAGAAGGACAGCACGTCAAGTTTCCGCAGATCGGCAGCGTGGAAATTGGGGACGACGTGGAAATTGGCTGCAACACGACAATTGACCGCGGATCGCTAGAGGCAACACAGATCGCGACTGGGGTGAAGATTGATAACCTGGTGCAAGTGGCGCACAACGTTCGGATCGGGAGGAACTCCGTGGTGGCCGCGCAGGTGGGCATTTCGGGCAGTTGCACTATTGGCGCGCAGGTGCTGATTGGCGGGCAGGTAGGCATCGCGCCGCACTGCACGCTGGAAGAGGGCGCGATCATCGGGGCGCAGGCGGGCATACCGAGTAATAAGACGATTCGCCGCGGCCAGACGGTTTGGGGCACGCCAGCGAGGCCGTTCGCGCGATTCAAGGAGCAGTACGGATGGTTGTCGCGTTTGCCGGAGTTGGCGGAGCGAGTGCGCAAATTGGAACAGCCGAAAGCGGGCGAATGAAGCAGCCGATCTGGCCCGGGGTCACTTTCTCAAAAATGTAGCGCCGGTTTCGACACATGCTGCAGGATTGACTTCGATTTGTATTCGCTTTTCGGGTATGATCTGCCAGATCCGCGCTGCGCCGCAGGAAAACTCCTAGCAATTACTTTGCATAGTATTGGCCGATCGGTTGCCATTCTGAAACATTTTAGGCAGCCTTCTGGCCTCGGCGAACATCTACTGTTTCTGGGAACGGGGAGCCCGTTTTTAGTTGACCGTAAGGGCAAACCCAAACATAATATTAGCGTTAGCGTGAAGTTTGTGGAATTTGGTCACCAGGGTGGGCCGATTTTCCACTGGGCTCCTTCGCGGAGCGGGTATGCATTTCGATAAAAAGTGGTCGGTCGGCCATTTATAGTTTCATAAAACCAAGCCTCAAAGGAACTCAGCGGGGGCAGTGGCTGGGTTTCAGGCCTGAGGAGCACCGGGGTTCGTAGATCCGGGGCGAAAGTGGTCATAAGGGTACTGAGGGATTGATGACACCGAAAGCAAGGCTGCAGGTTGATGCCCCGAACGAAAGCAGTTCGCAGGGCACCGCCACAGTACGCAGCCGAAACATCGAATTTCATGTAGAGCAAGCGGTGGCTCGTGCCACGAATTGGCTGCTTTCCGCACAGACCCAGGACGGCTACTGGTGGGCTGAACTGGAAGCGGACACCACGCTGGAATCTGATTACGTCCTTTACTTGCACATCCTTGGCCAGTTGGAATCCGAGAAAACCGCGAAGCTTGCCAATTATATTCGCCGCAAACAGCTACCTGATGGTGGCTGGAACATTTTTGAAGGCGGCCCTTCGGAGCTGAATGCCACGGTGAAGGCGTACGTGGCGCTGCGTTTGGCGGGGGATTCGGCGACCGCACCGGCGTTGCTGCGAGCGAAAGAGCGCGTACTGGAACTGGGTGGCTTGGAAGCGACGAATTCTTACGTGCGGTTCTACCTGGCAATGGTTGGCGGCGTGGATTGGAGCATCGTTCCTTCGATTCCGCCGGAACTGATGCTCTTGCCGGATTGGTTTCCGATCAATATTCACGAGATGTCTTCCTGGACGCGCGGGATTGTAATTCCGCTGGCGATCGTTTCCGCATACAAGCCGGATTGGCGGTTGCCTGACGGGGTCACCGTGAGTGAGTTGTTCAAGACTCCGCACGGCAAGCCACAATCCTTCAGGTGGGATCGGCGCGTGATTTCCTGGCGCAATATATTTTTGGCGCTGGACCGCGGATTGAAATTGCATGAGCGGCTGGGCTGGAAACCTTTTCGCAAGGTTGCGCTGGAAAAGGCGCGTCGCTGGATGGTGGAGCGACTGGAACGCAGCGAGGGATTGGGGACGATTTACCCGGCAATGATGAATTCCATTTTCGCGCTGCTGGCCGAAGGCGCTGATGCGCAGGATCCGCTTGTCGCACGCGAGATTAATTTTCTGGCGCGGTACGAGATCGCGGAAGCCGACACGTTGCGCGTGCAGCCTTGCATTTCGCCGGTGTGGGATACGGCGATCGCCATGGTGTCACTCGAAGAGGCTGGGTTGGATCCTGCTCATCCGTCTTTGATCGCAGCGGAGCGCTGGGTTGTGGCGAATCAGATTCTCGGGCCCGGAGACTGGCAGGTCAAGAATCCGGATGCGGCGCCGGGCGGTTGGGCGTTTGAATTCAAGAATGAATATTATCCGGACGTGGACGATACGGCGTTTGTGCTGATGGCGCTAGGGCGAGTCGCCGATCCCGATTCCGAACGTCTGCGCCGCTCAATGAAGCGCGGTCTTTCTTGGCTCGTGAGTATGCAGAACGAAGATGGCGGCTGGGGCGCGTTCGATCACGAGAACAATCTGCAATTTTTGAATCACATCCCGTTTGCGGATCACAACGCGATGCTGGATCCTTCGACCGCGGATGTGACGGCGCGCGCGGTGGAGTGCCTAGGGCAGATGGGATGGTCCGCGAATGATCCGATTATTCAGCGGGCGCGGGCTTTCATCCGGCACGATCAGACACCGGAGGGGCCGTGGTTCGGTCGCTGGGGCGTGAATTACATTTATGGCAGCAGCAGCGTGCTGCGTGCGCTAGAGACAGTGGGATTGTCGAAGGGCGCGGATTGCCAGGCTGCGGCGAATTGGCTGCGCTCGGTGCAGAATCCCGATGGCGGATTCGGCGAGTCTATTCTTTCCTACTACGATCCCTCACTGAAAGGCAAAGGGAAGAGCACGGCTTCGCAGACGGCTTGGGCGATCATCGGATTGCTGGCGGTGTGCGGGCCACATGATTCGAGCGTGGAGCGCGCCGTTACGTGGCTGGTGACGCACCAGAACGAAAACGGAACGTGGGACGAAGACGAATTTACGGGGACGGGATTTCCGTGCGTCTTTTATTTGAAGTATCACATCTACCGCAACGCCTTTCCGCTTTACGCTTTGGCGCGCTACGACAATATGCGCCAGGGTCGGCGCAAATTCCTGGGCGTGCAGATTCCCGCCGAGGAACTGGCAAGCCGCAACGGACTGCGGACTTAGGCGATGCGCGCCTCGCTCGTCGTAAATCGCTGCTGCGGCTTCCGCGGCGCGATACTCTTCAATGCATTTCCAAACGCGGCTATGTTGGTTGCACGTAGCTGCACCCGCGGAATCTGCCGAGAGAAATCAGCTCGGCACGATCGGATTTGCACATCCTTATGACAACTCTGGTGACCGGCGCCACGGGATTCGTGGGAAGCCACGTTGCGCGGCAACTTGTCGCTGCTGGGGATGCGGTGCGTGTGCTGGTGCGGCGCAGCAGCAATCTGGCAGTGCTGGAGAATCTGCCGGTCGAGCCTGTCGAAGGCGATCTGCGGGACGGGGCATCGCTGGAGCGCGCGATGCAGGGCGTGCGGCGGGTGTATCACGTGGCTGCGGATTACCGGCTGTGGACCCCGAAGCCGGCGGAAATCTACGAAAGTAATGTGGAGGGCACGCGGCGATTGCTGGAAGCGGCGCAACGCGCGGGCGTGGAGCGCATCGTATATACCAGCACTGTTGCGACGATTGCCGTGCCGCGGCACGGTGCGTTGCCGAATGAAGACGACGCAGGCGACGCTCGAACGAGATGATCGGGCACTATAAGCGATCGAAATTTTTGGCGGAGCAGGTTGCGATTGACGCGGCTCGCGGGGGAGTGCCGGTGGTGATTGTGAACCCCACGGCGCCGGTGGGGCCTGGGGATTGGAAGCCGACTCCGACCGGGCGGATTATATTGGATTTCCTGCAGGGGAAGATGCCGGCTTATGTGGATACAGGATTAAATGTGGCGGCGGTGGAGGATGTTGCTGCAGGGCATTTGCTGGCGGCGGAGAAAGGGCCGGCTCCGGCGAGAGCTATATATTGGGCGCGCGCAATATGACTTTGAAGCAGATTTTCGATGCGCTGGCGGCGATTACCGGGCGTCCGGCACCGCGCGTGCGGTTGCCGCATGCGATAGCGCTGGCGGCTGGGTATGCGGACGAATTTTATTCGCGTCTGACGGGGCGCGAGCCGCAGATTCCTGTGGAAGGCGTGAAGATGTCGCGGCATAAAATGTTTGTGGAGAGCGACAAGGCGGCGCGGGAGCTGGGCTTATAAGCCGGGGAAAGTGGAAGCGGCGCTGGAGCGCGCGGTGCGCTGGTACGACGAGCATGGTTACATTGCAAATCGTGCGGGAAGTAAGCGCGTGACGCAGGCTGCGGCGGCTAGAGACTTGCAATGAAAATACTGGTCACTTTCGCTGCTCGAACTGGAATTCGCGCCGTGGCGCACGCTGCGCGAATTTCGCGCGAAAGCCGCAGTGGGAAGTGACGCTGAAGTGTATCGCACGCAAATCGGCGCGGCGGGAGTTGCTCGTCGTCGTTGACCGGCGTGGGACCAAAGCAGGCTCACTTGCAGACTGCGAAAGTGCTTGGAGGCGATCAGGAGTCAGATTCATCTGTGCGTTTGTTGCGGATCTGGCGGGGGCGTTGAAACCGGAATACCTTATCGGTCAGGTTCTGGCGGCGCGTTCTGTGCGAACGGAAGAATAGCAGACTGATCCGAGCAGCAATCCTTTGCAGAGCAGTGCGGCGCTGCTTTCGTTCGCGGAGGAATGCGGCGCAACGGTGGTGGAGCAGTTTTTCAGCTCCGTCCGCGTGGTGGGCGGAGCGGAAGAGAAGCGGCGCCTGGGCGAGCGGTCGGACGCTGTGGAAATGGAGAGTTTTGAGGTTTTTCGCTCGAATCGACAGCAACGGAATTCCGGCGATCGCCATTCGAGCCGTGAGTGATCGGTGGATCAAGATTTGCCGCTCGATATGAGCACGAATTTTGACCGACGATGGGCAAGTCAGATTCGCCGGTGTTCTTAGGGCAAGTGGCACTCGCCATCCGAACAACGGTTCCGGCGCTGGTGCGGTTGGGGCGGAAAGCAAGCGGCGGCTGCGTCGCTGGCGCAAATTTTTGGAGCAAATTACATCACGATGGTATCGGGAAGATTTCAGATTTATGGAGCGGCGGACGGGAGCAGCGTGCGCCGTAAGCGGCGACGATGAGCATATTGGAAAGAATGAGCCAGACCATCGAACATATCGGATCGCACGAGGCACACGAGCCGAAGCGCGGGCACATGCGCGCGGGAGTGTATCGCGGCAAGGGGCGAGGTCGTCGTCGAATCGGTGCCGATTCCTGAAATTGGCGAAGGTGAGCTGCTGTTTCGCGTTGCGGCCTGCGGGATTTGTGGCACGGACATCAAGAAAATCCATCATGGATTCGTCCCGGCGCCGCAAATACTGGGGCACGAGCTGGCTGGGACGGTGGTAAAGGTCGGCGCGGGCGTCACGAAATTCAAGGCCGGCGACCGGGTGGTGAGTTTTCATCACATCCCTTGCGGCAATTGTTTTTACTGCGAACGGAAACTTTTTTCGCAGTGCGCGGGTTATAAGAAGACGGGGTTGACGGCGGGATTCGATCCCAACGGCGGCGGGTTTGCGGAGTACGTGCGCGCGATGCCGTGGATTGTGGAGCGAGGAATGATTGCGCTGCCCGCGGACGTGAGCTTCGAGGAAGCGACGTTCGTCGAGCCGGTGAATACGTGCCTGAAAGCCGTGCGCAAGGCGCGCATCGCGAAGGGCGAGCAGGTTATGGTGATGGGGCAGGGGCCCATTGGCATGCTGCTGATGATTCTGGCGAGATACGAGGGCGCGGAAGTCTACGCGAGCGATCCCATGCAGGGACGGCGCGAAGCGAGCTTGCGTTTCGGCGCGAAAGAAGTTTTTGATCCGACCACCGGAAATCTGCAGCAGGAAATTCGCCGCCGCACGGGTGGACGTGGTGCAGATGCGGTGTTAGTGGCTGTGCCCAACCCGGCATTGGTCCCCGAAGCGCTGGCCCTCGCGCGGCCGGGCGGACGCGTGCTACTGTTTGCTCATAACGACCCGGTACTGCAGTTGGAATTTCCTGCAGCGGCTGTGGGGGTGGAAGAAAAAGAAATTCTGGGGAGCTACAGCGCATCCGTGGACGATCAGGCGGAATCCGCAGCGTTGGTCTTTGAGAGGCGCTTGCCGGTGCGCGAATTAATTTCTCATCGCTTCCCGCTGGAGCAGATTGCTGAGGCACTGGAATTGGCTGCACATCCGACGGATAATACTTTGAAAGTAGTCATAAGGCACGAATGAGCGCTTATAGGCAGGGCAGTGGGCATATGAACGCCGCAGTTTTGTATGGCGCGGAAAATCTAAAGATCGAAACCGTAGATATTCCCAAGATCGGCGACGACGAGGTACTGGTGCGCGTGGCCGTGGCGTTGACTTGCGGAACCGATCTGAAGGTGTGGAAGCGTGGCTACCACGCGCGCATGATTCAGCCGCCGTCGCTTTTTGGGCACGAGCTTGCGGGCGTGATCGAAGAGACGGGCAAGAATGTGAATAGCGGCGTGCAGCCGGGCATGCGTGTGCTGCCCGCGAATTCGGCGCCGTGCGATACGTGCTTCTACTGTCGCAAGGGCCAGCCGAATCTTTGCGAGGATTTGCTGTTCAACAATGGCGCTTATGCGGAGTACATCCGCATTCCGGGGCGCATCGTCCGGCAGAACATGATCGAGATTCCCGACGGCATCTCCTTTAAGGATGCGGCGATGGCCGAGCCGCTGGCCTGCGTACTGCGCGGGATTCGCGAAACGGGCGTGCATCCTGGCGATACGGTGGTGGTGATTGGGTGCGGGCCGATCGGATTGAAATTTATCCGCATCCTTTCGCAGCGCAAGGTGCGCGTGATCGCCATCGGCAAGCGCCGCAGCCAGATGAAAGCTGCGGAGCGCTTAGGCGCGATTGCGGCGTTTGACGTGGATAGAATCGAAAACCCGGTGGAGCTGGTGCGGCAATTGACGGAAGGCGGGCGCGGCGCGGATTCCGTGATTGAAGCCGTCGGCCGTGCGATTACCTGGGAATGGGCGCTGCAGATGGTGCGGAAGGGAGGGACAGTGAATTTATTCGGCGGCTGCCCGACCGGTACCGAAGTGAAGATTGACCCGGCGGCGCTGCATTATTCCGAGATCACTATCAAGTCCACTTTTCATCACACGCCGCAGTTCATGCGCGAGGCCATGGATACGATTGCGCGCGGCGAAATTCGCTCCAGCGACTTCATCACCGGCGAAGTGACGTTGCAAGGATTGCCGAAAGTCTTTCAGGACATGAAGAACCGAAACGGCGAATTGAAGACTGCTGTAATTCCCTGACGTTTGCCCAAGTCAGGGCACCATGCTGCCCACACCGGAACTTGAAATCGCGCGCAATCTGCCGCAGGCGAATTGCGCTCCCTCTGAAGCCGAGCGCTACACGCGCTGGCTGGCGACGCACCACTACGAAAACTTCAACGTGGTTTCGTGGCTGCTGCCGCGGGATTTGCACCAGCATTTTTACAATGTTTACGCGTATTGCCGTTGGTCGGATGATTTGGGAGATGAAGTAGCGGATCCCGCACGGGCCCTGCAGCTGCTGGACGCGTGGGAAGACGAGCTGCGGCTGATATATAAGGATGGCGCGGGGCCTTCGCATCCGGTGCTGATTGCTTTGCGCGAGACGATTCGCGCGAAAGACATTCCGCTGCAGCCGTTTCGCGATTTGCTGCGCGCGTTCCGGCAGGATCAGGCCGTAAAGCGCTACGCCACGTGGGACGATGTGTTCGATTACTGCGTGTACTCGGCGAACCCGGTGGGACGGCTGGTGCTTTATTTGTGCGGCTACCGGGACGAGGCGCGGCAGAAGCTCTCGGATTACACATGCACGGCGTTGCAGCTGGCGAATTTCTGGCAGGATGTTTCGCGGGATCTGGAGAAGGGCCGGATCTATATTCCGCTCGACGCGCTTTCGGCTCATGGCCTGACGGAAACGGATATCGTCGAGAAGCGATTCGACGCGCGCTATGCGGCGTTGATGAAGTCACTGATCGCGCGGACACGAGAGCTGTTTCGCGCGGGGCAGCCGCTGGCGCAGACTGTCGAGCGGTTTTTGCGCGTGGATTTGGAGATGTTCAGTGGTGGCGGACTGGCGATTCTGGATGCGATTGAGGCATCCGGGTACAACACGCTGGAGCAGCGGCCTTCGCTGAGCAAATGGACGCAAGCGAAACTTTTGGGGAAGACGCTGGTTCGTAGCGCGTTTTCGCGCGGCGGGAATTCGCAGCCCGCGGCGGTAGATCCGACTGACGCGCTGACATCGGCTTCGGCATTGAGTGACAATGCCCACGAGTCTGCCGTTCCGCGCGATCGCGGCGTTATCAAACTGCGGCCATACTCGGATGCGGTTCGCGAATCATACGCGGAGTGCAATCGCGTTGCGCGTGCGGCGCGCAGCAGTTTTTATTTGGCGTTTTTTGGATTGCGCAAGGAGAAGCGCAACGCGTTGTGCGCGCTGTATGCTTTCATGCGGTTGATAGATGATGTGTCGGATGAGCCTGGCGATCTGGAATCGAAGCGGCAGGCTTTGGCGCGTTGGCGCGGGATGCTGGACCAGGCGATCGGCGGTGAGACGAGTGGTCACGCTGTGCTTCCGGCGCTGGCCGATACCATCGAGCGTTTCCAGATTCCCACGCGATATTTTCACGATTTAATCTTGGGCGCGGAAATGGATTTGACGGTCACGGCTTACGCGACGTTCGATCGGCTTTCTGAATATTGCTATCGCGTGGCTGGGACGGTGGGGCTGACGTGCCTGCATGTTTTCGGATTCAGCGATCCGAAGGCGCCGGATCTGGCGGAGCGGCTGGGCCTGGCGTTCCAACTGACGAATATCATTCGCGATGTAGGCAGCGACTACGCGATGGGGCGAATTTATCTGCCGCAGGAAGATCTGGATCGCTTCGGCATCCGCGCGGAAGAATTGCGCGGTCCTGTCACGCCGAAGCTGCAGGAACTACTCGCGTTTGAAGCGGAGCGCGCTTGGCAGATGTATCGGGAAGGCGCGCCGCTGGTGGGCCGCGTGAATGCGGACAGCCGGGCCACGCTGTGGGCGCTGGTTCGCACGTACAGCAGTTTGCTGGCGCGCATCGAAGAGCGGGAATACGACGTGTTTTCCGGGCGCGTTTCGCTCTCAAGCGCAGAAAAAATCCAATATCTGCTGACGGCGGGCCTCGCGGCGCGACGGGCTGGCTGGTGGAAGGGTGATGTCCTCGCAAAGCGTTCTAGTAATCGGCGGCGGGCTGGCGGGGCTGTCGTCCGCCGTCGCGCTGGCTGAAGCGGGCCTGAGCGTTCGGCTGCTGGAAAAACGTCCGCACCTGGGCGGACGCGCTACTTCCTACACATTGCCCGACGGCAGCGAGGTAGACAACTGCCAGCACGTCACTCTCGGCTGCTGCACGAATTTAGCGGATTTTTATTCGCGCGTTGGCGCGAGTGACAAGATTCGATTCTACGATCGGCTGTATTTCGCGGATGCGCAGGGGCAGCGTTCGACCATCGAGGCTGCGCCTTTGCCTCCGCCGCTGCACATGGCGCCGTCTTTCCTGCTGTTTCGCGCGCTGACGCTTGCGGATAAGCGCTCGATTGCGAACGCCATGCTGGCCATCGCGCGTGCGGGCGGGAATCCGCCGCGCATCGAAGGCATCTCGATGCTGGATTGGCTGCATCGCATGGAGCAGACCCCCGATGCGATTGAACGATTCTGGCGCGTGGTGCTGGTGAGCGCGTTGGATGAAGAGCTGGCGCGCACCGACGCGCGCTACGGAATCGAAGTTTTCTGGAAAGCGTTCCTGGGAAATAGCACGGGGTACCGCGTGGGGATTCCGACCGTGCCGCTCGCGGATTTGTATGAAGGTTGCCGCGAAGCGATTGTGCGCCAGGGCGGGGAAGTGCGGTTGCGCTGCGGGATTCGCGAGATTCGCGTGAAGGAAAATTGTTTCGCGGGAGCGTTGCTCGACGACGGCACGGAAGTCTTTGCCGATGCTTGTGTTTCAGCAGTGCCACACGATGTGCTGCTGGAGATGCTGCCTCCGGAGTGGTCGGAAACGAACGCGCCGCTGGAAGGTTTGCGGCACCTGAAGACGTCGCCGATCACCGGCGTGCATCTGTGGTACGACCGGCAGGTGATGACGGAGCCGTTTTTGACGCTGCTGGACCACACGACGCAGTGGGTCTTCAATAAGACGTTTTTGTCCAAGCCGGCTGAAACGAATCACGACGCGGGACGTCCAAGCGAGGAGCAGGGCGCCACGGTTGAGGGTGGCGGGCAATATCTGCAGCTGGTGATCAGCGCCTCGTACGATTTGATTCCACGCTCCCGGCAGGAAATCATCGAGCTGTGCCGCCGCGAACTTGCCGAGGTGCTGCCGCCAACGCGCGAGGCGCAACTGCGTAAGGCGACCGTGATTAAGGAAGTGAACGCGACATTTTCGCCGGAGCCTGGTTCGGACCGCTGGCGTCCGGGGCAGAGAATTCCGCTGGCGAATTTGTATCTGTGCGGCGATTGGACGCGCACCGGTTGGCCCGCGACGATGGAAGGCGCGGTGCGCAGCGGTTATCTGGCGGCGGAGGCGGTGCTGGTGGATCGCGGAACGCCGCGGACGTTTCTGCAGCCGGATCTGCCGTTCGAGGGGCTGAGCAAATTTTGGGCCGGCCGCGGGAATGGTACGCGTACATGAAAATGGGTGTTGCAATTTGCGCCGCAGGGGTGTTCTATACAGAGGATGGCGGCCGCTCTTGGCAGCCACGGAATCGCGGTACTCGCGCTGATTTTCTACCTGATAGGCATCCCGAAATCCGTCAGTGTGTGCATGAGCTGCCCCCAGTGGCGGATAGAAAGCGCCTCTACCAGCAATACTACTGTGACGAACATCGGAGCGATTTTTCCCGCGGATGGCGCGATTCGGCGCGCATGATTTAGTGACCTTTCCACACCTGATCGTGCAGCCGGTTCGTGCAGTCAAGATGGGCGGAGAATTTTTCGGAGCAGCATGAATCATCCCCTTAGGAGGTCCGATGGACCGGAAGTATAAGCAGAGGGGCTACAGCGACCGCGACGCGCAGGAAAAGAAACGCGAAAGAAGCGAGCGGCCTCCGAACAGCGGCGAGCCGCGCCCCAAGCAGGATTCGATGGGCCCGCGCACGCCGCGGATGGTGGGAACGGTGATGAGGGCGCGCTGCTCGAGCTGCGGTGCGGTTTTAGCGCCCGGATTTGATCCCAATGGCGAATGCCCTCGTTGCCACACTGCGATGCATTGCTGCAAGCAGTGCGTGCATTTCGATACCAGCAGGCAATTCGAGTGCACGCAGCCGATTCCCGAGCGCATCGCGAAGAAAGACGCTAAGAACGATTGCACTTTTTTTGAATTTCGTATGACCGTGGAGAAAGACACTTCACCGGTGAGCTATGCCAGCGCAACGCCGGCGCCTACGAACCCGGGACGTCCTAACGACGCGCGCAAGGCATTTGAAGACCTCTTCAAGAAGTAACGCCTTCCATCCTCGCGATTTTGCTCATCTCTTTGAGTTTCTGGATTCGTTTCTTCGATTTTTATGCGGCGATTGGCGGAGCTCCGTCTATTTCGGAGGCAGGGGGAATAAAGTTGGTTCGACCGCCGGCTGATTCGCGATGGATTCCAGCTGCGGATAATGAGTGCGCAGCGTTTCCGGGACTTTTACTTTTTTGCCGTTCAACAGATTGATCAGCTGAAGGGCGTTCACGATTCCTTTCGCTTCGAAATGATTGTTGGTGACGACAAATGTGGTCTTCGCGGTTTCGGCCACGCGCTCGATGCGTTTGGCCCAAGGCTCGAGTTCTTCTTCGGAGTATAGATAGTTGTAACGCTCGGAGGGTGGTGAGGTGGGATCGTCGGTGAACCAAGTATCGTAGCGGCGACCGTGCAGGCGGACGTAGCCAATCGGCGAGGTGACGCGTTCGCTGGGTTTGATCGAGCGGCCGATCAGCGGTTGATCAATGTTGCAGAATCCCACGCCGCGCTGGTGCAGTAGCTCGTAGAAATCTTTTTTTGCCCAGGAAGAGTGGCGCACTTCCACCACCAGCGGATAAACGTCGAAGGCATCGAGAATCTGATTGAGCCGGGTGAGATTTGCGGGCGTATTGTGAAAGGAAAAAGGGAATTGCAGCAGGACGGCGCCAAGGCGGTTCGCGTCGCGCAGGACGTCGAACCCAGCGCGCACGATTTTCACATCTTCGATTGTCGCGTCGTTCTGATGCGTGAATTTCTGCCAGAGTTTTGCGGTAAAGAGGAAGCGCGGATTCACAGCGACTTGCTGGAGCCACTGCGCGGCGAATTCCGGCTTCAGCGGATGGTAGAACGAAGTATTGATTTCGATGGTGTCAAAAAAATCCGCGAGATATGCCGCTTCGTGGAATCCCTTTGGGCGCCGCGGCGGATACAGAATACCTTTCCAGTCGGGATAGGACCATCCGGCGGGCCCCACGAGAATGCGTGCGGGATTGGGTTCTGCGCTTTTCACTTTCGCAACCATGAACGGCTTATAGCCTCGCAAACACGAGCGTCGCACGCCGAGCGTATGACGCAGTTGAGAAGGCTGTCAAATCCGGTGCACCGCTGCGGCGCGGCGGTGCATCCAAATATCACAAGCAGGAGTTTCGCAGCGCGACAATGTTTCCACGCTGAACGCCGGGTTGCAAGTGAGGTGGCGCAGCGCTATGCTGGAATTGCCTCGATGCTCAGACCATTTCGATCCGCAATCAACGAAACACCAGGGTGCCCCGATGAAAATCACATACAGCCACGTGGATCCCGAATTTCACGCCATCATTGAACATGAAGTCGCGCGGCACGCCGCAAAATTGAATCGCATTCTGAAGCGTTATGCGCCGGATCTGGTGCTACTGCACGGCTCGCTGGAAAAAACGCCGCGCAAGACGGAATTTAATTTTTCGCTGAACCTGAATCTGCCCACCGGCACGCTGCACGCGACGGGCGTGGGAGCGGACGTGCTGGGTAGTGCCAAGGCCGCGTTCGCCGAACTGGAAGTGCAGGTGAAGAAGCACCAGGCCAAACTGCGGAAAGATTACGTGTGGAAGCGGAAGCGCGCGATCGCTTTGCCCACGCCGCGCGAAGCCCCTTCTTCTGACTAGGTGCCTGTTCTTACACTCGCGGGCCCGCTTCGATTCGTGTGTACCTTGCGCCCAGGCCAAATCTGAAGACGAGCCGTGCCGTTTGCTGGTTCCGACCGCTCACGCAGGGGAGCAAGGCAAGTGCTACCCGGCAAGTCACGTCGCGCTTTATCGGCCGTATCAGACGTGGCCATCGCGGATCGAGACGCCGTGACTTCTGGCATGCTTCCGGGCATCCTTCCGAGGTCGTTGCGGGCTCCCAATTCCTCCTAGGTCCGCGAATTTGTTTCCGTGTAAGATGTTTAGAAGCATTTAGCTGTCAACAGACATGCAGGGGCGTAGCTCAGTGGTAGAGCAGCGGCCTTTTAAGCCGAAGGTCGTGGGTTCGATCCCCACCGCCCCTACCAATCCTTCTCCTTGAAAACACGCGAGTTCTGGCGGCGGGTTTCGCCGTGTACCCGGCGTGTACCTCTTTAATCAGCGGATCGTTGCTCCAAGCCGCTCGGAGATCGGCTTCGATCTGCTCTTGGCGAGATCGCGTCCACGGCGCGTAGTGGCGCTCCGTAATCCGAATGCTGCTGTGTCCGAGAAGGATCGAAACTCTATCGAGAGGGACACCTGCGAGAAGCAATTCGACGGCGAACGTATCGCGGAAGCGGTGCGGATGGCCGGTTGGAACCTTCGCGAATTCGAAGAGGCGCTGCAAGCGGCGCTGCCATTTTCCCTTTGCGCTTCTCACAGTGGATGCGCCTGTCCAGAAGAAATATCGCTCGCTTGAACGCGGGGCTGCTTCCAAGGTCTCAACAACCGCGTCGGGCAGGACGCAATAGACGGGCACACCAGTTTTCTCCGTATGAAGGAGCAGCTTGTTTCCATTGAGGCGGCTCACTTCAAGCTGAGTTGCATCCCCAATTCGCATCCCCGAGTAGCGGAGCAAGAGAACAAAGGCCCTCAGGCGCTGCGCATTGCGAATGCCTGCGCTCTTGCCATAAGGCCCAAGAGCCGCAATGATCCGAGTCATCTCTTCTCGCGTAAAAGGCATTGTTGGCTTGCTTGGAACCTTCGGTGCCTTCAACTCAAGGGCCGGATTATCGCCAATCCATTTTCTCTTTTCAGCAAAGCGCATGAATGCCCTCAGGCGTCTCCAACTTCTTGAGACTCGTGCGCGGTCCCTGTGTCCACGTGGCACGAAATGTTGCAAGCGTGTCCAGGTCTAGCTGCATTAGGAATTGCAGCTTGTATGCTTCCGCGAAGGCGTCAAGCTCTTGGAATAGGAGACGGTACTTGTACAGCGTGGATTGATTCAGTTTCCGCGCTTCGGCGTCTGCAATGAATTTCCGATGAGCGTCCTTAATCGTTATTTGCTGTTCCGGCTGACGTGTCCTGCGATCCTCCGCTTCCCATTCGCGGACCATCTCTTGTGCTCGCTGCCAATCGCGCAGATTTAAGAGATTCGCGTATCTCTTTGCCGCCAAGGAAACCATCAACCCAAATAGGGCACTGGCAATGCCGGTGCTTGCGCCCCTTCGTGCGCTGCTTGCAGCTCCTTCGGTGGCGGCGGTAAATGGTCAGCATCGTGCAACACTCCTAGCGAACAGCGTCTTTCGCCGATAGTCGCCGATGGACCCGCTGTAATACGGAGTGCGGAATCCGCAGCGTAACATAGCGTCTCTTGTGACGGGGATTGCGATCTCCGATCACAAGCACACCTGGTTCATCCTCGAAAAGTTCACGAACTTTATCAGGACTGAGGTTCCACATCTCAGCGATTTCCGTAACGGCGTAGTGCCGCTCGATGTGCACTGAGGTTTCGAATTGTAGTTCGACGGCCATTGCTTGCAGCTACTCCTGGACGGAATTGGATTCGACAAATTCTTGTTCGCTCCCCCTGTGGTCCCCTGCATTTGTCGCCGCTGTGATTCAGAAGCATCGGTGTCAATCATGATGCGCGGCGGGCGCATCCTCGTCTGCATTGCCGGCGTGTTGGTCCTGCCAAGACTTGAAATCCTTGTCTCGACGGAAGAGGTCTTTCAGGGCTTCGGTAATCACGTAAGACGGAGTCGAGCCGATGAATTCTGCGTAGCGGTCCAATTGATCCTTGATGGCTTCCTCAACCCGTGCTTGGATCGTGACCGACTTTGGTTGCTTGGGTGGTGCTTTGATGATTGGCATGTTTCGCCCTCAATCCTCGTCTGGAATTTGTCTGACAATTCGTCTTACAAAGCTGTGGGAATTTCCCAATAGTCCGCGGCCAAAACACGAGCTGACGCTTTCTAGCAGCAAGAGGCGGGAGTGACCCCCGAAGCCCGAAGGGATCGGGCCGCGATTCTGCGGCGCGATGGGGTCGCTCCCGCCTCTGGTCGTGTTTTGGCCGCGTTCCGTTTCTTTGCCTTGTCCGCTGCATTTGCTTGCGCTTTCTTAGGCTTATCTCCAAGCTGGGGAGAAGTGGGAGGTGAAATCTCCCTGGAAAACTCCTTCTCTGGAACTTTTCACCGGCACGTTTACGGGCCGATGCGGATGCCGTTCAAACATCGCAGCCTGTCCGTTCACCGTGACGCAGATCATAGCCGCCTGCCCCGGCCTTCGATACTTCCCAGATTCCGAACGGACGAGGTTTCCCGTAACCTCTCCCGCACGCCACTTCGAATACAGCTCTTCGACTCCAGGATCAATGAATCGTTCTTGTGCCTGGTTCAGGAACTCGATATCGCCGTTGCTCAGCTTGCCGTATTGTTTGTCATCCCAAAGCCGCCGCGTGTGGAAATATTGGAGCAGACCAAACGGAGAATCCGGGTTCCAGAGCCGTTGAAACATCTCACGGAAAAGTCTATTGGCTCGCTCGAAGCTGGTATCGCGGGTAGCGATGTAATAGAAGCGGAGTTGCGGCAGCTTGGTAAAAAGTGTCAGATAAGCGTCCAAGTGGGTTCTGAAGCTGTCCATGCTCTCAAATCCCGGATCGACGAAACTGAACATGACCACCGGCGAGCCAGACACGCTTGGGTTGTAAAACATCGGAAACTTATCCACGAAATAGCGCTCCGTGAAGTCGCCCTTGATAGCCCCGGAATACCGCTTGCGGGGAAGGACTTTCTTATTGATCCCCATCTGCTCACAGAAAAAGGTGAGCTTCTGCTCCTGAGTTTCGAGATACGTGAAGTTCTGGTTTCTCAGAATGAAGTCGAGGGCAATAAGCCGCGTTCGGACGTATTCAGTCGAATGGATGCGCCGGAAGCGGATGTTCTCTCTGCCGATGGCTTCGTACAGATTGCGCGAGAAAAGGTGAAAGACACGACCATGCCGGAGGTATTCCTTGGCGCTGGCGTGCTTCTTGTCGAGGACCTTCTGGGCGAAGGCCACGCTGCGCTTGCCGGGCTTCGTCTCGATGAACTGCAAGAACTGCTGACAGGTGAAGTACCCGGAATGCGTCGCCACAAGGTAGAGGAAACGTGCTTCTTCCTCGGTATAGCCAAAGCTGCGGAGGGCGTCCGTATGTATGGGTAGGAATTTCATAATGCAAAAATCCTCGCAGTGATTTCCTGGGAATCGAATACGCGGCGCAGTCTGTCATGGTCTTGCTGCCGAGCAAAAACATGGAATCCAGCTTTGGCTTTTTCGCCGAGACCCTGAGGTCGATAATCGCGAGTGGCTACTTCGAAATCGAGCCGGTGCACATCTCGGCACTCATCTTCATACTCGATCCGTAGGTCGGGAATCGGAATCTTGTCATTCACAACCTTCAAATCAAACCGGCTGGCGACAGCGATGCGCTCATAGGCTGGGTCCTTGTCAGGCCGCATTCTTGAGATGACTTGGTAGAGGTCTTTCTTGAGTTCTAGGTCGAGAATCACACGCCGAACCTTGCCTCCCGAGAGTTCGATCTCTTTGGCGACCTTCTGATAAAGCCGGTAGAGTTCGGCGTCGTGACGCGCTTCCTTGGGCTTCGCAAGGCCGTGATACGTCGCCTGCCGATTGGAGACAAGCTGCGCATGTTTGAGCAGCCGTTGACCCACTTTCGTTAGGGTGAGCACCTTCGTCGAATACGAGGAATGACCTTCAATCGTCCGCTGTTCGACGAGGCCATGCTTGCGTAGATTTCTGATGTCGGCTTCCATGTGAGCCTGATTGCCTTGATATCCGAACCGCGCCAGATCATCGGTTGGTACGACGCGAAACTTGCCGACATTGGTGAGCGTACGCACTTCTGAGGCACGAAGAGAATACTCGCGGTCACGCCCACGATAGATTCCTCTGGATCGGTCGAAGTCTCGGGGCGCGCCAGAATCGGAATGCTTTTCGCGATCTTCCTGAGTGCGGGTTCTGTCGTCGTTTCGGGACTTGCCAGCCCGCTCGATTACACTGGGGCGTGAGTCTGAATCCCAACAGGACGGCAAAGCGAAATCGGAGATGCTGTAAGGGCGGTCCATAGGAATCTCTTCAAGACACTTAAGCCCTCGGACTCAGGTGCGCGACGCGTGATCCTGGTCCTCGGCGTACAGAAACACCTCCTCGACGTTCTTTCCGAACGCGCGGGCGATCTTGAATGCCAGCGGCAAGCTCGGATCATACTTGCCGGTTTCAATGGCGTTGATCGTGCCGCGAGCTACCCCGACATGCGCCGCGAGCTCGGCCTGTGACCACTCCATCTCTGCGCGCAATACACGTAGCCGGGTTTTCATCGGTACCGCCAGGAATACAGAATGAGGCCGACGCTCCACAGGATGACCATCAGCACAGGATTCCTAGCCACGACACAGGATGAAAGCCGAGGGCCTGGCAGAAGCCGATGGCGGCGGAAAAAATCAAGGTGCCGGCGAATGCGAACGTCAACGCGCGGTAGTTGATTTGTTGCTCGCGCTCATCATTAGACTGTAGAAAACGCAGCAGGAACAGGATCGCTGTCCCTGCTGCCAAAACAGCGAGGGCGAGGATAGGAACCCGGACAGAGGGAATCTTGCCAACTCCGCCGATCGCAATTGCAGAAACCACCGCAGCGCCATAGAAGAGCCAAAGCGCACTTCGACGGCGGTAGGCCAGATTCTCTGAGGATTGAACAGGCATGTGGTCCTCCAAGCTTGCTTCGAGTGTAATGTATACCGTACATAGTGTCAAGTGCAAGATTCATGCGGTCTCGTACACCGCTCTCTCGTACCCGCCAGTCCGCAGATATATGGTTTGACTCCATAATGTATTCCATACCATATTAGTAGCGTGAAATGGGCCGTTGAAATGGCCGATGAATTCGAGCCGGAATTTCACGCGCTGCACGAGGATATGCGGAGAGAGATATTGGCGTTGTCGATTGTTCTAAGAGAGTTTGGGCCGCAGTTAGGTCGGCCTCGGGTTGACACCCTAAAAGGCTCCCGACACGCGAACATGAAGGAATTGCGATTCAGCGCGGCAGATGGTGAATGGCGAGTGGCTTTCGCTTTTGATCGCAGGCGCAACGCGATTCTACTCGTGGCGGGAGACAAATCGGGCGGAAGCGAAAAGCGCTTTTACCGCGAACTGATAAGGAAGGCAGATCAACGTTTTGGCGCCCATCTTGCTCGGGTCGGAAAGGGGACGTAACCATGCCCGTGAACGTGAATGAAATAATTCGGAAACTGAATCCAGCCGAGCGCAAGAAGGTTGAAAACCGCGCGGCTGAGATAATCGCAGAAGAGATGAGCTTGCGTGATCTCCGAAAGGCCCGCAAGCTCACGCAAGCCCGCGTCGCCAAGACTCTCGGAATCACTCAGGATAGCGTTTCACGACTCGAAAAGCGCAGCGACCTATTAATCTCCACATTGCGAAAGACGGTCAAAGCCATGGGCGGTGACGTTCGCATCGTCGCTGAATTCCCTGATCGCGCGCCGGTCGTGCTATCTGAGCTGTCCGAAGAAGTGCCCGCCACGCAAACCCTCCCGGAAGCATGCGCACTCTTCAGGCTTAAGATTCGACTACTGGTCGTAACTATTTGAATACGCAGCTTGATGCGGGCTGCTCTAGATTCGGCTATGAAAGTAACATTGAGCTGCGAGGACACGCCATGACATCTTCGACAGCTCGGTACTGTGTATGCTGGTTCTTGTCGCGACGACTTTGCTGATGTTTGGGGCATCAGCACAAGGGCGCAAAATTTCAATCAAGCTCAGCCGACCGTCACGGTCTTTTCGGCTTACGCGCAAAATCATAAACTCGTCGCGAAGTACCGGCCGCCCATCCGCACTCGAAGCGCTGCCGGAATCGCCGTCTACAATGCTGCTTCGCCCGGCGTGGTCTTGGTGTTCGTAGGTGATCTACAAGGGGATAAATTAACAAACGTGTCGCTTGGGTCCGGTGTGATTATGGACTCAGCGGGATACGTCCTGACGAATTGGCATGTCATCAACGGTCACAAATATGCTGGTGTGATACTGAAACCGTCTACTCCTGCAGAGCTTTCCAACCCTCGCACTTACGTCGGAGAGGTCGTATCCGAAAACTCAGTCGTCGATCTGGCCCTGATCAAACTTGAGAAGCCTCCCTTGGACCTACGGGCGATCCTGCTCGGAAACATGTCGGACGTACAAGTTGCAGAGACGATAATATTATGGGCATCCGGCAGGGGGCGCGCCTGGTCTTACAGCACAGGGGTGATCAGCCAGATCAGCAAGGACAACGACTGGTCTTATCAGGATGGGTCCAAACACGAGGCAGACGTGCTTCAAATGCAGACTGCCATAAATCCAGGGAATTCTGGTGGTCCGGTTCTCGACGACAACGGCCGACTTCTCGGCTTGGTCGCAATGAGCACGGCAGGTGCGCAAAATCTTGATTTCGCCATTGCGATAAACGTGATTCGGAATTTCACCTCTCAGGCGATGGCAACCGCTGCACACTAAACGCGTGGCGCTCAAAACGGTAAGAACCCTGATACTCAGTACCGGGTTGGTCGCGAACAGTCAAAATTGTCGGTCTATTGCTCATTCACCGATCAGAACGAACTGCGCCCAATAAAACGGCTCTTTGTATCCATTCATGAAAAGCCAGGTCCGCGCATTGGCCAACGCCTCATCCTTAGATTTTCCAAGCAGGAGGTTTTGATAGTATTGTTTCATTAAGAGCGCCGTTGAGGCGTCCGATATGTGACAGGTTCACCGTAACGCTGGAAGCGCCGCAACCATCAACGCGCGGCCCAGACTCATAACTCCCTCGGCGCGTGTGACCTGCCCTGAGCCCGTGTTGCAGGCTGAAAGAACTACGTCATCAGCAGCGATGTTCAGCCGCACGATCGTCGAAATCGGGAGAAGCATCTGGTCAGGCGTGGTCCCATCGTATGAAAGCACGAGCGACGGTCCAAACTCCGGCATCCACAGGCAGTATGCCGTGGGTCGCAAAGTGTATATACCGGAACTTAGAAAGATCAAGGTCCAAAAGGTCTTTTCTTGTCGCGTTGACTCCAAGCAGGATGTCGGTGCCCTCGTGTTTTTCGGAGAAAAGGTCCGCGATACTCTGAATCTCCTTCGCCGTTCCGGGAATTCGATCAAACTCGAACCCCCTTGTCTTTAGCGTCTCCACTTGAGTGATTGGGTTCTGCGATACGGGGGTCGTCTGTGGAGGTGGGCTATGCTCGCCTAGCGATAGTGCCGCGACTAGGGGATACCTGGGGTCACTGGGAGAAGTAATCGGGTCACCGACTCCCAGGAAGGCCTCCTTCCATTGTTCGGATCGCTGCGCGGTTCTGGTTATGCGAAGAGACTCTGCAGACGGGAAGTAAGCCGTAGGAACGCTGAGAAGAACATATTTGCTCTGAGCGGCTTGCGGAGACAACATCTCAAACGGCAGCAAACAGAGTGTGTCATCGGGAACAAATCAGATGGTGAGCTGCAAGAATTTCTGCCGCCTGTTTCCCAGGAAAGAGCTTGGCGAAGAGCTCTTCCGATACTTCGGGGTCGTAGCCCTCGGGCTCTCCGCTGTTGAACGCATCGCGTATTTTGGAAACTTCACTGAGGAACCACGCTCGCGGCTCCGGCACCTTGTAAAAAGAAACCAGTGTGTTTCCTTTCGTCGCATCGCGACGAATGATCCAAACGAATGTTGCGGTGTCCGTCATCTTGAATTCCGCGAGCATTTCGCCATTACGGAGCGGAATACTGGCGAGCGTCAGGGGCTGTGGGTATTCGAGAGCGGCATAATCGGGATACTTGCGATCCAACGTCCGGCCAAAGTTGTCAAGATCTACTTCGGAGTTAGCCAATTGCTTTTGCAGGTCAGCGACAGGAACCGCGGAACCGTTCCCGCCGGAAACACGAGCCTGCAATTGCGCAGCAAGTTCATCGCGGCGTTCCGTCAGGCTGTCTTCCTGCTGGACGACCTCTAGCGGCAATTTCTTTCTGAGTTCACTTACAAAGCTCTGCCCCCATGACTTTTCGAATTGACGAGCTTTGTTTTTCTCCGCATAGCCTAGAGCCTCGATCGCTGTCTCAACGCGCTCCGGCCCTTTTTCTTGCTCGCTAAGGGAATAGAGGCAATCAACCATTTCGTCGTATACGAAGTCGTAGGTATCAGACAATGAAAGCTGAGATTCTTGATCTGTGTTTCCCTTGACTGCTTCAATGAGCTGAATAGTCTGCCGGTAGAATGCTGCGGATTGTTGAAAATGGCCTGCAGATCGTTCCTGATTTGCTTCTCCGTAGAGGAGCCGGCCGCGCAGGTAAATATCATCGATCTTCGCAATCAGCGACTTAGCTTGCTTCAATGCCTCTGCTGACGTTTTCAGGTCGCCTGACAGACGCTCTGCCTCCGCCAGACTAATCAGCGCGTTCGCCGCACAGGAATCGCCGTTATCCCACGGCACGCTTCGATTCTGGCGGCAAGTAGCAAGAACATTCTTCGCATTCGCGACCGCGTTGACGAATTGCTTGGTCTGAATGTCGATTTCGATCTCATCCAATTCGGTAAACTTGCTGTAATGGAGCTTCTGTGCCTCGGCGAAGTATTTGCGAGCTAGTTCGAAGTCCTGAACAGTCGAAGTTCTGTCGCTGTAAATACTGGCGAGCTCCTCGTCTGCGTCAGACTCTCCGTCGTGATCACCGGCTTGTTGAAAGAGGTTGAGCGCCTTCGTGGTATCGCCGAGCGCCGCCTGCCAGTCTCCTTGGAGGGAATCAAGACCGGACAGATCCAGATCGCATCGTGCCAGGTTAGCGACGTTCTGGTCGTCCTGACTTATTTGGACCGCCTTCAGAAAGGCTGCTCGGGCCAGCTCCATTTGACCTTTTGCCTCGTAAACGAACCCAATTTGTATTTGGGCCTGGTACTGAGACAAAGATTGGCCCGATTCTTGGGCGAGAGTCTGGGCTTTTAGAAATGAAGCTAATGCGTGGTCAAGGTGGCCCATCGACTGCATGTTTAGCCCGTCAGCGATGAGTGCATTGGCTTCGTCGCGCTGATCTTTGTCGACATTGAACGCTGAGGCAGCATTGGCGTAAAGCGAGATGGCTTTCTCGCGTTGACGATTAGCTGCATCCAGGTTGGCGAGTAGCAGATACGCCCAGCCGACTGCAACTTGATTCCCGGATCGCTGCGCCGACTGCAAACCTTGCTGGAAGTATTTCTCGGCATCGCGGCTGTTCCCGAGCTTCGCGAAGTATTGCGCTATCGCAAAGTCTGTGCCGCTCTCCTGAAAAGCGTCACCGGCGCGTTGATAAAGGCGCACAGCTTCGTTGAGAAATTGTAGCTCCTGCTTTTTGGAATCAGGCGAAGTCGACGAATCTAATACGGATGCCATTTCCTTATAGCACCTCGCAGATGACGACACATCGTTTCGATTCTGGTATGCGCGCACCGCAGCGGTGAATTCAGACATGGCGTCAGCGATGTGCCCTCCCTCGCCAAGCACCTGCGCCAATTCTTCATGGCGACCTGGATCGTCCCCTGCGTTTTGCCTCAGAAACTCAAGGGACGATTGCGCGCCCCCAATGTCATTTTCGAGTGCATGAACAAAGAGGTTCGCCACATTAGCCCATTTTTTCTCGTACCCATCCGTTGACTTTTTCTCCAGCTCCATGCAGCTCTGAATCGTCCGCGTGGCTAAAATAGGACTGCCCGTGCGTGCGTAGGCCACAGCGAGAGTGCAAACGGAACGGAGCCTCAGTGTCTCAAGAGAGGGTTTGCTGCCATCGATGAGCGCTACCGCTTGGAGAGAATATTCTCGGCCTGCTTTCGGGTTGTCTCCGCTTATAAAAGGCATCGTGTGATATTGCGCGAGCGCTTGCAAAATGGGCAGTCTTTCTCCCGGCAAAAGCAGCGGGCCCATGAGCTGCAAGTCCTGTTCTAGCTGTTGGCTTCCGCCTTTTTGAGCGACAACCTGAAATGGAGTGTTAAAGATTATTTGCCAGAACAGACTAGATTTCTCGCCGGTGGGAGCTCCGCTGAAATACTGGAGAAGTTGGGCATAGATGAGGGCATCTCCAAATCGGTTACTCTTGTAAAAACTTGAAATCAGCTCTTCTGGGTGAATGGCATCAAATTTCTGCCGAAGAGCGGCGACTAATGCGTTTATTTGCGGCTGGTCTTTTTCAGTGATATAGACAGCGAGAGCCTTTTCGAGCGCCGCGAGCTGCTTTTCTTGATCTCCCAGCTTCTCATATGCAACGCTGAGGCGTAGGTATGTCTCTGTTACAGCTCGTTGCCCAACGGGGATCGTCCGGCCCAGGTTCAATCAGCACTTGAGCCTTTTCCAAAGCCGCCCTCGCTTGCTCTAGTTGGCTCGCGGACTGGTCGGTTTCCGCGTTCGCTAGGTAATTTATAAACTCGGTAGGAGTCAATGACATCTTCGGCGTAGCCGACTGGAAGATTTCCGCCATGCCTAGGTATGCTAGGAATTCCGCTCGCCGGGCGTTCAGCCGGATTGCGGTTTGGGCAAGCTCATTTTCGGCAGAGATCGCTTTGTCCGATTGGCCGCTCTTCGCAAGTGATACTGCTTCACCCGCTAACGATTGAATTAGCAGCGCGTTGTTGCCGCTGGTTTGCCACTGCACTGCCGCAAGTTCGAAGTACCGCGCCGCATTCTCATTGTCTCCCTGCGCAGCATATAACTTCCCCAAATGCTGGGCCGCTTCCGCATTCGCTTGCGCCATACCCCTGCCTGAGAATGAATATAGTTGTGACCACGCCGCGATTGCGTCGAAGGCCGCTTCGCTGCTTCATAGGCATTGCCCAACGCTTCCAGCGACGACGCACGGACGTACGGCAGTTCGAGCACGGCGCGAAGCTGCGGATTATCTGTCCCTTGCGCTCCGCTGCCGATCTTGACGTTCCCTGAATTCATCGATTGCAAAATATCAATTCCGTGCTGTACGTCGCCGATGTGAACGTATGAAGCCCCCAGAGCGGTTTCGGCCAACACCAAGGCGAGATAATTTCGGTCGGAGACGGCGGCATCGCGTGCCTCTTCGAGTTCCCGAACCCCCTGCTTCACGGTGTGATCGTCTGAGAGTAGAAAGTAGGCTTGGTAAACCAAATGGAGAGAATGAAAGCGATAGCTATTGAGGGAATCTATTCTCAGGGCCTCATCTAGAGATTTCCTGGCGTCTTCTTTTTCGCCGACGAGGAGTTGTAGGCGACCCATCTCGCCCAACACTCTGGATTTAATGTAAAGGTTCTTGCTCTTTTCTGCCGCGTCCAGAGCTTGTGCAAGAAGCGACACCGCTCCCTTAACATTCCCATCAATTTGGGAATAAGAGGAAAGGCTTGTCAGAATGTCAGCTTGCAGGACGAAGTTGGAAGACTCGATAGCATTCTGTAGCGCATCACGGTCTAGGTCCCAGCCAGTTTGAACCTTCCCCGAAATAAATTCTGCCGACGCCGTCGCGTCTTCCGCGAGCGCAATATCTCCTGAAAAGCCTGCTTTCTTGGCGACATCTAACGCTTGTTGGTCCTCTTCGAAAGCCTCGCTGTATTTTCCTCTGTCGCTGTCGGCGCGGGCAGCGGCGAGTTTGGCTCGAACGTTGGGATTTATGGCCTGCAACTCTGCGGGGATATTTGATGCTTGTGGAGGCGATTGCTGTCCGAACACGAGTGAAGAAAAGAGGCAAATTGTGCTCGCCGCGACGAAAGCACGCACGATATTGCTCGTTAGATGTCGGGATGCCATCGGGCCACCAACGGCAATTCTGGCAGATGTCAAAGATTCTGAAGCGACAACTTCATGCAAAGGTGCTTGGGACAAAACTCGGTGCGCCAATAAGTTACTAACAGCTTATCTACAGACGAGTGACTCGAGTCCGCATGATGGTCCACATTGTCATACGCGAAGAAATCGCTTTGCGAGCGGGGTATGCATGCGTTCCACACTCGAAGATGTCCATAACGAGGAGTGTAAGGCACTGGAAATGGACGGGTCTCGTTGGCAGCGGCCATATGGTGCGCAATGGTCAAAGCCCGCTAAATCGCGCGACGGTAAAGCGTAATTGGCACCCATTGCTGTGACGAAGGCAACGGAAGAACCTGACCAGTACCCGTAACGAGACAGTGTCATTGTCAGTGGATAGTTTTACGGTGATCCTTGTCCTATAGTCGCGACGCTTGCGTCAGAGAAGACGACGGACAACCGTCAACCACATTCCGTGCCTATGGAGAACTAGGATTCTCGGGTGGATCAAGCGACCGTCTGGTGCCAGCAGACGGCGCAGCTTCTGACATCTCCTAGCTCCTTCCGACCTGGACCGCCGTTTTGCGCTCGGAGACAACACCAACAAAACCGGCCCTCTGCTTTCTGTAGAGTTTTTCGCGCTTTGAGTCATATCCGAAAACCACCCACGGCATCTGTTCCGCCCAACCCATCAAATGGCTGTCCACGTTCTGTTCCGAGTTTGCGATCTCTATGAGTTTTCCTCTGGTATCACGGACGACCATCGCGAAAGTGGTGCCGGTTGGAATGAAATTCACGGAGTGTTTCGTCCGCTTCTTGTAGGCCCACACGATCTCGTCGCGGCGCATGACAGTCCGCCCGCAGATGATCCAGTTTCTGGTCATGGTTGCGCCCCCGACGACCCCCGCCGTCTTGCTCTCTTCGTCGATTTCAGGAACCAATGATAGAGAGAGCCGTACTGCGATAAACCCTTGCAGATTGGATGTGACTCGGGATTCTCTCTGTATTTCTTCGATTTGATTAACGTCCACAAGCCCGCCGCCACAAGTCCTATAACGAAAATACCGACGGGCACTATTCCATCGCCGTAGTCGTCCGTGGCGTCGAGCATGACGGGCAAGAAGTCGGCCAAGGTTTTGGGATCGTCTGCCAAATCGGAAGCCAATTTCGCCTTCACATCACTTGGAAACGGAACAATTGTGCCGGTGTAAGTGGTGGCTTTATTGCCCGGTACCACCTTAACGAGCAGCGCCCGCTTGCCGACGAACAGCACCATGTAATCCGCTGTGGTTCTTTTCGACTGGACGATACCGGCATCGTTGGTCTCGGTCGTGACCTCCGCATATCCAGTTGGCGTTGGGTCCGTTCCCTGGACTGTCGCGTAGTCCCGTGACGGTGGAGTTGGGTCCGAAATTGCGCCTAGGGCAGCTTCGTCGAGCCGCTTCGGGCCGTGCATTAGATTCAGCGCCGTTTTTTCCAAGCGGCGCTCATCAGCGCGGCTACCAAGAAAAGGGCAATGGCCCACCACCGAAATGCCTTCGCGCTTGCAGCTATACGCTGTCCGATGAATCCGTTCCACATTGCCCGTCTCCTATCTATCTCCCTCACGGCGGCGGAAAGTCTCCCTCGGGGATCGGCTTGACCGAGAGTCCGCAGTAGTCACCGCGGAACTACTTCCTTATCTTCGAGGGGAGCGTCTCGATTAAGTCGGCGCGAATGAGGTCCTTGCTTCCTTCAATCCACCCAAGGCCAGAACGCTCTGACCTGCTCCCCCAAATCCGCACAAAACTGAGTATGATTTCGCACTGCGGAAAGGGGAGGAACATGTCGAGGAGCCGGCACAGCGAGGCGCAGATGATTGGGGCTTTGAAGCAACTGGAAGCGGGACGGAAGGCGGAGGATGTGGCGCGAGAAGTGGGCGTGTCCAAGCACACGATTTACGCCTGGAAGGCGAAGTACGGCGGGATGGAAGTGAGCCAGGCGCAAGAGGCCAAGCAGTTGCGTGAGGAGAACACGCGGTTACGAAAGCTGGTGGCGGATCTCAGTTTGG
>CAVWFO010000004.1:0-85172 GCA_963754275.1 uncultured Acidobacteriota bacterium
CTCGTTCGTGCCCACCGCTGATCCCAACCCGTATGATTCCGTTGTATCACCCAGGAAGGACGATCCACCCCAAGCGCCCCCCAAATCAATGTGACGCCAAAGATCGCCTCCGAATAACAGTCAAGGTTGCAGCTCTTAGCCGAATCGCTGCCAAAGGCGTGATAAACGCTGTTACCGGTAGAGTGGGCAATCGTACGCCAGTTGTCCGATCACGCGGTCCGTTCCACAAGAGGCCGCGAAGGTCTTAGGGCGCATCAAAGCTGTGAAGCGCGAGTTCCTCGTCCGAATACACTTCAAATAAATTCGAGAGCTTCGTCAATTTGAGTACACCATGAACTTTCTGCGAGGGACTCAACAACTTCAGTTTTACATCTTTGGCTTTCATTAGCGCATAAGTGGCCACGAGTTCGCCTACTCCCGCGCTGTCCACAGCGGTCACGCGCTGGAAATTCAGAAGTATTCGAGTGCGACCTGCGCCGATTAGCTCGCCGATAGTTTTGCGGAAAAGGGCGCTCGAATCCCCGAGTGTGATCGTCCCGATGAAATCCACGATTGCGACTCCGGCTAATTCACGTGTGGTGACGGTTGATCTTGCCATGTTTTTCCTTTGTTACTATGAATGGGCCGGGTCTTTACACCGCCGCGCGTGAGAGAGTCTTCATCACAACTCATCGGGCAAGGATTCAGATGGCAGATCGTATACACCCGCTCAAGCGCGAAAGGCACTGGCAATACTGACAATACCGTTGAGGCCCAAATGAGATAGCGTCATCCGGGATTCTGCGTCTGTTGCTGGAAGTGGCGAGCACCGGCCGGAACTCCTGAGTGTAAGTGTGGCTCAGATGAGTGTTGGCAGGATATGCAGCAGAACCGGTGACACCTGTTTCGCGAGGGTGCAGGCGCAAGCGATTGGCAGGAATCCTGGCGCGAACGATATCGGAGCTCATCAGTGACGAGGAAAGGCGCCCGAAGCAAGCGAGTGCGACCAACTACCGCGCGGAATGTGGACAGCATGCGCGGCGCAAATCCGCGTGCGCAGGCTGCCTTGCGCGAAGGCGATCAGCTTTTTCGTTCGATCTTCGAAAATGCCCAGATCGGAATCAGCTTCTTCAGCATTGATGGTCATGCGGTTTTCACGAACCGCGCATTCCAAGAGATGTTGGGCTATAGCGAACAGGAACTGAGCCGCTTGGAGGATTGGGACAAGATCGTTCACCCGGACGAACGAGCTCTCGGGAAGGAACGATATGCGGCACTTCTCCAGGGAAAGATTGACACGGATGAATGGCAACAACGCTTCGTGCGCCGCGATGGCCGCGTGGTCGTTGCGAAAGCGCGGTTTTCATTGGTGCGGGATGCTGCGGGGAAACCGCAATACGTTGCCTCTTTAACGGAAGACATTACGGAACGCGAGCGAGCGCAAGAGGAACGGAACCGCGTCGCGCAACGACTGCAAATGTTGCTGGAATCCACCGGCCAAGGCATCTACGGGATAGACCTCCAGGGAAACTGCACGTTCATCAATCGGGCTACGTGCGAAATGGTTGGCTATCAACCTGAAGAAGCGTTGGGCCGGAATATGCATGAGCTGATCCATCACCACAAGCCGGACGGCTCCATTTATCCCGCAGATCAGTGTCCCGTGTTCCGCGCGGTCCAGAAAGGCGAGGGTTGCCGCGTTCACACAGAAATGATCTGGCGACGGGATGGCATCGCAATTCCGGTGGAATATTCCTCGTTTCCTATTCTTGAAGGCGGGAAGATCACTGGGGCCGTCGTCACCGTCGTTGATATCACTGAGCGAAAGCGGGCCGAGGACAAGCTGCTGGCGAGCGAGAATCTTTTCCGCTCGATCTTCGAGAATGCCCAGCTCGGTATCGGTGTCTTCAAGATTGACAGCCAGGAACATGTATCCAACCGCGCACTGCACGAAATGTTGGGTTACAGCGGAGAACAGCTGAGCCGCGTGGGGCAATGGGACGAAATTGTTCCCGCGGCGGAACGCGCCTCTTGCGCGCAGCGATATGCGGAGCTCATTCTCGGCCAACGGGAAACGGACGAATACGAACAACACTTCATTCGCGCGGACGGCCGCATCGTTCTCGGCAACGGCAAATTTCAGTTGATCAGGGATGCCGCCGGCAAGCCCCAATGCGTTGTGGGCTTAACGGAGGACATCACCGAACGCAAGCGTGCCGAGGAACAGCTACGGGCGAGCGAGCAGCTTTTCCGTTCGATTTTCGAGAATGCACAGATCGGGATCAGCATCTTCGACATTAGTGCTCAGCAGCATTTGACCAACCGTGCCCTGCAAGAGATGTTGGGTTACTCCGAGAACGAGCTAAAGGGCTTGGAGCAATGGGATCAGATTGTTCATCCCGATGCGCGTGCCTTAGGGGCAGAGCGATATGCCGCGCTCATTGCAGGAAAGCGCGACGAGGACGAATTCGAAAATCGCTACGTCAGGCGCGACGGCCGCATCGTTGTTTCGAGCGGGCGGTTCAAATTGCTCCGCGACGCCACAGGCAGACCACAGCACCTCGTCGCGCTGACCGAAGACATCACGGAACACAAGAGAGCGCAAGAAGCCCTGCAAGAGCGTGAACAGCTATTCCGTTCGATCTTTGAGAATGCACAGGTCGGGATCAGCCTTTACAACGTCGCCAAGGCGCAATATTTCACCAATCGCGCGATGCACGAGATGTTGGATTGCACCCATGAAGACTTGAACTCAGTGGAGAAATGGGACCTGCTTGTCCACCCGGATGAACGTGCGATGGGTGCGGCACGATATGCGGAACTCCTCGCTGGCAAGCGCGACATCGACGAGTGGGAACAACGTTTCGTTCGCCGCGATGGCCGCGTCGTAACTGCAGACGGCAGCTTTTCGGTTATCAGGGACGCCTCGGGAAATCCGCAGTATCTCCTCAACATGACGAAAGACATCACCGACCGCAGGCGGACGGAAGATGCGCTCCGCGAAAGCGAGGCTTACAACAAGCTGCTCTTCCAAGAGTCCATCATTCCGATGCTTGTGTTGGACTGTGAGACCCGGCGATACGTGGATTGCAACCGAGCCGCGGCTCTGATTAATGGCTATTCTCGTCGCGAAGATCTGTTGGGCAAAACAACTCTCGACGTGTCCGCGCCGACCCAGTATGACGGTACCGATACCGCGTCCGCCGCACTGAAGCGGAGCAAAATCGGCCAGGAAACAGGCCGTTCGATCTTCGAATGGCGCCACCAACGCCCGGACGGAACGATCTGGGATGCCGAAGTGCATCTGACGACCTTCACCCATCATGGGAGAAAACAATTTCAGCTCACGCTTGTGGATATCACCGAGCGCAAACGCGCCGAGCTCGCGTTGCGGCAGGCTAAAGAGTTGGCCGAAGAAGCCACCAAAATGAAGTCGGACTTCCTTGCCAACATGAGCCACGAGATCCGCACTCCTATGAACGCCATCCTTGGGATGACGCATCTGGCTCTGAAGACAGAGCTGACGCCGAGACAGAGCGACTATCTGAACAAGACAAGAGTCGCCGCCCAGTCCCTGCTCGGCATCATCAACGATGTTCTGGACTTCTCGAAGATCGAGGCTGGCAGGCTGGAGATGGAAAATGCGAGCTTCAGCCTCGAGAATGTACTGGAAAACCTGTCCTCCGTCGTCAGCCAAAAAGCTTATGACAAGAATCTGGAATTTCTGATTGCCGCACCGCACGATCTGCCAGTGAATATTGTCGGCGACGCCTTGCGGCTTGGTCAGATTCTGATCAACCTCGTCAATAATGCTGTGAAGTTCACCGATCGCGGCGAAGTGGTAGTGACGATCGCGCTCGAAGAAAGAGCTTCGGGCCGGGTCAAGCTGAAGTTTTCAGTGCGCGACAGCGGAATTGGAATGACGCCGGAGCAGACCGCCCGTTTGTTCCAACCGTTCACTCAGGCCGACGCGTCCACTACTCGAAAGTACGGTGGCACAGGACTTGGCCTGTCGATCTCTAAGCGCCTGGTAGAGATGATGGGAGGGGAAATCTGGGCTGAGAGCACTCACGGCACGGGTAGCACGTTTCGATTCACCGCCTGGTTCGGCCTAGGACCGGGAGAGCCAAAGCGCAAGCGTCTCATCCCGGACCTGGTGGGCGTGCGCGCGTTGGTTGTGGATGACAACGAGCAAGCCCGAGAGATCCTGTGCGACGCGCTTCGCGGATTTTCCCTGCGCGCAGATTCGGTTTCATCCGGCAAGGAAGCGATCCAAAAAGTTGCGTCAGCCGACCCGCACGATCCATATCGCGTGGTGTTGATGGACTGGCAGATGCCTGGCATGGACGGATTGCAAGCTAGCCGCGAGATCTTGCGCGGCAAGCGTGCGAAGGACTTGCCCAAGATCGTGATCGTGACTGCTTTCGGACGAGAGGACCTGCAGGCTCAGGTGGATCAGGCGGGGATCAACGGCTATCTGTTGAAGCCGGTGAGTCCGTCGCTGCTCTATGACACTCTGGTGGAACTTTTGGCCGTTGTGGGGCCTCAGCGGGGCCGCTCGCAGCCGAAGCGAGAGCATACTGGTTTACCTGACTTCAACGGTTGCCGGGTTCTGCTTGTCGAAGACAATGAGCTAAATCAGCAAGTAGCGACTGAGCTTCTCGAGAGCGTGGGAGCGATCGTGCAGGTCGCGAATGACGGAGTTGAGGCCGTGAGAATACTGACGGGGGTTGAAGGGCCCCCGCAGTTCGACGTTGTGTTGATGGATCTGCAAATGCCCGGCATGGATGGTTTCGCAGCCACCAGGCAAATTCGGGCTCAGCCTCGGCTTGAGGGTTTGCCGATCATTGCAATGACCGCACATGCCCTGGTTGAGGAGCGCCAGCGTTGCTTGGACGCGGGAATGAATGATCATGTAAGCAAGCCCATTGACCCGGAAGCGCTGTTTGCGGCATTGGCACGCTGGGCCAAGTCACATCCGGTGCAGGCACCCGTAGCGCACGCGAGGGCGGCAAGAACGGCCGCAGTTGTGATTCCCGAAATTGACGGTATTAATGCGAAAGAGGGTCTGACGCGCGCTGCCGGCAATCGGAGGCTGTATCGCGACCTGCTGGTACGGTTCGCAAAAGACCATCTTGACGTGGGCACACAGATAGCAGCAGCACTCGAACGTGGAGATCCGACGCAAGCCGCACGCATTCTTCATACCGTGAAGGGAGTCGCCGGCAACATGAGCATCAGCAAGGTTTATTCCTCGGCTGATAAGTTGGAAAGGGCAGTTCGCGATCGGGATCCCGCGGCGCCAAAATTACTGAAAGCATTTACTTCGCTCCTCAACCGTCAAATTCAAGCCATCCAGCGGGCACTATCGGACGGCGTCCCCGATCGAGCGAGAAGTAAAGCGAATCGAGAGTTCGACGCTCGCAAAGCAGCGTCCGCGGCTCGACGCCTTCGGGAATTGCTCGAGGCGAGCGATGCCGACGCCTCGGAAGCGTTCTCCGTTTTCAGCGACGCTGCAGCGAGCACCGTTGACAGGCTCCGGTTCGACGCTCTGAGCGCAGCCATAAACAAATTCGATTTTGAATCGGCGCTCTTGACACTCAGCGAAATCGAGCGCCTCTACATTCACGGCGACAACCACGATGAGCATTGACACCGACAAACAAGTCATCCTATTGGTGGACGATACCCCTGCCAACATTCACATCGCGCAGGCCATCCTGAGGGATGAGTTCAAAGTCCGTGTAGCTACCAATGGCGCAAAAGCCCTGGAGTTGGTGAAAGCCGAGCCAATGCCCGCGCTCATCCTGCTGGATATTGAGATGCCCGGCATGGACGGTTACGAAGTGTGCAATCACTTGAAGGCAGATCCGCAGACGCGAGATATTCCGGTCATCTTTCTCACGGCGAAGACAGAATCCGAGGACGAGACCAAAGGCTTCGAAGTAGGCGCCGTAGACTACGTTCACAAACCCTTCTCGCCGATGGTGGTGAAGGCCCGTGTCCGGACGCACCTAACGCTCCGCGCGACCAGCCAACAACTCGCCCAGCAACTGCTGGCGATCAACAATGAGTTGGAAATGGCGCGACAGATCCAGTTGGCGATTCTCCCGCGCGAAACCCCAAAGATCAGAGGCCTGGACATCGCAGCTCGCTACCTACCCATGAGCTCGGTCGCCGGTGATTTTTACGACTTCATCATTGTGGACGAACAACATGTCGGCATTCTGATCGCAGACGTCTCCGGGCACGGCCTGCCGGCGGCACTGATTGCGTCCATGCTCCAGGTAGCTTTGGCTGCTCAACTCGGACACGCCTCAGAACCCGGCCGCGTCCTCTCGGGGCTGAATCGAGCGCTGTGCGGGAAATTCCAAAACCATTTCGTCACGGCGGCTTATGTCTTCGTGGACATGGAAAAGGAGTCCATAAGCTACGCTGGGGCGGGACACCCACCGCTGCTGCTGTGGCGGGCGTCAACAAGGACCGCCTCAGAGGTTGTGCAGAATGGGCTCCTGTTGGGTCATTTCCCCGAGGAAACTTATGCTGTATTGCAGTTGCCTGTCGGACCTGGCGACAAGGCCGTTCTCTACACCGACGGTATCCTGGAGGCTAGCAACCCGTTAGGCGAGATGTTTGGAGAAGACCGCTTTAAGCATTGGCTAGAGTCGAACCATCTTCCCGGAGCCGAAAGGCTAGCAGATTCAGTGTTGGATGAGTTGTCTCGCTGGTCAGGACATCCCCGGGGAGAGGGCCAGCAGGATGATATAACTCTCTTGTCCATCGAGTTTAGAGGGCAGGGATGATGGACTGGCGAATCGTTGAACTGGCCGCTTAGTAGCTGGTAAACGCGATGATCTCAATTGGTCGACGCAACACTAAGCTCGAACCTTTTTTGCATTAAAAGCGAGAGTCAAAATCACTCGGCAGGGTGAGACCAGTAAGGACGCTGCCCTGTTCGGATTTTGGCCGAGTACAGCCAGATGCTCCTCCGGCGGGAGCATTCCCGAATCAACGCACTAGAGGGCGTTGCATCCACCGCTCGAGCTGGCAGCCGTAATCGGAAAAGTGGAGTGTGACTCTCGACGCAATACGAAGCGAACTTATTTATAGCCGGTGTACTTGGGCCGAGCCATGCGCAGATCCTCCGAAACCTAATACTGAGTTGCGGAGATTCCTTCGGATTCGCTCTTAGGAAGGAGCCTAAGCCATTGATTCTGAAGAGTTGGCTGGGAGGCCTGGACTCGAACCAGGATAATCAGATCCAGAATCTGATGTACTGCCAATTGTACGACCTCCCAGCCGAGAGGGAGACAACAAAAAAGGGCCGTTCGCACGACCCTGATCTACTTTACTGACGGATCGCTTTTTCGTCAACCACCTGCCGAGCCTCAGCTTTCGAATTGCGACGTTTTCCACAAGATTGCGAGCCATGAGGCAGGCGCGTACTTGCTTACGACGCGATGACCGTCATGAGCCGCGGCGCCCCAGCCACCCGCCTCTCATCAACTCATAGAAATTGATGATGCGGCCGCGTCCGGGAATCACTTCCCGGCGCACATACGTGAATCCGAGCTTCCTCAAAATATGTTCCGACGCGCCGTTGCCTTCTTCCGCGTCCGCTTCCACCCATTCCAACCCCAGCCGCGTAAAAGCAACGTCAATGAACGCCTGCTACGCCTCCGTCGCCAACCCTCGTCCCCAGTAAGGCTGCGCCAAATAATACCCAAGACTCGCGCCCATCCCGTTCCCCGGAGCCCGCAGGCCACAACAGCCGATGTATTTCCCGTCTTCTTTGAAAACTGCCGCCCACAAGCCGTAAGTGTCCGCTGGCTTGCCCAGATACTGCTCCCGAAAACGAGTTTGTGCTTTCTCCACTGGCCGAGCCTGCCCTCCCACGTACCGCCGCACCTCAGCGTCCGTGTGCATGTTCACAAAATCGGCTTCGTCCCGAGGCTCGTGCGACCTGAAGAGCAATCGTGCGGTTTGGAGAAATATCATCGTGCCTGCCGAATGGGTGAAAACTCTATCACACCAGCGTATGCCCATCGGCCCAAACGCCCGCTTGCCCCGCAGCAAACCATTAAGTTAGGCTCTGGCCATCGTGGCCGCTCACACTGCTCCTGACATTCGCGTAGGCACATCCGCATTCACCGCCGCCGGCTGGGAAGGCGCGTTCTACCCAGACGGAATACCGCCGCGCGATTTTCTCACTTACTACGCCACGAAATTCAACACTGTGGAAGTGGACAGCACTTACTACCGCACCCCGGCACGTTCCACCGTCTCCGGATGGGCCGACAAGACCCCGGCCAGCTTCGTCTTCTCGCTGAAAATCCCACAATCCATCACCCATGAAAAATGTCTGGAAGATTGCGACGAGGAATTCGAGACCTTCGTGTCCACCGCCGAAATCCTTGGCAAAGACAAGCTCGGTCCCATGCTCTTCCAGTTTCCCTATTTCAATCGCACCAAATTCAAATCGGGCGCCGAGTTTCTCGCGCGCCTGCGCCCCTTCCTAAAGAAACTTCCCAGGCGCCATCAATTCGCCCTCGAAATCCGCAACAAGAATTGGCTCGACGAAAATTTCACGCGACTGCTGCGCGAACATCACGTGGCCCTCGCCGTCATTGATCAAGCCTGGATGCCCAGCATCACTGACCTGACCAGCCGCCTCGATCCCATCACCGCCGACTTCACGTATGTGCGGTGGCTCGGCGACCGCAAAGGCATTGAAGAGCTAACGAAAGTGTGGGACAAGACCATCGTGGACCGTCGCGCGGCCCTTTCGCACTGGGTGGATTATTGCTACCAAACCACCCGCCGCGGCATCAAAGTGTACGCCTACGCCAACAATCACTACGCGGGCTTTGCGCCGGCTACGGTCGCGTTATTTTGGGAGCTTTGGGAAAAGCGCCAGACGAAAGCCTGATGCGGCCTGCGCTTGCAGTCGCGATCTAAATAAGATGGTGGATCAGTGAACGAGCTATTCAAACAGGCTATGTCTCTCGGGCTGGTGGAGAAGTGCGTTGCCGCGATTATCGGAATCCTGCTTATTCACGGCGGCTTTCACTTACTGGAACAAACGCTGCCCCGGCGGTTTGGCCGCGCCGATGCGCGCTATAAAGTTCGGAAGTTTGTCGTATTCACCGGTTACCTCGCGATTCTTCTTTTCCTCGCGATTCTTTTTGAAGATCGCCTGGGCCGCCTCAGCTTTGCCATCGGCGTCGCCGGCGCGGGAGTCGCCGTCGCGCTGCAGGATATGCTGGCGAGTATTGCGGGCGCTTTCTCCATTGGCTTTTCGAAGTTGTACGCTGTGGGAGACAGAGTTCAAATCGGCGAAACGCGCGGCGACGTGATTGACATCGGCCTGCTGCGCACCACCTTGATGGAAGTTGGCAGCTGGGTCGGCAGGGACTTGTACAGCGGACGCATCGTGCGCATCCCCAATTACGCCGTCTTAAAGGGTTCTGTCTTCAACTACTCGCAAGGATTTCGCTTCATCTGGGACCAGATTAAAGTCGTGTTGACCATCACGAGCGACGCCACGCTCGCCAGGGCCACACTCCTCCGCGTCGCGAACGAAGTGATCGGAGAATACCTGGTCGCCGCGCAGAATTCCTGGAACGCGGTGAGCGACGACTATCGCACCGAAAACCCGCCCATCGAACCTGTCGTGGCGCTCGCGGTGAATGCCGCCTCGCTGGAATTTACTGTCAACTACGTGGTGGACTACACCAAACGAACCGAAATGCAAGATCGCCTGTTCACCAAAATCGTGGGCGAAGTGGCGAGTAGTAATGGCCGCCTCGCATGGGCGTCGTCGGGAGTCACTGTCATCAATCAGGCGCCAAATCTTGACCCGCTCGCCACGCGCCCGCCGTCAGCTATCACCGCCGCGCGCCACGCCGCTGAAACCCGCTGAGCAGGTCACAACCAAAGCGTTTATAGCGGCCGGAAAGTTACTTAACGCGTTTGGCGCAAATCACCCGCGCGTTCGCGTTGGCTGCGCGCTTCTTTGCTTCCATTCCTCGCGAAGCTATCTTATTACTTTGCCTCAGCCATGCTGCGGACACGAATCATATCCGAGCGGCCGTCCAGAACGCCGGTCACCACCACATTTTTGCCAAAATATTTTTGCGCTTGCGCTTGGTCGTCGAGGTGATACCAGACCTCGTTTACGTCGTCTCTCAGGATGAAGCGGTCGCCGTTCTGCGAAACAATTTTGCCGGTAAATGTGGCTGTTGCGGGTTCGTCGCCGGGCGGCAAACGCACGAACTCTACCGGTGCGGTACAAGCTCGGAGTTGGTTCACGGGAGCGCCCACAAGCAACAAACCGGCGCAGGAAAGAAGCAGCAATGTGAAGCGTAACAGCGTATTTTTCTGCACAACCCACCTCTCTTTGAAATTGGGCGGGCGATGCAAATCATAGCTGCGGGAAAAAATTCTTTCCCTCAGGTAATCCCTGTAAAAGAGCACGAAATAGGACCGTAAGGTTGCGAGACCCGGAGTGGATGACATTTGTTTGTCATGGCATCAGCCACAACAAACACACCTTAGTAGCTAGGGCAGCGCCGTTGGGGCTAAGCCTGCGCGCCGGGCGGCTTCTTCGTTTTCGCTGAGCGCGTTCTGTAACTGGATGGCACGCTGGTCAAGAGACTGGATTCGATTGGTGGTCAGATTGCCGCCCCAGTTCGGAGTCACCGGCAGCAGCGTGATTCCCTGTGCCGCAGCCGCGTTCGACATGTCCGCCAGCTGATTCTGCACGCCGGTGTATTGGTTGGTGAGGTCGCTCTGTCGTTCCATGAGAACCGCTCGTTCCTGTCCCGGACTCAACGGTTTCTGCGCCGCTTGCAAAATCTCGGCTGGATTTTGGAATACCGACGGCGACACGCCATTTTGCCGCGCCGTGTCCTGCAAGCTCATCAATCTGCTGCTCGATTTCCCGCCTGCGCAATTCCAACTGCGCGATCGCGTTGTCGGTGGTGATGCCGTCGCACGGCGCATAGAATTGCAGCCCGATGGTCAATCCTGGTCCCGTTCCCGTGGCGCGAAAATCGCGCAAACTCGCTTCTCGGCTGCTGATGCTATCGAGCTCCGCGTTAAGCGCTTCCATCTGCGCCGCATATCGAACTGGATCCTGGTCGGGGCTTAATGGCACTATCGTGGCCCGTGCTGCGCGAGAAACCGCAACTGATCTCCGCGCTTGTACCGCAGTGGAGGCGTTTGCCGCCGGCACCGGTGCAACATTGGTCGCCGCTTGCTCCTTCGGCCACATCTGATCAATGTCGTCGTTGGTGAAAACTTTCTTTTGGCGGTCCGGCCGTACCGCAGTAGGCACGGGCGAAGCGGCTGGCGCAGTCATCGCCGGTGACGGCGGGGTCGCGGGCTTGTCGTCGCCCGCTGCAAATGCCGGGCTCTCAATTATCACAGATAGAATCACGGCGAGAACCACCGCGAAAAGGGATACCGCTAGCAGCTTGTTGCGCATGGACGCGCCTCCGTCCCTCAGTCCGGGGATTATGGCATCACTCTAAACAGATGTAAATACGATGATATCCTGTGTCGTCGAAATAAACATGAAGGAAGCCACATGAAACTGGACCAAAAGAAGACGGCGCTGCTGACTCTCGATCTCCAGAACGGAATTTTTGGGTTTGTCCCCGCTGCCGGCGCTGTCGTCACCAACGCGGCCAAAGCCGTGGATTTTGCGCGCAAGAAACAATTTCTGATTATCCACGTGGGACTTGGATTTGCCCCGGGCCATCCCGAACTTCCAGATACAGAGTCGCGCTGGAAGCGGCTGAAAGATAACAATCTTTTCGTTATCGGCACCCCCTCCGCTGAATTCCACAGCGCCGTGGCGCGTCCCGAAGATCTCGTCGTCTATAAGCAGCGAGTCAGCGCGTTTTCGGAGAACCAGCTCCACTTGATTCTGCGATCGCGCGGCATCGAAAATCTGGTGCTGTTCGGAATTTCCACCAGCGGAATCACGCTTTCTACGCTACGCCGCGCTGCCGACCTGGATTACCGCTGCGTCGTCTTGCAGGACGCTTGCTTCGACGCCGATCCTGAAGTTCACCGCGTGCTGACCGAGAAGGTTTTCCCGGCGCAAGCAACGGTCCTCACCGTGGATGCCTTCATCACCGAACAAAGCGAATGACGGACCAGCTACCTCCCTAACACAAGCCAGCAACACTCGTGGTCACGCTTCCGCGCCGCCCAAGTGAAGTCTCCTGGAATTGCGCACGAAGCACGGCAGGTGTAATTTATCCGTCGGTCGGTCCGCACTTCAAAATGGAATCCACGCTGCACCTCATGAGGAGGCAATTTATGCGTCCAGAAATGTATCTGGCCCCGGTTCTAGCTGTGGGATTAGCGCTGGCGTGCGTGGCGCCTGCGTTGCACGGCCAAGATTCGCGCGCCGAAATTCAAAAGCGCCTCGCTGCTGAGTTCAAGCGCACCAAGATGACCGCGGACCGCTCGGATATTGCGACAGCTGGGTCAGTTCTCGACCTGCACAAGGACGGCCTGGTGATGGCCAGCACCGAGGCCGTCGCGCCGCCCACCAACACTTACAAGAACGGCGCGATCTCCTTCGGCTTCGGGGCCAATATGGCTTGGGGCATCGCTCTGTCGCCGGCCAATCAGCAAACCACTGCTATTCCGCAGCGCAAATTCGTTACGGGTGAAAAATTTTGGGTCACAGAATATGTCGTGAAAGCGGACGGGGTCGTTTTTCAGTTTTACAGCGATCCCTATAACGACGTTCGTTATTATTGCCAGCTGAAATTTCCATTTGCGAAGAACGTCGCTCCTGCCGCCGACGAGGTCATGAAGACCATCGAGGAAGTAATTACAGCGGAGGCCGATACCCAGGAAGCCGCGCCCGCGGACAATGCCGCGCCGGCGCAACAAGCCGCCGCACAACCGGCCGCGCCTCCGAAGACCATCGCGCTGGGCCAGACGACAGACCAAGTGGTTGGAATCCTCGGCCAGCCGCAAAAAATCGTCAACCTAGGCGCCAAGCAAATGTATTTTTACCCCGACATGAAAGTCATCTTTACAAACGGAAAGGTCAGCGACGTTCAGTAGGAGCCTAGGCAGCGCCTGTATTCGCGCAATTCGTCGAAGGTGAGATGCGGGAAGCAAGTCACCGGTCGACGGAATGGCGCTCCCGGGAACACACCTCTTTTTGCGCGTAGCAGCTTCGCCCAACCCTTCCAGGGTGTCCTCACAAGACCCGCCGTAGGTTGCCGCCACACGCGAACATATAAATGCACATTTACTTTCGCAATTAACTGGCGTTAACATCGGGTATCATCCGAGGTTAAGCTGTGTCGCGCACAATTGCACCCGCGTTTTTGCTGTTCAGTTCACTGCTTCTCCTGCCGATCAAGATCCTGGCGCAAGGCGAGACCACCAGCGCGATCGTCGGTCGGGTGACGGACGGGACCAGCGCGGCCATTCCGGGCGCAACGGTCAGCGTCACAAACCGGGCGACTGCTCTACAACGCAACGCCAAGACGGACAATGAGGGCCGGTTCAATTTCCCGCAGCTACAACCCGGAACTTATTCAGTGAGGGTTGAAGCAGAGGGCTTCGATGCGCAGCACACTGACAACTTGATTTCAGGTTTGGGAGAAAAACAGACAGTTGATTTCACGCTCAAAGTGGCTCGATCAAATCAGACGGTTGAGGTAACCAGTGCGGCGCCGCTCATCAACCCGGAAAATCCGAACACATCCACGAATCTGAATACGCCCGCTTTAGAAAACCTTCCCAATCCGGGTGGTGATTTAACCTACCCGCTGCAGTTCGCGGCAGGCGCACTCGTCAACACGGCGGGCAGCGGCAATGACTTCGTGGGCGGTACCAACGGATATGGCAATGTCGAGTTCAATGGGCTCCCCGCAATCTCCAACGGCTACATCGTGGACGGTTTGGAAACGAATGACCCGCTGACGAATCTGAACAGCGGGCTTTCGACCAACCTCGTCCTTGGGTTGAACTCGATATCGGAAGTGACCGTGAACACGCTTTCCTACGCGGTAGATCAGGGGAGGTACGGAGCATCGCAGGTCAACTACGTTACGAAGTCAGGCTCCAACCAGTTTCATGGAAATCTTTACGAAATTTGGAACGGCTCGATATTGAACGCAGCTGACTATTTCACCAACGCGACACCGGGAAATCATAAGCCGCGGTCAACGGTGAACCATTTCGGGGGAAGCGTCGGAGGCCCGATCGTTCGCAACAAGTTGTTTTTCTTTTTCGATAGCGAGTGGGTGCGGATTGCGCTCCCGATCGTCACCGCCACGACGGTTCCAACTCCGGCGTTCGAGAGCTACGTGCTGCAGCAGCTTCCGCTGGGTGGAACCGACTCCGTTACGGGATCGGTCTATCCACCTTCGCCGCAGTCGGTGCCGTTCTATCAGAACATGTTCTCGCTCTACGGAAATACGAGCGGAACGCCTCTCACGGTGCTCGGCTGCCCCTTCGATTTTGGCGGAGGTTCGCCGGCCGTCGTGAACGATGGGAGCGGTTGCGCGAATCGCCAGAGCGTGTCTCATTCCAGCGATGACCACGAACAGGTCCAGACGGCTCGCATTGATTACAACATCGATCAGAAAAACTCCGCATGGTTGCGATTTCAGGCGGACACCGGGCTGCAAGCTGCCTACACCGATCCGATCAATCCTGTGTTCGACGCTCTTTCTCCGCAGCCTCTTTACTCCTTTGCGGCGGGATACACGCGCGTCTTTTCGCAGAATCTGGTGAATTATTTCAATCCGGCATTCTCGTGGTACGAGAGCCTGTTCGGGCCCAGCGATCTTCAGAAAACGCTCGCTGCATTTCCGATGGTTTTGCAAGGCAGCGGCGCCAATGCGCCATTTACCACGGTCGGCGGCCTTGACAACACATGGATCCAGGGCAGACGTGCCTCCCGTTTTTTTGTCAATGACAACCTCGCATGGAGCCATGGCGCGCACGAGCTTCGCTTTGGCACCAACACTCGCATCCTCCGGCTAAACGACTACGATTTCGGAGAAGGTTCGGTCCCGACCGTCACCTACACCGACCTGCCGCAGTACATTTACGGGGTCGCGTCCACGGCAACAGAGACTTTTGCAACTTCACCAAATCAGCCTTTCAACTTCCTGAACCTCGACCTGTACGCGCAGGACACCTGGAAAGTGACAAGGAAGCTTACCTGGACGTTCGGTATTCGAGACACACTCAATTCCAACCCATTGAATCCGCATTGGGAGATCGCTCGATTGAGCGGCTCTTTCGATTCAATTTCCCACGATGTGAATCAACCCTTGAACGCTGCCATCCAGACGGGTCTAGGCCACGTGTTTTCCTCTACACCCTTCGCGATCCTGCAACCGCGCACAGCAATCGCATGGCAGTTTGAACCTCAGACCGTGCTGCGTGCCGGCTTTGGAATTTTCAGCGATATTTTGCCGGGTAGCGTCGCCGACGTCGTCGGCGTGAATCCGCCGTACGTCAAAACTTTCCAGGGTGGCGTACTTGGGACGGTCGGCGGCACAGCCATCGCGCCTGGAGTGCCCAACAGCGCGATTGACGCTGCCGTGGCCGCCAATCAAACGTTTAGTTCCGGATTTCCGCAAGGCCAGCTCTCCTGCGCATCCGCGCAAGCAATTTCTGCGACATGTCTCCCCCCGGTCGCTATCACGGCTATGCCGAACGGAGAACTCCACGCGCCATATTTTATGGAGTGGAGCCTTGGCCTGGAACATCAATTGGGCGGTACGGGAAGCATCCACGCTCAATACGTTGGCACGCGCGCGGTTAACCAACCGTATCTATCGCAGGTGAACGGCTATCAAACGGTCTGCGAGGGTTGTTTTTCCCCGTTTCCCTTCGCGCAATCCACCGACCCGCGCTTCGGGGCCGTCACGCAATTTTCCACCGGCGCGAACAGCCACTACAACGGCTTGCAAATTTCCGCGATTAAGCGCATGGGACACGGCCTGATGGGACAGATTAACTACACCTGGAGCCGTTGCATGGATACGGTTTCCAATGGTGGCTTCTTGCAATTCTCAGCGGGCGGAATACTGTCGCCTCTGCCGGGAGATTTGGCCCGCGACTACGGTCCGTGCGACTACGACATACGGAACAATCTTAACGCGCAGTATGTCTATCAAATCCCGCTGAAGGTTGAAAACCGAGGTCTTGGGTACGCGTTAAACGGCTGGCAGGTTTCGGGAACCGTGTTTTGGCATAGCGGGATTCCGTTCTCGGTTTTAAGCACGCCTTACTCGGCAGATGGAAAAGGCATCGCGAATGGCAGCGGGCCGCAATTCGCCAGCGTCGTTCCCGGTGTGCCGCTCTACGAACACACTGCCATTCCTGGCGTCACGCAACCGGGTACGGTGCAGTGGCTCAACCCCGATGCTTTTGTCTCGACCGTCGATCCGAGCACCGGGGCATGCTTCGGAGGTAACAACCCCACGAATTGTCAATTCGGGAATCTCGGTCGTAACGCGCTACGCGGACCCGATTTCGTATGGAGCGACTTCTACCTCACAAAGTATTTCGTTATGACCGAAAAACTCAAGCTGCGGTTCGACGCCCAGTTCTTCAATGTCTTCAACCATCCGAATTTCGGGCTGCCGAGCATGCTGCTAGCAGGCATTCCGGGGAAACCTACGACGCAGACAGGATTTGGAGCGCTTACATACACGACCGCACCGCCAACTGGCCTGCTGGGCGTTGGATTGGGCGGTGATAGCACGCCACGCATGATCGCGTTCCAATTGCGCCTGGAATTCTGAACTGCCGAAGCAGTTCAGAAAGTGCTCCAAAAGGTGGACCGGATGATTCCCGCACAGCGTCCTCGATGAAACTGCCTCACGCCATAAGTTCACCCGACCGAAATCCGCCGCCATGCCGGGCGTCGCACGCTGTTATGTTACTCAAGCAGATGTATGGAGGTTTTGAGCATAGCGCGGTCTCAGCACTAGCGATGGTCCGGACTTTGGCTCGTCGCGCTTTTAGCGCGCAGACTCTGCACTTCACGAATCAAACGTCACGATTCATGGCGGGCGGATCGCTCATTACCACTCACTGATCACCCCTCATACTGCGGCGCGCTGGTGGGCCTTCTCCTCGGCGATGCGGCGGCCTACTGCCGGGGCGATCATCCTTGCTTCGGCCATCAGTTGGGCGAATTGATCGGGGTAGAGGGATTGGGCGCCGTCGGAGAGCGCGCGCTCGGGGTCCTGGTGGACTTCGATCAGCAGGCCGTCGGCGCCGGCGGCTACCGCGGCCCGGGCCATGGCGCCGACTTTGTCGCGGCGTCCGGTGCCGTGCGAGGGGTCGGCGACCACTGGCAGATGCGAAAGCTGCTTGATTACGGGAATCGCGGCGATGTCCATGGTGTTGCGCATGTACGTGTCGAAGGTGCGTATGCCGCGCTCGCACAAAATCACGTTGTAGTTTCCGCCGGACATGATGTACTCGGCACTGAGCAGCAGTTCTTCGATGGTGGCGGACATGCCGCGCTTCAGCAGCACCGGTTTCTGAGTTTCGCCGAGCGCGCGCAACAGATAATAATTCTGCATGTTGCGCGCGCCCACTTGCATCACATCTACGTACGGCAGCATCACGGCAATCTGCGAAGGATCCATCACTTCGCTGACCACCAGCAGGCCGTTATCATCCGCCGCGGCGCGCAGCAGCTTCAGGCCTTCTTCGCCGAGGCCTTGGAAGGAATACGGAGAAGAGCGCGGCTTGAACGCGCCGCCGCGCAGTAATTTTGCTCCGGCGCGCGCCACGTTTTCGGCGATTTCGCCGATTTGCGCTGCGGACTCGACCGCGCACGGACCGGCCGCAGCCACGATTTCCGTCCCGCCAACGGATACGCCCTTGCCCAACTCAACGATCGAGCCTTCAGGACGGACGCTGCGCGAGGCCAGTTTAAAGGAATGCGCGATGTGGATGATCGCTTCGACGCCGGGAGCAGCGCTGAGGGCGTCCAGTTCGCTGCGGTGGTGATCGCTCTTGCCGACCACGCCGATCACCGTCCTTTCTTCGCCGCGAATCATGTGCGCCTGGTAGCCGCACTCTTTGATGCGCGCGACCACGTGGTTAATCTCGCCTTCTGTTGCGGTTGCCGCCATATTGACCATCATCGGATTTCCTCGGATTTGAATTTTCCCGCTTGTAGCGTGTCTGCCGATTTGTACGAGCCCAGAACTTTCAGTTCCACCGCCTGCTGTGCGAGTTCGCCGAGCGCGGCCGCAAATTCGGGGTCGCCGGCTGCAGCTTGCAGGTCAAGATAGAAACGGTATTGCCACGGGCGACCGTGCACCGGGCGGCTTTCGATTTTCATCATGTTGATATTGCGTCGAGCGAAGGGCTCCAGCGCGTGATGCAATGCACCGGGCTTGTGCGCGAGTTGGAACACGAGCGAGATTTTGTCGGCGGCGGGAAAATCGTGCGGCTGCGCTGCGGATGGCGCGAGCAGGAAGAAACGGGTGTAATTTTCGCAGTCGTCTTCCAGATGCTCTCGCAGGATTACGGCGTCGTAAAGCTCAGCAGCGCGCTTGCTGGCGATCGCCGCGCGCGTGGAATCGCCGGCGCGCATTACTTCGCGCACGCTGCCCGCCGTATCTTCGGCAGGGATTCGCTTTAAGCGCGGACTCTCGATGAAAAATTGTTCGCATTGCGCGAGTGCCACGGGATGCGATTCCACCGACGCGATGCGCTCTATCGTTGCCCCAGGCACGCCAATCAAATTGTGTACGATCGGAATAATCACTTCGCCGACGATGTGCAAGCCGCTCTCGACGAGCAGATCGAACGAGCGATGCACGGAGCCCGCCAGGCTGTTCTCCATCGGCGCGAGCACGTAGTCCGCGGCTCGCTCGCGAATCGCGGAGAAGGTCGCGTCAAACGTGGCGCACGGCACCAGCGTGATGTCGTCGCCGAGCAGCTTCAGCGCGGCTTCTTCGCTGAATGCTCCCCGTTCGCCCTGAAATGCGATGCGCGCTGTGGCAACGCTCTTCATGCCGCCGCCATTTTGCGCCGCTTTTCCACGGGGCGCGCCTTCTCGCGTTTAGAAATGCGCGCGGTGCCCAGGCCGTGATCTTCCTGAATGCGTATGGATTCGTGAAGGATCTGGCTGTAGATTTTGCCCACGGCCTCGCTATCGAGCGGGCCAGGGTTCAGCTTCTTCATTCGCGTGAGAATTTCCTGTTCGCGCGCGGGTACGCGCAGCGCGATGCCGCGCGCGCCTTTCAGCCGGCCGACTTCCAGTGCAAAGCCTGCGCGCACGTTCAGCAGGTGCAGCAGAGTGGTGTCAATCGCGTCAATTTTCGCACGCCAATCACCAATTTTGATTTCACTCATCCCGCTTCTCCCTTTGCATCTAGCGCCGAAAATGAGCCCAAAAACAAAAAAGGCCGCGTTCCCCCTGCGGGTCGCGGCCGGCTTCAAAGACTTGGTGCGGTTCTTAGTTGCTAACTGCTAGGTGATCCGCGCGCGTCTCGCCGGCCCGCTCCCCGTATAAGGGAAGCGGCTGGTAAAAGCGAAACGGTAATAAAACTTATTACCCACGCGCCTTGTGTCCTTTTAAGTCCGCTTGCCAGGCCCAACTATACGAAAGCAGAATGCCGCCGTCAAGCGCTGTGTTCGTAAATCTCATATAAGCTTCATTTATGAATTCGCCAAGAATTACAAATTGGACTTATCTCCCTCCCGGTCGCCTACTGATAAAGACGACATGCAAAGCGACGCCATCAAGAAGGGGATTTCCCGCGCGCCTGCGAGGGCCATGCTGAAGGCCACTGGCCTTACCGACGCTGATTTGGCGCGCCCGCTCGTGGCCATAGCCAACACCTGGACCGAAGTCACACCCTGCAATTTTCATCTGCGGCAACTGGCGGAGCGCGTGAAGGCCGGGGTGCGCGCAGCGGGCGGCACGCCGATCGAGTTCGACACGATCACAATTTCCGACGGCATCACCATGGGCACGGAAGGCATGAAAGCGTCGCTGGTATCGCGCGAAGTGATCGCCGATTCCATTGAGCTATTCGTGCGCGCGCACGCGTTCGACGCGGTGGTGGCGATTTGCGGCTGCGACAAGACGATTCCCGCGACGGTGATGGCGCTGGCGCGGCTGAACCTCCCTTCCCTTTCGCTTTATGGCGGCTCGATTCTGGCGGGACATTTTGCGGGGCACGAAGTCACCATCATGGACGTCTTCGAAGCAGTGGGCGCTTGCGCCGCAGGCAAAATGACGGAGAAGCAGCTGGGCGAGCTGGAGGACGTGGCGTGTCCTGGGGCCGGAGCTTGCGGCGGGCAATTCACCGCGAACACCATGGCTACCGCGATCACGTTTCTGGGCGTTTCGCCAATGGGCGCAAACGAAATTCCGGCCACCGATCCGCGCAAGGACAAGGCCGCGTTCGATTGCGGCAAGCTGGTGATGCAGCTGCTGAAAGAAAATATTTGCCCGAAGCAAATCATCACGCGGGAATCGCTGCAGAACGCGATCGCGTCGGTAGCTGCGACTGGAGGCTCGACCAACGCCGTGCTGCACCTCCTGGCGATTGCTTCCGATGCGGGCGTGCCGCTGACGCTGAAGGATTTCGATGAGATATCGGCGAAGACTCCGATTCTGGCGGACCTGAAACCGGGCGGGCGTTTTACTGCGCCAGATATGTTCCGCGCCGGCGGGATGCGCCTGCTCGGCAAGCGTTTGCGGGAAGCGGGACTGCTGCGCGACGGGATCACCGCTTCGGGCCGCAAGCTGTTCGAAGAAATTCAGGACGCGACAGAAACAGCGGAACAGGAAGTGATCCGGCCGCTCGCGAATCCTTTAAAGGCCGACGGTGGCCTCGCGATTTTGCATGGCTCGATTGCGCCGGAAGGCTGCGTCGTCAAGCTCGCCGGGCACGAACGCGTGCTGCACAGCGGTCCGGCGCGTGTGTTCGACTCCGAGGAAGCTGCGTTCGCCGCGGTGCAGAGCCGCCAGATTCAGCCGGGGGACGTCGTGGTGATCCGTTATGAAGGACCGAAAGGCGGGCCGGGCATGCGCGAGATGCTGGCAGTGACCGGCGCGCTCGCAGGCCAAGGAATTGACGGAAGCATCGCGCTGATCACAGATGGGCGATTTAGCGGCGCGACGCACGGATTGATGGTCGGCCATATTGCTCCCGAAGCAGCGAATGGCGGACCGATCGCTCTGTTGCGCGACGGCGACATTATTACTTTGGACGTAAAAGCGCGGCGACTGGACGTCGCGGCCAATCTGGAAGAGCGCCGCGCTCAGTGGAAAGCGCCCGCACCGCGGTACAAGACCGGCGTGATGGCCAAGTACGCAAAGCTTGTGACATCGGCATCGCTGGGCGCCGTAACCAGCGCCGCGTAGAAATTGCAAATACAAGGAGAATGACGATGGCGAACATGTTCTGGGACACCGACACGAATCCGCGCGCGCTGGAAGGAAAGCGCATTGCCGTGCTGGGCTATGGCAGCCAAGGCCGCGCGCACGCGCTGAATCTGCGCGACAGCAAATTAAATGTGACGGTAGGACTTCGCCGCGGCGGCCCTTCGTGGAAACAGGCCGAGCAGGACGGCTGGAAACTTACCGGCCCGGCGGAAGCAGCGGAAGGCGCGGATGTGATTGTCATGCTCGCGCCGGACATGGCGCAGCCGGCCTTGTATCAGAACGAAGTGGCGCCGAGCCTGAAAGAAGGCGCGATGATCTTGTTTTCGCACGGCTTCAATATTCATTACGGGCAAATCACGCCGCCCAAGACGGTGGACATCACCATGGTCGCGCCGAAAGGCCCGGGAAATCTGGTGCGCCGAACGTACGAGGGCGGCGGCGGCGTGCCCTGCTTGCTCGCAATTCATCAGGATGCGTCGGGCCACGCGTTTGACCGCACTCTTGCGTATGCGAGCGCCATCGGCGGCACGCGCGCCGGAGTGATTCAAACGACTTTCGCGGAAGAAACCGAGACGGATTTGTTCGGCGAGCAGGCTGTGCTGTGCGGCGGCGCGCGCGAATTGATTCAGGCGGGTTGGGAAACGCTGGTGCAGGCCGGATATCAGCCGGAAGCCGCGTATTTTGAATGTCTGCACGAACTGAAACTGATTGTAGACCTGATTTATGAAGGCGGGATCGCCAAGATGCACCAGTTCATCAGCGAGACCGCCAAGTACGGCGACATCACGCGCGGATCGCGCGTAATTGACGAGCACGTTCGCGAAAGCATGAAGAAAATTCTCACGGAAATTCAGTCGGGCGCTTTCGCCAAGGAATGGATCCTCGAGAACCAGACCGGAAGGCCGGTTTACAACAAGCTTCTGGAAAAAGACAAGAATCATCCGATCGAAAAAGTGGGTGCGGAGCTGCGCGCGCAAATGTCCTGGCTGAAGCCGGAGACGGCGGCGACCGCAAGAGGTGCCAAATGAAGGGCGCAGAATTTTTGGTCAAGGCTCTCGAACACGAGGGCGTCGAAATCATTTTCGGTTATCCCGGCGGAGCGATCATGCCGGTGTATGACGCGCTGCTGGATTCCAAGATCCGCCACATCCTGGTGCGGCACGAGCAGGCAGCCGCGCTCGCCGCGGACGGTTACGCGCGCGCCACGGGAAAAGTGGGCGTGTGCATGGCTACGTCCGGTCCCGGCGCGACGAATCTGGTGACGGGAATCGCGAACGCCTATATGGATTCCATTCCCATGGTTGCGATCACGGGACAAGTCGCCACGTCGCTGATGGGCACTGACGCGTTTCAAGAAGTGGATATTTTCGGCATTACCATGCCCGTGGTGAAGCACAGCTTCCTCGCGAAAACCGCTGCCGAACTGCCGCGTATCGTACACGAAGCTTTTCGCATCGCGCGTTCGGGACGTCCCGGTCCTGTGCTGATTGATTTGCCGAAGGACATTGCCAACACTGTGGCCGAATACGAATTTCACGCAGACGACACGAGCGAAGAAAGCGGCGAACCATCCAAGGAGTCCATCACCCGTGCGCTCACGCTGATGCGCGAAAGCCGCAACCCGGTGGTCTACGCGGGCGGCGGCATCGGCATGGCCAACGCGCTAGATGAATTCCGCGCGTTCATCGCAACCACTCGCATTCCAGTAGTCGCCACGCTGAAGGGACTCGGGCGCTCTGCCCACCACGCACGAACTCGCACTGGGAATGATGGGCATGCACGGCACAAAAACCGCGAATCACGCGGTGCAAACTTGCGACCTGCTGATCTGCGTCGGCGCGCGTTTCGACGACCGCGCAACCGGCCGGCTGAACGCGTTCGCGCCCAACGCCAAAGTGATTCACCTGGATGTGGACCGCGCTGAAGTGGGCAAACTGCGACGAGCGGACGTTCCAGTGATCGGCAACTTACGTCATGCGTTGAAAGCGCTGGCGTGCAAGCTGACGGAAATCGAGCCATGGCGACGCGAATGTACCGCCTCGAAAGAAACGCACGCGTGGGATTACGCCGCTCCCGGCACGGAAGTGTATGCGCCGGGGTTTCTGAAGAGCTCTTTCGGATCGCGCAGGCGATGATTCCATCGTGGCTTGCGACGTGGGCCAGCACCAGATGTGGGTGGCGCAGCATTTCCATTTCAACCGCCCCTCGCAACACCTGAGCAGCGGCGGCCTGGGCACCATGGGATACGGCCTGCCCGCGGCAATCGGCGCGCAACTCGCGTTCCCGAATGCAACGGTGATCAATGTTTCCGGCGACGGCTCGATCATGATGAACCTGCAGGAGCTCGCGACGCTGCGGCGTTACGATTTGCCCGTGAAGATCGTCCTCTTTGACAATCGCGCGCTCGGCATGGTGCGCCAGTGGCAGGAATTGTTCCACGACAAGCGCTACAGCGAAGTGGATCTCTCGGACAACCCTGATTTCTGCCGCGTGGCGGAATCCATGGGTATTCCAGCGTTTCGCGTGGAAGATCGCGGGGACGTTTCGGCCGCGATTGACCGGTTGCTGGCCGAGCCCGGTCCGGTGCTCGCGCACGTGCTGATTCATCAGGAAGCGAACGTCTGGCCGATCGTCGGGCCGGGCCGCTCGAATTCCGAAATGCTTCACCAGCAGGAAGTGGCGCGCGAGGTTGCGCGGTGAACAAATTCACTTTACAGCTGCGCGTGAAGCAGAGCGAAGGAGCGCTGGTGCGCATCCTGGGAGTAACGCGCCGGCGCCGTTTCGACTTGCTGCACTTGACCGCGGACACCTCCGAGGACGGCCATTTTCTGGACGTGCAGATGACCGTGCAGGCCGATCGCGCGGAAAACACGCTAGTTCGGCAGATCGAAAAGCTCGAGGACGTCTCACAGGTCGAAGTCGTCGATCCGGATGAAACCGCTGGCGAACGGCGCGCGGCACGTTCCACGTCGGCACGCTGACTGACGAAATTCGGTAATTTGCATTAAACTATCGCGTGCCTTCGACACCCAGCGCAGTTCCCTTCTCACGTGTCGCCATCCTCGGAACCGGCCTGATCGGCGGATCGTTCGGCCTCGCGCTGCGCAAATATTTCCCGAACATTTCCACTGTAGGATTCGACCGCGCAGAAACGGCCGAGGTCGCGCTCGCGCGTGGCGCGGTGCGGGAAACGGCGCACGATCTAGCAAGCGCGGTCCGTGGCGCGGACCTGGTATACGTGGCACTGCCGATTGGCGCGACGATTGAGGCGCTTCCCGCAATTGCGGCAGCGGCGGCTGCGGGCGCGTTGGTTACTGATACCGGAAGCACGAAGGCGGTCATCTGCCGCGCGGCGAAAACTGCCTTTGCTGGCGGTCCGCGTTTTCTTGGCGGGCATCCCATGGCCGGGAAGGAAACTTCCGGGATCGCGCGCGCCGACGCTGGATTATTTGCTGCTGCGCGGTACGCGTTGATCGGGTTGGAAAGCGATCCGGATCCGCGCGTTCAGGGACTCGCCGCACTGGTGCGCGAGCTGGGCGCGGAGCCGGTATGGTGCGACGCGCCCACGCACGATTGGGCCGTGGGAATTGTTTCGCATTTACCGCAACTGCTCGCCGTCGCGCTGGCGCGCGTGGTGCAAGACGAAACGGACGAGACAGGTCTACCTGTTTCGCTTTCCGGTCCCGGATTACAGGATATGCTGCGCTTGGCAGGCAGTCCGTACGGAGTATGGCGCGATGTTGCGCATACCAATACGGGGAACATCGCGCGAGCGCTGGATCGGCTGGAGCAAGCGGTGGAGCATTTGCGCACGCGGCTTACGTCCAAAGAATTGGAGCAGGAATTCCTGGCGGCGAATGAGTTGTACAAGCAACTGAAAAAAGCGGAGTAGGCTACTCGGGGGGCGCGGTCGGGACCAGGCGCTTGTCGCGGACGTAAAATTCGCGGCCGCGCCAGTGGATGCGTTGCGGAAAGAAGCTGGCGACCCAGACGATGAAGGCGAAGGCGTCGCGCAACGGCAACAGCTCCATATGCGTGCGCACGCCGGCATCGCGCATGCCGTACACACCGACGAGCCACGCGGAAATTCCTCGCAACAGCAGATAACCTACCAGCAGACTGGTTGCCCACGCAGCTGACGGCGCGAAGATCGCAGCCAGCAGCGCGAGCGGCAACGCTTGCGTGAAAAGCAGTCCCAGATGCCCGGCGGGGCGCGAGAAGCGAATGCTTATGTTCCAACGCAGCTGGTGGCGAAACGCGTCGGCGAGTGTCTGCCGTGGATACACGATGGAAACCGGAAAAGTACTGAGCTCGACGCGATGGCCGCCCGCGGCGATGCGATTGCCCAGCTCGTAATCATCGGAAAAATGGTCCGCCAGGGATTCGAAGCCGCCGATCTCAGCTAGGCGTTTCTTGCTGGTGGCCATCGTGGCGCCGAGCGTGAAATTCACCGGAGCGAAAAGCCACGCTACCAGCACTCCCGCGGTGAAATCCGTGCTGTTACCAACCGCTTCCAGGTTTGAAGCGATCGAGCCATCGGTGAGGCCGCGATAGAGACAGGTCACTGCGCCGACGGCCGGATTTCGAAAGGGCGCGGCGATGGCGCGCAAATATCCCGGTTCAACGCGCACGTCGCTATCGCTGACCGCCAGAATTTCGTGCCGTGCCTCGCGCGCCATGCGGCATAGCTTGTTGACTTTGTCGCTGACGCCCAGCGGTTCTGAGCCGATCAAAAGGTTAATGCGGCGCTCGGGAAAATCGCTCGCCAGTTTTGCAATCACCGGAATCGCGGGATCTCGCTCGTCGCTCACGCAAAACAATATTTCGTAATCTGGATAATCTTGCGCGCAAAAGCTGGCGTAATTCTGGTAAGCCTCGCGGTCCAATCCGTAAATTGGTTTCAGTATGCTGATCGGCGGCGTGAAATCGGCGGGAACCGCAGCGGCATCACGGCGGCGAAAAAACCGCAGCGCCGCGACGATCGCCACCAGGTAATACGCGAACGATGCGAGCGCCAGAAGCAGGAGCACGTCACGAATCACCGTCCAGGCCATCAGATTCGCTCAGTAGTTCGTGGTGGCGTGTAGCCAACAATCAAAACTCCCAGGCAGAGCAGCGCAATCCCAGCCCAGCGCAGCGGGCTGACAAATTCGTGCAGAAAAAAATGACCCAGCAGCGCGACGATCACATAGGACAGCGAAGAAGCCGGCTGCACGAAGCTGAAATCCGCCCAGGAAAGCACCAGCGTGTAGGAAATAAAAAACGCCAGCAGCAGAATCACGCCTAGCCACACCGTGCCGGAAGCAAACGCTCGCGCAAAGAAATGAAATACGGATGAGGGATTCTGCATATTCAACGCGCCTACTTTTTTCATACCGTCGGCCAGAAACACGTCGCCTAGCGGGCCGAACGTGACCATGAACAAAAGGAAGACGTAGGTTTTCAGGTGCAGGCCTTGCGAAGACGTCATGCGCCCTGTGATTCGCCGGCCGCGCTGGATGTTTGCGGTTCCATGGGAGGAACTTGTACTTGCACCATGGCTTTTTTCTGCACGCCTTTTTTCGCCACCTTGCGGCGGTCGTGGCGCAGCTTCATGAAATCCACAGCTTCGTGGAACAGGCGTTTGCGTTCATGCGAATCCCACAGGGCCTCGCGAACAATTCGCCACGCCACACGCGGGCGGAAATAATATTCGTCGTAAAAGCGGTTGACGGACTCGACCATATACTCGCGCGAGAGGTGCGGGTACTGGAGGTGCGGGAGCTGGTGGCCCATGTCGTCCGTGATGGCTTCGCCGGCCAGAAAGCCTTCGCGCATGCCCTGATCGTAAAGCTCAGTGCCAGGATAGGCGTGCGCCATGGAAACCTGAATGGTCTCGCAATCCAGTTCCTTGGCGTAATTGATGGTCTTCTCGATGGTTTCTTTGGTCTCGCCCGGCAGGCCGATGATGAAATCGCCGTGCACGTGAATGCCCACCTTCTTACAGTTCTGCACGAAGGTGCGGCCCATTTCCACAGTCGCGCCCTTCTTCAGATTTTTCAGAATTTGCGGGTCGCCAGATTCGAAACCGACAATCAGCAGACGCGCGCCGGCGTCGGCCATGGCTTTAAGGGTTTCGTAATCGCTGTGCACGCGCGCGGTGCAGGACCACTGGAAGCCCACTGGCTTAAATTCCTTGCACAGCGCGAGGACGCGATCCTTGCGGATATTGAAAGTATCGTCGTCGAAGAAAAACTCCTTCGCTTGCGGAAACATTTTGTGCGCTTGCCTGAATTCGCGCGCTACGCTTTCGACCGAGCGGACGCGCCAGGCATGCCCGGAAAGCGTCTGCGGCCACAGGCAAAAAGTACAAAGTGCCGGGCATCCGCGTGAGGTGTAGAACGAAACGTAAGGATTCAGCAGAAACGGCACATTGTATTTCTCGATGGTGAGATGCTTCTGGTAAACCTCGGTGGCGAAAGGCAGTGCGTCGAGTTCGGCCGTCTGCAACATGGGTCGCTGCGGGTTGTGAACGACCTTCCCGTCCTTGAGATAGCTTGCGCTCAGAATTTCGGAGAGCGGCTTGCCCTGAGCGTACTCGACGACCGAAATATCGAACTCACCGCGCACTACGAAATCAATGTCCGGGCTGGCCAACAGGCTTTCCGCGGGCTTAATCTGCACTTGGGGCCCGACGAAACAGATTTTCAGGCCGGGCTTTTTTTCCTTCATGGCCCGCGCCATTTTCAGGTCGCTCCAGAAACCCACGGTGGAGGTGAACAGCACGACAAACTCATAATCCTGCGCGATCTGCACTACTTCCGCGGGAGTGATGTGGTGCGGAGGGCCATCCAGGAGCCGGCTGCCTTCGAGCATTCCGGCGGGATAGGTGAGCCAAACCGGATACCAGTACGACTCAATTTCGCGCGTTGCGGGCCAACGCGAGCCCGCGCCGCCATCAAATTTTTCAAAGCTCGGCGGATTCAACAACAACGTTTTCATCACAGACGCCATTTACTATATCCCCCTCAGGGCTTCCAGAAAGACGTATGAACCACAGCTTAGCCACCAAGCATCAATTTTACTCGATTTCCACAGCCAGCCCAAGTCATGCTTTTCCCGCGGCGTGCTATTGAAACACCTTCGCCAGCTGGCCGGTGGCTTGCAACAGCGTCAATTGACTGCGCTGGCGCGCGAAATCGGCGTCCAGGAAGGCCACCCATTTGTCACTTTCATCCAGGCGAACCTGTTCGATATCGCGCAACGTGGCCCCGCCCTGGTCGAATTTCGCCTGCGTCAGCTCCACCGTCTCCTGAGCCAGCTTCAAATCCAGGCGCGCTACTTCGTAGGTTGCTTGAAGCTCGCGCACGTCGCGCTGTTTCTGCAGCACGTCCTGGCGGACTTCCTGCCGCTTATTTCCCAGCGACAACTCGGACAGCTGCAACTCGCTTTTGGCCAGCGTCACATTTGCGCGCGTCCTGGCGGAGAACAGTGGAATACTAACCTGCACGCCGACCGCAAAATTATTGGCCTGGTACTGGCCGCTGTAATATTTCGTATAGTTATTGAAATTGGAGAGAACGCTGTACTGCCCAATGACGCTCAGGGTCGGCCAATAACTGAGCTTCGCACCGCGCAGAATATGCTGCCGCGCCAAGCGGTCATTTTCCGCTTCCTGGATGCCGCGGTCGCTCTGAATCGCGAGATTGGCGAGTTCCGTTTCCTGCAGATCGGTCGCGAAAGAGGGTTCTCCGGTGTCCACTTCAATTGATTGGTTGTCGCTCACGCCAGTCAGGTCGCGGATCCTCTGCGTAAGAGTCTCGTCGCGGCTTTCGAGTTTGATGATGCGCTGCTGGACCCGCGCCGCGGTCAATTCGCTGCGAGTCACTTCGATCGCGAGCTCTTGATTTGCCGCCACGCGATCGCGCGTCACGCCCAGAATTTTCTCCGCGCTCACTTGTTCCTTGCGCAGCAGCTCCAGAGAATGGCGCACCTCGGCGAGTTCCAGGTAGGCGACCGCGGTGCGCACGATCACGTCGTCGCGCGCGCGATCAATTTCCAGCTTCATGTTCTTGGCGTGATCTTCCGCCGCTTGCTGCTGAGCTTTCAGCACAGGATCGAAAATCGCCTGGTTGTAATTCAGCTGGAAGACTGCCGGTGGTCCCCCGCCGATGGTTGGAAAACCGTAGGTATAGGCGGCGCCGGAGCCGGTATAAAGGTTTGGCCGGAACGCGGAGCGATCCACGCCGGCTTCGTTTAGCGCGACGGTGTATTGCACGCGAGCCAGCGCCAGATCGCGGCTGTTCTGCAGCGCCAGCGCGACGGCTTCGCGCATGCTGAGCTTCTGATCTTCCTGCGCGCGCGCCGGAAGCACAGCGCCCAACACTAACAGCGCCAGCAGCGTCGCAAACGATTTTCGCAGTCGCTTTCTACTCATAACGCAACGATTCCGTAGGCTGCAATCGCGCCGCGCGATTCGCCGGAAGATATCCGAACAAAATTCCCGTGGAACAGGATACCAAAAACGCCAGAACCACCGAGACCCACGACACCGGAATGTGCACGCCCGCGCTCGCCAGTTCCGGCACCAGGCTGATGAAAACGTTCGCCACGACGGGAATCGCCACGGCGATCGCAATGCCCACCAGCGCGCCTGTCCCGCTGATCAGAAATGCTTCCATCAGAAATTGATACAGGATGGCGACGCGCGGCGCGCCGATCGCCTTGCGGATGCCAATTTCGCGCGTGCGCTCGGTCACTGTCACCAGCATGATATTCATAATTCCAATACCGCTGATAGTCAGCGCGATCGTCGCCACCACAATGAGCAAAACCGTAAGCGCCATGGAAATCCTGCGCGCCGAATCCAACAGAGAAGCCAGATTTTCGGAAAGATATTCCGCACCAGGCCGATGGCGGCTGCTCAGTAACTCGCCGACCTGTTTGGTGAGTTCCGGAACGTTTTCCGGCCGGTCGGCTTGCACATAAAGGGTGCGCAGGTATTCCTCTCCCGTGTAGTACTTGATGAGCCCGATCGGTACGATCACGGAATTCCTGGTAACTTCCGTCAGGCCGAAAGTGGCGGTTCTTTCGTGAAACACGCCAATCACCGTGAAATGCAAATCTCCTAAACGAATGTCCTTGCCCAAAGGATCTTCAGTGGGAAAAGCCAAATCAGCGAGCTCTCTGGTGATCAGGCAAACCTTGCTGCGCGAATTCATGTCGTCCTGGTCAAAATAACGGCCGCGGAGAATTAGGAAACGGCGAATAGTCTGAAAACCCTCGGTGACGCCCACCAAACTGACCGGCCGGCTCACTCCGTTGACCACGAACGTCATCGGCATATCGTGCGAGCCCGCGACAACCTCCACGTGTGGAAGGGTAGCTTTGGCGGCTTCCATGTCCGCCAGGGTAATCTCGTCACCCAACGTGGTGCGTTGCGTGTCACCGGTGTGAACCAGCTCAGCATGGATCAGATTCACGCCGACGCCTTCGATTTGTCCCACGACGTAGCGTTTTCCCACCAGAGCGACCGTGACCACTAGAACAATGCAGGCGCTGCCGATAATCACACCCAGCATGGTGAGCATCGCACGCACTTTATTGGTGCGCAGCTCCTGCAGCGCCAGGCTCCAGGTTTCGGCCCAGAGAATTGGCGTGCTTGCCGCAGCTGGCGAATGAGGAACCACTACCAGATGAGATGCGGCATGATTTGCGCGAGTTTCGAGTAAATCTTTCACGGACCTTTTAACGCGCGGACTTTGCGAGCTTGTCCAGCCGCGCCTTGGCGTCCTTGTCGTCTGAATCGAGTTGCAGCGCGGCTCGATACTGCTCGGCGGCCTCGCCGCGTTTTCCTTGCGCTTCATACACGCGGCCCAACCAGACGCGGGCGGCCGCATGCGAAGGCCAATCGCTGCGATCGGAGGTGCTGGCCAAATAAGCTTTCAGGTATTTTTCGGCGTCATCGAGATTCGAATCGGCGAGCGTCAACGCCGCCCCGCGCCAGTAACCCAGCCGCGGGTCGTTTGGAGCCACCAGCGTAGCGGCCTGTATCGCTGTTTCCATATCCGCGGGCTTATTCTGTTGCTGAAAGAAAGCGATCACTTCCAGATACGGTTCGATTTTGGCTGGCTTGGCTGCCAGAACTTCGCGGTATTCCTTCTCAGCGAGATCCGGCTTTTTCAATCCGTCCATATCATAGACGGCGCGCGCCAGATGCCCGGCGACGGGATCGCGCGCGGTGATGGCGTCCACCTGCGCCTTGGCTTCGTCCTTACTGCCGCCTACTACCCACGGCGCCTGCAAATCATATTCTTCCAGATCGCGGCGCGCCGCCAAATTATCTGGATTCAGCTCCACTGCCGCTTCGAATTCCTTCTTTACCTTTCGCGCGTACGAAAAACTGCGGTCGCGATCCGCCTTGCCTCCGTAAATTCTTCCCAACCATTGATGGTAAACGGAATTTTTCGGATCCAGCGCAATGGACTTCTCACCGGCGGTAATCGCATTGTCATAATCGCGAATTTCATAGTAAGTGCGTCCCAGCCAGTAGTAAGCCTCGCCGCTACTGGAATTTTGCGTGATGGCGGATTGCAAAGTGGTGATCGCCGCGGAATAATTTCCCGCGTTGAATTGCCGTTGCGCAGTCTGCAGCAGGGCTGAGTTATCGGCTGGCATCGCCGCGGCCGCGATCGAACGCGGCTGGTTCACAGCGTGCGCATCTCGCGGCACGGCATGGAGCGCAGGCGCGCCTATCGCCAGAAAAGTCGCTGCGGCCAGCACTGCCGGGCGAACATTTTTCGCGATCTCTGCGATCCTCGCGCCATTCTCATGCCCCATGCTCATTTGCCCTCCGCAGGTCGAACCTTCATGCCATCGCGCAAATCCACGTCTCCCGGCAGCGCCACTTTGTCTCCCAGATTCAACCCGGAGAGCACTTCATATTTATCGGCGCCGGCGACGCCTACCTTAATGTCGCGCCGATGCACCGAGTCACCTTCGTAAGCCAGCACGAAGTGTTGCCCCTGGTCGTAACGCACCGCGCCCCGCGGAACCACCAGAACCGAGCGCTGCTCGTGCACTAGAATGCGCACTTCCACGTTCACGTTCGGCAGCAGCTCGACTTTGTCGTTATCCACCGAGCACAGCACCTCGCCCACACTTCGCGCTCCGCGCGCCACTACTTGCTTGGGCACTTGTTCGACCTTGCCGTTCCAGATGCGGTTGGGCATTGCGTCCCACAGCACCTGCACATCCTGATTCTGCGCGAGTGAGCCCAAATCCGGTTCATCCACAAACGCGCGCACGCGCACGTGGCGCAGGTCCGCCATTTCCGCCAACACATCGCCCAACTTGACGAAATCGCCATTGCGCACGGGCAGTGCATAGACCGTGCCATCCGCCGGAGCAATCACTGTGGCCGACCGAACTTTTCCCTCCAGAGCGGCCACAAGATCCTGCTGCTGCTTCACGCGCAGCCCGGCGCTTTCCACATTCACGGCAGCGCGCTGCTCGAGAGCCGCCTTCTTCTGCTGAAAAGTTTGCAGGTTGGCGCGCGCTGTCGCCAAGGCGGCCTGGTTCTGCGCCACTTCGTCCTGCGTGGCTGCCCCTTTCGTGACTAGCTGTGCGAGAGCCTGTTGCGTTCTCTCGAGGCTGGCAACTTGCGTTTCGGCATTCTGCAAATTCCCTTGCAACTGCGCTACTTCATCAGGCGGCCCGCCGGCGCGAGCATTGCGCAAATCCGTCTGTGCCGCCAGCAGATCCGCGCGGGCTTGCGAGAGCTGCGCGCGAATATCTGCCGAATCCAAAGTCAAAATCAGCTGACCTCTGCGGACCGACTGCCCCTCCGTGGCCTTCACTTCTGTGACAAACGTCGGGAATTCCGCGCGTGCAACCGTGGGCGAAATCGGCTCGACCTTGCCGTTGCCTGTGATCGAAGCAGTCAAATCCTCCCGCGTCACGCTCACAATCTGCACTTGCGGCTCGGGCCCGCGTTCGGCCAGCACAATTAACAACACCACGCCCAAAGCTGCGGCGAGGCCCGCAATCACCCATTTTGGCTTGTTGCTTTCCGGCATGTAAGAGCGCGCACCGCTACGGCGCAGGCTTCCCCCGAAGTCGTAAAATTGTAGCAGACCCGTTCCCGGCTTGCCCGCGCAAACGCCGCTAGAGTGCTTGGGCCCGCATCCCGGCCGGTGCCGCGTCAAAACAGGATTTCTGAAGAGCTGCAGCGGCCAGCGGGATTCGCTTCATGTTAGAATCCGCTCATGAGCGAGCCACAACAGAGCCAGCACCCCGCGCATGCCACCGAGACGAAACCGGGCGAAAAGCCGCCTGCGAAGATCCATCGCGTGTGTATTGGATGCAACAACATGTTCGAAGTGACGATGGAAAATTACGAAGCCAAGCACTGCTCGGTCTGCCATAAGGGCTAAGCGACGGCAAATGTCGTCGCTCGATCCGTTACAGCGACAAACTTAAATCCCCTGTAACTCCCGCGCGCCGTATTCCACTTTCTCACGTCTAAAGCTACCAGACGGGGTGGCAGCAGCCACGGAAGCGCTTGCGGTAGTCGCGCAGCGGAGGCCAGCGCCTGCGCCGGTTCCCCGTAAATGCTAGAATTCCCGATCGGATGAGCGCCGACTCCTTAATTCACGTGCACGATCTCTCGAAGCACTTCCGCACGTTCAAGCGGCGCGAAGGCGTGTGGGGCTCGATTCAAAATCTTTTTGTTCGCGATTACCGCACCGTGGCTGCGGTGGATTGCGTCGGATTCAGCATCGAGCGCGGCGAGATGGTCGGCTACATCGGGCCAAACGGCGCCGGAAAATCCACCACCATCAAGATGCTTACCGGGATTCTGGTTCCCACCAGCGGTGAAATTCGCATTAACGGATACGTTCCCTACCGCCAGCGCCGCCAGTACGTGAAAACTATCGGCGTGGTGTTCGGCCAGCGCACCCAGCTGTGGTGGGACATCGCGGTGATCGAATCGTTCAAGCTGCTGCGGCGAATCTACGACGTCTCACAGCGCGATTTTGACGCGCGCATGGAACATTTCGACGCGATCCTGAATATCCGCGATTATCTGCACACGCCAGTGCGCAAACTTTCGCTCGGCGAACGCATGCGCTGCGACCTGGCCGCCGCGTTGCTGCACAATCCGCCGCTGCTCTTCCTCGACGAGCCGACGATCGGGCTCGACGTAGTCGCCAAAGACCACATTCGCCATTTTCTGCGCGCCATCAACCGCGAATTTCGCACTACCGTACTGCTTACCACGCATGACCTCGACGATATTGAAGAACTCTGTCGACGCATCATGATTATTGACCACGGCAAAGTGCTTTACGACGGTCATCTCGCGCAACTGAAACAGCAGCTGCTGCGCACCAAGCAAATCAAATTCGTGCTGAAGGACCGCACGCAGGCCGACTGCCTCGACGCCTTCTCGCGCGACGGCCTGGAAGTAGACCAAGTGGACGAGCTGACTTACCGCATCCGCTTCGACCGCGTTAAAATTTCCACGTCCGACCTGATCCGCAAGATCCTGGATACCGTCGAAGTCCGCGACCTGCTGATCGAAGACGAGCCCATCGAAGAAATCATCAAACGCATCTACGCCGGCGATGCGCATCTTGAGGTGGGCGTGTGACGCCGTTAATCACCACAAGAAGTATGCGTTGGGTGTTTTTCGCGGCTCTATCCGCGGGGCTGGCGCTTCCCGGGCATGCGGCGAAGAAAACGACGTACGAGACCGTCATGGTTTTGCCCGGACATCGATTCAAGACGGACGGTGTTTGCGGTGATCTCTCTGGAACGGCGACTGCCGGCAACTTTTTCAAAGGATTGCAGCGAATCGAAACGGAACAGGGTGTCGAATTCCGTAGAAAATCAAAAGTCGTGCGCGAGTTTCCTGACGAGATCCAATTCTCGCTGGAGGGAGCGATCGGGAGTTGCCCTGCTTCTCTTCCGAATTCGGCAACGAGCGTCGAGCTCGACGATTTTGTAAAGGGCGTAAAGGTTACAGCGGACTGGGTTGACGGCGGTAATGACAAGCAGGTGAGCAATTTGTCAGTGACCAAATTTCCGCCCATTGCGACCTGGTTTATGGAGTATCAACAGCCTCGATGGGGACTCATGATCAAAATTCCCTCCAACGGTGTATCCATCTCAACTGCGCTGGACGTATCGGTTCTTTCCGAGAGCGGGCGCAAAGTAATGAATTTCACCTTTGCGCTATGAATATCGACTGCCACCCCAAGTTAATCTTCGCTGGGCGGAACAAACGCCCATGAGCAGCTGGGTGCAAGCGCTGGTGCCGTACGCGGAATTTTCGCGCGTGGGCTTCGTCAACATCCTCGCGTTTCGCCTTCGCTACTTCACCGGCATCATCACTTATTTCCTGAACGTGACGGTGTACTACTTCATTTGGAGCGCCGTGTACAGCGGCGGCCTTTCCATCGCGGGCTACAACCTGGCGCAGATGATCACGTACGTGAGCGTCGGCTGGATGATCCGCTCGTTCTACTGGAACACGATTGATCAGGAAATGGCGTACGAGGTGATCGAAGGCAAGATCGCCATGGACCTGATCAAGCCAGTTTCCGTGCAGTGGATGTGGATCTCCCGCGCGATCGGAGAATCGGCGTTTCGCCTGGGCCTTTTGACGCTGCCCACGGCCGTCGTCGTCGCGCTGGTATTTCCGGTGCAAGGCCCCGCGTCGCGCGAAAATTTCCTGCTTTTCCTCGTCGCCGTGTTCGGCAGCTTCTTCCTGATGGCCGCGATTAATTTCATGATCGGCACCTGCGCGATTCCGCTGAAATCCATTCTGGCGCTAATTCGCGCGAAATATTGGCTGATCGAATTGCTCTCCGGCCTGCTGATCCCCATGTCATTTTTCCCGGACCCCGTCCAAAAAGTACTGGCGTGGCTGCCGTTCGAGCATATCGCCTACACGCCGCTGCAGATTTATCTCGGCAAGCTGGATCGCGGATCAGCTTTGCGCGCGCTGGGAATTCAGTGGCTCTGGGTGATCGCGCTGCTGTGGCTTGCGCACGTGTGGTGGGAACGCGCAGCGCGCAAGATCACAATTCATGGAGGGTGATTCGTAGCGCCGGCGTCTCGCCGGCAGGTTTAGGTCTAAAATCAACAAAATACGCCGGCGCTACGCAAACCATGTCAACCACAACGCTCATCACTGAAAAGTCCGGTATCGCCGGGTTCCTGGATGCCGCGCAGCGCCATGTCGGCCTATTCTTCGATTATTTCTCGCAATATGCAAAGGTGCGAGTCAGCTATCGCGGCGATTTTTTCATCAGCCTCGCGACCAGCTTCGCCGCCACGATTTTTGCACTGAGCTTCGTCGTGGTGCTGTTCCAGAAAGTTCCGCAGCTCGCCGGATGGCGCTTCGAAGAAGTGCTGTTCCTCTACGGCTTCTCGCTAATTCCCTACGGCATCTTCAATATCATCAGCCTGAACCTCTACGACTTCGGAAACAACTACATCATCGAGGGAAAATTCGATCGCGTGCTGCTGCGGCCCATCTCTTCGCTCTTTCAGGTGCTTTTCGAGACATTTCGTATCGAATCATTGCAGGAGGTCGCAACCGGAATATTCTGCATGTGGTGGGCCACGCACCATCTGGGCCTCGCGTGGACTCCCGCGAAAGTCGCGATGCTACTCTTCTTCGGCCTGTGCGCCGGCGTCATCTATATATCGGTGTTCCTGATCCTGAGCACAGTCTCGTTCTGGTTCGAAGACCGCATCGGCGTCCACCCACCCGTTTGGAACGTGATGGCCTTCGGCCGCTACCCGCTTTCAATTTACAGCGGCGTGGTGCAGTTTTTCCTTTGCTGGATAATTCCCTTCGGCCTCGCGTCCTTCTATCCCAGCGTGCGCATGCTCGGCCGCACCATCTCGCCACAATACGCTCCGCTCGTGCCCGTCGTCGCGGTAGTGTTTCTCACCATCGCAATCTCCCTCTGGAATTTCGGCACGCGGCATTACTCTTCGACGGGGACCTGAAAACTCCAGGCGTGACAAACTAAGAAACTTTGAGGATGAGAATCACACGGTCATCTTCATGCGTGCCGCCGCGCGAGAATGTATCCACTGAAGTCATCACTGCTTGCACGATTTCCTGCGCCGGCAAATGGCGTTCTCGCGTCACCAGGTCCACCAGCCGTTGCGTGCCGAATTCTTCCTCCGAGGAATTATTCGCCTCGGTGATTCCGTCGGTGCAGAAAACCACCACGTCGCCCGGCTCCAGCTTCACGTGCCCCCGCTCATAGCGCACGCCCGCGAAAAGTCCCACGACCATGCCGCCCTCGGTGAGATATTCCACCTCGCCATTCACGCGCACCACCGCGGGCTGCACATGCCCGGCGTTTACATAGTGCAATGTACGGCGCGGCTGGTCGAGCAATCCCACGAACATCGTCATGAATTTCTGACCGCGCGTATCGGCCAGCATCATGTCGTTCAGCGATTCCACTAGGCGCTCCAGCGAATGCAGGTGTGCCAGTAACGCGTGTAGCGTAGCTTGCAGGTTAGCCATCACCATCGCGGAGCCGACGCCTTTGCCTTCCACGTCCGCCACCACCGTGAGAATCGTATCCGGCGCAAGCGCGATGAAATCGTAATAGTCGCCGCCCACTTCCAAAGATGGCCGGTGCGCCACGCCAATTTCAAATCCCGCCAGCACCGGCGGACGCTCCGGCAGCAATCCCAGCTGAATGCTGCGCGCCAGCGCCAGATCGCGTTCCATGCGCTGCTTGTGCAGCAGGTCGCGATGCAGTTGCGCGTTTTCCAAAGCCAGCGCGACGTGATCGGAAATCGCGCGTAACAAATTTTCATCCGCGCGCGTAAATGGCCCCAATTTCTTGTTCAGCAGTTGCAACACGCCAATCGTCTCGCCGCTCTTGCTGCGGATGGGCAAACACAGCAGCGACTTGGTGCGAAAGCCGAGCCGAATATCCACCTCGGATTCAAACCGCGGATCGGCGTAAGCGTCTTCCAGGTTCACAGTCTCGCCGTGTTCGGCCACCCAGCCAGCAATCCCGCGGCTGATCGGCAAGCGAATCTCATGTGTATCCAGGCCCAACCCAACAAGCGACCAGATCTCGTTGCGCTCGCGGTCCACTAGAAAAACGGTCCCGCGCTCGGCGCCAGTATGCCGCGTGGTCAATTGCAAGATAATGTTCAGAAGTTCTGCGAGATCCAGCGTGGAATTCAGCCGCTTCGTCGCTTCCACGATCGTGGAAAGCTCGATCACCGCATGACGCCGCTCGCTGCTTTCCAGCGCCACTTCCGCATAACGCCGAAAAAGCTCCAGCCATCCGCGCGTCCGAGGATCGAGCGGCCCCTTCGGCCGCGCCTCCAGAATTCCCACTGGATGCTCGCCGTGCCCCAGCACAAAAGTGCAGTGGTCGCCGTTCGCGCCCGAATCCTTCCCTCGCAGAATTCTTTCGATTCGCGCCGCGTCCGGCTTCGGCAGCTCGCCGCTCTCCTGCCACACCGACGCCGCCCCGCCCACCACGCGCCACAGACGCGCCCCTTCCAAACGCCCCGGCGCCGCCAGCACGCATACCATCTGCGCGGCGAGTTCGCCCGGCTCGCTTTCCGGATTGAGCGTCGCCACTACCTGCTCGAGCGTTTCAAGCGGCAGGCCGACTTCGCCGGGCTGAGCGGACTTGCGTTTCACGCTGCGTTTCCTTTGTACTGGATCACCAGGAGCGTAATGTCATCCGATTGCGCGGCGCCCTCGGTGAATGCGCGCATGCCTTCGCGGATCGCGTCGCCAAGTTGGTGGACGTTGTCCCCGGAAAATTCTTCCACAATTTTGCGCAACCGGAATTCTTCGAACAATTCATTGCGAGTGTTGCTGGCTTCCGAGACGCCATCCGTATAAATGACCAGAAAATCGCCCGGCTCGAATTGCGCGCGCGCGCTCTGGTATTCGGCTTCGGCAAACATCCCCACAGGGAAATTCGCCGAGCCCAGGCCTTCCAGCCCGCCCGCCTTGCGTTTCAGCAACGGCGGCACGTGCCCCGCGTTCACATACTCAAAACGGCCCAGCTTATCCAAAATTCCATAAAACACGGTGGCATAACGATCTTCGCCGGTGCGCTCGCACAAATATTGATTCACGCGCGAGAACACTCCCGGCAGCGAAATATCCATCGCCGCGGTGGTGAAGAAAACGCCCTGCAGCAAAGTAGCCAGCAGTGCCGCCGTAACGCCCTTGCCGGAAATATCGCCCACGAAAAATCCGTGGCGTCCGCCGCCCAGCCCAATCACGTCAAAACAGTCGCCGCCCACCGAATGGCAGGAAAGCGTCGAACCAGCCACCGCTACGTCCGGCAAATCAGGGAGCGATTTCGGCAGCAGCTGCTTTTGAATCTGGCTGGCAATTTCGATTTCGTGATCTAGCCGCTGCTTCGCACGCGAAGCGGCAAACAATCGCGCATTCTCAACGACTGTTGCAGCCTCGCGCGCCAGCGTGCGCAATACTTCGCGGTCCAGATCCGTGAATGCGCTCGACGGCACATGGCTATCCAGGTACAGCACGCCTAGCAACTCACCTTGCCTCGTAGAAATCGTGGCGTCGAGCGTTTCGATCACCGGCAGCTTATCCACGGGAATCGCAATCACCGTGTGCAGCTCCAGCCGCGCCACGCTTTCCTGCTGGCTCATTCCCCCGTCTTCGCCCGTATCGCTGACGATCAGTTCGCGTCGCGTCTGTGCCACGCGTTTCACCACGGATTGAGAAACCTGCAATTGGTCGGGGCGCAATGTGCGGCGCTGCGCATCGCGCGCCACAATCATCTGCAATTCATGCGACTCGTTCGCCAGCAGTAGCACGCCGCGTTCGGTGCGCGTCAGTTGAATCGCCGCATCCACCACTGCGGTCAGCACGTCCTCCAACGATAGCCCCGTACCCAGCGTGCGGGCTACTTCCAGCAGCACGCCCAGGTGATACAACTCGCGCGAGCCTGAATGTGTCGGTGCCGGCGCTTCCACGCGCTCCACCAATTCCTCGATCGTCGCGCCTTCACCCAGAAACAGCAGCTTGTAGGAATCCGCCATGCCGAAATCCACTTGGTCTTTCGGCTGGAGCTCGTGCTTGATCACCTTCTGGCCGTTGACGAACGTTCCATGGCGGCTGCCCATGTCTTCCAGCACCATGGCGCCATTCACGGAAAGAATCTGCGCCTGCTCGCGGCTGATGCGGCTGTCGCGCAGCGTCAATTCGTTCCCGGCTTGCCGTCCTATGCGGAACGGCGTAGTGGTGATGGCTACTTCCCTGCGAACACCATTCGGTTCAATGACGACGAGTCGTGCGGCACGTGGCATCGGTTTTAGTAGCTTTCTCGGGGCGCCCGCAAAGGTACATCTCGCCCAGGAGCGACCTCGCTGGCACCGCACATGGTAGGTAAACTCGCGCCCGAAGTAAATAGCTGCCGCAGATTTGAGGCTTTTTTCCCGGGCCCACGCGGGATCGCGCCGACTCCCAATCTTGCCGTGGTTTCTCCAGCCATGTAGAATTCAGTGCGGTCTGCAGAAAGTGCGTTCTTGTTCTCCGTCGGGACCTTGCGCCGGGCCACTGGGCGAGTTTTTGCCGCTCGGATCACTGCCAACAATTCGGGAGACTTGATGATCAAAGCTGTTGCCGCCGCGGTATTGATTGCGGCGCTTATGCCGACCGCCCCCGAGGCGGCAAAAGAATGTGGGCGCGTGGAAGATGCCGGCCGGGTGATGAAGGAGATCATGAACATCCCCGACGACATTCCAAGGAGCGTTATCGGCAAGGCGGAATGTGTCGTGGTGCTGCCTTCGGTGGTGAAATTGGCATTCGTCCTGGGCGCGAGCTATGGACGGGGCCTGATGACTTGCCGCAGCGGTCCCAATTTCAAAGGTCCCTGGGGCGCGCCAACCATGATGGCCCTCGAAGGCGGAAGTTTCGGCGTTCAGCTGGGCGGTCAAGCCACGGATTTTGTGCTGCTGCTGATGAACGACCGCGCCGCCAGCAGCATTCTTACCAGCAAGGTGAAGCTGGGCGCCGACGCTTCGGTGGCCGCAGGTCCGGTGGGACGCAACGTATCGGCCGAAACCGACGTGACCATGCATGCCGAGGTGTTTTCCTACTCGCGCGCTCGGGGCCTTTTCGTGGGCATCTCGCTGGCAGGTTCCACGCTGCGGCCGGACAACAGCGCCAATACAGTTCTGTACGGTAAGCCAGTGGCAGCGCGGGACGTGGTGCTCTTCGGCAAAGTCCCTGCGCCAGAATGCGCCCGCGTGCTCATCGCCACGCTAAACCAGAAGTCGCCGAAGAATCTTTCAGGGGAGTAATGGCGCGCCCCATGTCGCGCAACTCCAAGACTTACGGTAGCAAGCCGTGAATTTTCACGTAACTTCTGCGCTTCGTTTCTTCGCTACGGTCTTATTACTCGCGTCCTTCGCCGTTTCCCTGCAGCCCGCGAAAGCGCAATCATCGCCGGCCGGCGTCACCTCGTACCAAGTTGATGTGGACGCCGCCAAACAATGGGTAGACACAAAAATTGACCTGCGCGCCGGAGAAAAGCTGCGCCTGGCCGCGACGGGCACCATCACCTACCCCGCGGACAAGAAACATCCCGATGGCCGCACATTCGGCCCCGACGGACTCCCGCGCGGCTTCGGGGATTTAATCCACGATTACGCCGTCAGTAACGCAGGTCACGGCTCGCTGATCGCCCGCCTCGGCGATGACGATGTCGCACAGCCATTCGCCGTAGGCGCCAGCGCAGATTACGAAGCGCCGGTCGCTGGACGGCTGTTCCTGGGAATTAACCAGAGTTTGCGCGACGCCGAAGGCGCCAAGGGAAACTTCCAAGTAAAAATCGAAGAGCTGATTCCTGGCCTGACCACAGCCGCGGCGATGGCCATCGGTGGGCCGCCAGAAACGCCCGTGCCTTCTATCACCGCCGCGCTGCTGCGAAATATTCCACGGCGCGTTTCAGACCCGCAGGGTAAGCCGGGAGACATGGTGAACATCCTGCTCGTTGGCACGGAAGAACAAGTGGTGCAGGTCTTCACCAGAGCCGGTTGGGTGCAAGTCGATCGTTCCGTGCAAGATGCAGTGGTGAACGCCGTGATTGACTCGCTCCAGAAAAAAGATTACCTCACCATGCCGATGAGCACGCTCTACCTCTTCGATCGCCCGCAAGACTACGGCTTCGCGCACGCCGAGCCGGTGCGCGTCGCCATTTCTCGCAATCACCTGCGCGCGTGGAAATCGCCGTACCTCGTGGAGGGCCGCCCTCTGTGGTGCGTCGCCGCCACGCACGACGTCGGGTTCGAGCGCGATGAACGCAACGACAGCGTGACCCACAAAATTGACCCGGCTATTGACAGCGAACGCGAGTACGTCAACGACACTCTCTCGCGTACCGGCCTGGTAGTACAGCGCACCCACGTCACACCCGCTGACCCCGTCACCGCAGCCAGCACCGCTACCGGCGGCAGCTTCCACTCCGACGGCCGCATCCTCGTGCTGGTGCTGAAAGACGAAAGCCCCGCCAGCAAATCCAACTAAGCGCGTTTTTTTATCTGCTTTCCTGCCTCTTGCTCGAATTTCGCCCCGCGCCCTGTTGCCATCTTGCTTCCGGCCATAGTAAAAAGAGTCAAATTTGCGGCGATCGAGGTGGTTAACGATGCTCAGCGAAGCGGTGATTGCAGCTTTCAAATCCAACCTGCGCGGCGAGCTGATTGCTCCCGGCGATTCGAGTTACGACGCGGCGCGCAGTGTGTACAACGCTATGATCAACCGGCGCCCGCGATTGATTGCGCGCTGTGCGGACGTCGCCGACGTTATGGCGGCGGTAAAGTTCGGCCGCGAGCAAGGACTGCTGTCGGCGATTCGTGGCGGCGGACACAACGCGGGCGGTTTGGGAGTATGCGACGACGGACTGGTGATCGATCTTTCTCCGATGGACTACGTCCACGTGGATTCCAGGAGGAGGACCGTGCTGGTCGGCGCTGGCGCGTTGTGGCGGCATGTGGATCACGCCACGCACCCGTTCGGTCTAGCGGTTCCGTCAGGAATTATTTCGACCACCGGCGTCGCTGGATTGACCTTAGGCGGCGGGATCGGTTACTTGACGCGACGATACGGCCTGACAATTGACAATCTACTGGCCGTCGAAATGGTACTAGCCGACGGTCGGTTCGTCACCGCCAACGCCAAGGAAAATTCCGACCTGTTCTGGGCGGTGCGAGGCGGAGGCGGCAACTTCGGGGTCGTGACATCGTTTCTCTTCAAGGCGCAACCCGTGCACACGGTCTATGGCGGACCGATGCTGTGGCGCATGGAAGATGCGGCGGAGATAATGCGATGGTATCGCCGCTTTATTGCCACTGCGCCCAACGATATTTACGGGTTCTTTGCTTTTCACACTGTTCCGCCATGGCCGCCTTTCCCTGAACACCTGCACAACAAAAAAATGTGCGGAATCGTATGGTGTTACACCGGGACAATGAAGAAGGCCGAGAAAGTGTTCAAGCCCATGCGAGGATTCAGGACTCCGGCTCTCGACTTGGTTGGCCCCATCCCGCATCCGGCGCTGCAAAGCCTTTTCGATCGTCTGTATCCGCCGGGAATGCAATGGTATTGGAAGGCAGATTTCGTGAAAACGCTTTCCGATGAAGCCATCGCGCAGCATATAAGACACGCGGAGGAAATGCCGACGCTGCAATCAACGATGCACCTCTACCCGATCAATGGCGCGGTGAGACGCGTCAAGAAGAGCGCGACACCGTGGTGGCACCGCGACGCGACATGGTCTCAGGTGATCGTCGGAGTCGATCCGAACCCGGCTAACAAAGACAAGGTCTCCAACTGGGCCAAAGAGTACTGGAGCGCGCTTCATCCATACTCGACGGGCGGAGCCTACATCAACTTTATGATGGAAGAGGGCGAAGATCGCATCCGGGCTACCTACGGCTCGAATTACGTCCGTCTGGCGAAGATTAAGAAACGCCGGGACCCGACGAACTTTTTCCGCGTTAACCAGAACATTAAACCCAAGTGAATGACGTCAGCGACCGCCAAGTCCCGGTCAGTCGCCCCTTCTGAAACTGGCCCGCCGTGTGAATTTCCGGCGGTTGACTCCTCGCGCGAAACGGTCGCACGGTTCTTAAGTTGTCGCAGGCATTTCGACTCGCGTTACGGCGTTGATCAGACACTGGCAAATTCGTCTGGTTGGCCTCGCCGGAGATTCGACACGCGAACTAAATCCGCGGTCGAATGTAGTGTTTGTATTCCCCACACACTTGATCATCCAATTGGCTCATACGCGGGTCCATTCGCCTACAATCGACAATAGCGAAGCAACAATCATGCACTTTGACGCAATTCGATTTCTCACTTTTGGATTGGTAGCATCCTTTGCAATATGGCTGTGGAGGTTTTCGTCGATCCTCCGGAAGACTCCTAGAGATATGCGCGCGGCTGCTCTAAGAGGTTCGTCGCAAGCGATGGCAAGCGAATTCTGGGAGACCGGGAATCCCTATCAGGACGAACTCGCAGACGCCTTCTCCATTCCCGCAAACTCAATCGTGCACACCTTGCAGTGGCCGAATCCGCACGTCCAGATTTTTTCGTTTCAGGAAGTCCGCTCCGGAATCAAAGGCCGCACCTATTACCTCAACTGGGCCGGCTACCGTTTTAACGACCGTTCGTTCCCGAAGTTCGATTTGAAACCGACTCGCACCGCGTCCTTCTTGGGGCGTGGCTGGTGGCGGAAAGTCTCTCTGCCCGGCCAGATCGAGTTCGAAAGTCGCTACACGCTTAACCGGAGAGAATCGCACCCTGCTCGAACAATTCTTCACACCCGGCCGCTGTGCAGCAGTCTTGTCCCGCGAGTGGCCTCGCGAAATTAGCCTGAAAGCAGGCGGCCATTGGCTGTTGGCTCATCGCGAAGCATTCTTCCACGCCACCAGCGAGTCCGACTCCGAAGCCAGTGTGGCAAAAGAAATACAAGAAGCGGCCGCGCTCGTGACGGGAATGCTGCCCGTCGCAGAAGCGCTGACGGATTCACAACTCGTCGAGCAATCGCCGCGATACGTTGGCCTTTCTCACGATAGTTTGAAAACGGGGCGACGTTGGTTGGACCGACTGGCATTTCTGCTTTTGGCCACCACGATCGCCATCTCAATTCTATTTTCCGTCGCCTTTCTCGGGCCGTGGTGGGAGAAATTCAACAAAATAACTCTGAAATCCGAATCGAGGCGCTACCTGTTCGCCAGCTCTCTTTATCGCCGCCTCATTTGTGGTCGGTGAATGGCTGGTCCGTTTTTACCGCAGCACGAAACAGCGCGCCGCAACTCGTTTGGAAGCTCAATACTCCGTCTATCTGAACGAACCTGGAATTAAAACCGTTCTCCATGATTGAATCGTTTATTCCCGCCGATCTCTAACTCCTGTTTTGAAGGGTGATCGGAAGCTGCCCTCACGTGGTTTGCTGCCGCGTTGACGCCTCGCGCGCTCCGACCTATTATGGCGCTGCCCGTAGCACAGGAGACGCCTCGTGAAATTCAGCCGACTTGCGCTGCTATTCGTATTTTCCATCACCGTGCTGGCTGCGTCCGATTCGCCCGACTCGCGCGAGATCACCGACCCGAAATCGGTGAAGCTCGCTGCCCGCCCTGGGCGCGGTTCCGATCCCGGTGGACGATCTCTTTTACACTCGCTCCGTCGGCGGCGGCGCCTGGTCGCCGGACGGCAAGCAAGTTGTCTTCAGCACCAACCTCACTGGCCGCAACAATCTGTGGAAAGTCAGCGCAGGGGGCGGCTGGCCGATTCAGTTGAGCCAGTCCGACGACCGGCAGTCCGGCGCCACTTGGTCTCCCGACGGAAAATGGATCGTCTTTCAATCTGATCAAGGCGGCGGCGAACTTTACGATCTTTTCGCAATTCCTAGCGACGGTGGCGAAATCGTGAACCTCACCAACACGCCGGAGATTTCTGAGACCAGCGCGGTGTGGTCGCGCGACGGCAAGACGCTCGCCTTCGCCTACAAACCCAAGACCGCTTCCGCCACCGATATCGCCGTCATGGACTGGAAAACGCACGCCGTGCGCAACCTGACGCAGGAAAAATCCGCGGACCATCTCTGGAGCAACGCCATCTGGAGCCCGGATGGCGACTACATCTACGCCACCCGCTTCAACGCCGGCTTTAGCGACTCGGACGCCTACCGCATCGATGCCGCAACCGGCGCGCAAGAAAATTTGTCGCCACACGAGGGCGATCGTCGCACCATGGCTTCTTCCATTTCACCGGACGGCGCGACGCTGCTGGTCGCTTCCGATCGCCCCGGCGGTTACAGCAACGTGGCCGAAATTGACGTCGCCACCAAAAAACTCGCATGGGTGACCGACCTGAAGTGGGAAGCCAACGCCGGAGATTTTTCGCCCGACGGGAAGCAATTTACCTATGAAGTGAACGAAGACGGCCGCAGCGATGCCTATCTCGCCGACAGCGCCACGCGTCACGGCGTAAAAATCAACTTGCCCGCGGGGCTGAATAGCTACGCTGGAAATCCGTCGCCCTTTGCGCATCTGGGCGCGCGGCTGCTGGTCTCACACCAGAGTTCCACGCAACCTGGCGATTTGTGGGTTTACGACATCGCACAGAAATCAGCGCGCCAGCTGACTTTTTCCGCCATCGCCAGCCTCACCGCGGCGAAAATTCCACCGTCGCAGCTCGTGCATTACAAGAGCTTCGACGGAAAAATCATCAGCGCCTTCGTCTGGGTGCCCTTCAATCTGAAGCGCGACGGCTCGAATCCCGCGATCGTGCTGCCGCACGGCGGGCCCACCGGTCAAACCACGGATTATTTCAATCGCACCGTCGTCGCGCTCGCCACCCGCGGATATATATGCATCGCGCCCAACGTGCGCGGGTCGACCGGCTATGGCATGGCTTTTCAGCAAGCCAATGTGAAAGACCTGGGTGGCGGCGACCTGCAAGACGAAATCTACGGCGTGAAATTCCTGGAAGCCACCGGCTATGTTGATTCCAAGAAAATCGGCATCACCGGCGGCTCCTATGGCGGTTACATGACGCTGATGGCCATCGGCAAAGCGCCCGACGTGTGGGCCGCGGCTGTCGAAGAATACGGGATCATTAACTGGCTCACGATGCTGCAGCACGAAGATCCCTTCCTGCAGCAATACGAAAAATCCCTGCTCGGCGACCCGGAAAAGGATCGCGCGATCTACGACGCCGATTCCCCGCTCACCTACATCAAGAACGCCAAGGCGCCGCTGCTCGTGCTGCAGGGCGATAACGACATCCGCGTCCCCAAGGAAGAGGCGGAACAAGTGGTGAAGACCCTGCGGGATTCCGGAAAAACCGTGGACGCGCATTACTACTCGAACGAAGGCCACGGATTCGCCAAGCGCGAAAATCAGATTGACGCGATTCGCCGCACCATTGATTGGTTTGACCGCTACCTAAAAGGCTCGAAGTAGCGTCTAAGTCCGGCAGAAGCAGCCAAGGGTGCCAACGTGCGGTTTCTGCCACGCGGTTTTGCCATCTGCATTTGTGTAACGCTGCTCGCATTTACTTCCGCGTCAGGGCCAGTTCCGGCAGTTGTGCGCGAGTCCTCGCCGAGTTCCTCGGCAAAAATTCCCCTCACGATCACTCACGTCACCATCATCAATCCGCAAGGCCCTCCGCAGCCGGACATGGCTGTCGTCATCTCTGCAGGCGTGATCGAATGGGTCGGCACCGCGAGCGGCCGCAAGCGCCCCACGCACCAGGGCGAACTCGAATTCGACGCGCGCGGAAAATTCCTGATCCCTGGCCTGTGGGACATGCACACGCATGTCGCCGGAATCAGCGCCGACCCCGCATGGTCGAAAAACGTCCTGCTCCCGCTGCTTGTCGCGAATGGCATCGTTGGAATCCGCGACATGGGCGGCGACCTAAGTGCGCTGCAAGAATGGCGCCAAGAAATCGCGTCTGGCGCGCTGCTGGGGCCGCAAATCGTGGCCGCCGGACCGATGCTAGTGCCCGCGCCGCGACCCGGCAAGGCGAAATCCACCGATCCGTCCGTTGTGGAAGTGGGGACGCCGGAAGAAGGCCGCGCGGCCGTTGATCAGCTGCAAAAACAAGGCGCCGATTTCATCAAAGTGATTCAATTGTCGCGCGAAGCCTATTTCGCGGTCGCGGAAGAAGCGAAAAAAGACGGCATCACATTCGTGGGCCATATTCCCACGGCCGTCACCGCCAGCGAAGCCTCCGCCGCCGGCCAAAAAAGCATCGAGCACATCATCTATAGTTCCCTCGCGGTGGATTGCTCGTCCGAAGACTTGGAACTGCACCGCCGCTTGCTGGAAGCTGCCGCGAAAAGAGATCGCTCAGACGCGGCCGTCTACGACGACGCGGACAGAACCTTCTCGCCCCAGAAAGCCGCCGCACTCTGGGCCACTTTCAATCGCAACGGAACTTGGGTTACACCCACGCTCTACTCCATTTCCATCATGGCGCACTCGTTGCAGCAGTCGCCCGAGCTATCTCTCAATAATCCGCTGCTAGCATACGTTCCTCTTGCGCTGCAGAAACAATGGCGCCCCACAGGCCCGCCCACACAAAAAGAATTGGCAGATTCCGCCTGGTGGCAGCGCCAGTATGAAAACGATCGCGAGCTGACCGGTGAGATGCATCGCGCGGGTGTTCACCTGCTGGCGGGCAGCGATTCGCTCGATCGCTACGTCTTCCCCGGCAGCAGCCTGCATTACGAGCTGCGTGAACTGGTGGCCGCAGGACTCACACCGCAGCAAGCACTGCAAACAGCCACGGAAAATCCCGCGGAATTCTTGGGTAGAAAAGACATCGGAATGATCGCCGCAGGCCGCCGTGCCGACATGCTCTTGCTGGATGCCGATCCATTACAGGATATTGCAAACACGCAGAAAATTTCAGGCGTCCTACTGGCGGGACAATTTCTACAGCGAAAAGACCTCGAAGCGCTGCTGGAAAAATCCCGTTCCGCAGCTGCCGCTTGGCACGCGCAGAGCTCGCCACAATCGCAACAATAGTTCCTCAAGCCAACGAAACGCCCGAAGCCGGACCCGGCTCTGATGATTTCGGCAGCCGTGGTTGGCTATCCCACGCGTCGCTCAGCCGCCGGATGGTCTCGCGCAACCTTACCGCTAGATCCACCACGGTCTGTAATCTCTGTGTGTCTGCTGCGGGCAACCGCGCACCATGAGAAAGCAAGAGTTCCGCGTTGCCCAGAATGCCGGTAAGCGGATTATTAATCTCATGCCGAAAAATCTCCGCCACGTCTTCGGGCATTTCCGCCCATGGTGATCCGCCGACCGATCCTGAGCGCTGCGCCCAGCGCAACCGCCGCTCCACCAGGCAGGCGCACAGCGGAATAAAATCACCCTGGCGCGCCACGAATTCCACTTCGCCCTCCGCTACCATGCGCAACATCTCGGGCTGCCGGTCGGGCGCCGCCAGCAAAATCACCGGCGCGGTCTCCGTCAGCTGCCGCAGAAATTCCGAAAGCGGAGCATCCCGGAACAAATCACCATCCAGCAAAATCACTCGCGGTAAGTCCTGCTCCATCCGCTCGAGCAAATCCGGCAAGCCCGTCGCAGTGGAAACACTTTTCACTTCCGCGCAAAGTTTGATTTCCCGCGTCAGGCGTTCGGCGAGGCCGGCGTCCGCAACGCACAGCAACGCGCCGCGCTCGGGCACATTCACCTTTTCTCCCCCAGATATCGGCATCGCTTTCTGGTTGTTTCTCATTTGGATTGAGTCGTTCCTGGACCGGAGACCAACACGTGCTCCTCACGCGGGCGGCTGCGTTCCAGCCGGCGGTTCACCGCCAACTTCAATTCTTCCACCAGAAAAGGCTTCGCCAGGTACGGCAGCTTGCTCTTCTCCAGAAATTGCATGGTGCGCGGCGCCAGCGTGTCTCCGGTGACGAACAGCATGTTATTCTGCACCGGACTTCCCGCGCGAATCAGCGCCTCGTAAAACGCCGGACCATCCAGTCTTGGCATGCGCAGATCGCACACCACCAGGTCGTAGTGCACACGTGAAAGCCGCGCCAGCCCTTCCTGGCTTTCCAGCACAGCTTCCACTTGATGCCCTTCCTCCCGCAGCACGTCCACGATCAATTGCGCCACGCTGGGCTCATCTTCCACCACCAGAATCCTTCCACTGCGCACCGGCTGCGAATCGCTCGCGAATTCCGCTGGCGCCGGCTGGCGCTCGTTCGCGGGAACTTCCAGCACCGGCAACTCCACCACAAAACGCGCTCCTCCCGTGCTCAGGTTTTCAAACGTCACTTCCCCGCCGTGCTGCTTCACAATTCCGTAAACAATCGAAAGCCCGAGTCCCGTCCCCACCCCTGAAGGCTTGGTGGTGAAAAATGGATCGAAGATACGCGAAGCAATTTCCCGCGGGACTCCAGGACCATCATCGGATATTTCCATTGCAATTCGATTGCCGTCGGCCACTCTCGTCTTGATTTTCACTTTTCCCTGCCCGCGTTCCTGCAACAGTGCCTGCTCCGCGTTCATCAGCAAGTTCAACACCACCTGCTGCAACTGGTAAGGATCGGCCATCGTTTCCGGCAAGTCGTGCGCCAACTCGCATTCCACCAAAATATTTTCCACGCGCAATTCGTAGCTGCGCAGCGCCAGCGTGCGCTCTGCAATCTCATTCAAATCCACACGCGTGCGCTCCGGTTCGTTTTCCCGCGCAAAGTACAGCAGGTTTTTTACAATCCGCCGCGCCCGCTCCGCCTGCTGAAATACCTTGGTCGCTTCCGAATATTGTTCCGGCTTCAGCCCTTGCCCCAGCAGCAACTGCCCGTAGCCCATGATCGCCGTCAGCGGATTGTTCAATTCGTGCGCGATGCCGGAAACGAGTTGCCCCACCGCCGCCATTTTTTCCGTCTGCAGCAGCTTTGACTGAATCTGCCGCTCGCCCGTGACGTCGTAATACAGCTCCAGCCATCCAACTGCCCGGCCTTCGCGGTCCAGCACCGGCCGCGCAAAACGCTCCAGAACTCGGTGCGTCGGCCGCATCATTTCCAGCTCGTCGTGCCCCGGAACTCCCTGGCCTGCCGCGAAGACGTTCCACGGCGCGGCGAAATTTTCAGGGGCGCGAAAGCGCGGCGCCACCAGGTCGGTCAGGTTCTCGATCGTTCCCAGCGATTGCAATTGCCGTCGCTCCATCCCGAAATACTGCCCGAACCGCGCATTACAGAAACGAATGCGCCCGGTCGTATCCAGCAGGATTGTTCCGGTCTCGATGGAATCCAGCACGCTAGTCAGCTCCGCTTCCACCTGCATCCATTTCGCTTCCGCGCGCTGCACCACCGAACCTTCTTCTAGGCACAACACCAGATGTTGCGCTCCATCTAGATTCGCCCGGAAACTGATGCGCACGGGAAAACCACTCACCAGCAGGCCCTCCGCCGTGGACAGCGCGCTGGAACCAGCCTGCAAGACGCACAACCGCGAAAACTCCTCCGCACTCGGCCGAATCAGGAAGTTTCCCAGATCCGCCTGCTGCAGTTCGCTTTCCTGACGGTGCAGCATCTCACCGGCCCGCGGATTGCACCGTTGAATGATTCCTTTCGCGTTTACCACCACCAACGCTTCGGCGCTCGTGTCAAATACGGCTGCGAAGGCCGCGTCCCCGAACGGCAGCTGCGCTGTAGCGTGAGGCTCGCCAACTGCGGAAACCCGCGACGAACGCGCATTCAGTCGCGCCAGCGCACCATGCGATACCACGTGCTTCATCGGAACACTCCGCAGCGGGACGCGCAGACCTGCGAAAGAAAAACCAAAATGCCGTCTGCCGCGGCGCGAATCAGTTCCCAACCCACGATAATCATTTGCCTGGCGCTTTCGTGAAGCGCGATAAAATTCGCATGCAGCACCTATTGCATGATTCGGACCAAGTGCGCGGCGCGTAACTCTTTACGTATCAGCAGGCTGAGGATGCGGAAGGAAGAAAATGAAGAGAAGCGCTTCCCAGTTCGATACAGACGATCCCCTCTAGGGATTTCTTTGCCGAGCGCCATTCATCCGGAATTAATGCGAGGTCGAGCTATTTCTGTCGCCAGCCATGCGGACTTCAATTCGATTGGGTCTGCGCATCATACTGCTTCAGCTTGCGGTACAACGTAGTCTTCCCAATTCCCAACATGCGCGCAGCCGCCAACTTGTCCCCACCCGCTTCGCGCAACGCGCGGAGGATCGCCCGACGCTCCAGCTCGTCCAGCGGCAGCAGTTCGTCATTCTGCGGCAACCGCTCGCCGGTGCCGTACTGCAAATTCGTCGGCAGATCGCCCGCGTGCAAAATGGGACCGGAACCCAGAGCGATCGCCCGCTCGATGGCGTTTTCCAACTCGCGCACGTTGCCGGGCCAGTCATAAGCCATCATCCGCGCGATGGCATCCTCTGAAATCGTGCGTATCTTTCCGTTCGCCTCGCTGAATTTTTCCAGGAAGGAATTTACCAGTATAGGGATGTCCGTCTTCCGCTCGCGCAGCGGCGGAATCTTGATCTGCACCACGTTCAACCGGAAAAAAAGATCCTGGCGGAAAGTTCCCTGCCGCACCGCAGCGTCCAGGTCGCGATTCGTCGCGGCAATGATGCGCGCCGAAAGCGGTATGCGATCCGTCGAACCCACCGGACGCACTTCCTTCTCCTGCAGCGCGCGCAATAGCTTGGCCTGCATATCAAACGGCAAGTCTCCAATTTCATCCAGGAACAAAGTGCCCCCGTCGGCGATTTCCATCAGGCCCTGCTTCGCGTGCAGCGCTCCCGTGAACGCACCCTTCACGTAGCCGAATAATTCAGCCTCAATCAGCGTGGGAACCAGCGACGAGCAATCCACCGGAATAAACGGCTTATTCCGCCGCACGCCCGAATAATGCACCGAGCGCGCCACCAGTTCTTTGCCCGTGCCGCTCTCGCCCAATATCAACACCGGGTAAGCATGCTGGCTTACCCGCTCAATTAACCGGTACACACGCTGCATCTTCACCGACACGCCGATCAAATCCGCGAAGCCCGGCCGCGTCCGCAGCGTCTCGCGCAACACCCGGTTTTCCTGATCCACGTCCAGTAGGCGGATCATGCGGTCCAGCTTGCTCCGCAGCTCCGGGATGTGAAATGGCTTGGTGATGTAATCCGCCGCTCCCAGACGCGTCGCCTCCACCGCGCTCTCAATCGTGCCATATTGCGTCAGCACCAGCACCGCCGTCTGCGGATAGCTGGTGCGCACGCGCTTGAGCAATTCCAGCCCGCCGATCTGCGGCACACGCAAATCCGTGATCAGAATATCCACCGGCATCTGATCCAGAATTTCCAGCGCCTGCTCTGTCGTCGCAGCCGTGCGCGTCCGCAACCCCGAGTCCGTCACCACGTCGTGGCACAGACTCCTGGTTGCGTCCTCATCATCCACAATCAACACTGTCGCCGATATCGGGCGCTCCGACGTAAACACCTGTCCTACGGCCATGGTATCCGGTCCCCTTTTCCGTCTCGTTCCCAAAATCATTTGCAACAGAAGCACCAAATGGGAACGTTTCCGGATCTGCCCGATCTAACAGCGTTTAAGTGTCGATTCGGCAAAGAGTGAGGAGCGGAGTGTAGAGTCAAAATGGAACAATTAACAAGTCCGTAATAGTACGCAGCCGACTAAGTCTTTCTTCTCGTAGATCGTGCAACGTTGGGAACAGCGAAGTTTCAACGAGGGAAAATTGCGACAACTGGCTGACAACTGGCATCACATCCCGTTCAATCGCTACCGCTACCCAGCGCCCAGCAGTTGCTCAGTGGCCGCCTGTCGCGGCTGTCGCGTCCGTCGCGAAGGATTTCGGCGTGGGATTCGCGGATAAATCGAGAACAAACAGGCCATCATTCGCAGAGCCGGCGTATATTCGCCCCGCATCGCCGTTTGCCACCAGCACCGGGAACTGTCCGTCGCCAGCGCTCGCTGCAACTACCGGACCGCTGCGTTTCACGCGCGCCCATGTCGCGCCTTGATCTCGCGAAATGTAAAGCCCCGCACGTTGCACCGAGACCAGCCAGAAATCCGGCCCGGTCAGCATGCCATCCGCGAGTCCGCCGGGCAATCCCGCCTGCGCTTTCGTCCATGAAATTCCCGCGTCGCGCGAAATGTACAAACCAGTGCGCGCCGCCGCCAGCAAAATATCGTCGCTGGCCCACTCCAGTCGCACCGCTCCGCCCGATTCCAAAGGCAGATCGTGCCACGCCCAGGTCCGTCCCGAATCTTCCGAGAAGATCATGCCGCCCGAAGAGGCCAACCGAATCTGCCGCCCATCACGTGACGCCCGCACCGAACCTACCGATAATTCGCCCGGTCCAAATGGCAGCTCCGTCCACGACTTGCCGGAATCATGCGATACGAAAAGCCCCTGCTCGGTCGCGGCAAACCACGCCGAGTCGCCGAAAGACATATCGTTCACCGCCGCACGAAAAGCCCGAATCTCGCCGCGCGCGCCGGCAGAATCGCTCGCAGAATTCGGCGCCGATGACGAAGCTTCAGAAACCACTCCGATGCGCGCCCAACTGTTTCGCTGCGCATCAAATCGCGCCAGCCCACCGGATGCGAGCGCAACCCACCAGCCCACAGGCGAAGAAAAAATCTGCCGCACGGTTTCCCCATCGAGCCCCGCGCTCATCGGCGCCCAGCTCCTGCCGCCATCTTCGGTCATCAGCAAAGCATCCGGCGCGTTTTCCAGTACCGCCGCCGCGCGTTGCGAATCCTGCGGGTCCACTGCGAGCGAAACGATGTGGCGATGATGAAACCCCTCATTCGACGCGTGGAAACTCGCGCCGCCATCGTCACTCGCGAGAACTCCATGCTTTTCCGTCCCCAGCAGCACGCGTGATTCTGCGCCGCCATCGCCCGGCAGAATCGCCATCGAGTTAACCACCCAATTCCGCCGCGAAATTCGCCGCCACGATGCGCCGGCATCCGCCGTCTTCCACAATCCCTCCGTCGTCCCGGCATACAGAACGGCCGGGCGCGCCGCGTCCTGCCGGATCACCGGCGTGCGCCGCGCCGAATACGGAATGCCTTCGAGCTTTTCCCAAGCCGCGCCGCCATCTTCGCTGCGATAGATCCCAGAACACGCGCTGGCAAAAATGCGCCGTGGGTTCCCGCGGTCGGTCACCATGCTGAGAACGTCGGAGTCATCCATCATTCCCGCGTGAATCGCGGTCCAGTGCGCGCCGCCGTCCACGGTCTTCCACGGCAGATGAAACGTCCCGGCGTAGATTATCAGCGGATCGCGCGGGTCAATCGCCAGCGAATCAAAATTGCGCAGCTCGGCGTCACCGGCAGGAGTAATCCGTTGCCAACTCTCGCCCGAATCGCCCGACACGAAAACTCCATCCAGCGCCCCGGCCACAAGAATCGCCGGATCCGACGCAGCTTGCACCAGCGCCCGCACCGCGTGCCCCGCCAGACCGGACTTCGTGCCACGTCGCGCCGCCATCGCTGCTCAAAAAAACTCCACCTGCTTCGCCGCCCGCCTCCCGCGTCCAAGTCGCCGCAAACAGCCGCGCGGAATTCCGCGGGTCCACCAGAATCGCCGTCACCACCGCGTTTTGATTTTCACCAATCAGCCCGAGCGGTTCCCAATCAGCTCCGGCATCACTCGATGTGAAAATCGCGCCATCCGTCGTGCCCAAATACAACACCTCTGGACGCGCGGGATCGCTCGCCAGTGCGCGCACATCGCCGCCCGTCGGACCCATCGCCTCCCAAACCTGCGCCTGCGCTGGCGCCGCCCAAAATACGGCACACGCGCACGCCAACCCAAACAGGAAAATGGGAAAACACCGGAGGGACCTGTTACGCGAAATCATGTTCGAATACCGGCCGTGTACGCCCGGCAAAACCGCTACGGCGGAATCAGCAAACGAATGTAACTTGCTTTCGATTTGAAGCATCGCGCCGCGCCTACTCTGGCGGAGCGCAACAGCACGACGCTCCCTCTGCGCGACTGCTCAAATCTAAGCCACTACTCGCCGAAATCCGCCGCCCGCGACTGCCGCCGGGCATCCTGCTGCTTCCTTTCTCCCTCAGCACCTGCAATAGACTGCAACGAATTCGAAATCAAAACGAAATTAACGCGAACTCAATACGTCGCGCCACCCGGAACAAAAACTATATCCACCCGCCGATTCTCTTGACCCGCGCCCGCCTCTCCGGCCGCGGTGCGGATTTCCGCGCGCGAAGCGTCCACGCCCTTCTCCTGCAAATATTTCTGGGCGCTCGCCGCGCGCTCGCCGGCCAATTTCGTCGCCGCCGCTTCCTTGGGATCCGCGTAGCCCACCAGCACCACTTTCGACCGCGGATCGCTCTGCAAACGCACCGCAACGTCATCCAGATCACGCTTGCAAACGTTGTCCGCACGCGCGCTGCCCGGAGCAAAATCGCAAGCGCTCACTTTACTTGCTTGCGGCGCAGCGGGCGGCGCTTGCACCGTAACCGCCGCCGTGCAATCGCACGCGCTGTGCAATTCATTTTCCGCGCGCCCAGTAACAGTGTAGGTTCCCGGCGCGAGCCCCGATGTATCCAATTGCACCATTGAGCCGCTGCCGATAATTTGCCCGCCGTTCGCCAACCACGTGAATCGTATCGCTGTCCCCGATGAGTCGTTCACGTTCGCGGTAATCTCCGCGCGTTCTCCGGCCAACACGGTCGAACGGTCCGCGGTGCAGGCCATCGTCGGCGCAGGAGGCGCCGGTTTCGGATGCACCGTCACGTTCGCGGAGCAACTCGCGCTCTTTCCGGCGCCGTTATCCACTCGCGACGTCAGCACGTAGCTTCCCGCGCTCACACCGCCGGAATTCCACCGCACGTAAGGCCCCGCTCCATCAATCGAACCGCCCGTCGCGGTCCATTGGTAAGTCAAAGGCAGCCCGTTCGCATCGGTCGCATGGGCCGCAGCCGTGATGTAATCCTCCGACCCTTCCCTCACAGCCGCCTTGTCCACATCGCAAGTGGCCGTCACCACATCAGGAGGCAGAGGCTTCGAGGGCCAGACCGCCACTCCTACCTTAATCACAAATCCGTTGCGGTCCCGATTATTCACCAGGTTCAGCGAATAACGGTAACCCAAGTCCATCGCCGCCCACTTCCAGGCGTATAGCCGGAACCCAATAATGTTGTCCACCGGATCGCGCGCCCCAAAAGTTGTGTTCTGAATTGCGTTGCCGCCGACGAAAATCGTGCCGTCATACTCCGTCATAATCTGAAAACGCTTCGTCGGAAATATCAGCAGCCCCGCGCCCACCTGCATCTGGTCCGCCAGATTCAGCACCACAGTCTCCGGCGTGCCGCCGACAATCGCGGTATAGCTGGAATCGCGCGTAAAACGATACGACCAGTTCGCTGTCGCGGTGATCCCGCCGTGAAAGAACGTCTTGCTTGCCTCCAAACCGATTCCATAATTAAATCTTCCGTACTGCACCTGGTTCTGCAGCAGGCCCGCCAGCCCAGTCTGCGTAGGAATGTAAAAATCATTGCGAATGGAAAGGCTGATCGGCTTGCCCCGCCGTTCCGACAGCAACCCGATCTTGAATCCCAAATCAATTTCTCCCGTCCCGCTGCCGTTGTGCGATGCGAACGGAGCATCTTCCACATACGCCGGCGGAAAACCGGTCGAAGGAATGATCGAATTGTAAATTGTGTTCTGGTACTGCGGGTTTGCGGCGTTCACTGATGCCAGACTCAGCAGGCTCGGCTCACCCACGTGGATATAGTCATACGAATTCATCTGAAAGAATATCGAGAACCAGCGGTTGACGCCGTATCCGAACGAAGGAATCAGCTGCAGCGAAGTGATGTCTCCAGGCATGCGCGAAAATTTATTCAATCCGATACCCAAGGACCAGCCGTGCTTCGGCAGCGTCTCGCCGGTTTCCAGCGTAAAGAGTCCCGGATTGCCGTCTAGCGCAGGCATCGGCGTAAAAGGAGGCTGCTCGGAATCTTCATCGGCAACCTTGGACGCGTTGCCTTTGGCTGCGCCGGAATTAGGATTGGGCGGCGCAGCAGGCGCCCCCGTAGCTGACGATGAAGATGATGTCGAGGACGAGGATGATGGCTTAGCGGCTGAAGAACTCGCCGGGGCGGCAACACCGCCAGACGCGCCGGCAGGGGTCGCGGAGTCACCCGAACTCGCAGCGGGCTTCGCAGTCGTATCACCCGAGGATGATGCACCGGCCGCGGACGCGGTTCCGGCGGGCGGACGAGCCTTGGTATCGTCGGCGAACCCAGTCGTTGCCGCAAAAATCCCAGCCACCACTAAGATCGCCGCGCGTTCTAGCACTTTCAAAGTACGCCTCCTCAGCACAGCCACCGCCCCGCCTGGCACCGCGCTGACGATTCCAACCATTCTTCCCCCGCTGGCAGCGTAGCGAAAAAACCACAGGACTCGTATGGGGGCCGAAAAACGGAGTATCGAGCGTGTCCTACCGAAACCCGAAAACTGCGCGGATTATAATTCACGCCCGTCGGTTCCTGTACAGTTTTTTCCAAAACTCCGCCCGCCGCAGTCCCGCGCCGAAGGCCCCGGCAGGTTTCCAGGACCTCGCTCACTCGCGAAGCACATCCCACAAACCGCGCTCGCCTTACCGGCGTCGATTTGCTATATTCGCCTCAATCAGTGCACGCTTTCGCCTCCAGCTGAAAGCGCCAAACTAAAATTTGGAGGAGTTTATGAAACGCTGGAGGATTTTCGCATTTACGTCCGCTCTACTGCTGTTTTCAGGCATACCAACCGCAACAGCCCGACCGCAATCACAAGATCCCGGCCCCCAATCCCAGGACGCGCCGCCTGACGCCGCACCGCGCGGCACCCGTTTCCTCGTCGCCCTGCAAACCGTCATCTCCACTAAAGAAGATAAAGTAGGAAAACAGTTCCAAGCCCGCACCCTCGAACCGCTAGCCACGGCGGAAGGCGCCACGCTACCCGCTGGCGCACAAATCCGCGGCCACATTGACAAAATCCAACCCGCCGGAAAAGTCGGCCGCGCGCGCCTCTGGCTCACCTTCGATGAAATCCACAGTCCCACAGGTTGGATTCCGCTTGTAGCCGATTTGATTGACGCCCCCGGAGTCCATTCCGTCCGCGTCCTCTACGACCGCGAAGGCGAAATCCGCGCCACCAGCAGCAAGCAGGAAGACGCTGCCTTCGCCGCCGCCGAAGCCGCATTCGTCGGCGCCGAGCCGGGAATCGCCAAACGGGATAAACAAGACGCGGCCATGGGCGCGGCCATCTCCGCTGCCACCGCCTTCATGATCACCTCCGGCCTCGGCCAGGAACTTACCCTTCCTCTAAACATGAAGCTCGAGCTAGCCCTCGAGCGCCCGTTGCATCTAGGCAGAACGTAGAAGGCAGCCGCGCGCGGGAACTAAAGCAAGTTCAGAAGGCGAGGCGGCCAGCTGCAATTCTCCCGGCGCTCAATCCGCCGTCAAAGTCGAGGGCTGCTCGAGCCCCGTCTGCCCCGCTCCCTTGGATTTCCGCCGTACTGCTGCTACATTCAAAGTTCCGATGACCACCTCGACTCCCAACCAGCAGCGCATCCTGATCGTCGAAGATGAAGACAACGCCCGCAAAGGCTACGAGGCCCTGCTGCGTAAATGGAACTGGGAAATTCTCGGCGTCGGCAGCGGTGAAGAAGCCCTCGCGAAATTTCAGGAATTCCAGCCCAGCTTGATCCTCGCGGACGTCGAGTTGCCCGGCATGAACGGTCTCGACCTGCTCAAGCAACTGGGCGACGACATACTCCGCATTCCGGTAATCATCATCACCGGTCGCGGCAGCGACGAACGCGTCGTCCAAGCCATCGAAGCAGGCGCTTACTGGTACATCGAAAAACCTCTGAAGCCGCCGGTGCTGCGCGCACTCCTCGAACGCGCACTCGGCCACGTGCGCAATCAGCAAGCCGTCGTCGCTCTCACTCGCGATCTGCGTGCCGCCGGGAAACTCGGCACTCTCGTAGGCACTTCGGCGCCGATGCAAGACGTAATGCGCCAGGTGGAAATTGCCGCGCCATCCACGGCCTCGGTTCTCATCACCGGCGAAACCGGTTCCGGCAAGGAGATGGTCGCGCGTTCAATCCACTTGCTTTCGCCGCGCGCCGATCGTCCCTTCGTCGCCATCAATTGCTCGGCCATTCCCGAATCGCTGATGGAAAGCGAAATTTTCGGCCATGAGAAAGGCGCGTTCACCGGCGCCGCCGAGCGCCGCATCGGCTGCTTCGAACTCGCCGACGGAGGCACGCTGCTGCTCGACGAAATCGGCGAAATGCCCGCGCAAACGCAAGCGAAATTGCTGCGCGTCCTCGAAGATCACAAGGTTCGCCGCCTCGGCAGCAAAGTGGAAACGCCCGTGGACGTGCGCGTCGTCGCCGCCACCAACAAAAATCCCGAACAGGCGGTCGCCGACGGACACCTGCGCCAGGACCTCTATTTCCGACTCAACGTTTTCAACATCCATCTTCCACCGCTGCGCGAGCACAAAGAAGATTTGCCGCTGCTGGTGGACCACCTGCTCGCCGACATCTCCGCTAAACACGAAAAAAAAGTCACCGGCGTTGGCACCGACGTTATGGAACTCTTCAAGTCCTACCCCTGGCCCGGAAACGTGCGCGAACTGCGCAACGTTCTGGAGCGTTCCGCCATCGCATCCGATCGCGGCACCATCACACGCCAGCATCTGCCCGCTGAATTCGGCCGCGTCACCGCCATGACCACTTCCGGCCTGGGAGGGCTGCGCTTCCCCATCGGCACCACCGTGGACGCCGTGGAGCGCGAACTGATCCTGCAAACTCTGGGCGCCACCAGCCAGAACAAGACGCGCGCCGCCGAACTTCTCGGCATCAGCCTGAAAACTCTGCACAACAAATTAAAAGAATATGAGGCGGGGCGGAGAGATGCGTCTCAGCCTGAAAACTAAATTCACGCTGGCGACTTCCCTGCTGGTCCTGGCAGTCGTCACAACCGTTTCGGCCCTCTACATCGCGCGCCTCACCCGCCAGACCTTGCGCCAGGCCGATGACCGCGCCCGCTTCGTCGCGCGCCAAATCTATCTCGCCTGCCAAAATTCGCTGACCGACGCCGCCGCCCGAGGCGAATCCCCCGCTTCCTCCAGTCCCGCCGATTTGCGCGCTTACGTGCAACGCGCCCTCGACAATAGCAGCACCCTGAATTCCGTGATGGAATCCGCCATCGGCTACTCCCCCACCATCTACGAAATCACCATCAGCGATCTGGACGGCATCGTGCTAGTCTCCAGCGATCCCAGCCTGCGCGGCCAAAAAATCGCTCAGCGGCCGCCCGTTGATTCGCTGGAACGCGGCGGCTTCTTCCAGCAATTGCGCACCCTCTACGGTCCGCCCCTGGTGTACGAAGATTCTCTGCCCTTCAATATCGGTGGCCCCTTCGGCGATATTCGCATCGGCCTTTCCTCCGCGCTGATCCGCAACGAAATTTCGCCCGGCCTCGAATCGGCGGGATATTACGCGCTGGCCTCCGTCTTGCTCTCCACTTTGCTCGCGCTGATTGTGAGCCGCGCTTCGCTCGCTCCAATTGACCGCATCTCCGCGCAACTCGACCGCATTTCCGCCGGAGAATTCGATCTCGAACCGGTCGAGCGCGGCGACGAATTCGGCGCCGTCAGCACCAAGATCATCGGCATCGGAAAGCAATTACGCGACGTTCGCGAAATTTTCAGTACTCTGCGCGAGAATCTCGATCAAGTCATGGGCGGCCTCGAAGACGGCCTGCTACTTTTCAATGCGCGCGGGAACGCCGTGCTGGTCAGCCCCTCCGTGGAAAAGTTTCTCGGCCAGCGCTCCGAAGTCCTGCGCGGATTGAGAGTCAGCGAAATTTTTCCTCCCGGCCATCCCGCGCGCGAAGCTCTTGGCATTCATGGTGACGAGGTCGGCCACATCGAAAATGCTGAAATCACGCTCGAGGGTCTGCACGGCTCGCAGCGCATCGGCCTCAGCGCCCAGGTAATTCGCGAGCACGGCCTGGCCATGGGTGCGCTCATCACCCTGCGCGACGTCGAATCTCTGGAACGCATCGGCAACCAGTTGCAAGTTTCTGAACGCCTCGCAGCGCTGGGCCGCGTCACCGCTGGCGTCGCGCACGAGGTAAAGAACCCGCTGAACTCCATGCGCCTCTGGCTCGAGGTGCTGAAAGCCAATATGCCCGTCGAGCCCGAACCGCAGCAGGCCGTGAAAATGCTCGATAGCGAAATTGACCGCCTCGACCGCGCCGTAAAGACATTCTTGAATTTCACCAAGCCGCTGGAAATCAAGCTGGAAGAAACCGACCTGCGCATATTGCTCGACGACGTGCTCGAAGCCGCGCGCCCCACCATCGCCAAAGCCGGCATTGAACTCCGCGTGGATTTGCCCCCGGAATTTCCGCGAGTGCTGGTGGATGGCCAACTGATTCATCAAGCCGTGCTCAATCTTTTGCTGAATGCGAGCGACTTCACCAGTCCCGGCGGCACGATCGCTCTCAGCCTGCGCCGCCACGGAGATTTCGCGGTCATTGCCGTGGCCGATTCCGGCGCGGGCATCACTCCCGAAAATCAAAAGAAAATTTTCCAACTGTTTTTTACCACCCGCCCCGGAGGTACCGGCATCGGACTCGCCAATACTTTTCGGTTTGTGCAGTTGCACAACGGTCGGATAGAATTCGAATCCGAGCCTGGACGCGGTACGACCTTTCGCCTGGAATTGCCGCTGGCGCGTTCCCTGGAAGCGCCGCAAGGAAAGCATCGCGATTTCGGGCGGCCGTTTGCTGAAGAGAAAATATAAATTGTGGAAGCGAGTAGTTGGAAATCAGAAATTGGCAGTGAGCTGCTGCAAGTAAGAAGATAAATGCCCAGCCGAAAAACAGAATCCGCGTTGCTGACAGCCTTTTTTCTCAGCGGGCTGTCGTTCAGTGCGATGGGGTGTAACCGCACGACAGTGAAAGCCGCTGCGCCGGTGACCGCCGCGCCCGCTCCTTCTACCGCCGATTCCAAACCGATTACCAACATTGCGCCAGACACCGACGCGCTTCCCCCGGTCGAGGCCGTGGCGCCTCCGCCAACTCCCGCCACCATCACCGCCGCGCCGCTACCCGTGGAGGCGACGCACACCAAACCTCCTCCGCCTCCCCACCGCCAACCTGCCGAAGCGTCCTCGGATACCCAAGCCGAGCAGCCCGCGCGTACTCCGCCGCCGCAAATCTCGCCGCAACTTTCCCCGCGGCGATCAGGCCACGCTGCGCCGCACCACCGGTGAAGACATTAACGTCGCTCAAAAAAATCTGCAGCAAGCCAACGGCAAAGTTCTGAACGCCGCGCAGAGCGACCTCGTGGAAAAAATTCGCAGCTTCCTCGCCCAGTCCGACGAAGCCGGAAAAGCCGGGGACTGGTCCCGCGCTCAAACCCTAGCCCAAAAAGCCCGCCTCCTCTCCGTCGAACTCGTTGATTCCCTCTGACGTGAAATGCAGCTGTGAAATTCGCATCCGGTCCATGCTGGCGCACGGCGATTCGCTTGCCGCCTCGCGGAGCAATGTCCGCGCGGCAATTCCTGATAATATCAGTCGGTGAGCGCTTACGACGTACTCATCGTTGGCGGCGGACTGATCGGCAGCTCGATTGCTTTCGAGCTTTCCTCCGAAAAATTGCGCGTGGCCGTGCTCGATCGCCAGCAGCCCGGGCGCGAAGCCTCCTGGGCCGCGGCTGGAATGCTCGCGCCAGGTCCGGATTCGCCCGAATCGTCGCCGCTTGTACCTCTCGGCATAGAAAGCCTGCGTCTTTACCCCGAATTCACAGCGGCCGTCGAGAGGACGTCCGGCAAGTCCACGGATTTCACGCGCAATGGCACGCTCGAAGTTTTCTGCGGCCTGCACGCAGAAACCGCGCGCAACAAAATGGTCGCCGAATTTCACCATCTCGGATTAGCTGCCGCAGCGATGTCACCAAAAGAAGCCTCCAAACTCGAGCCGTCGCTCGCACCACACGCCGGCGCGATCGCTTCGCTGCCCGACGAAGCGACGATTGACCCGCGGCTACTCGTCGAAGCCGTTCTCTTGGCCGCGAAGCAGTGCGGCGCAGAAATTCGCGCCAATTGCGCCGTGGATGCCCTGCTCTGTGAAGGAAAAGCGTGCGTCGGTGTGATTTCCGCCGGCCAGAAGTTCGCAGCGAAGCAAGTAATCATCGCCGCCGGAAGTTTTTGCGGCACGATCGCAGGCGGCTCAACCTCAGACGCCGCGCGCGCATCGGATCCGCAATCGCAATTGCGCCGCTACGCCCCAGTGCATCCCGTGCGCGGCCAAATGCTGGCTCTGCGTTCCGCAACCGTGCACCTGAAAAAAGTTCTCCGCTCGCAGCATGGCTACTTGGTCCCCCGCCGCGACGGCCGCATCATCGCCGGTAGCACGCTGGAAGACGCCGGCTTCGTAAAACAGGTCACGCCGCAGGGCGTCCGCCAAATTCTTGATGCCGCGCTCGAACTAGCTCCAGCCCTCGCCGACGCGAAGATTGTCGAAGGATGGTCCGGCCTGCGCCCCGGCACCCCGGATCTCCTACCCATCATCGGCCCGACGGATATCCCAGGCCTATGGCTCGCCACCGGACACTACCGCAACGGCATCCTGCTTGCCCCTGCCACGGCCAAAATCATGCACGATTGGATTGTCACCGGAAAATCGAATTTCAACGCGGAGAGTTTTTCGCCACTACGCTTCAGAGCCGCAGCAAATTCCCTGCAGCACGCGCATGCGCGAGCGAATCGCAGCGCCACTTGAGCTTGAACCACCAATCCCAAATTTAAAATGGATCTTTATTCCGTACCGGTTCGCGATTCGACGGCCCGGCCAGCGACGAAGCCTGCCCCGGCCCGCTGAACTGCACCTTATCCGCGTCCAGATAAAGCGAGCGGTCAATCACTGCTTCCACTGTAGATCCGCGGGGCATCTCCGCATCCGGCCCGCGCGTCAAAAGCACCGCAGCCAGACCAACCGCCGCTCCCGCTGCCGCCCCGATCCCCACGCCTGCTCCAGTCCGCGACGCCAAACCCCCGACGCCCGCGCCCGCCGCAGTGGTCTTCGCAATCGTTCCGATGTCGTGCCCTTTTTCCGAATCGCCGATAATTTTCCCTTCGCTGTCCGTGGTCTCGTTCCCGCCGGTGCCGACTCCGCCAGGCACTGCGTTCAGGTTCACCATGTACGCGTTCGGCAAAATCATCGTCGTCAACTTGATCATCAATTCGCCGCGCCCTTTCACCCGTCCGGGCCGCTTCGATTCCGTCACTTCGCCGCTTACGTATGATCCCGCAGGAATCACCACTTTCCCGTCAATCATCACTGGAAACAAAGTCTCGAAATACACCGGATCGCCCGGCCGCGCGCTGCGCGTAGATATGGCGTTGTGTAGCACCAGAGGAATATGCGTCCCCGAAGGCACCATGATTTTCGCTGCCGCAGCCGAAGTCCCGCTCGGCGCGACGGCCGGCGCAACCGGTGTGGCTGCAGCGCCAAGCCCAGCCGCACTGCCAGCAGTTGTCTCAGAACCAGAAGTTGGTGCCGCACCAGCAGTCGTTCCCGCACCACTCGCCCCACCCGAACTTCCCGCAGGTTTCTGCGCCGCAGTCTGGCTCGCCGCAGCCGGAGCGGAATTCGCAGGCGGTGCAGCAGGCATCGGCCCCGATTCCTGCGCCGCTAAAGGAAGCGCGCATCCGGCGGCCAGAAACAACAGAAGGGCATGCGGCAAGCGAAGCGAGCTTTTCGTCATCTGACCCCTCTACCCCGCGATCCGGCAAGGACGAACTAACTAATAAGGATGCCTAGCCGCGCCCACAGAGATGCATCGCACCGAGATGCAGGAAGCATAAACCCTCTCCCCAGGCACCCGCCAGCTTTCCTTCCGGCCTCATCCCGCTCCCTGGAGCATGTACGACTAGGACACCGGCAAATCCATCCCCACCCTACCGCCGATATAATAACTCTTGAGGCCTCTCGTGGCGCCCCTCCACATCGCCCAACTCCGTGTGCCGTCCTCCCTTCGGCGGAAGACTCTGCTGATCATCGGCATCACCATGCTTGGCCTGGTCGGTGGCCTTTTTGTGCTCTCGCGCATTGTGCTGATGCGCGGGTTCGCCAGATTGGAAGAGGACTTCGCCGGCGCAGATATCTCCCGCGCTTCCAGCGCCCTGGCGAATGAATTGAACACGCTCGACCAGACTACCAGCGAATACGCCACCTGGGATTTGACTTCGGAATACGCCCGCGGCCTGCGCCCGAGTTACATCAAGACTGAGTTCCCCTCCTCGACGTTTCAGGAGCTGAAAATCAGCTTCGTGGTCGTCTTCGATGCCCACGGCCGCAAACTCTTCTCGCGTGCCTTCGACCTGGCCCACGGTGGCGAGATGCCTATCCCTGCGGGCCTGGATGATCACCTCAAGCCCGGCTCATTGCTCCTAAGCTTGCAGGATCCCCACAGCAAAGTGGCCGGGATTCTCGATCTTCCTGGCGGCCCAACCCTGGTGGATTCCCGGCCGATTCTCTCCAGCGACGCTTCCGGTCCGATTGCCGGCACCATGCTCATGGGTCGTCTGCTCGATGCCGCTGAAATCCAGCATCTGGCCGACTTAACGCTCATGCCCGTGGACGCACAGACGCTTTCTTCCGCCACGCTGGGCCCCGATTTCCGCGCCGCGGCTGCCGCTATTTCCAAAGGTTCTCCCCATTTCATCCACCCGCTCGATGGCCAGTCTCTCGCGGGTTACCAGGTGTTGGACGACATCTACGGCCGGCCCGCCGTCATTATCCGCGTGCTCCTGCCCCGCACCATTTACGAGCAAGGCCATACCAGCTTGCTCCAATTTCTGCTGTTGTTGATCGCCGCGGGCTTTGTATTCGGCGCCGCCACTCTCTACCTTCTAGAACGCTTCGTCATTTCGCGCATCGCCAACCTAACCGAAAACGTCACCCAGATCGGCACCAGCGGCGATCTGGCGGCGCGCCTCGATGTCCCGGGCCACGACGAGCTGGCATTCCTCGGTATCGCCATCAACGGCATGCTCGAAGATCTGGAAAAATCCCAGATCGAACGTCACGAAGGCCGCGCGCGCCTGGCTGTGATTCTCGAGCGCATGCCCGCCATTCTCTGGACCACCGACAAAGAACTGCGCTACACCTCCAGCATGGGCGCTGCCCTGGATTCGCTCGGCGTCAAATCCGGCGGCCTCACCGGCAGAACCCTACCCGAATACTTTCAGACCAACGATCCCCAGCACCCTTCCATCGCCGCGCACTGGCGCGCCCTGGCAGGCGAAGCACTCACCTACGAATTGCACTGGCAGAAGCGCGTCTTCGAATCCCACGTGCGCCCGCTCCGTGGCCCCGATGGCGAAATCGTCGGCGTCATCGGCGTCGCGCTCGATATCACCGACCGCAAACAGCTCGCCGACCAGCTGCGCCAGTCGCAAAAATTGCAGGCTATCGGCGAACTCGCCGGCGGCGTCGCCCACGATTTCAATAATCTGCTGATGGTGGTGAAGGGCCACGCCGAGATGCTTCTGGACCGCCTGCCCCGGGGCTCCGCCGATCGCCAGAATCTCGCGCTGCAGAACGTCGAACAAATTCAGCAAGCCGCCGAGCGCGCCGCCGCCCTCACCCGTCAGCTGCTCGCCTTCAGCCGCATGCAAGTGTTACAGCCGCGCGTTCTAGACTTGAACGAAGTCGTCGCCGGAATGATCCAGATGGTTTCGCGCGTCATCGGCGCCAATATCGAGCTGGCTTTCCTGCCCGGCGCCAATCTCGGCCGCGTGAAGGCCGACCCCAGCCAGATCGAACAAGTCGCCCTGAATCTGGTAGTCAACGCCCGGGATGCGATGCCCGACGGCGGCCGGCTAACCATTGAAACTTCCAACGTCCAGCTGGAACGCGATTATGCCACGCAGCACGCCGTCGTGGACCCGGGCCCCTACGTGATGCTGACGGTCAGCGATACCGGCACCGGCATGGATGCCGCTACCAAAGCCCGCATCTTCGAGCCATTTTTCACCACCAAAGCGCAAGGTCGCGGCACTGGTCTGGGCCTTGCCACTGTGTACGGGGTTGTAAAGCAAAGCGGCGGATACGTCTGGGTGTACAGCGAGCTCGGCCATGGCACAACTTTCAAGGTGTACCTGCCAATGGTGCAGGCACCCGCCGAAAAAACGGCTCCCGAAAAAGTCGTCCAGGGTCACGAACCCGGCACGGAAACCATTTTGTTCGTTGAAGACGAACAAAGCGTTCGCGAACTCGTCAGCGAATATCTCTCAGCCCGTGGCTATCAGGTGCTCGACGCGTCCGACGGACAGCAAGCCCTGGAAATGGCCGCCGCCCACACCGGGAAAATTCAGCTGCTCATCACCGACGTGGTCATGCCGCGCTTGAGCGGCCGCGAACTAGCCGCGCGCCTCACCGCCGCGCGCCCGGACCTAAAAATCCTCTACATCTCCGGCTACACCGACGACAGCGTCTTCCGCCACGGCGTCCTGCAAGGTGGCATGGACTTCCTGCAGAAGCCCTTCAACCTGAAAGCCCTGGCCGCCAAAATCCGCGAAGTCCTGGAACGCGTCTCCGTCAATTCCTAAAGCAACCATCATCCAGGCGATCAGCGAAGAGAGGTGTCTGCATTGCGCGCGGAATTGTTGCGGAGTCGAACGCCGAGGATTCCCAAGTCAGCCAGCTATAGCGGGGCGCCTTCGATTTTGAATTTGCCTCTGTAGCGGCAGGTCTGTCCCGTGACTTTAGGGACAGACCGGGCACGCCGTTGCTTTAGGGTTTCTCTGCGGCCTCTGCGGTAAGCGCTTTTCTCAGATTTGCGTCCGATGTTCGTCTGCTGTGCTCTGTGTTGATCCATTGAACTTAGGTAAGAATCACCGTCTGCCCCGTCAAATCAAATCTTTTCCGGCAACGAATGTTCCGGCAGGCCACCATGTCATCCATCCGCACCATATACGAGCGCGCCTTCGCAAATTTAGCGCGATCGTCTTCATTTCCGCCAGGGGGCAGCGCGCCCTTTTTCGTCCGCGCCATCCAACGCACCGGATACACTCCCTCTTCCCGGCAATGCGGACACACCAAAGTCATCTGCTTCGTTTCGGGCTTCTCGTCGTAATATCTTTTCTCGTCCATACGCTCTAGCCCGCCTGAGTTTTGAGTTGCGCTTCGTCCAGATTCACAAATTGTATGCCCGCGTCGCGCCAGCGCGGCAGCCAATATTCCAATGCCTTCACGACATGCCCGCGCTTCCCTTCCAGCTCGCGATGATCTCCATCGTGTAACAGGACGATATCCCCGCCACGCGCCCTGCGCAAGCGCTGAATCACGGGCTCTGGTGAATACGTCCGCCAATCCCGCGCCGCGAGGTTCCACATCGCCACACCAGCCCCGCCGCGCCGCCGCACGATCGAATCCAGCAGCGGGCTGCGATAACCAAATGGCGGCCGCATCCATCGCGGCGATTTTCCCGTCGCCTCCATAATCGCATCGTCGCATCGCTGCAACTCTTCGGCGATCCGTCCCGCAGATAAAAATGTAAGCGACGAATGCGTCTCCGTATGATTCCCGATCGCGTGTCCGCGCGATGCAATCTCTCGCGCCAACCCCGGAAACGCCCGCACGCGCCGCCCAATCAGAAAAAAAGTAGCCGTAACCTTGTATCGCTCCAGAAGCTCCAGCAAGCTGGGCGTGACACCCGGATTCGGCCCATCATCAAAAGTAATCGCCATACGCGACACATCATCCAGCCGCCGCAAAGTCGGCCCAAAAATCTGCGAGCGAGGCGCCACTGCCCCCCAAGCAAACAATCCTGCTGCCGCGCACACCCCGCCCGCACCAAACCAAGCTGGATTAATCGTCATCATCACTCAAATTTTCGCACGCGCCCACGTAGTCTGCCAACAAATGTGGAGTTTGCCGAGCCGTATCGGCGCCCATTGGGATTTCGCCGATCCTTTTGTTACGATGCCCCCATTAGTGGCCAAAAATGCCTACCACAGCACTAACACCACCCCAAAAGATCCCCGGTTGGCTCCGCTACGTTGCGCTACTCATCCTCATCCTCTGGTTTGCAGCCTACTGGCACGTCTGGGGCCCCGCGAATTTTCTCCATCTCTGCGACATCGCCGTAATCCTCACCTGCATAGGCATCTACATCAACAGCGCGCTTTTGATTTCCAGTCAAGCCGTCTCCTCGGTCCTCATAGATATCGTCTGGACCCTCGACGTAGCCGCCAGACTAGTTTTCGGCCGTCACCTGATCGGTGGCACAGAATATCTTTTCGACGCCACCACGCCGTTATGGGCCCGCCTGCTCTCGCTCTTCCACGTCGTTCTGCCAATCATCCTGCTATGGTCGCTCGCCCGCCTCGGCTATGATCGGCGCGCGTGGAAACTGCAATCCGCAATCCTGCTACCAGTCCTCATCGCCTCGCGCTTCGTCACCCCCGATCAAAATCTCAACTTCGCCGTAAGAGATCCCTTCCTTCATCGCTCCTACGGCCCCGCTCCCACGCACCTCGCGATCACTTTCCTTTTCCTGGTATTCGTGGTGTATTTCCCCTCGAACTTGCTCTTCAGCCGCGTTTTTTCGCCGCCCGCAAGACCTCATGACCAGGGGACAATCCGAAACAAACCAACTCCACCGGGCGTATAGAATAACGCCGGCACATCCATTAGAGTCAGGGGTCACATGAAAGCCACAGACTTCGAGTTTCGCAACCGCTTTTGGATCTTCGGCCTGATCTTCGGCCTGGGCTTCTGGCTCTACGCGGTCGATCACATCAACGTCGTGCAATATCTCGTCAATGTCACTGTTGGCGCAAATTCCCCGCACGCCGACCTGCTCGCGCGCTGCGGCCTCGGTTTCGCCGCGCTGCTGATGTTGCTCACGGCGCTCCTGCGCACCTGGGCCACTTCCTATCTGCGCTCCGACGTAATGCAGGACCATGACCTACGCGCGGAAAAGGTTGTTGCATCCGGCCCTTACCGCCGTGTCCGCAATCCGCTCTATCTCGGAAACATTTTGATGGCTGTCGGAATGGGCTTACTGGCGAGCCGCGTGGGATTCGCGGTGATCGTCGTGGGAAATATTGTTTTCTGCCTGCGCTTGATCGGCCTGGAAGAATCAAATCTGCAAAGAGAGCAGGGCGAATCCTATCGCGAATTCTGCCGACGCGTGCCCCGCCTATGGCCGTCGCTCCAGCCGCGGCTGCCGGACAGCGGACTAAAACCTCACTGGGGACAGGCTTTCCTCGGCGAACTCTTCATCTGGGGATTTTTCGCGGCTGTGGCGGCCTTCGCCGCGACCCTAAACAACAGAGTGCTGTGGACTAGCATGGCCGTTTCCCTCGTGCTCTACATCGCGTCCAGCTACTTCATCTCCTGGCGGAAGAAATCCGAGACACCTTTATAATTGAGGCCGATCGCGCGGCAGCGCCCCGCACTAATCCGTCTGCCGTATCGCGCGCAAATCAATCCCCAACTGCTGACACTTCTTATAAAGGTGACTCCGCTCCAACCCCAAAGCCTTGGCCGTATTCGTCATGTGATGATGATGCAATTTCAATTCCGCCAGCAGAGTCTCGCGCTCGAATGCTTCCACACGCTCCGCCAAAGTCCCCATCTCCAGCGCGATTCTCGCAGAGGCCGTTCCGCCGCCAACAGCAGCGCCTGCCGCGCCAGGCAAAGCCCGCCGCACAGTTTCCGCCTCCACCACGTCCCCAGGGGCCAGCAGCAAAACGCGCTCCACCACATTACGCAATTCCCGCACATTCCCCGGCCACGAATATTTTTCGAGTTCCGCAATCGCTTCCGACGACAACTTCCGCAGCTTCCAATTGTTCTGCTCCTCCAGCTGCCGCACGAAATGCTCCGCCAGCACGCGCACATCCTCGCGCCGCTCACGCAAAGGAGGCAGCACAATCGGAAACACAAACACGCGATGATACAGATCCTCGCGAAAAGTCCCCTGCCGCACCTGCTCCTCCAAATTTCGATGCGTCGCCACCACCACGCGCACATCCACCGAAAACGGCTTATCGCCTCCGACCCGCTCGATCTCGCCCTCTTCCAGCACGCGCAGTAATTTCGCTTGCATGGTCATCGGCATGTCGCCAATCTCATCCAGGAACAGCGTGCCATGGTGCGCTTGCTCGAATTTCCCCGTATGCCGCGAAGCCGCCCCGGTGAACGACCCCTTTTCGTGCCCGAACAACTCCGTCTCCATCAGTTCCGAAGGCACCGCGGCGCAATTCAAAGAAATAAACGCGCCATTCCGCCGCCCACTTTTCTCATGCAGCGTGCGAGCGATCAGTTCCTTACCCGTTCCCGTCTCGCCGCGAATGCACACCCGCGTTTCACTCGCCGCCACGTGGTCCACCTGCGCCATCACTTCTTTCATCGCCGCGCTGGCCCACACGATGTGATGCCGCCCGAGCCTCCGCTTCAGATCGCGGTTTTCGTCCTCCAGATGCCGCACCCGCAGCGCGTTCTCCACCGTCAGCAGCAGCTTTTCACTCGAGATGGGCTTCTCCAGAAAATCGCTCGCGCCCAATCGCGTGGCCTTCACCGCCATTTCAATCGAAGCTTGCCCAGACATCATCACCACCGGCGAAGCCAAACCAATCGCCCTGAAATCCTCCAGCAAAGCAATCCCGTCGCGCCCCGGCATTACCACGTCGGAAAGAATCAGATCGAAGCGTTCCGCCTTCGCCAGTTCCAGCGCCCGCGCCGCGTTATCGCAAACCGTCGCATCATGCCCGGCCAGCCGAAAAGCTCGCGCCAAGGACGCCAGCGTGTTCGCGTCATCATCAATAATCAATATGTGCGCTTTTGCTGACACGGGAGGCTACGCCTCGTCTTCTTTTTTCTCGAAAACGATCGGAAAAGTCTGCGCCTTGTGCGGTGGCTTGATCGGCAGGTCAATATGAAAAGAAGTCCCCACGCCCGTTTCACTCTCAACAGAAATTCGCCCCCCATGATCTGCGACCACGGCCTGAACGATCGCGAGCCCCAGCCCAGTTCCGTGCTGCTTGGTTGTGTAATAAGGCGTAAAAAGCCGCTCGGATTCTTCCGGCGTCAATCCCGTCCCGGTATCCGAGATTTCCAGCGTCACTTCGCCATCCTTGTGGGTAGTGCGCAACATCAACACGCCGCCCGCCGGCATCGCGTCCATCGCGTTCAGCACCAGGTTCTCAACCGCGCGATGCAGCAGCGTCGCGTCCGCCTGAATCAACGGCAGGTCATCCTCAAGATGCAACTCCGGAGTAATCGCCGGCCGCCCTACCGCGCTGAACTGGCCTTCGAACAATTTCACCACGGTGCGCACGATTTCGTTCAGGTTCACCGTGCTTAATTCCGGCTGCGGCATCTTCGCGAAATCGCTGAACCGCCCCACAATCGCTTTCAAATTCTCAATCTCAGCCAGCAATATCCCGGTGGACTCCTGAAACACTTCCTCGAACTGCGAAGAATTTTGCTCGCGCGCCTTGCGCAGATTTTCCACGGTGGTCTGCAGCGGAAATAGCGGATTCTTCAATTCGTGCGCCAAACGTCGCGCCAATTCGCGCCAAGCGGCCACTCGCTCCACTTGCACCAGCTTGTCGCGCTGCTCCACCAACTGCTCGGTCATCTTGTTAAAAGATTTCGCCAGCTGCCCGATCTCATCGCTCCCGCGCACGTTCACTCGCGCGTTCCAATTCCCATCGGCTACTTCCTGCGCGCCTTCGGCCAGTTTCTGCACCGGCCGAGTCACCCGCGCCGCGCCCCACCAGCTCAGCATCAACCCAAACAGCAATCCCACAGCCACCACGCCGAGCGCCAACCAGCGAATCCTCCGCTCGAGCGTCACCACCGTTCGTTGCGAGCTGCCCACGAATAAAACGCCCAACAATTCCCGGGATCGCCCGAGCAATGGCAATGCGTGAAACGTTTCCGCACTCGCCGCATCAATGCTCCAGCGAATTTCCGTGGACTGTTCCACCGGACTGGCCTTCTCTTTCGCCACCAGCGGCGCGAACCGATCCGCATCCGGGGCGGGCCCGCTCGCGTCCAGAAGATTTGCTTCCTGGAATTCCGGATCGAGATTCAGATACAGCAGCGCGCGCATATTCCCCGGCAGCACCAGCGACGCCAGAAAATCCTTGCCGAGCCGCTCGCCACCCACCACATACAAATCCCGGTCACCCACTCGCACCGTCGCCACCGAAAGCAGCGCCAGCGCCGGACCCGATTCCGTATCGAGTTTCGTCAGAAACGCGCCGCGCGCCGGCCAATCCTCCGGCTTGGTGACCCAGTCCATCTTGTAGTTGAAACGCGCCGGAGATTCCTGCGAGGAAATAATCGTCCCGTCGTTGTTCACGAAATCCAGCAAATCCAGCTGGTGCGATTTCGATACGCCATGCGCGTCGTTAACATACACCGACACATCCGCGTTCGGCCGGCTCAAATCAATCGCCATGCGCACCGTAGGCTCCGCGTCGGCGATGCCCTTCACGCTCTCGACGACTTCGCTGCCCCGCCGCGCAAATTCCCGCTGAAATTGCGCCAGTAGCGCGTCGGTGTGCTCGCGATTCAATTCGTCAAACGCCCGCCGCGTCACCACAGTCACGCCTGCCGCTATCAATCCCACGGCGAGCAGCAACGCCAGCATGAAGTTGACGAATAATCTGGTCCTAAACGTCACGATTAGCCTTCAGTGGCACAGGCAATCTCGCGTGTGCGCGCAACAATGTTGGTAATTAGTGATTGGTGATGAGTGATGCGTGATCGCTCATTTGTACTGAATAGAAAAAATGAAGTGCTTTGTTTTCTGCGAGTTGCAAAGTTGGTGGTTGGGAAAAGCCGTTCATTTGTAGTGATTAGAAATTGGCGTTTTTCGAAGCGGTCGACACCGGTGCGGGTAGCTGTGAGCGCCAGCGGGAAGGCTCTGGCTCGGCGACTAGTGGTCTTCGACATTTTCACAGATTCATCATCCTCTTCAAGCGCGCGAAATGCAAAGGGTTGTGTGTGTACAGGGAGCTGCCGACCGAGGGCGCCGCTTTTGGGACGGTGTGATCGAACAAGCTCATTGGACACTCGTTGGCGTTTCCGCATCCAACCACACATCCGCTAAAGGCCAATTCTCCCCAGGCCCCGGCGCTTTCCAATCCCGCACGCGCGCGCTTAATCCGTAAACCCGCGGCAGCCAAACCAAAGGCACTACGCGATACGTGTTCAACACCGCCCGCTGCTGCTTATAAATTTCCTCGGGCGAGGCATCTTCGGGAAACGCACCGGGTTCCACCCCTGTCAGCGGCCCCGAATAAATTCGCGCCAGAAAATCCTTCAGTGCAACCCCGGGCAGAGGCGACGTCATCCGCCAGCGTACCAGTTGCAGATCCAAGTGCGCAGCCTGCCCAGCCGAGCTGCGCGATTTTTCCGTACCAGCGGCCGGCATCGCCTGCGCCCGCAGCGCCATCCCGGCTTCCTTGGCGTTCACCACAATCCGCTCCGCCACACTCTGCTCCAGCGGATCAGCGGAATCATATCCCAACACCAAAGCGCTCGACGGCGCGATTTGTTTCCAAAGTTCCTTCGCGTGATCCAGCTCCGGTGGCGTCGGCGCCGCTGCCGGAAACAGAAACGCCGTCCCACTGGACCACTGCGGCAACAACCCGCCCGCCGGCTCTCCAGTCTTCTGCAAGATAAAATTCACAATCGCCACGCGGTCAATCGCGAGCGATAGCGCTTGCCCCGCAGCCTGCGCGGTCGTTTGAGTCGCCGTCCACGCGCCCGCCTTGTCCGCTACGTTCGGTCCCGCCTTCGACGCAACAAAAACCAACGCCAACAATTCATCCGGCTGCGAAGCGCTAACGCGCACGCCTTGCTCCGCCGCCCGCCGCGCATCCTGCGGCGCAATCTCCGTCAGATCCGTCTTGCTCAATTCCAGATCAACAAGTCGCTCGTGCGCCGCCCGCCCCATCGCGATCTCAATCACATCCACAAACGGCCGACCCTCGCGAAATTCCTCATTCGCAGCAAGCACCGCCCGCTTCCCTGCCTCGAAAGCCGTCACACGAAAAGCCCCACTCCCAGCCGCCCCAGCAAACTCCCCATCGGCATCCCGATGATCAAAGATCAAAGAATCAATCTGCCATTTCGCCGCCGCTTCTTCCGCCGTAGCAGCCGTCACATCCGGATCGAGCGACGCAACCGCCGCGCTAATCTCCACGCGCAAAGTCCCGCCATACCGAGGCCGCCGCGAACTGTGCGCAGGCAGGACCGCAAACACCAGCGCAGTAAACGCGCTAATTACCGCAAGTCGCTGTAACAATATATGCCTCGTATTCACCTGTCTTCAGATTGTGGACGACCGCGCGGGCCGAATTGCCTTCAGGGTCCGATTGCAAAGCCATCAGTGGTCCATTGAACTCCAGGGTGTTGCTGTAAGGAACCAAGGGCAACGCAAGACCTTTCGACAAGTATCCTCGAATCGAATCGCTCTGCGTCCAATCGCTTCCGTCCGTGTAGAGCGAAATAAGATCGCCGCGGCATCTTCCCGACAAAATCGCGCCCAGACTGGTTGGATACCCTGGAATCGCAAATTTGGTGATGATCAACCGCCTGGAAGGGCCGCAGCGCAGATCCCCTAAGAGATCCGGGTCACCGACACACTCAAACCCACCCACTGCGACATTTGCCTCCTTCTGATCTATCGTTCCCTGCGGATCCCGCGATGGACTCGTCGCTTGCGGAATAGCGGTCGTATGGGAAAGTTGCCACCAAGAACCATCTGGTTTGTAGGCTGTGAGGTGGGTTGTTCCGAGAACCAAGAGTGCCGGCTCGCCAGACGATGAATTTTTCAAGAGCGCAAAATCCAAAAACTTTTCCGCCTGCCTCCAAACGAAACGCTTTTCCAGTGACAAAGACTGCTCATCGGCTCCAGCACGTGCGGAATCCGCTTTAGGCGCGGCGACGACAATCACTGGAAACGAAGCCCCATCGCTCTGATCGTTGAGAACCTTCAGCACCCAGACATACTCACCAGCAGACTCGGAAAGTGTCAGTTGCAACCGAATTGCGGATTGCGCCGCCAAGGTATTTTCGGGCGCAAACGAAAAACTGTGTCGCTGCAGCTGCCCTCGTACCGCCGCTTCAACTGCCTCAGCATACAAGGCATCGAGCGTGGAAATATTACTCACCCTAAGCGTCACCGCAGCAGGACTCACAACTGCGGCAACTTCGTCGGCAAGCTTAGCCACAGCGTCGTTCCATGATTTCGGCAGCGTGGACGCCGCTTGCGCGTGACTCACGCGAGGTGCTACTGCAGAAACAAGCCCGACTAGAATTGTGAAGACCATGACGCGAATCGTGAGAGGAATCCGGCAGGAAGGCCGCATGAGTGTGCGCGAATCGTGAAACAAGTTCGCGAAACGTCATCTTAGCACACCGCCGAATCCTCAAACTTGAACGCGTGCCCGCGCAGTTATCGTGGCACAGGCAATGCAACGTCAAAGACGCCCGCCTGAAGGCGGCCGCTACGAATTCAAAAGCGACGCACAAATCACACCGGCTGGGTGGCTGCGGCTCAGCTCCAGGACGCAATCTTCGCTGCGGCGGTCGCGTCGCATTGTCTCCCGGTCCTCACCGTGCCACCCGCAAGGGTTTTTGCCGGCGCCACTCCCGAACCGGGCTGCCCTACTCGCGGAACAGGCCGCGAGAACCCCGGCCGAGAATCTCAATCTCTTCAATCCCGCTGCATCACCACGTCACTGTTTCCCGCCTGCCCGCGTGGGCGGATCATTCAATCCCGGGAAGGCCTGCGCCGACTTCAGCACATCATTCGTAAAGAAAAATTTCCCGTCCGTAGGCACCATCATGATCTGCACCCGGTCGCTCAACCGCTGCGCCACCGTCAATTGCACCAACATCGGATTCACCTTCAGCGCCGACGCTTCCAGCTGCATTTTTTCCGCGCCCGCCTGCGCCGTCAGACGAATCTGATTCGCCTCCGCATCCGCCAACAGATCCTGCCGCTCCTTCTCCGCCTTTCCGTCAATCACTTTCGCTTGCGCCGCGGCCTCCGCGCCGCGCACAGTTTCCTCGTTCTGCGTTTCCGCGAACAATTCGCGACGCTGCTGCTCGGCCTTGCTGTCAATCACTTTGGCCTGCGCTTCCGCCTCCGCGTTTTTCACGCGCGCCGACGCCGCCGCTTCCGCATCTTCAATCGTGGTCTGCTTGCGCGCCTCCGCCTCCAGCCGCGATTGTTCGATCTGTTTCTGTTTCAGTGGCAATGTGTATTGCATCGAGTCCGACTCCGCCTGCGCCATCAATACTCGCGTCCGCGCATCGCCCTCTGCGCGCTTGATCTGCCGCACTTTTTGCGCCTCCGCCTGCGATTCCGCGATTTTCACTTTTTTCTGCTCGATGCTCTGGTCCACCGTCACCTGATCGTCTTCCTGTTCCTTCAACAACAAACCCTGCAGCCCCTGCTGGTACTGCTCGGGCAGCAATACTTTGCGTAGCAGCACTTCCTTCACGATGATTTGGTCCTCACCCAGCCGCGCGGTGATCGCCTGCGTGGCGCGCTGCCGGAACTCATCGCGCTTGGTGGAAAAAACGTCGCGCACAATATAATTGGGCGCCAAGTCCCGAAAAGTGCTGGTCACCACCGGTGCCACAATCTCGTCTTCGATCGGTTGCGGCAAATTCTGGTCCACATAATCCAGATGACGGGGATCAATGCGATAGCGCACCGTTACCGCAAGGCCAACTGACAAACCTTCGCGCGCTTCCACGGTCAAAATCTCAAGCGCCTTGTCGCGTGGATTTTCCGACGCAGCGGTCGAATAAACTTTATCGCGGATATCGAAGAGCTGCGCACGCTGCACCAGCGGGATCAGTAAATGCGTCCCCGCATACAAAGTTCCCGGCCGTACCCCCGAAATCTGACTCACCCGCACCGCCGCGAACCCGTCCGGAACGACAAGGATGCTCTTGCCCAGCAAGCTCGAAAGCGCCGCAAGCACCACGAACTTCGCAGCAGCAGACCAGCGTATCGCCCGCCGCGGCCCGGCAGATCGTGGCGGCAAATAAAACGCCGGACGCGAAACCGGGCAGCAGTCTTGGCGTCCGGAGCGGGCGTCCCCGGCACTGAACCGCCCTCGCCAGACGTCCCGGCGGTTAAGTGAACAGCGAACCGCCTTCGGCTCGACGTCCCAGCAGCCTGCTCCGCCGCGACATCTTTGGGCTTGCGTTCGCCGATCCGCAAAATCCGATTCAGCTCAAACGCCAAATAAAGGTCATAAAGCACGATCGCAACAGCCACTCGCCAAAAACCCAAAACTCACTACAAATAACAACGTCCGCAGAAAAAGCATGTGTTTCCTCCGAGTCTTCACAGCGACGGCGTCCTGGCTGTGCTCCCTTGCCTTCGCACTTGTATCCTACGCCGCCCGCCGCTCCGACTCGCCGCCACCGCGCGATTGCGGGTATCAGTTGCCGCCACCGTCTGCGGCGCAGGCCGCGCCGGCATCAAGCGCATCAGCAAAACCAAACTAAGCCACTCCATCCCCAGCGCCACCGCATACGAAACGAAAATCGCTGCCGCCAGTGCCACAAATCCGATTCCGCTTTCCATGGCCATGTCCTCCGTGTGAGCTGGGCTGCAATCGAACTAAAAGCAGGAAGTTAACCAATCGAAGAAAGACGAAGTCTCAAAACACCAGCGAAGCCGCAACCCAACATTCTCAACACTTTGGCACCGAAATGCAGCGAACTCTGCTGCAACCAAACCCCGCCCCCCGTGCGCAAATACGTGGCCCCGCAACCACGGCGTGGAAATCCACACTCAGCGGGGCATTCGGCGCAAGCCAAGCTCCGCCGTCAGCTGAGACCTCAAATCACGCGCGACAGCCCCACCTCTGCTAGAATCTGCCTGAGGCGCGAAAGCATCCATGGCCACTACACCCACAACCACGCCCACCCCCGATCCAGACCATCCCGGCGCCCCGCCCTCTAACGCCGGTGCGCCGACACGACCCGGCCAGCTCGCTGGCGGCTTTCAACTTTTCCGTATTTTCGGCATTCCCGTTTACCTGCACTCCAGCTGGATCATCATCTTCCTGCTGATCACTGTATCGCTCGGACAGCAATTCACCTCGCTGCATCCCGGATGGTCCACACAACAGCATTGGGCGCTGGGTATCATCACCAGCATCCTTTTCTTTGGCTCGCTGCTGTTTCACGAACTCAGCCATAGCATCGTCGCCCGCCACTACCGCATCCCGGTGCAATCCATCACGCTGTACGTGTTCGGCGGGCTCTCGAGCATCACGCGCGATCCATCCAGCGCCCTGCAGGAATTCAATATCGCCATCGCCGGCCCGCTTTCCAGCCTGTTCCTTGCCGGGTGCTTCTGGCTGGTCACGCATTATTTCCATGGCAACGAACTGGTCGTCGCCTCCTGCACATGGCTCTGGGAAATCAACGTGATGCTCGCGCTGTTCAATCTCATTCCCGGATTTCCGCTCGACGGCGGACGCGTGCTGCGCAGCATCGCCTGGGGCGTCACCGGCGATTTCAACCGCGCCACGAAAATCGCTTCCTACGCCGGACGCTTCTTTGCCTACGTGATGATTTTTATCGGAGTGTGGTGGGCATTCCACGGCAGCATGGTCAGCGGCATCTGGATAGCGTTTATCGGCTGGTTCCTGCTGAGCGCGGCGCGCGAAAGTTACACGCAAGTCGCCGTGCGCAACACGCTCACAGGCGTTCGTGCAGGCGACATCATGACCCAGGACGTCCCGACCGTCGAACGCAACATCTCCGTGGATGATTACGTGCATGAGGTTCTGCGCACCGGGCGCCGCTGCCACGTCGTCACCGGCGCCGGGCGCCCCGTCGGCCTCGTCACCCTCGCTTCCGCGCGGGCCGTTCCTCGCGACGAGTGGGCGAACACTTCCATCCAGGCCGTAATGATGCCCTTCGACCGCGCCCACTGCGCAACGCCAGACGAGCCCGCGCTAGGCGTCCTGCAGCGCATGCAAACCGAGGACATCAATCAGATGCCGGTGGTAGCGGACGGCGCCATCGTAGGCATGATCGCGCGCGACACCATCCTGCACGTCCTGCAAACGCGCCTGCAGCTCGGTCATCTAGCGTCATAATCGGTAGCATAGGCAATTTTGCCCGTGCATTTCGGTTTTCGCGGGGACACAGAAACGGTCAGCGAGCAAATAACTTGAACGAGCCACCGATTAACGAATCAGACTACGACCGCCTGCAACGAGAACAAGCTCCCACCGTCACCCGCCGCGGCTTCAACAGATGGTTCGGCATCGCCGGCATACTGGCCCTAGCGGGCGCGCTGGTGGCTTACTGGCAAAAACACAAATCCCCGTTCCCGATAAAGGTAATCGCCCAAGCCGGCGAAATCCCCATTGGCGGCTCCAAAATTTTCACCTATCCCGCCGACGACCGCCCCTGCTTCTTGCTCCGCCCCGCCGCGGAAACCTACCTGGCCTTCAGCCGCCTCTGCACCCATCACACCTGCCCCGTGTTCTATCGCCCTGAAGAAAACATCTTCGCCTGCCCCTGCCACGGCGGCATCTATTCCGCCACCAACGGCGCAGTGCTCGACGGCCCTCCGCCCAAGCCGCTCCCAGAAGTAATCCTGGAGCGCCGCGGCAACGACATCGTCGCCACCGGCTTCGTCCCAACCGCAACCTAATCCGAGCAGACGAACCCCGCGCATTTGAATGCTTGTTTGCGACGCAGGCTGACTACCTCTGTGACGGCGTTCGTCCAGAGCTGAGCAATTTCGCTTCACATTTATCGGCGCGCAACAAAGCCGGCGAAAAATCCAAAAACACCATATCCAGTCAACGGAAGCCTCCTCTCGCGGTTGGTTCTGACCTCGAATCGCTACGAATCGGTGGGACCGGTGGGAGCGGCTGAGGCGGCAGGCGTCCGCTACTGATGCAGAACAACCACGAAATTGGGAGGAGCGAAATCCACTGCGTAGTTGTTGATAGCCAGGCCAACCTTCCCGTCGTTATCGAAATCGGCAGCCAGCAATTCAACCGCGGTGGCCCCGGACGCGAAGTAAGACCGCGCGAAACCTCCTTGACCGTCATTGCTGTACACCACACATTGACTCGAAAGGTACAAACAAGCCACGATGTCCGGGCGGCCATCGCCATTAACGTCTGTCACCGCGAGCGACTGCGAAAAATCTTCAGGCCCGACGGTAAGTATGCTCTGCTCGTAAAATGTGCCATCGCCCTGCCCGTACCACACGGCGATGGGAAAGCTATTCCCCCCGGAGACGATATCGATATTGCCATCGCGATTGAAATCGCCGGTCACGGCGACATTGCCGTTCGTTAGAGCCAGGTTGTTCGCCACGCTCCTAAAAGTTCGGTTGGGCTGCCCCAGCAAGGTGTAGGCGCCCATGGCGATGTCCAGAAGCCCGTCGTGATTGAAATCGCCAATCACGAATGGGCTGCTTGTATAAGGAAAAGGAACTTGCACGGCCACAAAATTGAGATTGCCCTGATTGTACAGAATGACGTTCTCCATAATGATGTCCGGACGCCCGTCCCCGTCCATGTCCGCAATTTGGATCGGAAACAGGCCGGTGGAGGGAAGGGGCGCGGGAATCATGATCGGCGGCGAACCAAAGTTCGGGTCGCCTGTGCCCTTCCAGATAACTATGTTGCTCTGCCCGTCCGTTCCTACCAGGTCGGCCACGCCATCGCCATCCAAATCCGCCAACAGCAGTCCTTGCGGGGGCGGACTGCCGGTTGCGACAAATTGGCCCGGGCCTTGATTCATATACAAATTGCCGGGAGCGGGATTGTTCTGATTTTCACCGGGGTCGTAGCCTGGGGATAACAGGTCCAGCTGGTGATTGCCGGTCACGTCTCCAACCGCAAGCGGGTCCGGTACATTCGGTGTAAACGAAAGCACGGATGGAATATTCCGGTCTGTTCGGCCGAGCGCCACGGAAATGATCCCAAATCGATCTGGGATTACGATGTCCGAAATTCCGTCCCCGTTGACGTCCCCTGAACTCAGCGAAAACCCCATCGGTCCGTTCACTTGCTGCGCGACAAAATTGCCGGTTCCGTCGCCCCATAGGATCATTGCGTGAGCCGGCTCTGTTGCTCCGTTCACACCCGCCAAATCTGGCAAGCCGTCGCCGTCGAAGTCGCCAGCGATCAACCGAAACGTCTGAAAAGCATTGTGTTCAATCACCGTTGACGGTCCCTTCGCAAACGTTCCATCACCCTGGCCGAAATAGATCGTAACGGTAGCATTCGACAGGCTGATGTAGGGGGGCTCCGGTTGCACCGCGATGTCCATGCGCCCGTCGCGATTGAAGTCTGCCACGGTGAAATAGCCCGCTTCGCCGGCAATCACCAGGGGCGCCGTATCCGTAAAGGCTCCGCCCCCAAGATTGATTAGTACGTGAAGTTGATCCAGGCCTGAATTGGAATTTGCCGCAACATACACAATATCGGGCCGGCCGTCCCCGTTAAAGTCCGCTATCGAGAATTCGTAATTGTCAGTAGCCGTGGTCGCGATGGTAATAGGTGGCGCGAGCGTCCCGCCGCGAAGGTTCTTCATGAAATAGAGCGCGCCCTGCACCGAAAAAAGCAGATCCGCCTTGCCGTCGCCATCCGCGTCAATCACAGTTAACGAGGTAGGAAAGTTCCCGGTGTAGGGCGTGGTTGGTCCCTGCGTGAAGTTCCCCTTCCCATCGTTGAGCAGAGTGGAAATCACAGGAGCGCCGCTGGCGTTCAGCGTAGCGGTGACGATATCGGGCGCGCCGTCTCCATTGACATCTCCGCAACCCATCGGGCCGGCCGGGAGCCCTGGTGTAAACGCCGCGGGCGCCAATTGGCCATTGCTCTTGCCCAACATCACGCTGAGCGACACCGTGTTATTTATCGCCACGCCCGGCATCACCGCGTCCGCCAAGCCGTCGCCATTGACGTCGCACATCGTCAGGTTACTGGAGTCGCCTCCGCTGGGATCGAATCCCGGAATTGCTTTAAATGGTTGCGGCCCTTGCTCTGGCGAATAGACGCTGAAAGTCAGCGTCGCGGAAGTCCCCGAGGCCTGCTGCACCACAAACGTGTGCGTCGCTACCGTGTAGTCGTCGTTGTCCGGCAATTGCACTTCGATTTGCGTGGGCCCTTCGACAATGACAAACGAAGCCGGTGCCCCATCCACCAGAACCTGCGCGTCCGACGCGAAATTCGTTCCAAGCACGTACACAAACCCCAACGGCGCTCCCACCATCATCTTCGAAGGCGAAAGAAGTTTGGCAGAGGGTGGGCTGTTGGCTCCTCCGCCCCCGCCACCATTCCCGCCTCCACCGCTCCCGCCGCCTCCGCCACAAGCACTCAGGAAAATCAATGCGCTCAACGCGGCTGCAACCAGAAGTGCTTCGGCCACAGCCGCGCCCCGCCGCAGACAGTCGTGCTTTGGGAAAATCATCGTCGAATCCGGCTGTAGTGCGGCACCCATAAATCAGCGAGGAGAGTAACATATCTCCTCTGCTGTTAGCCGAAAAGATATCTTTGTGCAGTAGTCATAGAAACAACCCGCTCGGCGGTAGAGCATCGTCCGCCCGCCATGCAAACATCCGGGTTCTAAAATGGTCGGGGCAACGGA
>CAVWFO010000005.1:0-434047 GCA_963754275.1 uncultured Acidobacteriota bacterium
AACGGGAAAATACGACGAAGCATTCAAAGGGGATCAACAAGCATTAGATGTAGCAAAGAAAGCTGGTTTCTCAGGAGATATTGCGCTGGCGGAAGAGACCACTCGGCGTCGGCAGAGTTTATCTCAGGAGGGGGGTACAAGTCGGCTGGGATTTAGACCGTGACGCGCTCCAGAAAGCTATCGAGTCTTCCAACTTCGTTCTTCAAGCTGACATCCTAACAAGCCTTTCCTCTTATTCCCAAAGTGCCGGAAATTTAAAGGGAGCTCTGTCGCTTCTGAGCAAGCTCTGGACGCAGCAGAAAAGAGCAAGAACCTGTACATCAGGTCCAGAGTGTTGGGCGAGTTAGGACGCTTACAGCTTCTAGGCGGACAAAAAAGAAGAGGCCAAGAAGGCCCTGGAAGAGGCTCTGAGAATCGATTCGCTGAACAGCTACGCGTTTCATTCTCTTCATTTAGTTTACCAGGCCTACTTTCTGCTCTCAGACGATCAAACTGTCAAACAAGGCATTCAAGAACTGGAAAAGGCGCGAAGATGCTGCCGTCTCGGACCGAAATTACCTTGCGTTGGTGTTGGCCGAGAGCGCTCTGGGAGCCTCCTACGTTCACATCGGCGACCCGCAGCGCGGAATTGACATTTTGCGATCCATGAATTCAGGAGACATCAAAGTCGGTAGCGGAACGCAGGTCACACAGGCCGAATTTCGCGCAGTCCTCAAATTGCCCTACATCCGCGCATCTTTGTTGGAAGCCCTTGGCAACGCCTACGAAAGTGCGAAGCGGACTTCTGATGCAATCGGTGCATGGACCGAACTCTATTCGTTCTCGAGTGGGTTACACATGACCACTGCCAACGCTGAAGCGGCTCAGCATTTGGCGAACCTGTACGCGACCCAAGGAGACAACGAAAACGCTGCCAAGTACTACCAGATTGCTGCATCGCAGTGGCAAGCCAGCGGGAACGACGCGATGCTACTTCAGTCGTTGGGGGGCGAAGCAGTTTCGCTTTCAAAGGCGGGGCGATCTCTTGAGGCGTTGTCTGTGGAGAATGAGATCGCAGAACGCGCGATTCAACTGAAAAATCGCCGAGCCGAATTCCTTGCCTACCTGGCGATGGCGGAAATTTACCAGCCCGCGAATCAAGTGGAGGAGGCAAAGACCGCTCTTAAAAAAGCCCAGGCGATCATTGAACCAGGGCCGGACGATCCAACACTCGGCTATTAAGCGGTCGCCGAGCTATACATCCGCTTGAGTACGGTATATGAAAAGCTAGGCGACCAAGGAAGGACAGCTTGCGACCACCGAGAAGGCTCTCGCTGTCAGTATCGCTGCCAAAGATCAGCCGCAAACAAATGCATTAGTGACCATCTACAGCAGAAATTTAAGGCTATACATGTGGAAGACTTGATCTCAAATCTTTACAAGCAGGAAAAGCTCTCGGATGCCCTCATCATATTCGTAGCTTCTCTTACGTATTTCAAGGGAGTTCCCGCAGCACGCCCACTGAACGACTCCCTTATACTGGGAACTAATGCTCCATGCCCCGTTTCAGCTTGTTGTCCAACAGGGCGGAGACCAAGAACTGGAACAGGATTTGCAACTCATGGGGCCACTTTTCTAATTAGAAAAAATTGCCGGTCCTTCAAGCGCTCGCGCATACATTACTTGTTCAGGGGAGGAGACCTAGCAATCTGAAACAGGCCGAGAACACGCCCTCCAGGCGATTACGCTTATAGATCAAGCAAAACCTCCTATCCCAAGGTCCTGCAGGATCCATTCCGTCTGCACGTCTCGCGGTGGCCTATGCACGCACGAACAGCCCCGAATTAGCCAACCCAGACGATCCAGACCTGCATGGACCTAGAAAAAAAATCCAGCGAAAGCGACGAGAGAAGTTTCGCGAACGCCGCCAATATCTTCGTTCACGCTCTTGGAAAATGATATCGCCGAAGCGCAAGCGTCCCTCTCTTACCTGAAAGAAGACGCGGGCGCCGACCCTGGACAAATGAGGCGCTGGCCCTTGTGCTCGGAACGGCAGGTCGCATGCCTGAGGCCATCTTTGAATTTGAGCCGCTCTCGCAGCTACAAGACCGCGAATGACCTAACCTCTTCGGCCAGGTGCTACAAGGAAATGGCGTCCGTGCTCGATTCCTCAACTTAGCCCGATTCGAAAAGGAAGCAATTGAGTTCCTGAATAAGGCCCTGAGCCTCTACAAGCGCGCGGGAGACAGATTTCAGGAAGCCGGGACAGACCTCGCGATAGCGCAATACTTCGCGAAGCTCGGTAACATGAGTGAGGCCGAGCATTACTTCGAGCAAGCTTAGAAACAGGGGAGCGATCCGGAAACAAAGCGGCCATTGGCTGGGCGAATGTGATGTTTGGAACCTTCTATGCGGCGAACAAACACCCGGAGAAGGCTCTCCTCCTTCACAACGCGGCTGCAATAGCGTTCGAGGCAGCTAAAGACAAACACGAAGAGGCAAACGCAACTTTAGCTGCGGGCCTAGATATGCAGTCAATGGGCCGGCGAGATCAAGCGATGACCTCGTATTTTCGGGCTCAGACCCTAGCAGATGAATCCGGGCAATCCTCTTCGCAGTATTTCGCGCGGATAAATATCGGGTTTCTCTATGAGCGAAAAGGCCAGATGGAGCAGGCGCGGACAGCTTTTCTAAGGCGGGGCAAATAACGGAAACTCTCACGATCTCGGAAACTTAGCGCGATGCGATCTGGACCTCGCCGGGCTGGACACACTCGAAGGGGATTGGCCGGGCGCGCTCGAACAAACCACGAAGGCCGAAAAAATATTCCAGCAGATTGGTGACCGCGATGGTGAATCCGATGCGGACGGGGCAGCTTGCCAGTATTTACAGCGACAGAAACTCGACTGTCCAAGACTTTGAATTGGCTCGCAAGTATTTTCGACTCGGGCGCAGAAACTTCATTACAGCAAGCCTTACAGAATTGGCGGAGATCAGATTGATATCCAGACAAAACACTTTGCTCGAAGCCACCGCGACGGCTAAGGGATGCTCTTGCCAGTTTGCCGTAAGAAGCAAAAATGGCCCCTGGGACAACGGTGGACGCTGTGCGCGGTGGAAGCGCTGGTCAGCTCAGCCGAAGCAGAGCGACTCTCAGGCGACCTCAAGGCTTCTGCGGACGGCATTGAAAGAAGCGAAGCCCTTGGTTTCCAAGAATCAGGACATCTACCTCAAGGGGCCGCCTTCCTATGGAGAAGCAAATCAGGAGCGCGCTGAGGGGGCATTTCGGACAAGCTGCCGGTTCTACCAACAGGCTATTCAACTCGTTGAGGATGCCAAAGACAAACATCGATCCTGAATTTCAGCTTTCGATGGTCGGAAACCTATGATTTTCGTCTACGACGAGTTGGTCGATTGCCTCTATTCGCTCAGCGAACAAGAAAAGGGACCCCAAAAGCTCCACGCTAGGTTGAGGCGCTAGGTTATGCGGAAACGAAGAAGGCTCGTCAGTTCGCGAATTCTTGGGGGCGAACCTTTGTTACGGAACTCAGAGAAAAGTTGCCCTTGGATGTGGTTCAGCAGGAAGATGTGCTAATGGCCCGACGCAACCAGCCTGCTGCACAGTTGCGGCCGGATTTCGGGAACGAACAACTCTCCTGCAACGGCGCGCCGACCTCCAAAAACAGTTGGCGCGCGCGAAATCAGACCTTCAGAACTTTGTTCGGATGTTAGACAACAAATACCCGGACTATGCCGCGCTGAAATATCCGCAAGCTATGACGCTCGCCGACATACCGCTACGTGCGGGAGAGACGCTCGTCGAATTTAAGATGACGGACACTGCTACGTTTGTCTGGATCATTCGGAGCGATGCGGCGAACGGCAACAGTTTAATCTCGTTTTACAAAGTGCCGGAGCAAAGGGCCTGGTTCGAGAGTCACATTTCAAAATTGCGTGATGCATTCAACAGCGGGCAACCCGAGGGCTATGATCCCGCAGTATCGGAAGAGCTTTCGGCAAGCTCTTCCCGGGCAAGCAGGCGGAAGCGATTCTTGAATCTCACCGTCTCATATTCGTTCCCGATGACGTGCTTGACCTCCTGCCTTTCGAACTCCTGTCTCCGCACGCCGCTCAAAGCCAATATGTGCTCTTGAGTGTTCCCACCGTTTATTTCCCTTCTGCAGAGGCTCTTCGGATAGGCAGGACCGCCCGTCGATCTGAGCATTGGCAAAACGCATTCCTGGGCGTCGGTGATCCAATTACCTCTCCGAGTGATCCGAGGTACTCCCTGGTCGCGGCACTTTCGTCAAACCAATCTGTTACTCCCCGGCACACACGAGTGACCGTACCGCAGAGCGCGCCAGATCAACTCGATAAGCTGAAAGCGAGGGGATTCGAGTTTGACCCAATCCCAGGAACAGCGAAAGAGATCGAGAGCATTGCGAGCCTTTTCTCCGAGAGTCGCGAAAGCACCGACATTTTGCTGGACGTGAAGGCGACTAGAAAAGACCTTCTGGACCTTGACCTGTCAAATTCCGCTACATACATTTTGCAACGCACGGGATACTGCCCGTGGACGCTGGGGTCCGTGAACCGTCCCTTGTACTGTCCAATGATGGAAATACAACCGACCAGATGTTCTCCCTATTTCGACGATCATGCGCCTGAACATTGATGCCGACAGCGTAGTCCTTTCAGCCTGCAACACGGGCTCCGGGCAGGTGACACGCGCTGAAGGAGTGATGAGTTTGGGCCGCGCATTGATGACTGCCGGAGCTTCCAGCGTGACGGTCAGCCTGTGGGAAGTATCTGACGAGTCAACCGCGCTTTTCATGAAGCAGTACTATCGAAATCTTTGGCCAGGCAAGTCTAAAGCCGAAGCGCTGTCCGAGGCCCGAACTTGGCTTTTTCAGAATGGCTATCGCCAACCTTACTTTTGGGTACCGTCGATCTTGACCGGCGAACACGTTGACGCCCAGTTGCTCCCGACTATTCCTGGTCAGCTAAATGCCGCGCTCAAGACTTCAATGCCGTAAAATCTAGCGTGCTGTGCTTGCCATAGCTTGAGAAGTGAAACTTCTAATTACGTTTATGGCGATTGCAAAATCAAGATTCTGGGAACCTTCTCTGCTCATCCCAACCAAGCCGAGCAATTTGCCGCTATCGTCGATGACCGGTCCGCCAGAATTCCCTGGGTTTATCGCGGTCTGCATTTGAAGTACATCGGCCTCGTGTTTAGACCCGTCGTCGTAAGACCACTCTCGGTTCTTGCTGATTTGGCTGATTACTCCAGTAGTGTAGGACCAAGGCACGCCTCCTGCGGGATGCCCAATGACATTGATAGTCTCTCGATCTGCACGTCCGATATATTTCCGAGCGGGATCACCTTAGGTCCGCGGGAGGTTTTTGAAGCTTGATCAGAGCCAAATCGACCACTGAGTTTTCGGATATGACCTCTCCGATGTACGTGCGCGGGTCGGAAGTTCTGCAGGAGTAGACGGTTTTAGTACCACACCAGCATATCTATGACCGGCGATCACGTGCCAGTTTGTCAGGACATATCCCGCTGAATCGATAATCACGCCGGATCCGAGGGAGACGTTTGTCAGGTCATTGCCTTGCACATCGCCCACGAGAATGAAACTCACGCCGGGGAAGCGGCATTGTAGACGGCGATTCCCGCAGCGCTCCAGTGCGCACCGGCGGCCGGTACTTTGCGACCAGCTCATGACTTTGCGCGTAAGCCGGAAAACCCCGCAGTCGGCAGAGTTTGGCGAGAATTCTGAGCCTCGGCACTGACATCCAAAAACACCAGCAAAATCGCAGCAACAAAACACAAGCAAATAGAATACCGGGCTCTTGAAGGTGTCATGGCATCCCCTTATAGCTCAATCTTACGTTCATGGCCGACACTAGAGGAGCTACCCTCACAGAGTATCTTATCCGTTACCGACGGGACTCGTGCTCCCCAGAATCGGATTGAACTAGCGCCCAACACTGACCCGAGCAGGTTCGTGTTCACGGAACGGTCGCACCTTCGGCGTGCGGCAGCGCGGCTTGGTCGGACTTCGAACCGCACGCCTTCCGCCTCCTGCAAATATGCAACGATCTGAAACAGATTGCGCGCCTGAGGATTTCCACGCGGCCCGAGCATTCGCATCAGACTTTTTGCCGAACGGTGGGTAACATCGCTCAGTTTGGTAAATCCAACTGTTGCATTGATGAAATCGCGAAGAATGATCTTCCCAGTTTCCACGTCACCAGAAAGAAAGTTTTCGATCCCCTCGCGGAGAAGCGCTTTGCTGAAAGCCAGGATCGCGTTTTACGCGCGCCCGGATGGTTTCTTTGAAGTCTCGTGTCAAAGCCATTGGCATCACCTCTCCTGTCCCTTTTCGTTGCCTGTAGTCCTGCCACCGAGCTAGTGCCGTGGCGATATCTTCTTGCTGGCGTTTTTTGTCCCGCCGCCAAGAAGGATTACGAGCCGGTCGCCATCTTTGCCGAAGTAAATCCGGTAGCCTGGACCAAAATCAATCCGGTACTCGTAAACACCAGCCCTAACACCCTTGGCGTTAGAAAAATTGCCTTGTTGAATGCGTGCTAGAGCTGCGGCAACTTTGGCTGCCGCTTCTCTGTTCAAACGGTCAGACCATGCGGCAAATGGGCTGTGCCGCGTACGGTCAAGGTATTCGCGTACTTCGACCATACCAGATGGTAACATATGCGGTACCAATGTTAAGCAAACCCAAGGGCGAACGCTATAAGCTACCATAAGAATCTTATGCTTGACACGCTGTACGCTATAACATATACTCCCTCTGGTAGAGTTCAGGAGGTCTGAATGCCTCTTCAATCCCCAAACAATCTGGCCCCCCGCCGCCGAAATGCGCTTTTGCTCTTCTATGCCGCTGCGCTACTTTCGGCTATAGCGATCAGTGTCATTAAGGTGCTCGTCCTTCCGCGCTCCCGTGCTGGCCTTTGCCGTTGCAACAGCCGGGGCAGCGATACTGTTTTTGCTTCGCTTTCTACGATCCAACGATGAGCGCGAGCAGCAGATCAACTACCGCGCGCTCACGTTCGCATTCGCCGGGACCCTAGTTTTTTCCCTCGCCATCGGCTTTTCGCAAAGCCTTGGTTTCCATTCAGTCTCATGGCTAGGAATCCCCGTGTTGATGGTCATCCTCTGGAGCGTCGGCCTCATTCTGTATTCCTGGCGGTACCGATGAAGACCCGTCTACGTGTGTTGCGTGCAGAGAAGGAATGGTCCCAGGCCCAGCTTGCTGCGCATGTGGGCGTGGCTCGCGGCACCATCAACGCCATTGAAACCGGCAAGTACGACCCGAGCTTGCCGCTGGCATTCAAGATCGCACGAGCCTTCGGAAAAACCGTGGAAGAGGTATTCCTGTATGTCGAGGATCAGAACCATGCGCAATCGTCCCGCGCCTGAGTCCGACTGCGGCTCTTTCAAATCGCGCGGGGTTAAGTAAAGAGCTTTCTATGGACCGCCCGTATAGCATCTCCGATTTTGCGCTCCCCTCCCGATGGGATTCGGAATCAGGCCCCAGTGTGGTTGAACGGGCTGGTAGGTCCTCAAGCAGCGACAGACCACACCGGCGCGGAGACCGCGACAAGCATTCCGATTCCGCTGAGTCCCGAGGGTTCGACCGATCAAGAACAATCTATCGCGGGCGCGAGCGCGAGTATTCTCTGCGCGATTCGGAGGTGCGCACGCTTACGGATGTGGGCAAGTTTCGCGTCGTGCCAACCGATGACCTGGCCCGGTTCGGGTACGAAGGTGATCAGGCTCACATGGAGGCTGATATTAGAAATTTGAGGAACCATGGCCTAGTCGAACAGCGAACGATTGAAGGCCATTCCTCTTATTCGACGAAGGTACTGACGCTAACAAAGGGAGGCCACAGGCTGCTCAAGAGCGCGCAGCTTGTCTCTAATCAGCAGGCGACGTACCACGGCCTTGCGAAGCCCAAGGAAGCGCGCCACGATGCCGAGCTTTACCGACTTTATCAGAAGGTCGCAAAAGAAATCGAACGCTCAGGAGGCAAGGTCCGGCGCGTGATTCTCGATCTGGAACTCAAGAAAGACCTCTACCAAGCCTTTTCAAGAATGCGGCCCGACAGGGACCCTGCATATGAGCGCATCTCAATTGCGAGCCAGTTCGATTTGAAAGTGGTGAATGACAAGATTCCGATTCCCGATCTAAGAATCGAGTATGAAGACGAGTGCCGGGACGTGCACAGACTCGATCTGGAGGTGGCCACTCGCGATTATCGGCCTCAGGGCCTTGGCGAAAAAGCCAAAGCCGGATTCCACGTTTTTGCTCAGCAGCAGGACCATGACAGGCTGCGACGCGTTCTCGACTCGCAGGAAATCACATCAAGGATTTTTGCCCTATGAAATTCCTTCCCATCCATACGGAGGCCCTCCGCAATTTCGGCTACACCGAGGAGGAAGCACGTTTCCTCTACCTTGTGGCGACGCATTCCGGGTACTTCACCTGCCAGCAGTTTTTGCAGTTCATCGAGACGAAGCCCGGCAAGCGCAGCGTGGCCTTCGCCCAAAAGGTTCTCAAGAGGAAGCACGCGAGCGCCAAGGAATATCTCCGGCATGGCCGAGTCCTTCATCTTTTCTCACGCAATCTCTACGAAGCCATCGGCAGGGAGAACGTCCGCTTCCGGCGCATCCACTCGACGGAATACATCCGAACGCGGCTCATCGCCCTTGATTTCATCCTCCGAAATCAGAACTTCACGTACCTCGAAACCGAAGAGCAGAAGCTCACCTTTTTCTGTGACCAGGTGGGGATCAACAAAAAATCCTTCCCCACAAACGGTATTCCGGCGCTATCAAGGGCAACTTCACTGACCGCGATTGCGTGGATAAGTTTCCGATGTTTTACAACCCAGGTGTCTCAGCTTCCCCTGAGGTCACATTCAGTTTCATCGATCCGGGGTTTGAGAGCATGGACAGTTTCAGAACCCATCTGGACGCCTATATGACGCTCTTCACCAAGCTCCCCCAACTCCGCCTCTATTACATTGCCACCCGCGACACGAACTTCGAGCGAGCCAAGAAACTGTTCCAGAGCATGTTTCAACGACTCTGGGACCCGGATGCTTCCTCTGGGCTACTCCAGTATTTCCGCACACGGCGGCTCTGGGATGAGAAGCAATACGGCAAGCTGAGCAATCGGGACATCGAGTTCTTGAACCAAGGACAAGAGCGGTTCGGCGATCCTGGAATCGAAGACCTGTACAGGAAATGGCGTGCGGGAGAGATCACGGAGAACGCGGCTCGATCCGATTCTGCCAAGTACCGCAGGCCGTCGCAGACCGCCATTATCTTCGTGACAGTGAACGGGCAGGCCGCCTTGTTTGAGAGGCGTCCGCATCAGCCGATAAACATACCGGTGAAAAGTTCCGAGGAGACAGCTTTCCAGGGAGATTTCACCTCCCACTTCTCCCCGGCATGGAGATAAGACGAAGAAGGACCAAGTAAATGCGGCAGACACGGCAAGGAAACGGAGCGCGGCCAAAACACGACCAGAGGCGGGAGCGACCCCACCGCGCCGCAAAATTGCGGCCCGGTCCCTTCGGGCTTCGGGGGTCACTCCCGCCTCTTGCTGCTCGAAACCGCATCTCGTGTTTTGGCCGCGCGGCTCGGAGGAAGTCAACGGCTTTGTATGACGGAGCGTCAGACAAACTTGAAGCGAGGATTGGGGGGAAGCATGGCAATCATTAAAGCACGGCCCAAACAACCGAAATCAGTCACGATCCAAGCGCGCGTTGAGGAGTCCATCAAGTTCCAACTCGACTGGTACGCTGAATTCATCGATTCGACTCCGTCTTACATCATCACGGAGGCGCTGAAAGTCCTGTTCAGGCGAGATAAGGAATTCAAATCCTGGCTAAGCCAACACGTCAGCAATACAAACGGAGAGAACCTCAACGGAGGCGCATCCAAGCAACCTGCGCAACACCATGAAGTCTGAATCGCAACAACTGGGTATGGGCGGCATCATGGCGTCGCCAAAATACGAACTGTCGCGGCTCCCATTCGGTGAGCCGGAATTGCTATCCGCACCGAGCATAGTGATTCGCGACTGCGGAAAGCGGAGCAGGCTTGCTCCCCACGCATGGGACCACAGGGGAGAAGGAAACAAGAAGATTTTAGTGAACCATCTTTCATCCAGGAGTAGTTGCACGCAATGCCCGTTCAATTACAACTCGAAACCTCAGTGCACATCGAGCGGCACTACGCCGTTACGGAAATCGCTGAGATGTGGAATCTAAGTGCCGATAAAGTTCGCGAGCTTTTCGAGGATGAACCAGGTGTGCTTGTGATTGGAGAACGCAATCCCCGCCGCAAGAGACGCTATGTTACGCTGCGCATTCCGCAGTCTGTATTGGAGCGGGTTCATCGGCGGCTGTCATCGAACGCCGGCGTTCGGTAGGGGTACTACGCGATGCTAACCATCTATCGCCGTCACCGAAGGAGCTGCAAGCAACGCGCGAAGGGACGGAAGCACCGGCATTGCCAGTGCCCGATATGGGTTGATGGCTCACTCGGGGGCAAAGAGATGCGCGAGTCTCTAAAGCTCCGCGACTGGCAGCGAGCGCAAGAGATGATCCGTCAATGGGAAGCTGAGGACCGTCGCACGCGCCACCAAGAACAGCAAATCACGATCAAGGATGCTCATGCAAAGTTTATAGCCGATGCGGAAGCACGCAAGCTGAATGAGTCCACTCTGTACAAGTACCGTCTCCTCTTCCGGCAGCTTGACGCTTTTGCGGAAATCTACAAGCTGCAATTCCTCGCGCAGCTAGACCTAGACACACTTGCAACCTTTCGCTCCGCGTGGACGGAAGGGCCGCGACAAGTCTCAAGAGTTGGAACGGCTAAGGGCATTCATGCGCTTCGCCGAGAAGAGGAAATGGATTGGCGATAATCCTGCGGCTGAATTGAAGGCTCCCAAGGTTCCGAACAAGCCGACGATGCCTTTCACACGAGAGGAGATGATTCGGATTTTTGCGGCGCTTGAACCTTATGGCAAGAGCGCGGGCGCGCGCAACGCGCGACGACTCTGGGCTTTCGTTCTATTGCTCCGTTACTCGGGACTCCGAATCGGGGACGCGACTGCGCTTGAAGTGAGCCGCCTCAGCGAAAACAAGCTCCTTCTTCATACACAGAAAACTGGCGTGCCTGTCTACTGCGTCCTCCCCGACGCGGTAGTTCAAGCGTTGGACGCAGCGCCACGCTCAAGCGAGCGATACTTCTTCTGGACAGGTGCATCGACGGTGCGTAGCGCAAAGGGCAAATGGCAACGCCGATTGCAGCGTCTCTTTGAATTCGCAAAGGTTCCTAAGGGCCATCCCCACCGATTCCGCGATACGTTCGCCGTCGAATTGCTGCTCGCGGGAGTCCCTCGACAGGGTGTCCATACTGCTAGGGCACAGTAGCATTCGCATCACAGAGCGCCACTACGCACCGTGGACGCGCTCTCACGCCAAGAGCAAATTGAAGCCGATCTCAGGGCCGCATGGAACAACGATCCTTTGATAAAAGAGGTACACGCGGGGTACACGGCGAAACCCGCCGCTAGAACTCGTGTGTTTTCAAGAAGAAGGATTGGTAGGGGCGGTGGGGATCGAACCCATGACCTTCGGCTTGAAGGGCAACCGTCCCTGAATTCCGGTTGACGTGCGCAGGGCATCGGCAATATCCCTTCCTTGAGCGCGCAACGAAGGTTGAACTCTCGAAGACATTTCGGGCATCTCTGGATCCGGTTGTCACTCGTGCCGCTGAAAACTGTGCACAAAACCGAATGCATTTCCCTTAATGCCGCCTTTTGCCGCCTCGTTTTTCTGCAACTGTCACCCAGCTAAACAGATGTGGCGGAAGCGTGTGGGAGTCGAACCCACCATTCTGGCCGCGAAGGACAGAATCAATGGCTTTGAAGGCCACGAGGACCACCGGGCCCCTGGCGCCTCCGCTGTTCGTAGGACGCAAAGAATACCCGGCTTAAAGCACATACACAACTTCCGAGTTCGCTCAGCATCGCCAACTTTCCCGCCACTGCCCTGCACGCAATTCCGCATTCCTGTGCGCGGTACATTGTATGAATTTCAGCCGAGCCGCGGCGCACTTTGTAGTCTAATAATAAAACGATGCCATTCACGTTTTCACATCCTGCGGCAATCCTGCCCATCCATTCCAGATTCAAGAATTGGATTCCGCTGTCCGCGCTGGTAATCGGAAGCCTGGTGCCAGACGCTGCCTATTACTTGCCGACGCCCGAACATTTCCGCACGCATTCGCATACGCTGCTCGGAACATTTTCCACATCGCTCCCTTTGGGAATTCTCGTCTGGCTCATTTTCTATTGGCTCGCTCCGTCGGCGGTGTTTCTACTGCCCAGCCCGCACCGCGAGGCTATCCAACCGCAGCTCAAGCGTCGCAGCCCTTCCATACCGCAAGCCTTGGGCGTCGCATTGGGCGTTCTGATCGGTGCGTGGAGCCATGTTCTATGGGATTCGTTCACTCACGTGCGAGGCTGGATCGTGCGCCACGCTCCACTGATGCGAAAACCTCTCTTCGGAAGCGCGCTGCCCGCGTACAAAGGCCTGCAATACTTTTCCTCGGTATTCGGACTGTGTGTGCTGTTCTATGTGTACAACAGATGGCTGAAGGCTTCCGGGTTTCGCATGCGGATTTGGCGGAAACCGGGGTGGAGATTCTATCTGTGGTTTAGCGTCGGGGTGATCTGCCTTCTCGCCGCAGCGATCGAAGGGCCACGGAATCGCCGCAGTCAAAAACCTATACTATGAGCACGTGGGAGGCTACGCGCTAACGTTTTTCTCCTGCTTCATCAAAGATATTCTAATCGCGGTGTGTGTCGTTTCGGCCGCCGCGAAAGCGCTCGGCTTCAGTTCACCCCGCGAGTCGCGTCCCGATACGCTTCCCTAGGACCGCGGTGCGCTGGAGGCAAACTTTTTCCGCGCCAGGTCCAGCAATTTTGCGTCGGTGCACACTTCGTAGTACGGACGAAGCCCCTGCGCTCCCACTTTCGCACCGGGCAGCAGTTGGTGCACGAATCCCCTGCGCACCACCACCGGCTCAAGCGATTCCCCCAGCGGCACTTCGCCGAAATAAAGTTGCACCCGCTCTTTGCCCCAGGGCATGGGAAAAGTTCCGCCCATCGGCGACATGGAAATTTCCGCGCTTAATTTCTGAAACCCTTCCTCATTCAGCTCGATGCCGTTCAGGTTGTAGCGCACCAGCAATTCCTCGCCTTCATCTTCCGCCGCGTCTTCCATCAAAGGCTGCAGCACGAACACATTGAACGGCGAAGGGTTATCCTTGAACAAACGCTTGGTGATTTTCGTGCAGCTCGAAAGCCGGTCCGATAAATTCAGCGCGCGCGAAATCATAATCTTCGAATCGCCATCCATCCACAACGACGGCGCCGAATCCTGAAACGCCACCCCCACTCCAATTTCCAGCGGCGGCAGCCCCGTGGTCTTCGTCCGCGTGTTGTAAGCCGAAGTTACCGCCAGGATTTCCCGCGCCAGAATGCAAGCCCGCGCCACCGCCCTCGTGCTGGCTCGCGTCGCTTCCGTCTCGTAAATCGCCAGAATAATCGCGTCGCCTTCGATAAACACCGTCGCCGCGCCAAACCGCTCCAGCATCCGTTTCACCGGCTCGTGCAAATTCATGCTGAAGTGCGAAGCCGGATTCATCCCCTTCGCCAGCAAGTCTTTGGTAATCCCCGTCGAGCCGCGCACGTCCGCCTTGATCACCGTATGATTGATAACGGGATCGTCGGCCGGCCGCCCTTCGTCCGCGTGCAAAAATTCGTACAAACTCTTGTTAACGCGCGAAAGCTCCCGCGCCCGCTCCGAACGCACCAGGCTGATGCGCTCCATCCACGCCGCCACGTGCTGGTAATTGCGCCGATCGCGCCGCAACCGCATGAAATCCTCGGCGAATTGCAACGTGATTGAAAGCTGTTCCTCGTGCGTGCGCCGCCGGATCGCCCGCGAAGCGTCTTCCAGCCGTTTCATCGAAATCTTGCGCGCGGGAAATTGCTCCAGGATCGTTTCCACGCGTTTCGCCTCGTCGCGATTCACCAGCGCTTTTTTCAATGCCTGCAAGTGGATCGGGGGGCAGTAATCAGCGTAGATCCGCCGCAATTCGTAGCCGGCCAGCATGTGAAATAGCAGGTCTCGCTCCTCCAGCCGGTGCATCCATTCTTCCAGCAGTTGCGCGCGTGTTTCCGGCGCGGCCTCGCCTTCCCCCGCCGGCGCCGCCGCATCAAAAAGCCTGCGCGCATTCTGCGGCTCGTTCAAATAATCGCCCAGCCGGCTCCGGTATTCTTCGATCAGGAAGTCCATGCGTTGCTTGGCGGCGTCAATCTGCGGTCCCAATTCTTCCAGGTTTTTTTCGCTCGCCGCGGACTTCTTTCGCAACGCTTCCAGCTCCGCGCGCGATTCGGCGCTCGCTCCACCCTTGCGTTTGAATATGGATGGGAAAAGCCCGTCGCCCTCTCCCGCGCGCCCCGTCGCCTCTTCCAGTTCCTCCTCCAGCCGCGCCATTTCCGAGCGCAATTGCCTCGCCTGTTCCAGCAAACGCTCGTGCGTCTTGCGCGCCTTGCTTAATTCGTCCGCATCGTCTCCCGTCAAAATCAGGTCACGCACGAAATCCAGCAGAATGCCGTCGAATATTTCGAAGCGATCGGGATCGTTGACGAAATTCGCCAGCAGTACGTAATGCTCCAGAAACAAATGATCGTCGTTTCCGTTCTCTACAAATAGAAAGCGATTCTGCAGTAGCTCATACGTGTCGTGGAAATCCTCGCCGAAGAGCGCGCGCCGCGATTTCGATAGCGTGCCCTCTTCCACCTCGCGCCAGATTCGGCACAGAGTGTCGCCCACTTCGCGATACGTGTTCTTCTTGTCCGCCTGAATCTCCGCGATTTTCGCGCGCATCACGTGCGCCTGCTCGCTGTGCTCGAATAATTCGCCGCGCGAACGGATCCAGTCCTTGCATTCCACCAATATGCTTGAAAATTGGCTGGCGATTTCCGAGGTCAGATGTTTCACCAGCGCCAACTGGTGCAATATATCCGTTTCGATGGATTGCTGAAATTTCGCGCGCGTCAGCGACGCTTGCAGCACTTCGGTGAGCAGTTTGCGGAACGCGCCATGCTCCGGAGCGCCAGAATGCTTGCGGTCTTTCCCGTAGAACAGGCTGATATTGATTTTCTGCCGAACCAGATCCAACAGGTACTTCCGAGTAAAATCCACGAACCGCGGGCTCAGAAAAACGTCATAATGAATATTGTCAACGCCCAGCGTAAGATTGCTCAGCCGAATTTCGGCGGAGTAAGACTCCAGCTTCATCCGGGCGGGATGGGCGGGCGAAGGCGCAATGCGGGTATCTGGCATCCGGGTGCAGCGAGACGGCTCCATTTCACTCTAACGAGGGGGAATGCGCAGCGCAATGGCACGGTTCCTAACCGTTAATGATTTCTCGGGCAGCCCGCCGGTTCCGCGCGGCAATCAGGGCTTCAATCTCGACCCGGAGCGGAGCTCCGCCGGTTCCGAATTCGGCGTGGAACCCGATTCGTATGGCGTCGAGCCCGCTTCCTACGGCGTCTCACCAAATACCGGCCAAAAACGCAGCGATCAAGGACCGTGCCTCTACTTCGGCCCGCAAGGCCAACGCTGCAGCCGCCCCGCCATCGCCAACGGTTTCTGCGCCCGCCACACGCCCGCGCAACTCGGCCAGGCTCCGGCGAAAATCGGCGCTTCAAGCTACGCTAGGCCTGGTGCCGCCGCTCTCGGCTCACGCCCGCTCGGGCGCATCATCGCGATCGGCATCGCCATCTTCGCCGCCCTCTGGCCCATTGTCGCGGATCTGCTCCGCGAAATAATCCGCTGGATCCACGCGCACTAGTCGCTCGATTTGACCCGCCTGTCCTGGGAGTCCCTATCTCCCGATTGGCGATCAGCGACCAGCCTCGTCATTCTGAGCGCAGCGAAGGATCTCTCTTGCCTTTCGCTGCGCAGTCTGCGTCTCTACGCTAATCGCCTTAATCGTTCTCGGCTTTTCCTCCGCTTTTCCTCTGTGCTAAATCTTTTGACTTCTTCCGCATGGAAATGCCTGTTTCCGGGTAAAATATCGGACGATGCCCAAATTACTCGAAGGCAAAACAGCCATCGTCTTAGGCGTTTGGAATAAATGGTCCATCGCCTACGCCATCGCCCAAGCATTCGCCCGCGAAGGCGCCACGCTCCTGCTCACCTATCAGAACGACCGCGCCAAGCCGGTAGTCGAAGAGCTAGGCAACGAACTAGGCGCCAAAGGTTTTTATCCCTGCGACGTCCAGCAACAATCGGACATTGATAACCTCGCGGAATCTTTAAAGCGTGAGGGCCGCACGCTCGACGTGATGGTCCACTGCCTCGCCTTCGCCAATCACGAGGATCTCAATCAGCCGTTTCTGAACACCTCGCGCGACGGCTTCAAACTCGCGCTCGACGTCAGCGCTTATTCCCTGGTCGCAGTCTCCAGCGCGCTCTCTCCGCTGATGTCCAACGGCGGCGCCATCATGACCCTCACTTATCTCGGCTCCACGCGCGTCGTGAAAAATTACAACGTCATGGGCATCGCCAAAGCCGCGCTCGAAGCCGAAGTCCGTTACCTCGCCGCCGAGCTCGGCGCGCAGAAAATTCGCGTCAACGCCATTTCCGCCGGACCCATAAAAACTATTTCCGCCCGCGGCATCAAGGATTTTTCCAAGGTTCTCGATTTCGTGCAGGAACACGCTCCGCTGCGCCGCAATACAGACATCGCCGAGGTCGCCGACACCGCCGTCTTTCTTGGCAGCGACCTGGGCCGCGGCGTCACTGGAAATATTCTCTACGTGGATGCCGGATTCCAGATCATGGGCCTGGAACCTCCGGTGCCACCAAAATGACCAGCCGCAAACTAGCGTCCCGCGGCTTCCGATCGTGGGTTCCACCACGATCGCTTCGTGCTCGGGCTTGTGCGCGCTTGTGCTGTTCTTTAGCATCGGTCTGGTGGCAACTCTTCGCGACCGCGAATGCGCGCTCTACGGGTTCAACTCAAGAGAAAGCAAAGAAGGCTTCTCGCGCTCCAGTGGAATCCCCCTCAGGTTGACGCGCCCATTCCCTCTCTCTCCGCGACGCCGCCCTGCCCGCTGCCCGATGTCTTGAAACTCGCCGCGCACCGCACCGCTGAGCTGATTGACCATTTGCAGAATTTTGACGCGCACGAGCAAGTGCGTTACGAGGAAACCGACGCCTTGGGCATTCCGCAGATGGCGATCTCCGAAAAGTTCGATTACCTGGTTGATTTCGGCGCCCAATCTGGTCCGCTTACCTTGCACGAAACGCGCACTCCGCTCGCAGGCAGCGACGACTCCCACCTCAGCGCTATCGTGGATAAGGGGCTCCCCGTGCTTGCCCTCATTTTTTATCCTGAGTTGCAGCGCGATTACGAAATGCGCTGCGAAGGATCCACGCAGTGGAATGGCCTGGCCGCGTGGGTGGTTTATTTCCGCCAGGTGGATGGTATGCGTCCTCGCACTCTTTCCATGGCCAGCGCGTCCAGGAGCTATCCGGTCAGCCTGAAGGGACGGGCCTGGATTGCAGCGGACTCGGGTGAAGTCATGCACTTGGAAACAGATCTCGTGAAAGGCATCCCCATCATTGAATTGCGCGCCAACGCGGTCTCAATTGATTACGCACCCGTGCCCTTTCCGTCGCGTAATCTCGAAATATGGCTCCCTAAATCCGCCGTCGCCTACACCGATTACGGCAAGCGCCGCACTATCATCGAACACACCTTCAGCGACTTCCAGCTTTTCTCCGTGCAAACACAGCAGGTTATCGAAAAGCCGAAAGAACCCAAGGACCAGAAAGAAAAACCTGAGGATTAATTCCTACTCGTAGATTTGTCTGCATCGTCAATCACGATTCTGCGAACATTCTCGGACACATGCTCCAGTCCAATCCGCAATACTGGCCAATCCGTGCGCAATTTCAATCGGTCCGGCCATTCCACAATCACGATCGCATTCTCGCTGAAAATATCTTCCAGGCCCAACGTTTCCAGATCATGAAAATCCCCGATGCGATATAAGTCCACGTGATAAACGCGTTTCGTTCCCTCGTACTTATGTACTAAGGTGAATGTAGGACTTGTGACATCGTCTTCCCGCGCCGCGCCCGCTCCCGCCGCAATCCCTTTCGTCAGCGTGGTCTTCCCTGCTCCTAAATCGCCCGTCAGCAGGACCAGCACAGGAGACTGCAACGCCGCGCCAATTTCCCGGCCGCGTGCGATGGTCTCTTCCGATGAATGCGTCTCGATCTCGCGCCTACCCACGGCCGCACTCGAAATAAAATTGCTGGTACGCGCGCGGAATCTCGCGAATCAGATCCGACGCCATCAGCGGAGCCTCGCCCGTCTCCGCATACGCGATATCGCCCGCAAGCCCGTGCAAATACACACCGAACGCCAGCACTCGCGCCCAATCCGCCGTGCCGAATTGCGCGGTCGCGCCCGCGAGCATTCCCGTCAGCACATCCCCCGTGCCGCCTGTGCCCATTCCCGGATTTCCCGTGGAATTCACGAACACCTGCCCATCCGGCGCGGCAACAATCGTTTGATGCCCTTTCAAAATCACGATCGCATTCCAATCCGCCGCGGATTTTCGAGCCACTTCCAGCCGCTGCGCCTGCACGTCCGGAATTCCGCAGCCCAGCAATCGCGCCATCTCTCCTGGATGCGGCGTCAACGCAATCCCGCCGTGCCCATTATTCAGTTCTTGCGCTCGGCCAGCAAAGGCATTTAGTCCGTCGGCATCAAGAATGATTGGAACGTCGCGTTTGGCCACCACGTCGCGCACGAACTGCTGCGTTTCAACGTTTGTAGTGAGGCCAGGACCAATCGCCAACGCGCGTTTCCCTTTCAACAGTCTGTCGAAACGCTCGTACTCAAAACTGCGCAGAGAAATAGTGCCAGCATCCGTGGCGGGAAGCGGCTCGGTCATTATCTCCGGCGTGTGCGCTGCGACAATCGGCAACACCGGCTCGGGCGTCCCCACCGTCACCAATCCCGCGCCCATCCGCAATGCCGCCCACGAAGCGAGTACCGCCGCGCCGCTCTTCCCCACCGATCCCGCCACCACCAGCGCGTGACCGTAACTTCCCTTGTTGCCGTCCGCGCGGCGCGGACGCGCAAAAATGCTCACCTCGCGCCAGTCAATCCAGCGAACGCTGCTCTTCCCCACTGCGTCAATCAATTCCGGCGGCGAACCGATGTCGCGCACGGTCAGCTCGCCCACTGCGTCGCCTGCCGTGCCCAGTATCATTCCGATCTTCGGCGCGCTAAACGTCACGGTGTACGAAGCCTGAATGCACGCGCCCAGAGCTTCACCGGTGTCCGCGATCAGTCCGGATGGAATATCCACCGCGACAACCGCCGAGCGCACCGACCCGCGGCGCTTGTTCACTGCCTCGATCGCCTCCGCCACAAAACCTGCTACTGCGCCGCGCGTGCCGGTACCCAACAGCGCATCCACGACAATGTCCGCGGCATCCAATGCGGGCTTGATGTTCTGCAAATCCCCGGAAGTTTTCACCATTTGCAACGCAGCGGAAATTTCCTGCCATCGTTTGCAGTTCGTCGCCGCATCGCCGTGCATTTCGTCGGGCGCGGCGAACAGATACACTTCCGGCTTCGCACCGAGCTCCAGCAAGTGCCGCGCCACCACAAAGCCATCGCCGCCATTATTTCCTTTGCCGCAGAGAACCACGATGCGCCGCTGCGCAAATTTTGGCCAGCGCTGCGCGATGAATTCCGCGACGCTCGCTCCCGCATTCTCCATAAGTGTGAGACTGGGAATCCCGTAGCGCGCGGTGGTCAGCCGGTCCACTTCCCGCATTTCAGCGGCATTGAGAATTTTCATGACTGCGGCTCCGCGATTCGGACGCGGTTCGGCGCAAGGGCGCGATGACGCAAAGAATTAGTGGGGTTTGTACAACGGCGAACCATCGTAAACGCGGACCTCATTATCTCCGAGCGCTTCACAATTTACCGTAGCACGATTGCGTTGACGCCGCGCGAAAAAAAGCCGCGCTCACGGCCGCGTGTCGAGCGGATGCTTGCTCTTCTCGTAGAATTCGGTCTGCAGTTTGAGACTTTGGTCGTCGGCTTTCACCGCGCGAATCGCTTCGTCAATCGCCGCGATCCACGCGTTCATTTCGAACGTGCCGAGCGCTTTCGTCGCCAGCGCCCCGTCGCCGGAATAATGATTTGGGAAGCGCGCATACCACCAGATTCCGGTGTACACATCGTCCGGCAAATTCACGCGATTCTGATCGGCGCCTGATTCGCTCGCGGCACGATCCTGATGCACCAGGTCCGGCCGCGCGATCATCATCGTGGAGGTCTCGGTTTCTCCCGCGTGCATGTCCACGTGGTCTTCTTTCACGGGACCGCCCTTGGGTTCTTCGCGCCCCCACTGCACGTACACCACGTAATCGTGCGGCTTGTCCAACTGGCTTTGCGCGAAATACGGCAGCAGGTTTTCGTTTCCGCCGTGCCCATTCACGATGATGATTTTCTTGCAGCCGTTGCGCGCCATTTCATCCGTGGTTTCCTGCAACAATTGCAGTTGCAGCGCGGCGCTGTAGGCGATCGTTCCGGCTTCGTGTTTGGCTTCGAAAATCTGGCCGAAATAATATTCCGGGAACACCACTGCGTAGTTTAGTTCTGCCGCGTGCAGCGCGGCATACCGGACGTCCAGCAAATCCGTCCCCAGCGGCAAGTGCGGGCCGTGTTTTTCCAGGATGCCGAATGGCAGCAGACACGTCCCCTGAGACTGCGCAATCGCGTCACGAAAATCAGCTGAGGTCAGCTCTTCCCATTTCACCGAATGCTTCGTTTGGGCAGCGGCCGGGTACGCAGCGAGTAGCAACATGGCGAACAACCCTGCGGTTGTAGTTTTCATCACACCTCCTCGGTCGCGCGCTCATTTTTTTTTGCGCGCCTCCCGTAAGTGAAATCTGCCGCGGTCATTCCGAATTTGTATTTCCATTTCAGTACTAGATAAGTTTCGTTCGTGATTTGAGTGCGCCATCGGGCGCTGGGGAGCATATCGCATTTATGGGTATTTTTACTGAGCGACTGGGGCAGTTGGGTTTGAGTGGTGCGGCGTGGGATGTGGAATTTGTCGAAAAATGTGTGATTAGAAATGTGCGCTGATGTTTGTTTTCAGAGGGTTACGGCGAATTCTAATATTTTGGCCGTTGATTTAACCGTTTAAATACGTATGCATCTGTCCGCTAACGGTTGCGGCGTTTGGAGCGAATGGATCAATATTGCGGACGTGGGCGAGGCGAGGTTCAGCTGGAGAACGCGGCGGAGGAGTGGGGCGCCGCGCTTTGCTGCGAGATTGGCCAGGTTAATTTCCAGCGCGTGCGTTGCGGCGCGGAATCGTCAGCGTATGCCGCCTAACAGATAGACGACCAGGACGATTAGCAGGACGGTGCCGAGGATGCCTAGGCCGCCGCCGGTGCCCCAGCGGGAATAGCCGTAGTAGCCGCCACCGCCGCCGAAGAGTAGAACCAGGATGATGATTAGAAGAAGCATTTGAGTCTCCGTGATGCGTGATTTGTGAGGAGTTCAGTGATGAGTGATAAGTGACGAGTGATTTGTGCGCCGCGCGAACAACCCATTTACATTTGCAGACGAGCGGTGCGTTGGTTAGCCTGATGGATCTTTTTGGCGCGTAGCTTTTACGGCGCTTAGGATACCTACGCCCAGCATTACTATGGCGCCTACCGCGATCCAGTGGGCTGGCATGCGCATGAGGTAGGCGCCGTAGATCAGGCCGGCGATTACGATGGCGAATCCCGTGGCGTACAGGCCGAATGACATGGATGGCTCCTTCGATGGTACCCAATTCTAAATCTGTACTTCAGCGGCTGAAGCCGTTGTCGCTGTTCTGCGGTTACGCAGTGGCTAAAGCCACGACCTACAAAGATCGCGCGGTGTTGCGAGGCCGGTGGTGCCGCGTCTAATCCCCCTTCCCATAGGGGCGAAAAGCAGATCCCTCACTGCGTCCCGCGCCCGCCAAAATGCGGCGGGAGGGACCCTTCGGCCGGCTTGAGGCGAAGGCGCCAGCCTCAGGATGACGATGCTCGTCGCATCGTCAGAAAAGATCGCGGAACTGCGTTCGGGATGACACGCGATCGTCCATTTTGGCGAAGCGCGCTGCGTTGAAGCTTTCATTGCCGTGCTACTGCGACGAGCTAGCTTTTTGATTTTTCACCTGCAGGTCGTTTACAACCTGTGACACGTTGGGGACGGCGTTGGCTATGGACTCGGCGCGGGCGCGTTTGTTTTGGGAATTTACTTCGCCGGACAGGGTAACGACCGCGTTCTTCACTTCATATTTGACGGCGTCGTGGAGGCGATTTTGGATCAGCGCGGCGTCGAGATTTTTTTCGATGCCTTCGTCGAGGTCGGAGTTCACGGCTTTAGCTTCTTTTTCACCGCCGACGGGGATTACGGCAATCTGGTCGGCGACGACTTGCGCGCCGGCTAGGGATTTTGCGACGGTCTCGGCTTGGGCTTTGTCGGCGTCATTGGTGACGTGGCCGCCAAGGGTGACGACGCCTTTGTCGGTGTCTTCACTGACGGAGACATCTTTGAGGCCGGCTTGATCGAGAGAGGTGCGAATGCTGTCGGTGACGTCGGGCGATTTCGCGGAGGTCTGGGAACAGGCGGCCATAGCGGCGGCCGAGAAGAGCGTGAGGATGGTGGCGGTGATTCTGAGCTTATTCATGGATCTCCTTTAATTAATGCGGGCGCGAGCGCGGGCGGCGTTGTGGAAAGACTGGCGATTACGTCGTCTTGCCTTTGCAGTTCGGGTGGTTGCAGGTGCAGTCAATATCTGGCGTTTTTTCCATCGCTTCACATTGGGTGCTGCAGTACTTGCCGTTGGTTGTGAGGCAAGAACAGACGGGGTGCGCGCATTTTGTGGCTGTTTCGGCGGCCATAATTGGTGATCTCCTGTTGCGGAACTGTAGCTGATCGTCCGAGCAATGATGTTAGCGGGCGGACGAACCCGATTCTGTACTGAAATGAACACATTTCTCGATTAGGCGGTGTGTGCGCGGGCGATCTCCGGCTCGTTGACGAGTTCCTCAAAGAGCGTGCGGAAGTGGATCATGGCTTGGCGCAGATCTTCGGTGTCGGCCTCGCCCTTGGCTTGACGGAGGGCGCTTTGATGCGCGGCGCGGTAATTTTCGAGGACGAGAGGATGGTCCACGGAAATATCGTTGGCGCGCTGTTCGAAATCGCTGACGGGATAACCGCGGGTGGACATCACGTCGGTGAGCAACTGGTCGGCGTCGGTGACGGCGCTGCCGGGGCCGTCAACGAAGCGGGACTGGATTTTGGCCCAGGAATCTGTGAAGCGGGTGCGGTCGCCGGCGCCAAGCGGACGGATGTGCAGGCGTTCGACGCGCACGGCGCGTTCGTTGAGCGCAGCTTCGGCCTTGCTCTGGCTGCCACCTTCGGTGACGGCGCGAGTGTATTCGGCGTTGCCAAAGCGGTTGCGAAGTTTTTCGGTGCGACGCTTGCGGATGGAAAGCGCGATGCCGACGATTGCCAGGACCACCACCGCTGCCACAGCGATGATGATGATAATTTGCGTGGTGCTTAGATCTGCCAGATTCATGACTTGCCTCCCAAGACTTTGCGGTTGGTTGATGCGGATTCGAATGTGAATACGGTTCTGGGTTCTGGTGGGCGCGGTAGTGCAGCGCGGGGGCTACGGTTTTTCGATAACTTTTTCAACCTGGGCGATTTTCTTTTGGATCTTTCCAGTCACGTTTTCGACGATGCCGTCGGCTTCGAGACCGGGATCGTTAATTAGCTTGCCGGTTTGGCTCTTGATAGCGCCTTTTACTTCGTGAAATGTGCCTGCGGCTGCGTCTTTGGTGCTGTCTTTCATCGTGGTGTGCCTCCTGGAAGATTTGACGAATAGTTCCCTGCTATGCGGCGGCGATTAAGAGCCGGGTGAAATGTGAGTTCGGCGAGCTGCGGTTGGTTCGCGGGCGATGAGATGGGAATAGGAATGCGTCTTTCGAAAGCGACGCTGCCGGCGGCGGTGGCCGGTGTGAAACGCTTGGCGATGGCGCGAGCTGGCGTGGAGCCGCTGAGCCATTTGAAGGATTCATAGAGGCCGCGAGCAATCAGCATGACGAGCATGAGAGCGGTGAACAGGCCGATGTAGCCCAGAACAAAGATGACGAACGCGGCGATGACTTGGGCGGCGAAGCCGAAGCGGAGCAGGACAGACATGGACGACTCCTTGGGCGGCGGCTGAGTAAGACGTCATCGAGAACGCCAGGCGCGACGTTGATGTCGCGTTGCCTCGTTGGGACGCGACGCTTCGAACCGGCTCTGCCGATTCTCAGGGTGAATCGCGCGGTGGCGCGATTCACGCGCTGGCGGAACTGCCGCGCAGAAAGTGGAACAACAGCAGGATCAGGCCGACGACCAAGACGATGTGAATCAGGCCGCTGGTCACGTGAAACATGAAAAAGCCTAGCAGCCAAAGAACGATCAAAACCGCGGCGATTATCCCGAGCATTTTTTATTTCTCCTTGCTTCCAGGCGCGACAGGGTCCGCGGGTCAGTGCCTGCGAATCCGGTGAGAGGCGCTTGCGGCGTGGAAGGACTACGCACGTTTACAAGAATAGGCGGTGTGAGAACGGAAGACTGTCTCGTTGTGGACACTTTTGGATTTAATTCTTTGATTTAGAGCTTGTGGCGGAGAGGCGATGGAAAGAAAACGCGGCCCAGTGTTGCTGGGCCGCGGCTTGAGTTTGCGGAAACTGATTCGCGCGATTATGCGTTGGCCGAAAAATCGCGGTTGCGACGAGCCATGATTCCGACGGCTAGCAGCCCGAGCATCAGGAGAGAGGCAGCCGAAGGTTCCGGGATGGGGACTGGCGCGTCATTCTGATTTTTATTCTGGCCTTTGCCGGCTTTGCCACGATTGGGATCGCGCCCGAAAAAGCCGAGGCGTGATCCATCGGTGCTGAACTCGGAGGAAACGGGGCCGCCGGAACCAAGTGCAGCGAAGTCGCCCGAATGACCGCCCGGTTCGGGTGCGGCGGGCACGAGCGTGACGAGAACCCAGGAATTTTCTGCGTCGCTGCCGCCGAACGCGGCGCCGGGCTGGAAGCCGTTGACGGCGAGCATGGCAGGAGTGGAGATGGACGGACGCGCTTCGTTCTGAGGATCAGTTAGCGCGAGAGCGAAGCTCGCGGCGTGGTTGCCCGAGATTTCTGTTTGCGTGGCATCTTGAGCGATGACGGTTTCGGGCAACACGAAAGCTTGGACTGAAACGACGGCTGGAATTGGTTCCGAGAAAATCTGTGCGGTCGCGAGCGCCAGGTATTTCGCATGGGAGGTACGGAACGTTGCCGCGGAGCTTTCGGGGTTCGCAGGCTCGTTTGTAGACGTGGTGTAAAGGATGCTATCGGCGCAAACCGGAATTGCGGCCAGCAGAACAACTCCGCCAAACAGTAAAGCTGATCGGAACTTCATAAGTTTTCTCCCAAGGGTGAATGGCGGGGATTCCATTCATACGAAATAGTAAACGGCGGGAGGGAGGAGTTCTGTTCAATAGAGCACACGTTGCCGATTTGTTGCGATTTCGTGGCGGCGGTGCAGCGAGGAAAAGGGGCGCGGTACGGGCCGTGATGAGCAAGCCCTGGCGAGACAGTGGCGAGGATTGCGCGGATTGCTGGAGAAAACTTGCAGAAGTGTGCAAAAGGAGACAGTTTCGGTATGGCACAACGCGTAGAATCGCGGGCGAATGGCGAGGGAAGGAAGAGAGGACCCTGCAACCAGGGCTGGGGGCTGGGTAATCTCTTTCTTCCTCGCTATCCCACAATTTGAACGCGGGAAGAGGCGAGATGCGGTGGGCGGCGCAATTGAGTAAGCGCGATTCGCATTGAGTCCCGACGTTCAACCGCAAGATTTTCGGTCACGGATCGGGATGGGTGTGAGAGGAGAAGCACCGTGGCAGTGGTATGTCCGCATTGCAACAGCAAATACATTCATCGCTCGAAGCGTCGGGGCATATTTGAATTGTCAGTGCTAGCCTTGGTCCCGATAAAGCCGTTTCGGTGCGAGGAGTGCGACCGGCGATTTTATTCGCTTGCTTCCGCGACGGATTCTGCGCAATCGCATACGGGGATTTCGCGGTCGGGCGTTGTGGAGTAGAGACTGTGCATTCCCTCCTCGTGTGACTGGCCGGAAATTCCAAAGCAAATTCAACTGTGCCCGCCTGAAGGCGGCCGCTTCCCTTTGAACTGACGCTGCCGGATCGCAGGCTGAATTGCGCTGCAGCGCAATTCAGCGGCGGGACGCCGGCGCTACCAGAGTCGAGTGCTCGAACGGAATGCCAATCAAGTGAGGCGTGGTGCCGGGATTACGTTTTTTTGTGATTGAAGCGGAGCAGTTCGTGGAAGGGGCGAAGGTCATGGAGACGCCATTGGGTGGGGTCGCAGGGCTGGCGCAGCCATCTTGATGCGGTGAGCCAGAGTTGGGACCAGTCAATGGAAGTGGCGAGCTTCAGGCAGCGTTCCACGAAGGCGAGAAATACCCAGTAGAGCCAGCTGGCGAAGCTTTGGCCGCGCGTACGTAGCTGGGTGAGGTACGCAATGGCGCGAGAGCGGGCGGCCGCGGTGCGCGCTGACACAAGACGAGGAGCGGCGCCGGCGGTCCAACTGTCGAGGACGGTGCGAGAGCGCGCGACGACGGGCGAAAGGAGACGAACATTCACGGTTGAGAGCCAACGGATCAGGATGCGTCGTAGGGCGACGAGCTTCATTACCGGGGAGATGAGAGCGATTGATTTCGCGGCGTCAGCTCTGGATGCGAGTCGCGCGGAATTTTGAAAGTTGGGCGCTAGGCGACGGCCCGCGGCTGGTGAAACCGCCGGCGCGGATTTTGTTTCGACCAGATGAAGGCGGGGAGGGTGCGTTGCCGCTACGGGCTCGGAAGCGGGTTCGGCTGCTGGGTCCGAGGCCAGCGAGCTGCCAACTTCCGAAAAAAAAGAGGTCCAGTCGGCGAGGAGGCGCGCTTCTAACTGTCTATGCCAGGGAGCGGCGGGCGGGGTGCGCTGGGCATTGAAAGGTTCCGCGGGCGTTACGAAGATTTGCGCGGAGCCCGGCGCGAAGGCGGGTTCGGAGCGCGGTTCGAGGTTCTGTTCGGAACTGGGGGCAAAGTCTGGTGCAAAGCACGATTCTAAGATCTGCGTGGACGGCGGCGCGATGGCGGGTTCGGAGCTCGGCGCTAAGGCATGTGCGGAACGGATCGCGAAGGCGTGCGCGAGTGGCGAGCCGAACACTTGGGCGAAAAGCGGCGGGACGGGCTGTTCGGAGGACAACGAACGGCCGGGCTCGGAGGACTGTGGGGAGGGCGCGGCGCCGGCAGGATTGTCAGCGCTGGCGCCCTGAAAACGTTCGCGGTGCGAAAGCGGGGCGGCAGAACCTTGCACTGGGCTGAAGGAATTGTCGGGAGCGGCGAGCCCACGCGGGGCTGGGATGCCGGACGGGTCCAGACATCCCGGAGCGTTTGGTTGGGCTTCGTTAGCTATGGAAAGCGAAACGAGGGCGTTCAGGAAACGCGATTCCGCAGGAATTCCCTGAGAGCTCGGTGCTTCCGCAAAGTTCGAAGACGGAGCGAGCGGCCTGGCATCGTCAAACTGAAATTCGCTGGCCACTTCGGCGATGAAGCGGGCCGGGACCGGCCGGACCTGTGCCGCGCCGGCGTTGATGAGGGCGTGTTCGCAGAGAAGATTGATGACGCGGGGGATGCCGCGGGAATAAAAGTGGACATCCTCGATGGCCTCGGGGGCAAAGATGCGCGGGCCGTCGGCGCCGGCGATGTGCAGGCGCAACTGAATGTACTGGTGAGTTTCGTCGAGTGAAAGAGCGGCAGTCTTGCAGCGCAGGGCTATGCGTTGTTTGACCTGGCGGAGTTCAGGTTGCTGCAGGCGGGCCTCCAGTTCTGGCTGGCCGGCGAGGACGATCTGCAGCAGCTTTTCGTTGGAGGTCTCGAGATTCAGAAGCATGCGAATTTCTTCGAGGACGCGATCGGGGAGGCCTTGCGCTTCGTCCACGATGACGACCGGGGTATCGCCGGCGCGATAGCGTTCCCAGAGCCACTGGTGGAGGCGCAGCAGGGTGTTGTCTTTCAGCCCGGGATCGAACTTCACGGCAAAATCGGACAGCATAAACTCGAAGAGATGGTTGATTTCCAGATGGGAATTGAAGATGAAGGCGGTGGGGGCGCGCTGCTGATGCAGCCAATCGAGCAGATGGTTGAGGAGGGTGGTCTTGCCGGTACCGACTTCGCCGGTGAGAAGAAGGAGGCCTTTGCGGGCCTGAATGCCTTGAGTGAGGGCGTCCCTAGCCTCCGCGGTCTGCCGATTGAGAAAGAGGTAGCGGGGATCGGGGTTGACGTTGAAAGGGTTTTCGCGCAATGCAAAAAATTGGTTGTACATTTTGGGGTCGCCCGGCCCGATGGTTATGAATTCGCCTGAATTTCTAACATTTCGCGCGCGCCGAAGCAAATACATCAATTAATGTATGGCGGTTTCTCCACAGGGCCGAGGAGCTTGCCCTTGGGCTTGGTTGCGAGTCGCTCGAAGCTGCCGTTCTCGTCGAGGTCCCCGAGCTGATCGGGTGATTCGGGACGTTGCAGCGCGAGCGCCGCGAGATAACAGACACGATCAATCAGGTGATATTCGAGCATAGTGGGGTGGCGCGGGTCGCAGCCGAAAATTTCGAGCATGCCGAGGAAAGTGTTGTCCGGCGAAAGGATCGCGCTGGAGGAGAAAATCTCGAGGCCGACTTGCAGGGCGCTGTGGGTCATGGAGCAGATATGATTTTCAGGTTGGTGCGGCAACGAGATAATGGAGACCACGTTGCCAATGCGGACATCAATCATCATGCAGAGTTTGTTCAAGATGCCGGACAGCGGGGCGCCAAGGGAGATCAGCTCGAGAATCTGGCGCTCGCCGACGAGCCTACAGCGACGGTGGTCAGTGGACTGGTGATGCAGGCGGAAGTCAGCAGGAGACCGCTTGGTGCGAGATTGTTCGCTCATGTCGGCCACCTCGCTTCGGTTATGCTTCGGGTGATTGCTGGCGTTGCCGCGGCGCCCGTACGCGCGCGTCAATTTCTTCTCTGCGAATCTTCATTTCCTCTTCGATGATGGCTCGGACGATTCCGTCGCTGAATTCCACGTATTTCTGCTTGAGCTTGGCGAATTGGCGATTCAAGTGAGTGAATGCTTGGTCCAAGTGCGTCATTATTTTCCCGCTCCTTGAGGTGTGCCGGTTACCGGGGATCGCCATTTTTCTCCAGGGACGGCAGCGGCGTGGAGAACGTCCTGAGTTTGACCCTGGCCGTGGCCTTAGCGGCGGGACGTATTCAGGAGGCTGCGATGTTAGAAGGAGACAAGGCACGAGGCTGTTCAATTTTGCACACTTGTGCAAATGGATGGGGGTGCGCGCGTGTGTTCAGCATGGGGCCGGCGGGGGTATATTTGCCGTAGCGCGTCCTTAGATCCCGCGCTTTGTGAGCGATTCACGGGAGGAGGAACATGGGCTGGCAAGATTACGTGGCTTACTTTTTTGGGGGAATGTTCGTGGTGAACGCGGTGCCGCATTTTGTAAGCGGAGTGATGGGGAGGAGATTTCCTTCGCCATTTGCTTCGCCGCCGGGAAAGGGTGAATCTTCGGCGATGGTGAATGTTTTGTGGGGAGCGTTCAATCTGGTGATTGGGTATTTGCTTGTGTTTCGCGTGGGCGATTTTTTGATTCGGGATACGGCGGGCGTAGCGACACTGGGAGTTGGAGGGTTGGCTATGGGGGTGATGTTGGCCTGGAATTTCGGGAAGGTGTACGGAGGGAAATAGGGAGCGTCTCGTTCGAGAGCGCGTGCTACGGCGTGACCAGTGCTGGCGCGAACGCTTGGCGGACGCGGGGGCTGACGAGATAAACGAGCGTGCCGACGTAGGCTGCGAGCAGTAGAAGCTGCGCGATGATCATCTCGGCGGGCGGGTGCAGGACGAGGAGGAACAGGGCGGCGAGACTTAATGCGACACCGAGAGAGATGGACGCCATGCAGAGACGGCGGGCGGTCTCGCGCAATTGCAGGACGCCGATGCCGAGTGTGATGTTGATGGCGGCTAGGAACAAAAGCGAAAATCCGGCGGCGAGAGCCATGCCGACGATTGCTACGGTCACTGGGTCGCGAGAGTCTGCGCCGGTGGCGTTCATTACACCGACGAAAAAGCAGGCGGCGGAGCCGAGAACGAGAAGCGCGGCGACGAGGAACATCATTATCGCGATTACGGTGACGCCGACGGGTCGTTTCATGGTGCCGCCTTTGAACCATGGCAGCGCGGACGGCGCGAGCGAGAGGCCGGCTGTTTCTGGCTGGGGTGGAGAGTAGCGGGAGCGGGCGGGGATAGATGTTCGATTTGGCACAGTGCTAAGTGGAACGCGCGTCATGGGCCTGCGCTGGTGCGCGGAGCGATTTTATGTGTGCGGAAGCTGGACTGGACGTTCGTACAGGTTACCCGGAGGATATTTTCGGAGTTCGTACCGTTGACCGCTCGCGGCGCGGCGCAATAACGTGGAGTGAAGATTCTGTTCACTATGCTGCTGGAGGTTTGCCGTGAGCAACTTAGACACGATGAAATTGGTGCCGAATTCCCTGCCGGATGAATCGTTGGACGTTGCCGCAGTTACTGGCGGCGGGCTGCCACGAAGATCGCCTGGATTGGCTTGCCTTGGAGTTGCGTCAATTTTACTGCTGGTGGGGTTGAGTGCGGGGGCTTTTGCTTTTGCGCCTGCGGCGTTTGGTCAGGGGCAGGCGGGAGCGGCGACGCAAGGGCAGACGCCACCTGCCACCGCGAATTCTTCTGCAAACTCTTCGGTAAAACCGCAAGCTGGCGGTGCTACCCAGACGGCGGCGAGCGCGAGCGCGTCGAACGGTACCGCGCAAAACGAACCGAAGATGGAGGATCAGTCGGCGCCAGCGGCGGAATCATTGGGCGAGGCGGCGCGTCGGGCGCGCGCGCAGAAGACCCAGGCGGCGAAGCCGAAAGTATACACGGAAGATTCGGTGACGACTTTATCAGGCCATGGCGTTTCGGTGGTGGGCGACGGGAATAGCGGAGGCGGTGGGTCGTCTTATTCAGAGAATTCCGAAAGCGGCGGCGGTGGAGGGGCGCAAGGCGCGGCGGGAAGCCAGGAGTCATATTGGCGCGGGCGGGCGAATGAGATCCGGAAGCAGATGGCGGCGTGCGACCAGAAAATCAGCGAAATTCAGGATGAGATCGCGAAACATGGCGCGGTAAGCGTGGACCCGATGAGCGGAGCGCAGGCTGGAGTGATTTTTGTGGAGGACCGCAACGCGCAGATCAAGCAGGTGGAGCATCAGAAGGACGAATTGCAGAACCAACTGGATGCGTTGGCAGAGGAAGGGCGGAAGGCCGGAGCGGATTCGGGGTGGTTCCGGTAAAGCGTCAAGAGCGAAGACAGAAGAGAGAAAATCGAAATGTGACGCGGCGCGTGATGCGGGACCGCAAAGGCACCGCGGACGAACGCAGATAAACGCAGATCAAACCTCGCTGCGGTTAAGACGGACAATTCAGATCAAGGGTTCATTGGGACTTCGATGCTGTGGCCTGGGCTGCGTGACTCGGACCTGATTAGCGCTGGGGCTTGGGGGCGGGCGAGGAATTCGGTGTCGGGGTGGCGCTGGAGGCGGAGGTTGTGGAGGCGGCGGGCGGCGTGGGGCTTGTCGCGCTGGCGGCGGGCGCGGACGTTGCGGGCTTGGGAGGGACGGGTTTGGGTGCGTCAACGCCGGCGGTGCCGGAGCCGAGGCCTAATTTCTGCAGGCTGGGGGCATCAATTTTGCCGCTGTTGCTCAGGCCGTTGTCGGACTGGAATTTTTGCATGGCGGAGATGGTGTTGGAATCCCATTTGCCAGTGGGATTGCCTTGATAGTAGCCGTTGTGGGCGAGGGCGGACTGAATTTCCGAGATGCGTTCGGGCGTGGGAGCTTTTTGCGTGGGTTCGCGTTTGGATGAGTGATGTTTTTTGCTAGATTTCTTTTTTGTAGTCGAGGTGGTCGCTTGCTGCGGCGCGGGTGCAATGACGGCGCGTGTGGTTGTGACGCATAGGGTCGCGGCTAGCGTTAGAAGTAGTGACGCTGTGATCGAAAGCTTGGTCATTTTTCTCCGCTGCGGTTCCCTGCCGGGCTCGGATTTACTTGACTGGTGGAGCGGCCAGCGAAGGTGCCTTCTCTTATTATGATGATTTTCCGCGCGGCCTCAAGCTGGGACATGGGCTGGGGCGCGTATCGTGCAACCGTACTGAATCAAACTTGGATGCGATGAGACGCTCAGAGTTTGTGTGCGCGGCACATGGAAGTTCGATTCAATCCCAGAAGTTGATGGGGTCATTGAACTGGATGCCGATTTGTTTGCGGCCTTCGGCGTCGCGGAGGCTGTAGACGACTTGGGCTTCGGCGCGGGAACCTTTGTCTTTGCGGCAGAGGACGACGGTGCCGCCTTTTTCCACGGGGCGGCGGCAGAGAAGGGCGGCGCCGTGGCGGCTGGTGCTGACCGTCCAGGTTTCTTCGTGCCAGGTTTGGTGCGGGTCTTCGCGGCGGAGCCAGACTGAGATGGAGGATGCGGTGCGGGGGCTGCGCCGGATGCGTTGAGTGAGTTGGGAGAGGCGGAGTAGAAAATCGAGGACGGCGGTCTGGGCTTGGGCTGGCGGATGCTCGGCCAATTGTTGGGCTTGCCTGGCGCAGGTGGCGATGAAAGTTTTCAGTGATTCGGTGGCGGCTGGGTCGAAGGGAAGATTTCTTAGGCGCTCGTTGCGCGATTCGATTTCGGTGATGCAGGCCGGGAGGAAGTGATCGAGGCAGAGGGAGCGGCCGGCGAATTCGATTGCGGCGGAGGCATTGCAGGACGCGGCGGCGCACCACGAAGGTTCGTGGAGAAGTTGTGGGTCAGGCGATGATGCGATTTCGCGTTGCATTGTGGCGGCTCGCGTTTACGGCTTGTGAGTCTGTCTCAAAATTCATGGCCTCAGTGGCTAAAGCCGCTTCGCATTTGCAATGCTTATGGCACAGCTGAAGCCGTGCCCTGACGAAAACCTTGTCCTCACTCAGACGTTAAGGCCGCGACGCACAAAACATTCCGATTTCTTCGACCGACTCCAGTTCCCTTTCAAGATTTGGGGCGCTTGCCGATGCCTTTGGCCAGGTCTGAGATAGAGGTGCTTACGAATTCCAGGTGGCCTTGGCTGTAATTTGTAAGTTCGGCGGCGAATTCATTGGAGGTGGCGGCGGCCATTTGCTCCAGGGATTTTTTGGCGTTTTCAGCGATGCGATCGGATTGTTCGCGGAGGCGCGCTTGGGCTTCTTTTTCGTGGCGCGCGGCGGCGGCGGAAATATTTTGCGCAGTTGAGGCGGTGGCGCTGCGGGCGGTGCGTTCGAGTTCTTCGCGGGCCGCATCGAGGCGGGCGCGCATGACTACTTCGAATTGTTTTTCGAGGCGCTCGCAGGTGTGTTCGATCTGGGCGGAGGATTTTTCTTCCGCTGCGGCGAGAGTTTTTTCGATCTCTTGCTGGCGTTTGGCGAGAGTGCCGGCAACTTCGCGCGCGTCCTGAAAGGACGGGGCGAGGCGGTCTTTCAGGCGGGTGACGATGCGCTCGACGGCGTCTTGCTGAATTGTTTCCAGAGTTTGATGCAGGCGATCGAGGGCATTGGTAACGAGCGTGGTGGAAAGCATCTCGGCTTCGCGATGACGATCTTCGATGCGCTGGAAAGAACTGCCGAGTTCGGCTTCAATCCTCTTGGTCCATTGGGCGTGGAGGGCCTGGGCGTTTTTCTGGCCGGAGCGCTGGACTTCGTTGATGCATGTTTCGGCCCATTCGGCGGCTTGCGAGGCTGCGATTTCGATAAGGACGCGCTTGGCTTCATCGCGCAGGCCGGAGCGAACGTCATCGAGGAGCATCGCGGCTTTGTCGCGAACGGCGGCGACGGCTGCGTCGGCAATCATTTCTTCCATTTGCTGCTGGAAGTCGCCCATGAGATGGCCGACGGTACGCTGCGCGGTAGTGGCACGCGATTGCGCGGCCAGTGCATCCGACGCTGAGGTGATTTTTGCCGGCCCGGGTTTGGGTTGGGCGGTGACGGCTAACTCGGGATGAAGAACCGCGACGTGCTTCAGTTGCACGGGTTCGGGGCCGCGCTTGCGTTCGCCGTTGAACTGCAGCCAATCTTCGGGTGGCGACGGGATCTTCCAGATATTTTGCGGATTCTCGAATTCTACTGCGGTGTATAAAGGACCGCCGCTTTCGGCGTCGCGTTGAATCCATTTGACACGGCCGCGCGTGGTGATCTTGGCGGAATTTTCTTTTTCGGGATGCAGCTCGAGGGTGACCATGGCGTCGGGCAAGACTTGATACTTGGACGGATACTTGCAGCCGTGGCAGCTGATGGTGAGCGTGGAGACTTTTTCGGTGTATGGTCCGCGGCGCGCGTCAACGCCAGAGACAGTGACAAGTACTGCTTCATCGCGACGAGTGCTGCGACGAGCTGCGCGGTTCGCGTTGCCGGCAGCTAGAGGATTCGCCATAAACTCCCCTTGGAGGCTGGACGTATAGAATAGGGCAACCATGTTGGCAGGAGACGGGAAAGGCGGGGCGCTTTTTTCAAAGCGATACTGTACTTATGGGCAGGGGTGGTTCGATGTGTGTTCGCCTCTGGGCGGCGGGAGGATTCGATGGTGAACGAATTGCAGTTGCGCAATGGCGGAGTGGCGCGGCCGAAGGCTTGGCTGGCTTGGAGCAGCGGGAAGGATAGCGCATGGGCGTTGCATACGGTGCGCGAGGCTGGTTCGTTTGATGTGGTTGCATTGCTGACTACCGTGAATCGCACGCATGGGCGCGTGGCGATGCATGCGGTGCGGGAGAGTTTGTTGGAGACACAGGCTGAGGCTGCGGGATTGCCTTTGGTGAAGGTTGGCATTCCTTCGCCATGTTCGAATGAGATTTATGAGAGCGCGATGGGTGAGGCGATGGCGCGGGCTGCGGGCGAGGGAGTGCGGCATGTGATTTTCGGGGATCTTTTTTTGCAGGATGTTCGGGCTTATCGGGAAGCGCAGCTGGCGCGGTGCGAGATGACTCCTGTATTTCCTTTGTGGGGCCGGGAGACGCGGGCGTTGGCGGAGGAGATGATTGCTGGAGGGTTGGGTGCCTATTTGACTTGCGTGGATCCGCGGAAGCTCGGTCGCGAGTTTGCTGGGCGGCGATTTGATGCGGAGTTGCTGGGGGACTTGCCTGCGGGGGTGGATCCTTGCGGGGAGAATGGAGAGTTTCATACGTTTGTTTGCGCGGGGCCGATGTTTCGAGGGGACATCGCGGTTGCCGTTGGCGAGATTGTGGAGCGGGAGGGATTTGTGTTCGCGGATTTGCTGGCCGGGAGTGCGGCGCGGCAAACGGCATGAAACGCGGTTCGCGCGGAGAAACGGCACGGGGAGAATTACCGCAGAGACGCAGAGGGCGCGGAGAAAGGCAAAACAAATACGACGGCTGCCCGGTTCGTCCCGAAAAACGCGGGACGCACCGGCCGCTACAAAGTCAAATGCGAAGTGCTGACGGGCTAACACCCCGGCAAGCTGGGGCGTAGCAAGCTGCACCCCTACCGAGTTTGCGCGATGGGAGTTGACGCGGGCACGGCGTGCCGTGCCCTATCAAGGCAGAAGCAACGGCTGCCCGGTTCGTCCCTGAAAACGCGGGACGAGCCGACCGCTACACGTTCCAAAGCAATCGCAAGGGCGCACAGCCAGGAGTGACTGTGCCGCGATTCGATCTGCGCGCGACGGAAACTTACTGCGCGAGGATTGTTGGGACTGCGCCGGCTAGGAACAACGTAAGGACGCGGTCGCTGTCGCTGTGGCGGGCGACTTTGAATAGGACATCTTGGCCGGGATGGAGTTTGGCCATTTCGGCTTTGTAGTCGGCGAGGGTGTTGATGGGGGTGTGGTTGATTTCTGTGATTACGTCGCCGCGGGCGAAGTCCACGTCTTCGGCGAAGCTGGCGGGTTCGACTTCAGTGACTACCACGCCGGTGATTTTGGACATGCCTAGCTTGCGCGAAAGATCGGGCGTCAGCTCTTCGACGTGCAGGCCCAGCTGGCCGGGAGTGTCCGACTCATCCGGTTGATCCTCGGCAGCTTGAGCTACCTGCGGGAAAATCTTGGAACGGTCGGCGACTACGAGCGCGACGTCTTTGGTCTGCTTGTTGCGGACGTAGCGGACTTGCACGGATTGGCCGATGACAGTTTCGGCGATGGGATTTACGAGATCGGCGCCGGTGTGCACAGGCGTGCCGTTAATATTGGTGATCACGTCGCCAGGTTGCAGGCCGGCTTTGTCGGCGGGGCTGCCTGGCTCGACGGCTTCGACTACGATGCCGTAGGGAACGCCGAGTTCCTTCAAAAGCACGGGATTGTTGCTGCGATCTTCCTGGAAGGTGATGCCGATGGAACCGCGAGTGACTTTACCGTTTGTGATCAGCTGATTGTAAACGCTGATGACGGTGGTGGAAGGCAGCGCGAAGCCCACACCTTCGAATCCGCGGCTGCCGGTGTAGATAGCGGTGTTGATGCCGATTACTTCGCCGGCCATGTTGACGAGCGGACCGCCGGAATTTCCAGGGTTAATGGCGGCGTCGGTTTGAATGAAGCGCTGGAATTGGTGGCCGACGTTAGAGCGATCTTTCGCGCTGATGATTCCGGCGGTGACGGTGGAATTCAGGCCGAAGGGGCTGCCAATAGCCAGGACCCAGTCACCGACCTGCACGCCGTCGGAATTGCCAAGTTTGGCTACCGGTAGGTCGTGGTCGGCGTCAATTTTTACAACGGCCAGGTCGGTGTCTTTATCGAAGCCGATTACTCGGGCATTGTATTTGGTGGCGTCACCGTCGAGCGCGACTTGAATTTTTGTGGCCTGATCAATTACGTGATCGTTGGTGAGGATGAAACCTTTTTTGTCCACGATTACGCCGGAGCCGAGGCTGCGTTCGGCGTCGGGACTGTTGTCGGGTTGATCGAAGAAGCGATCGAAGAAATCCTGAAAGGGATCGCCGAACTTTTTGGGGGTCTTGTTCCCGCCCTTGGGCTTTTCAATTACTTGCGTGGTGGAGATGTTGACGACGGCGGGGCCGAGTTTTTTAGAGATGGTGGAGAAGGCGTTGGACATCGTGATGGGATCGGGGACGGCCAGGAGCGTGGCGCCGGTTGCGGACTGGTCGTGAGTGGCTTGGGCGTGACCGGAGATTAGCGTGCCGATTAGAACGCCTATGCCAAGGGTGCAGACGACGAGGAGGGTGGCGAAAATTTTGCGGCGGCGCATCCAGTTGAATAATTCCTGAAACTCAATGCCCATTCCGGTGCTCCTTGTGCGCTCGAATCTTTGACTGCCTGGACGGCGGAGAACAGAGACCGCGTGGAGTGCGCCGAAAGCAGAGTATAGCACGTGATTCGAGCCGGGGATGGGGTGAGGAGTTGGGGGATTGCTCTCGGAGGTAAGGGTTACGGCAACGGCGAAAAAGTACCGCAGAGGCGCAGCGGGCGCGGAGACAGGCAAAGGATTGAACACAGAGGACACGGAGAAAATGCGGAGGACACAGAGAAAGTCAAAGACGTCCACCTAAAGGAAAAAACAGGCGGCTGCTACAAAATCAATCGCGAGGGCAAAACCTAGAGCAACGGCTGCCCGGTTCGATGAAACTGAACCGGCCGCTACAAATTCAAAGACAAAGAATCACCCACTCAACGGAGCCGGCGGGACGCCCTTCGATCCTGCCGCAGGCAGGCTCTCAGGACTGGCCAGCCGGCGCTACGAAAGCCAACTGCAACGGTTGGCGGTCTAAAGCGCGCCGCTACAAAATCAACTGCAAACTCAAAACCTGTGCGGCATGGGATCAAATTTGGGATGGTGCGGGGACACGTCGAGAGACATCCGTACTTTGCGACGGGAGCGACAGAGCGCGCGGGCTCGGGGTCGTGGGATGGGCTAGTGTTGGGTTTCGGGCTCGGTGCCGTCTTCGGGCGCGTCCAGAAACTCGGGGACGCGGAGGCCGCCGGGGGTGCCGACGCCCTCGTCCCAGGCGATGCCATCGTCGGAGACGCCGCCGGGAACTCCGTCTACTTTCTTTTCGAGACGCCGTTCTGCTTTGGCGCGGGCTTTATCCTGGCGCTTCATTTCCTTTTGCCGCTTCTTGAATGTTGTCGTCATGACGATCTCCTGAAGGGGTAGAAGTTAGGGACGAATTCGCATCCGGCGAAATGCGCGGGTGCGGCGTTACCAGCGAGGCTCGCGCGGCTGGCGCGCGACTTCGCGATAATCTTCGTTCGAGAATCTTTCTTTGCGGCCGCCGGTATTCCCGCCCCGCGGGCCGCCGGTGTTGCCGCGATTGTCATCTTTTCCGCCGCGATCACCGCCGCCACTACGTGGGCCGCGCGGACCGCTGCCGCCTGATTCGGATTTCGGGCGGGCTTCGTTGACTTTCAGATTGCGACCGCCAACATCTTTGCCGTCGAGCGCGGCGATGGCTTTGGCTGCTTCAGCGTCGTTGGGCATTTCGACGAAACCGAAACCACGCGCGCGTCCGGTCTCGCGATCGGTGGCAACGTGCACGCGGGCGAGTTGGCCGAAGGGCTCGAAGAGCGCGCGGAGGTCATCTGCCGTCGTTTGAAAGCTCATATTGCCGACAAAGAGATTCTTCATGGTGATTCTCCCGTGAGCACAGCACAACCATCGCTTCGGCTCAAGACCAGCGCAAACCCAGGCTGAAGCTGCTTTCTCGCCGCGAAAGGAACAAGGAACGCGCGCTGCCGGATGCCACACACGCTCAAGGAGGCGCGCAAGGACTGCAAAAACTCGAAGAGCGGAAGACTTATTCTAACATGATTTAATAAAGATGTCGCGCGCGGGCGCGATGAGTGGGGATTTTCGGGAGAGGAAGGCAAGAGTTTTCGCGCGTGGAGGCCAAGTCAAAAGCGCCCGCTAAAAAGTCACAGACGACAGCAAGCGCACGGCGGGGTTGCAAATTAGCTGCGGGCAACGCTAGCGGCGGGCAGGGGCGGGTTCGGAGGCGGGGCGATCTTTCCAGAATTTGGGGGCCGGCATTATAAATTCTATTGCTACCTGGGTTTTGCCCATGAAGCTGGAACCTAGACAGGCTACGCGGCAGAGCAGCTCTTCTTTGGTATTGACGTTCTCGACGCGGACGATTTGCTGGACGTTTACCTTGGTGGCGAGGAGGATCAGCGCGCCGTGGGAATTGACGATGATGGTGTGGGTCTTTTCTTCAACGGAATTTTTCTTGGAGTCCTGGAGGCGGACCAAAACGGGAATGCGCACGTGTACGCGCTTGCTGCGACGGCGATTCTGCGGCGGCAGGTCGTCTGGGTGGATGGACATCCGACAACGGTAGCAAGTATGTGGTGGGTTCTCAACGGTTAGAGGCGCAGTGTGCCGTTAGAGATATTGCGAAAGGCGAGGGTGCCCAAGGACCAGATTCGAGGGCGCTTAAACGTTAATCCCCGCGCGGGCAAGGTAACATTTTCGCGACGATTTTGCGGGGAGGGTGGATAATCGCGGCGCTGGGGGACCACGCAGGTATGCGGGAGGTGGCTGTGCGACGAATTCGGTATCAGGTGGCGATGAGTTTGGACGGGTACATCGCGGGGCCTCAGGGCGAATTTGACTGGATCATCGGGGATCCGGAGATAGACTTTGCGGCCCTCTTCCAACAGTTCGACACCTTGCTGGTGGGACGCGGGACGTTTGAGTTCATGGTGAAACACGGGCGAGCGGTGACGCCGGGAATGAAGACGATCGTGTTTTCGCGCACGCTGCGGCAGTGCGACTTTCCGGACGTGACGATTGTGGCCGGGAAGGAGAACGAAACCGTGGCCGCGCTGCGCGAGAAGGCGGGCAAGGACATATGGTTATTCGGCGGCGGCTTGTTGTTTCGCAGTTTTCTGGATTCGGGCCTGGTGGACACCGTGGAAGTCGCCGTGATCCCGGTGCTGCTGGGCGGTGGGATTCCGCTGCTTCCTGCTCCGGCGAAAAAAACCAAGCTAAAGTTGATGGGACACAAGGTGTACGGGAGCGGGATCGTGTTATTGGAGTATTCTAAAGAACCCGCGAAGGAGCATTCTAAGGAGCGGGCCAAAAAATAGGCCGGCGGGCGAAAAATGAAGACGCATGCAATCTCGGTCTCGACAGGGTCTTGCGCGCAAGGTATCATCGCGGCATGAGAATTTCGGCACGCAACCGCCTGGTCGGCAAAATCGAGGAATTGCAAATCGGCGATATCATGGCTCACGTGGTGGTGAAGGTGGGCGAACATGTGGTCGAGAGCGTGATTTCGCGCCGCAGCGTGGAAGAAATGAATTTGCAAGTTGGCGATACGGTTGCGGTGGTGGTTCAGTCTACGGATGTGATGTTGCAGAAGGCCTAGGGTCGCCCCTACCCGTTCAGGCACCGTGGTGATTTATTTAATTGTTGTTTGATTCGCTTGGCGCGTTTGCGGGCAAGGGCTCGTGGGCGCGGCGGTAGCAGACGGCACGGGCCATCTTTCGTGAATATTTCCACACGCCAATCCGGGCACGCGACTATCGTGGACATCAATGGCGACGTGACGCTCTATAATTCGCCGGAAATTCGTAAAGTGCTGATGGATGGGCTGAACAAGAAGGGCACGGAGCGCGTCGTCGTGAATATGTCCGGCGTGAATTATATTGATAGCGCGGGCGTGGCTTCGCTGGTGGAAGGATTGAAGCTGGCGCGGAGTTTGAAGAATGCGTTTGCGTTGTATGGATTGAACAAGCATCCGCGGGAAGTGCTGGAATTGACGCGATTGATCAAGGTGTTTGAGATTTATGACTCGGAGAATGAAGCGGTGAATGGGGTGGCGAACCCTGCGCCTCCCGCGGCGGAAACGAAGTAAGACCCTCGGTGTATTATCGATTGAAGTTCCCTTCTCAGAAAATAATTGTGCGGTGAAGTTGTGCCGGGGTGGTGTGTTCCGCGCCTCAGCGTAATTCGCCGATCAAGAAATTGGCGTTCGCAGGTATTGCAACGACAACGGCGAAATGATTCCCGCAGCGGCGCAGGAAGCGCTGACAGCGGCAACGCAGCACAGCCAGGAGTGGTCGTGCCACGAAAATCGCGCGCGCGGCGGGCGGTTATTGGGAATCGTTTTCTTCGATTATGGGGAGGTTGGAGGCGATCTGGAGGTCCACTAACAGCTGGAGCTGGTGTTCGACCTGGAAGAAACGGACGGCTACGATGGGGGAGAGGGCTTTTTTCATGGTGGCATAGTATTTTTCGCGGAGGGCCATGCGCTTTTCGTCGAGTTGCATGACTTGCTGGGCCAGTTGGTCGGCTTTGGCATCGGTCATGGTGGAGAAATTGGTAGCGTAGTCGGTGACGATGGCCAGCTTTTCGGCGATGAGCTTGGACTGTTCGGCTCGATATTCGCGATAAATGGGCCAGAAGATGGCGGCTTGCTGATCGTTGAGCTGCATGGTCTCGTGGACGATCTGCGCGCTTTTGGCGCTGAGGTCGGCGCGGAGGAGTTGAATATAGGCATCGGTGTTGAGTTCCCTGCTAGTCGCGGGGTTCTGTACGTGAGTACCCGGCGCTTGCGTCCCTTGGGTTTGAGTTTGCTGCGCGGCGAGGCCGGTGGGGGACGCTAGCGCCAGTGCGAGGGGTAGTGCGAGTGCGGCGAATCGAATGCTCATGGGTTCCTCCGAAACTTTTTGTGTCGTGCGTTGTTCGTGTGGCGGATGCAGATGTGCCGGTTGACACTAATATGAATTTGGCAGAGCGGGGAGCGTCACCGGCTGCTGCAGCGTAAATTGCAATTGCGTTTCGGCAGGGATTTGAACTTGGTTGCCTTTTTGCACGACTGCGCCGACGCCGCCAGCGACTGCGCCGATGGCCGCGCCCATGCCTGCGTTTCCCGCGATGGCTCCGATCGCGGCGCCTAATCCCGCGCCGCCTAACAAGCGAAAAGCCGAGCGGCGGCCGGAGCTTTTGCCTTCAGTATCGTAGGTGCTACTGACGATCGGATAGGGATTCCCGTTTATTACGATTTGCGTTAGCTGCAGTTCCAGTTTCGACTTGCCGGTGGCGCGGCCAGCTGAATTTGCGAGAACCACTTGGCCATAGACCGGGGTGCCTGCGCGAGCAACCACGAGGCCATTGGCGAGGTTGGTGACGAGCGTGGCAGAAAACACCTGGCCGGTCTGAGTGTAGCTGGTGTCCAGTTCGTCGGTGGTTTGGACGAGGATCAGGGTGCCGGCCGGAACCGTGACCATTTGCGGGGCTTGCGGCGGCGGCTGCGGCGGAGTGGGCACGGGGCCGAAGGTGAGCGAAGCAACCAGGCCAGGCGGGTAGGAATTCGTGACTCCATCCGGCCCGGTGAACTGAATTCCTTCGGGCGTGCGGGTGACGAATTGGCCGTAGATTACCTGGCCGGTGGTGAGGCGAAGCGTGTCGGCCGCAGCGGTGAACGCCAGTGCGAGGCCGAGGATGCCCAGGAACAGGATTCTTGATTTCATGCGCCCTCATTTTTTCCCAGCGCTTTGGCGGAACAGGAAGCGAGGGATTTTCCTGAGCAATATAAATGGAAACTTCTGTGTTGCCAACTGTTGATTGATGACCGAAGGGGGCGCCCCTGCGCGCAAATTGAAGCAGGGTAACTGCACGGGAGGTTCGTTGCTTCGCGTGGTGAATGTGGAATAGAATGCGCGGCATGTCACCTGATTCTTTCCGTGTGGTTCCGCTGCCGAGCAGCCGTGCAGGGCTGCAAATTTTGCAGCTGAAGGGCGCGTTCACGTCCACGGCGTCTGGGATATTTGTGGATGCGGTGGCTGCGGCCGATGCGCCGCGATTAATTTTGGATTTGACGGAAGTGCCGATGCTGGATTCGATGGCGGTGGGAGCGCTGGTTCGCGCGTTTGTTTCGTGCCACAAATCGGGGCGCAAGCTGGCGCTGGTGGGATTGAATCATCGCGTGCACAACGTGCTGCATTTGACGGGCATTGCGCCGCTATTCGACACCTATGATTCGGTGAGCGCGGCGGAAGCGGGCTTGGCGTAGCGCGCAGTCCGCTTCCGGTGAGCCGAGGCGACGTTCACGCGCGATTCGACGCTCATGAATATATACCGCTTCGCCAATCTCGGAATCGTATATGCTGATGCGGGGTGGGCGGCTGAGTAAAGGAAGACGCACATGAAGAAGATCATGCTGATTGGCTCGAACGGAATGATCGGGCAGCGAATTTTGCATGAAGCGCTGAATCGCGGGCATCATGTGACGTGCCTGGTGCGGGACACGTCGGGCACCGGGGAGCATCGCGCGCAACTGGATTATCACACGGGTGACATTTTCAAGCCGGAGAGCATCGCGACGGCGGCGGTGGATCACGACGTGGTGGTGAGCGCTTACGGGCCGGGCAAAGGTGATGCGGGCCTGGTGGTAACGGCGGCGCACGCGTTGATCGAGGCGTTAACGCGGGTGGAACCGATCCGGCTGATCGTGGTGAGTGGCGCGGGCAGTCTGGAAGTGAAACCGGGCTTGCAATTGGTTGATGCGCCGGACTTCCCTGCCGAGTGGAAAGCGATTGCGCTGGCGCATCGCGAAGCGCTGGAAGTTTATCGCAAGGCAGGGATGGCGGAGTTCGATTGGACGGCGGTGAGTCCTGCAGCGTTGATCGAACCGGGCACGCGCACGGGGCGGTATCGCACGGGGACGGACCAGTTGCTGGTGGACGACAAGGGCAAAAGCTACATTTCGGCTGAGGATTTCGCAGTGGCTGTGGTGGATGAGATCGAAAAGCCTCAATTTCAAGGCCGGCGCTTCACTGTTGGGTATTGATGCCGGAGCGCAGGGTCTTTCTGTCGGCAGAGTGGCGCGAGCTGGTGATGTTGAACTACGAAGTTAAGCCGGGAATGTTGCCGGGGTGCCTCAGGAGTGGCGTCGAGCTGGATTCGTTTGAAGGGCGGACCTTTATAGGCCTCTTTGGGTTTCAGTTCCCGCACACCAAGCTTCATGAATTCTTGGCGGTTCCCTTCCAAAACGATTTCGACGAAGTGAATCTGCGTTTTCATGTGCGGCGGCGCGCGGTGTGGGACAAGGATTACGATCAGCCGACATTATTTCCGTGGCTGTTTTCTAAGTCGCTAGCGGTACCCACGAAATAGCGGGTCGTGAAAATGCTGATCGTTCGGCGCGCCGGAGATGAACGCGGTGTGGATTTAGGGAGGAGTGAGTCATGCGATTTGTGATCGTCGGAATTCTGGATAGCTACGGGGACGCAGAGGATGCGGTGGAGGACTTGGAGGAGGCAGGAATCAAGGGCGGGCAGGTGGAAGTGATCAGCGAGATGGATGAGGATGCGCGCACTGCTGACACTCCTGATGAGCCTGCCACGAAATCCGGCGAGCCGCATCAGGGCTGGATCGAGCGGTTGTTTGGCGCGGGCGGAGAGCTCGCGAAACGCGAAGTGCGCGACGATTCCGGAACGCAGCCCGATTATATCGGGGAGCAGGAATTTTACGCGAGCCATGTGAAGCAGGGTGGCGCAATGGTCGTGGTGCGCGTGACCACGGAGCTGGCCGCGAATCGGGCCGCGGCTATTCTGCAGGAGCACGGGGCGCGGAATCCGGGGAGTAAGGACGGGCCGGCTATCCGGCGCATTGAATAGCTGGATGATTTGGTAACGACGTAGGTTGCCCAGTGGCTCTGTGGCCGAACAGTTGGTGGAAAAGATTCGAGCGGGCGAGAAGAACCAAATCAACGGCTGCCCGGTCCCAAACGGCGGGACCGACCGCTACAAATTCTAAAACAACGGCAAAAGCACCCGCCTGAAGGCGGCCGCTACAAATTCAACAGCAACATCAACTGCAAAGAGCCGGCGGGACGCCGGCGCTACTGATTGCGGAGTCCGTTCGGGCTTCACAAGATCCAAGCGACTCACGGCAATTTTAATTCGCCGGCCTGCGACGCGCGGGAAAATCGTTTGTGATTAGCGGAAATTGCTGATTAGAAGGACGTCGCTGGTATTTTCGCCTTTGGCCAGGAGCAAATCTTTGCCGTCGCGCGTCCAGGCGAAATCGAAGATTTGGCCTGAGGTAAAGTCTGTTACGGGGCGAGGCTGGCCGCCGGCTAACGGTTGTTCCCAGACGTTGGTGGCGCCGTGGCGGGTAAGTAGATATTGGATGCTTTTCTGATCGGGCGACCATTGCAATCTACTGGCGCCGATGGGCCGGACAAAAACTTTCACGGGAGCGCCGCCATCGGCAGGAATTACCGCGAGCTTGAACGTCGGAGCCGGGAGTAATTCCTGATAGCCGAAGGCAATCCACTTTCCATCCGGCGAAATGACGGCCGAGCTGATGCCGTTCGCGGAACTGAAAATCTCGACGGGAGTGCCACCATCAATCGGAACGCGGTAGAGCTTGTGGACCGAATCGAAGAGCACCCACTTGCCGTCTGGGGAACAGGTGGAATTGAAGACGTCGTCGCTTAGTTTAAGGGTGTTGGAGCCGTCCGCGTCGGTGCGCAGCAGGCGCAGCTTATTGTCCTCGAAGGAATCAAACACCAGATAGCGATCGCCGCATGCTGACATGGAAAGATAGTTGCGAAGATTCGGGCGCAGGAGCGCGCGCTCGCTGCCGTCGGCGTTCATCAGTGCGAGGTCGCTGCCGCGGCTACGCACCAGGAGTTTACCGGCGGGGCCGGGCGCGATGCCGTCGTCGGGAGTTTCGCCGGTAGTAATTTGTTTTGCGTTTGCTGTTTTACCCGCTGGGGCGATCCAGATGTGCGCGCTCTCACTGTGTTCTAGCCCGACGAGCATCTTTCCGTCCTGGGTCATTTCCAGCGATGTGCCGTAATCGGAGAGATCGTTGGAAAAGCGGGTGCGTTCGCCGCCGGGATAGGAAACCATCCACAGCTGCGAGCGATTCTCCGGCTGCAGTTCGATCGAAATCAGGAAAGAATTACCGTCCGGCGACCACGCCGGCCTGCCGAGCCCGGCAGAACCGGAAATCAGTTCTTTCATGGTGCCGTCGGCCACGTTGATGGCGGTCAACACCCACTTGATTTCCTTGGCCATTTGCAGGCCGGAGGCGAGGATCGTCTTTCCGTCCGGGGACCATGCCGCGCCAAACATGAAGCCGGGCCAGTCCGATAAGGCGGCTAGGAGGTGATCATTTCCGCCGTCCGCATTGGCGACGCGCACCTCAACAGTGTTGCGCTCGGGCACGCCGCGCATGAAAGCGAACTGCTTGCCGTCGGGGGAGAAGGTGAGCGGGCTATCAATATCGCGAATCAACTGGCGGGGGGTGCCGCCGAGGACGGGCATCATATAGAGATAGCGGAAATTTGTGGTGCTTCTGTCGGAGCGGACGAAATAGACGTAGTTGCCATCGGGCGAAAAACTTAGCCCGGCGAAGGAGACTATGTCTGGAGCGAGGACTTGCACGTCGCTCTTGGTGGCGACATTGCGGACCCAGAGGCTCTGCTGCTCGCCGTCGCGGAGGACGTACACGATGTAGCGGCCGTCGGGAGAGATGGCGACGCCGGTGGCTTTGCCGCTGTCGGTGAGTTTGGTGATCTGCATGTTTTGCAGATTCAGGGAGTGGGGGCGCGTGAGAAATTTGTATCCGGCGAAGGCCAGGACCGCAAGGACCACAAGTGCTGCAATCAAGATTGGAATTTTGAGGCTGTGCCTTGGCGCGGTCGTTTGCGCGGCGCTGCTGTTGATGCTGTTGCTGCTGGCGCTGGATTGCGTGACGGCTGAGATTCTGGCGCTGGAGCCCGAGTCCTGCGCTGCAGCGGCTATAGAGCCGCTTGCTGAACTCATCCGGCCGGAACTGGAGTCGCGCTTCAGGCGTTTTAGATCGGCGCGCATCTCGGCGGCGCTTTGGTAACGCAAGTCGCGGTCTTTTTCCATCGCTTTGCAGATCACCTGCTCGAATTCGTGGGGCAGGTTGTTGTTCAAGCGGACGGGCGCGACGGGATTTTTGTGCAGGATCGAATCGAAAATCGCGCCGGAGGTTTCGCCCTGGAATGGCAACGCGCCGGTGACCATTTCGTAGAGGACGATTCCGAAGGAGAATAGGTCGGTACGGGCGTCGAGATCTTTGCCGAGGACTTGCTCGGGGGACATGTAGGCGACCGTGCCCATCGAACTCCCGGGGCTGGTGAGCTGCGCGGAGTCCACGCCGACGGTGACCATGGTGACGCTGCGGCCGCTGACGGCTTTCGTAGAGGAAACTTTGGCGAGGCCGAAATCGAGGATTTTGGCGTGGCCGCGCTTGGTGACGAAGATGTTGGCGGGCTTGATGTCGCGATGGACGATGCCTTCGCTGTGGGCGGCGTCGAGCGCGTCGGCGACTTGAATGGAGAGATCGAGCAGATTGTCGAGTTCCATGGAGCCGCCGGTGATGGCGTGCTTCAGGGTTTGGCCGTCGAGAAATTCCATGGCGATGAAGGCTTTGCCGTCGGCTTCGCCGATATCGTAAATCGTGCAGATGTTGGGATGGTTCAGGGCGGATGCGGCTTGAGCTTCTCTTTGGAAGCGCGCGAGGGCTTGCGGGTCTTTCGCGACGTTGTCCGGCAGGAATTTCAGTGCTACGAAACGGTGGAGGCGGATATCCTCGGCTTTGTACACGACGCCCATGCCACCGCCGCCGAGGCGTTCCAGGATGCGATAGTGCGAGAAGGTCTGGTCAAGGAGCGAATCGTTGCTGGGCATGTGGAGGACATATTAGGGTGCGGGAAAAGGCAAGTCAACGAGGAGACAGTGCCCGCGCGCGAGATGGGGCCCAGCACGCCAGACGCGGAAGGCTGGTTTAGCGGCGACCCAAGAAATTGACAGGTTCGCGGTGTTCCTCCCGCGGCTTGGGCTGGATTTGAGCACGTCACGGCCCTTGCTGCAGGTCAATCATAGGTTGTTGGCTCACGCGGATTAAGCCGGAGCGCGGCCGGTCGAGATCAATGATCAGGCCAAGAACCAGAGTGATGGCCAAGGTGAGCAGTATGGTCGAGAAAATTTGCCGACGCCCGTGCAAGCCGAAGGTGTAGCCGACCAGCATGATCGCCAGCAAGGCAACGATGCAATTGACATAAATCACGCTTTCGGGCACCGGATTTTCAAAAGCCACCTTCCGCGCCGACTCCAGATCTATAACCTGGTTTAGCGATTGCAACAGCAGGCCTATTCGCACGGGATCGGGATTCTTCTGCCCATAAGCGACAGAGCGCGACCAGAATTCATTCTGCAACCGCACGGTTTGCAGGCGCAAACCATCGAGGCGCGCGAGATCATTCCCCGATGTTCCGTACTGCACGCGCACGTCAATGTACTGGTGAAGAAGGCTCGCTATGTCGGGGCCGTCCGGAGCGGGCAGGAGTTTTGTACGGAGCAAGGAGGTTCCGATAGCGTTGGCTTCATCGAGCACAAGCTGCTTACGGGCGTCGAAGCGAGATACGGCCGCGAACATGGTGAACCCGAGCAACAGAGCAAGAATGCCAAGGATTGCATCTTCGACTGCGGATATCTGTGACTTGGTTTTATCGGAGGCTCGTGTTTCAGACCTGCGACCGAAACGGAATCCCACATCCGTCGCCACGAGCATCAAAGCGAAAAATACGACGCTGATGATGATCCAGTTTATTCCGAAAAGGAAACCAGAGTTCACAAGCTTCTCCTGAGACGAGCATATTTCAATTTGTGGCCGATGCGGAGAATCGCGCGGGCGAATTTATCACGATTTCTTCGCTGGGAGGCGGTCCCTGTAATCGAAATCTAGCCGCGACAATCCGGTTACGCTGGAAATCGGCAAAAGGGCTTTCCTGCGGGAGAACGAAGATGATCGAAATTTTTGCGGAAATATCCACGAATTGCCATCGCGCCAATCCACGGCGCGGACCTGCTAGTTTTAACGATGGCACGGGACGGACGCCCGTGGCAGTATCGAGCGGAGAGTCGGGAGTGCATAGCCCTATCCAGCGGAGTTATGCGGGGCTTGCGCAAGGACCGCGCGATCCAGTTTGACCAAAAAACGACAGGGGGACACAGCCGTGAGGATTGCAGAGAGATTTCCGAGGTTTGGCGGCAGCGGGATGAGGAGCTTGGACCGGAGGGGCCTGAGCGGGATCTGCGTGTGGCTCGCCGCATGGACTTTTCTCGCAGTCAGTGGGATTTTCGCGCCTCCGGTGAGCGCGCAGGAGGTTTTGCCGTTTCCTCCCCAGGCGTCGGGTAGCACCGCCGGCCGGACGATGCAGGAGTCAATCTACAGTCCGGCGCCGAAGGTGAGCCATGTGCCAAAGAATGCGCCGAACGTCATCATCATTTTGATTGACGATGTGGGGCCCGGTCTTCCAGACACGTACGGTGGTGAGATCCACACCCCCGCGTTGAGCCGGATCGCGCATGAGGGCATTTCATACAATCGGTTTCACACGACCGCGATGTGCTCCCCGACTCGCGGTGCGCTGCTGACAGGAAGAAATCACCACCGAATCAGCGCCGGGCAGATCGCGGAGCTGGCGAATGATTGGGACGGATACTCCGGCATCCAGCCGAAGAGCAGCGCGATGGTGGCCGAGGTGCTAAAGGACTACGGATACAGCACCGCCGCATTCGGGAAGTGGCACAACACGCCCGCAGAACAGACGACCGCAGCGGGCCCTTTCGATTACTGGCCGACGGGCTACGGGTTTGAGTACTTCTACGGTTTTTTGGCGGGTGAAGCGTCGCAATACGAACCGAACCTCATTCGGAATATTGATGTTGTTCATCCGCCGAAAACTTCGGGTGGTCACAACTATTACCACTTGAGCGAAGACCTGGCGGATGACGCGATCGGTTGGATGCAAAACCACAAAGCCTTCGCGCCGGAAAAACCGTACTTTATTTATTGGGCGAGCGGAGCGTCGCACGGGCCACATCAGGTACCGCCAGAATGGACCGCGAAGTACAAAGGCAAATTCGACGACGGCTGGGATAAGTATCGCGAGCGTGTGTTTGCCCGGCAAAAGGCCATGGGCTACATTCCACAGAATGCGCAGCTGACCCCGCGGCCCGAGACAATGGCGGCATGGGACTCGATTCCGGAGTCCGAGAAGCCGTTTCAGCGGCGTCTGATGGAAGTGTTCGCTGGATTCACGGAGCATGTGGACGCGCAGGTTGGGCGGATTTTAGACGAAGTCGAACGCGAGGGCGACAAAGACAATACGCTGATCCTGTACATCTGGGGCGACAACGGTTCGTCCGCGGAGGGGCAGAACGGTTCGATCAGCGAGCTACTGGCACAGAACGCGATTCCCACAACCACGGAGCAGCAGATCAAGGTGCTCGACACACTTGGCGGACTTGATGCCTTGGGCGGCCCAAAGACTGAAAACATGTATCACGCTGGATGGGCATGGGCGGGGAGTTCGCCGTACAAATCTACTAAGCTGGTAGCCGCTCATTTTGGTGGCACACGCAACCCGATGGCGATTCGCTGGCCTGCGAAGATCAAAGCCGACCCGACGCCGCGTTCCCAATTCTTACATGTGAACGATGTGGTTCCGACGCTGTATGACGTGATCGGAATTACTCCACCTCGAGTGGTGAACGGCATTCCGCAGGACCCATTCGACGGCGTCAGCTTCGCCTCGACGTTTAATGATCCCAAGGCCAAAGAAGTAAAGCACACCCAGTATTTCGAGATCATGGGCAGCCGCGGGATTTACCACGACGGTTGGTTCGCCGACGCTTTTGGTCCGCGAATTCCGTGGCTGCCGGGTCTGCCGAAGGGAGTGTTGGGGCCGAAGGGCGAACTGCTGTGGAATCCAGACAAAGATCCTTGGGAGCTTTACAACTTGGACGAGGATTGGACGCAGTCGAATGACCTGGCGGCGAAGATGCCGGAGAAACTCGCTGCGATGAAAGAGCTGTTCACGATGGAATTTGCCAAGAATCAGGGATTTCCTGTCGGCGGCGGCTTGTGGGTTCCGGTAGTACATCCTGAGCTGAGAATCGCGCCCGCCTACACGGAGTGGACGTTTGCGGGAAACATGACGCGCATGCCGGAATTCGCGGCACCAGCGTTGGGCAACAAAGACAACGTGGTCACGGTGGATGCGGAAATTCCCGCCGATGCCAATGGGGTGCTCTACGCGCTCGGCGCCTTTTCTGGTGGGCTGTCTCTCTATGTACAGGATGGCGTGCTTTCGTACGAGTACAACCTGTTCGAAATGCAGCGCACGCATATCAGAGCGAAAGATAAGCTGCCAACTGGAAAAGTGAAGATCGAAGTTGAAACCAGGTACGCGGTGAAGAAGCCCGCGGGTCCGCTGGATGTGATTTTGAAAGTGAACGGCCAGCAGGTGGCGCAAGGGCAGGTTCCGGTGAGCGCGCCGCTGATGTTCACTGCAAACGATTGCCTGGACATCGGCACCGACTTGGGCTCGCCCGTATCACTGGACTACTACGAGAAGGCGCCTTTCGCTTTCAACGGAAAGATCGAGCAAGTGCATGTGAAATATCTCGGAACGCCAGCGCAGTTGCAGGAAGAGAAAAAGGAAACGGACGGCGACATTCCGGACGTGGAGTAGACGAACTGCAGATATTTCTTCGAAGGGATTACGGAGCGAGCAGGGTTTTCCAGCGTTTCCAGGCGTCGTCGCGGGCTTTTTTGTTGGCGTCGCTGGCGTCGGGGGCTTCGCCGGCGCGCATGAAACCGTGGCCGGCGCCGTCGTAGGTGACGGGGTCGTAGGTCTTCCCTGCCGCTTTCATCGCGGTGATTGTGTCCGGGATTGTGGCGTCGATCCGGGCGTCGTTGCCGGCGTAGAAACCGTACACAGGCGATTTGATGCGCGGCATCGCGTCCGTGGCGGGCGGCGAACCGTAGAAAACAAAAGCCGCAGAAAGATCGCCGCGGTTTGTGGCGAAGCGGAAGCTCTGTCCCCCGCCCCAGCAGAACCCCACGACGTATAATTTGCCGTTCGAGGCGGGCAGCTTATTGGCGTAGTCCGCAGCGGCGTTCAGATCGGCGGTCACTTGATCGGGATTTAATTTGCTGACGGCTTCGGTGACAGCGCCAGCAGGAAAAGAGTTGGTGCGACCGCCGTTTGGTCCCATGCCACTGAGGAGATCCGGCGCTACAGCGATGTAGCCCGCCGCAGCCACTTCGTCGGCAAGTTCCTGCGCCCAGTCGCTTAGGCCGAAGATTTCGTGAATCACGAGCACGACGGGACGCTTGTCTTTCGATTCGGGGTACACCACGAGCGTATCCACGTTGCGGCCATCGTGCTTCAGGGTGACCCATTCGCTATGACGAGGCGATTTTTCGATACGTTCGCGCGCCCAGGATTGTGACCATTCCTGCGCGGCCACGGTTTGGGCGGCCGACAATATCCCGATTGCCACGATCATTAATACCGCAAATCGCTTCATGGCTCACCTCATCCCGGAATCAGCCGAGCTGGTGCGACGCCGCGCTCGATTTCTCGTGGCGCGACGTCTCGCTGTCAGGTGCGACTAAGCGTTTGCAGCAGCGGCTTCTTCGGAGGCCTTGGTGCAGACGATCGTTAATCCGTTCTTGTTGGCGTCGAATCGCTCTTTGCGATCCAAGCTTTTCAAGAATTCGCGCGCGGCTTTGCCGATGGCGGCGGCCATGGAACCGGTATCAACCTGAATCGTTCGGCCTTGGGGACCATTGGTGCGGTGTTGGTATTCCAATTTCACTGCGTACATGGATTCTCCTTTGGCTTGTAGGATAACTGAATATTTTAATTGGCGGTTCACTTTTCGGGCAAGGGCGGGAACCGGGCGGTAGCTCGCAATGGCGTGCGGGAATTCGGATGTCCGCGGAGAATGACGCTGCCTTGGGAACGCGAGTGACGGAACGGCTGGTTCAGGCCAGTGCTAGCTGTCCGCGACCAACTGCCGATATTTCGCGTGACCTGATGCTAGGTAAACGAAGAGCATATGCTTCGGGAAAGCGAGAGCGCACGCGCTCAGTTTAATTCTCGTGCGCTCTCGGCCCCGTTGGGAACAAGTCTGCGATCTCCGCTCTTGAGTCGTCGCAAAGTCGCGAGGGCATCGGCCATTTCCCTGCGTTCCTGGCGGGTGGCTCGGGAGTCTGAGGCACGGGCTTTAATTGAATCCTCGGCTGCTTTCACGCGAACTTTAAGTAGGGAGCGGTCAAGTTCAAGAACGGCTGCTCTGAAATATTCTCGCCATGTGGTTTCTATCAATTTCGGACTCCTGAGATCGCTAAGCACCCACAGATTTTCCGGGAGATGGCCGGTGAGCGCTGGGGGCTGGGTTCCAGCGCTCACCCCTGAGCATCCCATTCTTGTTTGGGTTTGTCGTTGCTGCTGCGCAACCCAGTGACTGCTCCAGCGCAGGCAGGCGCGGCGGAGTTGAATCGAGCGAAAGTTGAGAATTTCAGGCTGCGAAATCAGCTCCCGAGATCGAGCCGCGCGATATCCATCTTCGACAAGCGAGTTTCATGCGCACGAAGTAAATCGAAGGCGCCGCCGAGATAGCCGGCGCCTTCGCGGGCTGGATTTACTTGATGATGTTGACGACCATTGATACGGATTTGGGCGCTGTACCGGCGCCGGCCGTAGCAGTGACGTTGACGGTGAAAGAACCGGCCGGGGCACCGCCGGAAGTTGCATTTCCGCTCGAGCAGCCTGCGATACAGATTCCGACGAAGATCAAGCCGAGCGCAGCGACGGCGCTCTGCACGCGACGACGTCTGCGCCAGCCGAACGGCAACAGCAGTGCGGCCAAGCCGAAGGTCGAAGTTGCAGCCCACAAGCGGCTGGGGACAACGGGGCTGCCACCAACGAGGCTGGAGACCGCACCGCTCGTTTTTATCGCCAGCGTGATCGTCGCTGGATGTACTCCATCGGGTGTGACAGCTGATGGAGTGAAGCTGCAGCTGACGTTTGCGGGCACAGTTCCGCAAGACGCCTGAACCGTCTGCGAGAAGCCGCCGAGTGGAATGATGTTGAGCGTGGCTGTGCCGGTCTGCCCTTCCTGAATGGTCAAGGTCGCGGGAAGAGCCTGGAAGATGTAATCGGTAATCATCTCCGTAATGGGAGCGGAGACGGAAGGAGTGAGCACGGAGTCGCCGGGATAGCTGGCCGTCAGGTTATGCGGACCGCCCGAGAGCGTCTTGACGACCAACGTGGCCGTGCCGGTGGAGTCGAGTGCTGCGGCGCCGATCGTCGTGGAGCCGTCGAGAAAAGTTACCGTCCCCGTGGCAGGATGTTGTCTGACGTCCGAGTTGTCCACGGATGCGGTCAAGGTGACTGCGGTGCCGGCAGGAGCAGTGGGCAGATCGGCGCTGAGGTAAACGGCCGACGGAGCGTTCGCGGCGATGTCCACGAACGGCGTTGCGACGAATCCCTTTACGTTGGCGTCGCCGGCATAGTTCAGGCGTAGCAGGCGATGACCGGCCGTCGCAAACGTGGTTTGGATGAAGACACAAGTGCAACCGTTCGCGCTGCCATCGAGTGGTCCGGATCCCAAGACCACCGGAGTTGCACCGGTAATGTCTGTGATGGTCACCGTCCCGCCGAATGGCGCAAACCCGTTGCTCAGGAATCCAATTTGCACGCCGAGCTGCAGCGGGGTGTTGGCCACCGCGGTTCCCACCGGGAAGAAATCCTGCAACACGCCGATTGCCTGGGGCACGGTGAAGCTGAATGGCGTGGACGTGCTGGCAGCGAAGCTGCTGTCGCCTGGAAAATTGGCAACCAATTTATGCGTTCCGGCGGTGAGGCCCGCGGGAAGAATCGGGAAGCTGCTCGATTCGCTGGTGGGATTCACTCCCGGAGCCAGGACTCCTGATTTTTCACCGTAATTCAAGATCATAGGACCGAGGGTAAAGGTCCCTGTCCCGCCATCGTAGTGCCCAGTCTGTATCGATTGTCCATCGGCCTGCAGCGTTACTTGACCGGTGGGATATCCGAAACCGGAATTGCCGCCCACGACGATGCCGAGATAGAGCGGCTCGCCGTAGCTAACTGAGACCGAGTTGGGGATCCACGATCCACCGCCTACCGCGCCAATGAACGTCTGGCTGGGTTCCGGGGTAACAGTGACCGAGACAGGATTCGAGGTGCTGGCGTAGTACGTGCCATCACCGCTGTAGCGGGCGGTAATGCCGTAGGTGCCGCCGGGAATTGTGGAAGTTTTTAGATTGGCGGTGCTGCTCGACGTGCCAGCGGTGAGAACCCCGTCTCCGGCTGCGGTGGAGCTGTTGTCGGGCGCGACGGCCTGGAGCACTACGGTCCCAGTGGGAGATTTGCACGTTCCGGTGCAAGTGACCTTGGCCTGGAATTGAATCTGCGAACCGTGGACCACTGGCATGGTCTGGCCGCCGGCGAGATTTAGCGTAGTTCCCGAACCAGATGTGCTGACGGCGGTGTGCCAGTTGTTAACCAGCGCGCTTGCGTCCAGCGAGCCGAGGCCGGTGGCGAGATCGTAGCCGGCTACGGCGTCGTATCCGACGGTGAATTGTCCGTTGGTGTCGGGAACCTTGTTGTCGCCCTTGATGGTGTCGTGATAAACGCCCGGAGTGGAAGCAAGGCGATAGAAAACATAATTGGCTACGCCCTGCGGCTGGCCGCCCATCTTCTGATTGACCAGCGCCATGATTCCGGCTGCCGCGGGACTGGACAACGAAGTGCCACCCGCCGTGTAGAAGTAATCGCCGCCGCCGGTGCAGCTGCCGTAGAGGCAGAGCAGGTAGCCGTCGTGCAAAGCTGCGGTGAGAGAAATGTCCGGCACGTCGCGCATGCCGTCATTCGGCACGCCGGTCGCCGCCTGCCAATCCGGTTTTGCGTACAGGCCGCTGACTCCACCACCGCCGGCCCAGAGCGACACGTTGTTGGGATCGTTGCTGCTTTCGTTCCACACGATTTCCGGAATGTAACCGAGCACGGAAAGGCCGGTGGTGGGATCGGTAGTGTTGCTCCAGTACGCGTCGGGATTGGCGGTGTCGTCAAATTGCGTGCCGCCGACCGCGACGTTGTATGGAGTGGAGGCAATTCCGTTGACCGCGAATCCGCCGGAGGCAAACACGCCGCCGCCAGGAGCGTCGCAACCCGCGCCGCCATTATCGCCGGCGGAAACAAACGCTGTGATGCCCTCGGCTGCAGCCTGCTGCCAGAGCGCATTGTAGAAGGCAGTTCCAACCGGGCCGAGCGTGGCTTCGCAATTGCCGTAGCTGGTGCTCATCACCGGAGCGAGATCGTGATCCACGATGTAGGCTGCGGAGATGTCCACGCCGTCGGCAAAATTGCTCTGGGAAACCACGAAGTCGATGGTGGCCATCGGCGCGACGGCTCCCGACCAGGTGACGTCCAGGGTGGCTTCGGGCAAGTCGTAATAGGTCTGGCCCGGATCATCGCCGTTCACAATTATTTGCGGATCGTTCGCGGGAAGGCCCAGGTTCGAGCGAAAGTCGCGCACGTCTTGCACGGAAATATTGCTGCGGCCGACGATGGCGATGGTTTGACCGGTGCCGTCAATGCCAGCATTGTAAAGCGCCTGTACGTCATAAATTTTTGCGAAATCGGCGGGGGTCATGTAATGCGACCCGTCGTCGAAGGTGAAGTTGCCCTTGCTTTTCTTGAAGTGCACTTTCGCGCCCAGCAGCGCAGAGGAGGATGTCTTCGGATCGCTGTGCAGGCGTACGACGCCTTTCACCACGGCTTGTAATGCAGCGGGAATCTGGATGTTTTTGGAATTGGAAATGAAGCTCTGCCCGTTGTAGGAGTAGGTGTGCATCTCCGTGGCGAACGCATTTTCAACCTGTGAGGCATTGCCGCTGAAAACGATGAAGCGGCGGCTCTGCGAGACTTCGTGGACGGTGAAACCCTGACTTTGCAGCCACTGTTGCACCTGAGCTGCGTCGGAATCGGCCACGCCGAATTGCTGTCCGAACTGCGCGGGCGTGAGCCACTTGTGAAATGAGGGGGACGAGGCATCGTGCAGCGCGCTTACCAAGTTTTTCGCGGCCAATTCCTGATCGGCCGTGGGCGCGAGCATCAGTAGCATTCGTCCGAGATTCTGGCTGCCGGGAACGCGGCCTGTTTCCACGCTATTTGCTAAAAGGGCCGGGATAGTTCCAGCCACCTGCACGCGATCGCTACTTTGGATTGCGCTCGTAATACGCGCCTGACCCATCGCCGCAGGTACAGCCGCCATCATCAGCAACAAGGTTGCAATACTCACCACACGCAGAATCCGGTTCTTGTAACTCACTGGGTGATTCCTCCTGGAGAAGTAAACGAACTTGAGCTATGTGAATCGCCGACCTGAGTGTCCGGAACAACCCTGAAGGCAGAAGCCGATCCCAGACCGATAGCATGAACGACAGGCTTCTGTTGAGTGGTTAAACGGCGGGATAACCTACCCCTTTAAATCGCTTAACACAAGGCCGTCGCGAAAATAATCCCCTAATTAATTCGCCGCGTGGCGATGTTGCACGAGCAATCCTTAGCGAGCCGACTTGAGAGCACAAACACAGTGCAGATTGGAACCGCAATTTACCGTTTGGCCGCACTTATCCTGCATTCCGCTGCTGAAAGGTGAAACGGTGGCACCGCCGAAATCGCCGCGGCGGAAACATCTCACGAAAAGGAGAAAGCTGTCGTTGCGCTAGAGCAATCTCGATCGAGTCGCCTTGCCATACGAAGAAAGTGCTGCTTCAAATGTTTGGGAAGTGCGTTACTCGAGCACTCGACGCGAAATGGCGTATACTGCGGCGGCAACTCGGAGAGACACGCGGAGCGCTGCGGACGAAGGCGTGCCTGCCGTAGCGCGAATAAAAAATCTAGTAGCCTAGGCTGGAATTCGCGACTGCGGCGAGAGTCTTCGCGAGGCGAGGAAACCCATCATGTGTGGCAGACGATTGGCGGCGATTTTTCTGCTTTGTGCCGGGCTGCTGCATCCGCCGGCAGGTGCCGTGGCGCAGAGTGTGAAGTTTACATTCGACAAATCCGCGAATTTTTCGAAGTACAAGAAATATACATGGGGCGCAAACTACCTGCTGACGCAGCAGACGAAGGAAGTTCAAGAAAGCATCAACATGGCGATCGTTGACTCGATCAACCGGAATCTGCGAGCGGGAGGGTTCGTGGAAGATGATAAGGATCCCGACTTCAGAATCACTTATTCGGCCGGGGGCGTCCCGAACGCCGACGTGGGCGCGCAGCGCTATTTATACGCCGCGGATATGCAGAACTATTACTGGGGAGGCAGCTTGACGGGAATTTCCTCGGACGTATGGGTTTCCAGCCTCGCGAAATTGCAGATTACCGTAACGGATGCGGCGACGAAGGCCAATCTTTGGCAGGCGACGGCATCGCAGAAGATTCACGAACCCAAGAAATTCGTGAATAACCTGCAACAGAATGTGGACAAGTTCATTCAAAAGACGATGAAGAGTTTCCCACCGAAGAAGTGATAGAGGCACGAAGAGAAGCAGCGATCGGACGCCCAACGATGCGAGACCAGCTACAAGAGCCGCACATCCTGCGCAGCCATGTTGGCGCTTCTGGCGGCATCGAGGCCGTGCTGACTATCTTCGAAAACGAGACAGCGTGAAGGATCGATACCAAGACGTTCAGCGGCTTTCAGAAAGCCGTCCGGCGCGGGTTTGGGATTCTCAATGTCTTCCACGGTAATCACTGCCGAAAAATAGGGGGTGAGCTGGAGGGCTTCCAGTGTGGCTATGACCATCCGCCGGGTAGAGCTGGAGACGACGGCCATGGGGATCTTCCCGGCATTATTGCGCACGATCGAAGCAACGGATGCGATTTCCCGGATCATGGACGTGTTGCGGCAAAAAATGTCCTCCTCGAGCGGTGAAAGATCCTTGCGGTAGAGTTGCACTCCGCGCAACTTTTTGAATTCCTGAAGCAACTGGTCGAGCGACAGCCCGACTCGATCCAAATACCATTCCTTCGGCATATCGTGACCGAAGCTTTTGGTGGCCGCAGCGATCGCATAGTGATGCAGCTCGGCTGTATCCGCCAGAGTGCCATCGCAATCGAACAACAGCGCTGCAAAAGTGCCGTTTGCCAAATCAACAATGCCCGGAGTATCGGACATCACTGAACCTTCGGCAGCTGCGCGGAGGCTACGCCGATGTATTTGTCGGCGCCGCCGTAGTAGTAGAGCCAGCGATTCGATTCGCGCACCAACCCTTCGACGAACACGACGTTCGGAACCTGGCCGACTTTTTCCCATTCGAGCGTGGGCGAGAAGATGGGGGCATCGGCTCGCGCCAGGACTTTGGTTGGGTCGTTCTTGTCGAAGAGCGCCCAGCCGGTGGCGTACACGGCGTCCTCGCCCGCGCCGTTGTAGGTTAGAAAAATGCCGCCAGGCGTGATGACCGGCGCCGGGCCGGGCTCGACAACGCGAGCGTCGAACATTCCTTTGCGATTTCCGAGCACGGGATGATCGAGCGCGTCTTTCCAGTGCAACAGGTCGTCGGAGGAGGCGATGCCCATTTGAGGGTTTGGTCCTCGTGCGTCGCCGAGATAGTACATCCAGTATTTTCCGTGAATTTTTTCTGGAACTATTGCGCCGGATTTTGTCCAGTTTGTGTTCCAGGTGCCTTTGTAGGCGGGCAGGACTACTCCTTTGCGGTCCCAGTGAATCAGATCTGCGGATGTTGCGAGGCACAGCTGCGCGTCCTTGTGAGCTGGTCCGATGCCGTCCACATTGTTGTAACCGGTATAGGTCAGGTAGTAGAGGTCCCCAAATTTCTGTAGCCGGGGATCTTCTACCCCGCCGCCTTTTTCGTATGGCTCTTGCGGGGTCATCACCGGCGTTGCGCGGCGCTCAAAATGGATGCCGTCTTTGCTGGTCGCGTAGCCTAAGGACGATGTTCCATTGCGATCCTGGGCGCGGTAGAGCATCACGAACGATCTGCCTCGCTTTACGACGCTCGGATTGAAGACTCCGGCGGATTCAAAGCCATCGCCCTGCGGCGAGAGGATCGGAGTTTCCGATACGCGGGTCCATACTCCAAACGGCGGCTGGAGATCCGTGGCAAAAACGCTGATCGCAGCTGCCATGCCGGCGAAAATGAGTAGCGAACGAAGCGAAAACCGTGTGCCTGTGCGCGGGCTAGGCGCAAGAAATTTCATAATGACTCCAGGAGCATTTGGGTTGCGAGCGTGCGGTAAAAGCCGCGTTGTAATCGTTGGGACCGAAGTCGTAATCGGTGTGCGCTGCGAACCGAGCCATGCGAGTGATTCTACACTTCAGTCGCGAAGCTCGACAACCGCACGGGCTTGCCGCTGGATGAAACGGTACCCGCGGACGGCTGCTGGCTACGGCTGCGGAGCGAGGGATTGGCGGACGGTGACGGAATTGTTACAATGGGGGTTGGCTGGCTGATTGTTTCCAGCTCTCATCCAGATTACCGGGACGAAGCTCCCCAGGCAGGAAACCAAACGAATGGCTGCACGCACGCTTTACGAAAAAATCTGGGATGCCCACGTGGTGCGGGAAGAGCCGGGGCAGCCTACCTTGATTTATATTGACCGACATTTGATTCATGAGGGCACTTCGCCGCAGGCGTTTGCTGGGCTGAAGGCCGCGGGGCGCAAAGTGCGGCGCCCGGAGCTGACTTTTGCGGCGATGGATCACTCTGTTTCGACGAAGAATCGGCTGCTGCCGGTGCTGGATGCGGACGCGCGCGGGCAATTCGAAGCGCTGGAACGCAATTGCGCGGAGACGGGCGTGCATTTGTTCGACATGAATAGCAAGAACCAGGGCATTGTGCACGTCATCGGGCCGGAACTGGGGATTACGCAGCCAGGGCAGACGATTGTGTGCGGCGACAGTCACACTTCGACGCACGGAGCGTTTGGAGCGCTGGCTTTTGGAATTGGCACCAGCGAGATTGAGCATGTGCTGGCGACGCAGTGCTTGACGCAATTTAAATCGAAAACGATGAAGGTGGAAATCAGCGGGAAGCGCCCAGCCGGCGTAACTGCGAAGGACATTATTCTGGCGGTGATCGGAAGAATCGGGATTGCCGGCGGGAACGGGTACGTTTTCGAATATACGGGCGAAGCGGTGCGCGGACTTTCGATGGAAGGACGCATGACGATGTGCAATATGTCCATCGAGGGCGGGGCGCGCGCGGGGATGGTGGCGCCGGACGAGACTACTTTCGAGTATATGGAGGGACGGCCTTTTGTTCCGCGCGGAAAGGAATTTCAGGAGGCGGTGGCTTTCTGGAGCACGCTGCCGAGCGATACGGGCGCGAAATACGACGACACCTTGACCATCCATGCGCGGGATTTGGCGCCGATGGTTACATGGGGTACGAATCCGGGGATGGTGACGCAGGTTTCCGATCGCGTGCCGGACCCAGATTCTTTTAGCGATCCGGTGGATCGCGCGGCTGCCACGCGGGCGCTGGTGTATATGGATTTGAAACCGGGAACGGCGATCGAAGATATTTCGCTGGATCGCGTCTTTATCGGCTCGTGCACGAATTCGCGGCTGGAGGATTTGCGCGCGGCGGCGAAAATGGTTGAGGGCAAGCACGTGTCGAAATCTTTGAAGCAGGCGCTGGTGGTGCCGGGTTCGCGTGTGGTGAAGGCGGAAGCGGAAGCCGAGGGACTGGATAAAATTTTTGTGGCGGCGGGTTTTGAATGGCGCGACGCGGGTTGCAGCATGTGCATCGGGATGAATGACGATGTGCTGCTGAGCGGCGAGCGTTCGGCGAGCACTTCGAATCGCAATTTCGAAGGGCGGCAGGGCAAAGGCGGGCGCACGCACCTGGTGAGTCCGGTGATGGCGGCTGCGGCGGCGATTGAGGGCCACTTCGTGGACATCCGCAAGTGGGACAATGTGGACGGAGCGGAGTAACGATGGAACCTTTCATCAAGCACACGGGACTGGTGGCACCGATGGATCGCGTGAATGTGGATACGGATCAGATGGTGCCGAAGCAATTTTTGAAATTGCAAACGCGGCAGGGATATGGGCGCGTGCTGTTTTACGATTGGCGCTATTTGCCAGGGGAGAAGCCGAATCCGGAGTTTGTGCTGAACGCGCCGCGTTATAAGGGAGCTTCAGTGATATTGGCGCGCGCGAATTTTGGGTGTGGGTCGAGCCGGGAGCATGCTCCTTGGGCGATTCTGGATTATGGGTTTCGCGCGATTCTGGCGCCGAGCTATGCAGACATTTTCTATAATAATTGTTTTAAGAATGGGATTTTGCCGGTGACGCTTTCAAACGAGCAAATGGATGAACTTTTTGCGCGGACGGAGAAGAAGGAAGGCTATCGCGTTACGGTGGATTTGGAGAAGCAGGTGGTGACGGATGATGATGGGTTGCGTTATTCGTTCGAGGTGGATCCGTTCCGACGCGATTGTTTGTTGAAGGGGTTGGATGATATTGGGCTTACTTTGGTGCACGAACCGAGGATATCTGCGTTTGAGGCTGCGAATTTGAAGCATCCGAAGATGTACGAGGCTGTGGATGTGAAGCATCACAGCGATTCGCCGCAGTTGGCACGGCACAACTGATTTTTCCTGCCTGATTAATTCGGGAATTTACAATTGCGTTTGTTGGGGTGCGGGAGCTTGCTCCCGCTTTCTCGTAGCGGAGGCTTGCCTCGTTGGATGCCGGTGCGTCCTGTGCTTCGAAACCGCCTGCGACGGCTGCCCGGTTCGGTGAACCTGAACCGGCCGCTACAAAGTCAGAGCCTGGACGCAGGCAACTTTAGCGGATCGTAGATTATTCTTGGGCGCGGATTACTGGTTCGGGGGATTCGGGGGCGATTGGGGCGGGGCCTTTTAGTTCGGCCAGGAGGATGCCGGCGAAGATTAGGGCGGCGCCTAGGAGGATGCGGCCGCCGAGGTGTTCGCGGGCCAGGAGCCAGGACGTGAGCGCGGCGAAAACGGGTTCGAGGCTGATGAGGATTGCGGTGTGGGTGGGCGAAGTGTATTGCTGCGCCCAGGTTTGCGCGGAAAATCCGAAGGCTGTGGAGCCGAGCGCGGTGATTAGCACGGCGAAAATTAGAGTGCCGCTCCAAACCCAGCGCGGGTGCTCGACATTGGCGACCGAGAGCAGCGGCAGGGAGATAGTGGCGAGAATTGCAGTGGTAGCGACCTGAACCACGGCGAGCGCGCCGACGGAATGATGCGCGATGTAGCGACTGATGAAAATCATGTGTACGGCGAACATCACTGCGCAACCAAAGACGAGCGGATCGCCGCGATTCAGGCCGCCGAAACCTTCGGGCGGTACGGTGAGGAAATACAAGCCGGCAAGCGCGGCCAGGGCGCCCGCCCAGATCCATTTATTTACGCGGCGCTTGCTGAAAATGGCGAGGAGCAGCGGGACGATCACCACGCTGGAGCCGGTGATGAAGGCGGCCTTCGAGGGTGAGGTGAATTGCAGGCCGGTGGTTTGAAATGCGTAGCCGGCAAACATGAAGAAGCCGATTTGCGCGCCGGCCCAGATCGAGTTGCGCGTGAGGCCGCGCAACGCCTGGCGAAAGAAAATCGCCATCACTACTGCCGCTAGCGCGAAACGCACGGCGATGTACATGAAGACGGAAACGTCGGCGAGCGCGTCTTTCACGACTACGAACGTGGCGCCCCAGATGAGCGCAGTGAATCCCAGGGCGAGGTCGGCGCGGAAATGTTTGCTGAGCATGGACCGACGAGTTTATGCGGTACGTGCAGCACTGACAAGCCGAGAAACGCCCGCGAAACGCAGTTCGGCTTGTTCATTGACCGGCGCGGGGACGTATACTACAGAAGATGTTGCCCATGCGTCGTCCATTAACCGCGGTTATACTCACCTTCCTTAGCGTCATAATTCTGCTAGCGGCTCCACTGCCAACTCCCCTGGCCGGCGCGAAACATGAAACGTGGTTTGAAGCGCGCAGCCCGAATTTTATCGTGGTGAGCAACGCGGGCGAAAAGCAGGCGCGCACCGCCGCCATCCGTCTAGAGCAGATGCGCAGGGTGCTCAGCAATTCGCTGCGGGTTGCAAACGAGCACGCGAGCACAATTGTCACTGTGCTAGCCGTGAAAGACGAAGATTCCATGAGGTCTCTGCTGCCGGAGTACTGGAGCCAGAACCACGTCCATCCCGCTGGGATTTTTGTCAATCAAATGAATCAATATTTTGCAGCAATCCAGCTGGACGCTCCGGGATCGGACCCCTATCACACGATTTATCATGAGTATTTTCACTCGCTGACCACGCCATATTATCCGAATTTGCCGTTGTGGGTTTCGGAGGGCCTGGCGGAATTTTATGGCAATTCGCACATTAGTGGTTCGGAAGTGGAAGTGGGCGTCGCAAACGCCGGCCTAATCGCTGAACTCAAGCAAGGGAACCTGATTCCTCTAGATGTTCTTTTCAAGGTGGACTTCAGATCCCCGTATTACAACGAGCAACATAGGACCTCAATTTTTTATGCGGAATCGTGGGCGCTAACGCACTACCTGATGGTGGGCGACAAGAGCGCGCACAAGCCGATGCTCGACGCTTACTTGGCTGCGTTATCGCACGGAGCGACGGAGGAACAGGCTGCGGCGCAAGCGTTCGGCGACTTGAAACAATTGCAAAACGCTGTGTACGGATATATCGGGAATTCCCGGTTCTACCTTTTGAAAGGAGCGCCGCCTTCGGAAATCGCGGCCGGAGATTTGCGCGTTCACGAACTTTCCGAGGCGGAGGTGGACGCGTATCGCGGCGGGTTCGTGGCAGTGAAGGGGCGCACCCAGGAGGCTATACCGATTCTGGAACAGGCCGTGAAAATTGATCCAAAGCTAGCGCTTGGATATCAATACCTCGGATTGGCGGAGTACGAGGACAAGAAGTACGCTGAGGCGCTGGCCGATTTCACGCGTGCGATTGATTTGGATCCGAAAAACTCGATGACGCGATTCCTGCGCGCATATTTGACTTCAATGCAAGGCGGAGCGGTAGGCGATGACGAACAAATGGAGGCGGATTTGCGCGCGGCGATCGCGATCAGTCCGGAATTTGCGCCTCCGTACGGAGTGTTGGCCATGTATGTGGCGAATCAAGGCACTGATTTGCCGGAGGCGCTAAAGCTGGCGCAAAAGGCGCAGGCGCTGGAGCCGGGGAATATTAATTATCAAATTGATTTGGCGAGCGTGCTGGCGCGAATGGATCGCTTCCAGGAAGCGCGGAAAATCGCACAGGATGCGCGCGCCCACGCTACGGATCCGAGGGTGCGAGCGGAAGCCGAACGGTTTCTGGCTTACCTCGATAAGGTAAAACGAGATTCAGAGGAAGATTCGGATGACGATTCGGCTGAGCAGGGATCCGCGGCGGTGAAGCAGCCTTCATCCGCGCTGTCGAGTGCAAGTGCGGCAAAGAGCTCGCGAACGGAAGCGCCAGACACTGTACGAGCGCAGGTTGGGAGCAAGGACGCCGCAAACGCTGCAACTCTGCGGGAAGCGACCGGGTTAGTGACGAAGCTGAGCTGCATGGGCGGATTGAAATTCGAACTAGACACTGGCGCGGAGACGCTGACTTTGCATGTCAAGCCCGGCGCGCAGTATCAAATACAAATGACGAAAAAGCCGAGCGGGCCGTTCCATCCATGCACAGCGGTACAAGGTCAACGTGTAAAAGTCGAATACGAGCCGGTGGGCAGTTCCGGGAAAATCGGCGAAGTGGAATCGTTGACAGTACTTTCGGGGGCTGGTGGCGGCGCGGTGGATGCCGCTCGCGGGAGACGATTAGGCGTCGGCGACGATCGTAGCGACCCCGTCACTATTTTGGCAGAAGGCATTGCAACGCACGCGCAGTGCGATGGAAACGAGCTTTCGTTGAAACTGACTGCTGGAGCGAATTCGCTGGTCCTGCATGCGCGTGATGCAACGCGGGTGCAGTTCGAGCAGGATGTAGCATTTGACACCGGGGATTTTCAGCCGTGCACGCAGTTGAACGGGCGCTTGCTGAAGATTACGTTCGTGGTGGTGAGTGGCAAAGATTATGACGGGGAGATTCAGGGCGTCGAAGTCGTGAAGTGAAACTGTGGTCGGTGCTCGGCGTCGTGGCGGGTCATAGCGGCGACTGCAAAAACCTTAGTGTGCAGCTGGCGGCTCCGGTTGCTGGTACACGATGCGGCCGCCGGCCACGGTGATTTTTACTTTTGTGGTCAGCAGGTCGCGCGCGGGAATTTCGTTTAGATTTGCCTCGTACACCACCAAGTCAGCCAACATTCCTGGCGCAATTGCGCCTTTGCGTTTTTCCTCGAATTCGGCGTAGGCCGATCCTGCGGTGTAGGCGCGGAGACAATCTTTGATAGGCAACTTTTCCTGCGGCTGCCAGCTGGCGCTTCCTTGCGGCAATTCGCGCGTCACGCAGGCGTAAATTCCGCGCAGAGGATTGAGCGGCTCGACGGGATGATCCGTGCCAAACGCTAGACGCACGCCATTTTGTTGCATGGTGCGCCAGGCATAGGCGCCGCGCGAACGTTCGGGGCCGAGTCGGTCGCTGGCCCAGCGCTCGTCGTCGAGCAGGTGCGATGGTTGCATGGACGCGATGATATTGAGCTGGCCGAAGCGCGCGAAATCTTCCGGTGCGACGACTTGCGCGTGTTCGACGCGATCGCGGCGGTCGCGCTGACCGTTCGCAGAGACAACTGCGGCGAAAGTATCAAGCGCGACGTGGTTTGCGCGGTCGCCGATGGCATGAAAGGCGAGTTGAAATCCGGCGCGGTCGCGTTCGATAGCCATGGGCGCGAGTTGTGCTTCATCCATGTGAAGGAGTCCCGATGTGCCGGGCGCATCGGAATATGGCGCGAAGAGCGCAGCAGTACGTGAGCCGAGCGAACCATCGAGGAAGGCTTTCAGCGCTCCCGTCTTGAGCCACGGATCCGTCGAGCCCCATTGGCTGCGGAGCGCTTCGAGTTTTGCGAGCGGCATCGTGAAATCCAGCCACTCGGTGATGCGCGCGGTCAACTTCCCTTCGCTGCGCAACTGCTGATAGATCAGGAAATTCTCCTTGCTGAACGAAACATCGCGGCTGATTTCAAGGTAAGAACAATCCTGCAGTGAGGTGACGCCATCACGCGCGGCATCGGCAAGGACCAGTTCGATGCCGTGGCGGCGTTCGGCCGTTGAGGGCGCTGCAATTTTTGAAAAAACCAGATTGGTGGCTCCGTCTTCCTGTAGCAGGCCGGTGGGTTCGTTGGTTTGCGCGTCGCGAACGATGTGGCCGGTCGGAGGCTGCGGAGTGTCTTTGGTGACGCCTGCTATTTTTAGCGCGAGGGAATTTGCGATGGCTACGTGGCCATCCACGCGCGCGAAGAACATCGGATAGGCTGTGGAAACTGCGTCGAGGTCGGCGCGCGTGGGATCGCGGCGGCCGGGCCAGAGCGTCTGGTCCCATCCGAAGCCGGTGATCCATTCGCCGGGAGCGCGATCTTTTATGGTGGCGCGAATACGCTGCTGGAATTCGGCGAGCGATTGCACACCGGTGAAATCAATAGCGAGTTTGGTGAGCGCGGATTGGCCGATGTGCACGTGCGCGTCGTTGAACCCTGGCATGACGAACGCGCCATGCAGATTAATGATGCGCGTGTTTGGGCCGAGCCACGGCTTGAGGTCAGAAACGTCTGCGCTCCCGGCGTCTTGTGCTTCGGCGGAGCCGGGAATGATGTAGGAAACCGCGACGATGGATTCGCCGCGAATCGCGACGGCGCCGGCCCATTCGTGCGCGGGGTCCATCGTTTCGATTAGTGCGTTTGTGAGGATGAGATCCGCGGGGCCTTGCGCCGGTGAAAGCGCCGCAGGAGTTTGCACGACGGTCGGATCGCTGGATTTTGCAGTGGCGGATTCTGCGGAGGGAATCGCGGCGCGAGCGGCGATCAACATCGCTGCGCTTGTGAGCCCGAATAAAAAAGTCAGGAGAAAACGGCGGGACATTCTAGGGCTGGACTCCGGCGAGGGCGACTGTGGCTAGGAACAGACGCTTCAGGCCCAGTTCGCGGCCGGTGGCGTCGTACCATTCGGCCGTCGTGTGGGAGCCGCCGCCTTTTCCGCCGCCGCCGAGGGAGACGGCGGGGATGTTCAGCGAGAGGGGAATGTTGGCGTCGGTGGAACTGCGTTCGAGGCGCGAGCGGTTGCCGAGGAAGCGGTCCACGTTGCGCAGAGTTTCGAGGAGCGCGGCGTTCTCCGGCAATTTTCCGGCGGGGCGCGAACCGAGCGAGCGGACGGTTACGCGGAGGGTTTCGTTTTCGTCATGCGCGCCGGACATTTCTTCGCGCGCACCCGATTGCATGGCGTCGCGAAGGGCGCGCTCCATTTTATTTACTTCGGCTTCGTCCTCGGAGCGCAGGTCTACTTTCACCGCAGCGCGGGCGGGGATGGAATTCACGGAGGTGCCGCCTTCGATGATGCCGAAATTGTAGGAGCTGCGCGGATCGTCGGGAACGGGGAGCGCGGAAAATTTCACGATGCCGCGAGAGAGGGCAGTGATGGGATTGGGAGCGCCGAAATCGGACCAGCTGTGTCCGCCGGGGCCGGTGATGGCGATTTCGAAGCGGTGCGAGGCGATGCCTTGCGTCGTGATGTGTTCGGTAGAGGCGCCATCCACCGCGATGACGGCAGCGAGACGGGAGCCGTAACTTTCGACGAGAGCGCGAATGCCGCGGAGATTGCCTTCGCCTTCTTCGCCGACGTCGCCGGCCAGCACGATCGTTTTGGTAGTTTGGATGCGCGATTCGTTGAGAGCGCGGGCGAGGCCTGCTAGCGCAGCGAGGCCCGCGCCGTTATCGGCGATGCCCGGAGCGGTAAGGCGATTGCCGTGGCGTTTGACTTTAACATCTGTGCCAGCGGGAAACACGGTGTCGAGATGCGCGGCCAGTAAGATGACACTGTTGGCATCGGAGCCGGGGCGCTCGGCGATTACGTTGCCGATTTTGTCTATCTGGGTCTTCAGGCCAGCGGCTTCGAAGATTCGTTTCAGGTATTCGGCGCGCGGGCCTTCTTTGAATTCAGGGGCGGGGATTTCGGTGAGATGGATTTGCTGGTCGGTAACCCAGGCGGTGTTTTTGTCAATCCAGGCGAGGGCACGGACGCAGGCGGGATCGTCGGCAAGTTTCTCGATCGAGTCGCTGGCAGCGCGCGCGTAGAGTGTGGCCATCATCAGAAAGATACAGCAGATTAGTGTGAGTTTCACGAGAATCGTGCGGCGAAGCTTTGCGCGCTGGGTCGAAGGTCTGTGCGCCGCGCCCGGTGTACAGTTTACAGGCATCGGAGGACACTGTCATTCGGAGGCGAAGTTGGCACGACGAATCTGTTTTTTGGTGTGAAGCATGCGTAAAAAGCAGATCCCTCGCTGCGTCCCGCGCCCGCCGAACTGCGACGGGAAAGAAAAAGCGCGGGACTCCGTTCGGGATGACACGTGCCACCTTATTGGCTGGGTGGGTCGAAAGTGACGTATCGCGCGGTGGTTGTTGTTATCGCGTCTTGGCTGAAGCTGGAGTGGACGCGATGATCGCTTGGATTTCTTGTTCGGTCATGATTCGCTGGGCTTGTTTTGCCGCGGCGAAGATGCGATCCACCAGGTCATCACTCGCAACGATGCTACGTTTTTCCAGCCAGTAGATTACGTTCGAGCGGCCGCTGAGCGGACCGATTTCGATAATTTGCTCGAGGCCGAATAGATGCGAGGGAACGCCACTGTAAATGGAATTGGCGAGCTCCTGGTCGCCTTTTTTGTAGGCTTTCACAATGGCGGCGGCGTGGACGCCGGTGGCGGTGCGAAATGCGTCGCGTCCGACAACGGGATAATTCGGGGGAATCGGCGTGTGCGTGGCTTTGGAGACGGCTTCGGAATATTGCTTGAGCTTCGAGAGGTCTTGTTCGATGAGGCCGAGCAGGCGGAGATTGACGAGCATCAATTCCATCGGCGTGTTGCCGACTCGTTCGCCGAGAGCTAGCGCGGCGGCGTGAACTTGATCGGCTCCGGCGGCGATAGCGGCGAGAGAATTCGCGATGGCCAGGCCGCGATCGTTGTGGCCGTGCCAATCTACGCGAATTTTTTCACCGGATGGTTTTACGACTTCTTCGATTACGAAATTTACTAGATTGTAGGCGCCGCGCGGAGTGGCGTGGCCGACGGTGTCGCAGAGAACCACGGCGCGGGCACCGGCGCGGATTGCGGTGGAGTACAAGCGTGATTACTGTAGCGGGGTCGGTGCGGATCGTGTCTTCGGTGACGTACATCACTGGGAGGCCGGCGGCGGTGGCGAATTTGACGGCGTCTTCGGTCGTACGTTGGAGGTGATCGACGGTCCAGTCTTCAACGAGGCGGCGGATCGGGCTGGAACCTAGAAACGTGGCGGCTTCGATGGGACGCCCGACTTTTTCGGAAATTTCGATGATCGGCTGGATGTCGTTCTTCAGGGTGCGGGCGGCGCAGTTGGGGCGGATTTTCATGCGGGAGGTGACAATTTCGCGCGCGAGGGCTTCGGTGTCGGCGTAGGCGCGGGGACCGGCACCGGGGAGGCCAATATTTACGGTATCAATTCCCAGCGATTCCATCAGGTGCAGGATTTCGACTTTTTCCGCGATGCTGGGATCGCGGACCGAGGGATTTTGCAGGCCGTCGCGCAGAGTTTCGTCATTGAGGGCGACGTGGCGGGTGGTGGGAATCTCGGCGCCGGTGTAAGTGTTCCAGTCGTGGATGAGTTCGTGTTTCATTTTGTGCGATGGCGATTAATTGATGACCCTCGTTGTGGCGCGAGAAATCGAAGAGAGATCCTTCGCTGCGCTCAGGATGACAGCGTAAACCGCTCGCCCATACTCAAGCTAATAGCGAATAGTGTAGCTGCGCGGGGCTTGGGTGTGGCCGGGCTTGTAGATCGTGTGGCAGAATTCGCAGCGATAGATTTCTGCTTTTTTGCCGACTAGCGCTTCGATTTCTTTTGGGTAATCGTACCAGCGTTTTAGATGGCCGCAGCAGAGCTTGCCTTTGGCGTCTTTCTCGTCGCATGCGCGCATGGTGGGTTTTTTGGGTTTGATTTTTGGCCCGGTAGGCGCTTCAGGTTCGGCTGCGACTGCTGGCGCGGCGGCAGCTGGTGCTGCGGGTGGAGCTGGTGACGCCGCGGCTGAAGCGGCTGGAGTTGGAGTTTCTGGAGTTGCGTCAGTCATTCGATTCGCTCCTCGTAATTCCCCACATCAATGCGACTTCAAATTCTGTCGCGGCGGAAGATTACTCCGCGGGCTCCGCCTTTCTTCGTCATCGCTGCCAAGCGGCGGCGCCAGCTGGACGCGAAAAGCGTCTCTACGAACGCGTTGGCGGCTGCGGCCAGCTCGGCAGTGTAACCGAACCACCAGGATTTCGCGATGCGCGGCAGGCGGTCCACATCAATATATTTTACTCGAACCATTTCGAGCAGTCCAAGGCGGGAATGGGTGTGACCCCAGCCGCTCGAGCCGGGCCCGCCATGGGGGGCTTCGGTGATGCCGTAGTAGCTGGCGACGTCGTTGACCATCACAGAGCCGGCGCGCACGCGGGAGGCGATATCGCGGCCGCGGCGATTGTCGGTGGTCCAGACGCTGGCGCTTAGGGCGAAGGGCGAATCGTTGGCGAGGGCGACGGCTTCGTCGGCGGTGGCGACGGCGCGAATGGCGATTACGGGGCCGAAAGTTTCTTCGCGCATCAGCTGCATGGAGTGGTCAACGTGCGTCACTACGGCGGGTTGCAGGAAATTTGCGCCGAGATCGGGGCGGCGATTGCCTCCGGTAAGAACTTGCGCACCGCGCTGGACCGCATCGCGTAGTTGCGTTTCAACTTTTTCGAGCTGGCTCAGGCGGATCATTGGGCCGATTTCGGCGTCGGGATCGGTGGCGGGGCCAACGCGCAGCTTTTTCGTTTTTTCGACGCAGAGTTGGGTGAAGCGTTCAGCTGCCGGCTGCTCGACGTAAATACGTTCGACGGAGATGCAGGTTTCGCCGCAATTCATGAAGCCGCCCCAGACTGCCGCGCTGGAGGCGATTTCGAGATCGGCGTCGGCGAGGACAATCATTGCGTCTTTGCCGCCGAGTTCGAGCACCGAGGGTATTAGTTTTTTGGCGCAGGCTTCAGCGATGCGCTGGCCTGTGGCGACGCTCCCGGTGAAGAACACTTTGTCCGGGCCGGCTTCGATGATTGCGGCGCCAAGGTCGCCGCGGCCTTGCAGCACTTGCACCAGGCCGGGTGGAAATTTTGCTTGCTCGACGAGTTCGGCAATCAGCTGGCCGCACCAGGGAGTCAGCTCGGAAGGCTTGAGCAGAACCGCGTTGCCGGTCGCGAGCGCGGGAATTACCTGTGCCATGGGAATCGAGAACGGATAATTCCACGGCGAAATGATCGCGACTACGCCCAGCGGATCGAATTCCAGCCAGCCGGATTTCGCCTTCATGGCGAGGTTGTGATGCGGGACTCGTTCGGGACGGAGCCAGCGCGGGGCTTGGCGCGCGAGGAAATCGGCAGTGTCCAGCGCGAGGAGAACTTCCGCGAAGATTGCTTCGACGCGCGGCTTCCCTGCTTCGCGCGTGATTACGTCGGTGATTTCTTCACGACGCACGAAAATCACATCGCGCAGCTGGCGCAGCATGGCGCAGCGTTCGCGCAAGGGACGTGTGGCCCAATCTTTTTGCGCGTTGCGAGCGCGCGCGAAGATCGTCGGCAGGTCGGCGGGCTCCGTCACGGTGAACGGTGCGTTTATTTCCTGCGTGGCGGGATTGATCGAGTCAATCGTGGCTACCGCGCGCGAAGGTGGTGAAGCGAGCTGTGACGGGACCGCCATTTCTTCCGTGATTGTAACTGAAATATGGGGAGACAGCCGCAAGCAGATTGGGTGAAGCGTCAGCAGCAACGCATACGCAAAGGCGCACAGGCAAGATTGCCTGTGCCACGAAAACCAACGGGCCGGCGAGACGCCGGCGCTACGTGGTTCGCTCGCGGCGGGTCGCGTGCTTGGCGAAGGAATCGGTGGGGTCGGGATATTCGAGGGATACGAGGTAGAGTCCTTCGGGGGGGACCGTGGGGCCGGAGCGGGAGCGGTCACGGGCTGCGAAAATTTCTGGGATGTCGGTGGGGGACAGGCGTCCTTTGCCGACTTCGATCAGGGTGCCTACGATTTTTCTGACCATGTAACGGAGGAAGGAGCGGCCGCGGACTACGTAGGCGATTTCGTCGCGGTCACGCTCATGGATAATTTCCGAGGAGTGGATTACGCGCTGCGTGTCGCGGTCTTTGTCGTCTTCTTCTGAGCCGGTGGATGCGGCGAAGGAGGTGAAATCGTGCTGGCCTTCGAAGGCGCGGGCGGCGGCGGACATGGCGGCTTCGTCGAGCGGCCAGGGATAGTGGAACGCGCGGCGGTGGTCGAACGGCGGCAGGACTTCACCGCGATAGATGCGGTAACGGTACGTTTTTCCTTGTGCTAGCCAACGCGCGTGAAAATCCTGGCCGACTTCTTGCGCGGTGACAATACGGATGCTCGGCGGGAGCAGCGCGTTCAGGCCGCGCTGGATTTCCTGCGCGTCGAGCATGGAGTGCGTTTTGAAGTGCGCGACTTGGCCAAGCGCGTGAACGCCGGCGTCGGTGCGGCTGGCGCCATGGATGGTGATGGGTTCTTGGGTGATCTGGCGGATGGCGTCATGGACAGCACCTTGGATCGTTGGCAGGCCGGGCTGAAGTTGCCAGCCGTGGAAATCGGCGCCGTCGTAGGCGATGGTTAGCTTGATCGTTTGCATCTCGCTGCGGCGATTATCTCATGTAGGCGAAGCTCAACGGCACAACTGATGAACGCAGATGAACACTGCTAAGGTCAAAGGCGAAAATGGGAAATCGGAAGGGACTATTAGGCGGAACGTGAAGGGCATCCGCTGCTGAATGCGGCGCGATTCATTGCTTCGGATGGTCTTTGAAAAAAGTCCACATGAGGTCGGTGGCGGGGACGCTGTTGTGGCTCAGGCTTGTGCCGGGCCACATGTGATGGCCGCCTTGGATCGCGTAGAGAGCGACGGCTGCCCCGGCGCGACAGCCAGAGTAGAGGTCCGTGTGAACTTCTTCGGTTTCTGCGTGTTTGGGCGTGGGCGCGCAGCCATCGTAATTAACCCAGAACGCCACAGTGTCTGCGACGGATGTGTCGGAGCGGACCGAGCCCATTTGATAGGGGGTGGAGCCGCCGTTGAAGGGCACCAGATGGTCGGCGGTTCCGTGGAAGACGATCACTGAGACCGGATTTGTCGGGTGGCACGGAATATCCTGAGCGCCTTCTACCGGTGAAATGGCGGCGAATTTGTCGGAGAGCTCGCAGGCGAGGCGATAGGACATCATGCCGCCGTTGGAAATTCCGGTGGCGTAAACCCGCTTGGGATCCACGGAATAGTCTTTTTCGACTTTTTCAAGGAGCGCGCGGAGGAAGGCTACGTCATCAATTTTATTTTCCATGGCGTAGCCGCAGCAGGCGCCGGAATTCCATGTGGGAACGTTTTTCAGACGCCCAGTGCCGGTGGGGTAGACCACGAGGAAATTTTCGTGATCGGCTTTCGCACTCATGCCGGACAAGCGCTCGACGTTTTCTGCGCTTTCTGTGGCGCCGTGCAGCACCAGGACCAGCGGCAGCGGCATCTTGCCGCCGTAACCCGGAGGCGTGTGCACGAAATAGTTGCGCGTGCGGCCGCCTATCTCGATTGAGCCGTCATGATCGTTGTAGGCGAGCGCGTGCAACATACGATGGCCGGAGAGCGCGGCCAGTACGATGCACGTCAACGCAATAGCGATGACGATTGGGATTATTCTGCGTCGAGGTTTCATTTTCGGTTGCCCTCGATTGTGATTTTACGCGAGACTCGACCTATTAAACGCTCTTCGGAGTAAACCGTGGACGCGCGGCTGCGAAAAAGTTACGGATGCGCGCGTGAGAAGCGGGAGCCGGGGCGGGTGGGCATGCCGCCGGCGTGGCATTGCGGGCAATCGTCGGGCTCGTAACTGGGGACGTCCATTTCGAGCAGGGCGCGGGCGGTGACGTTGAGTTCGAGGCGTCCTCCGCTGCGATCAATGATGGCGCCCGCTGCGACGGCGAGCCCGCCTTCTTGTTCGACTACGCCGATGGCTTCGCGCGTGGAGCCGCCGGTGGTCCAGACGTCTTCGATCACCAGGACGCGTTCGCCGGGCTTCAGCTCAAAGCCGCGGCGCAGAGCCATTTGGCCGGAGCGATCGCGTTCGACGAAGAGCGAGCGGACGCCGAGGGCGCGGGCGACTTCGTGGCCGATAATCAAACCGCCGAGCGCGGGGGAGACGACGCAGGCGACGGTGTGATCTTTGAAACGTTCGGCAAGGGCGCGGCCGAGTTGTTCGGCATGCTGTGGGTGCTGCAGGACGAGAGCGCACTGGATGTAGGTGGCGCTGTGGCGTCCGCTGGATAGCTCGAAGTGGCCGGTGCGGATGGCGCCTACTTGTTCGAGCAGCTTCAGGATTTCGTCGCGTTGCATCGCACTCCGTCCGGCGTGTGCGTGTGCACGAGCGGGGGCACAGGCAGCCAGTCGCGTTAGCCTAAAGGCGAAGGGGGAAAGTGTCAAGGAGCCGTGAGCCGTGATTCGTGACTGGTGATTCGTGAGTAGTGAGTGGTGGCTGGCTACAGCGCTACGCGTACATCTCTCTTGATTTCCTTGGCGCTTCTGTCTTGATTTGTGGGCGCATGCCCAGCCGTTCCGCGTACTCCACGAGAGTTTCGAGGCTGAACTTGGTTACCTTACCGCGCAGAAAGTCGCTGACACGTGGTTGCGATTCATTCAACAGTTTCTGCAATTCGGCTTGTGAATATCGCGCAGCGACTCTGACAATGTTCGAATGCAGCTCCGCGCGCAGCTTGAAAGATGCCAATTTTCCGGGCGCAATGTCCAAGTCATCCAAGACGCTACCGTAAGAGATATGGCTGATTGAATTAGCGGCTTTTGCCATGTTTGGTTCCCCTCCTTTGTTCCGCGATGATTTCGTGCGCAAGCTTTAGTCTAGCTTTACCAACTTCTGTGTCGCGCGTTGACGTTTGGTTCGTCGTCTTTCTGAAGCAATGCAGAACGAAGCCCGAGTCTTTCGAATCCAGACAAAATACCCTATACCAAAAATCCTTATCTTCGTCTCTCAGTTCGATCACGCTCGGCAAGACGGGCGCCATGGAACTGAAGTCCAACGGCCGCTCGCCGTTCTGCATGCGCTCGAGGTCTTTTCCCAGCTGGAACTTTGCTTCATCGGAAAAGGTTGAAAGAACGTCTAGGGAATCACCAAGCCAAACGACTCGGACGCGTCGCCGAATTATTCCTGATTGTATATAAGTACTTATATATAGTCAAGCCGGGGAAGGACGAAAGGCACGATCTACTGATCCATTCGCAGGCTGACGGAGCCGATACCGCCTTCGATTGTTAGCTCGATGGTTGCGGGGGTTTTGCCGAGGACATCGTTGACGTAATCGTCGCCTTCGCGCGTAAGGCCGTGCGGGCTTACGGAGCCGATTCCACCGGAGGCGTGGACGCGCACGCCGACATCGTTGGGCAGGCGAATCACGGCTGTACCTACGCCGCCATGAATATCCACGTGCAAATCGGATTTGCGCGGGCCGGTTAGATCGAGGTTTACTTGGCCGACGCCGGCTTGGACGTCGAGATTCTTCACCCCGAGGCCTTGCAGGCGCAGGTTGCTGGAGCCCGCGCCAATTTGCACGTTCAAATCCATGGGGACGTTATCGGCAAAGCGCAGTTGCCAGTCGTTGCGCGAGGTAGCGAGATGCAGGTGCATCTTACTTTCCTGCGTGATGGAAAGATCGCCGTGGCCGCCGGAAACCTCATATTCCACGCGCGGCTGACCGTCGGATTCGTGGTAATCGAAATTGGCGTTCAGCAATTGGTTGGCGCCGGCACCGCCGGCGACGTCGAGCGAACCGGAGGGAATGTCAATATTGGCGGTGACGGATTGCGCGCCTTGCAGACTGACGTCCTGGGTATCGTGCAGAATCGGGCGTGAATAGCGTCCGTGCCAAAGCGCGAAGCCAAAAAAGAGCAGAATGATGAGCACGGCGACCGGCGCGCCGGAATGATGTCGAGGCGCGTTGGGCTCGGAATACTTGCGATCCATTAGGGCATCCCAGATGTAACCGAGGCCAATGGCAATCAGCAGTACGGGCCAGTAACGCCTGATAATGGAGCCAGCGTCCAGATCCGGATGAAGATTGAGGATCAGGAAGAAAATACCGATGGCGATGACGATGAGTGCGCCACCGATCGAACCGCGCCTCCGATAGCCGATTTGGGGCATGCCGGGATCCTCTCATCTTAGAGTACGCGCGGGGGCAGAAAATGTTTCAGCAGAATGATGTTGGCGGGTGGTGGCGCTGCGAAATTGACAGGAGCGGGCGCGTCGGATATTCTAAATAATTCGAACTAGACCACGAAGGAGTACTGAATGGCTCAGGGCACTACGATCAAGCATAAGAAGAAGACGAAATCGGTATTGAAGAATATCCGGCAGTCGGCACACCGGGCGGCGATCAATCGCATGAATCGGACGCGGGTGCGGACGTCTATACGGCGGATGCGGGCGGCTTTGACGGCGGGCGATATTGCTACGTCGGAGAAGCTGGCTTCGGCGACTTTTTCGGATTTGGACAAGGCGATTCGGAAGAGGACTTTGACGGAGAACACGGCAAACCGGTACAAATCGCGGCTGACTTTGGCTTTGAATGCTTTGAAGGCGAAGAAGAAGGCCTAGGGCGGAACCGAAGTCAACAACATCACAGGCCAATGCAGATTCCGAGGCGCTCCGGGAAATCGGGGCGCTTTTTTTTGGCCCGTCGATGGCCGGAGAAGTTCCACGGGCCCGTCTGAGACCCGCCCCTACGGAGACGCCGGCACCACGGGGCTGGCCGCAGCGGGCTGTGCGTCACGCGGCTGAGGCGCTGGACGATGCGGATGATGTGAGGCGCGCGATCAGGAATTCCATGAGGGCGCGGGGGTTGGGGTTTGAGGACTTGAGTTGGTTGTCGGCATCCGCGAGAGCGATGAGGCCGGCGACCAAATCTGGTTTGGGAATGCGATGCGCGTTGCGTATCGCGGCTTCGGCTGCGTCGGGGCGCATGCCTAGCGTTCGGGCAGCCTGAAAACCGCTGGTATGGGCGGGCAGATCGCGGGCTTCGATTAATTTGCGGTACATCCACGCCAAGACGCCTACCAGGCCTATCGGCTCCTCGCCTTCGCGCAGCAAATTATCGAGAAACTCGAGCGCGGCATCGCGGCGACGGGTGGCGAGCATGTCCGCAAGCTGCCACACGGTATTTTTACGGGCGGCGACGACGAGTTCTTCGACGTCGGCAGCGGTGATACGACCGCGGCCTTGGACGTAGGATGCGAGCTTCTGAATTTCCAGCTGGATGCGCGCGGGCTCGCTGTTGAGAATGTCAGCGAGAAGCGTGGCGGCGGGGCGATCAATTTCCGCGCCGAGGTCTTTCGCCAATTGCGCGGCGAGTGACGCGGCAGATTCGTTGCCGAGCGTCAATTCGACGATCAGCGCCTTCTCCGCGAGGATTTTGTAGAGGCGCTGGCGATGATCGAGCTTCGGGACTTCGAAGACCAGCACGGTGAACGGCGCGGGCTTTTCCAGGTAATCTGCGAACGCTTTCAGTGTGTCTTTGCGCGGGTCGTCTCCGCTGCCGCCATCATCGTCATCCGCGTCGCCGGCGTCGCCACCTTTCGCGCGGCCTTGGATAGTTTCGGCGCCGTCAATCAGCACTACCTGGCAGGGCGCGAGCATCGGCATGGTTTCGGCGCGCTGAAATAATTCGCTCCAGTCGCCACCCCGGACGCTGATGCGCGCGAGGGCCCAATCGCGCATCGGTTCGGGCACGTAGGAATCGATAATTTTGCCGCGGCACATGTCGCGGAGGTACGGATCGGTGCCTTCGAGGACAATCGCGCCGACGGGCTTGCCCTTGGCCAGCTTCTCCAGCAATTTTTCCGGCGAGAGATTGGGCACTAGAAAGTCTCCAAGACGTTCGAAACGAGCTGCGCGGCAAAAGCTTGGGACATGCGTTCGAGGGCAGGGTCCTGCTCTTCGAAGAAGCTCTGCACATCGGTGGAAATCTGGTACTCGTCGCGAAAAACCATGTCGTTATTTTCGTACACGGCTTTTTCGTCTTTCGTGCCGATGAGCTCAACTTTGGTGTGCACGGTGACGATCATCATGGTCACTTGGCCGGTGGTGGCGTTGAAGATTATTGGATCGGTTTCGATGGAAACCACTTCGCCGTGGAGCACGGCATCGGCGTTCGCGGGATCCTGTACGATGCGATATTTAGTGCGCTGCACGAATTGGCGAACCACTGCCGCGGTGAAGCGCTGTTCGACACGATAACGTGTCGTGTCGTTCTTGAAGGCCGGGATAGCGATGGAGGTCCATTCCGCGGGCAGATTTCCGGCACGCCCGGCGACGTGATAACCGCAACCGATGATGCTGGCGCTGGCGATGAGCAGCAGTGCAGCAATCACTGCAAGACCCAGCGTGCGATTCCGCGTTTTACTACACTCCCTATTGGACGGGGGGTTCTGCAACCAATTCCTCCGCGATGCGCACGGCGTTCACCACAGCCAGGCGCAAATTATCGGCGACTCCCCAAATCCACGCGCCGGCCGCGACGTTCGGGTCCGGCTCAATGCGCGCCAGATGAATTTCGCTTTCGCCGGCGACGGTGACGTTGGTTGGCGCGGGATCTTCCGGCGCGTCAACCTTCACACCTAGATTGCTGAAAGCGGTCTGGAGTTGCTCGCTGAATACCGGCGCCGCAAATTCAGCGTAGGCGGTGAACGCGTATCCGTAAAAGACCGGCGCTTGCACGAGCTGAATAGCAGGAGCTTGCGCGCGGCTTGCGAGATATTGTGCGACGTCCTTCGCGATTGAATTGCGCACTTCAGCAAAGGTGGGTTTGGATTCCGGGCCGTAGCCTGCGAGCAGGTTAAAGGCAACTTGCGCATCGAATATCGGCTGTACGATGGGGCGGAACGAAAGCAGATTCGTGGTTTGCGCTTCGAGTTCGTCCACACCGGCCTGATCGCGTTCGGAAACCGGGGGAAACAGCAACAGCACCGCGCGCGATGGCGAGAATTTCGCAAGCGCCGCGGCCAAGGTGCACGCGATGATGACACCGGAGCCGGGTGAAGAGTAGGCGACGGATTTTCGTGCACTAGCGCCGCCGTTGGTCGTGGATTTCGCTGCATTGAGGCCCGGACGCGGCAGCAGCACCGTATCGAGCAGTGGAATCCAGGACGTGGATTCGCCGCTTGCGGCCAGCGCGCCGCTGAGATCAATCACGGTGGCGCCGGAACTTTGCGCGGCAGGCCAATTGCGCACAGCATCCTGCTGCGAGCCAGCAAAGAATACAAAGCGCGCGTCTTCAAAACTGTCTTCGGAGAGCGCACGGATAAAAGTGGGCTCGCCGCCGGCTTCGGTGAGAGTGCCGGCCAGCGCCGGCTCGTCGAGCAGCACGATATCGCTGGCGGGAAAATTGCGTTCTTCGAGGACCAGCTTCAATTCCTTGCCGCGCAGGGAAGAAGCGCCAACGATGGCGACGCGTGTGGATTTCGCTGGCCCGGAGGGCATGGTCTTAGGCAGGCCGCGATGCGAGGCGATGGCGCACGGTGCGCACCAGCTGCATCACTGGGCCATGCAGCATGTAAGCAGCGGTGAGGAGCAGCAAAGTAAAGTGCGAGAAATACACCACGGCGCCAACCAGCAGCGCGAGGCCAATTACCGCGAGAGAAGGCTGGCGACGCGTGAGCGGAATATCTTTGAAGCTGAAAAAACGCAGGGTACTGGACATTAATACGCCGAGCAGAACGAGCAATGCGAGCCAGATGACCGAGCCGCGATAATCTTCAATCGGCTTGCCGTGAAAAAAATGCACCGTCGCGGCGATAACGCCCGCTGCAGCGGGCGTCGGTAGTCCTGCGAAATAACGATTTCCACCCGGCGCCATACCTTGAATATTGAATCGCGCCAGGCGCCACGCGCAGCAGGCCACGAAAAAGAACCCCACCAGCCAACCGCTTTGAGTTAAATGCAGCGCTTCGGGCGAACTGGCCGCGGCCATGGCACGGATTCCCCAGGCGTAGGCGAGGAATGCGGGAGCGATGCCGAAACTGACGACGTCCGCGAGCGAATCGAATTCCCTGCCGAAGGCGCTCTCCGTTTTCATGGCGCGCGCGATGCGGCCATCCATCGCGTCGAAAAGATATGCGACTCCGACGGCGCAAGCGGCGTTATCGAAATCGGTAATTTTTCCGTCGAGAGTCGCGAGAATCGCGTAATAGCCGCAGAGCATGTTTGCTACGGTGCACGCGCTGGGCAAAATATAAACACCACGGCGCAAACGGTGGCTGCGGAAATGACGGCGTGGCTCTTCTTCCTGCCCGATGGGATCTATGTCGTTGAATTCCATTTCGCGATTACGCTCTCGCCGCCTTTTACGTGCTGGCCGCGCTGGACGACTACTTGCGTATCCAACGGCAGCCAAATATCAACGCGCGAACCGAAACGGATGAGCCCCACGCGTTCGCCTATTGCGACTTCTTGCCCTTCTTCTTTCCAGCATATCACGCGACGCGCGATTGCTCCGGCGATTTGTTTGAAAATGACACTGCCTTGCGGCGTATGCAGATAAATAATGTTCTGCTCGTTTTCACGCGAGGCGTCTGAGCGAAACGCAGCATAGAAACGGCCGGGACGATAGACAACGTCGGCGATCCGGCCGGCCGCGGGGGCGCGCTGCACGTGCACGTTCCAGATGGAAAGGAAAATGCTGATGCGATGACCCATCACGGAGTCCAGCATTTCGTCCACAATTTCGACGACGCGGCCATCCGCGGGAGAAATAATGATGCCGGGGGTGGTGGGAGTTACGCGCTGCGGATCGCGGAAAAAATAAAAGACGAAGAACCCGACGAAAATAAGGATGGCACCGAAGATTCTCCAGCCGGGAATGAAGCAGAGCAGTCCGGCGATGAGTGGCGGCAGAGCGAATCGGTACGCGTCTTTGATCATGGGCCTCGGGCGAAATCCTTTGCTCGCGGGAATATACGGCGCGTGCTGACGCCGTGGCGCGACGGGTTGCGGATTAAAACTACGGCGAATGCACCGATATTGTACGACAGAAGTGTGGCTGCTGCGCGGGCCCTGGCGGCAAAAATTTAGTGATGGACCATGTCATGATCGTGCCGGTAACGCGCCACGATCATTTGCATCAAATCTTTCAGACGCAACTTCATTTTCTTCAGGCCGATTTCCAGTTCCATGTCTTCGACGTTCCAGTAGGATTGACTGACGAGTTCTTGGAGCTGGGATTCACAGCGGGAGTGTTCTTCGAAGAGCCGGCGGTATTCCTGGTTCGATTCCAACAGGGACTGCCGGATATCGTGCGTCGTGATCGGCATCCATTCCCTCCAGGGGTGCAGAAGCGTTCACATGGCAGTAACAATTATCACAATTAGGCTGTGGAAGCCAAGGGGCAAGAACGGCGAAGGGTCAAGTGAATGACGGCGTTCCGGCGCTGGGCGTTGCGTTAATGGTTCAGGAGGTCGTCGGCAACGCGCGAGAGGATTGTGTAGATGCGATCGAGCCAGTCGCGGTGTTCGGGCTTCATTAGGACTGAGCGGAGGCAGAGGACTGTGTCGGTTGCGGCGCCCGTCAGGTTGTTTTGTCGGCTAAAGAATTTTATCGGGACGCGGATTAGGGCTAGGTGGAGATTCTGTTGTGCTGCGGCATCGAAGATGCGTTGAGATAACGCGGAGATTTCGGCGATTGATTTTGCGCGCGGCGCCCAAACGACGATGTCTAGCTCTGGCGCGAACGGCAGCATCCAGCGCTTGTCATTTTCCAGACGTTCCGCGAATTGCACCGCTGCATCGCGCGAAGCTTCGAGCATTTTCGCGAATTCCCCTCCCCGCGCCAGCGGCAGGAGGCGTTGCGTGGCCCAGAGCGCTACGGCGGACGCGCCGGGGCGCGAACATTCCAGGCTGATCTCGCCGAGGTGAAGATCCGAAGAAGTGAAATAAGTGTACGGCGACTCGTGTTTGTAGATCGCGCCGACTTGGGGATCGCGGAACAGTACGCAGCCGCAGCCGTAGGGTTGCAGGCCGTGCTTGTGCGGGTCAAGAACGATGGAATCGGCGCGGCCAATCAGGTCGAAGCTGGCGCGCGTTTCCACGGCGAGATTGGATGCGAGCGTGAAATATCCGCCGTACGCGGCGTCTACATGCAGGCGAAAACCGTAGCGATCGCGGAGGCGCAGAATTTCGGGCAGCGGATCCACGGAGCCGGTTCCCGTTGTGCCTTCTGTTGCGACTACGCAGCCTATATCGCCGGCTGCTAGCATTTTTTCTAGCGCGATTGGGTCCATGCGGCCGCGATTGTCCGTGGGCACATGCGCGAACGGCAATTGCAGCACGGCGGAGATGCGATTGTGCGTGTAGTGCGATTGGTCGGACGCGACGATTTTCTTTCCGGGATTTAGTTGGCCTGCAACCCAGAGGGCTTCGAGGTTCGCCATGGTGCCGCCACCGCAGAGGTGGCCGAGGTGTTCGCTCCAGCCGAACATCGCGGCAATTTGCGCGACGGCTTCTTTTTCGAGGGCGGAACTGGCGCGGCCGCCGTCGAGAGCGTGGTTATTGGGATTGATCCAGGTGGCCAGGGCGTAGGCGGCGCGGGCGATTGGGTGCGGCGGTTTGAGCATTTGTCCGGCGTAGAGCGGATGAAAGTATGGGTAGTTGTCTTGGAGCTTGGTGGCGACTTCGGTCATTACCGCGGCTAGGCGCGGGTCTGGCGGTGGCGCGGGATTTTCTGTGATTGGTGGCAGCGCGACGAATCCGCTGTCGAGTTGCTTCAGTGAATCTTTCAGGAGTTGCAAGGTGGTTTCTTCGAGATGCATTTTCGTCCTCGTGCGTTTTGTGGTGTGGTTACAGTATCAGATTGGTTGGGCGTTTTGAGATGGGGGTGGTTGGAAAGTCAAAAGATTCGACACAGAGGCCACAGAGGAAAGGCGGAGAATAATCAGAGAAAGATAGAAACGATTACCGCAGAGATCGCAGACGAGGAAACACCATGCGACGGCAGAGGCCGCTACGTGAGCGTCGCGGTTAACAGCAGGGCGTCTTCGACTGGGGCGGTGTAGTAGCGGGGGCGGCGGCCTACCACTTCAAATTTGTGGCTGGAGTAGAAACGAAGCGCGCCCAGGTTTGAGGCGCGCACTTCCAGGATGGCTTGCGTGGCCTCGAAGGTTTGCGCCCATTGCAGCGCCGCGCCCAGGAGCTTCGCGCCGATTCCGCAGCGGCGCCACTCGGACTCCACCGCGAAATTCAGGACTTCGAGCTCGCTGCTAAGGCGGCGCGCCACCAGAAACCCGGCAACCTCGTCAGCGAATTCGGCTGCGGCCTCGCCATCGACCCCGGCTGCGACACCACCGGCGAGACCGGCAGCTACCTTCTCGGCGACCTCCGGGCCCGCATTCGAATTTTCTGTCGCCACCCATCCCGCCATTTCGCCGCGCGCTACGCGATCGTAATCCCACGCAGTCCACTGCGCGATCTCCGGGCAGCCGGCTTGAATTTCAAGGATGGCTTCTACATCGCGAGACTCCAGGGGCCGAATGGTCAATATATTTAACCGTCCTTCCATTTCATTTCGGCGTCGGTGCGCCGTACATAATTTGCATCGAGAGTTAGCGCATCGCTGACATTGCCACGCAGCGCGCGCGCATGAGCGATACGCCCGATGGATGGCGCGAGGACGCCGGAAACGATATCGAGACCGGCGAAGCGGGAGGAAAATTGCGGCGTCAAGCGCGACACGGTTTCGACGACTGATGCATCCGCAGTAACGATGGTGAACGCGGCACCATTGCCGCCATCGCCGCCACTGTGCGCCAGCGTACCAAGCTTCCCTGCAAACTCTTCGGGCGCGACCACGAATTCCTCGCCGTCGAGCGCGGGCCCTGCCGCGCCTGTACGATAAACGCCGAAATAAATTTGCCCGCGCCGCGCATCAAGAGCGGGTACTAAAACCGTGCTGCCGCCGCGCGCTTGAAACGCCACAGCGGCCAACGAGCTAACTCCGACCACGGGCTTGCGGTAAACTTCCGCCCAGCCCTTCGCCGCAGTCAATCCCACGCGCAATCCGGTGAAAGAACCGGGGCCGGCTGACACCGCGAACACGTCGAAATCATGCAATTTCAGCGTCAAATCGGTAAGCAAAAATTCCAAATGGCGGAAAATGCGCGAGGAATAGTTTTCTTCGGCGCGCGTAGAGATGACGCCAAGCGTCGAATCGTCACGCAGAATTGCGACGCTTCCTGAAGGAGAAGAGGTGTCCAGGGATAGGATTAACACGTGCACCAGTATAGGGCAATTTGGGGGCCAATCTTACTGAAAACAGTCGGTTTCTCAGTCCTGAGACGGGCCGCCAAACCACCCATTTTTCTTGACGTTTCCGACCCATGTGCCTAAACTTTCAATATGGCTTTTCGGGGAGGATCTTGCATCCATGTCCTGTGAATTCAAACTAGGCGAGAAGGTTGTGTATCCGAACCACGGTGTTGGCGTAATTGAGCAGATCAGTTACGGCTATGTGAATGGACGATCGGAGCGATTTTATATGCTGAAGATCGTTTCGAGCGGTTTGAAAGTGATGGTGCCGCAGACGAACGTAGATTGCGTTGGTCTGCGCCCCATCATTCGCAACGGGCAAGCCGGCGCGGTGATTTCGTTTTTGGAAAAGGGCCGCTCCGCTTCCCACCACGACTGGAAACACCGCTTCAAGGAAAATTCGGATCGCATGCGGACGGGTTCGTTGATGGAAGTCGCCGCAGTGCTGAAAGGCCTGGTGGCATTGAGCCGCACCAAGCCGCTTTCCTTCCGCGAAAAGAAAATGTTGGAACGTGCCAAGTACCTGTTGGTAAGTGAACTCGCTACCGTGCGCAATACGTCCGAATCGGCTGTGGAAGCAAACTTGGTGAAGGCGCTGGCTAAAGCCAAGTTGCAAATGCCGGAGGGCGCGCCAATTCCGGAGTAAATTTTCGTATCAACCCTGGCGGGCACAATCTGCGAAGATTGTGCCCTTTTTTTTGCGCTGCTGCTTCCTTCTGATCTGACTCGCTGCCCTTACTACTTACTGCGTTTCTTAGCCGGTGCCACGATGCGTTCGATCTGCTGCGTATGATTCAGGTCGTGGCCGGCGATTAGCGTGACCAGTCGTTCAATCGTTTCTGCTCCACGCTCGGAGTGCATGCCGTGGTGTTGCCACTGCTCGGGCGCCAGCGATTTTAATAACGCGAGGTTCGCTTCGCGCAACACGCGGAATGTCTCGAGCGATTGGCGTGCATCGCGTTTTTCGTAACGGCCGGACTTGGCCCAGGCTTCCTGATCATAGGCAGGGATGGGCGTGCCGGGCGTTCCTAGGATTTGCCGCAGGCGGAAGCCGGTGACGATTTCGCTGTCGGCCAAATGCGCTATGATTTCCGCGACCGACCATTTGTCCGGCGCTGGACGCTTGCGCAGCTTCGCTGCGGGGACGCCTTTCAGCAGGCGCTCGAGTTTTTTCGCGCTGGCGGATTGGATTTTGAGCGGCTGCTGGCCTTCGGCGTATCCCAGAATTCGTTGCATGTACTGCGGAACTGTTTCGCTCATAAGGGTTGCTCCTTCCTGCGTTAGCGTTTGGATGCGGGTCAATGCAGAAAGACTCGCATGGGCCGCAAAGGATAGCGTGACGGTGCGCTGGCGGGCTGCGGAGGCTGGCCTGTACCAACGTACAGTTCCTAACTTCTGGAAACTGTGTACGCGGAACACATCCAGCCGAGGAGGGGGCATCTTACAATTTAGGGAGCGATCTCCTCCGACCGTTGGTAACTTGGGAATTTTACAAATGCTTGGCCGTGAAGCGGATCGCGCAGCTCTCAGAGGCGAAGCGTATGGCGCTGAAGGCGACGGATATCCCTGCCGCGAGCCCGCATGTTGACGCGGCTGGAGGAGCAGTTTCCTCCTCGGCGAACCACGCCACGCACCCGGCGGGTCTGCCATCCCAGAATCCTGCGGCAAACCCCGCGCCAAGTCCCCAGCTAAATCCCGAAGAGCAGGAACTTGCGCGCAAGCGCGACGAGCAGGCGGCGATCGAAAGCGAGCTGGCTGAGCGCGAGTTACGTTCCGCAAACTTGCGCGCGGAGTTGGGCGCGTTCGAGCGGCAGTATTTGCATCACGTCGGCTCTCGTTACGCGGAACTGGATGAATTGAAAGCCGCCGTCGCCGAACGCCTAGCGCAAAACCAGCCCGCGAACGAACGTGCGCAGCAGGCTGCGCGAGAAGCTCGCGCGCGCGCCGCCGAAACGCAATCCACCGCCGGAGAGAAATCCGAAGGCACGCCGCGCGCTTTCGAATCTTCGCCCGAGATGAAGCGGCTGTATCGGGAAGTCGCGAAACGCGTTCACCCGGATCTTACCTCCGACCGCGCGGACCGCGCCAAGCGCCAGCAATTAATGGCCGAGGCCAACGAAGCGTACGAGCGCGGCGACGAAACCAGGCTGCGGAAAATCTTCACGGAATACGAATGGAGCGCCGAGGCCGTGCAAGGTGAAGGCCCGGGCGCGGAATTGATTCGCGTGATTCGGCGCATCAGCCAGGCGCGCGGACGGTTGGCGGAGATCGAAGCGGAATTGCAGGAGCTGCTGCGTTCGGATTTGTATCAGCTGAAAGTGCGTCTGGACGAAGCGCAGAACCATGGCCGCGACGTGTTGAAAGAGATGGTGCAAAAAGTGGAAGACCAAATCGCGCAGGCCAAGCGGCGGCTGGAAAACGGGCAAGGGCTGGGCCGCTGATCATGGGAACGCGCGAGAGCTCGCCCGCAACTGCAGACCGCGCAACACGGCGGCCAGCAAATCGTGCCTGCTGCCTCGCGCGGACTTGCCGTGCGTTCGGCAGCTTTAGTCGTTCGCGGCCTGCGGGACATGGCGCGCGATTCAAACTGGCTGATCAAGAAAGTTTTTCCTGGTTCCACGCCGCGTCTCGCGATTTCGGCGACAGGCTCGGTGAGTTTGATTGCGCCCCCCGACCATGGCGGCTCGCAGCGCGTCGTTCTGTATGACATCGAGCGCACCGGGCCGACCTTGGTGCTTGCGGTGCCGCAGGAAGCGGCTGGTCCGGCGGCCGGCGTGGCGGCAGCGCAGGATTTTTCGGCTGCATTTGCGTGGTCGCCTTCCGCGCGCCACTTGGTGGCAGCCTGGGGCGCGTGGCAGCCGTCGCTCCACATTTTCGATCTGCACGGGAAAATGCTGCTCGGCACGTTCGGTGAATTCAAGAATTTTCCGGCATGTCTGGTATGGTCCAGTGCGGGGAATTTTTTTGCCGCGGCTTCGGCAGGTGGAAAAGGCGCGAGCTTGCGGTTGTGGGAGGCCGCGACTGTCGCGCTACCTTTCGCGCAGTCGCCAACCAAAGAAATGGGCGTACCGGATGGCTTCGAGAGGCAAACCTACGAAGCGGAATTCGGAGAAGAGGGCGCGTTCGGCGGCTACGGGCGCACGGCGTTCAGCCCAGATGAAAAGATTCTGGCCAGCGTGATCGAAATTCACGGCGATTGGGCCGACGATTCGATCGTTCTGGCGGATGTGCCCGCCCTGCGAACGCAAAATGTTTTTCAGGCGCAAGGGCATATCACGGACGTCACATGGACGCCCGACAGCCAGCAAATTATTTATTGTGCCGCGGGACAGGCGTACAAGCTTGACGTTGAGAGCCTGGTGTTCGAGCCACTGCTGTTCGGCGCGGAATTGTGCGTGTGCCATCCGCACTTGCCGCTGTGCATTTGTTATAGCTCGTGGCTGAAAAATTCAGCGAAGGGCCGGCTGTTTCTCGTGGACCTGGGCCGCGGGACGACTTTTGATGAGTACGCGGCCGAAGGAATCGTGGACCTGCGCTGGAGCGTAGATGGATCGAAGGCATACGCGATGACGCGCGATGGCATGGCTTACATTTACGAGCCGCCGCTGATTTAGATTTTCGGCTCGATGCCGGAATACGGGCCGAAAACGATATGACAAATGTTCCGCACAATTTCGAAGCGACGCATGAAGCGCCGCGAGCGCATACTGCAAGGAGCGCGAAGTTTGACTGCGTCAAGCGCATCCTGACTGGGTCTATTTTCTGCCGATCCTGCATTTCTGCGCTTGCTTGATGAGCACGCTGCGATTCTTCGTGCCGGGATTGCAGTACTTCAGCGTGATGTGGGACTTTGTGGTGCGTGTCGACTTCCCTGTTTCGCTGGTGGTGAGGCATTGGGGCCGCAGCTATAGCGCGCTGGCGGCGATCTGGGTCGTCATGGCCGGAACACTGTGGTGGTACCTCCTGAGCCGCGCAGCGGAGACCCTCATCAAAAAATTCAGCCCGGCGCCAAAAACTAGTTTCCGATTAATTCGTAGGACGAAGGCTTCACGAGTGACAGGTGCCGCGCAATGGCACACGGCGATTCTCGTGAACAATCTGTCATTGTCACCGCTACCGCAGTGATATGGCGTTAAGTCGCGGAGCTGTTGTGGCAAGTTTACATTTCTAGCTGGAGCACGCCGGTTCTGCGACGCACCGATAGCGGAAGGCGTATTCGAAATTGCTACGTTTGTTCTTGTGAAGATCAGGAAAAATTGAAGGATGTCGACGTCGCATTCTTTTGCGATAGTATCAGCCCGCAAATCCTGTTAATGAGGACGATCAATCTTCCTGCGATCGTTGGTTTACCTTCCAGGGGCGGTCCGACGCCGGATAGCGCGGAGGTCGTTGTCCAGCTCCAAGTCAGATTAAACACCGTCAACAGTTTCCGGAAGGGCGTGGAATCACATGTGCAACTCTTACAACGAGTGGCCGCGAAGGGCGCATGAATATCTCGCCGTGACTAGCTTGCAGGATCACGCTGGGAATGGCAGTGTTCGCTTACCCATCTGATGGCTCGCCCTAGTTCGAGGTCGGACAAACGCCCAGGTGCGTTCGAGTCAGTCCGAAGAATATCGGCCCAATTTCACGGTTGCATCACGCCAGCGGCAGATTCGGCTCGGCGTTGAGCGTGGAGTCTTCGTGCTGGCCTGCGACGAAGCGCGGGTAGCCGGCGGCGGCGATCATGGCGGCGTTGTCTGTGGAGAGGGCGCGGCTGGGGAAAAATACTGCTAGATTGTGGCGCTTGGCTTCGGTTTCGAATGTGGCGCGCAGTTCGCGGTTGGCTGCGACTCCGCCTGACACGAGGATCGAGCGCACATTATTTTGCTGGGCGGCGGCGATGGTGCGCGTCACCAGATCATCTACTACCGCGCGTTGAAAGCTGGCGATCAAGTCCAGCGTTGCTCCGCTCGAAAGTTTGCGCAGGGCGTCCGCGCCGCGTTCGCCGCGCGCCAGGGCTTCCTTGCGCGCATCAATTTCCGGCTGCAGCTCTGGATGACGCTTCAAGTAGTACAGCACTGCGGTCTTGATTCCGCTAAAACTGAAGTCGTAAACATTCCCTTTCATTCTTGGCTCGCCGAAATGGATGGCGCGCGGGTCGCCGTGCTGCGCGAGCTGATCCATCACCGGACCGCCGGGATAGCCGAGCGCGAGCAGGCGCGCGACTTTGTCATATGCCTCACCGGCTGCGTCGTCGCGCGTGCCGCCCAGGCGCTGGTAGGAAAAATGCGCGATGCCATCTTGAGATTCGGAGTTCACCGAATAAATTACGGTGTGCCCGCCGGAAACAATCAGGCAGGCCGCGGGCAATTCGGGCGGGTGCTGCGCAGTGGCGTGCGCTTCCAGAAAAACCGCGTGGACGTGGCCTTCGAGATGGTTCACGCCGATGAGCGGTACGCCCAATGCTTGCGCCAGAACTTTGCCATACGTGATGCCTACCAGCAGCGCTCCCACCAGCCCGGGACCGCGTGTGACAGCAACCGCCTGCAAAGCCTGCAGTGTGATTCCAGCCTGTTCCAGCGCTTCGCGCACCACCGGCACAATCTGTCGCAGATGCTCGCGCGAGGCAAGCTCCGGCACAACGCCGCCATATTTGCGGTGAATCGCGATTTGCGATGCGACGACGCTGGAAAGAATGGTATTGCCGTCGGCAACGACCGCGGCGGCAGTCTCATCGCACGATGATTCAATCCCGAGAATGATTCTGCGTAGACAGATCAAGAATGAACCTCGAATCTCGCTGCGTCAGAGTTCGTAATGAATATGGTAGCATAGCTGTGCGAGCGGTTTTTCGCCGTGCAGAGCATGCGCGAAAGCATTCTGCGTGCAAGGCTGTCGCGTTTACTGTTTGCGAAGACGTTGCGCTTAAGAACTCCTGCGATCGCGCTTCCCCTACCAAGCCGGTTCCAGAGGGTAAAATAAATTCGATCTGGAACGCCTGCCTGTCCAGGTGACCGGCCGCAATCCACTAAGAGGACTATGAGCTCCGAACGAAAACGCGTGCGTAAAGCTGTGCTGCCCGTGGCGGGCCTAGGAACGCGCTTCCTGCCTGCGACCAAAGCGATGCCGAAAGAAATGCTGCCGGTGGTGGATAAGCCGCTGATTCAATACGCGGTGGAGGAATGCATCGCGTCTGGGATCGAGAATGTGATTTTCGTCACCGGGCGGCGCAAAAGCGCGATTGAAGACCATTTCGATTTTGCGCCGGAGCTGGAACACTTTCTGGAAGATCACGGCAAGCCCGAACTGGCGCAAATGGTGCGCGATATCAGCGGCGGTATTCATTTCAGTTACACACGGCAGAATGAGGCGCTGGGACTGGGCCACGCAGTGCTGACCGCACGCGAATTGGTGGGCGACGAACCGTTTGCGGTACTGCTGGGCGACGTAATCATGGAAAGTCCGGTGCCCGCGACACGCGCATTGATTGAAATTTACGAAGCAACGGGACAAGGCGCGATCACCGTGCAAGAAGTTCCGCGTGAGGAATTGCAATTTTACGGAGTGATTTCTTCGACTCCTGGACAAATCCCGCGCTGGGGAGATAGCGTGCTGCGGCTGAATGACATGGTGGAAAAGCCGAAGCCGGACCAGGCACCGTCGAACCTGGGAGTTTCCGGGCGCTATGTGCTGCCGCCGGAAATTTTCGATTATCTGGATCAGACCAAGCCAGGAGCGGGCGGCGAGATTCAACTGACCGACGGGCTACGCGCGCTGGCTGCGAAAGAAGGTTTGTGGGCGCACGTGCACCAGGGAAAAACGCACGATGCCGGTAACAAGCTGGGCTTCCTGAAAGCTACCGTGGAACTAGCGCTAAAGAATCCGAAATTCGGCAATGAGTTTCGAAAATACTTGCAGACGCTGGAACTTTAACACGCCACTTTGAGGCGCCACATCAGCGCCTCACTTCTTTTTCTTCGACGAGCCTTTTTCGCTGGACGATTTCGATTCGCTGGATTTTCCGCTGCTGGATTTCGATTCGGCGGTCTTCGCGTCGCTCGACTTCGAGTCCTGCGATTTGGACTCCGAGGACTTGGAGTCCGACGATGAATCGCCCGATTTTCCCGTGGAGCCGTCGCCCGAGCCTTCCACCGACGAGGCGCCGGAATTCTTGCCTTTGTAATCCGTTACGTACCAGCCCGAGCCTTTGAATTGAATCCCCGCCGCGGAAATCATGCGCTCGGCTTTTCCGCCGCACTTGGGGCATTTCTGGGTCGTCGGCGCGTCGTGCTTTTCGATTTTCTCGAATTGATGCGCGCACTTGGCACATTTGTATTCGTATAGCGGCAATGCGGAAGTCCTCCCTGCGTTGAGTGTAAAGAAAATAGTAACACGCTTGCGGCTGTAGGTGCAGCGGCGGCATGCATCCGCAAACAGTTCCGGCGTGGCGAGCTAACGGCTTCTGTAGCGGCGGTCTCGCAAATACGCGAACTTGCGATGTGTTAGACTGCGCTCGTTCGCAGATTTCGCGCGATTATCATGAGCAAAACAAAGCCAAACGAATCCGGCGTGGGATGTTTGTACGTGGTCGCGACGCCCATTGGCAACCTGGAAGATATTTCGCTGCGAGCCTTGCGCGTGTTGAAAGAGTCAGACGCAATCGCTTGCGAGGATACGCGCCAGACGCTGAAGCTGCTTTCGCATTTCGATATTCAGAAGCGAATGGTGAGCTACCACGAACACAACGAAATTACGCGCGCGGCGGAAATCGTGATCGAGCTGGAGCAGGGCGCGCAAATCGCGCTGGTCACCGACGCCGGGACACCGGGAATTTCCGACCCTGGCGGCAGGCTGGTGAGTTTGTGCCTGCGGCACGGAGTTCAAGTTGTGCCGATTCCTGGGGCGTGCGCGTTTGTGGCGGCGCTGGCGGGTTCGGGCATGCCGACTGAAGAATTCACCTTCGTCGGATTTTTGCCCTCGCGGCCCACCGAACGCCGCAAACGGTTGCGCGCGCTTGCGGCTGAACCACGGACTTTGGCTTTGTACGAAGCGCCGCACCGCCTGATCGATACTTTGGAAGACACGCTGGAAATACTGGGCAACCGTCCGGCGGTGGTGGCGCGCGAATTGACCAAGGTGTACGAGGAGTTCGTGCGCGGCCATCTTGAAGATTTGCTCGCTGCGGCGCGCGCGAAACCTCCACGCGGAGAAATCACTTTGCTGATCGGACCGGCGGACGGCGAAGCGCAGCACACCGCGGCCGAAGATGCGCGCGCGAAAATTCCGCTGGCGCGTCGCGTGACGGAAATCATGCAGGAACGCGGCGTGGATAATAAGGCTGCGCTAAAACAGGTCGCGCGCGAACGCGGACTGACACGCCGCGAGGCTTACAAGCAGCTGCTCATCACGCGCGACGAGTGAAGCGCGGCTCTTTAGGAGTCTCAATCGCCGGCAGGAGCCGCGCTGTTCGCGAAGAACGCGTCCACTTTATCGAGGATTTCTGCAGCCGCGTGTGCATGGTGCACGGCGTAGCGCAATTCGCCGCCGTTGCGCACGCCGTGCGTGAACAAGCTCGCGAACTGCTTCATCTTGCCGATTGCGTCGGGCATTTCCGCCGCGATCAAACTGCGAAAATATCCAGAGAGCAAATGGTAGCGATCCACGTCGGTCGGTTCGTCGTAGCGCCCCGTAGCGACGAAATCGGCAATCTGGCGAAAAATCCACGGATTCGACGAGGCGGTGCGTCCGATCATCACCGCATCGCACTCAGTTTCCGCCACCATACGCACTGCGTCTTGCGGCGAACGAATGTCGCCATTGCCGATCACCGGAATGCGCACGGCCTGCTTGACCGCGCGAATCACGTTCCAATCCGCCGAGCCGCTGTAACCCTGCATGCGCGTGCGCGGATGCACGGCGATGGCTTCAATGCCGACCTGCTCCGCCATGCGCGCCACGTCCACCGCGACGATATTATTTTCGTCCCAGCCTGAGCGAATCTTGATCGTCAGCGGAATCTTTACCGCCGCCCGCACCGCCCGCAACAATTTTTCCAGGTGCACCAGGTCGCGTAACAGGCCCGAACCGCCGCACTTGACGACCTTTTTCACCGGGCAGCCCAGGTTGATGTCCACCTGATCGAAGCCGAGGTCTTCGGTGAGCGCCGCGGCCGATGCCATCACCTGCGGATCGGAGCCGAAAATCTGTGCGGCGATGGGGTGCTCGTCCGCATCGAAATACAAATAATGTAACGTGCGCGCGGAATTGCGCGTCAGTCCCTCGGCGCTGGTGAATTCGGTCATGATCAGGCCGCACGAGCCGAGCGAACGGATTACGCGGCGAAAAACCGTGTCGGTAACGCCGGCCATCGGAGCGAGGATCGTCGCCGGGCGGATCACGTTGTCGCGAATTTTAAGTTCAGCGGGAATCATCGCGCCTCTTCGCCGTGACTAGCACTTCGGATGATCCGTCATTTGCGGCTCGAGCCGGTCCACCGCCAGATGCCACAGCCGCGGACCGCACTCGCACGCGCGAACCATCACAATTCAGTTGCGCGAGCAGCGCTTCTTTCGAACCAGCGAAGAAATTCTCAATCACCTGGTCCAACGCATGCGCGCGCGCTTCTTCGGCGCTCAAATTCGGGCGATACATATAAGCGCGCCCAACCTTGCGGCGCTCCACGATGCCTTTGCGTGCGAGGCGATCCATGATGGTCATGATCGTGGTGTAAGCGCGCGGCCGTCGTGGCGCCAAACGATCGCGGATCTCGCGCACGGTTCCCTGCCCCATCGGCCAGAGCGTGTTCATGCAATCCAGCTCGAGGGGCGCGAGGTCTAACAGCGCGCGGCGCGGCGACGAAGTTCGAATGTTGATCTCAGTCATGAATTAACTTTCGCAGCGTGCTCGCGTTCGCAGTCCCGTCAACATTCACCGCGCTCCGCCAGAATCGCGCGGCCCACCGGGAGCCGCGCGCTGGCGCTCCGAAGAATTACCCGCCGCACGGTCAGCCGAGCGCCCAGAATCTTCACCACTCAAAAATTTGTCGGTGCGCAAAAGCGCTCGATGCAGCGCCGGATTGCGCTCGGTCCAGTCTTCGGCGCCGGATGCGCCTTCCAAGGTCGCGCGCATGGCCGCCATCTTCGAATCCATATCGTCCAGAAAATGCAGTGCAATTGCTTCGCGCGTCTGCGGCAACGAAGGCGAGCCAAATTCGTAAGTGCCGTGGTGGCTCAAAATCAAATGTTCAATCAAAATCGCGAGCGTCTCCGGAAAGCCGGGAATCGCCTTGATTTTTTCGCGCACCAGCAAAGTCCCGATCGTAATGTGACCGAGCAGGCGTCCCGCGGTAGTGTAGTTCGTCGCGCGTTCGTAGCTGAGTTCATCAATTTTTCCGATGTCGTGCAGCACAATGCCTGCCAGAAGCACATCAGCATCCAGTTCCGGATAGTGAGTCACAACGGCGCGCCCCAATCCGATCAGGCTAACCGTGTGCTCAAGCAATCCACCCACAAATGCGTGATGCATGCTCATCGCGGCAGGCGCGCGCTTCAATTTCGGGAGGATCGCCTGATCGTTCACCACGTTTTCCAGCAACTGTTTAATCCAGAGATTTCGCACACCGGCAATGGCCGCAGTCAGCTCAACAAAGAGCTTCTCGACGTCGTACTTGGTGTGCGCGAGAAAATCGGAAAGATCGTAATCGCGCACCGCCGCCGGAACAATCTGCTCGAGCGTCATTTCTTTCTGCCCGTTGTAGAGTTTCACGCGTCCGCGAATCTGGACCACGTCGTCCGCTTCGAAGGTCTTAGCCAGTGCTTCGAAGTTGTCCCACATTTTCGCGGGAATCGAGCCAGTGCGGTCGCGCAGGGCCAGCTCCAACCAGGATTTCCCGGTGCGCTGCGATGTGCGGATTTCTTTTACGCCGACGAGGAACAACGCAGTGACGGCTTGACCGTCCTGCAAATCGGAAACGTAATGCGATTTCATTGACCGTTGACTTTAGGCAGCGGCAGTTTCTTCTTCTCTTTCTTTTTCGTCGCCACGTCCGGCGTGGGCTGCACTTCCTGAATCACGCTGGCTCCGGCCACCGCGGCGGTGTCAATGTATCCCGGCTTCACCATCACGTAACTTTCCTCGCGCAATTGCCCGAGGTAATCGCGCATTTGCGGCTGCATTTTCACCATGTACAGCCGGTTCATGATTTCGTTTTCCACTTTGTCCATGGGCTGGAGACCAGCTTGATAATGATTCTCGACTTTCAGGATTTCAAATCCGGTCTTGGTCTGGATCACGTCGGTAATCTGGTCCTTGTCCATCTTGAAGACCACTTCTTCCAGCTGCGGCGCCAGTTCGCCCTTCTTGAACGTGCCAAGATCGCCTCCGTCTTTCGCGGTGCTGCCTTCCGAATAGCGCTTGGCGATTTCGTTGAAGTCGTCGCCCTTCATCACGCGATTGCGGAGGTCCTCGGCTTTCCTCTGCACGGAGGCGATCTCTTCGGGGCTCTTGCCGTCGGTGCTCAGGAAAATTTCGGACAGCACCACTTGCTCAGGGCGCGTAAATTCCTGCGGATGCGCGTCGTAGTATTGCTTCACTTCGTCGGTGGCAATGTTGATGTGCGAACCTACTTCGCGGCGCACCACTTCCTGCGTCAGCAGCCCGTTGCGAATCGTTGTCTTATAATCTTCCCAGGCCAAACCAGACGATTCGACCGCTTTCTCCAAATCTTCCATGCTGGCGAGGCCGTTCTGTTTGCGCACGTCGTCCAGGCGCTTGATGACGTCTGATTCCACGCTTATGCCCATGTCTTTCGCGCGCTGCACCATCAACGATTGGTCAATCAGCCCGCGCAACAAATCCTTCTGCTGGTCCTTGAAATCCGCCATCAGCCGGTCTTGCGAGCAGCCTTGGCAATCGTGCGCCACTTCCTCGCGCAACTGATCTTCAGCCTTTTGATAATCGGACATGGTAATGATGTCGTTGTTCACGCGCGCGATAATCTCTTCGACGACCGCGGACTTGGTTTGCGCGCGAGCGCCGGAAGGAACCAGGGCCGTGCCCAGCATCAAAACGCCACTGAACGCCAGGACAGATACTAATTTGCAACTTTTCATGGAATCACCCGCCTCAAATTTTATCCCTACGATTGTAGTTGTAGCAATACGTTTCTGGTGGCACCCATCGGCCCGCCTTGAATGCTCTTCCAATCCAGCCATAGGACGCCCGTCGGGTCCAGGCGCATGCCATGCCGTTTGCGCAGCAGCTTTACCAGCTGTTCGGGGCCGATTGGCGTGTCGTCGTAGAACTTGATGGCCATTTGATCCCCGCGACGGTCAATCGAGGCTACCAGCAGCTTCTCCGCCAGCGCCTTCAAGACAGCATAATCGAGCAAATTTTCCACTGACGGCGGCGGCGGGCCGAAGCGATCTTCCAGCTCCTGGCGAACTTCCGCGCGTTCGCCGTCGCTAGTGACGCTGGCGATGCGCTTGTAAATGCGCAAGCGCAGGTTCTCGCTATCAATGTACTCAGGCGGGATGCGGATTTCCTGTCCGAGGTTGAGTGTGGCGCGGCGTTCGGGAGTCAGCGCCTCGCCCTTACGTTCGGCCACGGCGCGCTCCATCATCTGGCAGTACATGTCGAAGCCGACGGCCTCGATGTGGCCGTGCTGTTCGCGTCCTAGCAGATTCCCTGCCCCACGCAGTTCCAGGTCGAGCGCGGCGATGCGGAAGCCGGCGCCGAGGTCGCTGAATTCTTTTAGAGCTGCAAGGCGTTGGCGCGCGATCGTTGTCAGGGTCGTGTCCGGCGGAACGAGCAAGTAGGCGTAGGCGCGCTGGTTGGAACGGCCAACGCGGCCTCTTAATTGGTACAGCTCCGACAGTCCCATGCGATCGGCGCGATTGATCACGATGGTGTTGGCGCGCGGAATATCGAGGCCATTTTCGATAATGGTGGTCGAGACCAGCACGTCCGCTTCGTCGCGAATGAATTGCAGCATCACTTTTTCCAGCTCGGCCTCCTTCATTTGGCCGTGACCCACTACCACGCGCGCTTTCGGCACCAGGCGCTTGATCATGGCCGCGAGCGAGATGATGGACTCCACACGGTTGTGCACGAAGAACACTTGTCCGTCGCGCGCCAGCTCTTCCTCGATCACGCGCTGCACCAGCGTCTCAGTAAATGGCGCGACGGTGGTCTGAATCGCCAGGCGATCTTTTGGCGGCGTTTCGATCACGCTCATATCGCGCAGTCCCACCAGCGACATATGCAACGTGCGCGGAATCGGAGTCGCGGACATGGTCAGCACGTCCACATTCTTGCGCATTTCTTTCAGGCGTTCTTTGTGCGCCACACCGAAGCGCTGCTCTTCGTCCACGACCAGCAGGCCGAGGTCTTGGAACTTCACGTCCTTGGAAAGGATGCGATGCGTGCCGATGAGGATGTCCACCCTACCCGCTTCCGCTTCTTCCAGAACTTTCTTCTGCTCTTTTTCCGTGCGGAACCGGCTAATCATTTCCACGCGCACGGGAAACGCGGCGAACCGCCGCTTGAAAGTCTGATAGTGCTGGAAGGCCAGGACGGTGGTAGGCGCGAGCACGGCGACTTGTTTCGAATCAGCCACTGCTTTGAACGCGGCGCGCATGGCCACTTCCGTCTTGCCGTAGCCGACGTCGCCGCAGAGCAGCCGGTCCATCGGCAGATTCGATTCCATGTCGCGCTTTACGTCTTCGATGGCGCGCTGCTGGTCGGCGGTTTCTTCGAACTCGAACGCGTCGTCGAATTCGTGCGTCCAATTCGTGTCCGCTGGAAACGCGTGCCCAACCGCCATTTTTCGCTCGGCGTAAAGTTCCAGAAGTTGTTCCGCCATGTCGCTGACGGATTTTTTTACGCGCGACTTGCGCGTTTCCCATACCCCAGTGCCCAGGCGGTCGAGCTGCGGCTCTACGCCTCCTAGTGACGTGTACTTCTGAATCAGGTCGAGCCGCGCGAGCGGCACGTATAGCTTTGCGTCGCCCGCGTATCGCAGCAGCATGAACTCGCCGTTCGCGCCTTCCATGGCTACCTGGCGCAGGCCTTCGAATTGGCCGATGCCGTGATCCACGTGCACCACGTAGTCGCCGGGTTTCAGATCGCTGAAATCGCTGAAGAAACTCGCGGTTTTGGGGCGCGCGCGCGAACGTTGCGAAGGGGGCGGCAGCGTCTCGAACAGATCGGCGTTGCCGTAGAGAACTACTTTCGCATCGGTGAAGACCACCCCTTCGGAGAGCGGCGCCTTGGTGAGAAGGATAGCCGAACCTGGCGCGTTGCTCCCTTCTTCGGCGAGGCGCGTTACGGTGGCGTTTTCTTCCAGCTCCCCCATGCGGTAGGGCAATTCAAATTCGTGGCAAATATCCGCGAAGCGCTCGAGTTCTCCGGTGCTGGCAGCGGAGACCATTACGTTTTCGCCCGCCGCGATGCGGTTGCGTGTTTCCGCAATGAACGCAGCAACGTTTCCGTGATAGCGCGTGGTCGGTTGGGTGTGTAGCGTAAGGGTTGCGCCCGCGCCGTCGTGGCCAGTAGCGGCGGTGTGGTCAGCGGATTCGGCCACTTCCACGCCCAAATGCTCAATCGCCAAACGCGGCGCCATCTGCAACGCCAGATTCCACTCTTCATCGTCAAAAATGAACTTGTCGGGCGGCTCGGCCAGCGGATCCTCCGCGGCATCGAACGCTTCCGCCAACTGCGCGCGATATTTTTCGATGGAAGCGGCCAGCAGCGAGGGCTCGTCCGTGATAATTAGCGGCTCAACGGTCAAGTCGAACAAAGTGGATTTGCGATTCTCCTGGAGCGCTTCGCGGAATTCCCATCCGGGATAAAATCCCCCGGGCGCCGCAACATCTTCGCGGCCAGACCCAGCGGAAACCCGCGCACGCTCAAGGACTTCCGCATGTCGCGGATATTCCGTCAGCGGCAACAAAGTGGCGCGCTCCACGGGGTTGGTTGAACGCTGCGTATTGGGATCGAACGCGCGAATGGATTCGATGGTATCGCCGAGCAACTCGACGCGCACCGGCTGCGGCGATTCCGGCGAGTAAATATCAATAATGCCGCCGCGCACCGCGTATTGCCCGGGCATCTCGCAGGTGATTTGCTTGTCGTAGCCGGCACTGGAAAGAAAATCAATCAGTTCTTCGTGCGGTATGGACTCGTCGCGCGCGATGGTACGAGCCAGTTGCGAATAAAACTCGCGGTCGCGCATGCGCCACACCGCGGCTTGCACCGGCACGATCAGCAAATCCGCGTCGCCGGTTGCAAACCGCCACAGCGCAACCGCTCTGTCTTCTGAAATTTCTGCGTGAGGCGAACGACTGTCGTAGGGCAACACTCCGTGGGCCGGTAAATGCGCCACACGCCGCCCCGGCTTGCCGGTCACCGCGCGATAAAAATAGCGCACCGGTTCGAGCAGAGATTCGGCACGTTGATTGGTATCCACCAGCAGAACGGTAGGCCGACCCAGTTCCGCGAACGCGAGCGGAAACAGCAACGCTTTCGCGGAATCGGTGAGGCCCGCGAGGCGCACTTCACCGCCACTGCGCCGCAGCGCTTCGAATGTTTCCTCGACAACCGGGCGGCGTGCCACCCGCGCGAGAAGCTCGCTGACCAGGGGAAGAATCATGCTTGAAGATCGGTAATGCGTTCGACCAGCCGCGAGGTTGAATACCCGGGCTCGAGCGGCAGGCGCACCACTAGCCCGCCCGCCGCTTTCACCGCGTCATCGTCGGCGCAGTCGTTTGCGCTTGAGTCAGCTTCGCCGCCTTGCGCAAAGATATCCGGTGCAAGGCGGGCGATGAATTCGGCTGCGGTGGCTTCTTCAAAGATCGCGATGAAATCCACGGACGCGAGCGCGGACAGAATTTCAGCGCGTTCGGCTTCAGGCGTGATGGGCCGCGCGGGAGCTGAAGATGGAGCTGGAGCGCCGACAAGTTTTGCAGCTTGTTCCGCCGTGATGCGCACGCTTTCGTCGCTTTGCAGCGCTACGATTAATATGTCACCCAGCCCGCGCGCCTGCTCCAGCAAACGTACGTGCCCGGGATGCAGCAGGTCAAACGCCCCGGCCACGCAAACGACGCGCTTTCCGTTGCGTTTCCACTCCTGACGATGGAGAATCAATTCGGATTGCGAGACGACTGCCAATTGCCCATTCCTCATTCCGCCCAGGCGGAAAAACACAAACACACCATTCTACCATGCTGCCCGTATAAGCCGCGGAGCGCTCGGTGAAGCTCTGGCAAATCATTCTAGCTGTCGTTGGCGTGGTGTTTCTTGCGCTTGGATCGCGCTGGATCCGCGCCGGGGAGCTGCCCAAGCAGGAACTGTGGCTGGATGCAGGCGGCTGCCACACGCCGATGACGGTTCTCGATCCGCCCCCTGATGTAAAACCTGCAGGCAGCATCGTCCTGCTGCACGGCCTTTCAGCTAATCGTCGCTTGATGATGTATCTCGCCGAAGATTTTGCCGGCCACGGTTTTCGCGCGTATGCGATTGACTTGCCCGGCCACGGCGACAGCCGCGACCCGTTTTCGTTCGCGCACGCGCAGGATTGCGCCACCGCCGCAGTCGAATCGCTGATCCATAGCGGCCAACTCGATCCCAAAAACACGATTCTGCTAGGCCATTCAATGGGTGGCGCCATCGCCATACGGATTGCCGATCGCGATCCTGTGGTTGCCACTATCGCGCTTTCGCCTGCTCCCATGAACGCGCCGAAGCGCATGCCCGCGAATTTGTTGGTTTTCAGCGCCAGCGCAGATCTGGGCATTCTGAAACGCGTCGCGCAAGGCCTGTCCGACGCCGCGGGCGGAGAGCGCACCGCTCCTGAAGATTTCGTGCAGCAGCGCGCATTCGAGCTGCGCCGCCTGCCGCGTTCAACTCACACTAGCCTACTTTCCGACCGCCGCGTGGCGCACGATTCCGAAAAATGGGCGATGCAAGCGCTGTTCCCCAGTATCGCGGCGGATACGCTCACGCTAAATCTCGATCTCGCCACGTATGAGACGTTTGGCAAAGGACGCCGTCGCCTCGCCGGCGGCGTGCTCGGTTTCCTCGGCATCCTGCTGTTGTTTCCGATCGCCGTAAGTTTGGCGTCGAAATTTGCAGCGCCCACCGCAACAGGCGTAGCGGGGGTAACTGACGCGACGCATCGCGGTGCATCGCAAATCGAAACGCCGGGGAATCATCCCTCGGCGCGCCTGCTTCTCGGCGAAGGCGCACTCTGCGCAATGCTCGGCGTGCTCGTGCTCGTCCTCGGCGTGCCGCTAAAATTCCTACATCTATATACTGGCGCATACCTCGCGTCGCTGCTGCTCATCGTCGGCATTCTCCTGCTGATTTTCAATTTTGGTTTCGCGATGGAATACGCAGCGCTGCACATCAAACCACTCGCCGTCGCCGGGATCCTCGGCTTCGCTACGTTCCTCGCCATCGGCGCATGGCTGAATTGGCAGCTCGACGATGCTTGGCTCAACGCCCCGCGCTGGCTGCGTTTCGCCGGCCTGTTACCAGTCACCTGGATTTACTGCTTCGCTGAAGAAGTCACGCTCGGCCCCGTGCATCACGGCCTGGAACGTGTCGTGCGCTTCGCAGTTTTCCTGCTGCTGCGCCTGGAATTATTCCTCGCCTGCACGCTTGCCTGGTATTTCTTCGCCAGTGGACAAGTGCTTATTCCGCTGCTTTTCGTCTATCTGGCGGCATTTTCCATCCTGCAAAGGCTTGCTACCGATGCGTTACGGTCTCGCATCGGCTCCGCCACGGCCGCAGCATTATTTGGTGCTATACTCGCGTCCTGGTTCATTGCCGGTGTTTTTCCTCTAACTTGAGCCGGGTCACAGCAGGGGACATGAAAGAAATAGCGATTGTCGGCGGCGGTCCTGCCGGTGCGCTTTGTGGCGAGCGTCTGGCCAGCGCCGGTTTTCAGGTGACGATTTACGACGAGCGTCTCGCATGGGAGAAACCCTGCGGCGGCGGCTTAACTCATAAAGCCATCGAAGCTTATCCCTTCCTCCTCGATTCCCCGCAGCCGAAGAAAATCGTGCGTAAAGCCGAGCTGATTTCCAGCAGCGGCCACCGCGCGCAATTCGAAATGAATCATCCCATCGTGATTTACGCGCGCAAAGTGCTGAACGGCCTACTTCTCGACCGCGCCATCGCCGCTGGATGCACGGCGGTCTGCTCGCGGGTGACGAACGTAAATACCAACGGCCCGCGCGTCAGCCTGGTGGCCGCGGGCGAAGAGCGCTTTTCGGATTTCATCGTGCTGGCTGCGGGCGCGCGCAATCAGTTGCTGCCGGAGACTACTGCACTCGGCTCCAAAGATCTGGAAGTAACCATGGGCTATTTCGTGCCCACCGAAGAAGACATCATCAAAGTGAAATTTTTGAAGCAGTTTGAGGGCTACCTGTGGTCTTTTCCGCGCGCGGATCATCTTTCCGTGGGCATTTGCGCGAAGATGGGGCAGACCTCCACTCCGGTGTTGCGTGGGCACCTGGATGCTTTCTTCGAAGAAGAGCGAATTCCTCGCGCGGGCGCGCAGTTTTACAGCCACGTGCTGCCTTCGCCGCAAGCAAAGACCATTCGCAGCCGCAAGATCATGGGACGCAATTGGGCGATGGCCGGCGATGCTGCCGCCACCGTGGACCCGATCACGGGCGAGGGTTTGTATTACGCGCTACGGTCCGGCGATTTGCTGGCGCAGGCCATCGCAGCGGGCCAGCCTGAACTTTATCCGGCGCAATTGCGCGCTGCCTTCTCCGCTGACCTGGAGTTCGCCGCGCACATCGCTAAGAAAGTTTTCCGCGGAAATTTTCTGGGCAGTGCCATTACCACGCGCATGGTGCAGCTACTCAATTATTCGCCGGCGTTTCGCGACCTGATTCGTGATGTGTTCAGCGGCTCGCAGGATTATCGCAGTTTGAAGCGCCGCCTGTGGGCTCAGCTGGGCATCACTGTGGCGGAATTCACGCGCAGCTTCCTAGATCCACGCACGATTGTCTGCGGGCGAGGTGCGGCCCCGTCGCCCGCGAGTGATCGTGAACCTGCGCAATGAAGCACCAGCACAAGTCGCGCAAACGTACGAGTCACGCGAAGAAAGCGAAGCGCTCCAAAACTCCGCGCAAATCAAATTCGGGAAGGCCGCGCATTGGTCTGGAAGCCGCTGTGCAACGCGTCGTCCCTCGTGAATGGACCATCGCTTCCATTGACTGGCGGCTTCCCCCCGTGCTCTCCACCCCGGCAATGATCGGCATGATGGAAATCGCCGCGGCGAAGGCTGTGCAATCCGAGCTGCCTGCCGGCGCGATCACCGTAGGCACACGCATCGAAGTAGATCACTTGAAGGCAGTCACCGAGGGCGCTACCGTTCGTGCCGCCGCGCGCCTAGTCGGATACCGCGGTCGCTTCCTGGTCTTCAAAGTCGAAGCCCGCTCGGGCAAATTACTTCTGGGCAATGGCAAAGTTTTTCGCGCTATCGTAGACAACCGAATATTCCCGATAACCGCGAACGAAAAATAATCTCAGCCGGCTTGCGCTGCAAACCGGCGATGGGATGGCCCTCATGAAGCGCCTAGCTGCAGTTTTGTTGGCCCTCGCGGTACTTTCTTCCCACACTGGATCGGCAGCAACGCCCGCCTCAGCGGGCGCGAAGGCTCCGCTCGAAGTAATCGTGCTCGGCTCCGGCGGACCGCGCCCATTTGGGCGCGCGAGCGCTAGCTACATCGTGATGGTTGATGGCACGCCGCGGATCTTGATGGACGCTGGACCCGGCGCGTTCCTGCGTATCGGCGAGTTAAATCTGGACGTCTCGACCGTGGATACCGTGCTGCTGACGCACCTGCACATTGACCACAGCGGCGACCTCGCGGCGTTCTTCAATGCGCGCGCCCTCTCGAGTGACGGCCCGATCACCTACCGAATATTCGGCCCCGATGGTGCAGGACTTTTCCCCAAAACTTCGCGCTTCGTGGATTTGCTCGTAGGCGATGGCGGCGCGTTCCCGTATCAAAGAACGTTTGGGGCGGACGAGAAGTTCATCGTGAAGGATCTGGCGATCAATCTGAATTCGCCGCAAACCACGATTTTCGATGACCACGGGCTGGTGATCGAAGAGATCGCCACACATCACGGCGATTGTCCATCCGTCGCGTATCGGATCACCTACAAAGGCGCCACGCTAGTTTATTCGGGAGACATGGACGCGTCTGCGCTGCCAAATCTGGTGCGCCTCGCAAAAAATGCCGATTTATTGATCTTTAATTGCGCCGTGCTCGATCCGCCTCAGTCGCCCTCGCAACTATACGAACTCCACACCCCTCCCAGAAAAATTGGCGAAGCCGCGCACCAGAGCCGCGTGAAGAGCCTGCTCCTGAGTCACACGGCGCCCGACGTCGAAAGCCGCGAAACCGAGGTCCGCAAGTCGATTCGCGTGAATTATTCGGGCCCGGTAGCATTCGCCACCGACCGCCTACGCGTGAAAGTCGGGGGCAGTTGAGCGCGGACTGGGACGCGTGTTACTCTGCATCTCTGCCTGAGTGCTCGAGTGGCGGAACTGGCAGACGCGCCGGACTCAAAATCCGGTGGCCGCAAGGCCGTGTGGGTTCGATTCCCTCCTCGAGCACCATTTATATTTCTAGCGCCAGCCGATCGCGCGTACAGAATCATTCCCTTCCCCACGGAGTGCATCATGAAAAACCCCTCGCCTGAAAGTGATAACCAAAAACAGAACGATGGCCTGACGCGCCGCCGCTTTCTGGAAACAGCGGTCGGCTCGACCGTCGCATCCGCGATGGCCGGTAGTTTATTGCCAAACGCGAACGCACACTTGCACGCGCCTTCGTCTGAATCCGCCGCCGACATCAGAAACGGAGTTCCCTACCGCACGCTCGGCAACACCGGCGAAAAAGTTTCCTCGGTCGGGATCGGCGGATATCACATCGGCATGCAGAGTGACGAGCAGGAAAGCATCCGGATCATTCGCACGGCGCTGGATGAAGGCATCAATTTTCTGGACAACTGCTGGGACTACAACGGCGGGACCAGCGAAATTCGCATGGGCAAAGCGCTGCAAGATGGCTACCGGCAGAAAGCTTTCCTGATGACGAAGATTGATAGCCACACCCAGCAAGGCGCCACCGCGCAAATCAACGAATCGCTGCGCCGCCTGCAGACCGATCACATTGACTTGCTGCAATTTCACGAAGTGATTCGCGAGGGTGATCCCGAAGCTATTTTCGCGCCGGATGGCTCGCTGCAAGCGGCGCTCGCGGCAAAAAAGGAAGGTAAAATTCGCTACATCGGATTCACGGGCCACAAAAGCCCACAAGTTCACTTGAAAATGCTGAACGCCGGCTTCGCGCACAATTTCACTTTCAATTCCGTGCAGATGCCGCTGAATTTGATGGACGCGCATTACGACAGCTTTCAGAAATTAGTGCTGCCCGTACTTTTGGAGCACAACATCGGCGTGCTGGGCATGAAACCGATGGGCGATGGCCTGATCCTGAAGAGCAAAACGGCGGGAGCTGTCGAATGCCTGCAATACGCGCTGAACTTGCCGACGAGCGTGGTCATTACCGGATGTGACTCGCTGCCGATCTTGCAGCAAGCGCTGCAAACCGCGCGCACATTCCGTCCACTAAGTCAGGAACAAGTGGCCGCGCTGCTGGCAAAAACTGAAGTGGCGGCGCAAACCGGCGAACACGAGCTATACAAAACCGCCCACAATTTCGACGGCACAATCATGAATCCGCAGTGGTTGGACTAAGCTGGGTGCGGGGCCGTTTTGTAGCCGCGGTTCGGCGAGGCGGGACACACGACACTTTCACGCTCTAACTTCCGCTGCCACCACGTATCAGCCGAATGGCCTCCGGCAACGCCGCAGCTTCCGCTGTTACTCCGCCGCCAGCCCCGCGTCCCGCCGCAACGCCGTTCGCATCCTGCGCGCCTGTTGAATCATCGCCGCCCTCGCCGGGAGCGAGGAACAGATTCGATTCCAGGCCGTGCTGTTTCGTGTATAGATCGAAATACCGGCCGCGTGCTGCGTACAATGTCGCGTGGGTGCCGCGCTCGATGATTCGCCCAGCCTCCAGGACCAGAATCTGATCGGCGCGTCGAACCGTTGAAAGACGATGCGCGATCACAAATGTGGTGCGCCCGCGCATCAGGTAGCGCAAGCCTTCCTGAATGAACGCCTCCGATTCGGAATCAAGGCTGGAAGTCGCTTCGTCCAGAATTAAAATGCGCGGATCGGCCAGAATCGCGCGCGCGATGGAAACGCGCTGGCGCTGCCCGCCGGAAAGCTTGACCCCGCGCTCGCCCACCACCGTGTCGTATTTGGTCTCGAAGCTCTCCGCAAATTCATCCACACGCGCAATTCGGCACGCGGCCAAAATTTCATCTTCCGTGGCGTTCGGCCGCGAGAAGCCTACGTTTTCGCGAATCGAGCCGTCGAAAAGAAAAGTTTCCTGCAACACCACGCCCAACTGCGTGCGATAAGAATCCAGGCGCACTTTCGCCAGATCCACGCCGTCCACCAGCACGCGCCCGCTGGTCGGCACGTAAAACGCCGCAATCAAACCAATCACCGTGGATTTTCCCGCGCCCGATGGGCCCACCAGCGCGGTGACCGTTCCCGGCTGGGAATTAAAACTGATTTCGTGCAGAACTTCCTTGCCGGTGTCGTATGAAAAACTCACGTCCTCGAAAATCACTTCGCCGCGAATGCGTTCGAGCAGCTCGCGGCGGTTGGGATCTTCGTCTTCGGGATTTTCGTTCAGCACTTCGCGCGTGCGTTCCAGGCCCGCCAGCGCTTCGGTGATCTGCGGCCCGATCGCCACGATTTGCGCTACCGGCGCAATTAGAAATCCCAGAAACAGCGTGTAGGAAAAGAAAGTTCCCGGGGGTCATGGTCCCAGCGAGAATCTGCCGCGCGCCCAGGAACATAATCATCGCGCTGACGATCCCCATCAGGCTGGTAGCCGAGAGACTCATCAGTGAAGTCGCCGTAAGGGTTTGCAGTACGTTATCGAGCAGCCGCTGCACCCCTTCGCCGAAAACTTTTTCCTCTCGCGCTTCCGCGTGATAACCCTTCACCACACGCACACCGCCAATGGATTCAGTCAACCTGCCGGTGACTTCCGCGTTGATTTTCGGGCGCGCGCGGAAAATCGGCCGAATGGTCTTGAACGCGCGGTTCAACGTCACGCCAAAAATCAGAAGCACCACGAACGCCACCGCCGTCATGCTTACGCTGGTGCGCAGCAGGTACACCAAGGCGAATACCGCCGTCAGGATTCCGCCCGCGAATTCCACCAGCCCGGTGCCAATCAGATTGCGCACGCCTTCCACGTCGCTCATGATCCGCGAAATCAGCACGCCGGTTTTGTTCGCGTCGTAGAACGACACCGGCAGCCGGCCGATGTGCGCCTGCACTTTTTCGCGCAGCTCGGAAATCATGCGCCAGGAGGATTTCGATAGTAGTTGCGTCAGCGCGTAGGACGTAAGTCCTTGAATGATAGTCGCGGTGACCACCACGAGCACGATTACCGGCAACAGGCGTGCCTGGCGTTTCAGAATCACGTCGTCGAGGAAATATTTCGTGGAAGCTGGCAGCACAAGCCCGGAAATGCGATTGATCACCATCAGCCCGAATCCTGTAATCAGGATCCAGCGGCGCGGCTTGATCAGCGCCAGCACGTCCGGCAGAAGCTTCCAGTCGAATTTCGCCTTGGCCGGCTTGCCGTCGCCGCTGTTCTTTCTTTCCTGGCGCTCCATGCGATTGCCCATACGTTCGACACCAGGACTGGTCTGTCTTCCGAGCATCCCTCACTATACCTTGAAATTCTTTTCACTGCCCGCGCCGCCGAGCCGCCACCAGAACTGCCATCTCTGTGTTCTCCGCCTTCCTCTGTTTTCTGTGCGTCAAATCTTTTGGCCGCCTTCAGAGGGCGTTGCCCACTGTTGTCCCGCCTCCACACGGATGATAGACTCGCCGCATGGCCAAGAAAAAACCAGCACGCAAAAAGAAATCCGCGAAGAAGTCGGCACGCTCGACAAGGAAATTAATCAGCCGGAAGAAGAGCGCGACAAAGAAAATCGCGCCAAAAAAGAAGCCCGCGCGCCGCAAGAAGAAGTCCGCATCGCGCACGCCCGCCGAAGTCTACAATCCCATCGTCTCGCCCAGCCGACGCGGTCTGGGCCCCGGCGCTGGCGGACAATCGGGCGACAACCAAGGCCTCTCGCGCCGCGAAGTCGCGGACTCCGAAAGTGTGGAAGAATTGACGGAAGAAGGCCAGGAGTACGAAGCGGAAGTCATCAGCGGCGTGGAAAACGCCCGCGATCCCGACCAGGGCGAAGTGACCACCAGGGAAGTTCCCGAAGACGACGTGCCCAGCGAATACGACGATCAAGATCAATAACTCTAACAAAACGATCGCCTGCCCGATGACTCGTACTCACAATCGGCGGCAAATCGAGCAGAACGCCCGCGCGCACTTCGGCGCTCCACCCGGACCTCAAGCGACCCGGCATGGAGCGACACGAAGCTGCGTACTAATCAGCTGATTCGGTGGGACGGTTGCAATCTGATTTAGCGCGAGCCTGCGGTGTGGGCTTTGGTGCGGTCTCGCTCAGTTGAATCCTGCGCGTTATGCTCGGGCTGAGCTTGCAGCGATTTCAGGAATCCATCTACTTCCGCTGTGGCCTTTTCCTTCGCAAGGCCGTAGCGCTCTTCCACGCGTCCGATCAGCACATCGCGCTTTCCGGCGATGACTTGCATATCGTTGTCGGTCAAATGCCCCCACTTCTGGCGGATTTGTCCCTGAATCTGTTTCCATTTACCTTCAAATTGTTCAGAATTCATTACGATTTTCCCCTTTGCGCTAGCTGGCGCTCTTACAGGTCCCAAGATTTGTTGCGGAGCGCCGCGTGCGCGCATCCACCAGATATGCACGCAAGCCGCCTGCCAGCGCCGCAACCATTTCCGAAGTAGAGCGTGCAGATGAACATACGCCCCCGCAAGCGGTATTCCCCGCATCTGCGAGCCCCCTGCGACCGTGTAACTTTGGCGTGCTGGCGACGATTTTGGCTCGATCCGACGCCACGCCGCCACCTCTGGAAATCGGGAGAGACGTCCCAGGACGCCGCGCAGACCTTGCCCACAAGCCACCCTCAGTGCCTTCGCCACGCCTTCGGCGCTGGAGATTATTACATTCGATTGGCGGAGGTAACCCCGCTTGCTACTATTGCATCTAGTATCGAGATCAATGGGGCGCGGCCGCAATTCTGTTGCTCCAATCTCGCATCAAAAGTGGCAGGCACGGGTTAGCAGACGGGGAAAGCCATGAATTGCGCAAGGGGTCACGCCAGTTCGCTGTTCGGCCGATGGATGTACTGAATGGCGGTGCTACGGATGGTTTTCACATCTCATTGGAAGGGGTAACTCCATGATGAAACGTGCATGTTTGCTGAGCCTCCTGTCCATTGCCGCGGCCGTGACAATGTCGTCCTGCGGAGGCGGTGGTGGAAGCGCTCCGATCACCGTGAACATCACCACGGACGTTTCCAACATCGAAACTTTCCAGACCGTGCAATTCGCCGCTGCGGTGACTGGCACCTCGAATACGGCCGTCACCTGGCAGCTCACCTGCAATACGCTGCCGGTTTCAGTCTGTGGCACGATGTCCGCAAGCGGCATGTACGTTGCGCCGAATACGGTGCCGACGCTCGCGACCGTCAACAGCACCGATCCGGCCACTTTGACCGTCACCGCCACGTCGCAGGCCAACATGAACGTTGCGAGTATCGTGCAGTTCACGATTGATTCCCTCAACATGCAGCCGCTTACGGCGCCCGTGCAGCTCGGCTCGTCCGGCTCGAATGTGGACGCGATTTGCCTCACTCCGGCCCCCGGATTTTGCTTCGGCGGAACACTGGGGTCGCTAGTCACAGGCGGCGGGAAGACCTACATTCTCTCGAACAATCACGTTCTAGGTCTGAGCGACGGCGGCGCTGTCGGCCAAGGCGTGACGCAACCCGGCGTTATCGAGACGAACTGCTCGACGGCCGGAACGATCAACCGTCGCGAACGTATCGAACATCATAAATCTCCAGAACCAACCGATTCCGGCATTTCCCGTTGACGTCACCACCGCGCAGATCATCTCCGGACAAGTGGACCCAAACGACAATATTCTGGAACTGGGCGCGCTCAGCACCGTGAACGGAGTCCAGGTGCCGCAGCCGGCTCCGCCTGCGTCAGGTTCCGGCATGGCTGCGACTGTCGGCCAATTGTTGGCGAAGAGTGGGCGCACCACCGGCCTTACTTGCGCGAACGTCGAAGCCATAGATGTGTCTACGGGCGTCAGCGTGGGGTATTCCGAGGGCTGTGCGACCGGCACTTCCTTCACCGTCGTTTATAAAGACGAAATCGTCGTTGGCAACATGACGAATGGCCAAAACTTCATCGGCGACGGAGATTCCGGATCGCTGGCCGTGGACGAAGCTACCGCGCAGCCTGTGGCTTTGATGTTCGCGGGCAGCGACACCTCAGCGGTTGGAAATCCCGTCGGCGATGTTCTCAACGCCTTGAAGAGCACTACGGGAGGAGCGACGTTCACATTTGTCGGCGGCGCGCAGCACACGGTGCCGGGATGCTGGTTTGCCGGGGCTCAGTTCGGTGAAAGTGACGCCACAATCCGCGGCCGCAACGCTTCCCGCCAGCGCCACGCTGCGCGCGCAGTCCGCCGCCACCGGAATACAGCACGCAAATTATGAGTACTCCCGGCGTCTCGGCCTACGGCAGAGGCGGCAGCCTCGATGCGCCGAACGAGCCGGCGGTGATGATCTTCGTCGCGCCGGGAGCGTCGCACGCCAACATCCCGGCGACGATTGATGGAGTGCGCACGCGCCTCGTCGAATCCAATTCCACAACTGCGCACGGCCCGTTGACCTCGCAACAAACTGCGCAGCTCGTCGCGCAGTCGGCGCAGGCGCAAAGCGTCACCATCTCCGACGCGGCCATCGCGCAAACCAAATCAGTGAAAGAACAGCACGCGGCGAGCCTGATGAGCGATCCCGCTATAATCGGCGTCGGCGTGAGCGCCAGCCTCGATAGCCCCGGCGATCCTGCGCTGATGATTTACGTGCTGAAAGGCAAAGCGCACGGCGCCATCCCTGCGACGATTGACGGCGTGCGCACGCGCATTAAGGAAACCAGCGCGTTCCGCGCGAACGTAGCCCATCCGCTGAAGTCCAGCACCACGGGAGCAGGCTGCCGAGTGCCGAAAACTGCGCCGGCGACCACGCTAAACGCCGCGCCAGCGGCACCAGCATCGCGTAACACCGGCGACTAGTCGCCCGTAAGTCGGGGCCTCGCTTCCTCCATCGCGGAATGCGTGTTGCTTTGTGCTCTGCGGCGTACTTCTGTAAACTCCGTGTCACATCTTTGGCTTTTTTCGCCCGCTGCGCCGCTGCGGTAATATTTTCTTCTCTTTCCGGTTATCCAAACTTTGCTAGTTGCTTTTCCCGCCCCTCCGCATCTATAAGTGAAGGAAGCCAGCCCAACCTAGCGAGGTCAATACCATGAAAGTTCGAGCCGCAATTTTCGCTGTCACCCTCTGCAGCTGCGCCTTCGCGCTCCCAGCCGCATCCGCGCGCACCGCGTCCGTCGCGCCACAAAAGTCATCCGAGCAAATGGCTCAGTCCGCGCACGCAGACATCGTCAATGCCACCGGCCAGAAAATCGGCACGGCCACATTCTCGGCCTCTTCCGGCGGCGTGCGCGTTGACGTGGACGTAACGCAGCTTCCGCCCGGCACGCACGGCATCCACATCCACGCGGTTGGAAAATGCGAAGGTCCCGATTTCAAAACAGCGGGCGGTCATTTCAATCCAGCGGGGAAAAAGCATGGCAAGGACAATCCGGAAGGCCAGCACAACGGTGATCTGCTGAATCTGGAAGTGGGCGCCGATGGTCACGGCACCGCGTCTCTGCTCGATGCGAGCGTCACACTCGGCGCCGGTCCCACTTCCCTGTTTCAGCCCGGCGGCACAGCGATCGTCATCCACGCTGGCCCCGACGATTACAAGACTGACCCCGCGGGAAATTCCGGCGCGCGCATCGCCTGCGGCGTAATTCAAAAATAACAGAGCGTGAGAAACTACTGCGTATCAATCGTGCGCAGCGCCGTCTGTTCATCCGGAAAATCGGTGAACACCGTGTGCAAATTGGTCATGTGCAGAACTTCCCGCGCGCGCGGGCTCAAATCCACGGCGTGCAATTCTGCATTATTCTTGCGCGCCGAATACAATCCGCGAATCAACTGGCCGATTCCCGAACTGTCCAGGTAAGAAACGTCGCGAAAATTCAGCAGCACACGCTTGCGCCCGTCCTCGAAAAGATCGAGCAGGAGTTCGTGAACCGCTTCTCCCTCGATCAGCGTAAATCTTCCGCGCACATCCACCACCGTAACGCTGCCCAATTGACGGGTACTCGCACTAAACCCCACTAATGGCCTCCCCACAGATGTAGCCGTCATCTTACCGCAACCGCGAGCAAATCTCGAAACGCCGGCGGCGTGCCGCGTCGGACTGATTTTCCGTTACGGCGCACATCGGGCAGCAGAACGATGCTGCAATGTAGCACGGGGTTGCGGGAGGCGGGCGCGGAGCGGCTAGTATCGCAATGACCGACTGTCGCTGGTTGATTCGAGTCGCCCCGCCGTTAGGACGGCGTAGGTGTGAAACGCAATTCCGACGCCCAGCGTGGTCCCTGGAGGTCCGCTTGGCTCAACACGGACGACTCTCCCGTCGCAGCACCACCTAACGATCGGCTTCCCGAAAATCTGCTCTGGCATAACCAGGTAAGCGCGAACGGGGGTGTCTAATTCGAGCTGAATGTCGCTGGAAAAGTACATGCCGCCTTCTGACAGGTTGGAGGTCTCAACGGTATATTCGATGGAACCACTTTCGTCCAGCCTGCGCAGTCTGACCGGGACGTTGAGATTGAAGCGTGGTGTGGATCTGTCGCTCGTGTACATGAACCCTCCGGCAAAGACAGCGATTGAACACGGAAGGGGGGAGTTCAGGTTGCTCCTAATGCCGCCACAGAACTGTCTCATAGCGCACATCTCGAAGATTTACAAATTGGCACAAATCGTGGCGGATCATTTCGATTGGCATGGCTGCAGTGGCGTTGCCCGCGACGGAGGCAATTCAATCGATGTCTCTGCACGCGCTGCCCTTCCGAGAACGCCTCCTCTTGACAATGCCAATGACCTGCGTAAAAGTCGCACTCGCTAAGGAAGAGCGGACCAAGTCCTTCGCCCCGTTCGGCATTCCAACACATCAACCGCAACATAAACAAAAACCCGAAGCAGATTCAAAAATATGACGCTGTGACCAGATCGGTGCCGCCAGACGAGGCAGCGAGCATTCAGCTAACACCCTGAGTCGGCTCCGCGGAGCGAATTCATCTTCCACCTGGCCCGATGGCGATGAAGGCCAAGAAATGACACAACTCAGGAGGCAACTATGAGTACGAACGCAGTCCGTAGTATCGATCCCGCCGCCGCGACAGGCGACATGAAGTTCGAGATCGTCGTCATCCCGGTCTCCGATGCCGACCGCGCGAAGGCGTTCTACGCGAAGCTGGGATGGCGGCTCGACGCCGATTTCGACAATGGTAAAGACTTCCGGGTGATTCAGTTCACGCCGCCCGGCTCCGGCAGCTCGGTCATATTCGGCAGGAACGTCACGGCGGCAGCGCCCGGCTCCGCCCAGGGCCTGTACCTGATCGTTTCCGACATCGCGGGCACCCGCAAAGCATTGATCGACCGCGGCGTGCAGGTCAGCGAAGTGTTTCACAATGAGGGCGTGTACACGGGCACGGACGAGACTTACCTGTTTGGAAGCGCTCGCGTGAGCGGTCCGGATCCCGAGCACCGCAGTTACCGCTCGTTCGCTTCGTTCAAAGATCCAGATGGCAACGGCTGGCTGTTACAGGAAATCACATCGCGGCTACCCGGCCGCATTGACGCCGCGGCGACGACTTTCGCGTCGGCAAGCGATCTGGCGAACGCCATGCGGCGCGCCGAGGCTGCCCACGGCGAGCACGAGAAACGCACCGGCGTGCGAGATGAAAACTGGGCCGACTGGTACGCCCAATATATGGTGGCAGAGCAAGCAGGGACGGAGCTGCCGAAGTAAGCGGACCTGAAACTACGCACTGCAAGAAGTGGTGCTCGAAATTCCGAAAGGAGGAACACTATGAAATGGATCGTCGTCTTGCTGCTCGCAGTTGCGACCCTTGCCGGCATTGTCACCCACATCCCCCGCACATTTGCGCAGTCTGATGGAGACTCGTCCCCGATCTACGGAGTGAAAGTCCCGGAGGGATACCGCAACTGGGAAATGATCGCAGTGAACCAACTGCTGATAGCGCCGAAGGTTGACCAGTTGCGCGCGCAGCTCGGCAACGAAATAGCGATCAAAGCCTTCAAGGAAGGCACGCTCCCGTTCCCAGATGGCTCCATAATCGCCGCGATCCATTGGACTCGCGTTTCGTCGGAATTCAACAACAGCGTTCTGGACGGTCCATTCCCTGGCGCGCAGTCTTTCGTTGTTGGGAAGCCCGTGAATGTTCAGTTCATGGTGAAGGACTCAAAGAAATACTCAGCGACCGGCGGCTGGGGATTCGCAGACTTTAAAGATGGAAAACCGCAAGACAAAGCACTGCATGAGGCGTGTTTCCCCTGCCACGTGCCTGTGAAAGATCGCGACTACGTATTCACCCACTACGCACCCGCACCTTGATATCGCAACGAAATGCACGCACACGGGAACGCAAATCGCGTTTGCGTTCGACGGGCAGAATACAATGGGATAATCACATGAAAACGGCTCGCATCATCTCGGTACTGATGTTGATCATCACAAGCGGTCTGGCGCTGCGCGTGGCTCGCTCGCAGCAGACTAGCATCAAACGCACCCAACTCCAGCGGCACGATCTCAGCATCCCCGAACGCGAAGTGATCCAGATGCGCGGCGATTTCCCTACTGGAGTGGCTACGCCCAAGCACACCCATCCGGGCGAGGAGCTCGTCTATGTCCTCGAAGGCACGTTGGAGTTTGAGCTCGAGGGCCAACCACCGGTAAGGGTGAAGGCCGGCGAAGTGTTCTTCGTCCCCGCCGGAACAGTCCACACTGCGAAGAACGTTGGCAGCGGCAACAGTGCAGCGCTTTCCACATACATCGTCGTAAAAGGAAAGCCGCTCCTCACGCTGGTCCAGTAGCCGCGCAAACAATCAACAACGGCATTTGAGAAGCGCGGCGACGCAGCGCAGGCTGTTATTCTGAGGTGTGACTGCGATGCCAAACACCGACAGCACGATCCCTGCCGCCACAAGCACAGACGCCAAGACTTCGCTTCGGACCGGCTCGCTGCGATCGGTGATACGCTGGCTGGTCATCGGCGTGGCGCTTCTTTGGCTGCTGGCTGCCTTGATGCTGGTGGCCGCCCGATGGATTAACCCTCCCACAACCGCCGTGCACATGCAGCGCCGCTTGCAGGCATGGATTCACCACTCGCCGTATCGCGAACGCTACGAATTCACTCCGCTCAGCCAGATCTCGCCCGACTTGCAGCACGCGGTAATCGCCGCGGAGGATGCGAACTTCTACCAGCACCACGGATTCGATTGGCACCAGATGGGAATCGCCGCGGAAGACGATTTAGAAGGCGAGCGCACTCGCGGAGCTTCCACCATTACGCAGCAACTGGTAAAAAACCTGTTCTTTGGAACCGGCCGCTCGTTTCTGCGCAAAGGTGCAGAAGCCACACTGGTGCCGGTGGCCGAGCTGGTGCTCGGCAAGCAGCGAATTCTGGAGTTATACCTCAACGTGGTCGAGTGGGGCCCCGGCATTTACGGCGCGGAGCCGGCGTCTCGCTACTACTACGAAACCTCAGCCCAGAAGATCGGCCGGCAACAAGCGGCGAGGCTCGCTGCGATTTTGCCGGCTCCCCTGAAGCGACGACCTGAGCGCATGAATAACTACAGCGCGATCATCCTTACGCGGATGGCCCAAATGGGTTGGTAATTACGGGTTACGGTGTGTCAATCCGGCTGCGTTTATTGCTCTCGCGCCGGGTTCCAGCCGGATGGTCGCCGAACCCGGGTTAGCGGAAAATTGTCATACCACGAGTCACTTTTCCGGTCGAGCCCGCAAGCGTTAAAGGACCTGCAGGCAGCAACAAGCCCGACGTCGCCGCTGACCTGTTGGACTGCTGAACTGACCCGGCGTCTTCGAGGCTTATGCGTGGGCTGCGTATTCCGTTCTGCCCTTGCAGACCGAGTGGGAGCATTTGCAATCGACGTCCGGGATTTCTTCCATCGCCTCACACTGCGGGCTGCAATACTTCTCTGAAGTGACCTGACACGTACAAACCGGATGCGCGCATTTCTTAGCTTCGTTGGCTGCCATAGACCCCTCCCGTTTCGGTGGTGAAAAACATAAGTGTAGCAGTTTCCTCCGCCAAAACAGACTTACATTTGCGTGACGTACGCTTGTCCAATGACGCGGCCTCATTGGTAGTAATGCCGATATGCAGCAAGTCAGTTCGCATATAATGTGCGCCAACGTGGCCTTGACCGGACTGATTCGGCAGGCCGCGAGCAAGTTCACCAGGAGCCAAGCGCTGCTCGCGCGCATGTTTTTGTAGCGCGCAGTGGCGCCCACGTTTAGGCTCAGCAACTGTTGGAGCGCATTCGGATGGGCTTTTTAAAAAATTTAAAGCTGCGGCGAAAACTGCTGATCGCCATGATTCCGCTCGTTTTGATGGTGCTGGCAGCGGGAATCTATTCGTCGTTTGAAAGCAAGATGATCGACGCGTGGTACAGCGAGTTGATCACCGACCAAGTAGAAGCACTCAGAAACGTCGGCGAAGCGCGCGCGCATACGAACCGGTTCGGGCTGTTTCTGTTTGAACTGGTTGACGAGAGCGATGCCGATCGCAGACAAGTGATTGACGGCCAACTGGCAGAGGTCGGAGAGAATTTTCACACCGCGATGGCGGCGGCGCTCAAACAAAGCCCCGAGCGCGCCGAGAAGATCAACGCCGCATCCGCTCTCTTCGAGCAGGCCGAGATTGACGCCCGACCCGTGCGCGCGGCCGCCTTGGCCGGCAACAATGTGAAGGCGTCAAATCTCCTGCGTGGAGGCGTAAACCAGGAGGTGCAGCGAGCGCGCCAAGCCACCATCGAGATCATGCAGGATCTTCAAACTTATATTGACCAGCGCTCCGATCAATTGACCGAAAACACGCACCACGCGATTTTGATCACCTGGCTGGTGATTGGCTTTGGCCTGCTGTGGTCGTGGGCCGCCGCCTTCCGCATCGTGGAAAGAGAAGTGGTGAAAGAACTGGTGTCTCTACAAGGTAGCATCCAGGATTTAGCCGATGGGCGGCTGAATCAGAACATCCCCTACCTGGATCGCAAGAATGAAATAGGTGAGATCGGACGCGCGCTGCGGACCTTACAGCTGGGCGCGCGCGAACGCGAAACGCAGGGCTGGGTAAAGGCGGAAGTAGGCGCCACGCTGGGAGCGTTACAATCGGCGCAGGATTATCCCGCATTCGGGAAAGCTTTATTGTCGCGGTTGTCGCAGCCTATTCCGCTGATCTACGGGGCGTTCTACGTTGCAGACGAAAGTCGCGCGCGTTTCTCTCGCGCGTATTCGTTTGCCAATACGGATGCCGGCAGCCCCGCTGAATTCGCACTCGGCGAAGGACTTGCCGGGCAAGCCGCAGTAGAGCGGCGCATGCTCGAAGTATCCGCCGGCAGTCAGGTTCGAATCTCCGCGGGCATGGGTACGCTGACGGTCGGGAAAATCCACTTTATTCCCGTGGTGAACAAGGACCAGGTAACCGCCGTCATCGAATTGGCGACGAATTCATCGTTGTCAGAGCGCGAACGCGCGTTGCTGGACTCCTTGCTGCCGTCCGTCGCTCTCAGCGCTGAAATTTTGTCGGGCAATATTGCCACTCGAGAGCTGCTCGACCGCACGCAAGCCCAGGCTGAATCTTTGGCCGCCTCGGAACGTCAGCTCGAGACGCGTAAACAAGAGCTGGAGAACATCAATCAGGCGCTGGAGGCGTCCGGTGAAGAATTGCGGCATGCCAAAGAGGTGGCGGAGGATGCCACCAAGGCCAAGTCCGATTTCCTGGCCAACATGAGCCACGAAATTCGCACTCCGATGAACGCGATTATCGGCATGTCGCATCTGACGTTACGCACCGAGCTGAATCCCCGGCAGCACGACTACGTGAGGAAAATTCAACTTGCCGGCCAGCATCTGCTGGGCATCATCAACGACATTTTGGATTTCTCCAAAATCGAAGCGGGCAAACTGACGGTGGAAAATATTGATTTCGATTTGGAGAAAGTGCTCGAAAACGTGAGCAATCTGATTTCCGAGAAAGCTTCCGCGAAAGGTCTGGAGCTGATTTTTGACATCGACCAAGCGGTGCCCATGCAACTCAAGGGCGATCCGCTGCGGCTAGGCCAAATCCTGATCAACTTCTGCAACAACGCCGTGAAGTTTACCGAGCAAGGCGAGATCGTCGTTCGTGCCCGGATCCAGGAGAAAGATGATGCAGGCCAACTGATTTACTTCGCGGTGCGCGACACCGGCATCGGGCTCACCAAGGAACAAATGGGAAGGCTGTTCCAGGCGTTCGAGCAGGCGGATGCTTCCACCACTCGCCAACACGGTGGCACCGGTCTGGGATTGGCAATCTCCAAGCGGCTGGCGAAGCTGATGGGAGGAGATGTCGGCGTCGAAAGCGAACCAGGTCAGGGCAGCACATTCTGGTTCACCGCGAGGCTGGGCAATGGCGCGGCCGCCCGACGGCAAGCCGTGTCAGCCGATCTTCGCGGCCGCCGCGTTTTGATCATTGACGATAATCCGCAAGCTCGCGCCGTACTTTCCAGCATGCTGACAAGCATGACATTCGAGGCGGATGAAGCTCCTTCCGGGCTGGAAGGAATTGAAATGGTTCGGCACGCCGCGGAAGTTAACAAACCGTACGAAATCGTTTATTTGGACTGGCAGATGCCGGGACTTGATGGCTTCGAAACGGGCAAACGAATCCGCGCACTGCCCGAATTGCGGATTCGTCCGCAGTTGGTGATGGTGACCGCTTACGGCCGCGAAGAGGTTTTGAAACAAGCCGAAGAAAACTCCTTTGCAAATATTCTGATCAAGCCTGTCACCGCTTCCATGCTGTTCGATTCAGCCGTCCAGGTACTCGGCGCAAGCAGCTCGCAGACGTACGAAACTGCAGTGGCTCCAACCGCTGAACTCGGGCGGATTCGCGGCGCCCGCGTCTTGCTCGTGGAAGACAACGAGCTCAATCGCGAGGTCGCGCTCGGCCTGTTAGAAGACGCGCATCTGGAGATCGACACTGCTGAAAACGGGCAAGTCGCGGTGCAGATGGTCGCCGAACACAATTACGATCTGGTGCTGATGGACATGCAGATGCCAGTGATGGACGGTCTCGCCGCCACGCGAGCGATCCGATTGAACACGCAATTCCGGTCGCTGCCAATCATCGCCATGACCGCGAACGTGATGGAAAGCGATCGCGAAAGATGCACCGAGGCGGGTATGAACGACCATCTCGCCAAGCCAATAGATCCTGATGCTCTTTTCGCGGCGTTGTTGCGCTGGATCAAACCGCGCGCGGATGTTACCGCGAAGACGGCGGAGCCGCTAACGGTCGCTGCAGCAACGGTGCGCGCGCCGGAATCAGCCGCCATTTCCGAGACTGCTACCTTAGAGATTGACGGTGTGGACACCCAAACTGCCCTGCGAAGGACCGGCGGAAATCCCAAACGGTACGAGATGTTGTTGCGCAAGTTCGCGGAGTCGGCAAACGTGGAGGAAATTCGCGCAGCGTACTCTTCGGGGGACACCGCCACCGCAGCGCGCGCCGCACATTCGCTGAAAGGAGCAGCCGCGAACCTCGGTGCGACTACGGTTGCGAATGCCGCAGCCGCCGTAGAAACGGCGATTAAAACGGGACTGATTGTGCAGCCTCTGCTGGATACACTGGCCACGCAACTGCATACGGTGTTGGAGGCGATTCAGTCAGCCCTGCCCAATGAACAAGCCGCAGAAAGCACCGGTGCAGCGACCGCCGACCCAGCCACGGTCGCGGTGCCATTGCGAAAGTTAATAAAACTTCTATCGAACGACGATGGTGACGCTGCAGATTTCATCTTGGAAGCGCAGCCCGACTTGGCGAAGGTGCTCTCAACACCCGAAATCACCAGTCTCCGCGATTTCGTCAGCAATTATGATTTTGTCGGCGCACTGAAATGCGTTGCGGCGATTGCCGGCCGATTAGGTTTAAAACTGGAGTGAAATTATGACCCAGCCCTCAGCCAAAAAAACGATCTTGATTGTGGATGACACGCCCATCAACATCGGAGTCATTTCCGGCGCCTTGAAAGATTCCTTCGCCACAAAAGTTGCCAACAGCGGCGAAAAGGCGCTGGCGATCGCTTCAGGGAAAGATAAGCCGGATCTCATTCTTCTCGACATACTGATGCCCGAAATGGACGGATACGAAGTCTGTCGCCGTCTGAAAGCAAATCCTGACACGCGTGATATTCCCGTGATTTTTCTAACCAGCCAGACGGAGGCCGAAGACGAAACCAAAGGCTTCGAGGTTGGCGCAGTTGACTACATTCACAAACCGTTCTCCGCCGCCGTTGTAAAAGCGCGTGTGCGCACGCATCTGATGCTGCGCGAAGCACACGCACAGATCGCGCGACAACTCGTGGAAATAAACGCCGAACTGGAAATGGCGCGGCAGATTCAGCTATCCATATTGCCCAGCAGCACGCCAAAGATCGCAGGCCTGGATATTGTGGCACGCTACATTCCCATGACTTCGGTGGCCGGCGACTTCTACGATTTCATCGTCGTGGACGAAAAGCACTTGGGCATCCTGATCGCCGACGTTTCCGGACACGGATTGCCTGCGGCCCTGATCGCGTCCATGCTGCAGGTCGCACTCACCGCTCAAGCCCGGCACGTTTCTGAACCAGGCAAAGTTCTGGCCGGATTGAATCAAGCGCTTTGCGGCAAGTTTCAGCATAATTTTGTCACCGCAGCGTATGTGTATGTGGATTTGGAAAAAAGTATTATGAATTACGCGGGTGCCGGCCATCCGCCGCTGTTGCTGTGGCGCAAATCAACTGGCGGGTCCAGTCAACTCCTCGAAAACGGATTGGTGATGGGGCAGTTCGAGGAAGCTACATACGATTCGCTGCAAGTTCCAATCGAGCCTGGTGATCGCTTCTTCCTTTACACCGATGGAATCCTTGAAACGGCCAATCCAGCGCAGGAGGAATTTGGAACGGAGCGCTTCATGAAGTTCATGGATAGGAATAACAAGCTTCCGGCGGGCCCATTCGCCGACGCCCTGTTGCTCGAACTGGCCCGCTGGCTCGAGCAGCCTCCGGGCGAAGGACACAAGGACGATATTTCGCTGCTGGCCGTTGACTTCACAGCTCGTTGATGGCGAATCCATTCCCCCGGTAGGCGTTGATAAACTTTGTTCGCGCAAGAAGTCCGTTCGGCATGGACAAACTTGCTCCAGGTAAGCTAGTTAACCGAAAACTTGAAAATCCAAGCGGACAGTTACCGCGTTGAGCGGGAGCTAGTTTCCCTAGCGCCGGAACGAATTGTCCGATGGCGAAAGAGCGTACTGCGAAGCATCTCGGGCGCGAAGTCTCCACAGAACGAACAACGAGGAAGTCAATACGACGGTGAGATAGCCGCCAAGGACGCGAGCCGTTAGCAGAGGCACGGGTGAGCCTTGACCAGACGAGGACTAGCGCAGCCTTGTCCTTAAAATAGCTGAGCCCGCGCATTCATTTTCGCGGGTTTCGTCGTGCGGCATCACGTATTTGTCGTCGGCCAATAGACGGGTTATGCTGAGTGACCTTGTTCCGACTGCGAGCCGTCACATCGTTTAAGTTGTTGGCTTTTTTTCTGCTTGTTGTTCCCTGTTACAACGCCTACGGGCAAGAAACTGTATTCGATGTGCCCAGTGCGGACGTGCTGGATGCCGGAAAGGTCTATGGTGAACTGGACGGTACAGTGCGCGTCGTCAATCCCTTGGCGACGTTCACGCCGCGCGTCGTCGTAGGCGTCGGGCACGGACTCGAAGTCGGGGCGAATTTCGACGGGCTAAGCGCGCCGACGTTGGGCCAACTCGATATCTCTCCAACGGTAAAGTGGCGGCTATGGAAGGACGAAGCCTCCGATTGGTCCTTTTACGTTGGGGACGATCTGTTTTTTCCAGTCCGCCAGCGAACCTACAACGCGGGAAACTATGCTTACGCAGCGTTCGCAAAGCAATGGAAGCACGGCACGCGCGTTGGTTTTGGCGGATATGACTTTACGCGATATGTTGTGGCGAACGCCAATCGCGCCGGTGGACAATTCACTTTCGAGCAGCGGGTAAACGACCGTTGGACGCTCGCGGCCGAGTGGTATACCGGGAAACAAGCCGTCGGCTATGCGAACGCCGGCGCGATCATAAAACTCACCTCAAAGCTAACCCTGTATGCGGCGTATCAGATGGGAAACTCAGGCATAACCACGGGCAATCACAACTTCCTTTGGGAAGTTGGTTACAATTTCAATTAGTTGCTGGTCTTCCATCGCCGTCTGCAAAACCGGATACAAAGCTCGGACCCGCTCGACCACACGTTCTAACTTCTGAGAAGCCGCGCAGGCGTGTAGATGATGTAGGGGTTCACCTTTCCCAATTTGCTGAGGCTACGACATAAGCCGGGAAAATACGTACGTTATTGCTGGCGGCCCGAGACCGTGTTTTATATTATGCAGCTGCGCTTTCTATTGCGTTTGGCGATTTAAGCACTCTTAACCCATCTCGGAGTGTGGGCGAAGACGTCGTTGCGTCGGGCCACTTGAGCGCGTCATGAGCACAGACACGACTATGCCGAAGAAAGTCCGCTGGGGAATTTTGAGCACGGCTAAGATTGCGGTGAAGAAGGTGATCCCGGCGATGCAAAAAGGCGATCGCTGTGAGGTGATCGCCATCGCTTCCCGAGATCGGCACCGAGCCGAGGAAATCGCGCAGGAACTCGGCATTGCGAAGGCTTACGGAAGCTACGAGGAGTTGCTGGCCGACCCGGAGGTGGAAGCAATCTACAATCCGCTTCCGAACCACTTGCATATTCCTTGGTCCATCAAGGCAGCGGAAGCGGGAAAGCACGTCTTGTGCGAGAAGCCACTGGCGATGACGAAGGCGGAAGCCCTCACGCTTTTGGCCACGCAGAAACAGACGGGCGTGAAGATTGGCGAAGCGTTCATGGTGCGTACGCATCCGCAATGGTTGCGCGCACGAGAACTGATAACGTCGGGGCGGATCGGGGATTTGCGGTCAGTGGTCGGGTTCTTCAGCTACTTCAACCGCGACCCCGCTAACATTCGCAACGTGCCTGCCTACGGCGGCGGGGCGCTGATGGATATAGGATGCTATCCAATCACGGCATCGCGTTTTGCGTTTGCCGAGGAGCCGACGCGCGTTGTGGGGCTGGTTGCGAGAGATCCAGATATGCATGTGGACCGGCTCGTTTCCGCGATGCTCGATTTCCCGTCCGGGCATGCCTCTTTTACTTGCAGCACTCAGCTTGTTCCCTATCAGCGACTTCATTTCCTGGGCACACTGGGCCGCATTGAAATCGAGATACCATTCAATGCTCCCAATGATCGGCCATGTCGAATTTTTATTGACGACGGCGACATACTCGGCGGCAAAATCATAACCGAGATTATTGACACTTGTGACCAATACACGATACAGGGAGACGCCTTTTCTCGCGCCATACGCGAGAACAGCGACGTGCCGGTTTCGGTTTCTGACGGAGTCAACAATATGGCCGTAATCGAGGCGATTTTTCGCTCCGCGGATTCCGGACAGTGGGAAATACCATAAAACAGTCGAGTAACCGGACATATCCGGCCGCGGCGTTCATCACGCGTGAGCCGCATCTCTACCGTTGTGATCCCTGAGCCCCGGCGTGTTCACTGCTGCGCTTGAGCGCGGTTAGAGACCCTCGGCGTCAACTTCCGGATGACAAATTCTTGCAGGACCGATGCGAGCGAATTTTCACCGAACCTGATTAGCGCGGTTTCGGCCACCAGCCACCCTCCGCGATTGCTCGCTGGGTAGTAGGTGTATGCGATGCCCGCTGCGGCGAAGTTTCCAATCACGTACGAGTAATTCGGTTGCCAGCTGCCGTTGTCGCCCTTGCACACAAACGGACTCGAGAGCGCGTACAGAAGCCGCGATTTCTTAGTGCCGGTTCCCTTATAGAAATAGCGGGGATCTTGTCTCAGGATAGACGGCAATATGGCGCTACCCAAGAACGTACCTATCACAACGTCACCGTACGCTGCGCCATAGCGCTTGGCGTAGCCTTGCGCTCCTTGCCCATATCCACTAAGTCCGTTTCCTGCCTGCTGAAGCCCAGCCAGAACCCCAACCCCGACGAAAGTGAACGGATCTACGGACGATCTCCCGGCCAGCTCGAACTTTTGCTTCGGCGAGAGCGCAACCGCATCAGGGAGGTAGCTGACATAAAAATTCGGAACGATGCCAAGGATGCGCTGCTGCTCTTGCTCCTTGATCTGCGTTTCTGCCAGTTCGACTTGCGTGAGTGAGACGGTCACCTGCGTCACCTGGGTGGCGACAAGCAATACCACTTGCGGAACAACGTAGGCCTCCCCGGGATGCACGGTTCCGGAGATTACTTGCGTATTGAGACCCGTAAACGAAATGGTGAGCTGAAAGGGGCCAGGAGCAACGTTCGCGAAGGAAAATTGTCCGAGGTCGTCGGCTAGAACTTCCGCGCTTGGGGATTGATCTTCGCGCGTGAGGCGCACCTGGGCACCGACGACGACGGCACCAGTCAGGTCAACAATTGTTCCGCTGATGCTTCCGGTGGCTTGCGGAGCGGGCTGCTGACCAGCCTGCTGCTCGGGCGACGCCTGCTGCGCAGCAGCCGGTACAGCAGCCGCCCCTAGAAACAGAAGCGAAACTATGCCCAGCTGACACACCAGCGAACCCGGTCTCCTGTTCGTAACCCTCAAAGCTTGCGCGTCTCCTTATCGGACTTGCCACGGATTTCGAGCTGGCGGAGCTACGGGAGCAGGCGTGACGAAAGCTGCTAGCCGATCACCGCCCCAACCCCAATGCAATTAAGCAAACCAAGTCGCTTCAATTAGATGCCGCTCGGTATTCATTGGATTCCTTCTAGTCTATCGCAAAAAGTGACGGGAGGGGGCGCCAACGAGTGGATCACACCTACTCGGAACGGGGCGGTCCTGTCCCTCTACTCACTTCTGCGGGAAGCGCGTTTGCCAGGCACAGGTCATGGGGCCGGCACGTCTACTCCGAACGATTGAGGTTCAACCTGAGGCAACGGCTAATTCTTAGGCCTCGGTCGGATCAGGCGTCTTTAATTTCGCGGAGCCGTCCGGTGGCGACGTCGTAAACGAAGCCGCGGACGGCGACGCTCCGCGGAATCCAGGGGTGGGTGCGGAGTTTCTGCAATTGGTGGCGGACATTTTCGTCGATGTCTTGGAAGGCGTAGAAGAAGGCGGGAGCAACAGCGGCCGTTCCGGTGCGTTTCTGGATTCTGGTGCGCAAGTCCTGCTCGCTGGTGTGCATCAACCCGCAATCGGTGTGATTGATGACCATGATTTCCTCTGTGCCCAGCAGATAGTGGGATACGACCAACGAGCGCAGCGCGTCCTCCGTAACTATGCCTCCGGCATTGCGAATGATGTGGGCGTCTCCCGTGCGCAGCCCCAGAGTGCGAATGGAAAGCCGGGTATCCATGCAGGTTAGGACGGCAAGCTTGCGCTCCGGCCGCGGGGTTTGGTTGCGCAGTTCATGGGTGCGCGAGTAGATTTCGTTCGCTGCAAACACTTCGTCAATGGCGCTCATGGCCCGCATAGTTTAGCGCAGCCTCATCCAAGCCGCACCATCAAGAAAGCAACTTGCGCAAGCGCTGACTACTCGCGTATTCAGAAACTTGAAGCCCACGTGGACGGCTGCGGCGCTAATCAGGAGTTGGAGGAGTTATCAATATCAGGGGCATACGATACACGATCGCGACACAGATCAAATTCCTAATCTTGCGTTCGCCCCGCCGGACAGCGATAATTGAGGAGTGTATACGGCAGCAGTGGGCAAGTTTATGAAGAGCCGGCTAGCCAGAACGAGCCTGCAAACCGCAACGGTCGTGCTGTTGCTGTTCGCGGTCGCGGGTTTGTCGACGCTCGCGAAAAACAGCCAGTATTTTCCCAGCTCTAGCCCTGCGCATTACATCAATATTTCAAACAAGATGAAGGGTGCTCCGGCTCCAATCCTCTTGGAAGTAGCACCGCTCTATCCTATCGCGAAGGTTGTTCCGCCACAGCCACACACTCCGGCGAATCACGGGGTCGAGGAAATAGCCCTACCCTCGCCGGCCATCGGAGTCACGGTTTCTATTCAGCATCGTTCTCCTCCGGTTCCCCTTTCCTAGCTTCATCGCTCGAAGCTGAAAACTTAAGTTTCCAATCAATTCGCTCGCTCCGGCCCTTTTTCGTTTGGTCCACGGACACGATCCAGGAGAGGAGTTCTTATGAATGCAGAACCACTCACGCCTTCGCAATTGGCGGAATTGCGCGCGTTGAGCACCTGTGTGGTCGCCAGCGCGATCGAAATGTTCGACGTGCGGCTGCGCAATAGAGGATTCACCGATTCCCGGCTGCATTGCATGTTCCCGGAACTGCCGGCAGCGGTGGGTTACGCGGCCACGGCTCGCATCCGCAGCTCCGATCCTCCCATGGAGGGGCACAGTTACTACGATCGCGGCGCCTGGTGGGATTCGCTGCTGAAGATTCCAGAGCCGCGAATTGTAGTTATTGAAGATGTGGACTCGACGCCAGGTCTGGGAGCGTTCATCGGCGAAGTGCACGCAAATATTCTGCTGGCGCTTGGCTGCGCCGCGGTGGTCACCAATGGCGCCGTGCGCGATCTTCCAGACGTCCGCAAGGGCGGCCTGCAATTGTTTGCAGGGAATGTTTCGGTGTCGCACGCCTACGCACATGTGTTCGATTTTGGCGGCACCGTCGAGATTGCCGGCCTCACCGTGTATCCCGGCGATTTAATCCAGGGAGACTTGCACGGCGTGCAAACCATCCCTCGCGAGATCGCCGGGCTCGTTTCCGGTAAAGCTCTGGAGATCTTGAAAGCCAGGAAAGAATTAATTGGATTGTGTCGTTCCACGGATTTTTCAATCGCCAAGTTCATACAGAAGGCCAAGGAGCTGGAACCGTGATCCATAGACCCGCCATTCATCGCTGGATTTTCGTGGTGATCGTTCTCTCCGCGTTTGCCAACGGCTGCCGCGACGCGCACAAGGCTGATGCCGCCGATGTGCCGCAAGCAGCCGTGGTGAAAGTGCAGCGCAAGAGCTTTTCCAGCACGCTGGAAATCGCCTCGGAATTTCTGCCCTACCAGGAAATTGACGTGTACGCGAAAGTTTCCGGCTACATCCAGAAGCTGTACGTGGATTGGGGCACGCATGTGAAACAGGGCCAACTCCTGGCCGTGCTGGAAATTCCCGAGCTGCAGCAGCAATTGTTGCAGGACGAAGCGTCGGTTCGCCGTGCCGATCAGGAAGTGTCACGAGCGCGCGAAGAGCAAAGCCGCGCAGAATCGGCCTACTCCGTCGCGCACGTCACATATACCCGCTTGGCCGATGTGCAGAAATCGCGGCCGGAACTCGTCGCCCAGCAGGAAATAGACGTGGCGCAGGGCAAAGATCTCGAAGCCAGCGCCGGCGTCTCATCGGCCAAAGATGCCTTGGCCGCCGCCGAACAAGCCCTGCTGGCCGCCAAAGCCGCGCTCGACAAGGACAAAGCGATGTTCGCCTATGCGCGCATGACGGCTCCGTTCGATGGCGTCGTGACGCAAATCTATGCTTACACCGGCGCTCTGCTTCCCGCGGGAACTTCCGCGACAAAAGGAGACTCCGCGCTTTGCCACCTTTCGCAGAACAATATGCTGCGACTGGTGATCCCCGTGCCGGAACGAGCGGTCCCGGACATCAGCGACGGCCAGACGCTGGAAGCCAACGTTTCTGCATTGCACAAAACTTTCACCGGCAAAATTTCGCTGTTTTCGGATCAGATCGACCTGACCACGCGCACCATGCACACCGAAGTCACTGTCCCCAACGCGAATTACGAACTGGTGCCGGGAATGTACGCGTCCGTCAAGATCCCGCTGCACACCGTCACCAATGTTCTCACCATCCCGATGCAAGCTGTGCAATCCACGGGAACCGGCCAAGGCACAGTGCTGCTGGTGAATTCCTCGAATCACGTGGAAAGGCGCGAAGTGAAGCTGGGATTGCAATCGGCCTCGGACGCGGAAGTGCTGTCCGGCCTCAGCGAGAACGATGCCATAATTTTCGGCGAACAGAATCAGTTTAAAGAAGGCCAGCTGGTCTCTCCGAAACTCGTCGAAGCCCCGGGAATGGAGTAGCCCGAAGATGCCTACATTTGCCATACGACATCCTTACTTCATCATCGTGGTTTGTCTTTTCATTTGCGTCCTCGGTATCACCAGCTTGGCGCAAATGCCAGTGGATATGTTTCCCCCAATCAACATTCCCGTCGTGCTCGTCGCTACGTTCTATAACGGCATGCCGCCCGAACAGATCGAAGCGGACATTACCGACACCTTCGAGCGCTTTTTCACACTGGGCAGCGGCATTGACCACATGGAATCGCGCTCGATGGCCGGCGTCAGCCTCATCAAAATTTATTTTCAGCCCGGGACAGACGCCAACGCCGACGTGACCAACATCTCCAATCTCGCCATGGCGGACCTGCGCCGCTTGCCGGAAGGCACCCTCCCACCCGTGGTCATGAAAGTGGACGCTTCCAGCCTCCCCGTTTGCCTTCTCACGGTGGAAGGCCAGGGCCTCGATGAAACGCAACTGCACGATTATCTGCAGTATCAAATCCGCAACCAGATCGCCGGAGTGCCCGGCGCCACGGTCCCGCCTCCCTACGGCGGCAGGTATCGCCAGCTCATGGTGTACGTGGACCCGGTGAAATTGCAGGCGCACGAACTCAGTCCCATGGACGTCGTTCGCGCCATCAACGAATCCAACCTGATCCTTCCTGCCGGTGACGTCCGCCTGGGCCCCATGGATTACAACATCTACACCAACGCACAGGTGTCAAACGCCGAGGCCCTGAATCAAATACCGCTCAAGACCGAAGGACAGAAATCCGTCTTTCTTTCCGACGTGGGCAACGCCGTGGACGGCTCCTCCCAGCAATACAACATCGTGCGCGTCAACGGGCAAAAATCGGTTTACGCGCCGATTCTTAAGCAGGGTGGCGATACAAATACGATCGTAGTCGTCAACGGCATCAAGAAGGCCATCACCATGTTGCGCGATATTCCGGCGCAGCTGCACGTCCACCTCGTTTTCGACCAATCGGTTTTCGTGAAGCAGGCGATTTCCACCGTCTTGCGCGAAGGCGGCATCGGGCTGCTGCTCACTGCCGTGATGATTTTGCTGTTTTTGGGCAGCATGCGCGCGACGGCCGCGGTTTTTCTTTCTATTCCGCTCTCGGTGATGATCACCTTCTTCATCCTGCATTCTGCCGGCAAAACCATCAACAGCATGGTGCTCAGCGGTCTGGCGCTGGCATTTTCACGATTGATTGACGACTCCGTGGTGGTGATCGAAAACATCTATCGCCACATCGAGCTGGGCGAAGATCCGAAAGTGGCCGCCGTGAAGGGCACAAATGAAGTGGCGCTGGCGGTGCTGGCCATCATGCTCGTCGCCGTGGTCGTTTTCTTTCCGGTGACGCTGCTCTTCGGCGTCAGCAAGTATTTGTTCTCGGCTCTGGCGCTCGCGGTCGTTCTCGCGCTTTGCGCCTCTTACTTTGACGCTGTCACCGTCGTTCCGCTGTTCTGCGCATATTTCTTGAAGCCCGCCCACACACACGGCGCGGGCGCCGCACAAGGCGCGCCCGTGAAAAAATCCTGGGCTGCCAGGTTTCACACCGGGTTCAACGCCAGGTTCGAAAAGATGCTGAACGTTTACGAAAAATATGTGCAGAAAACCTTGGATCGTCCACGCGAAGCGCTGTTCGTCTTCACTGGCATCTTCCTGCTGAGTTTTGTCCTGCTGCCATTCATCGGCGTTTCTTTTTTCCCACGGTCGGACGCCGGCCAGTTCGTCATCAATGTGAAAGCCCCCACCGGCACGCGCATCGAAGTCACCAACGATTACATAAAGCAAGTTGAAGGAATCGTGCGCCAAGTCGTAAACCCAGGCGACCTGAACACCGTGGTATCGAACATCGGGGTGATGCCCGATTTGTCTGCTCTATTCACGTCGAACTCCGGCATGCACACCGCATTCGTGCAAGTGGGCTTGAAAGAAGATCATCACCAGAGCAGCTTTTATTACATGAATGAAGTGCGCCGCCGAATCGCTGCGCAGCTCCCGCAGTTGCGCACCTATTTTCAGTCCGGCGGCTTGGTGGACGCGGTTCTGAACCAAGGCATGCCGGCGCCCATTGACGTCCAAGTGAGCGGCATGGACCTGAAGACGGACGACCGCATCGCGCAGGAATTGGCGCGCCAGATCAGGGCCTCGAAAGGCGTTTCTGATGTGTACATCCCGCAGGACATGGATTATCCCGCGCTCGAAGTGAACGTGAACCGCGATCGCGCGGCCGAGCTGGGTCTCAGCCCGAAAGAAGTGATTGATAACCTCATCACCGCGCTCACTTCCGACGTGATGATCGCGCCCAGCTACTGGGTTGACCCGAAAAACGGCAACAATTATTTCGTCACAGTGCAATACCCGGAAAATCAGGTCAAATCCATCGAGGATTTGAAAGCGATGCCCTTGCGCTCTCCCAAACTTAAGATGCCCACCTACCTCAATCAGGTCGCCGATGTGGTCCCGATTCTGACTCCCACCGAAGTGGATCACTATCAACTTCAGCGCTCGATTGACATTTACGTTGCTCCCATCGGCGAAGACATCGGCGGCCCGCAGCGCGAGATTTCACGCATTATTGAGCATACGCAGCTGCCTCCCAATACCCGCGTGAATATTCGCGGCCTGGTGTTGACCATGCAATCCTCGTTCAAAAGTTTCGGACTTGGCTTGTTCCTTGCCGTGCTGCTCGTCTATCTCATTCTGGTCGCGCAATTTTCTTCCTTCGTGGATCCGTTTCTGATCGTGCTCGCAGTGCCCACTGGCTTGATTGGCGTCGTGCTCACGCTGGCGCTAACCGGCACCACGCTGAACATCCAGTCCCTCATGGGCGTGGTGATGCTGCAGGGCATGGTGGTCTCGAACAGCATTTTGATCGTGGACTTCGCGAATGTGCTGCGTAGCCAAGGCCACAGTTTGCGGGAAGCCGTGGTGGACGCGTGCCGCATCCGGCTGCGGCCGATTTTGATGACGTCGCTTGCGACCGTCGTGGGCCTGCTGCCCATGGCTTTCAAACTGGAAACCGGCAGCGAGGCCTACGCGCCTCTTGCTCGCGTCATCATCGGCGGCCTGCTCACATCCATCGTGCTTACGATTTTCGTAGTTCCCGCTGCTTATCTGCTGATGTACCGCCGCCGCGCCGAAGCTGCCGCGTCGCTCGTCACCGAGGAGGCTCACTAATGCATCGCCGAAATCTTTCGCTGCCCATAATGCTTGCCGCCGCGACCCTCGCTGGCACGCCCGCTGTGGCACAACTGCACCCGGCCATCGGGAAGCAGGCTCCCGCGCAAGCTTCGCCTGGCTCCCCAGCAGAGCAAAGCCTCACGCTGCAACAGGCCGAGCAAATCGCCCTTCAGAATCATCCGCGAGTTCAAGCCGCCGGGTACTTGGCGGCAGTCGCGAAGGCGCAAGTCACGGAAGCGCGCTCGGACTACTATCCCCATGCCTACGGCAGCGCCACCGGCGTGAAAGCGGAAAACGACAGCCGAATCGCAGCCGGCGCGCTGAATAATCCCATTATCTACAATCGCTTCGCCGACGGCGTCACCGTCGAGCAACTGGTCACCGATTTTGGCCGCACCCATGAGCTGGTGAAAAGCGCGAACCTGCACGCCAAAGCTCAGGAGGAAAATGTCACCACTTCTCGCGCCGATATCCTGCTGCAAGTGGACGGCGCTTATTTCAACGCCTTGAAAGCGCAAGCCGTGCTGCAAGTGGCGCAGGAGACCGTCAAGGACCGGCAGCTGGTTTCCGACCAGGTGACCGAGATGCAAAAAAACAAGCTCAAATCCGGCCTGGACGTCAGCTTCGCGAATGTGGACCTGGCACAAGCCCAGCTGCTGCTGGTGCAGGCGCAAAATGACTTGCAGGCGTCCTACGCCGAACTATCCGCTGCCTTGGGATCTGCCGACCAGAAAATCTACCAGCTCTTCGAGCAGCCCACTCCGCCCGCGCCTCCCACGGATCTATCCGGATTGATCATCGAAGCCATGCGAGACCGCCCTGAAATTATCAGCCAGCAACTCGACCTGGGCTCCGCGCAAAGTTATGCCACGGCCGAGCGTGATTTGTGGTTTCCCACTATCAGCGCGATCGGCACCGCCGGCCTCACGCCTTATCGCGAAGCCGCTCTCGCCCCGCGTTACGCCGCTGCCGGTTTCAACGTGAACATTCCCATCTTCAACGGCCGCCAGTTCAATGCGCTGCACGCCGAAGCAAATGCAGCAGCCAACGCGCGCCAGCAATTTCTGCGCGATCTGCAAGAAGCAGTCGTACGCGACGTGCGCAAAGCCTGGCTCAACGCAAATTCCGGCTACCAGCGCCTCGCGCTCACCCAACAGTTGCTCGACGAAGCCAATCAATCCCTCGACCTGGCGCAGCAGCGCTACAAACTCGGGCTCAGTTCGATCATCGAACTAAGCCAAGCCCAGCTGAACGCCACTCAAGCTCAAATCGCCCAAGCCAGCGCCAAGTACGACTACGAAGCTGCAATCTCCGCGCTGAATTACGAAATCGGTGCAGCACATTGATGCGCCGTCACCAGGAGTCGGGATTAACTCTTCATTAGTCAGAATCGGAACCTGACTCACCAACTGGCGTGCGCTCCACTGCCTGCTCGCTGCAAGCAAATTTTATGTGGGGATACTACGAGGATATTTCGGCCAACCAGCTATCCAGCAATTTCAATTGCTCGGGCGCGGGATTGACGAATGTCACGCCCATGCCCATGCCTTCTTGCACATAGACGATTTTGCCTTTGCTTTCGAACACACCCTGATCGCGCGAGATACGCACATCCAGCGTCGTGCCTTCGGGCAAGGTGATCAGCACGTCCACGTAGCACCCCTTGCGGCTGATTTCGGAGATGCGTCCGGAGATGCGCGTATCGGTGTGCGGCTCGCGCAATTCAATGCTGGCGATTAGTGTGTAGCGCGGTACTTCGCGATGCTCGCGATAAGGCCCGCCAGGGTTAACTGGTGCACCGGAGAATCCGCCCATGAACTTTTCTCCTAACTGTGCTGAGGCAATGCCAGAACTCGCGCCGGAATCTGTGCCAGAGTGACACAGCGCCGCGCCGCCTTCCAGCTTTGTCTCTCCGGTTGACGCCAAACATGAACCGCCGCTTTCTGTTCGCCTCTATTCCGGCGGGTGCCTCCCGCTGCGCGGACGTTTCGCGGTGCCGCGAACGACCCGGGGCGATTTCGCAGCGGCGGAAGCGAGCGAGCCGTACATTCCGCGTCACTATTACTAAAGCGTAACTCCACAGCACTTTTTCGCGCGTGCGTATTTATACCGATGCCCGTGAAGATTGTTTTCGCTTTCTTGACGCCCACCTATTGGCTCTATCTTGGACCTGCGATAACCTATGGCCGGGGAACGCCGATCCGCTGCTGTTACGGCGGCGGCAACTTTTGGGGCTGCGGATTTTTCCATGACTCCCTAGAAATATCTTGTGCGAAATCGAAACTGCTTCTAATTGAAAGCAAGTTTCCGCGTTTTCCAAGCTTCGCCGCTAATCGCAGATCTTGAAGGCGGCACAAGAAATCCACCGTGGACTGTTGCGCAAGTTTCGCGGGCATAGTGGTTCACAGCTTGATTAAGCAGGCGGGCAGCTTCATCCCGCTGCACCTTTAGAGTGCCGGAGTCTTCCAGTTCCGGAGATGGGTCGCGCAAATGGAGCCAATAACTCGTTCAGGAGACCAACTTCGGGAGCTCCGCAGCCGTCTGGGCGTAACCACGCGGGAAGTGGAGGAACTGAGCAAGAAAATTGCCCTCGAATCGGAAAACGAGGAGTTCTACATCTCTAACGCCTGGCTCACGCAGATCGAGAATCGCAACTCAGTCCCCAGCATCTACAAACTATTCAGCCTCAGCGTCATTTACCGCACCAAATTCACTGACCTACTCGCTGCCTTTGGAGTGCTGCTGGATGAAACCATGCGTTACCAGCTCTCTACACCGCTGCAGAATACGCACCTGGCGACGCTCGAAGCTCCAGCGGACGGCAAGATCGTGAACTTCCCGGTGCGGTTTGACCGCGGCTTCAGCCTGGAAAAAACGAATTTGCTTTCGCGGATGGTGGAGCTGTGGGGCGAAGTACCGATTTCGTTCATTCAGAGGCTGGACCTGCGCCACTGCCAGTACGGATATATTGGCACGGACGATTCTTCGATGTATCCGCTGCTGCGCCCCGGCTCGTTTGTGCAGATTGATAGCCACGTGAGCCGCACGCACCCTTCGCGCTGGCGCACCGAATTCGATCGGCCCATATATTTTATCGAATTGCGCGACAGCTACGCGTGTTCCTGGGTGGAATTGCGCGGTTCACAGCTTACCTTGGTCCCCCACCCTCTTTCCGGTTCGGCCATCCGGCAATTCCCTTACCCGGACGAGGCGGAGATCATTGGACAGGTAACGGGTGTAGCGATGCGCCTAGTTTCGGCCGAGCCATCAAATGCTGCTCCAAAATAGCCAGAGCCACTTTCAGGTTGGAAAATACCAGTTCGCCGGATAACGAATCAATTCCCACCGGAACCGCCACGCGATACGGTTCCAGTCCCTTCCACGCCACGATGAAATCGCCGGCCGCTACGCGCGTGCTCTTCAGGTAGACTTCCAGCTCGTACACCAATTCTTCTAACGAAGCGGCCGCCAGTTTCTCGAACGCTTCGCGGTGGCAATCCGCCAGCGCCTCGCACGCAGCTTCTTCCGAATAACGCAGCGCGAGGCCATGGTGATAGTACAGTCCGGTGTTGTAATCGCGCGTCGAAGCCAGGTAGATCAACCGCCCAAGGGGTTGGGGCATATCCGCCAGCGTGCGGCGGCGCAGATCGTCCGCGGCCGCCAGAACATCGGAGCGTTTGGCCGGCGGGTTCATCGGCTAAATCGCTGCTCCGTGGCCGGCCGAATTGCGGCGGAACGGTTCCAGCGCAGGCGGATTCAGAAACGCCAATGACTCATCCGACGCCGCACACACGCGCCCCGCCGTGGCCGTTAATACGCGCACCACGCTGCGTGCCCCGTACGGTCCCCGCAAGTACAGCAGAATCCGCAACGCGCGGCACGCCAGCAGCAGCACGGCAAAATCCAGAGCCAGTCGGATTTCCGTCAGCAGGCTCAGCTTTGCGTGCAGTCGCGAGTAGGCCAAGTGGAAATGCATCAGGTTGCGTATTTCGCTGCGCACGCGCCTTACCCACATCAATGAAATCCTGGTGCGCTCCTGCAGGAACAGCTCTTTGATCTCGGTGGGACTCGCTGCGGTCACGTAGCGAAAGTCCTCCGGATTAAATATCCGCTCGATCAGATTTTCCGGCAGCAATCCGTATTGCAGTGTGCGCAAAGCTTGCCGCGCCTGCACGAATTGCTGCCCGCAGCCTTCCACCGGCGCTCCTTTCCTGCGGGCGAGCGCCCACAAGAAGGAAAGCAGCCCGACGCCCAACGCCAAATAGAGAAGTAGGCCGATCATCAGCGTGCTACCCCGCCCAAATGTGACCGCACCGAATCCAAACGCGCCCGCGTGCCGTCCACCAGTGCGTCGTATCCTGAGCCGCCAGCGGTGCATCCAGGAGGATCCGGGTTCGGGCTGTGAGTCCATAGCGCGACCATCCACACCGCCGTAGCGAACACGAAAGAAGCGCTCTGCAGCAGTCCCCACGCGGTATCGAACCGCGATCCCACGAACGACCGCAGGGCCAGCGTCGTCAGGCTCACTCCCACATAGGCCCCGAATCCCAAAATCATCCCGGTCACGTTCTTACCCAGTTCGATTCGATAATAGAGAACGATCGCCAGCACCGTAGCCAGCACCAGCGCTTCGATCACCCGCAGGTCACGCTCCAGCTCCACGGTCGCGTTTGACGTGGACCATTCCATCCGCCGCGCCACATGCCATTCGACGTAACAGAAAGTCGCGGCGAATACGGCGAGGCTTGCCACCCGCGCAATACGTTCCGCTCCCGGATATGCAGCCAGCGCCTGTCGCACGATTTCCAGCACCACTGCGCAGCCGATCCCTAGCGTCGCAAACTGCGTCGGCCAATACCAAGCGTCATAGAACGCCGGCGACACCAAGCGTCCCACGTACAACCCGGCTGAGACGGCGAAGACGCAGAAAATGTAGGAATAAAAATAGATGTACTTGGTGAGCGTTCTGTTCTGAACGCACCGTAGCAGCAGCAGAAACTCAAACAACAATCCGGCCAGCCACAGAAACATACTTAGCATGTCTGTCACTAGCGCGAATCGTAGCACAAAACCAGGAGGAGAATTAGCGCTTTCTCCCCCTGGTCAGCACGATTCGTCCAGCCGCTTGAGCTGCGAGGGCTGCATGTTCGCCGCCTTCTAGGAGGCTGTTTCCAGCGCTTTGGGTGGAACCGGTGGCTGCGATCCATCCAAGAGGGAGGCAACTGCAGCCTTGGGCGGAACCGGCGGTTGCGATCCGTCGAGATTCAGAGTGGTCGGCGCCATCTTGGGCGGAACAGGCGGCTGCGAGCCGTCAAGCAACGCGAACTTGGGTGGGACAGGGGGTTGTGAGCCATCCAGCAGAACCAGCTTCGGTGGCACGGGCGGTTGCGAACCGTCCAGAATAGCCGTTAACCTTCCGTGTGGTAGCAAGCTGCCGGAGGTGACGGTCCCGGCCAGTCCTAGAATCACCAACAGGAACACCACTGCTTTAGCTGTAGGGTTCATCGCGATCTCCTCATTTTTTTGGTCTGCGCGCGTTTAGGCGCATTGCGACGTTACCGGGGGGGCGCGCGATCGGCGGCGCGCGGCGCGAAATGCTTGGCATCCAAAGCAGGAGTCTTGGCGGTGCGCGAATCAGGCGGGAACAATCCTGAGAGCGAGGAGGGGTCCATCGCGCCGTCACGTCCGTGGCGGCAACGTCTGGGCGGTAGTTACTGCGAAGCTAACCTAAGTTATAATTCTCGTTACTAGGACATTCTGCCGTTACCACAATGGAACCCCTGCGGCACATACGTATATCCAGCATTTACCCTCTCTGGCATCCTGTGTCGAGTTATTCATCAGGTGAGGACCTATGCCGGATATTCATGCTCACAACGCGGCGCCGACGAATCGCCAAGCCGTCCCGCACTTCGAGCCGGAACAGATCCGTGAGCATTTGCATCTTCTGGATCGCAAGCAATGGTGGCTGTGGTCCACTACTGTCGCCGTGATTCTGTTGTTGACGCTCGCCGTCGCGTCTTTCGCTTTCCCGGCGATGCTGAACCGCGAGGAATCAACCTATTCGTTCTATCTGAATCAGGCGGTCCGCGCTCTAGTGGGCCTCGTTCTAGTGTTTAGCGTCTATCTGGTGTATCAGCAGATCCAGCTCAGTCGCCTCCGTCATGAGGTCGCTGATCAAATGCAATCGCTTGCCAAGGTGGAAACTCTCGCTTCGGAGGTCTACAAGCTCGCGGCTCTCGATCAGCTCACCGGCCTTTACAATCGCCGCTCCGGGGAACAGCGCCTGGCCCAGGAAATGAGTCGCGCGCAGCGTCACGGCCGCCCCCTCACTGTTCTGCTGATGGATCTCGACGGCCTGAAACAAATTAATGACCGCCACGGACACGCTGCCGGCGACACCGTGCTCAAAGGTTTTGCCGATCGCCTGCAGCGCGCCATTCGCGGTTCTGACTTGGCTGTGCGTTTGGGCGGCGATGAGTTCATGGCCCTGCTTCCGGAATGCCGCGCCGAAGAAGTTCGCCATGTTCTGGCGCGCCTTGAAGGCCTCGAATTCGAATTCGATGAGGAAAAAATGCGCCTGCAGTATTCCCGCGGTTGGACCGACTATGCTCCCGGTGAAACACCACAGGAACTCTTGAAACGCGCCGACGGCGCTCTCTATGAAAACAAACGCGCGGGGAAGCGCAAGGTCGTAGCTCCGCTGCAATCTCCGGTTACGCAGTCTTCGGTCTAACGATCGCAACAGTGCGCGAAAGGACTGCCCGGCAGCATGGACCAAGCTTCTGTTAAGTGTTGTCGCAATTTTGTCCGCGAAATCGCGCAGACAGATGCCGGCGGCGCACGATTCATTGCAAGGTTTCATCGCAAAGTTTCAACGCAACAATGTTCCGGTGAGGAACAATACTCGAAATATCTCTTGCGCCTTTTCGAGGGTTACTCGTAAGATACGGCCTAGTTAGAGGAAAGATACCATGCCCAAAGAGAAGCCAAAGGTTAACATCGGGGAAGTGATCAAGTCCTACCGCGCCGACCGCGGCTTGTCGCAAGGCGATATCGAGCGCCGTACCGGCCTGCTCCGTTGTTACCTCTCCCGCGTGGAAAACGGCCACACCGTTCCCTCGCTCGAAACCCTCGCGAAGATTGCCGAGGCCATGGAAATCTCTCTCGCTGACTTTTTCCCCGGCAGCGATACGCCCGGCGACCGCGAAACCCGCAAGATGCTCGGCGAACTTTCCGAAGAGGAAATCCGCTTTCTGGCCGACATCAAGAAATATTCCACCACTCTGTCCGATGACGATAAGAAGCTCGTCCTCGCCATGATTCGCAAGATGGCCACCATTGCTCCGCCACCATCGCGCGTAAACGGCAAACCCTCCAACATCGGCCGCCGTCCCGAATATTAATTCGACTTATCGTGGCTCGCGACTCAGCAGAAACCAAGGTAGGGCGCTGCTTGCTGCGCCCCAACTTGCCACGATGTCAGCCAACCGTGCCGTTGAACTCCGTAACACGCCACCCAACCACCGCTAGCCACTAGCCGCGCCGATTCGCTACAATAGTAAAGACATGACACAGAAGCGGCACAAAACCGTAGGCGTAAAGGTCGGCAAAATCCAGGTCGGCGGCGGCGCCCCAGTGGTCGTCCAGTCCATGACCAACACGGACACGGTTGACATCGCCTCGACCACCCAGCAATGCCTTGAACTGGCGCAGGCAGGTTCGGAATTAGTCCGCATCACCGTAAATATTCCCGAAGCCGCGGCAGCCGTCCCCGAAATCAAAAAGCGCCTTCTCGATGCCGGCTGCGATGTCCCGCTCATCGGCGATTTTCATTACAACGGCCACGTCCTGCTCACCAAATATCCCGACTGCGCCCAAGCGCTCGATAAGCTGCGTATCAACCCTGGCAACGTGGGCGCCGGGCAGCGCCGCGACGAACAATTTTCCACCATTTGCAAAGTCGCCCGCGATCACAACAAACCCGTGCGCATCGGTGTGAACGGCGGCTCGCTCAATCAAGAATTAGTAATGCGCAAGATGCAGGAAAACACCGACAAAGACCTCGGCAAATCCTCCGAAGAAATCATCAACGAATGCATGGTCCTCTCGGCCCTCGAATCCACCGCGCTCGCCCTGGAGTGCGGCCTTCGCAAAGATCAAATTATTATTTCTTGTAAAGTTTCCCGTCCACACGACCTGGTCGCGATCTACCGCGACCTCGCCGCAAAAACCGATCAGCCATTGCACCTCGGCCTCACCGAAGCCGGCATGGGCGCAAAAGGCCTCGTCTGGTCCTCGGCTTCCATGGGAATTTTGCTCGATGAAGGCATCGGCGACACAATCCGCGTCTCTCTAACGCCGCGCCCCGGCGGCGATCGTCGCGACGAAGTTTACGCCGCCTGCGAACTGCTGCAATCGCTTGGCCTGCGCACATTTGCACCGAGCGTCACCGCCTGCCCCGGCTGCGGACGCACCACGAGCACTACCTTCCAGGAATTAGCGGAAAGCATTCAAGGCTACATCCGCGACAAAATGCCGGAGTGGAAGCGTTATTACGAAGGCGTGGAAGACATGAAGCTCGCAGTGATGGGCTGCATCGTCAACGGCCCTGGCGAATCGAAAGCGGCAAACATCGGAATCAGCCTGCCTGGCACCGGCGAAGCCCCCCGCTGCCCCGTGTACATTGACGGCAAACATTTCAACACGCTCGAAGGCACCTACGACGAACTCTCCGCCGCATTCCAAAAACTGGTGGACGATTACATCTCCACAAAATACACGAAGCGCGAACACCCGCTCCCAGAAGTAAACGTCCCAGCGCAGGCTGCGTCAGTCGCCGCAAAATCCTCGCTCCGCGTCCTAGCCTAACGTGGCGCAGCCGCTCCCGGCCGTGCATCTTTGAATTTGCGGCCGTCACTCATGCCTTAACGCATTCAACGGATCAGTGCGCATCGCCCGCCGCGCCGGAATATAACTCGCCGCGAGCGCCACGCTAGTCAGCAGCGCCGCAACGCTCGCAAACGTAATCGCATCCGTCGGCTTGACGCCGAACAGCAAACTCGCCATCAAACGCGTCAAAGCCAAAGCCGCCACCACGCCGATCCCCACACCGGCCAGTACCGCGCCAATCCCTTGCCCCATCACCAATTTCAAGACATCGGCAGGCTGTGCGCCCAGCGCCATGCGTATCCCAATCTCGCGCGTCCGCTGCTGCACCGTGTACGAAATCAACCCATACAATCCAATCATCGCTAGAATCAGCGCCAGCCCCGCAAAACTCCCAATCAAATAGGAAGGATAGCGCCGCAAAAATACCGACGAAGTCTGATCGGTAAAATGCTCCATCGTCTGCGGCTGAATCAAAGGCAGCTGCGGATCCATCTGGTGCAGCGCCGCCTGCGCTGTGCCCACAAACGCAGCTGGATCGCCCGCCGTGCGCACCATGTACGTCAGATATGTGGAAGGCCCTTGCTCATTTGCCACATAAATTACCGGCGTGGGTGGGCCGGCCAGATCATCCTGCGCGATATTTCTCACGACGCCCACAATCTCACGGTAGGGTTCCTTCGCATTAAACGTAAACCGGATGCGCTCTCCTACCGCCTCCTCGTTCGGGAAATATCTGTTCACGAACGCTTGGTTCACGATGGCCACCCAAGGAGCCTCGACCTTGTCCGTCGCTGAAAACATGCGCCCGGAAATCAGCGGGACCTTCAGCGTGGAAAAATATTCGGAAGTCACCGAGATGATGTCGCACTCATCTTCCTGCCCCGCCGCCGTAGGACGCCCTTGAACCAGAAATCGTATCGTCCCGCCGCTCCCGCCAATCGGGAGCGCGCTGGTTACTCCCACGCCTCGCACTCCCGGCGTGTTGCGTAGCTTTTCGCTGAACTCGTGCTCGAATAAGCGCGCTGCCGGGCTATCGTTCGGATAATTTTTGTCGCTGGGATAAGAGCTGTCCGGCAGGTTCACGGAAAAAGTCAGTAAATTGCGTTGGTCGAACCCGGCGTCTTGATGCAGCAGTGCGTGCAAGCTCTGCAACATCAATCCCGCGCCCACCAGCAGCACCAGCGACACGGCGATTTCCGCCGCCACGACCGCGTTGCGCAATCGCGCATGCGCCGTGCTCGTACCTCCGCGCGATTCATCTTTCAGCGCGTCGCTTACTTTCGTTTGCGACATCGAAAGCGCCGGAACTAATCCGAAAAGCACTGCGGTCAGCAGCGTCACGCCGCAAAGAAACGCCAGCACCGGCAGATCCGTCCCCGCGTCGCGCAAATTCGGCAAGGTGCTCAGGACCGTCTGCGGAATCGCGCCAATCAGCGCATTCACGCTCCATTGCGCCGCCACAAATCCCACCAAGGCGCCCAACGCAGCGAGCAGCACGCTCTCCGTCAGCAATTGCGCGATCAACTGCCCGCGACTTGCACCAAGTGCCGTGCGTATTGCGAATTCCTTGCGCCGGCCCGCGGCGCGCGTCATCATTAAATTCGCTACATTCGCGCAAGCAATCAACAGCACAAATCCCACCGCGCCGAAAATCACTAGCAGCAACGGTTGCACCTGACCCACAATCCGCTGTCGCAGCGTGCCCACCGACACAAAAACAGAACCATCCTGCTGCGGATATTCCCGCGCCAGCTGCGTCGTGATCCCGTCCATCTCCGCGTGCGCTTGAGCCATCGTCACTCCGGGGGCAAGGCGCGCAAATACATTCATCCAGCGCAGGCTTCGCCGCGTCAGCAAATCCTGAGAAGCATGCATCGGCACCCACAAGGGAAAATCATTCGACGGCGCAAATTGAAAATCGCGCGGCAGCACGCCCACGATCGTCGCCGGCTTGTTATCCAGCGTGATAGTGCGGCCAATCACTTGCGGATCGCCGCCGAAATCGCTGCGCCAATATCCGTACGTCAACATCACCACGTGCGGTCCGTCGCCCACGTCTTCGCCATCCACAAATCCTCGACCAAGCGCCGGCTTCACTCCCAGCGTCGCAAAAAAATTCGGCAGCACTTGCGTCGCGAATACGGCCTTGGGCTCGCCGTTCCCGGCCAGCGTGAAACTGTCGAAGCCGTAGGCGGTCAACGATGTGAAACTCTTCGTCGTTTTCTGCCAGTCCACGAAATCCGGCATGGAAGTGTTGCGGCTCGCCGGTTCGTTGTCGCGCGTCTGCGTACGGCCTTCGCCCAGCGTCACCAGGCGATCCGGCTGGTAATACGGCAGCGGCCGCAGCAGCGCCGAATAGACCACCGAGAAAATTGCCGCGTTCGACCCAATCCCTAGCGCCAGCGTCAACACCGCCACCAGCGTGAACCCCGGGCTCTTCGCCAGCACGCGCATCCCGTAGCGAGCGTTCTTCCACAGTGCGTCCATCAGTGGTCTCCTGAGTTTCAGCGCCGCATGCTTACAAAAATCCGCGCGTTATTTTTCCCAATGGATTTTGTAGTGGCCGGTCGCATCTTGCAACGTCACGCGCAACAGCCATTCGCCCCTGAGGGCCTGAATGTTCGTGGTATCCATGCTGCCTCGTTCCGTGGTTCCGACTCGCGCGCGCACCTCGCCGGTGGGATCGACCAATTCCCAGCGAACAAGCCCGTGCTCAACTTTTGCAGAGACGTTCAGACGCACCATGTCCGACGAACTGTCGAGACGGAAGTGATACTCGACAACTTTCGTTTCATTCGTGAAGCTTTCGTCCTTCTTCAACTCCGGTGGTGCGTCGATCGCGAGGGTGCGGTCCGTGCCCGTCGCCGTGACAGCGTCCGATGGAATATCTAGGCGCACGTCCCTGCGCGGGTCGGGTGAAGACGCTGCCGTGCCGAACACGCTGGGTCCAAGAATCAGGGCGCACGCGCACGCGCCCGCCAGCCACGCGGCGCGAATTCCCGGCCACACTTTCACACTATCCATTTTCATTGGCACACCTCCCGTGCGGTGTTCTTTTGCAACCAACATGCCAAGCGGTGCGCGACGCAAGCCACTGATTCGCCAAAGATTACCGATCGCGATCCGCCGCCGCCCCGGACGCGACTGCTCGTCTGTGGGACGCCCCGAACGCTGCCATCGCACCTTCACAACGGAAACTCATTGAAACCCAACCAATCTCCCGGCAGATTGTTACCAGCCGCCGGCACTCGCGGCCCAACGGAACTCAGCTGGCGATGACTCACCTATCCGCTTCGACCTGGGCGAGAAAAAATGTCTGACGCCACCACTATCCCGCAAGCAGCGCGACCCGCCGCACCCTCTCCGCACTGCGGAGAAGAAAAGCCCCGCTGGCGCCCCGGTTTCTGGAGCCTTATCGTCACCCAGTTCCAAAACGCCTTCAACGACAACGCCATTAAATTCCTCGTCATCTATCTCGTAGTCGCCATGAATTTCCCAAAGGAGCAGCGCGACCTCCTAGTCCTGATCGTCGGCGCGCTCTTCGCCCTCCCCTTCATCTTCTTTTCGCTAACCGGCGGCTATTTCGCCGACCGTTACAGCAAACGCAGCGTCGTAATCGGCACCAAGCTGATGGAAATTTTCGTAATGGGCGTCACCATCCTGGGCCTGTGGCTGCACAATCTGCCGCTGGAATGTACCGCCGTCTTCCTGATCAGCACCCAGTCCGCGCTTTTCGGCCCGTCGAAATATGGCCTGCTCCCCGAAATCCTCCCGGAACGCCGTCTGTCCTGGGGCAATGGCATCATCGAACTGGGCACCTTCGTAGGCAGCATCGGTGCAGTCATGGCCGCCGGCTTCCTCGCGGAACACTACCGCAACCACGAAGCCATGGCCGGAGTGGTGCTCCTCGGCTGCACGCTTATTGGCCTCGCGACCAGTTTCGGCATCACTCACGTTCCCGCCGCCAACCCCGCGAAAAAATTCCGCTGGAATCCCTTCGGCGACCTGGCCACGCAAATAAAAACGATTCGCGCCGACCGCGTCCTAGGCTGGGCCGTCCTCGGTAACACTTATCTCTGGTTTCTCGCCGCGCTGCTGCAATTCACAATCGTGGTCTATGGCCACGACGTCCTGCGCATTGACGACACCCACATCAGCTACCTGCAAGCCGCGGTCGGCATCGGCATCGGCATCGGCAGTTTCGCCGCAGGCTATCTCTCCGGCGGAAAAATCGAGTACGGATTAATCCCACTAGGCGCCGTCGGCATGACTCTCTTCGGCGCGCTCCTCTATTTCGACCGCCCCGCCGAAGCACTAGCCGCCTGGACGCAAACCGCCACATATCACCTCGGCATCCCGCTAGCGCAGCACATTGCGACTTTCATCGTCACGATCGTGCGTCTGCGCATCCCCGATCTCTGGCTCCTCGGCTTCTTCGGCGGCTTTTTCGCCGTGCCGCTCAACGCACTCATCCAACATCGCCCCCGCCCCGCAGAAAAAGGCGGCGTGATCGCAGCCGCGAACCTGCTCTCGTTCGTCGGTGTATTCTTAGCCGCTGGCGCGTACTTTTTCTTCTCGACGGTCCTGCATCAGACCCCCGCCGGCGTTTTTCTCGACGGCGCCATCCTGACGCTTGTCACCACCACCTATTCCATTTACCTCCTGCCAGATTCTCTCCTCCGTCTGGTCCTCTTCATGGTCACCCACTCCATCTACCGCATTCGCGTCGAAGGCCGCGACAACATCCCCGAATCCGGCGGCGCTCTCTTCGTTTCCAATCACATGTCACTCGTGGACGCGCTTCTCCTGCTCGCCTCCACCGACCGCCACATCCGCTTCCTCATGTTCAAAGACATCTACGACCAGCCGCACATCAAGCCCTTCGCCAAAATGATTCGCGCCATTCCCATTTCTTCGCAACTCCGCCCGCGCGACATGATCCATTCCCTGCGCGAAGCCAGCGACGCCATCCGCAACGGCGAAATCGTCTGCATCTTCGCTGAAGGCCAGATCACCCGTATCGGCCAGTTGCTGCCTTTTCGCCGCGGCATGGAAAGAATAATGAAGGGGGTAAACGCTCCGATCGTTCCCGTGGCTCTCGATGGCGTCTGGGGCAGCATCTTCAGCTACGAACGCGGCCGCTTCCTCTGGAAATTGCCGCGCAAGATTCCCTATCCCGTCACCGTAAGTTTCGGCGCAGCAATGCCGGCCAGCGCCACGGCGTTCCAAGTCCGCGAAGCCGTGCAGGAATTGCAATCTGAAGCGTATCGCCACCACAAACGCCGCATACACACGCTACCGCGCTCGCTGATTCGCACCGCGCACCACTATCCGTTCCGTTTCGCCATGGGAGACAAACGCCGCCCGCGCATGAAATGGGGCAACGCGCTTCTCAGCTCCATTTTTCTCGCACGACGCCTGCGCAACGTCTGGGCCGGCCAAGAAATGGTCGGGATCCTGCTCCCGCCGTCGGTTCCCGGCGCGCTGGTGAATTTCGCCGCGTCGCTCAGCGGAAAAATCCCCGTGAATCTGAATTACACCGCGTCCAACGAAACTCTCGCGTCCTGCGCGCAACAATGCAGTCTACAAACCGTCATCACCACCAAGCTGCTGCTCGAAAAACTTCCGCTGCAAGTCCCTGGAAAACAAGTCCTGCTGGAAGAAATCGCCGCTCGCCCGCGCCTAAGCGAAAAAATCGTGGCCTTATTGCTGTGGTTCCTGCCCGGCCCGCTGCTCGAACGCGCTCTCGGCTCCGGAAAATCGCAATCTCTCGACGATCTCGCCACAATTATTTTTTCCAGCGGCAGCACCGGCGAACCCAAAGGCGTGATGCTCACTCACTACAACATCATGTCCAACATTGATCAGATGGGCCAAACTTTCATGCTCACCAAAGGCGACGTCCTTCTCGGCGTGCTGCCCTTCTTCCATTCTTTCGGCTTCACCGTCACTCTCTGGCTGCCCGCAGTCCTCGCCGTCGGCGTGGCCTATCATCCCAGCCCGCTCGACCTCACCGCCGTAAGCGAATTGGTCCGCGATTATCAGGTCACGTTTCTTCTCGCCACTCCCACGTTCCTGCAAGCCTACACGCGCCGCTGCCTCCCCGAAGATTTCGGCAGTCTGCAATTCGTAGTAGTCGGCGCGGAAAAATTGCCTGAACCCCTTGCACTTGCGTTTGAGGACCGCTTCGGCATTCGCCCTCTCGAGGGCTACGGCTGCACGGAATGTTCTCCGGTAGTCGCCGTCAACACGCGCGATTTCCGCGCTCCAGGATTCCGCCAGGTCGGCTCGAAACGCGGACACATCGGCCATCCGCTCCCCGGCGTCAGCGTGCGCATCATTGATCCCGAAACTCGCGAGCGCCGCGAAGTCGGCAGCCCCGGGCTGCTGCTCGTGCGCGGCCCCAACGTGATGCTAGGTTATCTAGGCAAGCCCGAAAAAACTGCGGAAGTTTTGCAAGACGGCTGGTACACCACCGGCGACATCGCCGCCGAAGACGAAGACGGCTTCCTCACCATCACTGACCGCCTAAGCCGCTTCAGCAAAATCGGCGGCGAAATGGTCCCGCACATCAAGATCGAAGAAAAACTCCAGGAGCTAGCCGACTCCGCGGAAAAGATTTTCGTGGTGACAGGGGTCCCCGACGGAAAAAAGGGCGAGCGCCTCGTAGTTCTGCACACGTTAGCGCCCGACGCGCTAAAGCCAATACTCGAAAAGATATCAAGCTCCGGCCTGCCGAATCTCTGGGTCCCCCGCGCCAATCAATTCTTCCAAATCGAAGAACTCCCCCACCTAGGCACCGGCAAACTCGACCTGCGCCGTATCCACGAGGTTGCCATCGAACGCTCGGGCCAAGCAGAGTAACGCGCTAACGCATGAGGCTGCACCGTGAGCTGACAATTTGCAGTACAATCCCGGATTTCCCGGCTGGTTGCGACCAGGAAAACGACATGTTCAAAAGTGCGCAATATTTTCTAGTCATCCTTGCGCTGGCCGGCGCGGCGGCTCTGCCCAACTATGCGCAAGACAAACCGAAAGACCCAAAAGTCGTGCTCGATCTGGAAAAATCACCGCCCGCAAACGATTCGAAATCGAAGGAAGCCGCCGGCACCGATGGCAACGCTCATCTGTCCGTCGCGCCGCCATTCGGCAAAGCCTGCAGCGCGTTCGGCGCAGCCAAAGACGGCTATCGCAATCTCGACAGCCCCTATTCCATCGCTGAATTATTCGGCGCGCCCATCGAAGTCATCATCATTCGCCGCATCGGCGCCTTCGAGGAAAAATCCGACCGCGAAGAAATCCGCAAGCACATCCTGACCGTGTTGAAAGCACGAACCACGGAAGTTTCCCGCTACGCCGACTGGGACGAGGCCGTGCCCCAAGGCATGGTAGCCACAATCCAATTTTATGACCGCACCAAAGGCGTCCTCGAAGAATCCGGCGGCCACGTCTGCTTCTCCGACTATGCCGGCACCGTGTGGTGGCTACGAATTCCTGCCGTCGCGACGAAACCGCAGCCCTAAAATACCGCCAGCTTCACGTGCAAGAATTTCTTTGGATCCTTCCGAAAATCCCCAATCAGCAACCGCAAATCCCCACTCATCGCCGTAAGGTTGTCGTAAAGATCCGGGTCCGTGAACAACTTTCCGGCCGTCCCCTGATTGGAATTCAGTTTCGCCGAAGCATCACGAACCTGCGCCGAAGCATCCCGCAAATTATTGTAAAGCGCGTCGTCCGTGGCGAATTTGCCAAGCGAGCCTTTCCCGGCGCGCACATCGCTCAGCACCGCATTGCCATTATCCAGAAATCCCTTCGCGCTGTTGTAAACTCCCGGATCGTAAATCAATTTCCCTGCGGTTCCCTTCTGATCTTTCACCGCGCCGATCACATCGTTCACGTTGTCCACCGTCGCGTTCACCTTCGTATAGAGCTCATCCGAGGTCAAAAATTTTCCCGCCGTCCCATTGCCCGCCTGAATCGAACCGGCCATCGCGTTCAACCGCGCCACCGTGGAATTCACATTGTCGTAAAGCGCCGGATCCTTGATCAATTTCCCCACCGTCCCCTTGCCTTCCTTCACCTCGTCCACAATTCCGCGCATCTCGCCAGCCACGGAGTTCAACGTATCCAGCAAATCGGTGCCGCGTTCTACCATCTCCGTCATCGCCACGGCCGGCGCTGCGGGTATGGTGCTGTTCGGCTTCAAGGGCGAGCCGCTCAATCCGCGCTTGATGGTCACGTAACGGTCGCCCAGTAATCCTTCGGTTACAAGGCTGGCCGTCGAATCGGTCCGTACATCCTCTTTAAACTTGTCGTCAATGCGCAAGATTAGCTGGATGCTCTGCGTGCGGTCCGTGGGCTTCGGATTCAGTGCGATTTTCTCCACATTGCCGATGGCGACGCCGTCCAGGCGCACTGGTGCACCCGCCGCCACGCCTTCCACCTCCGGCAGATAGGTATAGAGCCGGTACTTCGGCCCCAACATTCCCGCACCGGTAATATAGAAGATGGCCACTCCAATAACGAACAGCCCGACCAGCACGAAAAGCCCCACGCGCAGCTCCGTCCATGTCAGTTGTTTGCGTTGCGCCATGACCTTGCCTCCTCAGTGATTGCGTCCGTGAATGTGAAAGTCGCTCTCATTCCGCCGAAGCCAGAAACTTTTTCAGGTAATCGTCTTTGGTGCGCAGCAATTCGTCGGCGCGCCCTTCAAAATAGATTTTGCCCTCGCGCAACACCAGCACGTTCGTCGGCCGCGCGTCGTTTTGATCCGCACTATTCGCTGCGTCTTTCTCGCGCTCCACCAGTGACCGCGCCGCGCCGGCGTTGCCGTTGCCCGCCAGCGATACCACGTGCCCACTATCCCGATCGAAACGGAAATTCGCCAGTCCAAATGCGTCCTGCACGCGATGAGTCGCCAGCAGCGCCGTCACGTCCTGCGAATCGCGTCCGCGCAAAATCAACGTGATGATTGTCTGCGAAGTCACCGGATCCAGCCCGGCCGTCGGCGAATCGTACAGCACCACCGGCGGACGGTCCACCAGCGCACGCGCGATTGAAACCCGCCGCCGCATTCCACCGGACAAATCCGCGGGAAATTTCTCCAGCGCATCCTCCATCTCGACGAAGCGCAGCGCCTCCCGCACTCGCGTCTCAATTTCCGTTTCGTCCACCGCCTCCTCGCGCAAGCGGAACGACACGTTGTCGGAGACCGTCATGGAATCAAACAGCGCACCTTCCTGAAATACAAAACCGATGCGCCGGCGAAAATTCAGCAACTCGCGCTCCGGCATTTCGCTCACATCGTGGCCCATCACCAGCACCTGTCCCGAATCCGCTTGAATCAATCCCGCCGCCAGTTTCAGGATCAGCGTCTTGCCTGTTCCGGTTTCCCCTAACAGGACTTTGGTTTCGCCGTGGGCCACTTCAAACGAAATGCCGGCCAAGACTTCGCGATCCTCGAATCCCAGGTGAATATCGCGCAGTGAGATAAGCGCCTGGCCGGGCACGGTTTGTACTTCCTGCTGCGCCGGTTGACGCAAGGGCGGACGCGACGTATTCGCGGAAATTCGGGAAAGGCCGAGCGGCGGAACGTCGCGCGTCATGCGTCCGATTATAGATGGAAACCCGCGGATTCCAGTGGAGAGTTCCGCACAAATTCGCGCAATAAAGGCAACGAGCTCATTGGAAGAGATACAGCAGCAGCCGCGACAGGAAGAAATCCACGATCAGCGCACATACCGAAGAAATAACGACCGCCGTGGTGGTGGCTCGCCCAACACCCTGCGTTCCACCCTTCACGCGCAACCCGCAATAGCATCCCACAGTCGCGATAATCAATCCGAACACCACCGGCTTGGTCAGGCCCTGCACCACGTCGCCGATGTCCAGCGCATTAATCGCGCGCGTCCAGAACTGCACCGCCCCCAGCCGCAAGGTGGTGGAAGCAACCAAGAATCCGCCGCACAACCCCACAAAATCAAAAACCACGGTCAGCAGCGGAACCATCAGCACCGTCGCGATCACCCGCGGCATCATCAGCTTGCGTATGGGGTCGGTGCCCAACGCGCGCATCGCATCTACTTGCTCGGTCACTACCATCGAACCAAGCTCAGAAGCCATGCCCGAAGCGTTGCGCCCCGACACCAGCAGCGCCGTTACCGCCGGGCCCAGTTCGCGCACCAGCGCCAGCGATACCGCGTCGCCCGTCAGCGCCGTTTCCCCAAAGCGCTGGAACTGCGCCGCAGTCTGCAGTACCAGCACGCCACCAATGGAAAGTCCCGCCAGAATAATAATCGGCAGTGAGCCTACGCCCACAATGTCCATCTGCTCCAGCGTGTCCAGCCAGTAGTATGGCGCCGAGAACATGCACTGCAATGCCTGCGCACTAAGGAGCCAATAATCCTGCACGGCCGCAACTTCGCGCTTCAATACTTCGCCGAGAATTGTGGGGAGCGATGAGGTAGCGCTGCCTTCGGGCATTTTGTGGGACGCGCGGCGGGCGGAATGCGCCGCTTGCGCCGAGTCCCCGGAAGCGTAACGGCTCATCCGCGCCGCGTCAAGCAAACATCCGCGGAAGAATTCGCCGCGCGCGCAACAAGATGTTGAAGTTAGAGTGGCGGTCTTCAGGCCCGCACTGTTGATTTTGACTTCGCAGTTGACCCCAAATTTGTAGCGGCCGGGCCCGCGTCGCGGGACCGGGCACCTTTATCGTCGGTGACTCTTGAGCGTTGCTTTCCCGTCGCCGCGCCTTTACGCAACTGGAAGCCTCCGGTAGAATCTGTCATTCGTGCCTGCACGCGAGGTCCGACCTAGTTATGCTGCGTTTCGTTACCGCCGGTGAATCTCATGGACAGGCTCTGATCGCCTGGGTCTCTGGTCTCCCTGCAGGCGTGCCGGTAGACCTTGACTTCGTTCAACGCGAATTGCATCGCCGCCAGCTCGGCTACGGCCGCGGCGGGCGACAGCGCATCGAAAAAGACGCCGCGGATATTCTCGCCGGTGTGCGTCACGGAAAGACAATCGGTGCGCCAATCGCCGTGCGTATCGAAAATCGCGATTGGAAAAATTGGGAGAAGACGCTGCCGGTAGAAGACACCGACGGCGCCGACTCAAGCGATCCCAAGAGCGCGCAACGCCAGCTCACAGCTCCGCGCCCAGGTCACGCCGATCTGGCCGGCGCGCTGAAATTTAATTTTCACGACGCGCGCTACGTGCTCGAACGCGCTTCCGCCCGCGAAACTGCTGCCCGCGTCGCCGCCGGCGCATTCGCGAAATTATTGTTGCGCGAATTCGGCGCCGAAGTTCTCAGCCACACGATCGCCGTCGGCCACGTCTGCCTGGAACGCGCCGCCAGCTGGCACGAAATCGCCACGGTGTGCGAGAATCTTGAATCGCCGCTGCGCTGCGTGGATGCCGCCGCCGAATCACGAATGATTGCGGAAGTGGATCAAGTGTTGCGCGCCGGCGATTCCGTCGGCGGCGTCTTCGAAGTCGTGGCGCATGGAATTCCGCCGGGCCTGGGCAGCCACGCGCAGTGGGATGAAAAACTGGATGCGCGTATCGCCCGCGCCCTGATGTCCATTCAAGCCGTGAAAGCAGTTGAATTCGGAACCGGCGTCGCGAACGCGGGAAGCTACGGCTCCGAAGTGCAGGACGAGATCCGCTACGACGCGACAAAAAAACGCTTCGAGCGCTCGTCCAATCGCGCGGGTGGCCTCGAAGGCGGCATCACCAACGGCAGTGACCTGGTGGTTCGCGGCTACTTGAAACCAATTTCCACGCTGCGTCGCCCGCTGCTCACGGCGGATTTGAACACCAAGGAAGCGGTGAAAGCGGCCTATGAACGCTCGGATGTCTGCGTGGTGCCAGCCGGAGGCGTGGCAGGCGAAGCGATGATCGCTGTGGAACTCGCCGGCGCCTTCCTGGAGAAATTCGGCGGCGATTCCGTGGGCGAAACGCGGCGCAATTTCGAAGGCTATCAGAAGCAGCTTGATGAATTCTAATGGCGTGTGTCGGCTGACGAGTGGTAAGGGAAGAGTAACAAGCAACGAGCCGTGCCGAACACAATAGGCCGCGCTCCGCACAGGAACCAACTAACGATGATTCACCCGATTGTGAAATACGGCGACCCGGTGCTGGAAACTCCCGGCAAGCGCGTGGAAAAATTCGACGACGACCTGCAAAAACTCATCGGGGACATGTTCGAATCCATGTACGCGGCCGCCGGCGTTGGACTCGCGGCACCCCAGATCGGCGTCGGCCTGCGCCTCACGGTAATTGACGTTTCCAACGGAAAAATTCCCGAAGCGAAAATGGTCCTCGCTAATCCCGAAATCATTTACGCCGAAGGCCAGCAGCGCGAGGAAGAAGGCTGCCTCTCGCTCCCCGGATTTCGCGGCTACGTCGAGCGGCCGCAGTACGTCACCGTGCGCGCGCAGGATGCGACGGGCGCTTCCTTCGAACGCCGCGGCGAAGGCTTGCTCGCCCGCGCCTTCTGCCACGAGATTGACCACCTCAACGGAATCCTCTTCATCACGCACTTGAGCATGCTGAAGCGCGACCTAATCAAGCGCAAAATTCGCAAGCTCAAAAAAGCCGGCGAGTGGTAGGACGCTCGTGCCGCCGCTGAAAATTATCTTTTGCGGCACTCCGGCGTTTGCCCTGCCCTCTCTGCGCGAACTATTGGTCCAGCCTGACTTCCAGATCGAAGGCGTCGTCACGCAGCCGGACCGCCCCCGCGGCCGTGGCAAAGAAATCGCAAGCTCACCAGTAAAAGACGCCGCAGTCGCCGCCGGAATTCCCGTGTACCAGCCCCACAAAATCCGCGCTGAAGAATCCTACGCATATTTCCGCAACGCCGCGCCCGACGTAGTCGTGATCATCGCCTACGGTCAAATTATTCCCACGCGCCTCATCGAAATACCGCGCCTCGGATGGATTAATCTCCACGGCTCCCTGCTGCCAAAATATCGCGGAGCCGCTCCAATCCACTGGGCGATCGCCAACGGCGAAACGCGCACTGGCTTGACCACGATGCGTATTGACTCGGGTCTGGACACCGGGCCCATGCTGTTGAAGCACGAAACGGAAATCGCACCAGACGAAACCGCGCCGGAGCTATACGCGCGCCTGGCCGAAGCAGGCGCCCCACTGATCGTCGAAACGCTTCGCGGCCTTGCAAACGGAGCGATCACGCCAACGCCACAGGATAATTCGCAAGCAACTCTCGCCCCACCTTTGAAAAAAGACGACGGCAGAATCAACTGGTCGCTCCCTGCGCAGAAAATCTACAACCGTATCCGGGGTTTTCAACCCTGGCCCGGCGCATTCACCACTTTCCGCGGAAAGCAATGCTCAATCTGGGGCAAGCTTGCGCCGAATCAATCAGTCATATCCGGAACGACGGGAGGGGCGGGGCTAAGACCCACCCCTACAATCGCAAGTCAGGCGAGCCGGGAAGCGCCCGGCACAATAAGCGCAAATGGCACCGAACTGGATGTAACTTGCGGCGACGAAACCGCGCTGCGCCTGGAATTCGTGCAACTCGAAGGCCGCAACAAAATCTCAGCATGCGAATTCGCAAACGGCGCACGACTCCAATCCAATGAACGCTTCGGAGCGTAGCGAGCCACTACCCCCGCCTCGCGAGTCGCGGCTACATCCCCTCGTATTATTGTGTTCTCATTAGATTACGATGATTAGCCCCGCCAGAAGAATCGCGTACGAAGTCTTGAGGCGCGTCGAGGCCGAAGGCGCGTACGCCAGCGACGTGCTGCACACGGAACTAGGCGCGCGCGTGAAAGCCGAAGACGCCGGACTCGCGACCGAACTGGTGATGGGCGTGCTCCGCTGGCGCCGGCTGCTGGATTTCCTGCTCGAGCGGCAAATGAAAAAAACGGTGGCGCGCCTGGATCTGCCCGTGGCGCTCGCCCTAAGAATCGGACTCTACCAATTGCGATTCCTCGAACGCATCCCAGCGCGTGCAGCAGTCAACGAATCGGTGGAACTGGTGAAAAGCGCGCGCAAAACCTCTGCTGCGACGCTAGTCAACGCCGTCCTGCGCCGCGCCGCGGACGAAGCACGCGTTCCCACAGCGAAATTCGTTCCGCAGGCGACGCCACGTCGCGGAACGTCTCGGCATTCTGCACTCGCATCCCACTTGGATGGTCGAACGCTGGCTCAAGCGCCTGGGTGAGGAGCAAACCGTCGCGTTGCTTGAAGCCAATAATCGCGCACCGCGACTGAGTTGCGCGTTGCACGACCTAACGCGCCGCGATGAAATCTTCACAGCGCTGCAACACGCAGGCCTGCGCATCGAAGCGGGAAATATTCTGCAATCCGCATTCTCCGTGAGAGGCGGCAGCCCTACGCGCACCGAGTCCTTCCGCAGCGGCGCGATCTCCATTCAGGATGAAGCTTCACAGACCGTGCCGTTGCTGCTCGATACACAATCAGGCGATCGCGTGCTTGATCTGTGCGCCGCGCCAGGAGGAAAAACGCCTTCTCTCGTGCGTTCGGCAGGCGCGAGCGGCATCGTCGTCGCCGCAGACCGTCACGCGCATCGCTTGCGCGCCATGCGCGAACAATTCAAGCGGCTCGGACTCACGCAAGTGAGCTTAATTGAACTGGACGCGGCAAGCGCGCTGCCCTTCGGCATTCTCTTCAATCGCATTCTAGTGGACGCCCCGTGCTCCGGAACCGGCACGCTCGCGCGCCATCCGGAAATTCGTTGGAGGCTCAAGTCCGAACAACTCGCGGAATTTCACGCACTGCAAACCGCACTTCTGAAGTCGGCGTTGCAGCAACTCGCGCCGGGAGGGCGGCTGGTTTATTCCACGTGCTCGATGGAGCCGGAAGAGAACGAGCGAGTGGTAGAGGAGGCGCTGCGAGGCAGCAGTGGGTTCCGGAGCGACGTCGGAAGCGAAATTGCGCGCAGCTTGTTTGGCAAGCTCGCCCCCGGTTGCGAGGCCGCAAAACTGTTCGATCGCGACGGATATTTTCGGACGACTCCCGGCGCGCTCGAGGTTGATGGCTTTTTTGCGGCGGTCATCGCCAAAGTGTAGAACCGCAAACCCAGAGGAGTTAACCGCGAGAGTGCGCGTCACGTTTGCAGTGAGGTTTGAACGCAGACACTCGTGCTACGCTCGTGGTGCTTCATCCAAGGCCAACGGACAAGAACCGAGGCAATCGAATGACGTTTCGTGAGCGGCTCGAATGGATTTTCCGCATGGCGTTGCTGGCCTTCATTTTGATGTCAGTCTCATTCCTAAGTGCGCTCACCGCCATGCGCTTCGCGATTCAAGGCCGCGAAGTGGCCATGCCGGACGTCGTCGGAAAGAAAGCCGTGGAAGCGCAACAGATATTGCAAGGCCGCGGCGTGGAATTCAAAGTAGAGGACCGGCTCTTCAACCCGCTGCCCGCGGATACCGTCGTGCGCCAAACGCCTCCGCCGGGAATGAAAGTGAAAATCGGCCAGTACGCCCACGTGATCATCAGCCTCGGGCCCAAGAAAGCTACGATTCCGGTGCTTACCGACCACAGCCTTCGCGCCGCGCGCATCGAACTGCTGCGCTCCGGAATGCAGGTCGGCGAAATTTCCCAGGCATACGTGCCCGGAACCGAAAACGACGCCGTTCTGCAACAAGATCCCGTGCCGGGAACTTCAGACGTCACCAGCCCGCACGTGGATCTTCTCGTTTCGCTGGGAGCGCGGCCCCCGGCGTACGTGATGCCGGAACTTGTGGGTTACACGCTCGCAGAAGCGGAATCGAAATTCGCGGGCTCCGGCCTGAAAGTCACGAAGCTGACGTTCGCGGCTGTCCCCGGCGGCCTGCACGGAACGGTCGTCGGCCAGACGCCTTCACGAGGCGCGCGGATTGACGCAAATTCGACCATCGAATTGCAGCTGGCGGAGTGATGCACCGCTGCCAATCGGACACCGAACGTCTTCCAAATTCATCTTAGGCCGCCTCCCAATCCGCAAACCACGAATGGCCTGTGCTAGAATTCAGCAGAACCGATGAGCTACGCACGCATTGAGATTGCGCCTTCCATACTGGCCGCGAACTTCGCGAAGCTGGGTGAAGACGTTCGCGTCGTAGAAGAGGCCGGCGCCGACATTATTCATGTGGACATCATGGATGGCCACTTCGTCCCCAACATTTCCCTCGGAATTCCAGTAGTAGCCTCACTGCGCAAGGCAACCCGCCTGCCCCTCGATGTGCATCTGATGATCGAACAGCCTGAGCTCTACATCGAGGACTTCATTCGCGCTGGCGGCAACCGCATTCTGGTGCATCAGGAAGCGACGGTGCATCTGGATCGGGCCCTGGCGATGATTCGCGAGCTCGGGGCAGAAGCCGGCGCGGCGATCAATCCGGCGACGCCGGTGACGATGCTAAGCGAAGTACTCGATAAGGTGGACACAGTATTGGTGATGACCGTCAATCCGGGATTCGGGGGGCAGAAATTCATCTCCAATACTTACGAGAAAATTCGCCAGCTGAATCAGATGCGTGCGCGCTATAATGCCAGCTTCCGGATTGAAGTGGACGGTGGGGTTGATCTGGAAAACACGGCCGAGCTGGCGCGGGCCGGAGCGAACACGTTCGTAGCGGGGACTTCGATTTTCCACACGGCTGATCCAGCGGCTGCTACGCGCCAGTTAAAAAAACTCGCGACTCAAGCTTTGAGCCAGAGGGCATGAAAACATTGCGAACGTCTGACTGGAATAATGCGATGGGATTGAAAAAATTGCAATATTTCCGAAACGCGGCGTTTTTGCTGCCCGCGCTCGGCGTAATGCTCCTGCTGTGCCCCAGTGCACACGCGCAAGTACCGACGCCTCAGACCGGTGGCAGCGGTCAAAGCGCGCCGCCTCCCACGCCCGCGGATGCAGACGCTCCGAAGCCAACTCCAAAGCCACAACCCAAAGCCAAACCAACCAACCAAAGCGCTTCGAACAAGAAAAAGAGTGCTCAGAAGAAGCAGACGATTGACGTAAACACCTCGGCCGAACCGGACAAGGTGCTCTACGATCGCGCGCAGGCTGACCTCAAAGCCGGCCGCTACACCGAAGGGCGCCTGGCTCTACAGACTCTGATCAACACCTATCCCGACAGCGAATATCTGGCCAAAGCCAAACTCGCCGTCGCCGATTCCTACTATAAAGAGGGCGGCACCACCAACCTCACGCAATCGATTCAGGAATACAACGATTTCCGCACGTTCTTTCCGTTTCTCGACGAAGCGGCCTATGCCCAGATGCAGATCGGCCTGGCGCACTATAAAATGATGGAGAAAGCCGACCGCGATAAAACCCAGGGCGAAGCCGCCGAAGACGCTTTTCAGGCGTTCTTGCTGTCCTACCCGCAAAGCCCGCTGGTTCCTAAGGCCGAACAATATCTGCGCGATGTGCAGGAAGTGCTGGCCGACGGCGATTACAAGGTGGCTTATTTCTACTACGCCAAGGCGGATTATCGCGCCTCCGCAGCGCGCCTGGTGGAAGTCACCGATCGCTACCCGCTCTACAGCCAGAACGATAACGCGCTGTGGATGCTCGGAAATATTTACGAGCGCGCCAAACAAGTTTCCAAGAATGAGGACGATAAAAATCACTGGAGCGATCTCGCCAGCAAATGCTACGACCGCATCGTGCGCGATTATCCGCTCTCGAAGGACGCCCCCGGCGCCAAGGCTCGCCTGAAAGATATGGGCCGCCCCGTGCCGTCCGCCGACCCTGACGCGATCGTGCGCATGCAGAAGCAGCAACTCTACGAAAAGCAGCACCACCAGAGCGTTTTTGTGAAGCTTCCGCTGGGAATGTTGAAGGGCAGCCCGGACGTTGCCGACGCGGCGCGCAGCGGCATGCCGCAGATGGCTCCGCCGAACGACGCGGTTTCAGCGACCGAGGTACTCCGCCCGGGCGCCGCCGGCCCATCGTTCACTGTGACAGGCAGCGCAGCTGGCGCCAGCGCACAAACAGCGGGAAGCGGAAGCGAAGTAGTCACGCCCGAAGATGCGACCACCGCGCCGGTTGGTTCCGACGCGGCGCAAACCGGCGTGGGTGCAGAAATCATTACTCCGCTCGACGACAAAGGTCAGCCAACTTCTGAGCAGCCCGTGGCTAGAACTCCGGCTGCAGATACGCCCGCCCCCGCGCCCCTACCTTCGACCAGCGGCACAGTGGACGCCGGCCTGAACGGTTCCGGCACCGCGAACGCGCCAGCCGAAAGCACCGCACCCGCGGCAGCCGTCTCGAGCTCTGCCAATACGAGCTCCAGCTCCTCCAGCGCAGCCGCTGCAACGACAGGCGACAGCTCAACCCCGGCAGCAGCATCAGGCCAGTCTGGCACGCAGTCCACGGACAAGACCTACGCCCCGGCAAAACCCACACCCGTGGATACCAGTTCCGAATCCACCAGCAAGAAGAAGAAGGGGCTGAAGAAACTCATCCCCTGGTAACCACCTCTCAGTCGGTGCTCATCCGCTATATGGGCGCTGCCTAGACGCTATTGACTCCCTGCTAACAACTCAGGCACTCCTGTACTTCGACTTTGTTGACGCCCCTGCTGCGGGGTGCTGCAATAGGTATGTTCAGGGCTAGGCGTGCCTCGTGTGGAGGCTTGCCGCCCGGGGGATTAAAGTGCCCAGAATTCTGGTTGCGGACGACAACACTAATATCCAAAAAATGGTCGTGCTCGCGTTTCAGGAACGCGGCGTGGAAGTCATCGCTGTTGGCAACGGCGAGGCCGCAGTGCGCCGCCTGCCCGACGCGAACCCCGATCTGGTCCTTGCCGACGTCTTCATGCCGGTGCGCAACGGCTACGAAGTCTGCGAGTTCGTCAAGAAAGATCCCCGTTTCGCGCACGTCCCGGTAATTCTACTGGTTGGCGCGTTTGATCCGCTCGACGAAAAAGAAGCCCGTCGCGTTGGCGCCGATGGCGTGCTGAAGAAGCCCTTCGTTCCGCCAGATCCGCTGATCGCCATGGTGATGTCCGCCCTGGAAAAGAATCCCAAAGTTGCCGCCGAGCTCGCCAAGGCGAAAGAAGTCGCCGCCGAAGCGCTTCTGCCGCCTGCCCTGCCGGAAGTTCCGCTGAAGGCCGAGCCCAAGCCGCTGCCCGAATTCCCCGAGCCCACTGCCGAAGAAGCCGCCGTGATTTATGGCTTCGGCAAAGGCGTGCGCGCGATTGATCTGGACGAAGTCGAAGAAGACGACGAGGAAGAAACGCCGAGAGCCAAGAAACCCGTTAAGGCCTCCGCGAAAGATTCCAAAGCGCCTAAAACTCCCGCTGCTCCCAAGACTCCGGTCGTCGCAGCGATTGATGATGACGAGGATGACTTCGACGGCTCCGTCACCGCCAACGATTGGCGCCGCAACGCCGCTGACTTTGAAGTTCCGGAAAATGTCGCGGCCGACCCGGTTTATTCTTACGGAAAGGGTTTCGAGCCTATTACTTTTCCATCGGAGAAAGACGTTCCGCCGCGTCGCCGCAAAACAGACGAACCCGGTGCCGAAGAAACCAGGGCCTCGGCAAATCCCAACGTCGAAGCCAAAGTTGATGCGCCCGAGCACGAACCCGCAGCCGAAATTACGTCAGCGCCCGCGCCAGCTTCATCGGATCGAGCGCCTGTAACAAAGCCTGGTGATTGGGATGCAAAAGACCAGCCCGAAATCGAACTAGCCGCTGGCTCGTTCTCGCGTGTCGAAGAACCTGACGCACAAGCGCGCCTCCGGCCGGCGGAAGTTGCTAAGTCCGAAGCCGCGAAGCCGGCCGCCGAACATCACGAGCCCGCCGCTGCCGAACCGCCGCCAAGCCGGCCAACTCTGGTCTCGCGCATGCGCGGCTGGATGGACATGCTCACGCCTTCGGCGCCGGAAAGTTCCGCGAGCAGCGAGGCCGAATCCGCCGAGAGCACCGACAATCATTGGATGTCGAATCTCTCTTCCCCGCTTGCGTCCGCGCATGCTGAAGAGTCACACTCTGCGCCTGTTGCGGAATCAGCAGCTGCGGGAGTGGAAGAGCCTGTTTCCACCGCCCCTGCTGCCGATCATGCCGCCGAAACGCAGCCGCTCGACGTGGCCCCTTTCGCGCCCGCTCTTTCAGCAGAGCAGCCATCAGCAGCTCCGAGTGAATTCTTCGCGCCATCCGCAATTTCCGAAGCGCGTGAAGAAGCGCGCGACCAGGTGCGTGACACAGCGAGCGCGGAACCAAGCTCCGCAGCGCACAACGAAACACACGCGGAACCGCATGTCAGCGATGCGCAACCGCGCGAGTTCGGTGATGCCGGCGCGAGCGACGCGAAATTCGGCGGTTCGTCCTACCATTTCAACGACGATCCGCACAGCGAAACGCAGCGCGCAGTGCACGACGACGGCCTCGAGCTCGACAGAGCCCCCGCGCAGGAAGCGCCGAGCGATTATTCCTCGGGTGCCACCGTTTCCGAAGGGCTCAACGGCGAGGCCGAACCTCAGCCCGAGCCAGTCATCAGCAGCGCCGCTGATTTTTCGTCGCAGATCTCGCCGGACGCTTTACCTTCTCCCGCGGACGTACCTGTAAACGGCAGTGGCGCGCTCTCCGGCATGTTGCCCGCCGAGCCACTCTTCGGCAGCGAGCAGCGCGAGGAAATCGCCGACGACTATTCGCCGCGCGATGAAGAACCTTCTCAGCCCGACACGCGCGAGCAGGAAGCCTACGCCGAAGAGACCCATCCGGGCCAGTTGCCGCAGCCCGCGCCCAGCGAAGAATATTGGGATCGCGAAGCCGCCGCGCACGAAGCGGAAATTTTCGCGAAGTCCAGCGCTTCCCTGTTCTCCGAATCCGCGCCGGAGCCGCCCGCCACGCAAGGCTTCGAACGCATTCCCACTTTGCCTCCGCCCAATCGCGAGGCGCTTTCCGAAATTCCTTTCCTGATGCCGCCGGCGCTGCCGCCTCAAAATTCCGAGCATCCGGCCGCCCGCGCCAACGATTCCGAAGCGGTGGACGACATGGTCCGCAAAGTGATGGAAAAGCTTGGCCCGCATCTGCAAGAGCTGCTGTCGCAGGGCGTGAAGCCGCTGGTGGAGAATTTGCTGCAAAACGAGTTGCAGAAGAAGGAGCGGTAGCGATTCGTGAGTAGTGATTGGTGAGTAGTGAATCCCGGCAGAGTCACACTCTTGGCTGTGCGCTTGCTGTTCACTTCGCGGAACACAATCCGGCCGTGCCTTTCGCCCGATGAAAGCCTGCAACGCCGCACGGGCCACCTAAGTTAGCTCTGCACCGAGTGCTTGGATACTCCGCGATCAAAATACCGGGCGCCGTGGGTGCTCCACCTCGGTTTACCAGACTGATGCGGAAAAGCTATCAGTCACCTCGGTTCAAGACCGCAACGCAACGCTTTCCCGCTTCGGCAACTTGACCCTCGTAAACCAGAAACCATTCAGGCTTTTTACCATCTGCTCCCACTCCTCCAAGTTCCCCGGTTTTCTCAGATAAGAGTTTGCCATCAGTTGATAACTACTCTCGACATCAGATTCCGCTTCGGAACTCGTCAGCACAATCACCGGGATCGTTTGCAAATGGGGGTTGGCCTTCACACGTGCCAGAACTTCACGGCCGTGCAATTTCGGCAGATTCAGGTCCAGCAAAATGACATCCGGGCGCGGCGCAACCACGTAGCGGCCTTGGTATCGCAAAAAATCCATGGCCTCAGCGCCGTCAGTAACCACATGCAGGCGCGCCGCCGGATTGATTTCACGCAAGAACTCGCGCATCAGCCGGATGTCGCCCTGGTTATCTTCGACGAGCAGAATATCTATCGGCACCGCGTCGCTCCTGGACGACCCGATTGCGCTGTTACGTCGTCCGTCAGATATAGAAAGAGCCCACCCGTGAATGGTGGAGCGTTTTGCAAGGGGATTCTATTGTGACTCCTGTGCCGACCAAGTCAAGAACGCCAAATACCATTCGACCTTTGTAGTTAACTGAATCTTCGTTATCTTTCTTGCTTGTGGAAGGATGAGCGCTCCCACGGCGCCGATATACCTAATGGATCTTGAGGCAGGTCGCCTACCCGCCCTCCCGTCGCGTTTCTACGGTCTCGCTGTTTGGTACCCGATAAACGTGGTAATCCGCGGGATCGTTTTTCAACTTTCGGCTACGGAGACTCACCGAGGGTTGGACTTGGATGTTATACTCACCCCCGAAAAGTGGTCGTGTCCTTCCTGCATGTGCCAGCAATGCGCGTTGAGTGCGCTTCCCGCGGCTGCGGCAAGAACGGCTGAGCCTGACTGCGGGGCTAAGCTTGAGGACAGCGATCTTATGGATGCTCGCTCGCTTGACTATCGAGCGGGGTTCACAGCAGCTTAGCGACTGGAGTTCTGGCATTGCGAGAGAATGAAGAGCACTACCGTGATTTGGTCGAGAACAGTCTCGATTTGATCTGCACGCATGATTTGCAGGGCGTTGTGTTGACGGTGAACCTCGCCGCGGCCAGAACGCTTGGCTATGAGCCGGACGAAATCGTAAATCGGAACGTGCGCGAATTCCTCAGCCCAGAGAGTCACCCGGAATTCGGCGCGTTTCTAGCCGCGGTACGCGAGAAAAGCACGTATGCAGGGTTCATGCGGCTACGTACCAAACACGGGAAGACTCGAATTTGGAGTTTCACAAGCACTTTGCGCACGCAGGGGTTGGAAATTCCTTGTGTCCGTGGAGTTGCGCACGACGTTACCGACATCTTGCAAGCCCAGAAGGCCTTGCGCAAAAGCGAAGAGCGGCTGCGCGTCGCTGCCGAAGTCGGCAGGATGTATGCTTGGGAATGGGATCCCGCCACCGACTCAGTACAGCGATCTGCAGAATGCGCGAATATTCTCGGACTGGACGACGCCACCGGAACCGGAATCGCAAGAGACTATTTCGCTCTGGTCCATCCCGATGATCGAGCCAGGTTGTGGGGGCTGGCAACTTCCTTGACGCCAAACGACCCGGAATACCGGACCGAGTACCGCAGGTTTCGCCCAGACGGTACGCTGTTGTGGCTGCAGGAGAGTGGTCACGCAACTTTTGATAAGGCCGGCAAGATGACCCGGCTGGTTGGTATGACCGCCGACGTGACTCAGCGCAAAGTCGCGGAGGAGAAGTTGCGCGCCAGCGAAGAACGCAGCAGGTGGCTGGTGTCCGCGTCTCCTGTCGCCACAGTCGTTGCCAACGGCTTGGAATTTCAGAACGAGATCGTCAATGAGAAGTTCACAACTCTGTTTGGCTATTCGAAGGAGGACGTTACTTGCATCGCTGATTGGTGGCCTCTTGCCTATCCTGATGAAGCGTACCGCGAAAAAATCAGAACAGAATGGGAAGCTCGGGTGACGGAGGCCGTGGAGAATCGTTCTGAAGTCGCGCCGATGGAAGCAAGGGTCTGCTGCAAGGACGGTTCCTATCGCTACATCGAGTTTCACTTTGCGTCTCTGGGCGCGACCAATTTGGTAAGCTTCGTGGACATCACCGATCGCAAGCTTGCGCAGGACGAGCTGGAGAAGGTTGGAAGGCGGCTCATTGCGGCACAAGAGGCGGAGAGCGCTCGCATCGCACGGGAACTCCACGACGACTTCAGCCAGCGCTTGGCGCTCCAGGGGATCGGCCTTGCGCGGCTACTGAAGAATCTACCTGAGTCAGAAGTAGAGGTGAGGGGTAAAATTCAGGAATTGTTGAAGAGAAACCAGGAAATATCTATCGATATGCACACGCTCTCACACCAACTCCATTCCAGCAAGCTGGAGCATGTAGGCCTGGTGCCGGCTCTGACGGGCCTTTGTGAAGAGCTGAGCTCGAAGTTCAAGATTCATGTCGAATTCAGTGAATGCGGGGTTCCTTCGGATATTCCGAAGGACGTGGCGCTGTGTCTGTTCCGAATCACTCAGGAAGCGGTGAGCAATATGGCGAAACACAGTAAAGTGACGCAAGCCCAGGTTAAGTGCAGCGGCACTAATAATGAAATTCGCCTACGGATCGTGGATGCTGGTGTGGGCTTTGACCCGGCCGTCCGGACCACGAGCGCGGGAATAGGTCTTGTGAGCATGCGCGAGCGGCTTCGCCTGGTTGGAGGAACACTGTCGGTCCAATCCGAGCCTATGCGGGGTACAGAAATTCTCGCCGCTGTTCCGCTGTCGGCCTCCGGTAACGCGACTCACGTCAGACTAATGGCCATTGGACAAGAAACGTCATGAGACGCCCACGCGTGGTCGTCGAAACGCGTCAACAATCCCCCCGGAGGTGGGCCGAAATCTCGGGGATTTGCAAACCGGATCGACTTTCCGCATGCTGGGCGGGGGCTCACCCCTCCACGCCACCTCGACGAACGCATTAAGTTTTGCGAACGGCAAGTTGTAACCGGTTGGGGCGGATGCGCTAATCGCCCGTTTGCCGACGATAGCGATTCCTTTCACCGCAGATCTTCGGGCGTTCGCAAAACTTGTGCTGTTTTGGACATCTTCAGAAATCCACCTAAGCGATTCTAACTCCGTGGCATCGCCTTTCAAGCCGTGCAACCCGCAGAAATCGTGCGACAACGGGCAGGGATGAACAGGCAGGAGGACTCGCAATGCGTCTCGCTTTCATCATTCGCGCGTTGATGGTCGCGCTTTTGTTGCTGGTTGTCTCGGGGGCTACGTTTGCACAAGTCCGCGTAGCGATCGCGCTCGGGCCGCCGGTGCTGCCGGTCTACGAGCAGCCCATTTGTCCCGGCGACGGTTACATCTGGACACCTGGATACTGGGATTATGACTACGATGCCAGCGATTACTTTTGGGTACCAGGCACATGGATTATGGCTCCGGAAGTCGGCTACCTCTGGACTCCGCCTTACTGGGGCTGGGGCGGCTCCGGATTTGTCTTCTATGACGGCTATTGGGGCCCGACGGTAGGTTTCTATGGCGGCATTAACTATGGCTACGGTTACTACGGCAATGGCTTTTACGGAGGCCGTTGGGAAGGCGGGCGCTTCCAATACAACTCATCGGTCTGGCACGTGGGTGGGGACCTTCACAATGTTTACAACGAGAGAGTGAACATCGGGAACGAAAATCGAGTCAGCTACAATGGCCATGGCGGGATCGACGCACGTCCGACCGCCCAAGACGAGGCTGCCGCCCGCGATCGGCACATCGGGCCGGTAGGCTCGCAAACTGCACATGTCCAGGCTTCCCGCTCTGACACCCAACAGCGGGCATCCGTAAACCATGGTCAACCAGGAGTCGTCGCAACAGCGAGGCCAGGAGAATTTAGGGGCGATGGCGCCGTGCGAGGCGGAGAAGCAAGCGGGCGTGCGGAAAACTCCAGCACTCGGCCAGCAGTCCATCCCAACGATCTGCCGGCTATGGAACATCCACCGGCTCCAAACACGGGCAACGCGAAAAACGACAAGAAGTATCAGCAGCAGCAAAATAAGCTATACACCACGCAGCAACAAGATCGGCAGAAGCTGCAGCAGCAGCAAGACAAAGAGCACTTGCAGTTGGACAAACAGAAGGCTGACGCAGCGACGACGAAGCAAGTAGAGCAGAAACACCAGCAACAAACGCAGCAATTACAGCAAACACACGCGCAGCAGACCCAGCAAATGGAGCAGAGGCAGTCGTCCGCTGCGCATTCGTCCGGAGAAAACAAGCCCAAGTAGTTGGTCGTTCCAGCGACCAGATAGCGCTATTGGAACGCTTGGGTCCAAGTTTGATCGGGATTGAACTCGGTCATTGCGGCTGCGGTTTGTGCGGTGTCAGGTCCCAGATCCTTCTGCAGCAGGACGCCGTCTTGGTTGATGATGAATGTCATCACGCCGGAATTTCGGTACTGAGCGGGATAAGCCACGAAGGCGAAGCCGCCCGTCATCTTTCCATTGACGACGTAATCCTTCGCGCCGCCGGGGACGTTCGCGCCTTGGCGAGTGAGCATGTGGAAGTAGTATCCATGGAACGGGACGTGCGAATCGGGCTTGAGGCTGTAGCCCTCGTTGGTCGCGAATGCCGCCAGAGGACCAAGCGGACTCTTGGGTTGGCCTTCGGGCGAATCCCAGTACAAACCGTTCTGCTTGCCGTTGTCACTGATGAACTTCGTGGCAAAGACGTGGGTGCTGCCGTCGTCGTGGTGCATTGAATAGTACTCAGCCTGAGCGTCAGCCAGCGCCATGCAAACGTCCATGACAGAGAGTTCGTTACGGCCGATTCGTCGGATCAGAATCTCTTCCCTTCCCGCCGCCACGTCGAAGTACCACTGTCCGGCAGAATTTTTCTTCAGCGGAATCGGGAAAGGAAAATTTTCTGCTCCAAGCAGCAAGGTCTGGGAGCCGTCGGGCATTTTGCGCCAACGATGCATCGCATCATAGGCCGCGATCACTTGGTCGGCGGTATTCTTATCCTGCACGGGATCGCCGGTCATGACGATATCTTTCGAGTCGGGACCGAACACGGCGATTACGGCGTTGGGATCGCCGGACTTGGCGGCCGTCAAGAGCGCGTTTCCGGCATCGTCCGGTGAAGCAAACGTCTGGTAAGCAGGCTTGGCGGACTTGCTGCATCCGGCACATAGGATGACTATCGTCAGAGGGATGAGGCGACTTAGAATAGCGGTTTTGCGAGTGGCTCGCGACACAGAGGTCCTCCAAACTTGAACTATTGGCATTTCATCAACGTGCAAACATTAGCTTCGCGTACATCGGCCCCGATGGCGCTAGCATCACCTGCGACGACCGCCGTAGCTTGACGAACCGCGAGCACTGGAAGCCCGCGAACTCCATCCGCCGCCTCCACTGCTCATTGCCGGTGAACCGCCGCTATGTTCCTGGCCGCCCCAGCCGCTGGAACTGGATTTGTTGTAGCTGGATGAGCCTGAATAGCTGGAGCTGCCGGACTTGTTGTAGCTCGAAGGGGTTCCGCTCTTCTGGTCCCAACCGCTGCCGGTGTTGCTGTAGGTTTTGCCGTTCGCCGAGGCGTACTTGTCGCCATTCGCGGTTTCGCCATATGCCGCGCTGTTGCCGTACTTGCCTGACGCTGCATAAGCCGAGCCACCGTTCGAGCTGTGTGCCTGTGCGGTGGTTCCGTTAGCGTTGGTTTGGTGCTGGCTGTCAACGGTGGTGCCATTTTTCGAAGCGGTCGAGGCCCCATAGCTGCCATAGGCATTGGACCCTTGCACTGACGAGGCAGAGGCCCCCGTGTGTGGGTTATACGCTTGACCGGCGCTTACGCTGCCGTAGCCGTTCGACACTGTGCCACCGCGGGCGTACGTGCCGGTGGAGGGATTGTAGCCAGTGGAAGCGTGGGCGCTGCCGTAGGGTCCGTAAGCGGAGGCGCTGGTGCCGTAATATCCGCCATGCCATGCACTGTTTCCATAATATGTGCCGCCGTGATAGACCACTGCAGTGGTGCCGTGCCATCCGCATGCCCAACTGCTGTATCCCCAGGCGTAAGTGCTGCTCGCCATCATAGCCCCGACCGCAATCCCTACTCCGAACGCCACGACCGCGGCACCGGCTGGAGGCGGAGGGGCGACGTAAGCCGGAACTACGTAGGGATAGCCGTAGACCACGGCTGGGTTGTACATGGGAACGTAAACCACTTGCGGGTTCACGGGTTGAATCACGATCACTTGCGGCGACTGCTGCACGACGGAGAGTTGCGTACTCGATTTCAAGTTGCCGGCAGCGTAGGCTTTCGCGCGCAACACCTGGATGGCCGCCATCACGTCGGCCGACTGCGTGTGGTAGGCCTCCCCCAAAGATGAAGTCCAGGTCAAGTTGGTCGCCATATTAGCGAGCACGGACGGAAATTGTGAGAGCGCCTTGATGGCGGGATCCCACGGTTGCGCATCTACGGCCGCCATCAGGGTCGAGCCCGTCATATAGCTGTGGTACTGCAGCCAGCTTTCGGCTGCGGCAACCTGATCGGGAAAGGTGGCGGCGGCAAGGACTTGCGCTACCAAGGCGTCCGGATAGAGGGCGATCGGGGCGACCAGTGGTTGTATCTCCTCTGCGGTTAGCGGCACGCCTTGTCCGGAATACCCGGGCTGACCCGTTTGAGCTGTGAGGTCCAGCGGCACGGTGCCAACGAGCAGCAGCGCGGATAGCGTCGTTGCCAAAAGCTGCTTCGCAAAGGTCTTGGTCATATTTTTCTCCGCATCCAGGCAGCGTTGCCGGGCCGTTTCCGGATAGCACCAAAAACTTCTGGTTCGGTGAATCGCTCGCTCGCAACGAAGGTAGCGCGAGTGCTCGCTCACGCGCTCGGGACCACCTACTTTGGCAGACGCTATCACCGGCAGTCGCCGATACCTATTGTCAGTAATGACAATGCATCTCGCGAATGTCCACCAGCTATGTGCTCCGATCACGCCACAAAGCGGGCGACCTCGCAGCGGCAGAGCGACGCTTGGCGCACCGCCTCTAATTAGTTCCTAAGGTAGTAGGTCCAGCTCAAGCTGACGTAGGATTTTAGCGGCACGCCCACACTACACTCGACGGGACAGGGATCGGGCTGGAATGGAATGGTTTCCACGCTTTGGCCTGTGTACCCGCTGGCGATCAGGAAATTTCCAGCGATCGTCATGCGGTTATCGAAAAACGCCCGCGGCGTGGGGCGCGCGACACCGCAAACGGGGGCTCGAAAGGCCCGCGTTATGACGCGACAGAACCCGCTAGCGAAGTTTCATGCGCTCATCATGCCCACGTCGGCAGCGATAACTCCAGACGAGTCGGCGTTGTGGGCACCCACCTGGCTGAAGCAATGCAAGCGGCGCAGTTCCCTTCTGTCGATTTCAAACGACTGGCTGCATGCGTGATAGTATCGTCGCGCTTTGACTCCGAATAGCGCCCCTCCGCCGAAGCAAACTCACTTACCGCGTAACGCTGTCATATCTGTGCTGGTGCTGTGTGCTATCAATTTACTGAACTTCTACGATCGGCAAGCTCCTGGAGCGCTGGTCGAGCCGATGCGCAAAGAGTTCGGCTTATCCGACACGCAGATCGGGCTGCTGGGTAGCACGTTCATCTGGATTTATGCGTTGGCTGGCGTGCCGCTCGGGCGTCTTGCTGATGTCTGGAGCCGCAAGAAGCTGCTTACCATCGGCGTGACGGTATGGTCCGCACTCACAGCCGCATCGGGTCTGGCGGCTAGCTTCTCGTTCCTGGTATTCACGCGGTTGGGAGTGGGAGTTGGCGAGGCCGTGTGTGCGCCGGTGGGGACGAGCTGGATCGGCGATCTGTTTCCGGCGAAGCGGAGGGCGCGTGTTCTATCTGTGTTCATGCTGGGCGTGCCAATCGGTGGGGCGCTGAGCTTTTTATTGTGCGGGCCGATCGCGCAGGCATGGGGCTGGCGGACAGCGTTGGTGAGCGCCGCGGCGCCCGCGATTATTCTGGTGCCATTGCTGCTTCTGGTGCGGGAACCAGCGCGCGGCGCATCGGAGGAGATCTTGGAGGGGACTTCCGCATCGGCGATTGAGGCAACGGGCGAATTGAAGGGATCCATACTCGCCGTACTTCGCATCCGCACCTTGTGGTGGATCATTTTGTCGGGTGCGTTGTTGAACTTCAACATGTACGCGCTGGCTACTTTTCTGCCGGCGTTCATGACTCGCGTGCACGGATACTCGGTGGCGCGCGCCGGCGTGACCTGCGGAGTTGTGTATCTGATTGGTGGCGTGTTGGGAGGCCTGTTGGGCGGGCACCTCGGCGATCTGGTGGCAGGCAACGCGCGCAATGCTCGGCTGTGGATGGCGGCGATCGTCGCGCTGCTCGGCGCACCGATTATGTTTTACGGGATCACGCGGCCGGCGGGGTTCGCGGCGGCAACTCTGGTGGCCATCGCGATTGGCTACGGCGCGTTCAATACGTACTACGGTCCTGTTTATTCCTCGATTCAGGACATCGTGCCTGCCAACCAGCGCGCCTTCAGCATGTCTGTGTACTTCATGGCGATGTATTTGTGCGGTGCGTCATTTGGTCCGCTGTTGACGGGCCGGTTGAGTGATTATATGGCGCTCCGCGCGATGAATGCGGCGGGCGCGGCTAGCTTGGCGGGATTCCGCGCGGTCGGCCTGCAGAAGGCCATGGTTATCATGCCGATTCTGTCGGTGGCGCTCGCGATCGTGCTTTACTTGGGCTCACGCACGATGAGCGAGGACGTGGAGCGACGGGACGCGAGGATGCAGCGGTGATTGGCACCGCAGCGTAAACATCACCGGGCGCGCCTAAACTCGGAGCGGCTGCGTGGGACGCGATGACTTCGGGGATTGGCGTGTTTAGTTTTTCAGTCGTTTCAATTCGCGTAGGGCGGATAGTGCGGCTTCTAGTTCCTTGCGCTCGCCGCGAGAGATCTTGGCATCCTCGAGGCGCGAGTTGATCGCGTCTTCCGCAATTTTCACGCGAATGCGAAGTAGCTCCGGAATAAGTTCGAGGATGGCTGCTTTGTACAGCTCTCGCCAGTTACCTTCGGGCATGCTGGACTCCTGAGGAAGTGCACGGAGCGCGATGCTAGCCAGGTGTGCGACGCCCTGGCCGGGACGCCGCACCGCGTTTTAACAAGTCAAACGCCACCCTAAACGTCACGTCAAACCCGCCCGCCAGAAAAGCAGGCGGGCGCTGCCTTCGATCCCGCAGAGCGGGGGCGATTCACAAATTCAACAACAACGTCACGTGCGCACGGTTCACTTCGCGGCCGACGACGCCTTCTTTTGAGCCATCTTCTGGGCCATGTGCAGCAGCAACGTTTGGTTTGCCGCATTCATTCGGCCCATTAGTTTGCGAAAGCGATGAAACGTGCGCGCATCACGGCGCGAGCTTCCCCACCCTGTGACAACGGGCTTTAGAGAATGCGACGCTGGCGGCTCGGCTTCGTAGAAGAGCGCGTACATCGGTACTTCCATGGCTCGGGCCAGCTTTTCGATGGTCTCGATGGCGGGAACAGTGTGGCCGTTCTCGACACGCGAAATGTAACAGCGCAGCAGACCGGTGCGTTTCTCGATGTCGCCTTGTGACAGATCTTTCTGTTCCCTGAGTGCTTTCAATCTTTCGCCGATTTCCATTGATGTTCTCCTAAGTTTTGAGATAAGTACGGCAAGTTTCTATGCTCGAAGGAAACGGCCCGGGTTGATTCCGGGCCGCACTTCAGTAGGGGAAACCCTCATTTGTGTATTCTGGCGCGGTCAATCGGCGTGACTGCCCAACGATCGTTCCGCAACTTTTCCAGAGGCGGCTCGATCCTCATCATGAGTTCGATGAGCAGATCCGACTGCTCCTGCTGTTTCACTTCGCAGGCCAAGTCATAAAGAAAATCCTCCAGGGCCCGTGGATCGTTTCTGTACGAAAAAGACCTCATTAGTTCACCTGCCTCCTGCCGGCAATCGAGACCGGCGGTTCGTCGGGCCCGGCCGTTTGTCGGAGTAGGACCCGATCGTTTTAGGACTGGCCGCCGGGAGATTCCACATCCAGCGAAGTTGGAATCCGCGAAGGAAATTCCAGGATCTACTGGCGACGAAGAAAACGGGAACGGAGCAGTAAAGCGAGCGTTTCTACGTTCTTATGACGCAGAGGACGTGCAGGAGATCGTTTGAGGCGTAAGAAGAAGCGGAAATTGCCGGGCGAACCTTCGGCTGCCGGCTCTGGAATTGTGCAGGAACAGCTTTCGGTTGCGACTCTTGGGATTGCTGGACAATAGCGGAGGATGTGTTGGTCTCAACATTCAATAACGAAAAGTCGTTCGAGGTATCGTCAACCAGCTTGACCAGTTCGGTGGTCTCAAGCGTCGCCAGACTGCAAAATAGCAGTCCCACTACGACGAAGAAGATGACTTTGAGGCGCATTTTAGAGTGCAACGATACCCGAGAGTTATACTGCATATGGACGTTTAACTCAACAGCAATTCAGCAGCCCGGCGCGTGGCACACGCTTCCACGCCGCCTCAACGTGCACGATTGGTTTTGCAGCTAGTGAGTGGGAACTGACAGCATGAGCATTGCGACGATCACGTTCACTGCGGCCTTGGACGCCGGTTGGCGGTCGGTTGGGGGGCAACTGCTCACTTCCGGCGTGCTGCTGCTATGCGGTCATCAGGATATTCGGATGCGCGCTGGAATTGGCGCGGTTTTCTGGTGTTTTATGGCACTAGCGTTCGGGATTTCGGCGCTGGGTACCGCTGTCATGGCGAAAAATTGGTGGGGCGCCGCCGCCGCTGTTGTGGCTCTTTGCTGGGAGACATGGCTGATCATGCGCTGGTGGAGAAGGAGCACTTCGCCGTAGGAGCGCGGTGGTTGCGTGGCGAAAGTGTGATAGCCTCCGCAGAACGAGGTTCACTCGATTACGATTTCATGTAGAGGCTGGTTGCACCTACTTGCGCGACAAAGGAGAACGCCGGTGAAAAATTTGATGATGGCTGTAATGCTGGTGGCAGGAATCTGTCTATCGCAAGGCGCCGCGGAGGCGGCCGGAACTGCAGCTGAGCCCGGAGCTACAACGCCGGCGCAAGCATCGACGCAATCCCAAGCTTCTACAGCGGACCAAAAAGCGACAGCGCAAGACCTCGAATTGATGCGCAAAGATATTCGCTCGATGCGCAAACAGCTCGTGGCGGCGAATTTGAAATTGACGGACGCGGAAGCGACAAAGTTCTGGCCCGTGTACGACCAGTACATCGCGGAGCTGGTGAAGGTCAACAACACGAAATACGATCTGCTGAAGGAATATTTTAATAGTTACGGGCAACTGACGGACGAGCAGGCGGACAGCATGACCAAACGGCTGCTGGCCCTGGATGTGTCGGTGGCGCAGCTGCGGCAGAAATATCAGCCCATCTTTCGCGCGGTGGTTCCGGCAAAGGTGGCGGCTAGTTTCATTCAGCTGGACCGCCGCATCGCGATGATGATTGACCTGCAATTGGGCTCACAGATTCCGCTGGCGCAGGAATAAATAACAGCGCTCGCTCCATGAAGACAGTGGGACGCCGTTAATTGAAAGCGATTTTTGCGTCTCAAGAGCGCGCAAAAACGCCAATCGGGAAATTGGCGTCCCCAGGAAATTCCCTGCGAGCGATTGCTCCCCCTCTCCGTTGACGGCTCGCTTCCTTAAACATATATTGGTTGATTCTCTTTTGTTGCGGTGTCGTGGTGTGGCCGCAAAGTCAGATTCACATTGGGGAGCGAATGGCGCAAGAAATACCGAAGGCTTATGAGCCGCAGGAGATTGAGGAACGCTGGGCGAAAGCCTGGTTCGAGGAGGAATTATTTCGCGCGGAGAATTCGGGGACGCCGGGTTTGGCGAGCGACGCGCAGCCGCGTTTTTCGATTGCGCTACCGCCGCCGAACGTAACCGGCTCGATTCACATCGGGCACATGCTGGAGCACACGCAGATTGACATGTTGGTGCGGTGGCATCGCATGCGCGGCGAGCGGACTTTGTGGCTGCCCGGAATGGATCATGCGGGGATCGCGACGCAGTTTGTTGTCGAGAGGATGCTGGCGAAGGAAGGGATCAGTCGCAAGGAATTGGGGCGCGAAGAATTCGAGCGGCGCGTTTGGAAATGGAAGGCTGAAAGCGGCGGGGTCATCAAGCAGCAGATGATTCGGCTCGGCGCTTCGTGCGACTGGACGCGCGAGAAATTTACGCTGGAGCCGGCGCTGTATCGCGCGGTGCTCGAGGCGTTCTTGCGGCTGTATCGCGAGGGATTGATTTATCGCGGACGATACATGGTGAATTGGTGCCCGCGCTGCCAGACGGCAATTAGTGATTTGGAGGTGGTGCACAACGAGCGTGTGGGGAATTTGTGGTTCATACGCTATCCCGTGGCCGGCTCGGTCCCGAAGGAATTTCTGGTGGTCGCGACCACGCGGCCGGAAACGATGCTCGGCGATACGGCCGTGGCGGTGCATCCGGAAGACGAGCGTTACCGGCATCTGGTGGGGAAGAAAGTGCTGCTGCCCCTAATGAATCGGGAGATTCCGATCATCGCGGATACCTATGTGGACCGCGAATTCGGGACCGGCGTGGTGAAAATAACTCCGGCGCACGATCCGAACGATTTCGAAGTGGGCAAGCGGCATAACCTTGCGCAGATTGATGTGATGACTGACGACGCGCACATGAACGAGGCCGCGGGAAAGTATGCGGGGCTGGAAAGATTCGTGGCGCGGGCGCGGGTGATTGCGGACCTGGAAGAACTCGGGTTGATGGATCACATTACGGAGCACACACATTCAGTGGGGACTTGCGACCGGTGCAAGGCGATTGTGGAACCGCGCGTTTCGACGCAGTGGTTTATGAAGATGAAGCCGCTGGCGGAGGAAGCGCGGAAGGCGGTGATTGGGAGGTTTGGTCCAGCGGCGGAAATTGAAGTGGTGCCGGATAATCAGCGGACGATTCTGCTGCAGTGGTTCGAAAATATTCGCGATTGGTGCATTTCGCGGCAGCTGTGGTGGGGGCATCGCATCCCGATATGGCATTGCGCGGATTGTGGCGAGATGGTGCCGGCGACGGATTCGAGCGTGGAGATTGTGGATGGGCACGCGCGGGCGGCCGCGGTGCCAACAGTGTGTCCGAAGTGCCGGGCGGCGGGCGACGGGAAACTGGTGCAGGATCCGGATGTATTGGATACGTGGTTCAGCTCGGCTTTGTGGCCCTTTTCTACCTTGGGATGGCCGGATGACACTCCTGATTTGCGCGCGTTTTATCCGAATAGTTTATTGATCAGCGGATACGACATCTTATTCTTTTGGGATTCGCGGATGATCATGATGGGGCTGCACCTCGCGCCGGGTGCGAACGAAGCTAAACGAATTCCCTTCCGGCGGCTGTATTTGCACTCATTGGTGCGGACCGCGGAAGGCGCGAAGATGTCCAAGACCAAGGGGACCGGCGTGGATCCCTTGAAACTGACCGCGGAGTTCGGGACTGATGCGATGCGTTACATGCTGGCGAGCATGGCGGCGCCTGGGACGGACATTGCGTTGACCGAGGACCGGATTTTGGGCGCGCGAGCGTTCGCGAACAAGATTTGGAATGCGGCGCGGTTTTTATTCATGAATTTGGAGAAGGCGGAGGCGGCGGCTGGCTTTACTTTGCAGGAATTAGCTGCGCCGGAGGTGCGTGCGGCGGCCCCTTACGCGGTGGAGGGCGAAGGCGAGTTGGTGCATCGCTGGATATTTTCACGATTGGCTGCGGCCGCGGGCGAAGTGGACAAGGCTCTGGACGAATTTCGGTTCCATGAGGCTTGCCAGACGATTTACCACTTTTTCTGGGGCGATTTTTGCGATTGGTACATTGAGTGGGTGAAGCCGCAACTTTCGTCCACCGATCGCGAGGTGGCGCTTGCGGCTTGGCGGAATATTTTTGCGGTTTTGGACGCGGCTTTGCGATTGTTGCATCCGGTGATGCCATTTTTGACTGAAGATCTGTGGCACAAATTACCGCAGCCTGCGGGGGCGCGGTCTATCGCGCTGGATCGGTTTCCTTCGCGGCGGGAAGATTGGATTGATGCGGGGGCGGACGCGGACATGGCATTGATCCAGGAAATTATTGCGGCTGCGCGGAATATTCGCGCCGGGATGGGCGTTGATGTGAAGAAACGATCAGACGCTGGCTATGCCAGCGACGATCCTGGCGTGATCAACGCCGTTAGTCACAATCTCGATCCCATACTACGGTTGGCAAACTTGTCCAATCTAATAAAGGGAGAGCGTCAGGTCAGGGCCGGGGTAATGTACTCGACCTCGCGTCTCGAATTGTGGATTACACGCGGAGAAATGAGTGAGGGCGAGAAAGAAGCAGAGAAAATTAAGTTGAAGAAGGAAATCGAGCGGCTGGCGAAGGATATCGAGTCGAAGAAGGCCCGGCTGGCAGATGAGACCTTTTTGAGCAAGGCTCCGGCGAAAATTGTCGAGGATTTGAAGGCCACGCTCGCGGCCCGCGAGATAGAACATCAGAAACTGCGCGACCGCCTTTCACAGCTACAGCAATATTAGACGCAGAACAATTCATATGGCTACTAAACGGATGGCAAATTGCCGGGGACTACGGACCGGCGCTTGGACGCGTTGCTGACTTTGCTGGCTGAGAACTCGACGATTGTGATCAGCGGCGCGAAGATTGCGAAGGAAATTGGGGTGACGCGGCAGCAGGTCTGGCGCTGGATCGAGAGATTGCGCGAAGTGGGTGTGCGCGTGAAGGGGCACGCGGCAACGGGGTATCACATTGAGCGAGCGCCGGACATTTTGGCGGCGCAACTCTTGAGTCATCGGCTGTACGGCACGCCGTTCGCGCGGCGGATTTATCATTTTTTCAAAGTTGATTCGACGAACAACGTGGCAATGCAGTTGGGGGAGCAGGGCGAGCCGCACGGGGCGGTGGTGCTGGCGGAAGAACAAACGGCGGGGCGCGGGCGCGCGGGACGGAAATGGATTTCGGAGAAGTCCGCGGGGATTAGCTGCTCGGTCTTGCTGCGGCCGGCGATTCCTCCTGCTCACGCACCGCTATTGACCCTGGTGGCTGGCTTGGCAGCGCGTGACGCGGCTGCGGAAGAACTTGATTCCGCGCCGGACATACGTTGGCCGAACGATTTGCTGGTGCGAGGGCGAAAATTTTGCGGAATTTTGACGGAAATGCACGCGGAGCCAGACCGCGTGCATTACGCGGTAGTGGGCATCGGGATCAATGTGAACCAAACAAAGATGCCACCTGGGCTGGAAGAGATCGCGACCTCGTTGCGCATGGAGACGGGGAAAATGCATTCGCGGCTGGAAGTGCTGATACGGTTGCTGCGGCACATGGACCGCTACTACAATCAGTTCCTCAGCGAAGGCCCGACGCCGATTTTGCGGCGTTTTGCGGAAGTGTCGAGTTATTTTCAGGGGAAGCGCGTGCGCATCACGACGGCGCGGGAAACTTTTACGGGAAGCACCGCGGGGCTGGAATCGAGCGGAGTGTTGCGCGTGTTGCGCGATGACGGCGGCGGGATCGAGCAGGTTCTTTCGGGCGACGTGGCGGAGGCCGATTGATGTTGCTGACGCTGGATGTGGGGAATACGAATACGGTGCTGGGCGTATTTCGCGGGAAAGAATTGGTGGCAAACTGGCGGCTGACGACCGCGCGCGAGCAGACGGAAGATGAATACGGAATCCTAACGCGCGATTTGTTTACTCTGGCTGCTCTGGAGCCGCGCGAAATTGGCGGCGTGATTATCAGTTCGGTGGTTCCGCAGCTGAATTCGCGCCTCGCGGGAATGGCGGAAAGATATTTCAGCAAGACGGCTTTGTTTGTGGAACCGGGGATCAAGACGGGGATGCCGGTGCATTACGACAATCCGCAGGAGGTGGGCGCGGACAGGATTGTGAATAGCGTAGCGGCGTACGAAAAATACGGCGGCCCGTGCATTATCGTGGATTTCGGGACGGCGATAAATTTCGATGCGGTGTCAGCGCGCGGCGAATATTTGGGCGGGGTGCTGGCGCCAGGGATTGGGATTTCGGCGGATGCGCTTTTTGCGCGGGCGGCGCGACTGTTTCGCGTGGAGATCAAGGATCCCGGGAAAATTATCGGGACGAATACGGCGGCTTCGATGCAGGCGGGACTTTTTTATGGGTACACGGATCTGGTGGATGGGATTTTGGATCGGATGAAGAAGGTGATGGGTGCGAAGACGAAGGTGGTGGCCACCGGGGGGCAGGCGGCTTTGATTGGCGGGGCTTCGCGGCATATTGAGACTGTGGATGAGTTTTTGACTTTGGAAGGGTTGCGGATCATTTGGGATCGGAATCGGGAAGCGGCCCAGAAGAAAACGCCCGCGGCGCGGCGGGCTTAAATTTTTGAAGCATTCTTGTAAACGGCGGCGGAATCAGCCTCCACCGGATTCTAGCTGTGCTCCCACTCATGGAATCGTTTAACTACTTCAATTATTTTACGGAGATTGAGGAGTATTTTTGGCGGAAGCGCGGGGCGCATTTGCTGGTTTCGCCTTTGGATTGGGCGATTTTGGAGACATGGCAGAAGGCGGGGATTCCGATTGGCGCGGTGCTCAAGGGAATTGACCGGGCCTTCGAGAGTTGGGCGCGTTCGCGGCGGGCGGCGGGCGGGCGGCAATTGAAAAGTTTGGCCTATTGCGTGGACGCGGTCCTGGATGCGGCGGCGGAAGCGGCGGAGGCGGCTGCGGGAAGCGGGCCTGAGGTGAAATCGTCGCGTGCGGTGGCGGAACCATTTTCGCGCGAGGAATTGCGGAAATATTTGCAGCGGAACGCGGCGCGTTTGCGGGCTGCGGCTGCGAAGTTGCGCGGGAAAGCGGGCGTGGCGGCTGCGGTGAAGGGATTGGCGGCGCGCTTTGACCAGACGGCTTTGAACCTCGATGACGCGTTGCCGTTGCTGGACGTGCCGGGAGCGCTTGATCTAGAAGATTTTGAGCGGCGGATGACGGTGCTGGAGGAAAAATTGGCGGCGGCTCTGGCGGCGGACGCGGATGAAGAGGCGCTGCTTGCGATTCGGCGCGAAATGGACCGGTCCCTCGCGCCTTACCGGCGTAAGATGTCTGCGGAGCAGTTGTTGCAACTCGAAAGGCAATATACGCAGAAGCGGTTATTCGAGTATTTTGAAGTGCCGCGGTTAAGTCTTTTTTATTTGACGTAATGCGGTTTGCGAAGCCCAGGTTCCCAGCCTCTCCGACTAGGCGGCGAAACAATCATGAGGTGATTTCGTTTGGACATTACGATTGAAAAATTGATCTATGGCGGTGATGGGTTGGCTCATCACGATGGGGCGACCGTGTTTGTACCGCTGGTTTTGCCCGCAGAGCGCGTGGCTGTGGAGGCTGTGGAGCAGAAGAAGAAATTTGTGCGGGGGCGGGTGGAGCGGATTTTGTCGGCGGCTCCGGAGCGTGTCTCGGCGCGATGTCCGCATTTTGGGATTTGCGGCGGGTGTGATTACCAGCATATTGCGTACGAAGCGCAGCTGAAATTCAAGGCTGAGATTTTGCGCGAGACCTTGCGGAGGATTGGGAAGATCGAGTGGGCCGGGGAGATTACGGCGCACGGGTCGCAGCCGTGGGCTTACCGCAACCGGGCGCAGTGGAAAGTGCGGCCGCTTGAAATTTCTGGCGACGACGGAGGGGCGGCGTCAGAAAATGTAGCGGACGGCGGCGCGAAATTGGGAATTGGATATTTTCGCTCGAATTCGACGGCGTTGTGCGCGGTGGAGGATTGCTCGATTATTTCACCACTCCTGCTGAAGACGCTGCTTTCATTGCGTACGGCCCTCGCGGCGGGAGCTTTACCGCGGGGATTGCGGGAGATTGAGGCGTTCGTGGATGCGGCGGACGCTCGGCTGTTGCTGACGGCGACATTCGCGGGATTTCCTTCGCGAGCGGCGGAGCACGCGGAAACCTTTCGGCGCTTGGTGCCGGAAATTGCGAGTTTGTTGTTCCACGATCCGAGTCACGACAGAATGGAATTGTACGGGCCGGGATTTCTGGAATATGCGGCGGGCGGAATATCTTATCGCGTGGGGCATTTTTCATTTTTCCAGGTGAACCGCTTCTTGGTGGAGGAACTGGCGCGCGAAGTAGTGGAACGCGAAGAGGGCGGGCGGCTGGCTCTCGATTTATTTGCGGGCGTGGGATTATTTTCAATTCCGCTGGCGCGGAAATTTGCGCGCGTGTTGGCGGTGGAATCGAATCCGGCAGCGGCTCGCGATTTGGAAACGAATATGCGCGGGCAGGGGGCGATTGAAGTGCGGTCGGCGGAAGTGGAACAATTTCTGAAGCGAAATAAGGAGCGGCCGGAATTGGTAGTGCTGGATCCGCCGCGGGCTGGGATGACGCCGGAATCTGTGGAACGCTTGGGCAGGCTGCGGCCGGAGCGGATTACATATGTGTCGTGCGAGCCGCCGACTTTGGCCCGCGATCTGGCGTTATTTGTGAAGGCGGGGTACGAGTGCGCGGAAGTAGATCTGTTTGATTTGTTTCCTCAGACGTTTCATATGGAGACTGTAGTTCGGTTACGCCGGCGCGGCTGAGCATCGCGCTATTTAAGTTCCTTCAGTTGACCGCGTCCTTTCTACCGATTCTCTCTTCCGTATTTCTACGAATGTTGCACAACTGCCAAATGTGTCAGCGTGAGTCGGGGCACTAACAGAGCCGGCGAGACGCAGGCTCTACGAAAACCGACGTTTTGTATTGGTCGCGACACCTATGAAATTACCGGCGTTATGGATATTGGTGGCGTTCGCGGCGGGCATCGGAATTGCGGGGCGATGGCCTGGGGAGCTGAAGTTGTGGGCGGTGGTTGCGGGGCTGGGGATATTGGGTGGCGGGACTTTGATGGCGAGATTCTTTTCGTGGCGGGGTTTGGTCGCGCTGGCGTGGGTTTTTGCTTTGCTCGCGTGGGCTGCGATTGGCGGACTTGCTGCGAACGTTGAAACGCGACGGTTCCTGCGAACCATATTGCGCGATTGATTGCTGCGGGACGGGTGGATCCCGCCATTGCACTCCGCTGGCGAGGAAGATTGCGCGAAGATCCTCTGACCCTTCCGTGGGGCCAGCGGTTCGAGATTGATTTGGAGCAAGTGGAAGCGGCGGGCGCGGCTCTGAGCACCTCCGGCGGGCTGCGCGTGAATTTTTATCCGGGGGCGCGGGTTGCGGGGCCGCCGGCGGGATTGCGGGCTGGGGATCGCGTTGAAATTTTGGTGAAGGCGCGACCGCCGCGGGATTATTTGGATCCGGGCGCGTTTGATGTGAAGGGATTCTTGGCGCGCGAGCAAATTGATGTGCTGGGTTCGCTGCGCAGCGGCGAATTGCTGCAGTTGGTTGACCGGCCTCCTCCTACAATATTGCAACGGCTGTCGCGCGTGCGTGGGACTTTGCTGGCGCGCCTGGATTCCCTTTTCGCCCAGCATCCGGAGCGCGGGGCGGTGGCGCGGGCGATGTTGCTGGGCGACCGCAGCTTTGTGGATTCCAGCGTGGTGCTAGCATTTCAGAAAACGGCGGCTTATCACGTGCTGGTAGTGGCTGGGCTGCACGTAGGCTCGCTGGTGATCTTTTTGTGGTGGCTGGGCAGGCGGCTTCGGTTTTCGATGCTGGCGATCAGCACGATGACTTTGCTGGCCCTGGCGGCTTATGTGGGAATTGTGCAGGATCGACCGCCGATTTTGCGGGCGGCTTTGATGGCGGCGCTCTATTTGTGCGCACGACCGCTGTTCCGGCGCGTGGAGCTGTTGAACACGATTGCGGTGGCCGCGCTTTTTCTGCTTATTTGGAAGCCTTCCTCGCTTGGCGATTCCAGTTTCCAACTTTCTTTCTTGGCTGCAGGGGTGATTGCGGGGTTGGCGCTGCCTTGGATGGAGAGGTCGAGCGCGCCATATCGCGCGGGGCTGAATCATTTGGGCGATGTGACGCGGGATACAGCGCACCCGCCAAAGATCGCGCAATTCCGGATTGAATTGCGGGCTTCGGTGCAATGGCTGGCTGGTCGGATGCCGGGGCGGATGGCGTCGCGTGCCAGCGATTTGCTGGTGTTGCCGGTGCGGGCTGGATTGCGATTGTGGGAAATTATCTTGCTTTCGGCGGTGATTCAGTGGGGGATGCTGCCGCTGCTGGCTGAAGACTTTCATCGCGTGAGTTTGGTTGGGCCGGTGAGCAACATTCCGGCGGTGTTGCTCACCGGGATTATTGTGCCGCTGGGATTTGTGACATTGGGTATTGCGATGCTGTGGGCGCGCGCGGGACTCTTGCTGGCAAAGGTGCTGAGTTTTTGCGTAGGGCTGCTGATCGCTAGCGTCGAATGGTTCACGCGGTGGCCGCGGCTGACTTATCGGATTCCTGGACCGCCGGTGTGGCTGATGATTCTGTTCTTCGCGGGGTTTATTTTTCTGGCGGCCGTGGCGCGTGCGATCGCGGCGAGCCAGCGCGGTCACGCGATTCGGAGACAGTTGCTGCCGGCTGCGCATCCTGTCGAGTGGATCGCGGCGGTGGTGGCGTTTGTGCTTGCGGTTTTAGTGGCGTGGCATCCCTTTGCGCCCGAGCTTCATCGCGGGAAACTTGAGGTGACCGTGTTGGATGTGGGTCAGGGTGATTCTATTTTCGTGGCGTTTCCGGATGGGCGCACGATGTTGGTGGATGGCGGCGGGCAAGCGGGTGCGGAGGTGGTGGACGGTTTCCGCTCGGGGCCGGATGTCGGCGAGGAAGTCGTGTCGCCGTATTTGTGGTCGCGCGGAATTAAGAGATTAGACGTGGTGGTGTTGTCGCACGCGCATCACGACCATCTGGATGGTTTGCACAGCGTGATTGCGAATTTCAAGGTGGGGGAATTGTGGATTGGGCGCGATGAGGAGACGCCGGCATTTTTGGTGCTGCTCGCGGAGGCCCGCGCTCGAGGAGTGCGGGTGGTGCAGGAGATTCAGGGGCGGACATTTGACTGGGATGGCGTTCGCGGGGATGTGCTGTGGCCGGCGGATGTGTCAGAGGTGGACAAGGCGGCGAACGATAATTCGTTGGTGATGCGGATCACGGACGGTTCGGAGAGTTTTTTGTTGCCGGGAGATATCGAGAAAAAGGTGGAGAATGAACTGGTGGACGAGCATGCGCCGCTGGCGGCCAACTTTTTGAAAGTGCCGCATCATGGGAGCAAGACCTCTTCGACCGACGCATTTGTTGGGGCTGTCGGGCCGCGCGTGGCAGTGGTTTCGGTAGGAGAGGGCAATCAGTTCGGGCACCCGGTAGATAGCGTGGTGGAGCGTTATGTGCGGGCAGGAGTGAGATTCCTGCGGACAGACCGAGATGGGGCCGTTATGGCGGTTACGGATGGGAAGCAGTTGGTGGTGCGGAGTTTTGTGGAAGAGCATCCGCAGTGAAAGAAGGGTGCGCGCTGCGCCAATAGAGCCGAACGTCTTTTAATTATTGGAATCGGCAGTGTCGTCGGAATCTTCCAGGGAAACGTTGTTGGCGGACTGGTATTCGGCGATGATTTTGCGGGCTTCGTCGGCCTGGGATTCCAGGACGAAGATCTCTACGTTGTGGGGGCCTTCGGGCTGTTCCGGGATTGGAAAAGGATCGGTAGAGACAGAGCCGGGGGACTGGATGCCTTTGCTCTGCAGCAGGCCGCGAATTACCAGGGCTTCCGTGGCGTTATCCGCGACATGAGCGATCACTACCTTCTCGTTCGAGTATTCTTCGGCCATGGTGGGCTCCTCAAAAACAGTGCGACAGTACTATTGTGCGCTTCCCGGTCTTGGGTCCATACTAGTTTTCGGTAGCCACGGTCAAATATGGACGACCCCTCGGTTCGACCCACGCAGCAAGAGATCGACGAAGAAAGCCGCCGCATACGTAGGCTGCGCATCCTGGTGCATATTACGCTGGAAACGATTGCAGGGGGAGATTTGTCGCCAGAAGATGCCGCGCAGATGATCGCGGAGACGCGGAAGATCGCGCTGGATATGTTTCCCGGGAAAGAGCGGGCGTTTGATCTGATTTACCGGCCGCAGTTTCAGCGGGTGATGCACGCGGTTTATCGGTTGCAGTAAAACCTGCCAGCAATACGCAGTTCCTTTTCGAGTTAATTAATATCCGTAGCGCCGTTGAAGGTACATGCGGAGCCAGACTGCGCCCATGGCCGCGACGGTGCCGATCAGAGCCTTGTATTCGCGGTTGCGGCGGTAGAGTTGCCAACTGAATGCTTGGGCGGCTTTGGTTTCGGCGTGTTGCATGTAGCCGGAGGCGAAAAAATCTGGCAGGAAGAGCGGCACTTTGGCGGCGTATTCGTCGAAGACGGTGCCGAAGCGCGCGCGCAGGTCTTGTTCTTCGTTGCGCATCACGGCGAAGTAAAAAACTACAAAATAAATTGCGATCAGGCTGCCGGCGTACCAGGAATGGCCGGCGATGGCGAATCCTGCGGCGAGAAACGCGCTGCCCAAATACAGTGGGTTGCGCGTGCGGGCGTAAGGGCCTGCAGTGGCTAGCTCCCGGTCCTTGCTGAGGTGTCCAGCAGCAACCGCACGGATTAGGATGCCGAATCCGGCGACGGCTGCGCCCATCGCGATCCAGTGGTGAGTGGGCTTGGCGAGAAGCCAGTAGAGGACGGCGACGGGATAGCCGATGCGGACGCGCCAACGCATCCAGAACTTTCTGGGTTGGGTGGCGACGAGTTCGTTAGATTTGGTGGTCACTCGCGGAGCCTCAGGACTTCGCATCCAGGAGACGCGCTACGGCATCGGCAACTTGATCTACCGTAATTGAAAGCATGGGCGAAGAGTACGACGCGCCGCGACGGTAGGTCGTTTCGCTCTTACTGGGATTGCGGATGACGACGGACGTGCCGCCGTACGGACCGTTACGCGCGGGATCGGTGGGGCCGTAGAGTCCGACGACGGGGGTGCCGAGCGCGGACGCGAGATGCAGCGGGCCGGTATCCGCAGAGACGACAAACTTCGCGCGGCGCAGAAGTGCCATCAGAGGGCCGAGCCCGAGCGGAAGGACAACCGGCGGCAGAGTTCCCGCTGCACTGACGAGTTCTTGAGCCAAGCGTTCTTCCCCAGGACCGAAGCTAATAACACTGCGCCAGCCGAGTTGCGCGGCGAGACGATGATGCAGCTCGCCGTACCGTTCGGGCGGCCAACATTTCGAGCGCCATCCGCCGCCGGGATTTAACACGTAGAAATCTGCAATGTTGTGGCGGGCGAGTTCTTGCGTAACTTGTTTCTCATCTTCCGGGCGCAGGGTCAAAGGAAATCGCGGGGACGAGGTGCGCGCGGCCGCGCCTGCGGCTTCGGCGAGAGTGAGGTTGTGGTCAACCTTATGTGCTCCGCGAGGATTGATTTTATCGGTGTAGAACATTGATGCAAAGCCTTCGCGGGCGTAGGTGCTCGGGAAACCGATGCGTCGCGGGGCGCCGGAGGCGAAGGCCGGGAGCGCGGACTTGTAGAGGCCTTGGAAATCTATGGCGCAGGTGTAGCGGGCCGCGCGCAATTTGCGGATGGTGCTAATTAGGCCTGAGGCACTTTTCTTTTCGAGTGGGATGATTTCGGTGAGATCGGGATTGCCTTCCAGCAGGCGACGCCACTTGGGTTCGATTAGCCAGTCAATGCGAGCTTCGGGAAAGGCATCGCGTAGGGCTGAGGCGGCGGGCAAGGCGTGGATTATGTCGCCGAGCGAGCCTAGGCGGACGAGGAGAAAGCGCTGGTCAGGCATTGCCGTCTTGACGCAGGCGCGCCAGCAACTCGCGCGTGGAATGTTGCTTGGCGTCGCCAACGATCGCTACGCGGATACCGAGCAGGGCCGCTAGTTCGCGTTCTGGGACCGTGTCGGCGGTGTAGTCGGTGCCTTTGGCGTGGACGTCGGGTTGAAGTTCTTTGAGTAATGAGTTCACGTCCAGCTCGTCGAAGATCACGACGTAATTTACCGATTTCAGCGCCGCCACCAGAGTGGCGCGGGCGCGTTCGGTGAGGATGGGGCGGCCAGGGCCTTTCAGTTTTCTGGTGCTGGAATCGGAATTGACGGCGACTACCAGAACGTCGCCCTCGGCGCGTGCCGCTTCGAGGTAGCGGACGTGGCCGACGTGGAGGAGATCGAAGACTCCGTTGGCGAAGATGATCTTGCGGCCAGCGCGGCGATGTTCGTCGAGGATGGCGGTGAGCCCTTGGCGTGAAACAATTTTTTCGCGGGTGTCCATGCTGGAATCAGCGCTGCTGGGCCGTGGCTTCTTGACGCAGGGCGGCGGTTAGTTCAGCGCCCGTCACGGTGGCTGTGCGGCGCTTCATGACTACGATGCCACCAGCGTAATTTGCCAGATGCGCGGCTTCGATATATGAGGCGCCGGAGGCTAGGGCGAGAGTGAAGACCGCGATTACAGTATCGCCCGCGCCGGTGACGTCCACTGGTGCGTCCGAGCCGTATATGGGAATGTCGCGCGGGACGCGGCCGCGTTCGAACAGGGCCATGCCGTCTTTGCCGCGGGTGACTACGAGCGCTTGGAGATTCAGGTCGCGGAGGGCGCGTTGGCCGAGGTCTTCTAGCTTGCGAGCGTCGGTGCCGACTTGGGAGTGATAGGCGGCTTCGACTTCTGGCTCGTTGGGAGTGGCGGCGGTAATTCCTGCGTCGCGAAATTCCAGCAGCCGATAACGCGAGTCGAGAGTTAAGAGATTGGCGTTGAGCTTTTTGATCATTGCGGGAGAGACTGCGCCGAAGCCGTAGTCGGAGACCAGGACGGCGCTGGAGCGTTGTGAGATTTTTTTGGCATTCTGCGCGATTGCGTTTTCGGTGCTCGGGGAAATAGTTGTTTGCGGCTCGCGATCCACGCGGAGGACTTGCTGTTCGGTGGTGTGGGTCCATCCAGCCAGGTAACGCGTTTTGGTTGCTGTGACCCAATCGCGGGCGCGGAGAACACCGGAGACATTGATGCGTTTGCGGCGGAAGTGATCGAGGAGTTGACGGCCGGCGGTGTCGTCACCGACTACCCCGACGGGCAGGACGCGTGCGCCAAGATCAGCGAGGTTGAAGACGGCATTAGCTGCGCCGCCTGGATACGATTCGGTGCGGCGATGGCGGATGATCAACACTGGAGCTTCGCGGGAGACGCGGGAAATTTCGCCGGAGACAAATTCATCGAGGACAAGATCGCCGACTACGCCGATAGTTTGGCGCGAAAAGCTGGCTACGATGTCGAGCAGGCGGGTTAGGTCCACGGTGGCGTCGGGTTTGACGCCGGATTTGCTAGGGTCGCCGGAGGATGACTTGGGTGGCGTGGGGCGTTTGCGGATGTTGCGTGCGTTGGTCAGACAAGCTCCTCAGTGACTTTGTGTTTGATGGCCGCGTCGAAAAGTATCACAGGGGCGTCTGGTGCGGCAATTGGACGCGCGATTGCGTCCTTACGGCCGCAATGGGAGCTTTCGTTGCACACCGTCGAGACGCGAAGCGGCTGTGGAGAGTACGGAGCGCCAGAAATCGTCGGGGTTGCCTATTTGCATCGAGATGGAGCAATAGAACGTCGGCGATTTTCCGTAAAAGACCGCGTGAAGATTGTACAGGTCCTTCTCAGTGCAAATAAGGCCGCTCGCTCCCGCTTCACGTGCTCGTTGCAATATTTCTTGCTTGTCGCGATCGGTGTAGTGGTGATGATCCGGGAAAAATTTGTGGCCGGCGATATCTAGGCCCCAAGTGCGGAGGTCGTTGAGAAACGCAGTGGGATTTCCGATGCCGCAGAAGGAGAAAAGTTTGGGCAGCGCTTCGGGAGCGACTGCGCCAGCGATTTGGCCTTCGGTAACACTGTGAATCGCGTCGAGTTTTGGCTGGGCGTAGAAAATTGGGGCGTTGGAATCTCGGCGGATGGCGGATTCGATGGCGGGAGCGTGGGTGCTGCGGGTGATTACGATGATGTCGGCACGAGCCAGGGCGGAGCGCGGCTCGCGGAGGTGTCCGGCGGGGAGCAGGCGGCCACCGCTGAAGGGATTTGTCGCGTCTATCAGGACGATGTCCACGTCGCGCGCTAGTTGGAGGTGTTGGAAGCCGTCGTCGAGGACGAACCAATTCACGCCGCGCTTGGCGAGTTCCCTGCCCTGTTCATAGCGATTTGCGCCCACGCCGAATTGAACTCGATTGCCGAGGCGGGACTGCAGCAGGCGGACTTCGTCGCTGGTTGTGGTGACGGCGTCCGTAGCCTCAGCTCGCGAATCGCTTGCCAACACGGGCGCGATTTTTTCTCCGCGATAGCCGCGGGTTAGGATGCCGACATTTTTTCCTTCAGCCAACAGGCGCTCGGTAAGCCAGAGGACCATCGGAGTTTTTCCGGTGCCGCCGGTGGTGAGATTGCCAACGCTGATTACGGTGCCATTCAAATGCTGCTGCTTCAGGATGCCTTTGCGGTACGCGCGCGCGCGCAGATGGGCTGCAGCGCCGTACGGCAGCGACAGCGGCCAGAGGAGTGATTGCTTCAGCGTCATGCACTGCGCTCCCCGGCTTCGCGCTGACTCCACACTGCGGCGATGTGATCGAGTGAGCGTTCCGTTGCGCCGCGATTGCGCTCGGAGATCTCGCGTGCGGCTGTGCCCATGCGTTGGCGCATCGCGTTGTCTTCGATCAGTTGAATCCAAACTTTGCCGAGACCTGGGCCTGTGGTGACTTGGACACCAGCGTGCGCATCGAGGAATTTGTCGGCCATCTCTTTGAAATTTGCCATGTAGGAGCCGAAGACCGGCGGGCGCGCGAACCAGGCTGGCTCGAGAATATTGTGGCCGCCGGCGGCGACGAGCGAGCCGCCTACGAAAGAGGCATCGGCTAGCGAATAGAGGCCGGCCAGCTCGCCGATGGAATCGAGGAGGAGGATGTCGGCGGCTTCGTCGAGCGTGGCGGTGAGATCGAGCGCGCTGCGGCGGACGACTTTCCATCCGCCGGCGGATGCGACTGCGGCTGCGGCGTCGAATTGGGCGGGTTTGCGCGGGGCGAGAATTAGGAGGGTGCGGCGCCACTGGCGTTGCACGAGATCGTAGGCGGCCAGGACGAATTCTTCTTCTCCGGCGACTACGCTGCCTGCGACCAGGATGGGCCAGCGTTCCTGTTGGCGGATTTGTTGTTCGAGCCAATGGCCGAAGCGGGAGATTGAGGGCGGGGCGGCGTCGTATTTTAAGTTTCCGGTTACGGAGATGCGTTCTGGCGGGGCGCCCATCGCCTGGAGGCGCGCGGAATCTTCGGGCGATTGCGCCAGGAAAAGTTCGGCGTCTTGCATGGTGCGTTGGAAGAAGGGGCCGACTAGCGATTCCCACTTCTTGAAGCGGGCGAAGGATTTTTCGGAGATGCGAGCGTTGGCGAAAACCACGGGAATTCCGGCGCGATGGGCTTCGCGGAGGAAATTCGGCCAGATTTCTGTCTCCATGATGACTACCAGAGACGGCTTAATCGCGCGGAGGGCACGGCGCACTGGGACTACCCAGTCGAGTGGAAAATAGAAGATGCCGTCGGCGGTTTGCAGGCGTTCGCGGGCCAAGCGCTGGCCGGTTTCTGTAGTGGTGGAAACGAGAATTACTGCGCTGGGATATCGGCGCTTCAGGCCGTCGATCAACGGTTGGGCGGCGAGAACTTCGCCGACTGAAACGGCGTGGATCCAGATGGGGCCGTTGTTCGTGGCGCTCATCGCGCCTGCTTCTGTTGCCTTTGCGCGGACGGCGATTTCTGGAGGCAAACTTCCGAGGCGTTCGCGGAGGGCGCGGGATGGTTCGCCGGCGCGCCAACCGCGCAGGGCGAAATATGGCGCGAAGAGAAACATGCCCACTGCAGTGAGGATGCGATAGAAAAAATACATTCTGTGGGTGTCGCGCACAGCCGCCCTGAATGAGGCTTTGTGGCGCTCGGACCAAGTATTATAGTGGCAGCCGTGAGGAAACGCGCACAACTTCCGGAGCTGCGGAGGCATCGCACAGCAGGATGATGAGACGACCAGTTACGTTTGTTGCTACCGCGATATTGCTGCTGTGCAGCGGCCAGACCGCTCGCCCGCAGAACAATCCCGCGGCGACCAGAGATAAACAGGCGACGGCGGACCCGGCCTTGGCGCTGCCGCACGATCATCATGATGGGTTGACGGTGCTCGCCGATCCTTATACGGACAAGGCGCGCGGCAAGGAAAAATTCGGCAAGGCCAATCCGCTGGATGCGGGAATTTTGCCGGTGGAAATTTTTCTACGCAATGAGACGGACGAGCCGATCCACGTGGACATCAATACGATTCAGTTGGAAGTGCAGCTGCGTCGCGGAGGCAGGCAGGAGATTGATTGGCTGCCGCCCGAGGATGTGGCGGGTCTGGTGGCGCATCCTGGCGGAGTGACCCCTTCGAACCAGAAGCGCATCGCGGGAATTCCTTTGCCGAGCGGCGACAAGAAGACGGATAAGCTGGCCGAAATTTTGCGGCCGTTGACCTTGGATGCGGACGTGGTGCCGCCGATGGGAGCGTTGCACGGATTCTTGTACTTTAACGTGAACAATGAAATGTCGCTGGCGGATACGGCCATTTTGTATGTGCCGGATGCGTCGGTGATCGCGTCGAAGAAGGCGTTGATGTTCTATGAGGTGCGGTTTGGCAAGGTTCCCCCGGCGGCTGCTAGCCCTCCGCAATAAAAAACCCATCTCGGCGCGACTCGGAAAGTAGCTAGCGCCGTGGCACGCGTGCGAGCAGTCCACGCAAGAACCACTGTAAGATGGTAAATGGTATGGTAGAATACCACTATGAATACCACGATCACGGTCGATAAGGCAGGGCGAGTCGTCCTGCCGAAGCCGGTGCGCGATGAGTTGCAGCTGCAGGCTGGAGACTCTCTCGAACTTGAGATTTCGGGTCAGGAAATTACGCTGCGGCCCGTCCGCGCAAAGATGCGTCTGCATAGAGAAGACGGAATGTGGGTATTCACGTCCGACGAACCGCTCCCGGCGAACATGGTGGAAGAGACCATGGAACGTGTCCGCCGAGAGCGTGAAGAACAAATCCTTGGCAAATTGAAGTGAAGTTATTCTTCGATACTTCAGTTCTAGTCCCCGTCTTTCTTACCAAGCACATGCACCACACTGCCAGTAAAGCGGCATTTCAGCAGGGGCACCGCGAGGATCGTAGCTGCGGCGCGCATAGCCTCGCCGAATTTTATGCGACATTTACGGGCTTTACGAACAAGTTCAGCGCCGACCGCGACGACGTTCTGGTCAGCATTGGCGAAGTTCTGGAGCGCGTTTCGATTGTGGCGCTGACCGCAGACGAATACGTACTGGCCATTCAGGGCGCCGCCCGAGACGGAGTGACCGGCGCGACGATCTACGACGCCTTGCTGGCCCGTTGCGCCATCAAAGCGCAGGCGGATGTCATCTACACTTGGAACCTCAAGCACTTCCAGCAATTCCCTGAAATCAGATCGCGAGTCAGAACGCCTTGAGGCCTTCTCGCGCTAAATCCTTCATTTCTTGACGTAAGCTGGGATTCCTGATACAAAAGGCCATTCAGGTCTGTAACTTCTCGCTTTCAGCAGGCTCCCCGATTAAGGAGTCTTCATCCGGAGGAAGAATGTCGGTACAAGTACGGGGTTACATGTGCGCCAAAGTGCGTTTGGCGGGGGGCGAACTAATGCTGCAAGTGCTGCAAATTCTGTGGAAGCTGGGATGTCGCGCCGGGAGGGTAGGCGCGGCGGGGTGTACAGCGATTTTATTGAGCGCTACAGCGGCATATGCGCACGCGGCTCCGGAAACGGCCGGCGGTGAAGCGAATCTGAAGTTGCCGGACTTATCTTCCGTGAATTTTTTGGGAGTTAACGGGCACAAGCTTTTGCTGTTTGGGATTTTGTTCTGCGTGTTTGGGCTTGCATTTGGCATGGCGATTTACACGAAGCTGAAAAACCTGCCAGTACATCGCGCGATGCGCGAAATTTCCGAATTGATCTACGAGACCTGCAAGACCTACCTGATCACGCAAGGGAAATTCCTGCTGCTGCTGGAAGCGTTTATCGCCGTGGTCATCGTGCTGTATTTCGGCGATGCTGCTGCATTACGAAGCGGCGCGAGTGATTATCATTCTGGCATTCAGCATGGTTGGAATCATGGGCAGTTTTGGCGTGGCGTGGTTCGGGATTCGCGTGAACACGTTCGCGAATTCGCGAACGGCGTTTGCGGGACTGCGCGGGAAACCGTTTCCGATTTATCACATTCCGCTGGAAGCGGGCATGAGCATCGGGATGATGCTGATCAGCGTGGAATTGCTGATGATGCTTTTTATTTTGCTGTTTATTCCGGGAGATTACGCGGGGCCGTGTTTTATCGGATTTGCGATTGGGGAATCGCTGGGCGCGGCGGCGCTGCGCATCGCGGGCGGAATTTTCACGAAGATCGCGGATATCGGGTCCGACTTGATGAAGATTGTATTCAAGATCAAGGAGGACGACGCGCGCAATCCGGGCGTGATTGCCGATTGCACGGGCGATAATGCGGGCGATTCGGTGGGACCGAGCGCGGACGGGTTTGAGACTTACGGGGTGACTGGCGTCGCGCTGATTACGTTTATTTTGCTGGGCGTGAAGAATGCGGACCCGACCGTGCAATCCACGATTCAGGTGCAGTTGCTGGTGTGGATTTTCGTGATGCGCATCGCGATGTTGGTGGCGAGCGCCGGGGCTTACTTCCTCAACGATATTATTTCCAGGGCGCGGTTCGGCAAAGCGGACAAGATGAATTTCGAATCGCCGCTGACTTCACTGGTGTGGATTACCTCGCTGGTTTCGATTGCGATGACCTATGCTATTTCGTCGGTGATCGTTCCGGTGCTGAACGGCGACACGAGCCTGTGGTGGAAGCTTTCGACGATTATCTCGTGCGGAACTTTGGCGGGCGCGATTATTCCCGAGCTGGTGAAGGTGTTTACTTCGACCGAGTCGCGGCACGTGAAGGAAGTGGTGGCGTCTGCGGAAGAAGGCGGGGCGTCGCTGGGAATTTTGTCGGGGTTCGTGGCCGGGAATTTTTCGGCTTATTACATTGGCCTCGCGATGGTGCTGCTCATGTCCATCAGCTATCTGGTGAGCTTGCAAGGGCTGGGGAATTTGATGATTGCGGCGCCGGTGTTTGCGTTTGGCCTGGTGGCGTTTGGATTTTTGGGCATGGGGCCGGTGACGATTGCGGTGGATTCTTACGGGCCGGTAACGGATAACGCGCAATCGGTATATGAGCTTTCGTTGATCGAGACGATTCCCGGCATCAAACAGGAATTGAAGCGCGATTTCAATATGGATGTGGATTTCGAGCGCGCGAAGGAATTGCTCGAGGAAAATGACGGCGCGGGCAACACTTTTAAGGCTACCGCGAAACCGGTGTTGATCGGGACGGCCGTTGTAGGCGCTACTACCATGATTTTTTCGATCATCATGGCGCTGACGAATGGAATTACCGAAAACGTGGACAAGCTTTCGCTGCTACATGCGCCGTTTTTTCTGGGATTGGTGACCGGCGGGGCGATGATTTATTGGTTTACGGGAGCTTCGACGCAGGCGGTTACTACCGGAGCTTACCGCGCGGTGGAATTCATCAAGGCGAATATCAAGCTGGAGGGTGTGGAGAAAGCGTCGGTGGAAGATAGCAAGAAGGTGGTGGCCATCTGCACGAAATACGCGCAGAAGGGCATGCTGAATATTTTCATCGCGGTTTTTTTTGGGACGCTTTCGTTCGCGTTCGTTGAGCCGTTCTTTTTTATCGGATATTTGATTTCGATCGCGATTTTTGGATTGTATCAGGCGATTTTCATGGCGAATGCGGGCGGGGCCTGGGACAACGCGAAGAAGATTGTGGAAGTGGAGATGAAGCAGAAGGGTACGCCGCTGCATGACGCGACCGTGGTCGGAGATACGGTGGGCGATCCGTTTAAGGATACTTCGTCGGTGGCTTTGAATCCGGTGATCAAGTTTACGACTTTGTTTGGATTGCTGGCTGTGGAGCTCGCGGTGCAGTTGACGGCGGAGACGGGCGGGAATTTGACGCATATTCTGGCCGCAGCGTTTTTCTTGGTTTCGTTCTTCTTTGTGTACCGATCGTTCTACGGGATGCGGATTAAAGGATCGGAGTAGATCGCTTACTTCTGCATTTCGGCAGGCTTGCCGAGGCTTTCTTGGGCGACGCAATCGTGGCCTATGGGATTTGCTCTTCTTCTTTGGTGTTTGCCCAAGCGGCGGCGACCCGGACCACTCCACATCGGTCTCGCCTCACTGGAATACTCGCTTATCCGCTTCCGTTTGCTTCCGACCTTACGCTTTCACTAGGCCTAGAAATTGGTGGGGATCATTGGCAAAGCCTGGGAAGACTGTGCTTAGATCGCGGTCGCCCAGGTGTTTGTTGATGATTTCGCCTAGGACGCTGCGGTAGTCCGTCGTAACTGCTAGGTCGCGGCCTTGATTCAGCTGGCCTTCGTTCAGGCCGGGCCAGCGCGTGTACACGCGGCCGCCTTTGATGTCGCCGCCCATCACGAACATGCAGTTGGCGTGGCCGTGGTCGGTGCCGCGATTCCCGTTTTCGTGCGCGGTGCGACCGAATTCGGACATGCTGACGAAGACTACATCGCTCATGCGGTCGCCCATGTCTTGATTAAATGCGGCAACTCCCTGTCCCAGATCGCGCAGCAAATTCGAGAGCTGGCCCTGCACGCCGCCTTCGTTCACGTGATGATCCCAGCCGCCGCTATCCAGGAACGCAACTTCGAGGCCGACATCGGCTTTGAACAATTCGGCAATTTCTTGGAGGCTTTGGCCGAAACGATTTTTCGGATACTGCGCGCCATTTTCAGGTTGGTACTTGTCAGGATTTATTTTTTTCAGCTGGTCAATTGCCTCGAAGGTTTCGGTTCCTACGCCGCGCAGCGCGTGATCCACCGTTTGCGCGTACATGGCTTCGAAGCCGCCTTCGGTGGTTTGCTGCGGGCCGTTCATTTTGAATTGTTTTAGGTCAGGGATGGCGATGGCGGAGGCGCTTCCCTGCAACGTGCGCGGGAGATACGGTCCGAACGCGACCGCGCGAAATGGCGACGGTTTATCTTCGGGCATGGTTTGCAGGGCGCGATTGAGCCACCCATCGTCGGTTGCTTTGCGGCCAGGAGTTCCGGACTCCATGAAGTCTTGCGCGTCGAAGTGCGAACGCGTGGGATCGGGCGAGCCGACGGCTTGGACGATGGCGAGTTGTCCGTTGCGAAAAAGCGGAAGCATGGGCGCCAGGCTGGGATGGAGGCCGAAGAAACCGTCGAGATCGAGCGCGGCCTCGGCGCCGCCTTGGCGCGGCTGCGGAATCGCGATGGTGGGGCGCATGCGGTAATAATTTGGCTCGCCGAACGGGACGACTACGTTCAGGCCGTCCATGGCGCCGCGCTGGAAGAGAACGACCATTTTCTTTTGGTTGGGCGCGGGAGTGCCGGCGACGGCGCGTTGCAGGAAGGATGGGAGTGCGGCCATGCCGAGCATGGCTACGCCGCCGTTTTTAAGGAAGTAGCGACGAGAGATTGTCATTGCCGTGCTCCTATGTTACGTGCGCGTTAGCGGCGCTGAAATTCTGGAGTACCCAAGACCAGCCCTACTATCAGGCCTTCGTTTACTTGTTTCACTGGATCGTCCAGGCGCGCTTGCAGAATTTGCGGATCTTTCAGGCGCGCTTCCAGCGTTTGCTGCGTGGATGGCGAGATTTGGCCATCGAGGAACACTTGTATGGAGCGCGCGAGCGCTGCGTTAGGATCTTTGGAGGCTTCCTCGCCGAGCATATTATTTAGATCTACCGTTGCGCCGCCCATTTTGTCTCCGGCAAACGCGAGGGCGAAATTCAGGCGGTTCAGCAGCGCGCCCGTGTTCACCCAGGTTTCGGCTTTATCGGAATATCCGGTGGGCGGCTGGCAGAGATAGAGCGGTTCGCCCATGCGTCCTACCCATTGCGACAGCGGAAGAGTGATGGTCACTTCGGAATTCAGAGCGCGCGCCGTGCTGGCTACGAGTTCGAAGGGCGTTTTCACTTTCGCGCGATAAGCATCTTTGGACCAGAACTCCGGCGAATAAATCATGGTGCGCAGGACAATGCGGATGTCGCCATTGCTCGTTGCTGAAACTTTTCGCCATGCGATCAATTAAAGATTGCGGAGGATTGTCCGAAACGAAGTGGCGCGCTAGCTCGGTGGAAATGAATTTCGCGGTCGCTGGTTTGCCGGCGAGCATTTTCAGAGCTTCCTCGCCGTCTTTTTCGCCGCCGTAATTGAAGGTGCGCCCCATCACGACTTTCTTGCCTTCGCCGTGGATTTTCTCGTCGAAAAAGAATTCGGGATCTTTGCGCGGTTCGTGAATGGTCCAGCCGGTGAGGCACTCCGCCATTTGAATCACGTCCTGCTGGGTGTAGCCGGCATCCACACCGATGGTGTGAAGTTCCATCACTTCCCTGCCGTAATTTTCATTGAGGCCGCGTTCTGGTTTCTTGGGGGCGGCGTTGTTTGCGGGCGGAGGGCCGCTGGTGGCTGGCCCTGGAAAGGTGCCGGGGGTGGGCATGGAGCCGCCAGCGAAGGCTCCTTGATAACGGGCGCGGCGGAAATTTTTCAGGGCTTCCTGGCGCGCGACGGCGGCGGGATCGGCGCTCAAATAATTGTCGAGGAAGAAAAGCATCGCGGGACTTTTTGCGGTGGCGAGCAGCAAATCTTGAAATTTGCCCATGGCGTGCGGGCGAATGGTGTCGCGCTCGTAGGCGGTGAGCAGCCACTTGTCGTCACCTTTATTCGCGAAGACATTGAAATGATTAAACCAGAAATCTTCCATCACAGCTTGCAGCTGGCGATTGCTGTAAACGGCGCGATCCACTTTGGCCATGGAAAGTTCGGCGATGATGCGGTTCGGGCCTTGGAGCTTGGCTAGTTGCTGCTGGGCTTTATCGAGATTGTCGTTTCCGGTGACGATGATCTGCGATTCGGCTTCTTGCTGTTTGGCTTTTTGTCGCTGCTCGTATTGATCTTTGGCTTGTTCCTTGGTGAGGCCTTGTTGCTTGGCGTTTTGATCGGGACGCGGAAATTCTTCCAGCAGGCGCTTCGAAGACATCGTTATCGACGGATATCTTTGCAAACGCTGATTCAGGTCGGCGTCATTGATCGTTTCGGGATGTAGTTGCTGTTCAACCCATTTTTCCAGACCGAGTTGGCGGACTTCTTCGATGTCAGTGGGACGTGGACCGTACGCGAGACGATTCATGGCGTGCAGAATGGCTTCGTCTTCGGTGAGTTCGGTGATGGGAAGTTTGCCTTTGAATCTCTTGTCGAGGGAGACGTGTTCGGGGGGGCGCGCCGCGCTGCCCTGCATGTTGGACTGGGCGCTGGAATGGGCGTCATTTGCGGCGCCGGCGTGCGGGACCGCAGTGATGAGCGCGATGACTAGCGTCGCTGCGAGAATGGCGGCGCCGGGGGCGTCGAGGCGATTCCTAGCGTAAGGGATTCGCTTCTTGTGCACTGCTGGAGCCTCGGAGCGCACGATGCGCTGAGAAATACAAATGGCTTTTGTCGCTTGCATCTAGTTTAACCCTGAGATTGGTCAAAAGTTGCGGGTGGGGGCCTAGTGGTCAACAAGCGTGGGCGCAAGTTGCGCCCACGCTTTTCGTGACGGACGCTAGCCGAGCAGGGTTTGACTGAGGCGCCTTTGGGCCTCGGGGAGATCATAGGATTCGGCGTTGTAGGCGGAACCGATTAGGACGACGACAGCAGTTAAGTACATCCAGAGGAGCAAGCCGATCGCAGCCGCGAGACCGCCATAGACGACATCATAGGGCATTTTGCGGACGTACACGCCGAAGAGGACGTCAACGACCCACCACAGGATCGTGGACACCATCGCACCGGGGAAGAGCCGCACGAAACCGCGATGACCTGGACGGCCAATGCGATAGAGGAGCATCAGGGTAATCATCGAGAGCACAAAAACGACCGCGGCTTGGAAAACAATCTCGAGCTCGTGAATCAGAAGAGGCTGGCCGTATTGGCGGACGAGCCAGGCACGCGCTTGTTTTCCGAATACGGTGAGAATGACTACGACGAGAGTGGGAACAATTGTGAGCAGCAGCAGGAGGAGCGCGCGCAGATGCACGCGCCAGTAACCGCCGCGCAACGGGTCGCCTTCGATGACTCGGAAACCCTCGATGAAGCCGACCATGACTTGCGAGCCGGCGAGCAACGTGCCGCCGAGGCCGAGCAGAAACCATTTCCAGGGATGTTCGCCCTTGCGCACGAAATATTGGGCGACGACGTCTTCGCTGCCGGGCGGAAGAATGAGTTTGAGGCGGTCTGGGACTTCGCGGAGGGCGCCGTGGAAAGAAGCGGTGCTGCTGATGATCCCCAGCGCGAGCAGGAGCATCGGGAAAAAGGCGAGGAACATGTTGAAGGCGATGGCTTGGCTGAGAGTGATGCAGTCTGGAAAGATGCGGCCGAGTCCGCGGAAGAGATTTTTGAGTATTGGCTCCATCGAGGTTGTCGGCGGGATTATACGGTTAGTGACGGCCAATCGTGCGAAATATCTCGGACGGAGTCATTAGGCCGAGGTTTTCAGCCCAAATTGGGCGTTGTGAGAGATGCCGCGGACACTGACGTCGCTTGCCGCTTTTGGTGGCGCAGAGTAAACTTTGCAGACGATTGGCGCGAATTGCGCGATTTGCGCCGTGCGGGGGGGATTTGATGTCTCGTATCGTGCGTTGTGGCTTGATTCAGGTGCACTGCGAGTGGTCGCCGGAGAAATATTCGATTCGGGACATCTCCAAGAAGATGGTGGAGAAGCACGAGAAGCTGATTCACCAGGCGGCGCATAAGAAAACGCAGATTTTGTGTTTGCAGGAGCTATTCAACGGCCCTTATTTTTGCGCGGAGCAGCAAGCGCGTTGGTACGAGATGACGGAGCCGGTGCCGGATGGGCCAACCGTGGAGCGCATGCAGAAGTTGGCAAAGAAGTATGGAATGGCAATGGTGGTGCCGGTGTACGAGCGGGAGATGACTGGTCTTTTCTATAACACCGCGGCGGTGATTGACGCTGATGGGAAATATCTGGGGAAATATCGCAAGCATCATATTCCGCAAGTGGCGCCAGGGTTTTGGGAGAAGTTTTACTTCACGCCGGGGAATACGGGGTATCTCACTTTTCAAACGAAGTTCGCGCGAATTGGCGTTTATATTTGCTACGACCGGCATTTTCCTGAGGGTGCCCGGGTGCTTGGGTTGAATGGGGCCGAGATTGTGTTTAATCCGTCGGCGACCGTGGCTGGGTTGAGCGAATATCTGTGGGAGCTCGAGCAGCCGGCTCATGCGGTCGCGAACGGATACTTTGTAGGGGCGATCAATCGCGTGGGGAAAGAAGCGCCGTGGAATATCGGCGAATTCTACGGGAAGAGCTACTTCTGCAATCCGCGCGGGAAGATAATCGCGCAGGCTAGCCGGGACAAAGACGAGGTGCTTGTTGCGGATTTGGATTTAGAGGAAATGGATAAGGTGCGGCAGACTTGGCAGTTTTATCGCGATCGCCGGCCGGAATCGTACGGCGAGATTGCGCGTACGCATGCCGGTGTGAAATCGGTGGACGCGGCAGACTGAACAAAACCACAATTGCAAATCGAACGAAGAGGCCAACTGAGATGACGACTACGCCGAAAGTGGTGCCAACGCGGAGTGAAGAGGTGGTACGCAAGCATAAGGAATTTATTTGGCCGTCGGTGGCGAATTACTACCAGCATCCTTTGGTGGCGGACCATGCTTCGATGCAATACCTGTGGGACATCGAGGGGAACAAGTATCTCGATTTCTTCGGCGGGATCGTTACCATCGGCGTAGGGCACTGCAACCCGAAGGTGACAGAGAAAATCAAGGCGCAGGTGGACAAGCTGCAGCACACCTCGACGCTATTTCCGAATGAAGCGGTGGTGGCACTAGCCGAAAAGCTCGCGGAAATTACGCCGGGAAAACTGCAGAAGAGTTTTTTCACCAGTTCTGGTACCGAGGCGAATGAAGCGGCGATCATGCTTTCGCGGATGGCCTCGCCGAGTTACGACATTGTAGCGCTGCGGCATGCGTATTCGGGAGGATCGGCCCTGGCGAAGTCCGTGACGGCGCAATCGGCTTGGCGCAAGGGCGGGGTGATCAGCGTTGGGATTTCACACGCCGTGAATCCTTATTGTTATCGCTGCCCGCTGCACTTGACGTACCCATCGTGCAACGTGGCTTGCGCGAATGATGTGGAAAGCGTGATTCAGACGACTACCAGCGGGTCCATCGCGGCGTTTATCGCGGAGCCGATCCAGGGCGTGGGTGGATTTATCACGCCGCCGCCGGAATATTTCAAGATTGTCTATCGCATCGTGAAGAATTACGGCGGGCAGTACATTTCGGACGAAGTGCAAACCGGCTGGGGACGCACCGGGAAGAAATGGTGGGGGATCGAGCAGTGGGAAGTGACGCCGGACATTATTACGTCGGCGAAGAGCATGGCGAACGGCGTACCGGTGGGTTTGACGATCACTACTGCGGAGCTGGCCGACAAGTTTCAGGGATTGAATATCGCTACGTTTGGCGGGAACCCTGTGACATCTGTCGCGGCGCGAGCGGTGATTGAAGTGATCGAGGAAGAAAATCTGCGCGAGAATACTTTTGTCGTTGGCGGGTACTTTCGCAAGAAGTTGGAAGAGCTGCAGCAGAAGTATCCTTTGATTGGCGATGTCCGCGGGATGGGGATGATGCAGGCGATGGAACTGGTGAAGGATCGTCAGACGAAGGAGCCTGCGGTGCAGGAGACCAATCAGGTGCTGGAACGTACGCGCGCGAATGGTCTGCTGGTGGGCAAGGGCGGGATGTATGGGAATGTGATTCGCATGGCTCCGCCGATGAACATTTCGAAGGCGGATGTGGACGAGGGGATACGACTGCTGGATAAATCGTTTGGTGAGGTTCGATAGATGGCGACGGCGATAACGACGGATCAGCTTTGCAGGAATTACATTAATGGGGAGTGGGTGGAGTCGAAGTCCACGAAGATTGTGGAGCGGCGGAACCCTGCAAACACCGATGAGGTGGTGGCGCGGATACCGCTTTCAACCCGGCAGGAAATGAAGGAAGCGATTGTGGCGGCGAAGGCGGCCTTCCCTGCCTGGCGGGAGATGCCGGCGCCGAATCGCGGCAAGATACTTTTCGCGGCGACGCGAATCATGCAGGAGCAGAAGGAATCGCTAGCGCGTTTGCTGACGCGTGAGGAAGGCAAGGCGCTGAAGGATTCATTAGGCGAGGTGCAACGGGCGATTAATATCCTGGAATTTATGGCGGGCGAAGCGCGGCGGCTGAATGGCGAGACACTGACGAGCGAACTGCCCAAGAATTTCTCTTACACGATACGGCAGCCGCTGGGAGTGGTGGGCGCGATCACTCCGTGGAATTTTCCGGTGGCGATTCCGGTGTGGAAAATCGCGCCGGCACTGGTGTGCGGGAATACGGTAGTGTTCAAGCCCGCGACTTTGACTCCTTTGACGGCGATGAAGATCGTAGAGATTTTCGAGCAGGCCGGGTTGCCGGCGGGCGTGCTGAATCTGGTGATGGGCTCGGGGCGCGAGACGGGCGATGAGCTAGTGCAGAATCCACACGTACATGGGCTGTCGTTTACCGGATCGAATGAAGTGGGTTGCGCGTTGTACGCTTCGGGCGCGGCGCATTTGAAGAAAATTCAGTGCGAAATGGGCGGAAAAAACCCGGTGGTGGTGTTGGCGGACGCGGATCTGCAGCTGGCGATGGAATCGGTGTTGTCTGGCGCGTTTGCTTCTACGGGGCAGCGCTGCACGGCGACGAGCCGCGTGGTGATTGAAGAAAGCGTGGCGGACAAATTCGTGGGAATGCTCGTTGAGCGCGCGAGGAAATATGTGGTGGGCGATGGGTTGGAGCCGGGGACGGACATGGGACCGTCGGTGGACGAAAGCCAGTTCAACACGGTGCTGAAATATATTGAGATTGGGAAGGGCGAGGGGAAACTTTTGTGCGGCGGCGAGCGGTTGACGGGCGCGCGCTACGATAAGGGCTGGTTTGTGGCGCCGACTGTGTTCGATCACCTGGCTTGGGACAGCAAACTAGCCCAGGAAGAAATTTTCGGGCCGGTGCTGAGCGTGATTCGCGTGAAAGGATTTGACGAAGCGTTAGAAGTGGCGAATTCGGTGCGGTACGGGCTTTCCAGTTCGATTTATTCGACGGACTCGAACAAGATTTTTGAGTTCGTGGATAAGATTGAAACGGGTATGACGCATGTGAATTCGCCGACGGTTGGAGGTGAGGCGCACGTGCCGTTTGGCGGAGCGAAGGACAGCAGCGTGGGGCCGCGAGAAGTGGGACATGCGGCGATTGATTTTTATACGGATCTCAAGATCGTTTACATTGATTATACGGGACGAAAGCGAGAATCGAGTCTCTATTAGCGCGGAAGCCGCTGCGGAAGTTTGAGAATGACGAGCTCGCAAACATGCGCTGAGCTCAGGCACGCAATACCATCCGAAACGAGAGGACACTTACCTGGCTGGATTATTCGATCGCGAAATTTATTTGGACATTGAGACGCTGCGACTTTCGAGCGAGGTGGATGGAGGTTGGGGAAACATCCGCGCGTTCGGGCTGGCCGTGGCGATCACTTGGGACAAGGAGAATGCGTTCCGGCGTTGGTTTGAAGAAGATGCGCTGAAGTTGATTACAGAGCTGGAACAGTTTACGCACGTGATTACGTTTAACGGCAATCGGTTCGATATTGAGGTGCTGCGCGCTTACGCGCCTGTCGAAGGGTTGCGCAAGCGGTCGCTCGACATTCACGAATTGCTGCACAAGCAGCTGGGGCATCGCGTGAAGCTGGACCAATTGGCGAAGGATACTCTGGGGACAGCTAAAAGCGGTGACGGGCTTGAGGCTGTGAAATGGTGGCGGGCCGGGCAGAAAGATCGCGTCGCGGAATATTGCGAGCAGGATGTGGCGATCTTGCGCGATGTGGTGGAGCACGGGCGGGCGAAGGGATTTGTGGTGATTTCCGCAAAACAAGTGCGCGTGAAATGGGAATGAATTTGCTGACGGCTCGGCCGCGCGTACGATTTTTCCGGGCGAAGTCTTATTTTCGATCCGAGCGTATGACGGCGCGGATCGCGGCGGCGCTTTGCGCGATTGCGTGCTGCGCCGGCGTGGGGACTCGCGCCGATACCGGACATTTTTTTGCAGGCGCTGGCGACAGTGGGCGCTTTTTGTGGAAATCGGTGGGGCGCGCCCAGTTGAAGCTAGAGAACAAGACGCCGCTGCAGTGGAACGTGTATCAAACGGACAAAAAGAAAGAAGCGAACCTGGTGCTGGTCCAGCTGGGGCGACGCTATATGGCGCTGGACATCAAGGGGAAGGTCGCTTACTACGTATTCCCTTCGGATTTGCAGGCAAAGGGACCGGATTTTGAAAGCGGGAATTTATTTGTGCAGTCGCGGGTGATGCCGACGACGGCGTGGACGGTGCGCGACGTAGGGCCCGCAGAAATGATCAAGTTGACGCTGGGAGACTACGGGCGGGCGATTGATGTGGAATTGCCTCACATGCCGGATTTGCGCGCGTTTTACTGATTCGCGCGGGCGGTTTTTTGTTTCCAGGACATCGGCGGCAAGCCGGTGTGGATTTCCTCCATCGTGATGCAGCCGTGCACAGGGCACACCAGCGCGCACAAGTTGCAGCCCACACATTCTTCTTCCATGATTCGCGGGACGTGAACCTCCATCCCATTGGGATTGTGTTTGCCGTTGGCGTTGTTCTGCGAGGCGCGTTCGATGCACTGGTGCGCCCCGTCTTCGCAGGCGACGTAACAGAGCTGGCAGCCGATGCAAAGGCCGGCGTCAATTGTGGCGATGATTTTGTAATTCAGGTCGAGATCGCCCCAATCCATCACGTTCCCAACCGCACGGCCACGGAAATTCTCAGTAGCGCTGTAGCCGTGGTCGTCCATGTAGGTGGCGAGGCCGTCGGCCATATCTTCGATGATGCGAAAACCGTAATGCATGGCGGCGGTGCACACTTGCACGCAGGTGGCGCCCAGGGCGATGTGTTCAGCGGCGTCCTTCCAATCGCCGATGCCACCGATGCCAACGATGGGAATTTTTACTTTTTTCGCGACGCTGGACAGCAGGTGAAGCGCGATGGGTTTCACCGCGGGCCCGCAATAGCCGCCGTGCGAGGACTTCCCTGCTACGTTGGGGCGCGGCGCGAAAGTTTCGAGATCTACTCCCATAAGCGAATTTATTGTGTTGATCAGGCTGACCGCGTCGGCACCGCCACGCTCGGCCGCCAGCGCGATGTGGGTGATGTCTGTGACGTTCGGCGTGAGTTTCGAGATCACCGGGGTTTTCGCCACTTCCTTGGCCCACGACGTGATCATTTCGGTATATTCGGGCACCTGGCCGACGGCGGCGCCCATGCCGCGTTCGCTCATGCCGTGGGGACAGCCGAAATTCAGTTCGAGCGCGTCGGAGCCGGCGTCTTCAGCGCGGCGAACGATGTCGTGCCAGGTTTCGCGTTTGGATTCGACCATCAGGGAGGCGATGACGAGGTTTTTGGGGTAGCGTTTTTTTACCTCGGCGATCTCATGCGAGATTGACGGCGATGGGACGGTCGCTGATCAACTCTATATTGTTGAGGCCCATCATTTTTACGCCGTTCAGATCGATGGCTCCGTAACGCGAAGAAGTGTTTTGGATGGGGTCGCCGATGGTTTTCCACACTGCGCCGCCCCAGCCGGCGTCGAATGCGCGCATTACCTGGCCGCCGGTGTTGGTAGGCGGTCCGGAGGCTAACCAGAAAGGGTTGGGAGAGCGCAGCCCGCAGAAGTTGACCGATAAGTCGGACATCGATTACCTCCCCACTGCATTCTTAGACGATGGCACGTCGTTGACGCCGCGCCAGATCAGCCAGATTACCACTCCGAGCATGCCTAGCCATCCGATCGCGCGAACGGCGCTAGCGATTTGAGTGTCGTGTTCGAGGACGCCCAGCTTGCCGAACAGATAATTCCAATCGTGGATTACGAACTCGGGGTCGCCGACGGTTAGCAGCGGCAGATCCTGCGCGCGGGCATCAGCCATGTACGTGGCTATGGGAAGAAACTGTTCGAAGAAAAAGAAAAGGCAGAAGGCGACGGCTTGCGATTGGCGGCGAAAGAAAAAATATGTGGCTAGCGCGAAAGGCGCGAATAACTGCAGGAAGGTGCCACCAGCGACCATGATGAATTCGCCGCCGAAGCGGAAGAGAGGGTGGCCGCCTTCGTGGATGGGAACGAAAACGCCGTCCATCAAGAGGAGGAGGCCGCTGCCGCGGGCGCGCTGGTGGAGGAAGAGCGCATAAAAAATAATCCATGCGACGAGGGCGGCGCGTGGAACAGGCTCCCAGGGTTGCTCGAGTTCTTCCAAGGCCGGCAGGCGCTCGATCCATGATTCAGGGATTCGCACGGGCGATTAATTCTTTCCGCGCGGCGATCCGAGCCACGCGTCAATGCCGCGAGCGGCGGCCATGCCTTCGGCGACGGCGTCCACAACTTCCTTGCCGCCATTCACGCAATCGCCAGCGGCGAAATATTTGGCGTTGCCAGTTTGAAAGCGGTCGTTTACGGCGATGGTGCCATTTTCGCGGACGCTAATGCCCTGCACTGCGCGCGCAAAGGTGGTTACCGGTTCTTGGCCGATTGCGCGGACGACCATGTCCACATCGAGCTGAAATTCGCTGCCGGGAATGCTGGCAATGTGGCTGCGCTTTTTATTTGAGTCGGAGCTGGGTTCGACGCGCGTGCGAATACATTCGATTGCGGCCACGTTGCCGGCGGCGTCGCCCATGATTCTGACGGGCTGCGCGTGCCAGTGAAAATTGACGCCGTCAAGTTTCGCCAGGTCGTACTCGTAGCGGAAGGCGGGCATGTCCTGTTCGCCACGGCGATAAATCAGGTGGACGGTTTCGGCGCCGAGGCGTTTGGCGGCGGTGACTACATCAATCGCAGTGTTTCCGGCGCCGATACAGGCGATGCGGCGGCCGATGGTAAGTTGCGCCAAGGGAACAACTTTTGTTGGCTCGATAAATTCCATGGCGCCGACTACGCCTCGCAGGTCTTCGCCGGGGACGCCGAGATTGCCTGTTTCGCCGAGGCCGACGCCGATGAAAATGGCGTCGAAGTCCCTTTCGAGCTGCGCGAAGGCGATATCGCTGCCGACGGTGGTCTTCTGGCGAAATTCGACGCCTAGGCCGCGGACCAATTCGACTTCGCGCTGAGTATCTTTGGCGCGGAGTTTGTAAGCGGCGATGCCGTAGGTGTCCAGGCCGCCAGGGAGTTCATTGCGGTCGAAAATCGTGGCGCGGTAGCCGAGTTTTGCGAGTTCGGCGGCGCAGGCAAGCGACGCGGGGCCGGAACCAATGAGAGCGACACGCCTGCCGTTAGGAGCGCCAGCGTGGAAAAGCTGAATATTGCGATCCAGGACGTGATCCACGGCGTAGCGCTGCAGGCGGCCAATTTCGATCGGCTTTTCTTCCTTCTCGTGCATCACGCAGGCGCCTTCGCAGAGGACTTCGGTGGGACAAACCCGTCCGCAACTGTGTCCGAGAATATTGGCTTCGAGAATGACGCGGGCTGCGCCGCGCAGATTGTCGGTCGTGATTTTTTTTATGAAGGAGGGGACGTCAATGTGCGTCGGGCAGGCAATAGTGCAGGGCGCGTCAAAACAAAACAGGCAGCGGGCGGCTTCGACGGCGGCCTGTCGCGGAGTCATGCGCGGAGAAATTTCCGCGAAATTCCTTTCGTATTGCTCGGGCGAAAGCTTGGGAGCCGTCTCGCGCAGCGTCATGAGCTTGCCGTCGTTTCCTTGGCTGGAAAGAGACGCCATTCTAGCATTAGAGATTGGGGCAAATGTCGCAGGATTCGCGAAGACGTTGCTAGTAAACGCAATGGGCAGGTGACCAAGAATCGCTGACTGTCCTGGGACTGCAAGGAAATGGTGAAGCGGTGTAAGCTACAACGCTTCGCGGGAATTTTGAGGAGGGGTGCGGGTTATGCGCTTTGACACTTTGATTCGCGGCGGGACGATTGTTACGGCCACAGACACCTACGCTGGCGACGTGGGAATCGTCGGCGGAAAAATCTCGACGATCGGGCTGAATTTGCCGGCGGAGGGCGCCACCAGCGTGATTGATGCGCGCGGCATGCTCGTGATGCCGGGCGGGATAGACGTGCACACACATCTGGACATGCCGTTCGGCGGGACTACTAGCGCTGACGATTTCGAATCGGGCACGGTAGCGGCGGCCTACGGCGGAACTACCACGCTGATTGATTTTGCGATTCAGTACAAAGGCCAGACGCTGCGGCACGCTTTCGACACCTGGATGAAGAAGGCCGACGGCAAGGCCGTGATTGATTATTCGTTTCACTGCATCATCACGGATATTGCGGGGGCGCAGCTGGATGAGATGAAGGCGTTTGTGCGCGAGGGCGTGCCGACATTTAAATTGTTCATGGCGTATCCGGGCGTGTTCATGCTGGATGACGCTTCGATTTTCAAAGCCATGGGAGTGGCGGCGGATTGCGGCGGGATGATTTGCATGCACGCGGAAAATGGCGGCGCGATTGACGTGATCGTGCAGCGGGCGCTGGCAGAGGGAAAACGCGCGCCGAAATATCACGCGCTGACGCGTCCGGTGACGGCGGAGGCGGAAGCGACTTCGCGGGCGATTGCGCTGGCGGAGATGGCGGGGACGCCGGTGTACATCGTGCATTTATCGTGCAACGAAGCGCTGGAGAAAGTGCGCGAGGCGCGGGATCGCGGGTTGCGCGTGTACGCAGAGACTTGTCCCCAATATTTATATTTGTCGCTCGAAAATATGGACGGGCCGGGATTCGATGGCGCGAAGTATGTTTTTACGCCGCCATTGCGCGAGAAATGGCATCAGGAAAAATTGTGGCAAGGGCTCGCGAAGGATGATTTGCAGGTGGTTTCCACGGACCATTGCCCGTTTTGCATGAAGGAGCAGAAGGAACTGGGCAAGGATGACTTCACGAAGATTCCGAATGGCGGGCCTGGGATTGAGCATCGCATGAGTTTGGTTTATAGCGGCGGCGTTCACGGCGGGAAATTTTCGGCGAACCGGTTCGTGCAGCTGGTGTCCACGGCCCCGGCGAAACTATTTGGGTTGTATCCGCGCAAGGGGACGGTGGCGGTGGGGTCGGATGCGGATTTGATAGTGTTTGATGCTGACGAAGAGCAGACGATCAGCGTTAAGACGCATCATATGCGTGTTGATTATTCGATGTTTGAGGGGACGCGGGTGAAGGGCGTGACGAAGACGGTTTTGTCTAGGGGCCGCGTGATTGTGGAGAACGGCAAGTTTGTCGGCAAGGTTGGTGCCGGAGAATTTTTGAAACGAGAGAATCCGGCGAGGATTTAGATCCAACATCGCGGAGCAGCCCGATTAATCGCGGGAGACGCCAGCGACCCAGGGGATGCTTACGAGGCCGTCTTTTACCTGGATGTCCACGATGTCGCCGTTGGTGAAGCGGTCAAAATCGCTGCGGTCAACGGGAATGCGTTCGAAACGATGGCCTTCGCGCCAGGACGTAACGATGAGGCGGCGGCTGGGAACAGGACCGGTCATTGAAAATCTGCTGATTACGCGCGCTTTTTCGATGTGCATGGGAGAACGATCGAGCGCGCCGTTGGCGTAAAGAAGCAGGGCGAGCAGCCAGGGCAGCGGTAGCAGGCCATAATACACGCGCTTCAGAGATTCAACTTCCTGATGACGCAGCGCGCGACGTTCCACAACGATTGCAAGGCCGAGCGTTAGGAAAAATACCACACCGATAAAAATTACGATGCCATCGAGTTCGAGCGCCGGATAGCGGCCGCTGGCGACGATGAAGGCTATTGCACCCACCAAAAATAATGCAGTGCGGTTGAGCAGCGAGCGGCGCAGGGAAAATTCGGCGGCGGAGGAATTGAGGCCGCAGGCGTCGCAGGTGTCGCTGAGCCGTTCAGCCCCACAGTTCAAACAGCGCGTCATCGTGAAATCTGTCCCCCCGTATTGCAAAGCGTTGATGCTATGAGGCGGCCGATTAAGTGTCAATTCGCGCGGTGCGGCGTCGGCCGCTGGGCGCTGGGCGCCCTGGCGGAATCGCGTCCGGCGAATTCGCGGCACGCACTTCCGCTTCCTTTATTAGACACCGGAATGCGATGAAATGGTTCTACTTCACCTGGCGCTCGCTGGTGGGAGGCGTGTCGAGGCAGACGATATTTTCGTCGCGGCCGTTGGCAAGCATTTCGCAGTCAATTCCCTGGGCGCTGCGGATGGCTTCTTGCGAAGTGGCGCCGGAAGCGGTGGCGCAGTGCAGCGCGCCTTTGAAGGTGACGCAGACTTCGTACTCGTTCTTAGTTTGTTGCAGCGAGGAATAGAGCAGGACGCCGATGAAGATGGCAGCGCCGATGCTTATGATTGCGCGGACTTGAATTTTGCGATTTGGCATGAGGCCTCTTTTACTTGTGCACGAAAGAATCGCGTTCTGTGGTCACTTTGCGCCGGGACTCCGCGAAATTTCCTTTTGAATATAGCGCCGAACGTGGGGCGAAAGGCCGTCCAGTTCTGCGAGGTCTTTCAGGTCGCGCAGCGTTAGATTCGGGAGAAACGCCAGGATCACTGGAACGGGTGTGTGCTGGTTGCGGACAAGCGCGACGCGGACATTGTACTGCACGGCCCAGCGCGGATGCTGCGAGATCGCGGCAACGACGCGTTCCGGGACGCCCGGCTTCGCGAGCACTTTCAGGATTTGGCTCTCGGTGAGGAAAGCGTTAGCTAGTGCTAGCTTAATCGCTTGCGGATGACCTTCGGCAAGGAGCGCGCCCGCAACGCGAGCAGGACCCCGACGCGCGAGAGTTAGTTTCTGTCCGACGGGGAGTTGGGGCACGCGGGTGATCACTAATTCTTCGGCGACGCGGCGGATTTCGGCGGGTGTGGATGGGAGCAAGCTGACACGCACGAGGTCAAATAGGTAAAGCTGGCGAAGCAGAGCCATCGCGAAGCGGCGCGGCGTGCGGGGATGGCGGGCGAGGCGCAGGCGGACTCCTTCGCTCGCGGTCCACTTCCCTTTTTCGGCGATTGCGGTGAGGACGTTCGCGGAAAGATCGAGGCGCTCCAGCATTTGCGAGATGTGCGGCTCTTCGATATGGGGATTTTCGAGAAGCGCGAGAAGAGTCTCCTCGTCGGGCTCGTGGATCAACGATTGCAGGGCATCGCTGGGAGCGGACCGCGCATGTTCCGCGCGCGCGGAAAGTTCGTCAGCCATGAGCCTTGCGCTTCCCCTGACTGATCGCCATTTTGGCCGCGGCTTCGGCTGGTTTCATTTGCAACGCCACGATGTGAGCATGAGGTGCGAGTTCGTGCAGGCGCGCATCGATCGCCGCGTCGAAGAATTTGCTGCGCCCGATGGTGCCGCCGGCTTTGGCGATAGAGACCTCGCGGTCTTGCATGGAGAGTTTTCCGATGACGCTGTGTGCGAGGTCGCCGAGGGATGCGGCAGCGGTAGTGAGAATTTCGCAGGCAACGGCGTCGCCCTTGTCGCCTAGCTCGCCGACAAGCGGGAAAATACGCGGAAAGACATCGTCAGGATTCTTTATCACCCAGTCGAGGACGCGTGTCCATTCGCTGCAGCCGAGCCACTTCAACATTTTTGCGGAAAGCGCGGTTTGCGGGCCGCGATTTTCTTCAGCGCGCACGACAGCGGCGAGCGCGCGGCGGCCGATGTCGAATGCGCTGCCTTCGTCGCTGAACCAGGGGCCGCGTCCGCCGGCGCGTGCGGTGTGGCCCTGCGCATCGCGCCCGTAGGCTGCAGAGCCGGTGCCTACTACCAAGATTATCCCCTCGCCTTCGCCGACGGCTGCATTCAAGGTGATCGCGAGATCGGTGGTGACCGTGACTACAGCTTCAGGAAAAGCACGTTCGAGGAAAGTGGCGATGCGTTTCGCGACGGATTCTCGGCCGGCGCCGCCGATTCCTGCACATATGCCGCGAATGTCGCTCGCTTTCAGATGATGGCGCTCGAGGACGACGTCGGCTGCATCGCTGAGCGTAAACCAAGCCTTGGCGTATCCGGCGCGGAGCGGATTCGAAGGTCCGGCGGTGGCGCGCGCGAGGACATTGGCGTCCGCGTCCATCAAAATGCAATCGGTCTTCGTGCCGCCGCCATCGAAACCCAGATAAAAAGAAGTTTCTGGCGCGGAATTTTGCTCACTCATTCGTTTCACCATGCTTGACAGCGTTCAAAGCGGGCGGTTAGCATCGCGCCACCCGGAGCCGCAAACAGAATCTAAATTAACGCGATGCAAATCAGCCCAGCTGACCTCGGTATTCTGCTGCTCTATCTCGTGGGCATCACGCTTTTTGGCGCGCGTTTCCGGCGCGGCCAGCAAAATCTGCGCGACTACTTTTTGGGCGGCCGCACGGCGCCGTGGTGGGCGCTCGCTTGCTCGATCGTCGCGACAGAAACTTCCACGCTCACGATTATCGGCACGCCAGCGATTGCCTACGGCGGAAACCTGGAATTTCTGCAACTGGTTCTGGGCTACCTTGTGGCGCGAGTGATTCTCTGCGTGGTTCTTATACCACAATACTTCCAGGGAGAATTCTATACCGCTTACCAGCTTCTAGAAAAGCGTTTCGGCGCGAGGATGAGGTCGGTGGCGGCGGTGGTTTTCATGGGGACGCGGGCATTGGCGGAAGGCGTGCGAATTTCGGCGATCGGCAAAGTGGTGAGCGTGGCGTTCGGCACCGGGGATCGCATTTCGATTTTGATTATCACGCTGCTTACCATGTTTTACACGTTCGAGGGCGGCATGCGTGCGGTGATCTGGACGGACGTAGTGCAATTCGTTTTGTATTTGACTGGATCGGTGGCGGCGTTCTTCTTGTTGCTGCACAGAATTCCTGGTGGTTGGCCGGAAGTGACTCAAGTGGCTGCGGCGAGCGGCGGAAAACTGCGTATTTTCGATTTTGCGTTCAGTTTGACGCAGAGCTACACGTTCTGGTCGGGCCTGCTTGGCGGAACTTTTTTGACCATGGCGAGCCACGGGACGGATCAGACCATGGTGCAGAGGTTGCTGGCGGCGCGGAACGAACGCGACAGCAAGAAAGCGCTGCTGGTAAGCGGCATTATTATTTTGGTGCAATTCACTTTGTTCTTGCTGATTGGCGTGATGCTGTTCGTGTATATGCGGAATGGCGGGCTGGTCGTGCCGGGCGGCGATGCGGATCGGATATATCCGGCGTTCATTGTTCACCGGATGCCCGTGGGGCTAGCCGGAATTGTGCTGGCTTCGATTTTTGCTATCGCGATGTCGAACGCCAGCGGCTCGTTGAACTCGCTGGCTTCATCGAGCATGATGGATATGGGGGTGCGGCGTTCGGAAAGTGACCTAGGTTCGCTGGGACGTTCGCGGCAGATGACTTTGATTTGGGGCGTCGCGCTGGGGCTGCTCGCGCTGATTCCTTGGGGGCCGGTGCTGGTGGCGGGGTTGACGATTGCTTCGATTACTTACGGCGCGTTGCTCGGAGTGTTTTTGCTGGGGACCTGGAATAGGCGTGCGAATGAAACTGGGGCGCTCGTGGGATTTGCGGCGGGGCTTGTTGCGATGATCGCGGTGAATCGGCTCACGCCGCTAGCGTGGACTTGGTACGTGCTTGCCGGGACGATCGTTACCTTTACGGTCGGTACGATTGCAAGTGAATTGGCGCGCGGCTCAGGAAGTGTTGCGAGCGGTTTGGCGAAATAGTTTTTCGTTGTGGGGGAGAAACTTTATCGGGACATCGGCACAGAAGGGCGAGCGACTTGATCTGATACGCGCGCTGGGGCCTTGGGCTGCGGCCGCCATCGTGATTGGCACGATGGTGGGAACTGGAATTTTTCTGAAACCCGGCGAAATGGCGGCGGTGGGCGGGTCGGTTAGCGTCGTCTATGGCGCATGGATTGTGGGCGGGCTGCTGTCGCTGTTTGGGGCGCTCTCGTTCGCGGAATTGGGCGCGGCTTTGCCTGAAGCGGGCGGGCAGTATGCATACTTGCGCAAGGGGCTCGGGCCTATATGGGGATTTCTTTTTGGCTGGATGCATTCGACTGTGGGTGAATCGAGTTCAGCTGCGTCGATCGCGGCGGGATTCGCGCGATTTTCGAGTTTTTTGATTCCGGTAATCGCGGCTCCGATTTTTACGTGGCACCTGACTAATCCTATCTCGGGCAAACCTTACTACTTCGCGTTCACTTGGGCGCAGCCGCTGGCCGTGGCGGCGATCGCGCTTTTCACGTTCATCAATTATTTGGGCGTGCGTTTGGGCGGGCGCGTGCAAATCGCGCTGACGATATTGAAGATTGCCTCGGTGCTGGCGATCGTCGCCGCGGGATTTTGGTTTGGACATGGGAGCTGGGAACATTTTCATCCGTTCTGGCCAGCGGGTGCGGGCATTGGGACAACTGGCAAGTTTTTCGCGGCGCTCGCGGCTGCGTTGTGGGCTTATGACGGCTGGGAAGATTTGAATCGCGTAGGTTCCGAAGTAGAGCGGCCGCAACGCAACATTCCTTTAGCGTTGATCGGCGGGACGATTTTGGTGGGCGGCATTTATTTGCTGTTCAGCGCAGTCTGTTTTTACGCTTTGCCGTTCGCGAGCGTGGCGAGTTCATCGCACGTGGCTTCGGATGTGGTGGCGACGTTCGCGGGGCGCGGCGCGGCGGACTGGATTACTTTGGCGATGGTTGTAGCGGCCCTGGGCACGTTGAATTCGTCACTGCTGAGCGGGGCGCGCGTACCGTATGCGATGGCGCGTGACGGGTTGTTTTTCAGGGTTACCGGAGTTGTTCATCCGAAATTTCGCACGCCTGGTGGGGCACTCGTATTTCAGGGAACGCTGGCTGGATTGATGGCGCTGACCGGGACCTTCGAAGAGTTGACTTCCCTTTTCGTGTTTGCGGCTTGGATTTTTTATGCACTGTCGGTGGTGGCGATGTTCCGGCTGCGATCGATTGCGCCGGAGCTTCCGCGGCCGTATCGAACTTGGGGATACCCGGTCGTGCCTGCGTTGTTTGTGGCCGGGGCGTTGGCGCTTACGGTGAATATCTGGATCGAGAGGCCGGTGCGGTCTTCGATCGGATTGGCACTGATACTTTCGGGGCTGTTGTTTTATCGGGCTTGGCGAGATCGAAGTGTTGAGCGCACCAGCTGATTGCGAGCCTTACAATTTCACATATGCGGCGGCCGGAGGATGCAGTTGCGATCTCTGCGGATTGAAAAGGTGCGCGAGAAGCTCGACGCCATCGGCTAGGCGCGGGCCTGGGCGCGAGAAATAGCTGTTGGCATCCACGGCGAAGATGCATTGATTGCGGACTGCCGGCAGATTCTGCCAGCTTGTGGGAATTTTTGTGGAGTTGAATTCTTGCGCGTTGCGTTTTGCATTGTAGCCGCAGAGCATCACGAGAATTATATCGGCGTTGCTTTGCGCGATGTCGTCCGCTGATACTCTGAAGGACGGGTGTCCTGCGCGACCGAGTACGTCTTCTCCTCCCGCTACTCCCACCATTTCCGGAACCCAGTGACCGCCTACGTAAATTGGATTGAGCCATTCCAGGCAGACTACGCGCGGGCGGACGGCTGCTTGCGCGGCGGCCGTGAACGCCTGCGCGTTTACCGAGGCTGTGGTGGAAGCGACAGCTTGCACTCTCGCTTTTAGCTTGGTAGCCAGCTGTTCAGCGCGCTGACTTGTGCCCGTGGCTTCCCCCGCGCGGACGATGTCCTGCCATACGTCATCGAGTGAATGGGGAGTGAGCGTGAGGACGCGTGGCGGGCGCGAGAAACGGGAGAGCGCGGTGGCGAGATCGTCGGGCGACGCTGCACAAACGTGGCAAAGATCCTGCGTGACAATCAGATCAGGCGCGAGGGACGCGAGCAACTCGGCGTCAACTGCGTAGATGCTTTCGCCGCGCGCTACCAGTTCGCTGACTTGGCGGTCAATTTCCGCTGGTGCGGCAGTCGGGTCCACGCGCGGCTTGATCAGCGCTGGTTTGCTGGCTGCTTCAGGCGGAAAGTCACATTCGTGCGTGATGCCGACGACTTGGTCGCCCACGCCGAGCGCGTAGAGAATTTCGGTGGCCGAAGGAAGCAGGGAGACGATTCGCATGTAGTTATGGTAACGCACACCCACGCTGGTTGGGGCTACAGCTGCGCCGCGCGCGACATTTTTACGCCATTCAATTGTAGAGCAGATACTTGGCGCGCAGCGTGCGGAATTGCGCAAGTTCGCTTTCCCAGCTCGCGATGATCGCGACGGGTGCCTTGTACTGGATGAGGGCGTCCACAGTGGACTGCGAGGCGAGCAAATCCATCAGCTTGGTCACCTGGAATCGCTCGGGGTAGAGCCGGTGCAGCGAATCGGCGATTTCGAGGCCGGTACGAATGGAGTCGAACGCGCCGCCGTCGTTAATTTCAAGTTTCACGCCGGCGCAGGTTTCGCCTTTGTACAGACCCTCGCTGGGAGTGAAGCTGGCGGCGGTGAAGCGCACGCCCGGAATTTGCTTCGCGTTCAGCGAGTTCAGCAGAACATCGGAATGGATCCAGGGCGCGCCAAGCTGTTCGAATGGCGCATCGGTGCCGCGGCCAACGGAAACTCCGGCGGGCTGCAAAATTTCGATGCCGGGGTACAGAAACGCTTCATTGAGCGTGCGCAGATTGGGCGACGGCGGAATCCAGGTGAGGCCGGTCTGATCGAACGTCTGGCTGCGACGCCAATTTTTCATGGCGACGACGTGCAGGTCGAGTCTCAATTTATTTTCGGCGTTGAACATCTCGGCTAGTTCTCCGAACGTCATGCCATAAATGACCGGCAGGCGAAAATATCCGACGAAGGAGATGCGCGAGGGATCTAGCATCGGGCCTTGGATTTTTTCACCGCCTAGCGGATCGGGCCGGTCGAGAACGAAGAATGGAATATTGTGTTTTGCGGCGGCTTCCATGCAGTAGCCCATCGTGGTGATGAAAGTATAGAAGCGCACTCCGGCGCCTTGGATGTCGAAGACCAGCGCGTCCAGGCCCAGCAGCATCTGGTCGGTGGGACGGCGTGAGTCGCCGTAGAGGCTGTAGATTTTCAGGCCGGTGGCAGCGTCGGTCGCGTTGTCCACTTTAGCGGTGTCGAGTTGACCCGCGATGCCGTGCTCGGGACTGAAGAGCGCGACGAGTTTTACGCCGTCGGCGTGAGCGAGGACGTCAATCGTGCGGCGCCCCTGCGAATCCACGCCAGTTTGGTTGGTGATCAGGCCGACACGCTTGCCGCGCAGTGACGCAAAACTTTGTTCTTCGAGGACGTCAATGCCAGTTTGCGTGTGTTCGATGGCGTGGGCAGGCGATCGTAGCGCTGCCGGCGCTGCATCGCGCGGCGTAGGGCGAAGAGCGACGACGCCCACACCGGCGACGCCAGCCAAGACGAGCAAAATCGGAATAAAACCGATACGAAACATGGTGGAGGAGGATTCGTTGTGCGGCATGCGACCGTGTGTTATATACAGCCGCGGGATGCGAGCGTCAACATGGAAGCTTCCGAATGGGTGCGATGCGTAAACTCGGACTTTCCGCGCTGCTCCTGCTCCTTCTCATGACACCCTACGCCCGGTCGCAAAAAACTTCCGCCACGAAACCACGGAGTTCAGCCGCAAAGCCCGCCGCTGCTGATGGTCCTGCTGCCGCAAATTCTGCATGGGTCGAGTCCACGCTGAAGAAAATGACTCTGCGCGAAAAGCTCGGGCAGATGCTCATGCCCTATTACTTTGGCGTGTTTACATCGGCGGAGAGCGCGGACTACAAAAATCTGGTGCATGAAGTGGAAGAAAATCATGTGGGCGGATTTATCGTGGGCACCACGCGCGGGCCGTTAGGCATCGAGCGCAGCCAGGTGTATCCCACGGCGGAGCTGACCAACGAACTGCAACGGCGCGCGAAGGTTCCACTGCTGATCGGCGCGGATTTCGAGAGCGGGACGGGGATGCGGCTGGACGAAGGCACGTCGTTTCCCTCGGCCATGGCGGTGGGGGCGACGAACGATCCGAAACTGGCTTATACGGTCGGCAAAGTCATCGCGTTGGAATCAAGGGCAGCCGGCGTGCACTGGATTTTCGCGCCGGACGCAGATGTGAACAACAATCCGGATAATCCGATCATAAATATCCGCTCCTTTGGAGAAAATCCCAAGAGTGTCGGCGAATTTGTGGCGCAGGAAGTTCGCGGCATCGAAGAGAATGGCGGCCTGGCGACCGCGAAACATTTTCCGGGCCATGGCGATGTCAGCGTGGATTCGCATCTGGCGTTGCCGACCGTGCCGGGAGATCGCAAGGAGTTGGAGGCGACGGAACTCGTGCCGTTTCGCGCGGCGATCGGCGCGAGCGTCGGATCGGTGATGCCGGGGCATCTGGCGGTGCCGGCGTTTGAGCCGGACGCGAGCGTGCCGGCGACAACTTCACGAAATATTTTGACGGGATTGCTGCGCGACGAATTGAAATACAAAGGGCTGGTGGTTACGGATGCGATGGACATGGGCGGCGTCACGTCGCGTTATCCGCCGGGAGAAGCGGCGGTGCGCGCGGTGGAAGCAGGCGCGGACGTCCTGCTGATGCCGCCGGTGCCGGATGCGGCGATGGCAGGTCTGGAACGCGCGGTTCGCTCCGGACGAATCACTGAAAAGCGCGTGGATGAATCGGTGCGCCGAATTTTGCAAGCGAAGTCGCGATTAGGGCTCGATCGCAATCGGCTCGCGGACATCGAGCACCTGGACGAAAAGTTCGCGCGTCCGGAATTTGCGGCGCAGGCGCAGAATATCGCGGATCGCGGCGTGACTTTGTTGCGCGATACGGCGCATTTGCTGCCGCTGGACGCGACGAAACCGTTGCGCGTGCTGCTGGTTTCGCTTTCAGCCGATGCCGATCCTTATCCGGGAGAGACAATCGAGCCGGAAATTCGCTGGCGCGTGGATTCGCTGAAGGCGTTGCGCGCGGACATGCAATTCGCGAACGTGAGCACTCTGAAATTGCCGCCGGCCGATACATATGACGTGGCCATCGCGGCGCTGTTCGTTCGCGTGGCTGATCGCAAGGGCAATGTGGGGTTTCCCGATGAGCAGCGCGCATTTGTGAATCAGATGATCGCGGCCGGAAAGCCGGTCATCGTGATTGCGTTCGGCAGTCCTTATTTGATCGAGGGATTTCCGGACGCGAAGACATGGCTCGCGGAATTTTCTACGAATTCGGTGTCGCAGGTGGCGGCGGTGCGGGCGCTCTTTGGGCAAGTAGCGACCCAGGGACAGATTCCGGTAACCGTCCCGGGGACGGTGAAGCGCGGCGATGGCTTGCGCGTGGCCGCGAATTCGATGACCTTGCAACACGCATCTTCCGAAATGGAAGAGCAACTGCATCCGGTGTTCGGATTGCTTGATGGCTTCGTGCGGCTGGGGCGTTTCCCGGCGGAGTGCTGGCGGTGGGCTATCACGATCAGCTGGCGGTTCATCCGTTCGGCGCGTTGACGCGCGACGCGAAAGCGCCCAAGGTGACCGCGAACACGATTTACGATATGGCGTCGCTGACGAAAGTGATTGTGACAACCACGTCGGCGATGATGTTGGTCCAGCAGAAGCGGCTGGATCTGGATGCGCCGGTAGAGCGTTACCTTCCGGAATTTTCCGCAGCGGCAAAATTCGACCCGAACCCCGCATGGCGCGCGCGAATAACCGTGCGCATGTTGATGCTGCACGATTCGGGATTGCCCGCGCACCGCGATTATTACAAGGAGGCGAAGGGCCACGATGCGGTGCTCGCGAAAATATTCGCGGAGCCGCTGGTGCGCGAACCGGGGACGCAGGTGGAATATTCGGACCTGGGATTTATTCTCCTGGGCGAAATTATCGAGCGGTTGACGGGCGAGTCGCTGGAGCAATTCGCAAAGGACCACATTTTCGCGCCGCTGGGGATGAGCGACACGATGTATAACCCACCGGCTTCGTTGCGCGCGCGAATTGCGCCGACGGAGCTGGATACGGATTTCCGCAAGAGGTTGTTGCGCGGCGAAGTGCACGACGAGAATGCTTTTGCGCTTGGCGGTGTATCGGGAAATGCGGGACTCTTTTCGACGGCCGATAACGTAGCAGCGTTCGCGCAGATGCTGCTGAACGGCGGCATTTATGCGCATCATCGTTTGCTGGCGCGCGCCACCATTCAGCAATTTACAGCGCGTCAAGTCGTCGGCGATTCGGCGCGAACGCTGGGCTGGGACGTGCCGACGCCGCCGAATTCCGCCGCCGGACATTATCTTTCGCCGAGCGCCTATGGGCACACTGGATTCACCGGAACATCGCTGTGGATTGACCCGGAGCGCGATCTTTTTGTGGTGCTGCTGACCAATCGCGTGAATCCCACGCGCGCCAATGAACAGATTCGGCAAGTGCGCCCGGCAGTACACGATGCAATTCTTCAGGCGCTGGGCCTGGTGAACGCTTCCACTACCGCTCGATAACTCCCTCGTCACATAGCCTGCCGGATTTCATTTCAAGCCCCATACTGGAAGCCGCCTATCGGTATAATTAATAGAAGACTCTTTGCAGGCCGATTGACGACTGAGGACGCGGTGACACCAACCAGGACGGAACAGCGCAATCCGCGGACGCGCGGGCTGGACACTAAGTCCACGATCGAGATTTTGCGCGTTCTGAACCGCGAGGATCAGCGCGTGGCGATGGCGGTGCAGCGCGTACTGCCGCAGATTGCACGGGCGGTGGACGCGATTGTGAAGAGTTTTCGGCGCGGCGGGCGGCTGGTTTACATCGGCGCGGGAACGAGCGGACGGCTGGCGGTGCTGGACGCAGCGGAGTGTCCGCCAACATTCGGCACGCAGCCGAAGATGGTGCAGGCGCTGATCGCCGGGGGCGCGAAGGCATTGCGTGGGGCTGTGGAAGGCGCAGAGGATTCTGCGTCGAATGGGGCGAGAGATTTGGGCAAGGCCCGGGTTACTAGCCGAGACGTGGTGGTGGGAATCGCGGCCAGCGGAACGACGCGATACGTTCTGGGCGGAATGGAATGGGCCAAGCGGCGCGGGTGCGTGACAGTGGCGGTGACTTCCAATCCGCAATCGCCGCTGGCACGCATCGCAAGAATTGCGATCACTCCTGAGACAGGGCAGGAGGCGATTGCCGGGTCCACGCGAATGAAAGCGGGCACCGCGCAGAAAATGGTGCTCAACATGCTTTCCACTACCGCGATGGTGCGGCTCGGCAGGGTTTATGAAAATTGGATGATCTACGTGGCGCTGACAAATCAGAAGTTACACCGGCGGGGCGCGCGGATTTTAACGGAGGCCGCAGGAGTGAGTGCGTCGAAGGCGGCACACGCATTGCGGCAGACCGGACACGATTTGCCGGCGGCGCTGGTGATGTTGAAGACGGGCGCGAACGCCGTCGCGGCGCGGCGGTCGTTGCGCAAATCCGGTGGAAATGCCCGGCAGGCGCTGGAATTACATCCGAAGCGGCGAGCGAACCTGAAAGACCAGGGGAAATAACATGGATCGGTTCAAGATTCAGGGCGGAAGAAAGCTGGAAGGCACGGTGCAGATCAGCGGCGCGAAGAATGCGGCGCTGCCGGCAATGGCCGCGGCCCTGCTAACCAGTGACGCGGTGACGCTGCAAAATATTCCGCACGTCCGCGACATCATCACGATGGCGAAATTGCTGGCGCACATGCGCTGCCGTGTCGAGAGCCCGGACCTGCCGCCCAGCGAATTTATCATTCAAGCGGAAACGGTTTCGATGCGCGAAGCCCCGTATGAGCTAGTGAAAACGATGCGCGCTTCAGTTCTGACGCTCGGACCGCTGGTGGCGCGCTTTGGTTATGCGCGCGTTTCCCTTCCCGGAGGGTGCGCGATTGGCGCCCGGCCGATTGATTTGCACATTCAGGCGCTGGAGAAACTCGGCGCGGAGACCAAAGTAGAGCACGGTTACGTGGAGGCACGCGCGAAACGATTGCGCGGCACGACCCTGCGGTTTCCGAAAATTACGGTGACGGGCACGGAAAACATTTTGACGGCGGCGGTGCTGGCCGAGGGCGAGACCGTGCTGGAGAACTCGGCGATGGAGCCAGAAGTTACGGACCTGGCGGAGCTGCTGATCAAGATGGGCGCGAAGATCGAAGGAGTGGGGACCTCCACATTGCGCGTGCAAGGGGTGGAGAAGCTGCATGGTGCGACCCATGCGATTATTCCGGATAGGATCGAGACAGGGACGTTTCTGGTGGCAGGGGCGATCACGGGCGGCGAATTGCTGCTCACCCACTGCGAGCCGGGGCATTTGAAGGCGGTGATCGAGAAGCTGCGAGCTTGCGGCGTGGAAATTAAATGCGAAGGCGACGGCAAGTTGCGCGTGCGAGCAGCCAAGAAATTGGTGGCCGCTGACGTGACTACCGAGGAATATCCGGGATTCGCTACAGATATGCAGGCGCAATTTATGGCACTGGCTACGCAGGCGCAAGGAGTTTCGCAAGTCCGCGAGACCATTTTTGAAAATCGCTATATGCACGCCAGCGAAATGGTGCGCATGGGCGCGGACATCGCGATTGATGGCAGTGTGGCCGTGGTGACTGGTCCTACTCCTTTGAGCGGCGCGCCGGTGACGGCCTCGGATTTGCGTGCTAGCGCCGGATTGGTTTTGGCTGGATTGGTGGCGGACAACACAACCTGGATTGACCGCGTCTATCACATTGATCGCGGGTACGAGCAGATTGAATTGAAGTTGCAAGACGTGGGCGCGCAGATCGAGCGGGTCAGCGGGCGCGAGGAATAAAAAAGGAGGCGATTGCTCGCCTCCCTGTTTGGTCTCTTGAATCAGTAATTCCCACGAGTCCTTCGTGGGAATCACATTTCCATACTTTGCGGTTAGGTTGTGGCTTCCGTCTTCGCGGCGCCCTGTTTGTCGCGCAGGACTGCTTTGCGGCTCAGGCGAATCTTGTTACCCTCGATGGCCAGAACCTTCACGAGGATTTGATCGCCTTCCTTCAGCTCGTCGCGAACCGCCCGGATGCGCGCTTCGGCGATTTCGCTGATGTGCAGCAACCCGTCGGTGCCGGGGAAAATTTCGACGAACGCCCCGAACTCCGCGATGCGCACCACCGTGCCGAGATAGGTCTTGCCGATTTCGGCGGTTGCGGTGACGTCGCGAATCATTTTCAGCGCTTCTTCGGCTGATTTTCCACTGGAGGCGAAGACGTGCACTTTGCCGTCGTCCATCACGTCAATCTTCACGCCGGTAGCTTCGATAATCCCGCGGATTTTCTTACCGCCCGGACCGATCAGGTCGCGGATCTTGTCCGTGGGAATATTCAGCATGAAGAGGTGCGGAGCGTAGAGTGAAATTTCCGGGCGCGCGGACGATATCGTCTTGTCCATGATGTCCAGAATTTGCAGGCGCGCCTTGCGGGCCTGTGCCAGGGCTTCGCGCATCATGGCGATGCTGACGCCCGCGACCTTGATATCCATCTGCAGCGCGGTAATTCCCTGCCGCGTGCCGGCAACTTTGAAATCCATGTCGCCGTAGTGATCTTCGGCGCCGGCGATATCCGTGAGGATGGCGTATTTATCGCCTTCGACGACCAGGCCCATGGCGATGCCCGCGCAAGCGGACTTGAGCGGCACGCCCGCGTCCATCAGAGCGAGAGAGCCGCCGCAGACGGTGGCCATGGAGGAAGAACCATTCGATTCCAGGATGTCCGAAACGCAGCGCACGGCGTAGGGGAAATCCGCGTCGGAGGGCATCAGGTTTGCGAGAGCGCGTTCCGCAAGTGCGCCGTGACCGATTTCGCGGCGGCCTGGACCACGCAGAAATTTCACTTCGCCGACGGAAAACGGCGGGAAGTTGTAATGCAGCATGAAGTGCTTGAAGGTATCCTTCTCGAAGAGAAGATCCTGGCGCTGCATATCTTCCTTGGTGCCGAGCGTGGCGGTGGAAAGCGATTGCGTTTCACCGCGAGTGAAAAGCGCGGAGCCGTGAGCGCGCGGCAGAACGCCCGTCTCGCAAGTGATTTCGCGGACCTGATCAAAAGCGCGGGCATCCGGACGGCGCTTGCGCGTGAGCATATCGTCGCGGAAGATGAATTCGCGCAAGCGCTCGAAAGCACGGGCGGCGAGCTTTTTCTTCTCGAGGTCTTCGGGAGGTATCGTCGCGTAGATTTCGGCCTTGATGGCATCCACACGGGCGTAGCTCTCTGATTTCGGATACTTCGCGGTATCCGAAGCGTCACGCAGTTTGTCGCCGTATTGCTGTTGGAGCTGCTTGTAGAGCGCTTCATCGAATGCCGGCGGCGTGAAGGAGACTTTGGGCACGTTCACCTTGGTTTGCAATTCACGAATGGCGGCCACGATCTTGCGAATTTCCGCGTGCGCGAATTCCAGCGCGTCGGCAACCGAATCCTCGGAAACTTCCAGAGCGCCAGATTCCACCATGACGATGGCCTTATCGGAGCCGGCCACGACGAGATTCATGGTGCTGGTCTTCTGTTCCGCAACCGTGGGATTCACGACCAGCTTGCCTTCGAGCATGCCGATGCGCACGGCGGCGATCGGCGTGGTGAATGGAATCTTTGAGATAAACAGTGCGGCGGAAGCGGCGGTGACGCCAATCACGTCCGGATCATTTTCGCTGTCCGCGGAGAGTACCATCGAAACGATCTGCGTCTCGTTGGACCAGCCTTCTGGGAACAGAGGCCGGAGTGGGCGGTCAATCAGCCGCGAGGTGAGAATTTCCTTTTCCGACGGGCGGCCTTCGCGCTTGAAGAATCCTCCGGGAATTTTCCCCGCGGAATACGTGTACTCGCGGTAGTCAACCGTGAGAGGCAGAAAATCTTTTTCGGCCGCTTTGCTGTCCATGCAGGCCGTGGCCAAAATTACGGTATCGCCATAACGCGCCACCACGGCGCCGTGCGCTTGACGGGCCATCTTGCCCGTCTCGAAGCTGAGGGTGCGTCCGCCAACTTCCAAACTAACTTTTTCAAACATCACTTCACATCCTTTTTGCCCCGGTTCACCGGGGACGCTTGGTTCAGATACGAGATTTCAGTCTCGGGAAATAAAGCGAAGGGAGAAAGCAGAGAAGAAAACGGAGCGGGAAAATTTGCGACGAGCGACAACGCGCCGCGCGGCCCGCATGTCGCCTGAAAATTATGGTTTGTGCGGTGGGTAAAGACGCGGCCGGACGGGCCGCTCAAGAAATCCGCGCTACTTGCGCAAACTAAGTCGTTCCACAATCTCGCGATACCGATCCGGGTCGCGACGATTCAGATAGTCCAGCAGCCTGCGGCGCTTGTTGACCATCATGATCAATCCGCGGCGTGAGGCGTGATCCTTTGCGTGGGACTTAAGGTGAGTGGTCAGATAGCTGATGCGTTCGCTCAATAAAGCAATCTGCACTTCCGGTGAACCCGTGTCTTTCGTGTGAACCCGGAACTGCTCGATCAATGCAAGTTTGGCTACGCTCAACTTGACCCCTCCTGAAACGTCGTGCCCTGCTCTATGCTCTTGGTCTCTCTTCGACTTCAAAATGCTAACATACAGTGATTGCAGTACAAAGGAATTTTCGGCTGGGCTTCGGCGCGCGCGGCTCACCTGACGCAGCCTGGTGGCGCCGTCTTTTGTCTCTCTCGCGGCGTTTACGGCCGCGGTGAATTGACCAGCGCGAGGAATTCGTCGCGGGTTTGCTTGTTTTCGCGGAAGTCGCCGAGCATTGCGCTGGTTGTGGTGGTTGAATTTTGTTTTTCCACGCCGCGCATCACCATGCAGAGGTGTCGGGCCTCTATAATGACTCCGACACCTGCGGGATCGAGTTTTTCCTGAATGGCCGTGGCGATCTGGCTGGTGAGGCGCTCCTGAATCTGCAGGCGGCGGGCGTACATATTCACCAGCCGCGCGACTTTGCTCAGCCCGACGACTTTCTTCTTCGGAATGTACGCCACATGGCATTTCCCGAAGAACGGCAGCAGGTGGTGCTCGCACAGGCTGTAGAGTTCGATGTCCTTGACGACGACCATTTCGTCGTAACAGACATTGAACATCGCGCCGTTCAGCAGCTTGTCGGGGTCCTGGCGGTAGCCGCTGGTTAGGAAGCGCAGCGCTTTTTCGAAGCGCTCCGGGGTGCGGCGCAGTCCTTCGCGGTCAGGATTTTCCCCCAGCTGCACGAGCATCTCGCGGACCAGCTCGGCAATTTTTCCGGAGACCGGCTCCGGGACCGCGATTTCTGCTGTTTCACTCATGTTTGATTTGCTCCTCATGCGAACTCTTCTGCTCCGATTTCGAAACTGTTCTTGCTGGTTTCTTCGATGCGCACGCGTTCCAGGCGAGCCGCCGGAAAATTCTGCAGGCGGCGAAAGATCTCGCGGCACACGTTTTCGGTTGTCGGCACTTGCGCGCGAAATTCGGCGACTTCTTCGTTCAGGTTCTTCTGGTCGAAGGCAGCCAGCACTTCGCGTTCGACGTACGGGTCCAGGTCGCCGAGATTTGCAATCATCCCTGTTGTTGGATCCACCGGGCCGGTGATTGTGACTTCCAGCGCGTAATTGTGGCCGTGTCCATAGGGATTGTTGCATTTGCCGTAGATTCGTTGATTCTCTGCATCGCTCAATTGTGGAGCATGAAGACGATGCGAAGCTGCGAAATCGTAGCGTCGCGTCAACGAGAGCTTCACGCGCGGCTCCCCGTGCCATTGCTGGACCCGGCGGTGCAATCGACGAAAAGATTGGGAGATTCGTACACGCGCACGCGATCGAGTTTGCCACGCGTGATCTTCGGCTCGAGCAACTGCCAGATCACAGCTGCGATGTTCTCGCAGGTGGGAATTTTCCCGGTCAGTTCGGGCACCTCGTAATTCAGGTGTCTGTGGTCCATGCGATCCATTACTTCGCGCTGCAGAATATCTTTCAGTTCTTTCAAGTCGAGGACCATGCCGGTTGCGGGGTCGGGCTCGCCTGCGATCGTTACTTCCAGCGTGTAGTTATGCCCGTGGCCATGCGGATTATTGCACTTGCCGAAGACGCGGCGGTTTTCTTCCGCCGAGAAACTCGGATTGTGATAGAAGTGCGAGGCTGAGAATTCAACTTTGCGCGTGATGCGAATCATTGCGTCCTTTGCGGCACGGGTTTCTGCGCCATAGACTGAGCGCCAGATGGATAAGTCCTGCCCTTCCATTGCACCGAACCGCGCGTGTTTTTCCACCATGAAGCGATGAGCGCGGCGCTATAAAGACACACTCCGGGGACGTAGTATTTGATGTATGAAAGCGGGTAGAGATTCGCGTAAAGCTGCTCCGCAAAACGAGCGCAGCGCAGGGTAATCGCAAGCAACAGCAGAGCTACGAGCAGCGAGAGCGAAGGTTGATACGCCCCTCGCAGCAATGCCCGGAACGATAGGAGCACGAAGATCTCCGCCGCGGGAAAAACCTCGGCGAGTTCGGTGAGCACTTGCCTGGTCGTGCCACCCGTCAGCTGATAGAGATTTTTGGTCCAGCCTTCCCAGAGCGCTGAGAAGCCGCAGTACATACGAGTGCGGATGATTCCGAGGGGCGCGGTGAAATAAATTTTGTAGCCGGCTTGTTTCACGCGGCGGGCGAGCGCGACATCTTCCAGAACTTCGCTGGCGATAGCGGCGTGGCCTCCGACTTTCTGATACACGTCGCGCAGGATCATCAGAAATTGGCCATTGGCTGCTGCGTCCGGCAGTTTCGGATTATTAACGCGCGCGAAAGAAAATTTGGCGGAGAGGCGGCAGTACACGAAAGGGATCAGCACACGCTCCCAGAACGAGCCGAGCTCCTGTTCCGGCGAATACGAAACCAGCACAGCGTTGTGGTCAACGGCGTCGGCGAGCGCGCGACGGGCTGAACCTGGCATGTGGCAGGTATCGGCGTCGGTGAATAGCAGCCAATCACCTCGCGCGACATCGGCGGCTAGAGTGACGGCATAATTTTTGCCGACCCAGCCCGGCGGGAGCGCGCGCGTGTGCAAAATTTTCAATTTGGCGATACGCGTGGCTAATTCGGCGAGGATCGCGGCGGTGCGGTCGGAGGACTGGTCGTCTACGACGATAATTTCCGTGATTTCAGGCTGCACAGCAACGGATTCGACCGCGCGGGCGATTGAGGCTTCTTCATTGCGTGCCGGGATGATGGCGGAAACCATGATTTTATTGTTGTGAATGAGGTTGCGACACCGCTCCGCAGACTACCGATTGTGGGCTGTCTTCCACTCTGAATACTTCGTTTCTTCCGGAACGTCCGTGGGGCTCTCGAATTCGATTCTGTAGCCGTCGGGGTCCTTGAGGCCCACGACCCACATGTTGTTGCCGACGAACGGCTCGGAGGTTTGAATTCCGCGCGAGGTCACATCGCGGTAGATTTCCAGGGCATCCTGGCACTGGAAGCAAATCGAAACGCCTTCGCCAACTTTCCCAGCCGGAACATAGGCATCGTGGCCTTCTTTGCGGAATTCCTGCAGCATGAGCGCGGCGCCGCCGAGCTGTAGCCAGCACCAGCGCAGCTGGCCTTCGTCAATCCATTTGTTCGTCATCTGGAATCCGAGGCCGTCCACGTAGTAGCGAATCGATTCCGCGATGTTCTTCACTCCAAAAAAGGGCACGGCTTGCTGGACATTGGTTTTCGTCGCTGTTTCCGTCTTCGTTCCGGCGTTCATGTTGCGACCTCCAGCTTGCGTGCCGTTAAGCAAGCCAATTCTGGTGTTGGTAAATCGCTCGCATTCGATTCGCAGATACCGTTATTATAGGACGCTTGGACAAAGGACTGAAACGGAAACTGAATACCGGCCTCGTGCTCGCGTTCATCGTGGGCCTGCTCGTGCTATTTGCGCATCCGGATTATCGCCAGGGCGAGCCGAGTTTGCGCGGTTCGACGCCCAAGGATTTTTCGTTCACGCTGGACGGCAAACCCACGAAGCTTTCTGATCTGCGCGGGAAAGTGGTGCTGGTGAACTTCTGGGCAACGTGGTGCCCGCCATGCGTCGAGGAAACCCCCTCACTGAACGAGCTGCAGCGGAGGATCGCGTCGCGCGGCGGCATGGTGCTGGGCGTCAGCGAGGACGATGATCAGCAAGCTTACGATGAATTCTTGAAGGCGCAGCACATCATTTTCCCTACTTTTCGCGACACCTCGAAGAAGATTCCCGCGGAGTACGGCACATCCATGTATCCGGACACCTACGTGATCCGGCGGGATGGCAAGCTCGACCGCAAGATTGTTGGGCCGCAGGATTGGACCAGTTCGGAGATGACCGTTTACCTCGATTCACTGTTGGACGCGAAGTAACGCCACTTCGCGCACCGCGCGCTGACAAGGCGCGCCGCAATAGCCGCTGACCTCCAGTCTCGATTGACATTTCCGCCTCTGTGATCCATAATACCCCCTGGGGGTATATGAACATGAAGCAACGCGGCAACACTGCCAGCCACCCCGCGGCTTGCGCTTGCGAGGTGCATAGCGAGGTGCGCAAGGCGGCGGGGGTTAGTCCCGAAATCAAGTCGGCGAATTTGAAGCGGCTGAAGCGCATCGAGGGGCAGGTGCGCGGCCTGGCGCGCATGATCGAGGAGGACCGCTATTGCCCGGACATAATGGTGCAGATTTCCTCGGTGCAGGAGGCTTTGCGCGCCGTCGGCCGCGGCTTGATGCGCAATCACTTGCGGCATTGCGCCACCCAAGCGATCCGCAAGGGAAACCCCGCGCAGGCAGAGGCGACTTACGACGAATTGATGAAGCTGATTTACACACACGCGCGGTGATGCGGCGCGAGCCAAGGTGAAATGATGGAACGAGATCCAATTTGCGGCATGACCGTGGAACCGGCGCGAGCGGCCGCGCAAGTGGTGTACGCCGGTAAGACTTACTATTTCTGTTGCGCGGGATGCGCCGGCAAATTTCGCGCAGAGCCTGCGAGATACTTGAGTGCCGCGCCGGCCGCTGCAACGGGCCGCGCCGGTGCACTGGTGCAATTCAGCCGCGCCGGTACTGCAAGTGCGGTTCCCGCGTTGGCTGTCTCTCGCGAAAATATGCAAGCAGCCGCAAGCCCTGAAGTGAAGTCCGCAGTGGCGAATGCTTACGTGTGTCCGATGGATCCGGAGGTGCGCGAGGATTTTCCGGGCGCGTGCCCGAAATGCGGCATGGCGCTCGAGCCCGCCGTGCCGATCGCTCCGACGACGCGCGTGGAATATACCTGCCCGATGCATCCGCAAATCGTGCGGCCGGGTCCAGGTTCGTGCCCGATTTGCGGCATGGCTTTGGAACCGCGCACGGTGATCGCGGAGGAGCCGGAAAATCCAGAGCTGGTTTCGATGACTCGGCGATTTTGGGCTAGCGTCGCGCTCACGATTCCGGTGCTGGTGCTTGGAATGTCTGATCTAATCCCGGGGCAGCCGCTGAAGCACCTACTAACGATGCGCGCGATGGGCTGGGTCGAACTCGCGCTGGCGACGCCCGTAGTGGTGTGGTGCGGCTGGCCATTTTTCGAACGCGGTTGGGCGTCAGTGATGAATCGCAGTTTGAATATGTTTACGCTGATTGCGCTGGGAACCGGGACCGCGTTTCTCTACAGCGTGGTCGCAGTCCTTTTCCCGCAGCTCTTCCCTGCTACGTTTCGCGGCGCGAACGGCGAAATGCCGGTCTATTTCGAAGCTGCCGCGGCGATCACGACGTTAGTTTTGCTCGGGCAAGTCTTGGAATTGCGCGCGCGCAGCCGAACGTCCGCGGCGATCCGTTCCCTGCTTCAACTTTCGCCGAAAGATGCGCGGCTGGTGCGCGCCGATGGGACGGAACTGGATGTGCCGCTCGAACATATTCAAGTAGGAGATTTCCTGCGTGTGCGTCCCGGCGAAAAAGTGCCGGTGGACGGCGTGGTGACCGACGGAGAAAGTTCGGTGGACGAATCGCTGATGACCGGCGAGCCAATTCCCGTCGAGAAGTCTCCCGGTGCGCGCGTGGTCGGCGGAACGATCAACGGAACGGGCACGCTGGTGATGCGCGCCGAACGCGTGGGCGGCGAAACGCTTCTCGCGCAGATTGTGCGGATGGTGAGCGAAGCACAACGCAGCCGGGCGCCTGTGCAGAAACTGGCGGATCGCGTGGCGGCGTATTTTGTTCCGGCTGTTGTGCTGATCGCGGCGCTTACTTTTGTGGTGTGGGCGCTTGTGGGCCCGCAGCCACGCATGGCGCATGCTTTGCTGAACGCCGTTGCGGTACTGATCATTGCTTGTCCCTGCGCGCTGGGCCTCGCGACGCCGATGGCGATCATGGTGGGGACGGGACGCGGCGCGACGGCGGGCATCCTGGTGAAGAATGCCGAAGCGCTCGAGACGCTGGAAAAAGTGGACACCGTGGTGGTGGACAAAACCGGGACGCTGACGGAGGGACGGCCGAAGGTTGTAGCTGTCAGCGCGGCGCCGGGATTCGACGAAGCGGCCGTATTGCGCATCGCAGCGACGCTGGAGCGCGCGAGCGAACATCCATTGGCTGCGGCGATTCTGGCGCGCGCGAAAGAGCGTGGTATCGGACCGGGCGAGAGCAGCGAATTCCAGTCGCGCACCGGCAAAGGCGTGCTAGCGAAAATGGGCGCACAGATCGCGGCGCTGGGAAATCGAGCGCTGTTCGCGGAATTAAAAATCCCAGTGGACGCGCTGGAGGAAAAAGCGCAGCAACGAGAGGCCGAGGGCGAGACGGTTGTATTCATCGCGATTGATGGACGCGCGGCGGGATTGATCACCGTGGCCGATCCGATCAAATCAAGCACAGCAGAAGCGATCGCGCAGCTGCATCGCGATGGAATCTCCATCGTAATGCTCACGGGCGACAGCCGCTCAACCGCAGAAGTGGTGGCACGCAAGCTGGGTATCGAAAAAGTCTTCGCCAGCGTGCTGCCGGAGCAGAAAAACGAAATCGTGAAGAAACTGCAATCTGAGGGACACATCGTGGCCATGGCCGGCGACGGAGTGAACGACGCGCCGGCGCTATCTCAAGCCGATGTGGGCATCGCAATGGGCACCGGCACGGACGTCGCAATCGAAAGCGCCGGAATCACGTTGCTTCAAGGCGATCTGCGCGGCCTGGCACGAGCGCGAAAGCTGAGCCGCGCGACGATGCGCAATATCCGCCAAAATCTTTTCTTCGCGTTCGCTTACAACTCGCTAGGCGTGCCCATCGCTGCCGGCGTGCTGTACCCGTTTTTCGGATTATTGCTCAGCCCGATACTCGCGAGCGCGGCCATGACGTTCAGTTCGGTGTCCGTCATCACCAATGCGCTGCGCCTACGCACCATCAAGTTGTGAACGCGCGACGCCTCCCCTGCTATAATCACGCGCATGACACAGATGACGGTTACATACGAGCTGCAAGGACTCCTGAAGCCCGAGCAATTCCGCGCGCTGGGCGCATTCGCAAACACTTACGGGCTGAAGGGTTTCCGCGTGGATGAGAAGACCAATTACCTGCATGTTGATTACGACGCTTCGCGATTGCGCGAAAATATTGTAGAGCACGTGTTGCGCGAAGCCAGAATTCCGGTGCTGCGCAAGTTAGAACCGAGTAACAATTAACAGCGCGCCGCCGATCGCGATCAAATCCTCCGTCAGCGCCACAACGATGTCCTTTACCTTGAGCTGCGTGACGATCTGGTGCCGCACCTGATAGCCCCCGAACGTCCCGGCCAGTGCCCCGACGATTCCGGCGACGAGACCCAGCGGTATGCCCTGCACCCCCGCGATTGAAAGCGCCATGCCGCATATCGCGCCCGTTACGATACGAACGCCCAACGGAACCGGAGTAGTGCGACTCGGTGTGGCTGGAAGCTTGTCGTTAATCAACTCGGCGATCGCGAGAATGGTCACGATCACGACCGTCACCGTGGAACCGAGGACCGCCAAATGCGAACCGTGGAGATTGATCCAGCCCAGATGCGCAGCCCAGCAGACCACCGCTGCAGGAGTGAGCGCGCGGAGGCCGGCGATGACGCCAATCGCGAAGGCGAGGCACAGAATCATGGAAGTGGTCATGGCGAGAAACTATCACGAATCAGCGCGAAAAATGAAGCGCGACAGTTCTGGAAAACGGGCGGACGCCCCCACGCCACTGAATTCAGCAGCTCCGCCACCAGCGAGGCGCAAAATAAAAATTAAGCATGAGCAAAATGCGCACGGAACAATACCTCCGCGGCACTTCAGTTCAATCCGGCAGGCTCGCCGCAATCCGCTCGAGATTCCCGCTCGAACTTGCGGCGCTTTTCTCTTGTCGCGGTGCCCCTACCACTGCACTCCGGGATATAAGCTGGGGAGTCGGTATGCCCGATACGCGTTCGCGTTCGAAACCGTCATCTGCCAGACTGTTTCCGCCGGCGAATTGGGCGTCACTTCCAACACCGAAGTCGAAATCGGCGTGGTCGGAACCGAACACAAGTCATACTCGACGTTGCCGTTTGCAAGGACTTCCGCGTTCCCCCCGTAAAACGAATAATTGGAGAGTTTGTCGAGAAAAGTGAGCGTCGCGGTTTTCGCCGTCTCGTCAATCGTAAACACATCCACGTCGCTATGCGGGCAGGTTGTCGAACCAGAGTCCGCACAAGTTTCTCCGCTGGGATAGACGCGCGTGTCTCCATTGTCGAACACCGCCAGGCCGAAACTCCCAGACGTGGTTTGTGTGGTGAACGAAGGACCGTGCTGCAGGCTGAACCAGTCCGTTGGAGCCGTCCCTCCTTCCAGCGTAAAGTCTCCCTGATACCCAAGACGCCAAAGAACGTCGCCAGCCCCCGCGCCGTTCGCGTAATCGATCTTGATAATCCAGCTCTGATGCCGTATGGAAAGCAGCAGGTTTCCGTCGGTCGGGGAATACAAAACCGCGTTGGCGTGGGTCCAGTCGGGATATCCCTGCGGGGCCCTCGTGACGTCAAGGTGGTCGAACGTATTCCACAACCACACCGGATTCAGATTCGCATCCAGATCCACCAACGCGTCGCCCAACACCGTCGTGCTTACTCCTTGTTTGCCCGGCAGGTCCGTGAACTGCTGCGTGGAATTGACCAGCAAAATCCAGTGGCCGTTGGGCAGTACCGCCACGTCATGATGGATGTCCGAAGCTACGTAGTTCATTCCCGCCGTGGCCAGTCGGCTGTTCAGCGTGTCGAGCGATATCTCGCGAATCGTCGCGCCCGTCAGGTCAATTTCCCGCACCACATCCACCGTTCCCGCGGGGAGCGGATTTCCGTCCGACGGCACTGTCGAGGATGGCGAAAATTCCACCAGAAAATGGCCATTCGACAGCGGCTTTACCGGCTGCACCAGGTCGGTGGGTGTCCCCACGGGCTGATACCACCAGATGACGTTTCCTGCCAGATCAACGGCGGTCACCGGCGGCGTTGGCGCTGCGTCCAGCAAGTCCAGCATCTCCACTCCTGATTGCGGCGTCAGCCCGTTCGGAGTCGTCACAGTGATCTGCGGGACCTGCTTCGCCGGCAATCCACCCGTCGTGAACGTGTGATCCATATCCGCGAGCTGCGTTCCGTCCGGCATCTGCAACATGGCTCGCATGTGGTATTGGGTCTGGCCTTTCATTCCAGCCACCAGCATCCCCAGCGACGCCGAATTCCCCGGAGCTTGCTGGGTCCAGGTGGTCAAGCCGTAGGTTGTGTCGGTCCCGAATTGGATACTGACGTTTGCGGCGACCGGCGGAGCGATCGTATATAAAGCCACTTGTGGATTGGCCGTCGAGGCGACTTGCCCGGTACCCACCACTGTAACCATCGCCGAGGCCGTGAGGACCGGATCGGAAGTCTCGGTAGCTGTGACGGTTGCCGGCGTCGAGAGCTGCGCGGTAGGCGCAGTATACTTTCCGGTATTGTCAACTGTGCCGACCGTCGAATCACCTCCCGCCGTACCGTTTACGGACCACGTGATCTTGCTGGCATTCGTGCTTATGTTGGTCGTGAACTGTACCGTCTGCCCTACCAGCAGGTCGGCCGATGCGGGAGACACCGTCGCCGTCTCCGGCGTCACGTTCGATGAATTGGAGGAACAACCAGAAACAAACCCAGCTGCCAAGACCATGACTGCAACGCCCAGTTTTCTCATAGCGCAGCACCCCAAAGCGGATGGATTGAACTCAAGACAAAAATGACCAGCCACGTTAACCCAAAAATGTTAGTTCCGTTTCGGAAATTCCAGGAAATTTTGGGCGAGCGAAAGCCGAAGCCCGATGCCAGGCAGCGCGGCATGTCGCCGGCTGGAACGCGCCGACGATTTTAACCGGAGATTTTATTAAGCGGCAGGAAGTTGTGTGACTTACTCGTAAGTGTAGTAGGGGCCCCAGCTTGGGATCCAGGGCCCCAAAGGTCGCGCTCCGGTGATTCGGCCTAGGCGTGACCGAATCATGGGGTCATCCATCCAGCTTCCCTCTCAGAGGCAGGTGGGAACGACCCATACCATCCCGCAAGTGGGCCCCTTCCTCCCCACTTACTGGACGATGCGGATCGTGTTGGAGCGCGACCCACGCCGTACCTATTGCAAGTCGAGTGCCCAAGCATGGGATCGCGATGAAATCGGACACAACGGATTATCAAGCACTTAACTTTCTAGAAATGAAGCGCAAGTGAAACCATGATCGGCGCGAGGTGCTGATTCGGGAATTCACGTCCCGGATTGAATCCGCTCTCTTTTTCATCCCACCACCTTTTTTTGGGCAATTTCACTCGCTTAGTGTCTTGCTCGCTGCATGTGTCTAGCCCATAATAAGTGCAAGGTGTAGAGCGGCGAATGAAAAGACCTTTTATCTTGGTGCTCGCGATGATGGCCGGACTGGCTGGCCTGGCGATTGGGCTGGCGGCGAGCCGTTCGGAATCGCCGCGCGCGATAAAAATACTGAGATCCGCCACGCACTCCGCGTCTGCCGCGTCATCCGTGTCGTCTACAATGATGGCCGCAAGCGGTGCGAAAACTACCGAGCATGCGGACGAAGGTCACGTAGTGCGCTTTGCGGCCCATCCGCAACCGATGCCCGCATTTCTGGTGAACGATCTGGACGGCAATCCCGTTTCGACCGCCGCGTGGAAGGGCAAAGTTGTATTCGTGAACTTTTGGGCTACGTGGTGCCCCCCTTGCCGCGCGGAAATTCCGATTCTGATCGATTTGCAGAATCGCTACAAAGATCGCTTGCAGATTGTAGGCGTGTCAGTAGACGACGGCGATCCCGCGGACGTGAAGCAATTCGCGAAAGAGGCCGGAATCAATTATCCGATTGTCATGGCCGACCGCGCGATTGTGAAAGAATATGGCGGCGTGCCGGCTTTGCCCACGATGTTTGTCGTGAATCCGGATGGCAACGTCGTGCAGAAGCACGAAGGGCTCTTCTCCAATGAGCTGTATGAAGCTGAGGTGCGTTTGCTGCTCGGTTTGCCGGTGGATGCGACCATCGAGACCTTTGAAGATACCGGACAAATATTTTTGAAGAATGCGGTTCTGGCGACCGATCTTCCGAATGTGGATTTCACCGGCCTGAATCCCGACCAGAAGAAGGTTGCGCTGAAGCGCATGAATTCCGAGACCTGCGACTGCGGGTGCACTTTGACTTTGGCGCAATGCCGGATCAACGATACGTCTTGTCCAGTGAGCAAGAAGCTTGCGGCGAAAGTGGTCAAGGAAGTCGCCGCGAATGCTGAGACGCCCTATCCTGCGAGGTCTGCTGTTCCGACTGCTGCTGTAGCGCCTGTCACCGCGCAGCCCAACTGACGCGACATCGCTCTCTTCCGCGCGCGTATTTCCTACTTGCTTCTGTTCCTGGTGCTACTTCTTTGCTTGCTTGTCCTTCGCGATCAACTCTATAAAACCGACAACGCGTGAATCGCACATCACTGCGTCACGAATGCGTCATGTTCTCCGGCTTCACCAGCTCGTCAAACTCTTTCTCCGTCAGATATCCTAGCTTCAGCGCCGCGGCCTTCAGGCTGCTATGTTCATGATGCGCGGTGTGCGCGATCTCGGCAGCTTTGTCATAGCCGATTTTCGGACTTAACGCAGTCACCAGCATCAGCGAATTCTTCACATTCTGCTCGATCCGCCCCAGGTCCAGCTCCATGCCCAGCACGCAATGGTCCACAAACGAACGGCACGCGTCCGCCAGCAGGCGCACCGAGTTCAGAAAATTGTGAATCATTACAGGTTTGAAAACATTTAGCTGAAAATTTCCTTGGGAGCCGGCAAACCCGATCGCTGCGTCGTTGCCGAACACCTGCACCGCCACCATGGTCATCGCTTCGGGCTGCGTCGGATTCACCTTGCCTGGCATGATCGACGACCCCGGCTCATTTTCGGGCAGAATCAATTCTCCAAATCCAGCGCGCGGTCCCGACGCCAGCCAGCGCACATCGTTCGCGATCTTCATCAGCGATGCCCCGAGCGTTTTCAATGCGCCGCTCGCGAACACGATTTCGTCGTGCGCCGAAAGCGCCGCGAATTTATTGGGGTGCGACGTGAACGGCAAACCCGTCAGTTCCGAAATTTTCCGCGCCGCGCGCTCCGCGAATTCCGGATGCGCATTCAACCCTGTGCCGACTGCCGTGCCGCCAATCGCCAAATCGTACAGGCCCGGCAGCACCATGCGCAGCCGCTCGACGTCGCGATCCAGCTGGCTCACCCACCCGGACATTTCCTGCCCCACCGTCAGCGGCGTCGCATCCATCAAATGCGTGCGCCCGATCTTCACCACATCGGAGAACACGCCGGCTTTCGTGGCTAGTGCGTCGCGCAAGCGTTCCACCGCCGGAATCAGCGCTTCCTCCACGCGCGACGCCGCCGCGATGTGCATCGCCGTCGGAAAAGTGTCGTTCGACGATTGCGACATGTTCACATCGTCATTCGGATGAATCGGCTTCTTGCTTCCGAGCACGCCCCCGGCAATCTCAATCGCGCGATTTGAAATCACTTCGTTCGCGTTCATGTTCGTCTGCGTGCCGCTGCCGGTCTGCCAGATGTGCAGCGGAAAATGCTCGTCCAATTTTCCGGCGATCACTTCGTCCGCCGCCTGCACAATCAACTTCGTCTTCTCCGCCGAAAGCTTGCCCAAATCTTTATTCACCAGCGCGGCGGCTTTTTTCAGCACACCGAACGCGCGAATCAATTCCGGAGGCATGGTCTCTCGCCCAATATCGAAATGAATCAGCGAACGCGCCGTCTGTGCGCCGTAATACCGATCGTTGGGAACTTCGATTTTCCCCATGCTGTCCGATTCGATCCGTGTTTGCGCCTTCACTGCCGGCGACGCCTTTGCGTCCACGTTCCCTCCCTCAACAGCCGTGCCTGCGGCAACCCGTTCGCCGCGACCTGCCTCGTATGTGTCTGCTCACACTAGGATACTGCGGAAACCGCCGCCACGCAGCCGTCAGTTCCAGCACGAGCCGTCAACTGGGCAAGGTTCAGCTTCTTGGCGCGAAGCCTTCCGTGCAGTCGAAATGCCCACCCCGAGCTGACGTCAGCCACACGGAACCCCCGGTCAGCTGTACCGCTCTTGAACTATCGGACAGGCATGTTTTCGGAAACGTTCGCGCTACCATCTGCTCTGGCGACCTTGAAATCAGACTAAAATATTGAATGGGCGCGCGGGACTGGTTCCCGCGTTTGCGCCGCAGCTCGGGCTCATTTTTTTGGGGGACTTGGTTTATCCGATGCAGTCTCTTTTCAAGTCCATTTTTAGCAGCGGGAAGACAGCGGTTCTCAACCCTCCGCCCGAACCGCGTACGGAAGTCGATCCGGACCTGAGCCTCGCGCCGCCGAAATCTTCCTCCGCCGACGGTGCCGCCACCGCGCCGGCCGCCGAACCATCCGTTGCAACAGCGGCCAACGGCGAAGCCGTGTTGCAAGATTTTCTGCTCAAGAATTTTCTACTCGACGAGCAGCCCGCGCAAACCGTCGCGCCAGCGCCAGAACCCCCGTCTGTCTACGCGCAAACCGCCACAGCCGTGCCCGAACCACCGCCTGTCTATGCGCACATCTCTAACCCACTTCCCGAGTTGAGCTCCAACGCCGATGTGATCCCGGACCTCATTCCGCAAGCTAGTCCAGCACCACACGCGGCCGCGCGCCCCCACGCCGACTCAATCGTCAACTCGGGCGCTCACCCGGACGCCAACACGAACGCGGACATCGGTCCGATCGAACTGAAGCTGACCGAACCCGAGGAGGAAGTCGGCACAGCTCCCGAAGGTAAGACTGCCGACCCGACGCCACGCTCTCCTAAAGTTGACTCCAGCGAATGGGCGCTCGAGGAAACCCTCGCAAACCACAAAGAGTGGCTCGACTCTCACGGCGCCACGGGCGGCAAAGCCGATCTGCAAAATGTCCAGTTCGAAGATCGCGAACTCATCGGCGTAAATCTGCGCTATGCGGATTTGCAAGGTGCAAATCTGAAGTCCGCCGACCTGCTGCTCGCCGATCTCCGCGATGCCTGCCTGGTGCGCGCTAATCTTCAGGAATCCTGCCTGGTCGGCGTCAATCTCGAAGGCGCAAATCTGGAAGGCGCCGCGCTCGAATCCGCTATGGGCCTGCTGCCACGCCAATTGGCCGGTGCCAATCTCCATGAGGCTTCTCTTCCCGGCACGATCTTGGAATTCAACGCCCTCGCGGAATTTCAGCAAACTTCAAAAACTGCGGCGCGCTTGTTCGGCGCCACGCTGTTGGTCAGCCTGCTCTCCTGCCTGACCATTTGGAAAACCAAAGACGTCCAGCTGCTCACCGATTCCGCCATCATTCCGTATCTCCGTTCTTCCGCTGCCGCGGCTGCCGCGCCCACCGATGAAATTTATCTCATCGCCCCCGCTGCCCTGCTCGCGATTTATCTGTGGTTCCTATACAACCTGCAGCGAGTTTGGGACGCCGTTCTCGAATTGCCCGCTGTTTTCCCGGATGGCCGCGTGCTCGGACAAAAAGGCCCGCGCATCATCACCGGCCTGCTGCGCACCCACTTTCGCTGGATGAATCCCGATGCACCTTCGACGCGTATGATTGAAAAAAGCATTTCGGTGCTGCTCGCTTACTGGATGGTTCCGCTCGTTCTGCTCTTTTTCTGGGCGCGTTACCTGACGCTGCAGGAAATGCACGGCACAATTTTACAAGAAGCGCTGATTCTACTCGGCGTCGCCGCGGCCCTCTACTGCACCACCAGCACGGGCCGTCCTGGCGAACGCTGGGTCGAAGTAGGCAAACCCGATAGCCACATAGTGGCACGCTTGAAGGGCCTCAAACCGGCCAGTGTTCTGATCGCTCTTTTCGTCGTGCTCTCGTTTTTCTCCATCGGCACCATCGCCGGCGTTCCGCACGACCAGCTGCGCGCTCCGCAATACGCGTCCGCGAGCGTTCGCCGTTGGGCGCCCAGCGTGCTCTGGCTGGTGGGTTACGACCCCTACGCGGAATTGACCGAAGCCTCCATCTCACTCCACCCGCCGCACTGGTCCGGCTCGGATGACCAGGTTTCCGAAGTCAGCGGCGCGCATCTGAACGGCACGAATTTTCGTTACGCCCAGGCCTATGGCGTTTTTCTGGCGGGCGCGCACCTCTTCCGCGCAAATTTTCAAGGCGCGTTCATGTCTGAGGCGGATTTCCGCGGCTCCGATCTAGGCCAGGCCAACCTGAAATTCGCGATGCTGGATCGCGCACAAATGAATCACGCCAATCTCGACCGCGCCACCCTGGACGGCGCGAACCTCACGCGCGTGGATCTCCGCGGCGCCAATCTCTCCTATTCCTCGCTCGCCAATGCCGAACTTCTCGATGCGCGTCTCGACGGCGTCAGCCTCTATGGCGCCCACGCCGAAAATGCTTCGCTCGTGCGTGGCAATATGGAAAAAGCCGATATGCGCGAGGCTCATCTGGAAGGCGCAAATCTCGATAGCGCCGATTTGCAGCAAGCCTATCTGTGGTCCAGCAAACTCAGCGGCGCGCATCTGCAGAACGCTCAGCTCGCCACCGCAATATTTATCAACGCCGATTTGCAAGGCGCCGATCTGCGCGGCGCGCATTTCAACGGCACAGTATTGAACGGCGCGAATTTGCAAAACACCATCCTCGATGGCGCGGACCTCCGCGGCGCGCTGCAACTCTCCGCCTACCAGGTGTGCTCCGCAAAATCCCGCGCCGGCGCCACGCTCGACGACACCCTGCAAACCCAAGTGGACGCACAATGCGGCAGCGCTGCCGCTCCGCATCAACCATAGTCACAGCGTGTGCCTTTTGCCGTTCGCACGGGCACGGCACGCCCTGTCTGCTTCTCCGTCTCCGTGCGCACAACCAGAAGCCGCCAAATCAGCGCCGTTTTGTTCTGAGACCCTGTCAGAGGCATGGTCGGAAGAAGGCGCGACACATGGCCCGCGCGCACCCCCGCCGAATCGCTGAATAATTTCAACGCGTCTCCCCGCCGCAACTTAGCCTACAATCATTCCCGGAGGAATTTTGATGCATCCCTGGCACGACCTAAGCCCCGGCGAAAACGTCCCAAATGAATTTCAGGCCATCATCGAAATCCCCCTCGGCTCCAGCGTCAAATACGAACTCGACAAAGCCAGCGGCATCATCAAAATGGACCGCGTGCTGTACTCCGCCGTGTACTATCCCGCGAACTACGGATTCATTCCGCAATCTCTCGCCGAAGATCACGATCCGCTCGACGTTCTGGTTCTCTGCCAGGTCCCGGTCACTCCTCTCACCATCATGAACGCCCGCACCATCGGCCTGATGTCCATGATTGATTCCGGCACGATTGACCACAAAATCATCGCCGTCGCCACCGCCGATCCGGAATACAACTCCTATCACGAAGCCAGCGAGCTGCCGCCGCACAAACTAGCCATGGTCCGCAGATTCTTTCAAGATTACAAACAGCTCGAAGGAAAAATCGTCGAAGTGGACGAAATCCTGCCCGCGGCCGTAGCCTACCCGGTCATCGAAGCCGCCCTCGCCCGTTACGACAAAAAACGCCGCGCCGGCCACCACAAAAAATAATTCAAAGAGCGACCCAGCCAATAGCCGCCCGCGCAGCCGCGTGAAGAGTCTTGTGGCAGCCGCTTCGTCGCGCGCCATTCCGGACGAGATGGGCGTCGTTCTTTGGTTATAGCCGATTCGGCGCGTACTGATCGTCACTCCTCCCCTTTCTCTGCCTCCCATACCATTTCCGCGTCCTTGCTTTCCCAAGGCGATGAAAAGGTGAACTGTCCTACCCTGCCCCATTTCTAGACGTATGGTCAGTTGTCCCGGAGTTTCGCTTGTCCCCATACTGGTACTGCAGGTTTGGGCGATTTTTGAACGGGTGAATCTTGGGGAACGCCGTGGAACCTCTACTCCTGGCTGATTCCACGCACTCGCAAAAGCGGTATGCCGCAGCCCTGCGCGGCCTAACCGCGCGCCGCCGCTCCGCAGCTGGTTCGCTCAAACGCTATCTCTCGCCGGGGCTCGCAGCGCAATCCACGCCGCGCCCGGCCACGCCGCAGTTTTCAGTCTTGGAGGCAAAATGACTCGCACGCCCGCAATCTTCTTCGCACTTCTCGTCACCGCCGCCGCGGTCCCTTCCGCCAAAGCGGGAGGCACCGTTAACATCAAGTGCGGGCCGAACGAAGATCGCGTGTGGGTGTACGAATCCTTGGTCGATTTCAACGTCGCCGCCAAGCTCAAGTGCGGCGACCCGGTGCAAATCGTCGAGCGCGTGAAGGGCTACGTAAAAATCGAAACCGCTAGCGGCACCGAAGGCTATGTGCTGGACACTTCGTTCCCGAAATCCGCGCTGCCTCCCGCACCGCCAGAGAAACCGAACGACGTGGAATCCGCAGCTGCTGCTTTCGCAGCCCGCAGGGGCGCGCGCGCTCCGGACAATTCAGTTAGCACGCCCACCAGCGCAAACTCCGGCGCGCCGGCAACAGTTGCGAGCGCCGCCCCTGCCGCAGTCGTTGTGAAACCGGCAGCGCCCAGCCAGCCTGCACCGCGGCCCGCCGTCACGCTGTCAGCTGCAGCATCTCGCAGCGAAGTGAGCGAGCCAGTCCGAACTGCGCCAGCGGCAACACTGCCGACAACGTCACCCGCGCCGGTGATCGCCAAGAACTCTAATTCTGCGCCGAGCACAAATGCCATCGTCGCAGAGAATATCGCGCCGGCCACGCCCGCACATGTTGTTTACGAGGCTCCTGAGCGCGCACCAGCGCCGCAACCGGTGCCTACGCCGGCAGCACAGCCTGCGCCAGTAACGGTCGCGGCAGTGTCCGCCCCGCGCGCGAATCCGGTAATCGCAGTTTCCGCGCCTGCTCCTGCGGTAGTAACCACTCCGACGAAAGCCCCCGCGGTGGTCTCGGTGAACAATCCCGCTCCCGCCGCGCCGGTTTCAACCGCATCCGTCTCGGCCCCACCGCCCGCACGTTCCGCGGCCTCCGAAACCAACAACGCCAGCAGCATGACCATCGAAGCTACCGAACCCACCGCAACTCTGCAACCCGTCGCTGACGCCACGCCGCCACGCGCCCCAGTCATCACCGTGAAACCGGCCGTGAAGCGTCCCGTGAATCCGGATGGTGACGTCGAGTCCGAAGTGGACGCGCTGAACAACGACACGGCCAACTGCACCCAATATTTTTCCGCCTATGGCCTTTCCGCCAACCAATACAAATGGCTAGCGCAGAATCGGCAGAAGGCGTTCCCGAGCGTCTGCCCCGCTCCCTCTCCCGCGCAAGTGGATTTCGTCGTGATTTTCACTCACGACGTCGCGTTTTATAACGCCACCATGCCCGACGCCGTGCATACCGACGTAAATGGATTTTCCGACTGGACTCCGCTCACCACCGTGGACACCGCGCAAATTTCTGCCTCCGACGCGGACAAGAGCCATCACGAATACGTCTGGGTATTCCACACCACCCGCGGCGCATTCGATCCCGCGAAATTTTCCGCGCGTCGCCGCCCGCTCTACTCCAAAGCCGAAACGAACATGCTTGGCTCTCGCGGCGGTTTCCGCACCGTCATGGACGCGCTAACCTTCATCGAACAAAACGGCACGAATCGCTGACGCCCGAGCGGTGTCGCCCTCTCTTTAAGGGTCGCCGTTATGCGTCAGGTCACGGCTTCAGCCGTGCCGTAGCCGCGGCAGAATCTGAGCGGCATCCGCCGCTGAGCCACGCGATCTACACGCTATCGTAAGCCCCATTTCTGCTGCGTCACTATCTCTAGCATCGAACCACGCCTATTCATCCCCCTTGAAACGAATCCGCCAAGATGCGATAAGCAAAGCATCGTAGATGCCGATTGCCCATCGCCCTCTCTCGGAGTTCTCCATGAAAATCGCCGCACGTGTCTGCTTCGCGCTCCTAGCCGCTGCGCTGCTGCTGCCTGCACAAGACCACCGCGCCGTGAGCCCTGACGAATCCCTGATTCTGACTCTCGAGAAGGCTTGGAATCTGGCCGAAGAGAGCAAGGACGTGCGCGCGCTGGATCAGCTCCTTTCCGACACGCTGGTCTATACCGACTACGACGGCTCATTCATGAACAAAACGCAATTTCTCTCGAGCGTTAAGTCCGCCGGTCTGGATGCCGATCAAATTACGAATGAAAACGTGAGCGTGAAGATGTACGGCGGGAGCGCGATCGTAACCGGCATTTATCATGAAAAAGGCACACAGAAGGGCAAAGCGATCTCGCGCCGCGGCCGATTCACCGACTCCTGGGTGAAAGAAAACGGAACGTGGCTCTGCGTCGCCAGCCAATCCACTCTGATCAGCCATCCCCAGGATTAGCGCCAAACCGCGCTCCGATCTTCCGAAACAGGTCTCGTAGCGCCGGCGTCCCGCAGGCTCTTCGTCGTTGCCGTTAGCATCCCCGAAAAGCCTGCGCCCTTCAGATCCCGCTCTTTCTCGCTTCGCACCTGCGCCGTTATGGAAATTGCCCGTAAATCAGTCACGAACCTGTGCCAACGGCGCACGGTCCTGTGTTATAAGTAAAGCTAGTTCACCCCTTCCGTTTATAACCACCTGCAGACTTGCGTCTATTCGTCAGGCTTTGCGAGGCGCCTGCGTCATGAAGAAAAAGCGGCTGGGAGAAATCCTCCGCGAACGGAATCAGGTTTCCGTCGAAAATCTGGATAAAGCTATTCAGGATCAGCAAGTCAAGCTCGTGCACCTGGGCGAGTTGCTGCTGCAGCGCGGAGCTGTGTCCAAACCGGACCTCGTTTCCGCTCTCGTCGAAATCTCGCGCATTCCCTACTTCGATTGCCACTCCGTCGAGGTGGACGCCGAAACTTTGCAGTTGATCAGTCCCACGATGGCTCGCAGTTGCTGCGCTCTGCCGCTCGAAACGGTTGGCAACAAGCTTGTAGTCGTTATGGCCGAGCCGCAGAATCTGCGTTTTCTGGACGAGCTGCGCTTCAAATCCGGCATGCAAATCTCGCCGCGATTGGGCTTTCGCGCTGAAGTAGAAGCAGCCCTCGCCATAAACTACGCGTCCGCGGAATCGGAAACCGCGGCGGCCGTAGCCACAGCGGCCGCAGCGGCTTCCCCCGTCGTTTCCGTAAAGGAAATTGTGCTGTCCGCAGCGGACGCGGAGATGGAATTCATCTCTTCCAGCTCGCAGGAACGCAACGTCGAAGCTATGCGCGAAATGCAGTCCGAGCTCCTGCAGAAATCGCGCACTACACCCGCCGTAATGCTCGTCGCCTCCATGATCAAAGCCGCGGCCGAACGCCGCGCCAGTGACATTCACATCGAGCCGCACTCCGACGACACCGCCATCCGCTTTCGTGTGGACGGTATGCTGCGCGAGTACCAGCGCATTCCCAAGGTCCTGCAGAATTCCGTCGCCTCGCGCATCAAAATCCTTTCGGATATGGACATCGCCGAGCGCCGCGCTCCGCAAGACGGCCGCTTCCTGGTGAAAATTGGCGGCCGCCGCATTGACCTGCGCGTTTCCACGCTGCCCACGCAATACGGCGAAAAAGTCGTGATGCGCCTGCTCGAAGGTGATGCTCCGTTGCAGGATTTGGCCAAGCTCGGTTTTCCTCAATGGATTGAAGAACGCTTGCGCCCGATGCTGCGCCTGCCGCAAGGCATGATCCTCGTCACCGGCCCCACCGGCTCCGGCAAAAGCACCACCCTATATTCCTCGCTGCTTCTGATTCGCCGTCCCTCCATCAACATCATCACCGTGGAAGATCCCGTGGAATACGCCGTGGCAGGATTAAATCAGGTGCAGGTAAATACCAAGGCCGGACTGACGTTCGCGTCTTGCTTGCGCTCGATCCTGCGGCAAGATCCCAACGTCATCATGATCGGCGAAATCCGCGACAAGGAAACCGCCGAAATTGCACTCAAGGCCGCGCAGACCGGCCACCTGGTGCTTTCTACCCTACACACCAACGACAGCGTTTCCGCCGTCACCCGCTTGCTCGACCTCGGCGTACCCGGATTTCAAATCGCCACTTCGCTCACCGCCATCATCGCGCAACGCCTGATCCGCCGCCTCTGCGTCTGCTCCAAATCAATTCCCACCACGCCGGAATATTCTTCCCAATTGGTTCTCGCCGGAATCACGGACCCGCCTCCCTTCCACAACGCGCCCAACGGCTGCGAAATCTGCGATCTCACCGGATTCAAAGGCCGCATCGGAATCTATGAAATGCTCGCGGTGGACGAATCCATTCGAGCCGCCGTCCGCGAAGGCGGCAACAGCGATGAAATTCGCGCGCTGGCACGCCAGAACGGCATGAAACTCATGCAGGAATACGCCCTGGAGCACGTTCGCGACGGCCTCACCACGCTTGAAGAAGTGCAGCGCGTGGTTCCCTTCGCGCCGGTCAACTCCATCTCCTGCATCTCTTGCGGGCGCGAACTTTCCCCCGCATTCTTGTTCTGCCCGCACTGCGGGAAAAAACGGAATGATGTCAAATCCGTGAAAGGCAAACGCCTCGCGCTGGTTCCCGAAGGAGCGGTAAACGAATGACATTCAAGAGAGTAAAAAAAGATTGGGACACCGCGCGCCTGGCTCTGCGCATCCATAGCATCCGCCAAATCGCCGTACAATATGAAGGCACGGACGAACGCATCATCTCCCGCGTCCCAGACGTCAGCACCAGCGGCATGTTCATCAACACCAGCCGGAATTACGCCGAAGGCGCCGTGCTGAACCTGAGTTTTTGCCTGGCGCTTTCCGGACTGGAAGTGCAAGCGCGCGGCGAAGTCCGTTATTCTTTGCCCGGAGTCGGCATCGGCGTGCAATTTATTGCCATCAGCGAAAACGCCATTCATTCCATCGAACAGGAAACGCGCCTTTCGCGCCGCCTCCAGCGTCCGGCACGCAAAGCGGCTGCTCGCAAAGCCCCTCGCCGCAAGTCCGCTTCGCGCAAACGCTCGAAGCTCAAAACAACGCCGCGAAAGTCCAGGTAACGGGAATCCGCCTTGGATTTACCTTCTTCCTTGTACGCCGCTATTTTGCAGTAGGCGTATAATGCGTTTCTGAGGAGGTACACACCATGTCTGACGCATCAAAGAAAGTCCCCTCGCAGGCAGAGATTGAATTCCTGGCGTATCAAATTTTCCTGGAACGCGGCGGCGAGCCTGGCCATGATCTGGCTGATTGGCTGGCAGCCGAAGAACAACTTAAAACGCGGAGCGAAGCCGAAGCTCCTGTCGCGCAACGCACTGAGACTCCCCCCATCCCAATACGCAAAAGCGCTGCCAACGCCTAAAAGACTTAGTGAAAATCATGCGACGTGGTTTCCGCCCTCGTGACGGACAGAGCCTGAACACGTTCCACTTTCACGGAAACCACGTTGTCCTGATGCTGTAGCTGGCCTTCGACCAACAGAAATTGCTGATGCACGATCGTAACGTGGTGCTCTTCAAACACGCGCGGGGTCACGATTGCGTTCGCTATCCCCGTCTCATCCTCGATGCTGAGAAATACAAAACCTTTCGCAGTGCCGGGCCTTTGCCGCGCGATCACTCCGCCAGCCACCCGCACATGCGTTCCGTCCGGCAGACGTTCGAGTTCGCTCGCCGTCAAAACTCCCTGCCGCTTCATCCTCGCGCGATGATATTTCATCGGGTGCGGGCCAACGGTCATCCCCGTCCCGCGAAAATCAGCCACCAACCGTTCTTCCGGCGTCATCGGCTGCAGTGGTGAATTCGTTGCTCGCTGTTCCGCTGCAGTGGTCTTTCTCATTGATGTCGTCCCGGCCTCACCTAATTCCTGCTCGACGCTTACTTCGGGATCCGTCTGCTCGCATTTTTCCAGCAACGGCCCGGCACTGCGCGCCGCGCGTTCCACTTGCCACAGAGCGTCCCGGCGATGTCCTCCGCGCACACCTCCAATAAAATTCAACGCGCCAATTTCCGCCAGCGCCGTCAATTCCGCTTTGCGTATCATCGGTACGCGCAATTTCAAATCATCCAGCGAACGAAACGCGCGCGCACTCCGTTCGCGCACGATTTCATCCGCAATCTCGCCGCGCAATCCTCGCACGTAACGCATCCCCAGCCGCACGCTCAACTCCTCGCCCACCTTTTCAATCTTGCACGGCCGATCCGAACAGGTCACGTCAATCGGCCTCATCCGCAATCCATGCCGCTGCGCATCCTTCACCAGCGTTGCCGGCGAATAAAATCCCATCGGTTGATTGTTCAGCATCGCCGCCGTGAAAGCGGCCAGGTAATGGCATTTCAAATACGCGCTGGCATACGCAAGCAGCGCAAAGCTCGCCGCATGCGATTCCGGAAATCCATACAGCGCAAAAGAAGTGATGGACTGCACGATCGTGTCCTGCACTTCGCCGGTAATCCCCTTCCTCTCCATCCCGCGCCGCAATTTCAGCTCGATATCCTTCATGCGTTTTTCAGAACGCTTGAAACCCATCGCCCGGCGCAGTTCTTCCGCTTCGCCTCCGCTGAATCCCGCGGCGATCATCGCCATGCGCAGCAGCTGCTCCTGAAAAAGCGGCACGCCCAATGTTCGCGCCAGCACCGGCTCCAGTGACGGATGCAAACAAGTGGCCGGCTCGCGCCCCTGCCGCCGCTTCAAATACGGATTCACCATCTTCCCCACGATCGGTCCGGGTCGGATAATCGCCACCTGCACCACAATGTCGTAAAAATGCACCGGCCGCAGCCGCGGCAAGCAGGACATCTGCGCGCGGCTTTCGATCTGGAACATTCCCACCGTGTCCGCCCGGCGCAAAGTTTCGTAAACCACCGGATCGTCCGCGGGCAAACGCCCCAAATCAATTTCCTCGCCATAATTATCGCGAATAATTTCCAGCGATTCTTCCAGCACCGCCATCATTCCCAGCCCCAGCAAATCCACTTTCACGATGCCCATGTCCGCGCAATCTTCTTTATCCCATTGCACCACCACGCGCCCGGGCATCGTCGCCGGCTCGAGAGGCACCACCGAATCCAATTGCCCCTGGCATATCACCATGCCTCCGGAATGTTGACCCAGGTGCCGCGGCAAATCCTGAAACTGCACGCACAGCTCGAGAAATTTGCGAATCTGCGGATGCTGCAGATCCAGCCCCGCATCCTTGAAATGCCGCGCCAGTGTGTCGTTTTCGCTTTTGTATTCCCATGCGCTCACCAGGCTCGTCAAACGATCCAGCGTTTCGGAATTAAACGAAAGCGCTTTGCCGATTTCCCGCGCCGCCGATTTCCCACGATACGTAATCACGTTCGCGGTCATCGCCGCGCCCAATTTCCCGTAGCGCTCGTACACGTACTGAATCGCGCTCTCGCGCTGGTCGCCGCTCGGCAAATCCAGGTCAATGTCCGGCCACTCGCCGCGCTCTTCGGAAAGAAATCGCTCGAACAGCAAATCCATCCCCACTGGATCCACCGCCGTAATCCGCAACGCATAACACACCGCGCTGTTCGCCGCCGATCCCCTCCCCTGCACCAGAATATTTCGCTCCCGGCAAAAGCGAATAATGTCCCACACGATCAAAAAATAGCCTTCCAGCCCCAGCCGCTCGATCATTCCCAGTTCTTTTTCAATTTGCGCGCGCGCTTTTTCGTTCTGAAACCCGTAGCGGTAAATCATTCCTTCCATCGTGCGCTCGCGCAGAAAATGCGCCTGGGATTTACCGTCCGGCACCGGATACCTGGGAAATTCGTACCCTAAATCCTGCAAATCGAATTGCAGACGCGCGGAAACCAGCTGCGTATTCGCGATGGCCTCGGGAAGATCCGCGAATAGACGCGCCATCTCCTCCGGCGACTTCAAATAACGTTCGGAATTGCGACCCAGCAGCCGCCCCGCGGTTTCGAGCGTGCGGTGGTGACGCAGGCATGTAAACACGTCCAGCACTTCGCGCCGCTCTGGCTGCGCGTAGCACACGCCGTTTGTCGCCAGCAGCGGCAGCTGCAATTTCCGCGCGATTTCCACTGCCGCGTGATTGCGCGCTTCCTCCGCGCGGTCAAAATGCCGCTGCAATTCCACATACACATTTTCGCGCCCGAAAATTTCGCAAAGCTGCCGCACGCACGCCAATCCCTTTTCCACTCCGCCGCGCCCCAGCGCATGCGCCAGCGGCCCTTCCCTCCCTCCCGTCAAGCAGATCAGCCCTGCGGCCTTTTCTCCCACCTCTTCGTCCGACACAGACCCTTCGCCCTTGCACGCTCGCAATTTCATGCGCGTAATCAGCTGGCACAAGTTCTGATATCCCGTACGCGATGCCACCAATATAGGAAAACGCCATCCCGCCGCCGACGTCACCTCCGCCCCAATATGCGCGCGCACTGAAATTTTCTTCGCCGCCAGATAAAATCGCGGCGCCCCATACACGCCGTCGCGATCTAGCAGCGCCATCGCCGCCATCCCGCGCTCCGCACACCTCTCCGCCAATTCCTCGGGTATCGAAGCCCCCTCCAGAAAACTGAAAGCCGACCGCGCATGTAGTTCCGTGTACATCAGCATTCATCTTTAGTCGTACATCCCGCGCACAAACCAACTCCGGCACGCCGCATCGTAATAAACGCAATACAAACCCGCGCGCATCGTCACTTTCGCATCCGGCACCGGCGCGATCGCATGCCTATTCGCCGGCACATTCACATGCAAGCTTGCAATTCCACTTACGCTTCCGCCCGCATCCCCGCCATCAAACCGAATCTCCAAATCCCATTCCTCCTGCTGCCACGCCTCCTTCCGCCACCAATCCCCCGAAATCTTCCACGGCCCAGACGCCGCCATCACCCGCCCATACAATCCGCGAAAAAATATTTTCACGGGGCGCCCTTCGCGCAATTCCACCCGCGCCGCCAAACGCGGCCGAAAAATCCGGCAGCCTGTAGCCGGCCTGCGCACAGCAGCAGCCGTGCCATCACCGCCAGCCATGGATTTCCTGCTCGCCTTTCCCCGCGCCCTCGTTTCATTCGGCTGCGCAAAAAACTTGTTCATCCGGAATTCCCCCGGACGATGCGTATCCGTCAATTCCGGCGAACCGATATTCGCGTTGCCCACCAGTTTTGCCAGCCGCGCCACGGTCAGCTCCAGTTTTTCCGGGTCCGGAGAATTGGGCACAAATAATCCATGCTGCGTCGAACGCGGCCGCGCCGGGTCCGCTCCCAGCGTAATTTTCACGATCCCACCCGCTGGAGGATCCGCCTGCAACTGCAAGCGCAGCAATTTCAGAAGCATCTTGGAATCCCGCATGGGCACAGGCAGATTCAGCGCCTTCTCATAAGTTTTCGCCGTCGCTTGCACTTCTGCCACACCCGCCATCACATTTTTCCCGCGCCCTTCCTCTTCCTTCTCGAACGCATCCCCCAAATCAAATCGCACACGAATCGCTGCAGCGCTCAACGCCCGCGCCGTCAAACGCGCGCACAACTGATCCAGCAATCGCCCCAACACGAACGACAAAGGCTCCAAATCCTCCACCGCATCATCGAGCTCCATCTCTTCTTCTAAAATTTCCGCCGGCTCCGCCAGCACCAGCGCACGCGTGTGCGCTCCCCGCGCCAATTCCTGCAAACGCACTCCTTCCTGCCCCAATCGCTCCGACAATTCCAGCACCGGCAACGCCGCGAGCGCCGCGCAAGTCCGTATGCCCCAGCGCTCCAGCGTTTCCAAAGCCTCCGCCGAAGGCGCGAGCGTCTGCACCGGCAGCCCACTCAAATGCCGCGCTTCCTCACCCTCCGGAATCACGGTAATTCCCGCAAACCCGCGCGCTGCATGCACAGCCACTTGCAAATTTGCAGACACCGCCACGTGCGCCTGCAAACGCAGCTCCGCCGCGCGCCGTGCAAATTCCCGCGCGATATTTTCATCCGCGCCAAACAAAGAATTCAGCCCGGCCAAATCCGCTACAATCGTGTCCTGCGCGTGATCCTCTATCCGCGGTGACATGGACCATCCCAGATCCAGCAGCGCCGCATGCGCCGCCTTCTCCTGCGCCCGCGAACGCCGCCGAATCTCCACCCCGCACAATTTCGCCTGCGTTTCCGCCATCCCCGGTTGAATACCCGCCCTCCAAGCCGCATCGTTCGCCGCCACCACATGAATCTGCGGCGCAGTCCCATCCACCAGAGCCAAAGGCCTGTCACGCGATTCCACCTCAGCGCGCAGCACCACCTGCACCATGAAATTCGCAACGTGAATAGCAGCAAACGCCATATTTTTCGAATGCACTGCCTCATCCGGCAAAATCACCGCCAGATTTCGCAACAACCCATTTCACAACAAAGTTATTTCCGCTTGGCTGCAATCGGCAAACTGAAGAAATCCCAATCCATCCGTGTCCTAAAAATCCCTTCGTTGACCACTCGCGGCGCCGCGGCAAAACCGCCGCGAAAATATCCTGCATTCCCTTTCTGCACGCGCGAACGAGACACTTCCCCTCGCGCGCTCCCTCCCTCGAGCAACCATCCCCAAGGCAAACGCGAATAATTCACCGCATCCCCCACCGCAGTCCTCCACCGGCATCCGCGACCACCCCGCCGCCCCCGCTTCCAACCGCAATCCCAACGAAGCGCAGCTCTTGGCGTTCGATTCCTGCTCCAGCAGCACTAAAACCGTCGGCGTATCTTCCACAGCGCGCCGAAAACGGAACCAGGAATCCAGTGGCACATGCCGCACCAGCCGCGGCGCAATATCGGTCAAGTCCACGGCAATCAATCCAAATCCTCCGCCCTGCAGCAGCAGATCCGTCGCGCGCAGCGTCTGCTCCACATTCCGGCAGCGCACCCACAATAATTTCCGCAATTCCACTCCGGCCGCTTCCGCGGAATGTGGATCAAACGCATCTCCTCCATCAATCAACGCGCAAGATTCTTCCTGCGCCGTGCGTGCGCTCAATGCCGAAAGCAGCAAACTCGTCCGTCCCGAACACGACGGCCCAAAAATTTCCGTCAACGCTCCGCGCGGCAACCCTCCGGTCAATAAATCAATTTCCGGAATGCCGCTGGAAACAGTGACCACCTCCTGCCTGTCGCGATAATTGAACGGCGCAGCCACGCGCCCCGCCAGAGCGAGTTCCACCTGCGAGCGCAATGCGGCAAAGTTGGCAGCCATAATCCGGTCAATTGTCAGCGTCCAAAAGCGCATCACAATCTTCGCTTTTTGTTCGCCTAGAGGAATTCTCCACCACTCCTCCGCGATTGTCAATCACCCGTCCTCCGCAGGCCAGTTTTTGAATCTGTAGCGGCCAGCTTTAGCTGGGCGCAGTTGACTTTGTTTTTGAATTTGTAGCGGCGCACTTTAGTGCGCCATCGGTGGCGAGGCTAAAATCGATGGCGGACTGAAGACCGCCGCCACAAAGGCCTCGCGCCTTCAATCGCATTTCTTGCAGTCATGGTGAGTTTCTGGGGAAATTCGTCGCACTACCGCGAGCTGTAACTCTAGTCGAGTCCTACGCGGCGGACTAAATCCGCGAATCGCGGGTCTTTGCGGATTGGGTCGAAGTACGGATGTACTTTGACGAACTGCAGCATATTGGATTGTTCTTTGTAAGCCTGCTCGAGCCACACGAATGCTTCCTCATTCTCGCCGAGCCCCAAGTAAGCATTCACGAAGGCCCCCGCTGGAGCATAACCTGTGTTTCGCCGTCGCTTCAGTTCAGCCAGCAGCCGAAGCGCATCACTGCGCCTTCCAGCGTGCGCGTACGCGCGGATTAATATTCCGAGCGCGCCCGGGCTGCGGTTCGACATTGCGACCGCCTTCTCCAGCACAGGGACGGCATCATCCGGGCTGATTGTTCGCAATCAGCACGAATCCCAGGTCCATCAGGGCGCCAAAGTCATCCGGCCGTGCCGCTACTGCGGCGCGCAACTCTCGGCTGGCTTGGTCGTAGTGGCGGGTCTGAAACAATGTCCACCCGAAGTCCTCGAAGGAAACGCCAAGTGGGTCGAGCTCCCGGCCGCGTTGGGCCGATGCCACAGCTTCGTCCGCGCGTCCTTGGCATGCCAGCCACAAACCAAGTCCTTCGTAAGCAGCCGCGCTGTTCGGGTCCAATTCCAGAGCGCGCCTGTAATCCGCCTCTGCATCCGCCCAGTGCCACTGCTTCTGCTTCGTGCTGGCCAGCAGGACCAGCGCTTCGGCCAGATTCGGATCGAGCTCCAGCGCTTTCTCGGCCGCGCTCACAACTTTCGGGCGCGTCTCTTCGGCCGAGCCGCCTATAAAAACCGTGCCCAGATTGCTGTATGCATTTGCCAGACCCACGTAGGCCGGCGCGAATGTGGGATCCCTTTTGATCGCGTCCTCAAAATAGGGAATGCTGGCCTCAAGTTCGGCTTTGCTGCTGCTTTTGTTAAGCGCGAACTGGCCTCTCGAATAGCTCTCGTAAACTTCGGGCGCCACCGGACGCGCGGCTGCGAGCCTTTCGTGTTCCGCGCCTGTCGCCGTCGCTTCCACCTTCTCGGCAATGGATTGGGCCAGCTCGCTTTGCACGGTAAACACGTCGCGGAGCTCGCGGTCGTAGGTTTGCGACCAGAAATGCTCGTCCGTCGAAGCGCGAATCATTTGCGCGGTGACGCGAATGCGATTGCCGTCCCGCATCAGTGAGCCTTCCACGATCGCGTCCACCTTCAATATCTTGGCAATTTCGGGCACGGAGATTTGCGGATTCTTGAAACGCATCACCGACGTGCGTGAAATCACGCGCAGGTCGTGAATGCTGGAAAGGCGGCCGATCAGCGCATCGGTCATTCCGTCTGCCAGATATTCCTGGCTGGGATCGCCAGTCATGTTTTTCAGGGGTAGGACGGCTAGCGACCGGATTTTGGGCTGCGCCACAACCACCGTGTGACTGCGGAGCATCACGGAAGCAACGGCGACGATGGCGATGACGATGCCAACAGTAGCGGCCACGGCGAGCCATCGCCGCTTCCCGGGTGCAGAGCTTGGCTTTGAAACAGTCTCGGAGCTGGTCGCGGCCGACGCTGCACGTTCGTTCTGTGTTTGCGGATGGTTATTTTCATCCAGCCGCGGTTTCCGGCTTTGCCGCCAGGCGTCGAGCTCCGAAGTTAACGCATACACGGAGCTGCGCTTGTCGTGCACGTGGCGATGAACGGGCATCGCCTCGGACTTCTCCCAGCGCTGGACGGTGGTGACGTCGCGGCCCAGGTATGCCGCGATCTCCTTCCACGAATCCAACTGGTCTTCGGGCGTTTTCTCGTGTAGCTGCGTGCCGAAGGCCGGGTCGCCCATCGGTTCTCCTGCGCGGACCGCGATTGGCTAGAAAGTGACACGATTGTAACTCCTCCCTTGGGTAACTGCAAAAGGCGGCATTGGGCCGCGATCGGGCCATGCCGCTCATTGCCGTTTGACCAAACCACTCGGCGTGTCCGATTGTTGCCGAACGTCTTGAGCGCGAAATCGCTGAATTGTACTTCTGGGGTCAGAAGCCGCTCCCGAAGGTCCGCCACCTGTTGCCGCCCCAGGAAGCAGCTTTCTGCGACCCAGACTCGAGTCTTAAACTTGGAGGTTTCTGATGAACAGCAAAGCTTTGCGGTGGATGTTAAGCGTCGTCGCGGTGGTGATTCTCGCATTAGGCATCTCGGTACGGGCCCAAGCCCCGACGCCCACGCACTTTAGCGGGCTGATCAATGACTACACGCCGGAGACGATATTGGGCAAGGTGGTTGGTCCGTGGGAAATGCACGGGAAATGGTCGCTCGATTTGAAAGGCAGATCCGGTTTGGCCGATTTTTCCGCGGAAATGACCATGGAACAATCGGATCACGCGATGGAGGTCGCCATTGCCAATGCCCTTGCTGCGGGCACCGTTCCTCCGTCGTTCGACGATCCCGAAACACGCATTCCTCATACGCACCACATTACGATGAAAGATGCGAAGGTCAGCGTACCCGCCGTCGGCGTCTGCCCTCCTTACGCCGCCCCGGCTCCCACCACCCCTGGGATTATGGTGAGTGGGTCGGCGTATATCACCGGCAACGGAGGCCCTGCTCCCTTTTCGAAGAATGACACCGTTCTATCCATGCTGCAGGTCTGCGTCAACGGAGGCACCGACGTCCCGTTTTCCAACGTGTCTCTTGTGTTCGGGGCTCCCGCGAGTGGTCATTTCGGCATGTCGGCAATTCACGGCGTGGTTCGCGAGCGGAGGTTCGATCAGGACGATCATTAAGACGTCCATTAAGAAATACGACGGACACGGCCTCGTGTCGCCGTGTCCGCCTTCCTCTAGCGGCCGCTGGTTCCCTGCCCAAGTCTTTGCACAAAGTGGATCAGGCTGAATTCCCGACGGCTCCCGCCTTTCCTCCGGCTCCGGTGTTGCGGCCAACGCACATCAATCTCCGCCCCATCGGCTTGGGCTGTTTCTCATTTCGATACACTCTCCGCGAATACATGCTGCATCTTTCCCCCAGATGAAGGATTTTACTGGCGTCCCTCACTGCCTCTCATCAGTGGGCGACAACCCAAATTTGATCGCCACGCCGCCGGGTGCGCAGCATCCATGCCCGCAATCGGTAAGCGGCGGTCGCCCTAAGGGAGATAAATGGAAATCGGTTCAGGCGTGCGTATCGGCCCCTTTGAAGTTTTTGCTCCGCTGCAACCCGCCGTCTCGATGGTCCGCCACTATGGCGAGCATCACTTCCCCGGCAGATTGATCGTCGTCGAAGGGATTGACGGCTCGGGAAAATCCACCCAGCTCAGCTTGCTGCACAAATGGCTGGAATCAAAAGGTTACGGCGTGGTTTTCAGCGAATGGAATTCCTCTCCGCTGGTGAAAGACACCACCAAGCACGGTAAAAAGAAAAAGCTGCTTACGCCCGCCACTTTTTCCCTGATTCATTCCACCGATTTCGCCGACCGCACCGAACGCAGCATCCTGCCGCTGCTGAAAGCCGGCGCCGTGGTCCTCTGCGACCGCTACATTTATACGGCCTTCGCGCGCGACGTAGCCCGTGGCATGGACCGCGCGTGGGTGCGCGACCTCTACGGATTCGCCGTGAAACCCGCGATTGCTTTCTACTTTCGCGTCCCCCTCGAAACCGCCATCAACCGCCTGCTCGACGGCCGCGACGGCTTCAAATTCTACGAAGCAGGGATGGACCTGAATCTGGCGGACGACTCCGTCGAAAGTTTTCGACTCTTCCAGGGCCGCATTTTGTCGGAATACGAAAAAATGATTCCGGAATTCGGCCTCACCGTGGTGGACGCAACGCTTCCCATCGAAGTCCAACAAATGCAAGTGCGCCAAATCGTGAAAGCACACTTGGATAAAGCCAAGGAATTGAGGGTTCAAGCATGAGAGAAACCTACGGAAGGCTTTTGCCGGAGATGCGCCTCGGCGATCTGGCCGGAAAATTGATCGTCATCGAGGGCACCGATGGCGCGGGACGCAGTACTCAGATTGACTTGCTGAAACCGTGGCTGGAAGAACTTGGCCACGCGGTAGTGGATACCGGCATGACGCGCTCGCCGCTCGCCGGTGAAGGAATTCGTCGCGCAAAAGAAGGCAATAACCTCGGCCGCGTCACGCAAGCCCTGTTCTACGCCACCGATTTCGTTGATCGCCTGGAAAATGAAATTGTGCCAGCGCTGCGTGCCGGTTTCATCGTGCTCACCGACCGTTACGTTTATTCGCTCATGGCGCGCGCCATCGTTCGCGGCATGGATCCGCGCTGGATTCGCAGCATCTACAGCGTGGCCCTGAAACCCGACGCCGTCTTCTACCTGCGCCTCGGCATTGACCAACTACTCCCGCGCGTCGTCTTTAGCCGCGGCTTCGATTATTGGGAATCCGGAATGGACCTATATCCCGGCCACGATATGTTCGATAGTTTCTGCAGCTATCAAGCCGCGCTGCTCACCGAATTCGACCGCCTCAGCGCCGAATTCAATTTCCAAATGGTGGATGCCGCGGCCGACGCCCGCACCGTCTGTGCCCATCTGCAAAAAAATATTCTGCATCTGCTCGAACGCGATTCACGCAAAAACTTTATCTCGCATCTCTACAACGATTCCACCGCAGCGCCGCAACCAGCCGACACGGCCGTGTTCGCCGCAGCAGCTCCAGCGATAACGCCAAGCACAAACGGCAACGGCAATGGCCACCACCACGCCGCACACCCCGGCCGTTAGCAGCTGAATTATGTAGCGGCCGCCCGCCTTTCAGGCGGGCATAGTTGACTTTATTCTTGAACTTCTGGCATTCAGCACGGAAAGTCAATCGAGCACGGAATCAGCAGCGGCTCGCCTTTCAACAACAACGGTTCGATATCGAAAGTCGCCTTTTGCCACTCCGTAGATGTTCCCGTCGAGTTAGTCGCCCGCACCTGGAGCTCATACTCGCCATTCTGCAGGCCGCTAAGGGGGATCCCACGCGCGATTCGGACAATCGAGCTGCCCTTCTTCGCATAGGTAGCCGCATCCACTGGCGCAAAATCAATTTCAACGCGACCGGTCTTGGCATTCACAATTTTCAATTGCACCTTGAGACCTGTTGTGGCCTTTGTGTAACTCAGAGGATCAAAAACTTCAAAATAAGCGTAGAGCATTTCGTTGCTCTCAAAGGACGAGTTTGCCGTAGGCGTGAATCCAACGCCTTTGCTTGTCAGGGGAACATAGCTCCCAGCCATTTTGGCCGGGACGTCTTGCACCTCTGTTGAAATCGTCCGCACTCGCCTGCACAAAGCAACATCGCTGATGGATGTCAGTTGTTCATCCCGGCGCTTCACGAGCAGCGGCATTTTTTGTCTGCCGAATTTTTCTCCGTCGCTAATGACAGCCTGAATTTCATATTCCCCGGGCGGCAAATCAATCTGCGTTTCATAACCGTCAGGAATCATCGAAGTGTCGTGATCGTAGCTGTTTTCTGAGTGCGGCGCGGTTGCGGAGGGCTTGGTGCTGTTTCCGTAGTCACAACATGCAAAATCACTGAACCGCGCGGCAACGCTCCCGTCCCGGTTATAGATTATTCCCACGGAACCGATGGTCGCGGTCAGGTTTCCATCCTTGAATTCGTGCTTTAAAGACTTCCAGGGAAACTCCATCCGGATATTAACCCGCGCTGCTTCCGAGGCTCCGTACAGCGCCACCGCCTGAAGCTTTAAATCAATCTTGCCCGCCTCTCCCGACTTCAAGTCTGCCTCCATCCGCTTCCCGAATTCCGTGCCGCTTAGCGGGTCGCCGGCCGGCTGCGACGTGTTGCAGTACTCACTGCGGGTCCAGACGACCAAATTATGACGGCCCACTTCCACTCGGATCTGGTGACAGCTACCCGCGGGTGAAGGTGGCGGAACGTACGCGATCACATATTGCGGCCACGGGAGCCAGAGGCTTTGTTCGGCATTCGTCAAATCCGGATAGGTCCATCTGCCTCCTCCTGTGCCGACTGATTCTGGATGCTCACCCAGATTATCGTTCACGATCGAAAAACTCGGAGCTTCCAACGTAACGCTTTCGATGCGTTGCGCTTGGCCATCTTCGTACAGACTGAAATCCTTGGCCGTCAGAGTGCGGATCGCGATGCTGTCCCAAAAATGAGGATCGTGGGCAATGCGGTAGCTCAAGGCGTGGCCGTGGTGGTTTTTGCCTGTGAGAGTGTAAAGCTTTTTGTCGAATGCCACAGTCGGAACCAGGACCTGGCGGGATTCAACCCGTATAGGACCCTGGGCGGCAGCAATCGTAGCAAAACTGAAAATACCGACCGATAGCGCAACGAATGGCAGGAGAGGACCCCAGCTCTTTGTCATTGCGGTTCGTCCGTGCAAACGAGGCTCCGTTCCAAGAAGCGGAGTGTATCAATTCCACGCGCGGTCCGCTGCGGTGGATTCGGCCCACAGCGCCGAACTTTGCAAAGTCCTGATGATCGCATCCAAACGGGATCGAAGCGAGGAGGCCGGCTGCAGCTCAACAACTTGGACTAGGCCTTTGCTTTTGAATTATGTAGCGGCCGCTTCGTCCCGTGCCGTTCGGGACGAAGCGGGCATCTTGATCCTGCCGTCGCCGTTAGTTCTTCCGCCGCTGTTGGTTTTGCCTTTGCTGCGGATTCTTACGTGAACAGCTCAGGCCCAGGCCGCCAGGCGCCGTCCGCAGTTCCATAAGGACTGGCAACCACCACGGTGTACCCGTCCGGGTCGCGCATCCAACACTCCCAATGGTTCGGGCCGCCCTCGCCATCAGGTGGGTTGCGATGGCGCGGCCGCACCATCGCGACGTCCATTTGGTCCGCGCGCTCCATTAACGCGTCGAAATCATCCACCTCGAACCACAGCAATACACCATTTCCATAGGGTTTGTCGGCGCGATTGCCGATGGCGCCGTGATGATGTTCGACTTCAAAGCTGTGCAATTGCATGATGAGCCGGCCATCCTTCACCAGTTGCTCATATTGCTTGCCGCCGTGCCCACTGCGGCAGCCCAGCAGGCGCTGATACCACCGGCTGCTGGCTTCTACATCCGTGACACAAATCAGTGGTTGTGGGCGCATGGCACCTACCTTACCGGAAATCCTGCTGTGACGAGCAGACATAAAAATACTTCAGAAGTCTAAACGAGGCAGTCGCAATTTCCAAAGTAGTGCGGGGACACGCCGACGTCGGTCGCGTTACTGTTGTTGCTGCTGCTGTTGTTGTTGCGCAAATTCCGCCATCGTTTCCGCGCTCAACGGCTTCGACCGAATCACCGTCGTGGGCGGCAATTCCTCAGGCTCCGGCGCGTGCATCGGCGAGACCGCCACCATCACGCTCAATTCGCTCGACGCGTCGCCCTTGTAAACTCCGCGCGTCGGCGGAACGTCCGCATAATCTCGACCTACCGCCACGCGAATATGCCGCTCGCACCCCTGCAAATTATTCGTGGGATCGAACGCCACCCACCCCAGATCCCCTAAATAAGCCTCCACCCACGCATGCGTCGCGCCCGCCGCCGACCGGTCATGCGCCTTATCCTCGTGATAAAGATATCCACTCACATACCGGCACGGAATCTGCAATTGGCGCACCAGCGTGATCATGATGTGCGCGAAATCCTGGCACACTCCGCGACGCGCCGCGAGCGCATCGTCAATCGGCGAATCCACGTTCGTGGTATTCGGCACGTAATCAAAGAGTTCGAACAGTCGCGCATTCAATTCCTGCAGCAAAGCCAGCGGTCTTCCCCGCCGCTGCAATTCCAATTCGCCCGCCAGTTTTTCCAGCTGGTCACTGGGAGCGGCGTACTGGCTGGGCAGCAACATCTCCCAGTAATCCGTTTGCGCCACGCGCGCGTCCAGATCACTCCAATCGCCCGCATCTTCGTGCGCGAAATCCTGCGCCGGCAGCACGTCCACAATCGCCTGCGCGGTCACTTCGATCAACGCATGCTTCTGGGGAATATCGAAGTGGTGCACGGCATTGCCATAAAAGTCGCGATATACCATCATCGTCGCCCGCGGCTGCACATCCAGCGTAAAACTCAGGCAGCGCTGACGAAAATCCGTGCGCGGCTGCATGCGCACTTCCATCACGCTTTCCCGCACCGCGGGTTCGTACCGAAAACTCGTAATGTGCCGCACCGAATAAGCCATGTTCCCCGCCGCGCCTCCGCCTACGATGCCAATTCCGACTCGATCGAATAATCAAAATAAATCTGATGAATGGCCGCGTGAATCTGCGCGCATTCACCGCGCACATTCTCCAGATAAGTATGCGCGCCCTCGGCCATCACTTCCTCTATCTGGCTGTAGCTCAGCTGCGCCCGCATCCGGCCCGCAATCCGCGTCGGCAGTTTTTCCCGCCGCTCAGTCAATTCCCCGATAATGTGCAGCGCTGCGTTCACGCGGTCCACCGAAAATCGCACCGAATGTGGGAAATCCGGATTCAGCAGCAGAAATTCCGCCACTCGCAAAGGGCGAATTTCCGCCGTATAAACCTTGCAATAAGCCTCAAATGCCACGCTCGCGCGCAGCAGCCCCACCCAACCTAGATATTCGGCGCTCTCCACCGCCTGATCCACCGGATGCGCCACGCGCTTAAAATGCGTGTCCAGCAGAGCAGCCAGCGCATCGGTCCGCTCCACATATCGCCCCAGCTGAATGAACTGCCAGCCCTCGCCGTGGCTCATCGTGCCGTCAGTAATTCCTTGGAACAGATGCGCGCCTTCCTGCACCGTCTGAAAAAATGCGTGCGACTTCAGCATCCAAGCTTCTTCGGGCCACGTTTCGATTACTTCCAGATACAAACGATTCAGCTGCTCCCACATTTCGGTGCTGCACTGTTCGCGCACGTGCCGCAAATTCTCCCGCGCCGTCGCGATGCACGAAACAATGGACGAAGCATTCGTCCGGCTGAACACCAGCATATTAATCAGCCGCGTGGGATCCACCGGACCCTGCGCCGCCGGCATGCGCAGCGCCTCCAGTAAAAACTTCCATCGCCCTAGCCCCGCTTCCGGCGATTGGTCCAGCCACAACTGCATCTCCACGTCCAGCAAACGCGCCGTCTGCTCCGCGCGCTCCAGATAGCGGCTCATCCAGTACAGACTATCCGCTACGCGCGACAGCATTCCCGCATCCCGCTGCATGCTGCGCCCGAAATAATTTCGCGGAGTTCTCATGGTTTACATCTCATGGATTAAGCCAGCGGCCCTCCCGCGAGTCCCTTCCACACATCGTCAGCAATCTGCGCGGTACGCTCGTCCGCACTCCCCGCGCGCAGCACCCATGTATCCTTGCTTCCACCACCCTGCGACGAATTCACCACCAGTGAGCCTCTGCGCAGCGCCACGCGCGTCAATCCGCCCGGCACCAGCGTCACTTTTTCGCCCATCAAAATGTACGGCCGCAAATCAATGTGCCGCGATTCCACGTCGCCATCAATCAAGCATGGCGCGCAGGAAAGCGCCAAAGTTGGCTGCGCAATATAATTTCGCGGGTCGGCGATAATCCGCGCGCGAAATTCCTCGCGCTGCTGCTTCGTGCTCTGCGGTCCGATCAACATCCCGTAGCCGCCCGATTCCCCCACTGCCTTCACCACCATCTCTTCCAGATTTTCCAGCACATGCTGCCGTTGCGCCGGGTCCGTCAACATATACGTCGGCACATTCGGCAGAATCGGTTCCTCGCTCAAATAAAATCGAATGATTTCCGGAACGTACGCGTACACCGCCTTGTCATCCGCCAATCCCGTGCCGATCGCATTCGCCAAACTCACATTCCCCGCGCGATACGCGTTGAATAATCCCGGCACGCCCAAAAACGAATCTCGCCGGAAGCACAATGGATCCAGAAAATCGTCATCCACGCGCCGGTAAATCACGTCCACGCGCCGCGGCCCCGCCGTCGTGCGCATGTACACCACGTTGTCATGAACCAGCAGGTCGCGCCCCTCCACCAACTCGATCCCCATCTGCTGCGCCAAAAACGTATGCTCGAAATACGCCGAATTCGAAACGCCCGGCGTGAGCAACACCGTCACCGGATCCTGAGGAAATGCGCAATTTTCCGGCGCCAGCGTCCGTAAAGTCGAAAGCAGCGCCTGCGGATAATGATCTATCGGTGAAACCCCGTAATCGCGGAACATTTTCGGGAAAACGCGCTTCAATGCCTTGCGATTCGCCAGCATGTACGAAACGCCGCTCGGCACGCGCAGATTATCTTCCAGCACCACGAAATTTCCGTCCGGGAGCCGCACCAGATCCGTCCCGCAAATGCTCACGTAAATATCTCGCGGCACGTTCAGCCCGCGCATCTCTCGCCGGAAATGTTTGCAGCTGTAAATCAGCTCGCGCGGCACGATCCCTTCGCTCAGAATCCGCCCTTCGTGATAAATGTCGCGCAAAAATAAATTCAGCGCGGTCACCCGCTGCGTCAATCCCTTTTCAATTTTGGCCCACTCGAAGGCGGGAATAATGCGCGGTATCAAATCGTTGGGAAAAATCCGCTCGGTGCCTTCCTTGCTTCCGTACACCGTAAAAGTGATGCCTTCGTGCAGAAACGTCAGGTCTGCCGCTTGCTGGCTCTTCCGCAATTCCTCCGGAGGCAGCCCTACCAAGGTCCGGTGCAGCGCCTGGTAATATTCGCGCGGCACGCCCGGCGCGCCGAACATTTCGTCATAAGCCGTATCAAATTTGTATTTCACAAACGCGCGGGAACTGCCATACGGTGATGGGACGGCGGCTGCGGTCATCAATCCTTCCGTGCTCCAACATTTCGCCCGGAACTCTCGGCACTGCTAACCTGTAGATCTGTCTTGTTTCTGTCTTAGCCCGGGTCCGAGCGGATGCGAGAACTTCACTGTAGATACGCGAAGCGTCCAGGTCCAATCCAAATTCCTGATTACCCCGATAAATCCGGTTCGCGTGGAAGCAGAACACACTTGGGAACGCGCGCTTTTGATTTTGTAGCGGCCAGCTTCAGCTCGGCGCCTTTGACCTTTCCGTTGAGGTTGAAGGTGGAGCGCAAGCCCGCGTTTTCGGCGGCCATCGTTGGCTCTGCTCTTGAATTCGTGGATCGCTCCACGGGAAAACTCACCCCGAAATTTCTCGTCGCGCTAAGGAATTTCCAATGCTGGACGCTGATCGGGCAACGGGAGTAGCATGGCGGGTAATGGCGTACGAATTTACTGAGCGCGAGTACGAACCGGAAGCTCAAGCATCTGCGTCGCGCGGTGGCGTTCCGCCGCGAAAAATCACGGGAGTCGGAGTGCTCGACCCACCCGTGCCTCCCAGGAAGCGGCCCGGCCCGCTTACGCCCATTCCTGCGTCCTGGCTCAAGCGCGCAATCGCCGTGATTATCCTCATCGGCGTCGCAGCTATCGTAGCTTTCCTGCTAGCGCAACATTGATCGCCCGACAGTAGCGCCGCTGCGAAAAAGCGTGCTGTTGGTTTTTGTGTGATTTTCAGGGAAAGTGGCGGGCCTGAGAGGAGTCGAACCTCCGACAACCTGGTTCGTAGCCAGGTGCTCTATCCAGCTGAGCTACAGGCCCGCCGATACAACGCATGCGTTCCCACTAGATTACGATACCCTGCCCGCGACTTCAACACCGCCCGGGAATCAAATTCGCCGTTACGCCGCACCAAGTCGCACCTGGGCCGCCGTGCGGAACTGTTCACTGCACAGTCACGCCCCAGTAACAATCACCCGGTAGCTTCCCCACCTGAATCTCCCACACACCCAGAGGTGAAGAATGGCAGCAGGAACTTCTGTTCTTGATTCTAAGATGGCGGCAGGTCCCGGAAGAATCGGCATCGTAGTGGCCGTTGTGGTCCTGCTGGGCGGCCTCGTCTATGTCGGGACCCACTTGCTCGGAGACCTGTCGGGTGTCCACGCCACAAGCTGGCTGCCCTACGCGCTCCTCGGCATCGCTCTCCTCACCGCCCTGGCTTTCGAATTCGTGAACGGCTTCCACGATACCGCCAACGCCGTCGCCACCGTCATCTACACACACACCATGGAGCCGCACGTCGCTGTGGTCTGGTCCGGCATGTGGAATTTCCTGGGCGTGCTGGCCTCCAGCGGCGCGGTGGCCTTCGGCATCGTCTCGCTGTTGCCCGTGGAATTGATTCTCCAAGTCGGCGGACGCGCTGGCTTCGCCATGGTCTTCGCCCTTCTCGTAGCGGCGATCATCTGGAATCTCGGCACCTGGTGGTTCGGGCTCCCCGCTTCCAGCTCGCATACGCTCATTGGCTCCATCATCGGCGTCGGCATCGCCAACCAACTGATGTCCGTTAAGAGTGGCACCAGCGGCGTAGATTGGGGCCAAGCCACCAACATCGGAAAATCGCTGGTGCTTTCTCCGATCGTCGGCTTCGTATTCGCGGCGCTTCTTCTGATCGTCAGCAAAAAACTGATCCCAAACAAAGAACTGTACCAAGCGCCGAAGGGCAGCGAGCCACCTCCCTTCTGGATTCGCGTCCTGCTGATGATCACCTGCACGGGCGTCAGCTTCTTCCACGGCTCAAACGACGGCCAAAAAGGCATGGGCCTGATCATGCTCATCCTCATCGGCACCGTGCCGACCGCCTACGCCGTGAACCACGCCGTCACCTATCAGCAAACCCAGGATTTCGTTGCCGTCTCCACACAAACCGCGGACATGCTCGGCCACTACGTATCTCCCTCGGCGGTCGTGGGGGACTCGCGCGAGGAAGTGACCGATTACATTCGTACCAAGCAGTTCACTCCAAACACCATGCTGGCGCTGCGCGAACTCGTGAACGGCATCGGCACGGAGATGTCCCTCTACAAACAATTGAAGGAGGTTCCGCAAGATAAAGTCCGCAACTTCCGCAACGACATGTACGTCGTCAGCGAAGCGTTGCGCCTAATGAATAAGACTCACCAGCCAGCGTTCTCCACAGCCGACGCTGCAGTCCTTGCCAACTATAAGAAACACGTTGATAACGCTACGAAATTCATTCCCACGTGGGTGAAAGTCGCGGTGGCTCTCGCGCTGGGCATGGGCACCATGATCGGATGGAAGCGCATCGTGGTCACCGTCGGCGAAAAAATCGGCAAAGATCATCTGACGTACGCGCAAGGCGCCGCCGCCGAAATCACAGCGATGGCCACCATCGGCGCCGCCGATTGGTTCGGCTTACCTGTCAGTACCACGCACGTCTTATCTTCCGGCGTGGCCGGCACCATGGCCGCAAACCATTCCGGGCTCCAAATGAGCACAGTCCGCAATCTAGCCTTGGCGTGGGTGCTGACGCTGCCCGCATCCATTTGCCTCGCTGCGGGCCTTTTCTGGCTCTTCAGCAAGATCGGCGGCAGCGGAAGTTAGATCTCAATGTTTCAATCGCAATAGTTAAGTCGCAACAATATTTCAGAAATTCATAGACGGAACCCAGCTTCCGGAGCAGGTAGTTCTCGAATTGGTAGTCGTCACGAAAAAATTTCTTCTGGTGATGTTTGCAGGCTTGTGGCTCGTCCACGGGCGTGCGCCACTCTGCGCCCAGGAATCCCCGAATGCTTCTTGCCCTCGTCCGTCCCCGGGAGCCACAGTACCCGAACCGGAAGACGTGCGCAGCCACGACGGCGTGCTAAAAGTTGACCTCACCGTCTATAATTTCTCCGGACCCGATGGCACCAAGCGTTTCTGCTATTTCGACGCCGCAGGAAACCAGGCCCCCACGCTGCGCCTCAGCCCCGGCGATCTGCTCATCCTTAATTTGAAAAATGATCTGACGAATTCGCCCGCTGCGGCCCCCGGAGCCGCCAACAGCGCCAATCACAATCACGGTCACTCAACCGCTGCACAAAAGACTGCCGACCCCTGCGACAGCACCACCATGTCGCTAACGTCCACCAATCTCCACTTTCACGGCCTCACAGTCCCAGCCGTCTGCCATCAGGACGACGTCCTGAAAACTTCCGTCCAGCCCGGCGACCCGCCCTTCCAATATAAATTCCGCATTCCAGAGAACGAGCCGCCCGGCCTCTACTGGTATCACCCGCACATTCACGGCTTCAGCAAGCCACAAGTTCTCGGCGGCGCGTCCGGCGCGATGATCATCGAAGGCATCGAGCGCGCGAATAAGGCAGTCGCCGGCCTGCCCGAACGCGTTCTGGTAATCCGCGATCAAGACCTGCTGAATCCCAACGCCCCGCCTGCGAAATCCGAGCCCGTCTTGCCCAAATTCCTAGTGGACCACGACGGCGACGCCGCCAACAACGGCACTGGCTTCGGCAAACCCGCAAAAGATCTCTCCATAAATTTCGTCCCGGTTCCCTATCCCGATTACCCGCCCGCCGCCATCCAGATGAAGCCGCAAGAACGCCAATTCTGGCGCGTCCTGAACGCTTCAGCGATCACCTACCTTAATCTCGCAGTCCTCTATAAACACGCGCCGCAACAACTCGGCATCGTCGCGCTAGACGGCGTTCCTCTAAACGCCAACGGAACCACCGGAGACTTCATCAGCTGGCAAAATCACATCGGAATCCCGCCCGGGGGCCGCGTCGAATTCATCATCACCGGCCCTCCCGCCGGCATTGAGGGCCTTCTCGTGACGCGCACCGTGGACACCGGCGTGGGAGGCGAAAACGATCCGAACCGCATGCTCGCCACCATCACAGCCTCCGAAGATGCCCCCGAACCTCGCTCGAAGCTCGCGTCGTCGCCCCTGCCGCTTCCGCCACCCACCGAACCATGGCTGGGAAACGTCGCTCCCGTTCGCATCCGCAAACTCTATTTCTCGGAAAAACTTCTCGATCCCAACGATCCTAATAGCGCCACAACCTTTTACATCACCGTCGAAGGCCAGGAACCCAAACCTTTCGATCCCACCTCCGGCGTCCCAGACATCATCGCAAGACAAGGCGACGTCGAAGACTGGATCATCGAAAATCGCTCCACGGAATTGCACGCCTTCCACATCCACCAACTGCATTTCATGTTAGTCGCTTGGGATGGCGTGCCTATAAACGAGCCGTTCCTGCGCGACACGATCAACGTGCCCTTCCACAGCGCCGCGGACCTCGAATACCCCAGCGTCCGGCTGCGCATGGATTTTCGCGACCCCAATACCGTCGGCACGTTCGTATATCACTGCCATCTTCTAGAACATGAAGACGGCGGCATGATGGGCCTGATCCGCGTCGAACCAGCCGGCAGCTCCCCAGCCTCGGAGAAAAGTACCCCCAGTTCTAGAACCGGGAGCGCGTCGGCCCACTCAACCACCAGCAACTGAAAATAACTCCCGCGTGCACCATCGTGCCGCAATCTTCGCGTGTTGGTGTGCGTTGACGATGATTCGGTTCAGCGCGCAAATTCGATCGAACTAAATTTCGGATTGTCTCTCACCATTCACACTAGAAACACCATATCGAAACAATTAACAGTTATTACTCGCAAGCTCCGCTGGAGCAGATTTCGCAAATCAACAGGAGGATGCATGTCCTTGAAGCGTTTTGCTGCAAACTCGATGCACTGCTTGCGCATCGGATTGACTTCGCTCGCGCTATTCCAATTTTCGCTCGGCGGTCCTTTGGCAAGCACGGCTCAGGCCCAAACGGACAACGATGCCAAGACCACCACGCCGATCAAACACGTAATCGTGATCATTGGCGAAAATCGCAGCTTCGACCACGTGTTCGCCACTTACAATCCAGGCAACGGCCATAAAGTTTGGAACCTGCTCTCGCAAGGTATCGTCAACGCCGACGGCACTCCCGGCCCCAACTTTGAATTGGCCCATCAGCGCGCGGCCGTGGACCTCGGCGAAAAAAAGGGTGGCGATCCATTTCTGCTCAGCCCGCCGAAACTTGACTTCGGCGGCGATGTGCTTCCTGCTCCGCTCGTCGGTGGCGCGAAGGATTCCTACATCCCCAGCGACAGCATCAGCCTCGCCGAAGCACCGAAAACGGATTGCCCGCAGATTACTATCAGTATCCTCGTTTCCGGCGGCACGGGCTTGGCCTCGCACACTCCGGACACCCGCATCACCAACGTCAACTCGCTTCCCGCAGGTCCCTTTCAGTTGACCAACGGCAACCTTTTCACCTACAACTCATACGCCGCCAGCCCGGTTCACCGCTTCTACCAGATGTGGCAGCAACTCGATTGCGATCGCTCCCACATCACTTCGGCAAATCCCTCGGGTTGCAACGCCAAATTGTTTTCCTGGGTAGAAGTCACCGTCGGTGCCGGCACTAACGGCTTGGCGCAACCTGCCAATTTCGACATCAACTACTTACCCGGCGCCTCCACCACCGGTGAAGGTTCCACCGCTCTCGGCTTCTACAACGTCCAGCAGGGTGACGCTCCCTACTTCAAGTATCTCGCCGACACCTACTCGATGAGCGACAACTTCCACCAGTCCGTGAATGGCGGCACCGGTGCTAACCACATCATGCTCGGCCACGGCGATGCTATCTTCTTCACCGATGGCGACAGGCCATGCGAAGGAACCACCGCATAAAGTGACGGTGGATCCCGGAACTCCCAACGCTGGTATGGTAGACGAAGTTGAGGACCCAAATCCGCGCCCAGGAACCAACAACTGGTACACAGAAGACGGTTACGGCGGCGGTTCGTACGGATCTGCTTCCTACGGCGGCGGCTCTTACAGCAACTGCGCGGACCCCACGCAACCCGGCGTATCCGCAGTTGTGAAATATCTCCAGTCGCTCCCGCATCCGGTGGATCCGCACTGCGAAGTCGGCCACTACTATCTGTCTGAACAACTACAACCCCGGCTACTTCGGTCAGGGCGAAAACGCTTTCGCAGACGAATCCCCGGACAACACCGTATTTACGATTCCGCCGTCCGCCACGCGCAGCATTGGCGACGAACTTCTTGCCAAGGACATTTCGTGGAAGTATTACGGCGACCAATGGAACGCTTATGCGGGTGTTGGCAACCCCAATCAGCCGCTCTGCACGCCGCCAACACTCACCACGGGCTGCTACATCCCCGAGGACCAGTATCAACTCAACTACGGAGCGGTGGGCTCGCCGAACGCTCTTGGCGCTCCTATCGTCAACGCCGACGAGTACTGCAACATCTGCAACCCGTTCCAGTACGACACGTCAATCATGGCCAACTCCTCGGTTCGCAAAGCCCACGTCCAGGACACGCTTGAACCTGTACGCGGACATCGCCGACGGTAACCTTCCCGCGGTTTCCTTCGTCAAGCCCAGCGGTTTCGTGGACGGCCATCCGTCCTCCTCGAAACTCAACTTGTTCGAAGGCTTCGTCAAGAAGATCGTGGACGCTGTGAAAGCCAATCCAACTCTGTGGGAGGACACCGCCATCATCATCACCTTCGACGAAGGCGGCGGCTACTACGATTCCGGCTACGTGCAACCGCTGGACTTCTTCGGCGACGGCACGCGCATTCCTTGCATCGTCGTGTCGAAATACTCCACCGGCGGCCACATCAAGCACAATTACTCGGATCACGTCTCCATCCTCAAATTCATCGAGAGGAACTGGAGCCTGAAGCCGGTCACCTCCCGCAGCCGGGACAACTTCCCCAACCCGATCACGGCATCAGGTGGCAACCCCTACGTGCCCGTGAACGGCCCGGCCATCAGCGACTTGTTCGAGCTGTTCAACTTCAACTAAAACAACGCAGCACTCAGCCACCAACGGCGAGGCGGCGTGCAACGACGAGCCGCCTCGCTTTTTGTTTCTCTGTGTTCTCCGTCTTTTCTCTATGCGCTCTGTGTTAAATCTTTTGCCTCTCTTTGCGTGCTCTGCTTTTCTGCGGTAATCCATTGCTTCTTCTCTGAATCTTTCCCTTTGCGAATACATCCATATCCATGTAGGATTTCACATCATGAATCGCTGCTCCCAAACCTGCCTCTGTACGCCGTGTTGTTGTACCTCCAACGGCGAGCGCGGGAGTGCGATCCGAATCCTTTAGCAATCCTCTAAACCGGATTTCAAGCCCGCTCACAGCCTCATCGTCGAGCGGGCTTTTTGTTTTCACTCCACAAAATTTCGTGGCAAACGCAACAAGGGAGAATCGCAAATGGCCGAAGAACTCAAGCGCACTGGCAAGCCGGCGAAATCGTCACCGACCCTATCCCTGGATAGCTGGGCCGTAATCCTGGCCCTGGCTCTCTCTCTAGCCATCTGGATCGGCTGGATCAAACACGTCCCATGGTGAATCGCGCCACAGCGCGATTCATCCTGACATCCCGCAGTGCGGGGCCCAAGGGTGGCGGCCAGCTTCAACTGGGCGCAGTTGACGTTGCCTTTGTTTGTGACTTTGTAGCGGCCGGTTCAGGTCCACCGAACCGGGCAGCAGTTGCGGTCGGTTTCTCTTTGCCGTTGCTTTTGTAGCAGCGCACCTCAGTGCGCCACCAACGGCGCCAAAAATTTCAGGAGGACTTCACAGCATGGCCAGCACCATCGCACTCGAAGCACCCGCCACCGACAACATCTTCAAGCGAGCCGCCAGCCTGATCCCCGGCCTGCTGCTCCTCGCCGCAGTAGGCTACGCCGGCAGAATCATCGAGCGCTCCATCGCCACCTACGGCAAAGCGCATCACCTCACGCTGCCGAATATCGAGTACGTCCTTTGGGCCATCATCATCGGCCTCGTCATCGGCAACACCGTCGGCGTCCCCAAACTTTTCCAGCCCGGCGTCGCCACCTACGAATTCTGGCTGAAGACCGGCATCGTTCTCCTCGGCTCGCGCTTCCTGCTCGGCGACGTAGCCAAACTCGGCGGCGTTGCGCTTGCGCTCGTCGTAGTCGAAATCGCCGTCTCGCTGGCGTTCATGACCGCCCTCGGCAACGCCTTCAAACTAAATCCCAAACTCACTACGCTGCTAGCTGTCGGCTCCTCCATCTGCGGCGTCTCCGCCATCATCGCCGCGCAAGGCGCGATTGACGCGGACGAAGAAGACGCTTCCTACGCCATCGCCGCAATCCTTTCGCTCGGCGCTATCAGCCTCTTTATTTTTCCGCTGATCGGCCACTGGCTGCACCTGAGCGATCAAAGCTACGGCCTATGGGCCGGCCTCGGCATCGACAACACCGCCGAAGCCACCGCCGCCGGCGCGCTCTATTCCGACGCCGCCGGAAAAGTCGCAGTCCTCGCGAAAACCGCACGCAACGCCATGATCGGCTTCGTAGTCCTCGGCTACGCCATCCACTGGGCCCGCAAAGAACACACCGAAGGCGTCACCAACAAAGCCGCATTCCTCTGGCGCAAATTCCCCAAGTTCGTTCTGGGCTTCCTGCTGATCAGCGCCATAGCCACAGCTCACTTCTTCAGCAAAGACCAGCTAGGCAGCCTCGCCAACCTCTCCCGTTGGGCCTTCCTGCTCACCTTCGCCGGCGTCGGCCTACGCACCAATATCCGCGCTCTCGGCAAACAAGGCTGGCGCCCCTTCGCCGTAGGCGCCGTCGGCGAAGTCGTCATCGCATTCCTAACGCTGGGATTGGTGTACGGCGCAGATCGGTTTTTGCCGAAATGAGAAGCGTCCAGTCATAAGTGGAAAGTGAAGAGAGATCTATGATTCGGCCAATTCTTCTGGTTTGGCTGCCAATCTAGCCTTCACTGGATTTCTGGCGAATAGCTGCGAACCCTTTGGAATTCGGCGTCATCGCGACACCAGTGATCGCAGGATGCTGAATTCGCGGCTTCGCTGCCCCATCGCGAAGTTCTTCACGCGCGCAGAAACCGTCTCAGGATTCTCATGAAAGATCCCATGCTTTCACTTCAATCCGAGCCACATCGGGGACTTCGAAAAACTACTCGTACCTCAGTGCGATCATCGGGTCGACACGCATTGCCCGCCGCGCGGGGATATAACAGGCCACAAGCGCCACACCTGTGAGCACCAAGGTGACGCCAACAAATGTAAGAGGATCGGTGGGCATTACGCCATAGAGCAAACCTGCCATCAGGTGCGACACGATCACCGATCCCACCAGTCCCAGCGCGGCACCCGCCATCGCCAGTCCCAGCCCCTGACGCAGAACCATCCCCATGATCCTCCCCCTCTGCGCGCCCAGCGCGAGCCGGATGCCGATGTCCCGCGTTCGTTCGGTCACGATGTACGAGATCACTCCGTAAATTCCCAGCGCCGCCAGCAGCAGCGCCGTCACCGCAAACGCCGCCACGATATCCATCGAGAATCGTCTCTGTTCCAGCGACGCCGCCACCGCATCGTTCAGCGTCTGCGCTCCGTAAACCGGTAGCTCCGGGTCCACGGACTGCACCATCGCGCGCACCTCTTCCGGTATCGCACTCGGATTCAAGTCTCCGCGCAGAAAGATGGCCAGCTCCTTCGGCGTCTCCTGGTACAGGCTTAGATAGATTAGCGGAACGCTCGCGTTCGCCAGCGACTCGGTTCGAGCATCCGCGATCACCCCGACGATGGTGATCCAGTTCTTGATCGCATTTTGGCCAACCCCAGCCCTGCCAGGGCCAAGCTTCAGCCGCTTCCCGAGCGGGTCCTGGCCCGGCCAGTAAGTCTCCGCCATCGCCTGGTTGATCACGGCGACTTTCGGCGCATTCTCATTGTCGCCATCGTTGAACAGACGGCCCCGCAGCACCGGAATCTCCAGCAAATGAAAATATTCCGGCGTAACTTGCGACCGCTCCACCGAGGGAGGCTGCTTGCTCTGTGTCTCGCGACCTTCCACGATCAGCGCGCTCCGGTTGCCGTCGTGCCGCAGCGGAACCGACGGCTCCGCCCCCAGCGCCGCTTCCTTTACTCCCGGTAGCAACCTGCTGCGCCGCAGCAATTCGCGCGCAAACACGGCCTCCTGAGCAGCCGTTCCATAAATGTCCGTCTTCGGATCGTTGGGGCTCGGCAGCCACAACTGAACCGACATCACACGCTGCGGATTGAATCCCAGCGGCGCATTGTACAAATCCCAAAAACTGCGCAGCAGCAGGCCCGCGGCCACCATCAGCACCAGCGACAGCGCAAACTCCGTCACCACCAGCACGCGCCGCGTGCGCGTCTGCTCCGTGGAACCCTTCGACCCGCGCCCCTCCATCCTCAACGTACTTGTCAGATTCAACCGCCATGCCTGCTTCGCGGGTGCCAGCCCAAAAATTACCCCGGCCGCGATTGAAGCCGCCAGCGCGACCAGCATCACCGTCCAGTTGATCGATAGATCGTTCAGCCGAGGCAGGCTCTCCGGAATCAGCCGCAGCAAGACCCCCTTCATGCAGAACACAATCGCCAACCCCGCCATTCCGCCCAGCAGCGAAAGCAGCAGGCTCTCCGTCAGCAATTGCCGCACCAGCCGGTTGCGTGCCGCTCCCAGCGCCTGGCGCACCGCCATCTCCCGCGAACGCGCGCTGGCCCGCGCCAGCAGCAGATTCGCTACATTCACGCAGCCGATCAGTAGCACCAGCCCCACTGCTCCCAACAGCAGGATCAGCGACTGCCGAACGTTGCCCACCAGGTTTTCCTTCAGAGGCACCAATCGCACCGTCCACTTGCTGTCGGCCGGATAATCGTTCGGAAATTGCTCTCGCAACGAAGCAACCAACGCGTCCATGTGGCTCTGTGCCGCTGCAATCGTCAACCCCGGCTTCAGGCGCCCCACCGTTTCCAACGGCAACCGCACGCTGCGGCCCGGGCCCTGAGCCGGATCGTCCGGAAAATTCAACGCCGCCCACTGTTCCGTATTCCTCTCGCCCACGGTTCGCCCAGGGTCGCGAAAACCCGGCGGCATCACCCCGATCACCCGATACGAATCGTTGTCCGCCAACAAACTTCTTCCCACAATGTGCGGATCGCTCCCGAAAGCCCGTTTCCACAACCCGTCACTGATCACCACATCCAGCGTGAACCCCGGCGTTTGATCCTGAGGATCGAACGTCTGCCCCAGCTCCGGTTTCACCCCCAACATCGCAAAATACGCCGGCGACACCCCCTCATACTGCATCCGCGATGGCCGCGATGCACCCGTCAGGTTCGCCGACCCGAAAATCTCCAGCACCACATACTGAAAAATTCCGGAACGCTGCATGTCCTTAAACTCCGGAATCGAGATGCCCGCGTCCGTAGCGCCCGCACCAGGCAGATCATCCTCGACGCGTACCAGTTCCTCCGGATGCGGAAAGGGCAGCGGATGCAGCAGCGTGGCATCGACCAGGCTAAAAATGGCCGTGGTCGCGCCGATCCCCAGCGCCATCGTCAGAACCGCGATAGCCGTAAACCCCGGCGACTTGGCCAGCATGCGTATCGCGAAGCGCGAGTCCTGCAGCAAGTTTTCGAAAAATGGCAGCCCGTGCTCTGCGTGGTAATCCTCTCTCACTGTCCCCACCCCTCCGAACTTCATCACCGCCTGCCGCCGGGCCTCTTCCGCATTCATCCCCGCGCGCTGGTTTTCCTCCGTCTGTCGCGCCAGATGCTCCTCCATCTCTTCCCGCAGACGTTTGTCGTCTTGCCCCCCGGTGGCAAAGTTCTTGAGCCGCGCCAGAAACCTTCTCAGGAATCTCATGTCAAGTCCTCCGCCTTCACCGCGAAGAATCGCGCGATGATCGCCGCCGTTTGCTCCCAGTCCCGGGTCTCGGTCTGCAGCAGCTTTCGTCCCGACCGCGTCAGGCGATAGAAACGCGCCCGGCGGTTGTTCTCCGAAGCGCCCCACTCGGACGAAATCGCGCCCTCCTGCTCCAACTTCAGCAGCACGGGATATAAAGTGCCTTGGTTCACGGCCAGCAGATCCCCGCTGATCTGCTCGATCCGCCGCGCAATCCCATAGCCATGCTGTGGACCGAGCACGTCGAGCGTCTTTAGGGCCATCAGCGCCAGCGTTCCCTGCAGAACATCGGTTTTTTCAGTCCTGGAATCGCTCTTTGGGTTTCCCACAGGGATCATCATGTCACACTTCCTTTTGGAAAACAACAGGTAATGATTCGAATGACCTCGAATGATCGCAATTTCCATGGTTTTGGGACGATTTGTTTCCGCCAACGAAGAACTGCGTCGTCTGCGGATAGCCGGGAATCCGGGATCAGAACTTGCCGCTCCAGCTCGGCTCGCGATAAATCGCCGAGCATCAATGCGCGATTTCCCGATGCGCCGGCTTCTCATCCGGGAGGTCGGAGGGATGGTAATAAGCCAAGGAGTATTGCTTCAGCAGCAAGGCGAGTTCAGACGCAATCCGCATCACTACGGATGACCGGTGAGGGTGGCACACGTAATTCTGCCTGTGCTCTTTCTCTTGGTTTTGTAAATCTCCCATCAGAATGATTGACGCGAAGATCTGAAGCTCGAATCGCACGTGCGCCGCGCCCGACCCACCACTTTCGGCCAGTAAGTACTAGTTCTGTCCCATTTCTGTCCAGACGTACAGCTGTGCTTTCAACCTGCGCGTGTTAGCTTCGGGCGGGAGTCGAAAAAATGGCGCGTTTTCAAAATTTGCGCGACGAGGGCGGATTCGCACTGACGCTGCAACGTGACAATTCGTGCGCCGCGGCCTGGAAGCTTGTCCGAATAGCTCCCGCTGCCTCGCGCCACGTACTTACGGCGCAATTTCTAATCGCTAGTCGCCAAAATATTAAAAATCGAGTTAACTCGCTCAAAACAAATGAGAAAATATTTTCTAATCGCTAGTTTTTCGCCCGTTTTTGGCATCCGGGGCGCTCGCGGCGAACAATTTGTTCTCGCCGGCGTGGTCTGGCTGAGTGACGATTTTCTCGAAGCGCAGGCCGAGTTTTTCCAGCAGCGCGATGGAAGCTTGATTGGTGGGCTTGGTGATGGCGACGATGCGCTTCAGGCGCAGAGTCGTCCAGCCGTAGTGCATCACCGCAGCCGCCGATTCGCGCGCGTAGCCTTGCGACCAATACCTCCGCAGGAACGCGAAGCCGATGTCCACGTCATTGAGCCAATCGCGTTTGAGCAGGCCGCAGATACCGATGGGCGCGCCGGAATCTTTCAGCTCGACCAGATACAAGCCAAATCCGAATTTGCGGTAGCTGGCGACGGGACCTCTCGCGATGTAACGGCGCGCGTCGGTAAGCGTGCGCGCGCCGCGATCGCCAATATTTTTCAGGAACGCCGGCTCGTTCAGAAGTTCCAGAAGGAACGCAGCGTCGTCCAAAGCGAGGCGCCGCAAGACCAGCCTTTCTGTCTCGAGAATTTTCACCGTGGGGACGTTTCCATTTTCGCGCGACGCGATGCGGCGCGCCTACGCGGATGCTTTGCCAGCCGCCGACTTCGCGCCCGATTTTTCGGCGAGGCTGTGGTCGAGCAACACCAAGAATTTCGCGAGCCATGCGGGATGCGCCGGCCACGCAGGTCCAGTGACCAGATTGCCGTCGGCCACCGCGTCGGTCATTTCGAGCGCAACGTAAGTTCCGCCAGCCAGCTCGACTTCGGGTGCGCAAGCCGGATACGCGCTGACGCGCTTTCCGGAAATCACGCGCGCGGCGGCCAGAATCTGCGCGCCGTGGCACAGCGCGGCGATAGGCTTACCCGCCGCGGAAAAATGCCGCACGATTTCCAGCACCTTGGGATTCAAACGCAAATATTCCGGCGCGCGCCCGCCGGGAATCACCAACGCGTCATAATCTTCAGCCCGGATTTCGCCGAACGTAGCATTCAAAGTGAAATTGTGTCCCGGCTTTTCCGAGTAGGTCTGCGCGCCCTCGAAATCATGGATCGCGGTGCGCACAAACTGCCCAGCCTTTTTGTCCGGGCAAACAGCATCCACGGTATGCCCCACCATCTGCAGCGCCTGGAACGGCACCATCACTTCGTAATCTTCGACGTAATCACCGACGAGCATCAAAATTTTGGCAGCAGGCATTTTGTGTGGCCCTCCTCAACTAGACGATCCACGACGAAACGCAATAATAACACCGGGAGGCTGCATGGAAATTTGGGAGCGCACATGAAATAGGATTAGCCTCTGCGCCGTCGCGGCCCTGGAAATTTAAGCTCAAACTGAAGTGCTAATAAAACCGTGGCTTGCCCGTGGTTCCCACGGTCGGCAACAAATTCGTCAGCACGTGGTCCACACGATCAGTGGCCAAATCCAGGACGCGCAGCCTTTCGCCGGCGTCTGGCGAAGCCATGATCAGCGCTAGCGGCGTGAAGGCATTGCGCACGTGATGATTGATCTCCGCCACCATGATCGCGCGTTCTTTCGCGCGGGCGAGCATCTGGTTACGGTGGCTCTGCACCAGGAAAAACAGCAGGATGCCCGCGCCGGCGAGCGCAATCGTGGCGTCATCCAGAATCGTCTCCGCGGCAGCAATGCCCCGGTAGTACAACACGGCATCCGCGACGTACGTGATGGTGAAAAGCGCCAGGCCAGTCACCAGCGCGGCCTTCAGGTTGTACTCGTTTAGCCACTCGGACATGCTTCTCAGTCGGCGCATTCCAGCCCTCCCACACAGTTTGCCTCTGGAGCATAAAGCAATGGGCTGGAACCCGCTAGCGTCAAATCGCGCACCGCGGGTCGCGTGAAGCCGGCGCGGCAAGCTTCGGGCTAAGGAATTTCGACAGCCACCAACGACATATCATCAGCAGGAGGCCCGTGGCGGAACGCGGCGACGCGGTTCACGATTTCCTGCGTCATCGCGGAGAGAGGAAGCTGGGAAGTTTCGCGCACAATTTCCGCGAGGCCTTCGACGCCCAGCATGTCGTCGCCCTTATTGAAGGATTCGGTGAACCCATCGGTGTATAGAATCACACGATCGCCCGGCGCGACGGGAATTTTCAGCGCCGATCCGGCTTCCACCGCGTCGGGCATCAAACCCAAGATCGCGCTGCGCGATTCCAGCAGGATCGGGGCTTGGCCTGGCTTGACGATCATCGCAGGAGGATGGCCGGCGCCGAAAAACTCCAGCGAGCGCGCCGCCATATCCAGTCGCGCGGCCACCACGGTGAAATAAAAAACCGAGCTGCGCAGGCTGCCAATCACAAACTTATTCAGATGCTCCATCATAGCTGCAAGTCCGGCGCCGCGCTCGATTTGCGACATCGTCTCCGTGTAAATTCGGTTCGCCACCAGCGCCGAGCCGATGCCGTGGCCCGAGACGTCGCAGATCATCAACGACAAATGATCCGGCCGCGGCGCAACTAGCCCAAAATCTCCGCCGATAGTGCGGACTGGCTGGTAAAAAGTTTCCACCGCGGCGCCTCCCCACATCAGGCTGCCGGGTGCGAGACTTTGCTGCACGCGCGCGGCCAGCAACAAATCTTCTTCAATTTCGCGATGGCGCTGTTCGAGCTGGATATTCACTTCGCGCAGCGCATTTTCGGCGCGCTTCTGCGCGGAAATGTCCGTGAGCGTGACGATGGAAAAAATCTGTCCTTCCGGATCTTCGACCTGGCGCGCAGTGATGACCACCGGCAGGTGCCGGCCATCGCGGCACGGCACGTAGAATTCGAAAAGGTTGCTGCCCTCCCTCTGCCGGCGCTCGATTTGCTGCTGCAGCTCCTGCGCGCCTTCGGGCGGGTACCAGCTCATGATTTTCGAGCCAATGAATTCGTCCGCGGAATATCCGGACATTTTCAGATACAGCTCATTGGCGAAAACCACCTCGCCACAATCGTTGTTGATCAGCACGCCCTGATTCAGCGATTCCAGTATGCCGACAACTCCGTCCAGCCATTCATGCGGTATTTCGACCACGGGGAATACCTCGGCGTGCGAGCCTGAAAGAACGACTCGAGAATGTGAATCCAATATTGCAGGCCAATCATACCATTGGCGAAAGATAAGATGCCCGCCGCGCCCTGAAGGTCGCGGGCTAAATTCGACCACCGCAAGACCGTTGTGAGTCCCTGGGCCCTAATTCCTTTGGAGGAAGCGCGGATGTGTGGATACTTGATGAATACCATCAGGAGGAGAAGCTAACGTGACCGATATTTCCACACCAAAAGGGCTCGCGGTTTTAGGCGCGGGCAAGATGGGCGGCATTCTGATCGAAGCGTTCTTGAAGCACGGCTTGATTGCGCCCGAACGTGTTTTCGCCACCGTGCGCCAGACCAGCTCAGAGCGGCGCAGCATCTCCAGCGCGCGAATCACGCTGGGCACGGACAATCGCGCCGCAGCGAAAAACGCCGATGTGATCTTAATTTGCGTGAAGCCGCTGGCGGTGAGCGCGGTGCTGGACGAAATCCGCCCGGAGTTGAACGAGCAGAAGCTGGTGATTTCCATCGCGGCCGCCGTCTCCACGGAATACATGGAAAAGCGCATGGGCGGAAACGTGCCGGTGCTGCGTGCGATGCCGAATACTCCTTCGATGGTCGGCGAAGGCATCACCGCGATCTAGCAAAGGCAAGCACGCGACGGCCGCAAATTTGGAACTCGCGCGCAAACTTTTTGACGCCGTCGGCAAAACAGTGGTGGTGGATGAAAAGCACATGGACGCGGTCACCGGACTTTCCGGCAGCGGCCCGGCGTTTCTCTATATTATTTTGGAATCACTGGCGGAAGGCGGCGTGAAGATGGGTTTGTCGCGCGAGCTGGCCACGTTGCTCGCGGCGCAGACCATGCTGGGCGCGGCGAAAGTCGTGCTCGAAACGGGACATCATCCCGCGCTGCTGAAAGACACCGTGACGACGCCCGCGGGATGCACGATTGACGGCATTTTGGAATTGGAAGAGGGCAAGCTGCGCGTGACTTTGATCAAAGCCGTCGTAAAAGCTTCCCAGCGCGCGAAGGAACTCCTGTTCAGCGATAAGGAGAATTAACGCGCAGGCTGTTCGGCAGTGATTTGCCCCGTCGCGTGAATTTCAAGGTCAACGGTGTCGTCCGCGTGCAGCAAGAACGTGCTGGCGTCTTTCATGCCCCATTTAACGTAAGGAATCGTGAAGTGTGTGTCGCACTGCAGCCGCGTGGGTGATGCTGGCTGCACGGCGATCGTCATTGTCAGGTCGTGGTCCTGGCCGTGAATCCGAAACGTGCCTGCAACATCCACCTGCGATGCTTTCTGCGGATCGAACGTCCCATGTACCTGCTGCGGCGTGAACACAATTTCCGGATACTTCTGGCTCTCCAGAATTTCCTGGTGCATTTTCTTGTCGCGCGATTTGTTGTCGGTATCAGCGCTGCGTGCGTCCACCACCAAGGTGCCGCTGGCCTTGCCGGTGGCCTCATCGAAATGAATTTGCCCGTTTTTTAGCTGAAATGTTCCGTGAACGGTGTGCAGTGTGGTTCCGAGAGTGAATTCGACCTTGGTCTGCGCGGGATCGAGGTTGACGACGTAACCCTGCGCGCAAGCAGGCGGCACAACAAACACCAGTGCGCCGCAGCACGCGACGAGAAGGATTGCTAGCGCCCGCAGCGCCGTCACGCGCGCAAAACCTGCCATCCGAGATCGAACATTTCGCTCGCGCGAATCGGCGCAGGCTTCGGACAATTAGCGTGCGAGGAAATCAGCCGCGCAAATAATTTGGGATTTGCCGCGAACATACGCAGTGCCTTACGCCGCAACCACGCCTGGCGATCCAACAACAGCAGCAATCCAGCCATTCGCGCAGGCCCCTGCATAAATCGGCGATGTGCTACGCGATATGGCGCGAGATCTTCAGCCGCCAGCGCTTCACCCAATCGCACCGCCTGCTGAAACGCGAGGCTCATGCCCTGGCCGGTGATTCCGTCCACGGAAAAAGCCGCATCGCCCACCAGCGCGACATTCCCATGCGCCACGCTGCGCGGGTATTCCAGCACTGTCTGGCAGCCGGTTTCTTCGGTAGTGCGCCGCGCATCGCCCAAACGCCGCGCCACCACCGGAAAATGTCGCAGCGCACGCTCCACGCGCATCTGCGGATCGCTCGTCAGCACCGCCAAACAGATTTCATCCGGCCCGGTCGGCGTCACATAAATCTGGCAACGCTCGCCCCAATACACTTCCACAAAATCACTCCATGGAGCAATCGCGTAGTGGCAGCGAAACCCAAAACGCGCCGAACGCACGCGCTGCGGACCCAGCCCAGACCATTTTCGAATCACGGATTTCTGGCCGTCAGCGCCCACCAGCCAGTGAAAAGGGAAAAGCGCGCCATCGAGACGGGCACTCGAGGAATTTAATTCCGTAACGCGCGTCCCCCAGCGAAACGTAACGCCCAGCTCCGCGGCCCGTCGCACCAGCAAATCGTGCAGCGCGCTGCGGCGCAGACCAAACGCCGCGCCGAGCGTAATTCTGCCGCACGCGGAAGACGCTTCATCGGAAAATCGCAATCCAGCGATGGGAAAAGCGACAGAGGAGTCCAGCCAGATGCCAAGATGTTGCAGCGCGGAGACGCCTTCAGGGCAGAAGACCTTCACCGCATGGCTTGTCAATCGGCGGCTTGCGCGCGTCCACAACCGTCGCGCGAAGTCCCTTTTGACTTGCCGCTATCGCCGTCGCGATCCCTGCTGGCCCCGCTCCGACGATCAGGACTTCCGCGCCTGTGGCCACTGGCCCCCGCTTCTACCACCGTAACAAAACTAACTCCGCGCAAAAGCCCGGACCCATCGCGGCCAGAATGCTCAGCGAGCCCGGCTCCGGACGACGGTTGGTGTACACGTCCTCCAAAACAAGCAGCACGGACGTGGAAGAGATATTTCCCACGCGCCGCAAGCAAGACCACGATGCCGACAGATCGTCCGCCGTGATTCCCAGCGCGGTCGCAGTCGCTTCCAGAACTTTCGGACCGCCGGTGTGCATGATCCAGGATTTGATGTCAGAGCGCTTCGCGCCATTTTCGGCGAGGAACGCGTCCACATCTTTGCCCAGATGCTTGGTCACCATCTCCGGCACTTCCGGTGACAATACGATGCGGAAGCCCTTCTCGGAGATGTCCCAGCCCATGACCTTCTCGCTGTGCAGATAGAAGCTGGATTTCGTCGCGAGAATTTCCGGGCCATCTGCTTTGCGATTTGAACCAGTGATCACGGTCGCCGCGGCGCCGTCGCCAAACAGCAACGCGGAAATCAAGTGCGCCATCGAAAGGTCGTCGCGTTGCAGAGTGAGCGAACACAATTCCACCGACAGTAGCGCGGCGGCTTGATCCGGATAAGCCTTCACATAATCCGCGGCGCGCGAAATTCCCGCGGCGCCGGCGACGCAGCCCAATCCGAAAATTGGAATTCTCTTGATGTTCGGCGACAGACCCATGCGATTCACCAGCCGCGCATCCAGCGAAGGCGCAGCGATGCCGGTGACCGACGTGACAAAAATTGCGCCGAGATCCTTCGGCCCGATTCCTGCTTTGTGCAGCGCTTTACACAGAGACTCTTCGCCGAGTTCCAGCGCGTGCGCGATCCAGGCGTTGTTCGCCTGTCCCCACGTTGTCAGTCCCTCGTAGAAATCAATCGGCTCGACCAGATAACGACCCTCGACCTGCATGCTCTCGTCGAGGCGATCGAGAATATCCGGATTCGACAACCGATGGCGCCAGTCGTTCTTCAGGGCCTCCGTCAGTATCTCCTGCTTGTAGTAGTACTCTGGAAAGGCGCTCGCGACGCTGGCAATCCTCATCGAATAGGCTCCTGGTTTGGTGGCTTAATTGGTTCCGAAGGATAGTATCGCGAGAATGGCCAATATCAACAGGGTGTTTTTGTAAAAAACTACAGGACTGGTGACTGGTGCCATTTGGGTACTGGGGGCCCCGGGTGTGCGCTTGGCCGCCCAAAATGACCAAAGTGGCCGCGCCGCATAAAAATCAGCGACCTAACTGCGGAATATTTGGGCGCAGAACAAAAAAATCCCCGGGTCTGGGGGCGCAGACCCGGGGACGGGGGTGAGGGACGCTGGGCCGAAAACTCTTTTAAATTCGTGCCGCGCTCAGTAATTCCAGCGGCGCATTGCCAGCGTCGCGCGAAACACCAGTTGAATCGCCATCACGATCATGGTGTCGCGCAGCGCGATTGCTCTTTGGCGCATATCCGAAACCTCCGAGGCGTCGGGAAGAAGCAGCGCGTGGGCGGTTGCTGAACCGGTGCTGCTGTGCGATTTCCAAAATGTGTTCGTCAGAGTGCTCATGCCCCGCCCCCTTAATTCAGCACATACACCGGATTATCGTGTTCGACCGCCAGAACCATTGATTTGAATATATCCACGTCCCAGCTATCAGCGATACGCAGGCGAATTACTTCCGTGGTTTCCGAGACCAGACGCCCGCGCAGTGGCACTCGCAGGTTCCCTGCTACTACCCGGAGAATCACCGACTGACCCATCCAGATTCCGTAGCCTCCGACCATTGGTCTCCCCCTCGTGAGACTCACCTTGCTCGAACAAGTACAGTTTCCGGCGGGCGGTCCGACCTGGCCAATGGTACAGCGGGCTATAAGCAGTAGCCGGGTAGTACTAGGCACTTAGCGGCTCTTAGCGCTGGCGGCTAAAGGCTTTTCTGTTATTGTGTTTACAGCGATTTGGGGCGTTTTCAGGCCTTCCAGCGCGCACTGCTCTAGCAAGGGAATTCTCAGCTAATGGTCGAGCTATTAAAGGAGCTGCTGCACCGCCTCTCCGACGTCCGCGCCATCGTGGCGCTCGGCGGCATGGTGATGGTCTGCGGCATCATCTTCGTCGAAACCGGACTGTTCGTCGGCTTCTTCCTGCCGGGCGATTCCCTGCTGGTTACCGCCGGGGTCGTGGCTGCAGACAAGGCTTCGGGCCTGCAGCTAGCGTGGCTGCTGCCGCTGGTAACGCTCTGCGCGATCGTCGGCGACCAGCTCGGCTACTGGATCGGACGCACCATGGGCCACCGCCTCTACCAGCGTGAAGATTCGCGCTTTTTCAAGAAGAGCCACCTGATGCGGGCGCACGAGTTCTACGAAAAGTACGGCTCGCGCACCATCATCCTGGCGCGTTTCATGCCGATCATCCGAACCTTCTGCCCGCCCGTAGCCGGAGCCGCGCAAATGAACTACACGCGCTACCTGCTCTTTGACATCGTCGGCGGCTTCCTCTGGGTCTGGAGCATGATCCTGCTGGGCTACACGCTCGGCACCCACGTGCCTAATATTGACAAGCGCATCCATTACGTCCTGGCCGTCGTAATTTTCGTTTCCCTGCTTCCCGCCATCATTTCCGCATGGAAGGCCCGCACGAAGAAGATCGCCATCTGATCCCAGCAAGCCAACACCGAAGAGGGCTAGCCGCCGAAGAAACGGCGAAACGCCTCCCGCGCCTGCATCCGACCGAACTGACGCCTACTGGCACTTTTGACAATTCCCCGGATTGCCACAAGCTGTCATAAGAACACCCATTAGTGGAGTTTGATATGAGCCTATATATCGCCCAGGAATTTCTTGGAGTGCTACTCGTACTCGCAGGTCTGATGGGGACGATCCTCGTTTTCGGGATTGCCGTCATTCTGTTTCATGAAGGGATCAACCAAACCCTGCGTCGCGCGAAAGACCGCGTCAAACCGATTGCAGGGTTGAGCGCTAAAGAACTGTGGCTCCGCAGACCCGGAGCCGGTCCGGCCTCCGCGGAAGGTCCCCAATTTCGGCTAGCCCGATCGAAATGATCCGCAAGAGCGCGCGGCGAATCCGGGTATAGCTGCATTTCAAAAACTGCCCGCTCATCTCGATGAGCAAGACACCTGGATTTCGAGTTTCCGGTTACGTTACGCATCGCGCGCTATCTAGAAAAGATCCGCCCGATGGCTAAATGCAATCGCGCGCCAGACGTTCCCATCAGCTCCGGGAACGCATGGCGCGCGCATTTCTCGTCTCGAACCACGCCGATATTATTGAAGTGGCGTAAGAGCTTGGCAGGCGACGTCTGTCGCTGCGACGACTAAGCCCGTCACGTTGAAGCGCACGACACCAGATTCATCGGAGCAGAACGCGCGTTGACCCGTCTGACCAACTGTTTGCGGTACGGCGCTAACGGCGAACGTCGGAACGATACCACCCACAGCCGCGCCACCCGGCGCTGCCAGCTTGTAGCCGCTCTTGTTCCCCGCAGCCAAGACTGGGTCAATCAAACAAGCCGCTGCCGCTGCTGCGACGCAGGGGTTCGCACCGCCCAGATTTGCGATGCTGGCGGCAAATCCAGTTCCCCACGTGGAAGAATAGGTGACTTCGGCCGTGACTATCGTACGCACGGAACCGACCGCCGATGATTCATTGGCGGCGATGCGCGCGCGCAGCAAATTCGGAATTGCGATGGCTGCAATGATCAAAATAATGGCGACTACGATTAACAACTCGATCAGGGAAAAACCCTTCTGTGTCCTCTTCATTATTGCTCCTGGGCATTCGCACATACGCACTCGGTGCTACGGACGGGCGAGTAACACCTCAACGAGTGCACGGGCGTGGCCGTTTGCCGTGCACGTTCGCGTGACGTGCGGCCTTCTGCCCAATGCGATTGCTTTGAGCGGCATGGACCGCACGCCAAACCGCGCGTGCCGAATGCGCACACGATGGACGGCAGTAATTTTCATAAAGCAGACATTCGGTGTCGAGCAACGTTGCCGCTTTTAGCTGCGGACACGCGTGCGCTATTTATTATTTTTCTCTAATTTTGCGGAACGCTGCGCGCAGCACGTGCGGACTAATCGGAGGTGCCGCGCAACGCGCGTGGACGAGCTCTATGGATTTTCGCGCCAGAAATTCCCCGCGGCACCGCGGACTGCTAGAATGCGCACCTTCACGATTCCCAACGGAGGATTTCATTAATGACTGGCCGCGCTGGCCCCAACCCGGAATACATCATCCAAGTGGGGGCTTCCGCGAGGCTCGCGCCGAGCACTTGCCCGGCCCGGGAGTCCATGGTTATTGGAATCAAGTAGCGCCCCGGCGTTCCGCAGGCCGCCCGGCGGAATTTTAGTCGCGCGACAAAACTCGTCTCATTTCTGGTGCTACAATAGCGGCGCATCCCGGCCCGCGCAGTTGAAAGGGGAATCCTATGTTACGCAACCGCGCCTTCACTGCGGTGGTTTTGCTCTTCGCACTTTTGTTTTCTCAAGACTTTGTGCCACTGATCCGCGCGCAAGACGCGCCGCTTCCCACTCCCGACGAACTGGACCAGTTGCTCGCTCCAGTCGCGCTCTATCCTGATTCCCTTCTGGCGCAGATCACCACTGCCAGCACTAATCCGCAGGAAATTCTCGATGTGGACAACTGGCTGCTGCAAAATTCCAATCTCAGCGGCGAGGCGCGCACTAACGCGGCGCAGGCTGCGGGATTCGATCCAGCGTTCATAGCGCTGGTGAATTTTCCGCAAGTTGTCACCATGATGGCCGAGAATATTGACGACTACGCGGCGATCGGCACCGCGTTTTCGGCGGACCAGGCGTCGGTCACCGCTTCGATTCAGCGGTTGCGCGCTCAGGCCTATGCTTCGGGCGCGTTGCGCAGCAGCGACCAATATCAGGTAGAAGTGCAGCAGCCCGCCCCGAATCAGACGATCTACGTCGTCCAGCCGGCAAATCCGCAAGTGGTTTATGTTCCGGTTTACAACCCCGCCGTGGTGTACGTCGCTCCTGCGCCGAACGTCGTCCCCGCAACTCTGATCACTTTCGGCGCGGGGATTGCGATTGGCGCGCTGATCGCCAGCAACCAGCCGTGGGGTTGGGGCGGCTGGGGATGGAACTGGGGATCGAGCCACGCATACTACAATCACACCGTATGGGTAAGATGGGGAAATCCATATCGTCCGCCGAATTATTGGTACCGCCCGCGTCCTGTGTACTACAACAACCGTCCCGGATACGGCGGCAATTGGCACTATCATCCGCCGAACTATCGTCCGCCGAATCGCCCGTACAACCGGCCGCCGAATAGCAAGCCCTGGGGACCGAACAATCCTCCGCCGCCGCCGCGACCAAATCCAAATCCGCCGCCGAAGCCGCAGCCAAAACCAAATCCGGGGACGAAGCCCAATCCCGGCACAAAACCGAATCCGGGCACAAGGCCGAATCCGGGGACGAAACCAAATCCCGATACAAGACCGAACCCAGGCACGAAGCCGAGCCCAGGTACGAGGCCGAATCCCGATACAAAGCCAAATCCGGGCACCAAGCCGAATCCGGGCACAAGGCCCAATCCGGATACGAAGCCAAATCCGGGTACGAAGCCGAACCCTGGTACAAGGCCGAATCCCGATACAAAGCCAAATCCAGGTACGAAGCCGAATCCGGGCACACGGCCGAATCCGGATACGAAGCCAAATCCGGGCACAAGGCCAAATCCCGATACAAAGCCGAGTCCAACTCCAAAGCCGAATCCACAGCCCAAGCCGCAGCCGAAACCACAACCACGACCTACGCCGCAGCCCAAGCCGCAGCCAAGCCCTGATGCAAAACCACAACCCAAGCCCGCGCCGCAGCCTAAACCTCAGCCACGACCTACGCCGCAGCCCAAGCCCGCGCCGCAGCCGAAACCACAACAAAGGCCTGCGCCTCAACCTAAGCCGAGCCCGCAGCAAAAACCGCAGGCCAAGCCCGCGCCGCAAAAACCCGACTCATCCAAGTCGAAGGCGCAACCGCAGGGAATTTAACGCCTGATCTTGTTGTCGGCGGACGCGCGATGGTTAGCCTCGCGCATTTGGAGGTGTAATCGTGGTTGAGCCTGCAGACCTGCGGATGACCAGAATTCCGCTCATCCACGGAGCCGGCCAAATCCCTGCCCTCGGCTTTGGCACGTTAATTCCCGACCCTGCCGTGACGATAACTGCGACTCGAGACGCACTCGATGCCGGATTTCGCCACTTCGATTGCGCGGAGCGCTATGGCAACGAGCGCGAGGTAGGTGCCGCGTTGCAGGCTGGACTCGCCGCGGCCGGCGTCTCGCGCGATGACATCTTCGTCACCACGAAGTTGTGGAATTCCAATCACCGGCCAGAGCGCGTCGAACCGGCGTTCGAGGCAAGCCTGGAGAGACTCAGGCTCGAGTATCTGGACCTCTACCTCGTCCACACTCCATTTGCATTTCGACCCGGGGACGACCAGGATCCGCGCGATCAAAATGGGAACGTCCTCTACGACCACGACGTTACTTTGCTCGACACCTGGCAAGCGATGGAAACTCTCGTTGATCACGGAAAGTGCCGAGCCATCGGACTTTCGGACATCGGTCTAAACGAACTGAAGCCGATCTATGAATCGGCGAGAATCAAGCCAGCTGTGGTCCAGGTAGAATCACATCCGTATCTCCCCGAAACCGAGCTACTGGAATACTGCAAGCAAAAGGGCATTGTGTTTTTGGCTTTTGCGCCGTTAGGCCACGGGATAAAACCGGGGCTGCTCGAGGATCCTGTCATTGCGGCGATCGGCGCTCGAGTGGGAAAGACGCCCGCGCAGGTCCTGCTCGCTTGGGCGGTGCAGCGCGGCACCGCTGTGCTTACCACACCCAGATCTGCGGCCCGCGCGCGAGAGAATTTCGACATCTCTACTCTTCCTCAAGATGCGCTCGACCAAATCAATCGCATTCAGATCAGGCAGAGGCTGAATCCAGTGGTGACAACCGGCATTCCGGGTTTTATTTCCAGAGGAGCATGAACAATGGCGAAACTGACGAGCTTTCAAGCGGACATTCGCCCGCTTTTTACGGAGCGGGACATTCAAGGCATGATCAAGGGGTTCAACCTGGCGAGCTATGATGAAGTCAAAGCGCACGCGGCCGCCATCTACGACCGCATTCGGGGAATCGGTGGCGCGGTAATGCCGCCGCCACCGCCAAGAGGAGAAGGTCCTTGGCCTCAATCTCGCATTGAACTATTCGCAAAATGGATGGCGGACGGGTGCCAACCTTAGGCGGCCTTCAGGCACCACGGCTGCTTCTTGGCTTACAAGTCCCGCGATCGGTCTGCACTGCGACATTCGAAGGAGGACGTATGTCAAACGAGAAAACAGGAAGCGCCGCTGGTGCGAGTCCGGCGATGCAACCCACGCAAACAAATCCTCTCGATTTTGTGCCCGACAAAATTCCTTTCGACACTCCGTACGGCCCGCCGATATCACTAGACCGTGCCCAGGCGGTCATTCACGCGTCGGTGGCAGAGGCGAAGAAACGGAATTGGAAGATGAACGTGGCAGTGGTCGATTCCGGCGGCAACCTCGTCGCCTTCGCGCGAATGGACGGCGCCATGCTCGCTTCCATCCAGATTGCCGAGCACAAGGCAAAAGCAGCCGCGAACTTCCGGCGCCCAACGAAGGAGTTCGAGGTCGGTATCAACGTTATGCATCTCAATTATCTGCTCGCGTTCGATGGAATCATTGCGTCTCGAGGCGGCATCCCGCTGATAGAACAGGGCGCGATTATCGGCGCTGTCGGATGTTCGGGAGGCGCAGATTCCCAGGACGAGATCGTCAGCAAAGCAGGCGCGGCACTAATCAACCAATAGCCCGTGAGCAACAAATGATCGAAAGCTCGAGTAAGCGTTTTGGACAATCAACCGTTTTCCGAAACAAGTAAATACAAAGGAGAATCCAATGACAACTGCAAGCGCACTTGCGAAACCCGCACAGATTCGCGTGCTCCGGCGCTCTCCCGCCTATTGGCGGGTTACGATCGACAACCCGCCGCTCAACGTGATGGGCCCGGAAATGGTCAAGCAGTTTCAGCAAGTGATGAACGCTCTGGAGGCCGACGAGCATGTCAGGGTCGTAGTCTTCGACAGCGCAGTCGAAGACTACTTCCTGAATCACTCCGATTTCACGACCAAGCTTGAGGATCTGACCAGCATACCTCAGGGCCCCACCGGCCTGGAGGCGTGGCCGGACTTTCTCGTGCGTCTGACGCGCTTGCCAGTCGCCTCCATCGCCCTTATCCGGGGCCGCGCGACGGGCAACGGCAGCGAGATCACCCTCGCCTGCGACATGAGTTTCGCCAGCCGCGAGAAGGCCATCATCTCGCAATGGGAGGTGGGCGTAGGAATGGTCGCCGGCGGCGGCCCCATGGCTCGGTTGCCTCGACTCATCGGCCGAAATCGCGCGCTCGAAGTGCTCTTGAGCTCGGAAGACATCCGAGCAGAGCAGGCCGAAGCCTACGGCTACATTAATCGCGCACTGCCCGACGCCGAGCTGGATGCGTTCGTAGATGCGCTCGCCACTCGCATCGCCAAGTTCGACAAATGGGCGATCTCCAACACGAAGCGCCTGGTCAACGCCAGCCTCCCGCCGGACGTCGAGATCGGCGCCGGATGGGATGCGTGCATCAAGTCGCTCGGACGGCCGGCCGCGCAGGATGGGATCAAAGCGCTGACGGAGCGCGGATTCCAGAAGCCGGGCGATGTCGAAAATCGGCTCGGATATTATCTGGGCCAAATGGAGCGCTAGGCCGGCGCCCGGCGCGATTCTCATCCCCGCGATTTTGAGGATGGGACGCGTTCGGAGCCGTTCTTGGCGGGCGTGTTTCGAAAATCTATGCTGGTTTCTCACATATTCTGCACGGAGGAGGTTTGTATGTCTCAGGAAAACAGCGCCGTAACGCGTGCTAAGCAAAACGAAGTCCAGCCTCACCAACTCGGGCAGGACGTTTTCAAAGCCATCTTGCCCGATGATGTCGATTGGAAACCGTTCCCGGCGTTCCCGCCTGGGGTCCGGCTGGCCGTCGTCGTGGGTCAGCCCTCGGAGCCGGGCCCTTACACAATCCGGGTCAAAGCGCCCCACGGCGCGAAGCTGATGCCTCACAAACACCCGGAGGATCGAGTTTACACCGTGATTTCCGGCGTCTTTTATATCGGACTGGGTGATGAATTCGACGCGAGTAAGTTGCAAGCCTATCCGCCCGGCGCCGTGATCATTCTCCCCGGCAACACGCACCATTTCCACTGGGCGAAATCCGGCGAGTATGTCACACAAATAACCGCGCTGGGGCCCCTTGGACTGGAATATCTCAACGCGAAAGACGATCCGCGGAACAACGGATCGCAGGACTAGCAGCAACCGCTTTTTGCAGGCTTAAAAGAACGAACGTTTTGCATCTCTGTGATGATGTTCAGCATATTGTGCGCACTATATCGAAAGGAGACGTCAATGAACGCCGTGCAAATCGATCAGAAGAGCTACGAGATGCCCCCACGAGAAGGGATCAGCATCGCGTATTTTCTTACCGTCGCCGACAAGGAGCGCTCGGCTCGATTCTACGAAAAGGTCTTCGGCGCTCGCATTCTAACTATGGGTGACGGCAACGCGCCTCCCTACCTTCAGCTTGCGAATATCTGGATGATTCTGAACGTAGGAGGCGGCCCGACTCCGGACAAGCCGACGGTGACGCTCAGCACCCCCGACCCGAATCACATCAACAGCTTTATGAATTTCCGCGTCGCGGATATTCAAGCCTGCTACGAATTGTGGAAAAGCCGCGGAGCCGAGTTCCTCACGCCGCCGATACCAAAGTACGGCGAGATACGCTGCTACATACGCGATCCTGACGGTTACATTATCGAGGTCGGGCAAAGCACCTCCGTCAAGTACGGTTAACGCGCCGGGCGGATGGGATGCGGTCTTGGTTGTTGATCGGATTGCCGCAGCCCTAATCCACATTCACGCGGTGGGCGTCCTTGCGCACTTTGGAGGAAGCCGCGGACGATGAGCTAGCTTATTATTCAGAAGAACAGAATTCGATTTCAAAAAAGGAGAAGAACAATGACAACTAAAGGAAAAGTCTTAGTGCTGGTCTCGAGCGGTCGCGGTTTGCCCTTGAAGGATGGCAAGGTTTATACCGGCGCCGGCTACTACCTCAACGAACTGACGGTTCCGGTTCGCGCCCTGATGCAGGAGGGCTACGAAATCACTTTCGCCAACCCCAAAGGCAACGCGCCCCAAGTGGATGTGCATTCAGAGGTCGCCGATTTCTTCGGCGGGGACGCGGCCAAGCTTCAGGACTATATGCTATTCCGCGACGGCCTGGCTGGGCTCAGAGATCCAAGCCGCATCGCGGATGTCGTCGCATCGGGCCTGGATCAATATGACGCCGTTTTCGTCCCCGGCGGCCATGGTCCGATGATCGATCTTCTCGATGATCCCGACGCGGGCACCGTGCTGAGGCACTTTCATAAAACATCCAAGCCTACGGCAGTGCTCTGCCATGGCCCCATTTCACTTCTCTCGGCGCTTCCGAATTCGAAGGAGTTCGTCGCCGCGCTGTCGGCGGGCGATGCCGCCCGAGCGCACGCCAAGGCTGAAGGGTGGATCTATGCTGGATATAAGATGACTATCTTTTCGACGGCGGAAGAGCAGCAGCGCGAGCCGCTTGAGATTGGTGGTAAGGTTCTCTTCTATCCGGACTTCGCCTTGAAGACCGCGGGCGGCGACGTGAGCGTAGTCGCTCCCTGGCAGAGCTACGTCCTTCAAGATCGCGAGTTGATCTCAGGTCAGAACCCGTTCTCGGATCAAGCGCTTCTGAAACTTCTTCTACCGGCGCTCGATGCGAAGAAGAAGTCGGCTTCAGCGCACTAGCCGCAAGGTATCCGGGCACAACGGAGGGTGTCCGCGCGAGCTAGTGTGTTTGATCGAAGTAAAGGTTAGTTTTTAGCTTTAGGAAGATTATCGGTGTCGCCATCAGGGCAGCGCCGATACCGAAGGCGATAACGATACTCAATTCGTCCGGGCGCGCTGCACGGAATGTAAAAATTCCAAGAGGAAAGAATAGGAGTGTTGCAGTGATGAGTCCGGGCGAAAACCGTCCGCGTGTCCAGGCGAAGGGCGCTACATGGAAAAATGCCGCATTAATCAGCATCAGCGCCGGAAATCCCAGCGCGATTGCTGGCCATACCGACGCCAGCTGTGTCGCCACGACGCCGAGCACAACTACCAAGCTATTGGTCACATAGAAATCGATCCAATCTGCAGGCAGATGGAGAACGTTGCGAGCCCAATCTCGCCAATCGAAAATGAACTCCTCGAGTATGTGGATTCCATATGCGGCGAGACAGAGCCACAACAGTGCCTGAAATTTTGGCATAGCGCATTCTAAACGAACCTATGAACCACAACTATCGCAAACTACGAGCCGGAATTGCCGGAAAGGATGTATTCAACGACGCACGACTTCCGGCGCCTAGCGGGTCGGCACCTCGGCTCGGCGCGGATGGGTGCAGTCATGGCCATGGTTCGGATTCCCGCAATCATAACCACATCAACCGCTGTGCGAATGTTTCCTCGCGCAAGATGGAGGATTCTCCCAAGTTGAAAAGGTGCCGGAAATCACGCGACTTGACGAGTATCATATCTCGATTCCGCTAAGGCATTTAGCTTCTTGTCAAATTGGAGGCTGAAGATGAACGGTCAACCACAGAAGCAGCAGGATTCTGGAGTGCAGGATCAAGCGATCCGTGCGGCACTGGATCAGCATTGGGCGGCGTCCGATGCCAACGATTTTGTAACGGAGCACCTCATCTACCGCGAGGACGCGGTGCTGGAATACCCGCAGTCAGGAGAACTAACCCGCGGCCGAGCCAACATACAGGGCCAGCGCGAGAGTCAGCCGAACAAAAAGCGATTTTCTATCCGGCGAATCGTTGGCAGCGGCGAGCTTTGGGTCACCGAATTCATTCTCACGTATGACGGCAAGCCGTCCTACACCGTGAGCATCATGGAATTCAAGGGCGACAAGGTCGCGCGCGAAACACAGTACTTCGCAGATCCTTTCGCTGCTCCCGCATTCCGCGCGAAATGGGTCGAACGGATGCCCACATAATCTCGAGGCGCACATTCTTTCGTGGAGGGATAAGAGATGGATTGGAAACGATTGATCGAGTTTGCGCTGTTGGGCAACGGTGATGTGGAACAATTCGCCATCCTGCTGGTGCGCATTTCGATCGGTCTGTTCTTCGCCATCTCCGGGGCAAACAAATTGTTTTCCGCCGGCGGCATTAAACCTGTTTACGATACGCTCGTTGCGGCGAAGATCCCGTTTCCCCGCCAGACGGCTTATTTCGTGGCGGGTGTCGAGTTCGTCTGCGGATCCTTGCTGACCGTGGGGTTCCTTTCGAGCCCGGCTAGCGCGGCTTTAATGATAGATATGATTGTCGCCATCCTGACTAACACGCTTGCCACCGTGCCTAAAGGGCTATCGCGTCTTAACTGGCTCGACGACGTCCTCTACCTTCCGGAAGTTCTGTACGTGCTCTTCTTTATCTGGCTGATCTGCTCCGGTCCGGGAAAGTTCAGCGTTGATTTCTGGCTCGCCGGCAAGTTACTGGGGTGATCGGGCATTGCTCCCGCGATAGTAAGATTCGTGCGGAAGGGATTCTAAGGGCATGGCTCGGCCGCTATCGCTGAACGTTGGGCTTCCGCGCGACGTCGTGTGGAAAGAGCGCACGGTGCGCACCGGCGTCTGGAAAAATCCGGTGAACTGGTCGCCGTCGCGTCGCCACTCGCTCTTCGGCAATTCGCTTAAACGCAAAGCGGGGAACCTGGCGGCTCCCCGCTTGCTTCTTCCGTGGCCGCCGCGATGCCGAAGGCTTCGCTGGCGGCGCGCACCGCAAGAGCGGTGTGAAATCGGCGTCTATCTCAAACTGCTCTGCCCGGTGGAGTCATACAAATTCCTCCCGTGCGCTACGACTACGATTCCCTTCTACTCCCGCGTATCGCTGAATGCAACTGGAAAATCGGGCGAACAGGATCGTGGAGCGAGCGAAAAATTCCTGCGGGGTCTGCGAAGGAAATTAGAAATCTCGGAAGCGGCGGGTTACTTCAGCAGGAGAGCTTCGCGCACCTGATCTCGTCCGACGAAAGTCTTCGACGAGCGGAACTTCCCGAAAATATCCAGAATCTCGCGATTCTGGAATATGCGCGCGTGCACGGCCAGCGTCGGGGTCGGCACCAATTCCACGGTCTGTGAATCCACCACTTTGTAACGATTAAATCTTTCCGGCGCGCGGCTGTGAAATGAAGCCAGCACCGCGCCCCCGGGCCGCATCACCGTGTAAATCCGCTCCATCACGCGCGGCAGCAGCTCGGCGTCGAGATAATCGAAAAGATCCCAAGCCAGAACGCCGTGAAAATGGTCTTCAGGATATTGCAGCGCCGTTTCCAGAAATTTCGCAGCAAGCATACCTTGCGAGACGCGCGCGCTACCGTCTCCGACCGGCGCCTTGCGCAGACTTTCTTCCTCCGCCAGCAGAAATTCCTTCCAGGAACGCAGCAGGTCTTCGGTGGAAAGCCGGAAGCCTTTCTCGATGAAAAACATCACGGTGGATTGAAACACCGCGCCCAAGTCCAGAATCTTTCCCTGGCCGTTGTCGCTGATCAGCCACAAAAATTCTTTCAGCCCGTTCGATACGCGGATGTTGGCGGAAGCAGACGCCGCGGCTTCGGGCCCCGGTTTCACAGTCGCGCGCGCCGTCGCGGTGGAATTCAATCTTTGCTTCGCCGTCCAGTCCATGAAGCGATCTAACCCCTCTGCGTGCCAACGATGGCGGTACTGGCAACTTCGCTATCCTCGGCCGGCTTCGCGTTTCCGGAAGAAGCGCCCGAGTGACCAGGCTTCGTCATTTCCACTTTGCCGCGGAAACTCGCGCCGTCCTCGATCCGAATGCGTGGCGAGAGCACGCTGCCCTGTACGTGGCTCGCGGAACCCATGCGCACATTATCACGAGCCTGCAAATTTCCCTGCACGTTGCCTTCGATCACAATTTCCGGCGCCGCAATGTCCGCGGTCACTCGGCCGCTCGGTGCAACGGTCACGCGTCCGTTGGCCAAATGAATTTTCCCGTGCGTTTCGCCTTCGATGATCAGATGGCAATCGCCGGAAATCTCCCCGCGAATTTTCAGCCCCGCGCTGATCGTCGAAACGGAATCAATCGCGGATGTCACGTCCGCCGCGGTTGCCGGCCCAGCTGCGAATGCCGGAGCAATGGGCGCGGCAGGAACGAAAGACGTTACAGTCTCCGGACGCGTAGCCGCAGGCGCGCTGAAATTCGGACTGACTGCGGCTGGCTCTGCCGCATTCGCTCCCGGAGCAGATGGCTTTAGCTCTTCGGTTCTTTTCCACATATGGATTCCTCCCCAGTATCGCTAAGACTCCCGCGGGGGGTGGCGGGGTCCTGATGTGATGCCCGAACTATAGTACAGACACGCGTAGGAACGATAGAGGCCGCCGTACTTAAGAGACAACGCGCCGCGAATCCATCATCACAGCGGGGCTCTGCTCACGTCGTCCGCACATCATCGTGCCGCATTTCCCACAACGCTTCCACGTAACCGCCCAACTCATGAAAAAATATCCGCACGCCTTCCCCGGTGCGCCACCAACTCGCCGGGTCGTAATCGTTATCCGGCGCGGAAATTACGCGCAGCTGAGTCCCCGGCGGCAAAGTGCGTTCATAAATGTATTGCGATCGCCGCGTGTGGTAATTCGATGTAACCAGCAATATTTTCTTCCATCCATGTGAAGCCAGCATTTCACTTACGACCACCGCCTCCTCGCGCGTATCCTCCGCCCTGTGATTCAGCGGAATAATCGCGGCCGCCGGCACGCCGTGATCCGTCAAATCGCGCTTCATCAGGTCTGTGGTGCTCGCATAGGAACGCAATGACCTGCCAGTTGCCACAACCCTCGGAGCCATGCCAGACCTGAACAACGCCGCGGCCCGCGAAGCCCGCACCGCATCGAAATTGTCTCCGCTCAGCACCACGATAACGTCCGAATTTTCCGGAGCATCGTCCACAATCCAGAATTCCCCGGCAAAACGCAGCAGCGGAACGCGCACCAGATACAGAATCACCAGAAACACCACGAAAAAAATCAGGAACAGCAGCTTGAAGATGATTCCGCCGCGCTGCGGGTCCGGTTCAGCGAAGAGCGTGGCGGCGAGGCTGGTCATTTTCCTTGGATGCCCGGATCCAGCTTGCGCAGTCGTTCGGCCGCGTACTCCGGCAAAGTCCCGTTGAAATAGACTTCCTTAATGCTGTAGGACTTGCTGCGCTGTTCCACGATCGGCAGAATCTCGATGTGCCAGTGATAATCCTCCGCGATGGTGCGCCAATATTCGCGCAAGTCGCCTTTGGTTTGCAGCGTGTTCGGGGCCGTATGCAACACTAAATGATAGCCCGGCGCGACCTGCAGCAGGCGCCGCAGCGTGCGTCCCAGCAACGCGGCCAGATGCCGGCGATTTTCCCCCGGCAGCGGCGCTTCAAATTGATGATTGTGCGTTTTCGGCAGCAGCCACACTTCGTAAGGCACGCGCGAAGCATAAGGGCACATCGCGTGATAATCGCCGGCATTATCCACCATGCGCTTCGCCTGGCGCATTTCCTGGCGCAAAATATCGCAGAAAACACAGCGCTCGCGTTCGCGAAACCATTCGCGCGCCGACCGCAGCTCGTACAAAATCCGCCGCGGCACAAAAGTAGTCGCAGTAATCTGCGAATGTGAGTGCGGCCATTCCTCACCCGCTTGCGCGCCTTGGTTCTTAAACACCGTCACATACTTAAAACGGGCGTCGCGTTTCAAATCCGCGATGCGCCGCGCCCATGCATCCAGCACGCGCTCGATTTCCTCGTCGCTCATTTGCTCGAGCGTGCGCGTGTGGTCCGGCGTCTCTACGACGATTTCGTGAGCGCCCACCGCCGCCATGCGGTCGTAAATTCCCTCAGCGGTTCGCGCCGGCTCGCCTTCAATCCGATACAGCGGACGAAAATGCGGGTACACGCGCACCTGCCACTGCCCGCCCGCCGGCAAATCCAGCAGCGAATGTATCTCGATGCGATTGTCCGGGCACAGCGGACAAGGATCCGGCCGCACTTTTTCGCGTTCCGGATGCCCCGCCACCACCCAACTGCGCGTAATGGGATCTTTGCGAAGTTCCATCAGCCCTCAACCAGCAAAATCAAACGCGTCATCTTATAACGCTGGAAGTGGGACGGCAAAACATAACGCAACTTTGACGTGACTCGCTCAGCGGGTGTAATGCGTGGGCGTGGGCCCGGCTTCCAGCCGATGGCGATCCCAAATCGCGCCTTCGCGGCTGTAGCTGGCCATTTCGAAATCCTGCGTCAATTCCAGACAATCCGTGGGGCAAGCATCTTCGCACAATCCGCAGAACATGCAGCGCGAAGTGTCATACGTAAAAGTGGTCAGAACTTTGCGCCGCGTGGCATCGTCGCGCAGCCAGCCCACCACAATCAAATTCTCCGGGCAAGCCAGCGCGCACAAATTGCACGAAATGCACAGCGACTCCCCAGTCTCCGGATTCATGTTCAGCCGCGGCGCGCCGCGATAGCGCTCCGCCACCATCGGCCGTTCCTGGGGATACTGCTCGGTGTAAATATTCTTCGGCGCCTGATAGCGAAACGTGACCCACATGCCCTTGAAGAGGTCCACCAGGAAGACGCGCCGCAGAAGTTCTCTCATTTCGTGAATTGTGACTTTCCTCTCAGCGGAAGTCAATAGAAGCCCGCAGTTCCGCGCAATCCCCGGAAACCAAAGAAGCTACGGCGCTGCCGGGCGGCTAGGGCGCATCGTCCCGCATTTTTACAGGGTTTAGCCGATGTCCGGAACCGGCGCGCAATACGATCATATTGTTGGTTACAAGCAGAGCGCTAGATCCTCAATTAAGATCGGCAGCGTGAATGAGAGTGCGCTTGCCAATCTACATTCGAGCCTTAAAGGAGTAAGAAATGATGAAATATTTCGCAGCATGTGCCGCCCTCGTGGCGTTTCTGTTCCTGCCGGCCATTTCGTCAGCTTCGGATCGCGAAGACGATATCAGCCGCACGCACCGGGCCGCCGAGGTGTTCCAAGAAATTATGAACGCGCCCGACGCCATTCCGCAGAACGTGCTGAATAAAGCCCGCTGTATCGCGATTATTCCCGGCGATACGAAATTTGCGTTCATTTTTGGTGCGAACTACGGTCGCGGCCTCGCAGTGTGCCGCACGGCCACAGGATGGAGTGCGCCCATGTTTCTGGCCGTGGAAGGCGGCAGCGTGGGCTATCAAATCGGCGGATCGTCAACCGACCTGATTCTGCTGTTCATGAACGACCACGCACTGCACAGCCTGCTCAGCGACCGCTTTAAGCTGGGCGGCGATGTATCCGTGGCGGCCGGACCGGTGGGCCGCGAGGCTACCGCGAGCACAGACCTGAAACTGACCGCCGAGATCCTCTCGTATTCCCGCACCAGAGGCATCTTCGCGGGAGCCAGCCTGGACGGCACCGTGGTGCAAGCCGATAAGAGCGGCAACCGCGCAATGTACGGGCCGGACGTCACACGTCACCGCATTCTCGATGGCAACATTCCGGTACCCGAGCCGGCAAGTCTGCTGGTTCGCGAACTGCAGAACTATTCCACCAGCTCTGGTGATTAAGAGCGCGAGACGACCGGGGAGGCATGCGCCTCCCCGGTCGCATCGCAGCAGCGATTTGAACTTCACGATTCTTCGTGGTTCCCCACGCGCGCGAACGAAACTTCTCGCGCCCGCCGCATGTGTGAGCCCTTAGCGCGAAGCCGCGGTCGCCGCGCTCGCGCCGACCAATCCCGCCGCCTCAATCACGAAAACCGCCAGCGCCTACCATTGCGACGCAGCGCCTCTTAAGACCGTTCGTCGTCTGCACCCTCGCACTCGCTATGGTATGGCGAGCTGCGCGTGAAGCGGCGCAGCGGTTCCATGCTATCCTGCAAAAAATGATCGCTAACAATGTTCTTGCCACCGGTCACGACGACCGCTTCATGCAGGCCGCGCTGGAGGAAGCCCGCGCGGCCGCCGAACGCGGCGAAGTCCCTGTCGGCGCGGTGCTGGTGCTGAACGAGGAGATCATCGCCCGCGCCGGAAATCGCACCATCGCCGATTGCGACCCCACCGCCCATGCCGAAATCATCGCGCTGCGCGAAGCTTCGAAGAGCCTCGGGAACTATCGCCTTGCGGGCGCTGAATTGTATGTGACGATTGAACCCTGCGCCATGTGCGCCGGCGCCATGATTCAAGCCCGGATCGCCCGCCTGGTGTACGGCGCGCCAGACGCCAAAGGCGGCGCGGTGCAATCATGCTTCGCGGTGCTCGATCATCCGCAGCTCAATCATCGCGTGGCGGTCACCAGTGGCGTCCTCGCCGAAGACGCAGCAGCAGCGTTAAAGGATTTCTTCGCTGCGCGCCGCTAGAAAAGGCGCGAAGAGCAGTCGGCTCAGTGGGGCGCAGTTTAATACGTGGACGCAATCATCCATAGGAGCTTAGGAATGACCGGTAACATAAGATGTAAGGGAGCACGCGCATGCCTCTGCATCGCAATCGCGGCAAGCTACGCCCTCTGCGCCGCTTCCCTCGCCGCGCAATCCGCAACCAATTCGCAAAAAACGCAGAGCTCGGACGAGGTCACCCGCAAAGATCTCCTCGCGCAATTCAACGAATCGCTGCAGGAACTCACCGCCCGCGTCTCGCCCTCCATCGTCCAGGTCCAAGTCACCGGCTACCGCGCGCTCAACGACAAAAATGACACCGACGCCAGCACCATCGGCCGCCAGCGCAGCCTGGGCTCCGGCGTGATCGTTGATCCCGACGGCTACATCATCACCAACGCGCACGTCGTGAAAGGCGCGCAGCGCGTGCGCGTGATCCTTACTCCCGCCACCGCCAGCGATTCCCAAGTCCGCGCTAGCCTGGGCCTCGGCGAGCACAGTCCGCCGGCCGACGCGCGCATCATCGGCATCGCGCCCACCATTGATCTCGCACTGCTGAAAATTGAACAGAAAAATTTGCCGGCGATGGCCTTCGCCGATTACACCCAACTGAAAAAAGGCCAGCTCGTGCTCGCCTTCGGCAGCCCCGAAGGCCTGGAAAATTCCGTCAGCATGGGAGTAGTGAGCGCCGTCGCGCGCCAAGCCGACCCCGATCAGCCGTCGGTCTACATCCAAACCGACGCACCCATCAATCCCGGGAACAGCGGCGGCCCGCTTGTGAACACAAACGGCGACCTGGTCGGCATTAACACATTTATTCTCACGGAATCAGGCGGCAGCCAGGGCCTGGGCTTCGCGATTCCCAGCAGCGTCGTGGAATTCGTCTATCACGAGCTGCGCAAATACGGCCGCGTCCACCGCAGCGTAATCGGCGCACAATTACAGGACATCACGCCCGATCTCGCCGCCGGCCTTTCGCTGAAAAAAGAGCGCGGCGTAGTCGTCACGGACGTCGAGCCCGGAGGCCCCGCCGAAAAAGCCGGCTTGCAGATTCAAGACATCCTGCTGAGCCTCGACGGCCGCGCCATGGGCAGCGTCCCGCTAGCCGAAATGATTATTTCCACGCGTCCCGCAGGCGCCGTAATGCAAGCCGAGGTTCTGCGCGGCGCGCAACGCCTGACGCTGACAATTGCAGTGAGCGAGCAAAAAAATGACGTGGACCAACTCGGCGATCTGGTTGATCCGGAAAAAGATTTAATCACTAAGCTGGGAATTTACGGCGTCGAAATTGATGAACAACTTGCGAAGCAGCTCGAAGATCTGCGCGAACCCACCGGCGTAATCGTCGCAGCCCTCGCCGCCGATTCACTGGGCGTGGAAGCAGACCTGCAACCCGGCGACGTAATCCACGCGCTGAACGGCAAACCGCTAACGACGCTGGAAGGCTTGCGCGCCGCGCTGAAAGCCTTGCCGGCCGGCGCCCCCGGCGTGCTGCAAGTCGAGCGCGACGGAAAGTATCTCTACGTCACATTCGAGATGGATTAAAGGTTCAGGCGCCCGCTATGTTTTGAATGAAGAATCGATCGAGGCATCTATCGCGCAGGCTTTTTATGTGTGCCCAGCAAAGCGTGGGAAAACAAAAACGGCCAGCCGGCCATTAAGTCTCTGACTGTGGGAGTCGACGCGTCCCAAGAACAGAACGCCTCGCTGCTTCCGAGCGTTCTCCGCAGTTCTTCGGCAGAAATTGCGCGTGGTACGCCTTTCCGACCGAGCTCGCCAATCACACGCATGACATCCTTATACCCCCACGGTTCGCAAGCATACAAGCGCAATTAGTCCGAAAACCGCGCGGCACTCACAGCCCCGCCTCGACAGTTGTGACCCCGCATCACGTTTGTTAAGCTACAAGAGCTAAAACCGCGGAGAGGTGTCTGAGCGGTTGAAAGAGCTCGCCTCGAAAGCGAGTGTCGGGGAAACTCGACCGTGGGTTCAAATCCCACCCTCTCCGCCATCCATCATTGGCTCCCCGAGGCGCACGCCCCAATCGCTCCCTGAAATTGCATCTTCAACATTTCAGCTTTTTCTTCCGTGCGCACGCGAACCCACGCCCCCGAATCATTGGTTTGCTCCACCGAAGAAATCGGTCCCCGTTTTTCGTTGAACACGGTATTTTGGTCCACCACATTCACAGTTTTATTTCCACCCGCGGATTGCAGTGAAACCACATAGTAATCGCCGGATTCGATACCCGGACGATCGCCCTCTCCCGCATGCACCGCTTCCACGGTGATCTTCTTCGCGTCCATGGTAGCCAGCGGCACCTCAAACCGGTGCGTATCAATGTAGATCAGCTGCTCCGCCGCAGTTCCTTCCTGCATTTGATTCCAAACCACAGTGCAGCCATCAAAATTGATCGGCGCGACGGAGATTGTCGTAGTCACTAGGCCAAAATGGGGCGCGCTATGCTTCCAGCGGACCGTATGCTCGATCGAAAACTCCCGCGCCAGATCCTTCAGATAGCGCGACATTCGCGACGGCACAGCGGACTGAGGCAACGCTGGAACAACCGAAGGATGCGACGGCATCGCGAACCCGCTGGCTGCGAGCAACGAAAGCACACAAATCCCCGCGCCCTCGAACCATTTCCACTGTGTGCGCATCGCCACTTCCTTATCGACGCGAAAGAGCCGCGTGCCACACCGCGTCGAAACTTGCTCCGTCCCAAATTATCATCCGAATCCTGCCATCCGGACCATTCCTTTGATTTTTTTTCGCCTGGAGCGCCCGCCGAATCACCCCCGAACCGGCGCTGTACCAGTACCTCTAGTGTGCGGGTACTGCGGTAATCGGTACTTGGCTATACGTCGTACTGCGAGTACGCTTCCCGGGAATACGAGCAGCAATCACCCGGCAGGCAATCGCAAGAAGTCGCGGAGCTGACCGCGATCATTTCCGAGATTTCTTCTTGCGCGGAGCGTCTCGCTGTAGCACGATTCCGGCCTCGGCACCCAGCCGGGACCGGTCCTTTCCCCGTCTGATCGGACGGTTGCTCGCTTCGCCGAGAGCGTTCGGCTGCTGCCTTGATTTTCGAGCAAGGGGATGGGGAGTGCCAAATGGATATAACCGTGCGATTCTCTTTGATCCTCGCTGGCGTAGGATCTGTCTTTCTTCTTGCCGGGTCTGCGTCCGCCAACACCGCCACTGTCCGCTGCGATTCGCGCCAGGATCAAGTTTCCGTCTATGACTCGCTGAGCACGCGCGGCGTCGAAGCCAAGCTGAAGTGCGGCGAACAAGTCGAAATAATCGGCCGCGTGCAGAATTATGTAAAAATTCGCGCACAAAATGGCGTCGAAGGCTACGTGCCGGCCACTTTATTTGCCGGCGCTGCAGCTTCTGAAAATCACGGAATCCCGGCTCCCAACCTTGCCTCGGATGATGCTGCCTCGGTCACTGCGACCCAGCAGCAGAACGCCAGCGAGAAAAAGCAGGCTGCCAGCGATCCGGTGGCGCCCTCCAATACCTTCGCGGAAATGAATCCTGCAGCCGTTCCCCAGCCGCTCGCGAATACTTCAGCTAAAGCGCCGGCCGATCCACCGGCAACTCGCCCGGCGGCGGCCAGTGCCGCTGCTCCTTCGCCGGCGAAGGCCGCCGCCGATAGCGACGACATGCCCCCTTCGCAACCCGAAAACGAAAGCGCCGACCCCGCTTGCCAGAATTATTTTTCCGCCTACGGACTCGCGCCCAGCCAGATGAAGTGGATCGAGCAAAATCGCAAAAAGCTCTTCGCCAACGTGTGCCCGGCGCCGAACGTCTCGAAAGTGGATTACGTGATCATTTTCACCCATGACGTGGATTTCTTCAGCGCCACCATGCCCACTCCGGTTCATCGAGTGGAGGGTTTCTCCGATTTCAAGGCTATGACCGCCATGGACCCCGAGCTGATGTCCGTATCCGACGCGGATAAAGCGCATCGGCAATACGTCTGGGTGTTTCACTTTACGCCCGGCACTTTCGATCCGTCGAATTTCTCCCCGCGCCGCCGCTATCAATTCTCCACGGTCGAATCCAGCTCGCTAGGCTTGAGCTCCAAGGCCGGACTCAAGACGGTCGAGGACGCCTTCCGCTACGTATCCACCTCGAGCCACTGAAGCTCAATCCTTCGGATATCTACGGTCTCAGTCCGAATGGATGCCCAAGTCGCGCTACGGAATCATCCACACCTGCGAAGGCTTCTCGTTCCGTGCCGCAGCGCGAGATAGCGCGTCCACAAAAACTGCTTGGCAAAATCTTCGCAATATGCGAAGATTCGCCGTGCGTATCATAAGCCGCAGAAAAATCCGAGAGGCTTGCAGGCTGCACGCAGAGTGGGACGCGTCGTTGACTGGGTGGTATCGAATCGTAAAGGCAGCAAGGTGGGACAATTTTCCCGCCGTCCGCCAGACGCTAAACAATGCCGATCTCGCGGGAACTTGTGTCGTCTTTAATATCAGCCACAATCGTTGTCGGCTGATTTCGTATATCAATTACAGGGACCGCATCGTTTATATCTTGCACATTCTGAGTCACGTCGAGTACGAAAAGGGTGGGTGGAAACATGATTGCGACTGCGATTAAAGGCGATACGCTGGCCGGTTTCGACACTCCAAAACCGATCACATCAGAAGCGCAAAATGAAAGATACATCGCTGCGCTTCTGGAGATGGAGCGCCAGAGTAATTTGACCGCGGCTGAGAAAAAGTACGCTGAGGTTTTGGCCTTGTTGATCGAAGCGTATGAGGAAAAGCACTACCCGATTCGCGCAGCATCTCCGGTCGAGGTCCTGGCAGAGCTTATGTCCGCCAACAATCTCAAGCAAAAAGACCTCGCGTCCACGCTCGGGTCAGAAAGCATCGTTTCTGAAATTCTCAGCGGCCGGCGAGAACTTAATCGCCGCCACATCGAGAGGCTCAGCAAGCGCTTCAAGGTTTCCCCGGAAGTGTTTTTCTAATTCCTTCCTGAAAACCTAATCCCGGAAATATACTACGAACTCTTCTTCGTGGCCTTTCCTGATCCAATCGGCCCGCCGATCTTGTTCAACGTCTCCATCGCGCGCGATTTGTAAGGGCTGTTCAAGCCAATCACTTCCGTCAGCACCACACGCGCCTCCGGGATCCGCTGCATTTTCGCCAGCGTGAATCCCAGCCGGTACTGATTCTGCGCGTAACTGAACGTATCGGACTTCAACAGCGGCGCAGCCTGCTTGAACGCATCAATCGCTTGCGGGTTGCGCCCCTTGTTCACGTTCACTTCGCCCAATGACGAATAAGCCAACCCCTTCTGCAGCGCCACCTGCTTCTGCCATTGTGCGTCTTCCACGTTGTCCGGTTTTTTCGCTTGCGCCAGCAGATCCAGTGCATGCTGCGCGTACGCCGCGGCCTTATCTAGATTCTTCGTATCGTTGCACCAGGTATCCGCCAACAAAATCAGCATCGAAATATCGTCCGGATTCGAGGCCAGCAAACTTTGCGCCGCCGCCACCATCTTCGGCGAATTTTGTGCTTGCTGGTAAGCAATTGCGGTTTGCTCGCGCGCGCTCAGCGTGTAAGTGGAATCCGGAAATATCGTCGCGTAACGCTCCAGCAGCGCCGCGCGCGCGCTTGCGTCCGCGGTTTTGTACGCGGCGTTGAGCAGCGCATATTGCACGTAGCCCAGATCGCCTTCCACGGTTTTCAGAACGCCTGCTTTCTGCGCGTTCCAGGCGTCGGCCGCGGTGCCCTCGGGCGGCGGGGTCGACTTATAACGCGTCACAATCTCGGCGACCTTCTGGCCCGCATCGAAAAGTTTCGCGCTGTCACCTTGTTCCTCCGCCGCGTGCACCATGATCACCGCCGTGGAAAAATTATCCGGGTCGAGCGCCAGCACTTTGTCGCCGTACTCGTACACCTTCGCATAATTCTTCTGCGCCAGATACGTTTGCACGTACAACTGATCGCCCAGCAGCTCCATGTCGCCCTTGCCAAAATCGGCCATGAATTTATCCAGCAACGCGATCTTGTCCGGCCCATCCGTCGCGGCGTAAATATCCGTCAACGCCTTATCTTCGGGCGTGCCCGCAGCCACCGAGACGCTCTTCCCGATCTGCGCCGTCGCGCTGCCCGCCGTAATCATCACCAACATCACGCCCACCGCCGCGCACACCATGAATCGTCGCATGCCGCACCTCCCAAGAATTGGTCGAGCCCGCGAACTTCCCCCGTCGCGCGCCAGCCCAGGGAACCCCAACGCGCGCATCTTAGTCGAACCTCAGCCCGCGCGACAATCTTTTCGTTGCCGCCTCCAGCCATTGACGATTCCCCGGTTTCAGTAGAGGATTCTGTGTCGCGCAATCACGCAAGTACAAGAAGAGGTAGACCATGCCCGCAGCCACATCCTTCGAAAAATTAGAACACGAAAAACTCAGCTCGCACATTTCGCGCCAGATGATGAGCGGCGAAGACGCCACGCTCGCCCGCATTTTCATCGCAAAAGGCGGCATCGTGCCGCGCCACTCCCATCGCAGCGAGCAGTTTTCCCTCATCATCTCCGGCGCGCTGAAATTTTTCTTCGATGACGGTGAAACCACAATAATCCACGCCGGCGAAATTCTCCTGATCCCCGCCCACGTGCCGCACAAAGCCGAGGCCCTGGAAGATACCGTGGACATTGATTTCTTTGCGCCCCGCCGCGAGGACTGGATCAACAAAACGGACAATTACCTGCGCAACGATCCCCAACTTAAAAAGGACTAACTCATGGACCTCGGACTAAAAGGACGCGTAGCCATCGTAGCGGCGGCCAGCAAAGGCCTCGGCCGCGCCATCGCCACGGAATTGGCCACCGAAGGCTGCGAAGTAGCCATCTGCGCCCGCACTGAAGCAGACGTAGCGCGCGCTGCGCAGGAAATCGGCGCGACCGCCGGCCGCGAAATTTTCTGGCGTGCTCTCGACGTTACCGACGCCGACGGTGTCCGCGATTTCGTAGCCGCCGTGGAAAAGAAATTCGGACGCATTGATATCTGCGTCACCAACACCGGCGGCCCACCCTCCAAAAAATTCATGGAAATCACGCTCGATGAATGGCGCACCGCCGTAAATCTCGTCCTGCTCAGCAGCGTATATTTCGCGCGCGAAGTTCTGCCGCGCATGCAGCGCCGGCGCTGGGGCCGCCTGCTCACCATCACTTCCATCTCCGTGAAGCAACCGATTGACGGCCTCATGCTATCTAATTCTTTGCGAGCCGGCGTAGCGGGAATGGCCAAGACGCTGGCGAATGAATTCGGCGCGGACGGCATCACCGTCAACAACGTCTGCCCCGGCTACACGCTCACCGACCGCTTGACCGAGCTTTTCGAAAAGCGCGCGCAAGATGCAGGCGTCGCCTACGAGCAAATTCTGAAGCAATCCACCGCGAACGTGCCCATTGGGCGTTTCGCGCGTCCGGATGAATTGGCCGCGCTGGTAGCGTTTCTAGCATCCGAACGCGCCGGCTCGATCAATGGCACCACCATCGCCGTGGACGGCGGCAGTACGAAGGGACTTCTATAACTTGAACGGCTCCAGGATTCCGAAACGCAAAAGCCTCGCAGCGCGTTATATACTATTCACTTTTGTCGCCATCTTTGCATCGTCTTGAGCTAGAGGAGAAACGAATGACTCAGATTTCCGGACGCTTTCGTCCGCTTGTGCCCGCTGCCTTCTGCGCCATATTGCTGTCGCTCGCGTCGCTGCTGCTTCCCGCGCTAGGACGCGCCGACGAGCCCTACGCCCGCAGCCGCGATTACGATTTGCAAAATGTGAAGACGCATCTCTGGTTCGATATCGAACAGCGCAAAGTCGCCGGCGAAGTTACTCACACCATCGCCATGTTGCGCGACAACCTCACCCAGATCCAATTTGATTCTGTGGACCTGAAAATCGCAGCCGTAACCGTGGACGGCAAAGACGCGAAATTTTCTACCACCGCTACAGCGCTGGTCGTCTCGCTGCCCGCCCCTTCCCGCCAGGGCGAACGCCACGAAGTGTTCATCCGGTACGATGGCCAGCCAAAAAAAGGCCTCTACTTCGTGCTTCCCGATAAAAATTATCCCAATCGCCCCAAAGAAGTCTGGACCCAGGGCGAAGCCGAAGACACGCGCTACTACATTCCGATCTACGACTACCCCAACGATCGCACCACGTCTGAAATGATTCTCACTGTCCCGGCCACGTGGCTCACGATTTCGAACGGCAACCTCGTCAGCGTAAAAGATGAAGCCGATGGCACCAAAACGTGGGACTGGAAGCAAACCGAGCCGCTTTCCACATATCTGATCAGCGCAGTAGCAGGTGAATTCGTCGAGAAGAAGGACATGTGGCACGGAATTCCAGTGCGTTACGTAGTCCCGCGCGGCCAGGAAGACACCATTGATCCAACTTTTTCCCATACCCGCCAAATGCTCGATCTCTTTTCAGACAAGCTCGGCGTGCCCTATCCCTGGGCGCAATACGCGCAATCTTCCGTAAACGATTTCGTCGAAGGTGGCATGGAAAATACTAGCGCCACCACGCTCACCACACGCGGCCTCGTCGCTCCTGGCCTCGCGCCTGAACTCCGTCGCGGTTCCGACGATCTGGATTCCCATGAACTCGCGCATCAATGGTTCGGCGATCTGATTACGTGCAGGGATTGGGCCAATATCTGGCTCAACGAAGGCTTCGCCACGTATTTCCAACACTATTGGGCCGAACAGCGCTACGGCGCCGATGAAGTCGCCTACGAATTCTGGCACGACCAAACGAGCTGGTTCCGCCAGAAGCGCCTCTATCCCGTCCCGATCGTCACGCGCAATTTCACCGATAGCATCGAGTACGCCGGCAATGTTTACGACAAAGGTGGCTGGGTGCTGAAAATGCTCCGCACCAAACTCGGCGACGAAGATTTTTTCCGCGGACTGAATTACTATCTCCAAACCAATCGCGGGCAGAATGTCGTAACCGCCGACCTGGAAAAAGCCATTGACCATTCCACCTCGACCAATGTTGACCATTTCTTCCATCAGTGGATTTGGCGGGCCGGCGCGCCGAAATATGAAGTCAGCTACACCTACGACGACGCTGCGCATCAAATAAAACTGAACGTCAAGCAAACCCAAAAAGTAGAAGGCATGGTGGATTTGTTCGACATGCCCGTCGCAGTCGAAATCGCCACCGCCAGCGGACGCAAGACTTCCACAATTCAGGTCAGCCAGGCCGACGAAACTTTCACGCTCCCTGCCGACAGCGCCCCCCAAATGGTCCTGTTCGACAAGGGTGACAACATTCTAAAAACTCTAGATTTCAAAAAAGACGCCACCGCGTTGATCTATCAATTGAAAAATGCCGAGACCGTCCCCGACCGCGCTGACGCCGCCGTCGCACTCGGCGCCATGAAAGACAATCCGGACGTCATCGCCGCCCTCGGCAGCGCAGCGCAGCACGATCCTTTCTGGGGTGTGCGCGTCGAATCTCTGAAAGCTCTGGGAAAAATTGGCGGCGCCGCATCGGAAAAACAAATCCTAACCGCCGTGAACGATCCCAAGCCTTGGGTTCGCCAGGCCGCCGTGCAAGAGCTCGGCGGCTTCACCGAAGACAAGTCACTCGGCCCACAGCTAACCGAAATTGCCGCGAACGATAAAGCCTATCGCGTCCGCGCCGCCGCGCTGAACGCGCTGGGCGACATCAAAGCGCCCAACGCGTACGACGTCCTCACCGCCGCGGTGAAACTCGATTCACCCGACGACACCCTGCGCAACGGCGCGCTCGAAGGCCTCGGCTCTCTCGCCGACGATCGCTCCGTCCCGCTGCTCCTTGAATGGTCCGAGCCTGGGAGGCCCTTCGACGCGCGCAGCGCCGCCATTGCCGCAGTCGCCGGCCTCGATACGAAAAATAAAACGATAACCAAGACTCTCATTTCGTACTTGCAAGAGCCCTACATTGACATCAAGTACGCCACCCTCTTCGCCCTAACCAAACGCGGCGATCCCGACGCCATCGCTCCGCTGGAAGCCCTGCTAAAGTCTGGCGACCTAAGCCTCGGCGCAGCCCCCTACATCGAAATGCAAATTGACGCGCTAAAAGCCAAGTCCTCCGGCAAACCGCCAGCCGGCCCCGGCACTGCAAATGGCGCGAGTGCAGGCGCAGCTGCCGGTACGGGAACGAGCACGGGAACAGGCGCAGGAACAGCTGCGGGAACAGGAACATCCGCCGGATCAGGCGCAAGCCAAAACGCCAGTTCAAATCAGCCGTCGCCCTCGGTAGCAATCAGTTCGGACAACACTCTCGACGCGCTCAGGAAACTGCAGCAACAAATGGACGAAGTAAACACAGTCCTGGCAAAGATCGAATCGCAACTGAGCTCAACGAAGAAAAAGTAAGCGAACGGACGCGTGGCACAGGCAATCCTGCCTGTGCTCCTTCTTTTGAATCTGTATTCGAATTTACGGGTGCTCCATCCTTCCCGCTTTTGTTTCGTGGGAAGGGTGGGAGTTTAGACGCAGCGCCATCGACCTCGCAACTCCGGGAGTCGCCTTTCTCTGCGCCCTCTGCGTCTCTGCGGTAATCCTTCGCTGTCGCCTCACTCCGCCAACAAAATCCTCAAATCCCTCAGATTATTCCCAGTAGGCCCAGTCACAACAGCATCGCCAAGCCGCGCAAAAAATCCATGCGCATCACTCCGCCGCAAAAACTCCTCACACTCCATCCCCATCGCCGACGCCCGCGCCAACGTCTCGCCATCCGCCACAGCCCCCGCCGCAGGACTGTTCCCATCCACTCCGTCAGTCCCCGCACTCAAAACCCCAATTCTCTTCCCCGCAATTTTCGGTACGCAAGCCAGCACAAACGCGGAATTCCGCCCGCCCACTCCATCGCCAGTCACCGGACTGCTCACCTCTCCCCCTGCAAATATCGCCACGCGCCGCCGCGGATTTTCCTTCTTCAATATTTCCAGCTGCCGCAGCAAATGTTCCGCCGCGTTCTCCAGCGGCCAATCATCCGTCTCGGTATCCACCATGCAGAGAAATCCTTCAGCCTCGCAACAATGATGCGCCGCGTGCAACAAATCATGCTCCCCCAACAAAATTTCAAAACGCGCCCGCGCAAACGCCGCATCGCCATCCTTGGGAGTCTCGCGCAATTCCCGCCGCTCGATCATCGCGCGCAACGAAACCGGCAATTTCCCCAGCAATCCATATTTCCGCACAATCCGCTCGACATCTTCCACTGTGGTCGGGTCCGGCACAGTAGGCCCGGAAGCCAACGCGGTTTCTTGCCCGTCCGGCACATCGCTGATCGCAAAAGTAATCTTCATCGCCCGCGCCGCAGCCGCCGCCAGCCGCCCGCCCTTGGTAGCCGACAGATGCTTGCGCACCACATTAATTTCCTCGATCGGCGCACCGCATGTGACCAACGCGGAATGTAAAACCTGAAAATCCTCCAGCGTCACGCCAGGTTCCAAGGGAAATTCCACCAGCGACGATCCTCCGCCGGAAATCAGAAAAAATACCAGCGTCCGTTCATCGCACCGCTCTAAACGCCCCAGAATCGCCTTGCCCGCTGCAAGACTCTCTGCGGTGGGCACAGGATGGCCGCCGACAAACGTTTTCCAGCCAGGAAGCGGCGCCGAAGGAGGCGCAGGCACCACAAGAATCCCGTCAGGAGGAAATTCCGGTGTCAAAATTTCGTGCAAACCCCGCGCCATGGCCAGCGCGGCCTTCCCAAACGCAATCGCCACGATTTCGCGAAAGTCGCGCAGGTCAATTTCGGACAGAACCACCGGCAGAAATCACCGAACCGCGCCGGTCCAGTTTTCGCCCCAGCGCCGCAGAAATATCAATCGCCGCAAGCGTGTGCCGAAAAACGTGTTCAGCCGTTTTTTTCATGACTTTTGTAGTTCTGAGTAAAACGGAAGGGCGGGGCTTCAGCCCCGCCGTCAAGCTAGCCAATAAAAGGGGCTTTAGCCCCTGAAGCCGCACTTATTTGTTTATCGCGAAGCTTAGCCGTGCGGCACCTCGTCATTTCAATCCCAAAGCATCCGCGTTCAACGCATTCGGCGGCCGCCGCCCCTCAAATAGCGCCACCACATTCTCCGCCGCCATCACCGCCATCTTCGTCCGCGTATCCAGCGACGCGCTCGCAATATGCGGCGCCAAAATCACATCACGCCGGGTCAAAAGCGCCGGATGCACCAGCGGCTCGTGCTCGTAGACATCCAATGCCGCCCCCGCGATTTTCTTATTCTCCAGCGCCTCCGCCAAAGCCGCCTCGTCCACCACGGGCCCCCGCGAAGTATTCACCAAATAAGCAGTTCGCTTCATTTTGTCCAAGTTCTCATGAGAGATCAGATGCCGCGTGTCCGGCAGCAGCGGCACATGCAAACTTATAAAATCCGATTCGCGGAACAGCGTGTCGCGATCCACAAATTCCGCCTTCAGTTCGCGCTCCACATCTTCCGGCGCGCGCACCGCGTCGCTATAAATCACGCGCATGTTAAATCCTAAAGCCCGTCGCGCCACGCCGCGCCCAATCCGCCCGAATCCTAGCACGCCCAAAGTTTTTCCCCACACGTCGCCGCCCACCAGTTGGTCCAGGTCCCACCCGGGCCAAGTTCCGCTGCGCATCCACGCGTCGCCTTCCAGCAGCCGCCGCCCGATGGCCATCAGCAGAGTCCACGCAAAATCCGCCGTCGTATCGTCCAGCACTCCCGGCGTGTGCGTCGCCACGACTTTATGTCGCGTGCACGCCGCTACATCTATATTGTCGAAGCCCACCGACACCGTCGCCGCAATCCGCAATTTCGGCGCTCGCGTCAGCAGCTCTTCATCCACTTTTTCGGTTAGCAGGCACACCAGCCCATCTTTATCCGCCACGCGCATCAACAACTCTTCACGCGTGATGCGTTCCGGCGGCGCCCAGTAATCCACCTCGAAATGTCGGTCCAGCACAGCCCGCGCAGCAGGAAAAAGTGGCCGCGTCGAGAGTATTTTCGGTTTGGTCAACGCATCCCTCGCAATAAATCCCCGCGCAGATTTTGTAACATATACTGCCCAATTAGTGAATCGTGCTACACCGCGATTCATCCTGAGAACCCGGACTGCCGGTTCGAGGGACTGGACCAATACGGCGCAACAACGCAGCTCGTTACTAATGTCGAAGGAAAACACCTGATGACGCACCTACGAAGAGCCATCGTTCTTCTATTCCTCGTCTGCTGCATCGCCCCGCTGGCCATGGCCCAGCTCACGCTCAAAGTAAAAATCAACTCCACACCGATGGAACGCCAACTTCTCTTCGCCAAGCTCAACGAGCGCGCTGCACCTCACCACATCCAATTCGTCCTCGTCGAATCCGGCTTCGACTACCGCGTAGCCTACGGTGTCGCTGGCCCAGTAATGACCCCCTCCGGTCCAGCCGCCGCCAGCGCCTCCGTGACAAAAGTTTTCGACCCAGCAGGCGCCCAACTCTTCACCTTCGCACGCGACGGCCGCTGGACTCCCGACGCCGCCGCCAACGCCACAGCCAAAGAAATCATCAAACGCATCAGAAAACTCCGCGGCCTCGGCTAGCACCGCCGCACACCTATTCGCGCGCGTTGACGCCCATCGCCGCACACAGCTATAGTGGCCGTCAGAGCGCGCGTGATTCTCTTTCGCAGAATCGCCGCTCGACAAACGCGCATGGATCCGCAACTACTCCACGACCTGAAAACAGCCCTAGGCCCCGACGCCGTCCTCCACCGTCCCGAGGAAATAATGCTCTACGAATACGACGGCTCGGTGGAAATCGCGCGCCCCACCTGCGTCGTCTTTCCCCGCACCACCGCCGACGTCCTCGCCATCGTTAAACTAGCGAACCAATATCAAACTCCGCTCGTCGGACGCGGCGCCGGCACCGGCCTTTCCGGCGGTGCGCTAGCCCGCAAAGGCGGCATCCTCACAGTTTTTTCTCGGATGAATCGCATTCTGGAAATTGATATCGGAAATAAACGCGCCATCGTCCAACCCGGCGTTGTGAATTCCGATCTCAGCGCCGCCGTAGCCCACGCCGGCCTGCATTTCGCGCCCGACCCTTCCAGCCAGAAAGCCTGCACCATCGGCGGCAACGTCTCCGAAAATTCCGGCGGCCCGCACACGCTCGCTTACGGCGTCACCACCAATCACGTTCTCGCGCTCGAAGCCATTCTCCCCACCGGCGAACTCATTCGCATCGGCAGCTCAGCGCTCGATTCGCCCGGCTACGATCTCCTCGGCCTCTTCGTCGGCTCCGAAGGCACTCTCGCGCTGATCACAGAAATCACCGTTAAACTCACGCGCAACCCCGAAGCCGTAAAGACTCTACTCGCGATTTTCGAAACTCTCGACGACGCCACCGAAACCGTGGTGGACATCACCGCGCGCGGCATCACTCCCGCCGCCTGCGAAATGCTTGATGGCTGGACGCTCCGCGCCGTCGAAGCCTACGTCCACGCCGGATTTCCGCTCGATTGCGCCGCGGTCCTGCTGCTCGAAGTGGATGGCCTCGCGGAAACCGTGCAGTCGCACGCCGAAGAAGTCGCCGACATCTGCCGCGCCCATCACGCCCGCGAAGTCCGCGTAGCCCGCGATGCCAAGGAACGCGACCTCCTCTGGAAAGGCCGCAAAAACGCTTTCGGGGCCGTCGGCCGCCTCTCGCCCACTTATTACGTGCAAGACGGCGTCATCCCCCGCACCAAACTTCCCGCCACCATCCGCCGCATCAATGAAATCGGCGTGAAGTACGGCTTCCAGATCGGCAATATTTTCCATGCGGGCGACGGCAATCTTCACCCACTCATTCTTTTTGACGCGCGCGACGAATCCCAATTCCGCCGCGTCATCGCCGCCTCCGACGAAATCATTCAGTACTGCATAGAAATGGGCGGCTCCATCACTGGCGAACACGGCGTAGGCATGGAAAAAGATCGCCTGATGCCGCTGCTCTTCACCGAAGCGGAACTCGACGTGATGCGCCGCGTGCGCGACGCCTTCAATCCGCAAGGCCTGCTGAATCCCGAGAAAATTTTTCCGTCGAAGAAAGGCTGTGGAGAAATTCATGTCCGCCCGCTGCCCCTCGCCGGCGCGCTCAGCGCACCGAGCGCCCCCGGTGTATAAGGCGCGATGAACGCCTCCGCCATCAGCGCCAGCGTCACCACACGCCTCAACGAAATCGTCGGCGCCGCGAATGTCGCGAGCGATTTCGCGCAGCTTGCCGCCTACGAAATAGATCGCAAACTCCCCGCTGCAGCCGTACGTCCTGCAACCAGCGAGGAAGCCGCCGAAATCGTAAAATTTGCCGCCGCCGAAAATTTGTCGCTAGTAGCCACCGGCGCGCGCACAAAACTAGGCATCGGTTACGCGCCCACTCGCTACGATCTCGCTCTCGATATGACGCGCCTCAACAAAGTGATCGCCTACGATCCCGGCGACCTCACCCTCAGCGTCGAAGCCGGCGTGCCACTCGCAAAACTCGCGCAAGCTTCTCGCCGAACATCATCAATTCTTGCCGCTGGCTGCTTCCCTTCTCAGAGCGCACCACAATCGGCGGCACAATCGCGTCCGGCGTTGACTCCCCGCTGCGCCAGTTTTACGGCACCGCGCGCGATTTTCTGCTCGGCATGGAATTTGTCACTGGCGAAGGGATCGCGGCGAAAAGCGGCGGACGCGTGGTAAAAAATGTCACCGGCTACGACATCCACAAATTAATGATCGGCGCGCTCGGCACCCTCGGCGTAATCACTCGCGTAAATTTCAAAACGTTTCCGATGCCGCTCGGCTCCCGCGGCTTCGTCGCGCGCTTCCCCACTGCCGAAAGCGCCCTGGACATGCGCCAGCGCATCGCGCAGTCCGCGCTCACGCCGCTAACAATAGAAATTCTCAGCCCGCGCGTAGCCGAACTTTTTGACAGCGACGCCGCCTCGCGTTACGAACGCGCGCCCATGCCGCCGAACGTACTTTCCAGCAGCGAATGGGCTCTCTCCACCGGCTACGCTGGCAACGACGGCGCGCTCGATCGCATCGCGAAAGATTTGCAGCGCATGGCCCAAGAATCCGGCGCCACCGAATTCACCATCCTCGCAGAAAACCTGCCGCCCGCCTGGACGCGTAAGTGCGAATTCATCCCCATCGCCCTCGCATCCTCGCCCGCAACCACGATCGTGAAAATGAGCGTTCTGCCCACGCACATGAAAGACGCCCTAGCCGCCGCAAGCCACGCAGCCGAAGCCAACGACCTCCGCTGGGCCGCCATGGCCCGCGGCCTGGGCATAATTTATTTCGCAATCCTGCCGAGCGAACACAGCGACGAATACCGCCAGCGCGTAGCCAACGCCACCACCGCAATCCAAGAGGCCTGCGCCAAACTAGCAGGCCACGCCACAATCCCCTGGGCACCCGCAGAATGGAAGCCTACGCTCCAAATCTGGGGCCCCCAGCGCCCTGATTTCCCCCAAATGCAAAAAGTAAAAGCCGTCTTCGACCCGCAAAACATTCTAAGCCCCGGCCGCTTCGCCCCGAATCTGTAGCAGCGGTCTTTAGACCGCCATCGCTCCACGCATAGCCACCGAATGCGCTAGAATCAACGCATATGACAGCTCGTCTCATAGTCGGGCTTGTTGCCGGGGTGTTGATTCCAATCTGCGGGATGACCGCGACCTTCAAGACCTTCGAGGCGGTAGATAAAGTAAACGAAAAGCTCCCAAAAGATCAGCAGTTTGACCACGCTTGGTGGTATGTATCCAAGTACCAGCGGCTGCATCACGAATATAAGAGGCTTTATCCGGAAGGACGCGCTTTATTCAAATTCCGAATCGCCATCGCACTAGGATTTGCCTGTTTGCTAATTTGTGGCTGGGGTTTTGGAATATTCACAAGATAAGCCGGAGCTGAAACCTGCGGTCGTTTGCCAAATCGGCGCAACTCCGCCACGCGAATACCGTAAGATACTGGCTGCATTCAATAGACACGAGGCCCTCGACGTAATGGCTTCCGAACCGCAGCCACCGAATTCCGCGCAAGCCGCCGCACCGCCGCAATCGCACGATGCCGCGCAGCGCGAATTTCAACTCACGCTCAGCGGCTTCTCCGCCATTGACAAGCCCGAATATGAAGACTACTCCCGCTGCGTGCACTGCGGCCTCTGCGCCAATAATTGCCCCACCTATCGCCTGTGGGGACGCGAAGCCGATTCTCCCCGCGGACGCATCAAGCAAATGGCTCTCGTGGACCAAGGCCGCCTGGAACTCGGCGAATCGTTCGTCCTGCACATTGACCGCTGCCTGAATTGCCGCAACTGCGAAACTGTCTGCCCCTCCGGCGTCGAATACGGAAAAATACTCGAACTCGCCCGCGCCCAGATCGAACAGAAATATAAACGCCCGTTCGCCTCGCGCCTCGCCCGCGATTTCGTCTATCGCCGCCTGCTTCCCTACCCCGGCCGAATCGCAGCCGCAGCCCGCGCCCTGAAAATTTACCAGCGCTCCGGACTCGCAGCCTTTGCCCGCGCCACCGGAATCCTCCGCCTGCTCGGCCTGCAAGACCGCGAAAAACTTCTCCCGCGCATTGATTCCGATTTTTTCTTCATCGAACTCGGCAAGACGTTTCCAGCCAAAGGCGCCCGCCGCGCCCGGGTGGCATTTTTCGCCGGATGCGTCGCGCAAGTCACCTTCAGCGAACTGAATCGCGCCACCATCCGCGTCCTGCAAGCCAATGGCTGCGAAGTCGTCGTCCCCGCCACGCAAACTTGCTGCGGCGCGCTAGCAGCCCACGCCGGAGTGCGCGACACAGCCCGCGACCTAGCCCACAAAAATTTCGACGCTTTTCTCTCCGACGATTTCGACGCGATCATCACCAACGCAGCCGGCTGCGGCTCAACTCTGAAGGAATACGCGCACCTCTTCAACGAAGACAGTACTTCGCACTCGCGCGCCGAAAAATTCTCCTCGAAAATGCGCGACATCAGCGAATTTCTAGTGGATCTCGGCGTCACCGCTCCGCTACGCCCGCTCCCCGTCCGCGTCACCTACCAGGATTCCTGCCACCTCGTCCACGGTCAGAAAATCCGCGAAGCTCCGCGCCAGTTGCTCCGCGCCATCCCCGGCCTGGATTTTGTCGAAATGCCGTTAGCCGATCAATGCTGCGGCTCCGCCGGCGTCTACAACGTCACCGAAACGGAAACCTCCTTCGAGCTCCTAAACCTCAAGATGGACAGCGTGCAACAAACCAAAGCCCAAATCATCGCCACCGCCAATCCCGGCTGCATCCTGCAACTCCGCGCCGGCGCCGCAATGCGCCGCACCAACCAGGAAGTCCTGCACGTAGTAGAACTGCTCGACCGCGCGCTTTCGTAGCGCCGATATTGTCGGATGTTTTCGGTAGGGGCGCCGGTTGCTGCGCCCCAGCTTGCCACAGCCTCAGCACTTCGAGGACTAGGTGGGGGCGGTTCGCGCCCTCGCTGTGACCACGCCGCGCTCAAAATTCGGAGCACACGTAATACTGCGGAAGCAGAGCGAACTGGAAGATTCAAACAAGGGATCTTGCGGGCGGAGCGTGGGGGAATTTTCCGCCCGCAAGCTGAGGCTGACCTACCGGAGACCGTGCAAACTTAAACGAAATCCAAATCCCGGCTATTCTTCCGGAGGCGGCGGCCCCGGCATCCGTGCCGCGCCGCGAACGCGCGGGTTCATCTGCGCCACCGTGTAATCCGCCGGCACCTGGAACAACGTCGCCGCCGGTTCCGTCCGCGCGATGCTGGTCATCTGAAATACGGTGTCGCCCGAACGCGGATCGCTGCGCTTGGTCATCACCACCATCTGCAAATCCGGCGAATACCAGCGCTCGGTCACAATCACGATTGCCTTCACGTTTCCAATCTGTCCCGCGGGAATCGTGCGCGTGTAGCGAGTTCCCTCCGCCGTCACGCCGCCAATCATCTGCGTGCCCAACGAAGTTGTCACGGTCTCCGCGTCCGCCCCTCGCTCGCGCGCGCCACCGGTGCGCGCCGCCCGCGTGAACTCAGACTTGTCCGGAGGCGCCGGCATCTGTCGCGCCGTTTTCGTGTCCGCTTCCAGAATGTAGCGCGTGCCCGCCACTGGATCGTTCACGAACGTCACATGCGGCGCAGCCTGCCCCGCCACAGCCATCGGACCAAGCGCGGGCAAAGTCATGTCGCGCCGCGTGCGTCCCTGGCTATCCCGCGCGATGGTTCCACTCGAAGTGTGCTTGATCTGGTTTCCATCGGCCAACGTCTCCGTGGATTCCGTCGTGAAAGTCGCGCTGAACGGTGCGCCCGTCACAACTTTGTCGCCAAGCCCGGCTTCAAAACCCAGAAACCGGATCTCGTCCCATCCCGGCCCGTGCCCAAATCCATGGCCAGGAGGTGGCGGCGGAGGTGGCGCTGACGCCGCGTCCTGCGCTCGCAATCCAGCGCCGGCCAGCAGCAGAATCATCGCCACTCCTACCATCGCAAACATCTTCGCCTTGTGCCTCATCTCAAGCTCCTCCGAAAAAATCATTTGGCAGTTCTAAAAATCCGAATCCGTATTCGCATCCGACTGCGCCACCAGCCGTATCGCTTGCGGCGTCCCATCCTGGCTCACCACCATGTCCGCCGTCACCTGGTCCCGCACACCCATTCCGTCTACCGGCAAACCATAAGAAACTAGCGCCGCCCGAGGCAGCACTACGCGCACCACCGCTGCACCCTCGAGCTCCGACGGATCGTACGCATACGGCAGCGGCATATAGGCCGTCATATACTCGCTGTCGTCAACCACAGCCGCTTGCGCGTTGCTGTCTGGCGCGACCGCAGAAGCTTTCGTCGCGGCCGAATTATCGGACGCCGGCGCGCCAGTCTGTGTCGAACTCCGCGCCGAATTCACGCCCGCCGGCGTCACCAAATGCTGCCGGTGCAAGGAAAGTCCCAGCGCCAACAGCACCGCCGCAGCAATCGCAAAAGCCGCCAACTGCCAGCGCACTCCGCGCGAAGCCGTCGCCGCCTTTTGGCGGCGGAATTCCTGCAGCAGCAAAGTCTCCAGTCGCGCCGGCGCCTGCAATTCCGCGGACTCCGTCGCCGCCTGCCGCAAGGAAAAATCCAGCGCCTCGACTTCGATCAACAGTGCAGCGCAATCGCTGCAGCCTTCGGCATGCGACAGCGCGCGCTCGCACAGCGCCTCGCCCTCGTTCCCGGGCCGGTCCAGCTCGTGCAACACTTCCTGAAATTCCGCGCAGTCCATGCGATTCATCCTTTGCACTTCCCTGATAATGTCCTTGCCGCGGTCCTCTGTCATTCACCCACCGCCGACGCGCGCCGCACCGGTTGCGCATCCCGTAATTTTTCCACCAGAATTGCTCGCGCCCGATGCAGCCGGGAACGCACCGTCCCCACCGGACAATCCAGCGCCGCCGCCGCTTCCTCGTAGCTCAACTCATCCAACTCGCACAGCACCACCACTTCCCGATAATTTTCCGGCAAGGTCGCAATCGCTTGCCGCACCCTCGTCACATTTTCCAGCGAAGCGAAATCGTCGCGATGCAGCATATATGCGCTGAGGCCCGCGCCATTTCCGTTGCCCTTTCCGTTCGCATGGCCGTTGCCGTTTCCGTTCGCATAACCAGGCGTCCCGATCTTCCCGCCCACGCGCCCGGGACTGCTGCGCGTCATCATCGCATCCAACTCGTCCGCCGATTCCGGCAGCGGCACCGAATTCCGTTCCTGCTCCCAACGCCGCCGCAAATGATTCCGCGCCACGCCAAAAAGAAATCCGCCCAGCGTCCCGCGCGCAGGATCGAACCGCTTGGCGTCGCGAATCAACGTCATGAAAACCTCTTGCGTCACATCCTCTGCGATCGCCGCGTTCCCGCTCATGTGCAACGCAAACCGGTATATCGCCGGATGCTTCCGCCGGTACAGCAGCGTGAACGCAGCCTCGTCCCCGGCCACCATCCGCCGGAGCAGCAGCCCCTCATCTATGGTTTCTATGCCCCTATTCATCTCAGACGATTGGACGGCCCGGCGCAACTCTCGTTACATATTCCGCCCCACCCCTGCAAAAGTTCCAGAAAAATGCGCCAAGTCCCGCTTTTGACTCTGTAGCGGCCGGTCCCGGCTTATGGGACCGGGCAGCCCGTGCGTGGGTTTTGATGTGGCCGATGAACTGGCCCTCGTAGCGGCGCACTTCAGTGCGCCATCGGTGTTACGCCAATAACCGGTGGCAGCCCAAAACCTCCTGCTGCGCCTCCGCCGGACTCCCCAATCCCCTCCTTGACCAAATCCCTCCCGTTCAATAACGTAGGGGCGGGCAAACGGGAAACATCGCCCCATCGCGCCCCGCGCACGAACCACGGAGGAATCGCCATCATGCAGGAATTCGATCCGCATGTCCTGGAAGAGAAGCCAATCCCGCCGCCAGAAGAATTCAGCAAGAAAGCGCGCATCGGCTCGCTCGAGGAATACCGCGAATTGTACGCCGCTGCAGCAGCCGATCCCGAAAAGTTTTGGGCCGAACAGGCCAAACTCCTCCACTGGTTCGAAGCCCCAAAAAAAATTCTCGAATGGAAGCCGCCCCACGCCAAATGGTTCGTCGGCGGCAAGCTCAACGTCTCCTACAACTGCCTCGATCGTCACCTGGAGAAGAACGCCAACAAGCCCGCACTCATGTGGGAGGCCGAAGACGGTTCAACGATCCAGTACACTTTCGCCGAACTGCACGAGCGCGTCTGCCAATTCGCCAACGTGCTCCTCTCGCTTGGCGTCAAGCCGGGCGATTGCATTGCAATCTATATGCCCATGGTCCCCGAGCTGCCCATCGCGATGCTCGCCAGCGCCCGCGTCGGCGCGGTCCATTCCGTAATCTTCGGCGGCTTCAGCGCCACGGCCATTGCCGACCGCGTCGCCGATTGCAAAGCCAAACTCCTCATCACCGCCGACGGCGGCTTCCGTCGCGGAAAAATCGTCCCCCTGAAAGACACGGCCGACGCCGCGATGAAGAATTGTCCAACCATCGAAAAATGCATCGTGGTGCAACGCACCAAGGAGGAGGTCGCCTGGAAAGAGGGCCGCGACCTCTGGTGGCACGACCTGGAAGAAAAAGCACAGAAGGATAACGTCGCCGCCCCCTTCGATTCCGAACATCCCCTCTACATCCTCTACACCAGCGGCACTACCGGAAAACCCAAGGGCGTCCTGCACACGTCCGGTGGCTACTTGCTCCAATGCACCTGGAGCACCCAGCTCGTCTTCGATCTGAACGAAGACGACATCTACTGGTGCACCGCCGACATCGGATGGGTCACAGGCCACAGCTACGTGGTCTATGGCCCGCTATCCAACGGCGCCAGCATCGTGATGTACGAAGGCGCCCCCGACTTCCCCCAGAAAGATCGCTTCTGGGAAATTATTGACCGCTACAAGGTCACAATTTTTTACAGTTCCGCCACCGCCGTCCGCGCCTTCATGGCCTGGGGAATGGATTGGATCACGCCGCACAAACTCACCAGTCTGCGCCTACTCGGCACGGTAGGTGAACCCATCAATCCCGCTGCGTGGAAATGGTATTTCGAAGCGATTGGGAAGAATCGCTGCCCCATCGTGGACACATGGTGGCAGACGGAAACCGGCTCGATCCTGATTTCCCCGCTCCCCGGCGCCACTCCGACCAAACCCGGTTCCGCCACGTTGCCGCTCCCGGGAGTGATCGCGAAAGTCGTCAATATGAAAGGCGAGCCAGTAGGCCCCGGCGAAACCGGCTACCTGACAATCCAGAAACCCTGGCCTTCGATGCTCCGCACCATCTACGGCGACGACGAACGCTACGCCCGCGAATACTGGACCCGCATCCCCGGCGTTTATTTCGCCGGAGACGCCGCCCAATGCGATAAAGACGGCTACATCTGGGTCCTCGGCCGCGTGGACGACGTAATCAAAGTCGCCGGCCACCGCCTAAGCTCCATGGAAATCGAAAGCGTGCTCGTGAGCCACCCGGCAGTTGCCGAAGCCGCGGTAGTCGCGCGCCCCGACGAAATCAAAGGCGAAGCCATCGTCTGCTTCGTAGCCCTGCGCGTCGGCCACGAACCCTCGAAAGAACTGCGGGCCGAGCTGATGGACTACGTTGCCAACACCATCGGTTCCATAGCCCGCCCAGCCGACGTCCGCTTCACCCACCTTCTCCCGAAAACGCGCAGCGGCAAAATTATGCGCCGCCTCCTCCGCGAGCTGGCCACCAAAGGCGCGGTAACAGGCGACACCACAACTCTAGAAGACATGGCAGTAATCGAGCGCCTACTGAAAGCCCAAGCCGACGACGAGGAATAATCTGCCGAATTCGGCATTTTCAAGCGCCGGCCGTTTCAGAATTCGGCCGCTTTTCGCGATCCATGACGAAAATGCAGCACTTCCACAAGACGCTTGTCTTCGTGGATTACATAATAGACAAGGACGGGACTGTGCAGCAGCTTGCGTACGCGCGATCGTTTTCGAATTGTGCTTCCCATCCGGGGAAAACAGACGAGCAAATCCACGTGGTCGAGTAACGCATTGCCGAAAAGCGAAGCCGCCTCGCCGTCGTCCGCGGCGATATGCCCGACGATCTCAGCGAAATCGCTCAACGCTCTTTGTGTGAAGAGAAGGCTGTAATCCACTGGCGCAGAAGTCTGCGGACTTTCTCCGCAGGAACAGTTCGGCCCGCCTTGGCGTCCCGGATCCCTTCGTCAATGGCGGCGAGGGTTGCGTCGTCTTCATCATCGACGGCGGGGAGGGGCTTCTCGAAGTCGAATTCCTTGGCGTTCGGCATGTCATGATGCTAGTCCCAATCGGAAACGGATGCAATGGAATCAACGCTGCGCGCCTACAGCGCGCCTCCGCCCGGCTCGTCAAACTCCAACAAAATCTTGAACCCGATCACATCCGCTCCAAACCGTATCTTCAGTTCCCGAATCCCGAACGCGAAAGTTTTCGGCGGCGACCCGACCGACGCCGCGGAAGTATCCTCCGGCAGTCTCCACGAAAAATTACAATGTGGGCAAGCAGCAGGTATATCGCGAATATCGTCCGGCGACACGGTAAGCCGGGATTTGCATTTGTGGCATTCAAACGTAATCGCGCGAATCTCTTCCAACCCCACCACGATCTTGCGTTCAAACGTCACGTTGCCTGAAGTGTACCACGCCAAGCTGGTTCCGCCGACGGCCCCCTGGCACCGCCAATCTCCCGATCGGCTGATTGCGCCGCGATCCATTCACGCGCCAGCCTCGGTAGAGGCGCTGCTTGCTGCGCCCCAGCTTGCGCGGGCGTCGAAAGCCTCGCGCAAAAGCTTCTGATTTGTTTTTCCCAAAATGGGAACGCAACCGCAGCGACCAGTCTCTTGATTATCCTATCCTGTCTATGATATAATGGTTACTAGTCCATGCTGTTATTCGCTCATGATACGGGCACCAGCACTACGACGGGCGCGCCAAGCGCCTCGCTCCCACAGACTCCTCTCTCCTCGTCCGCCAGCACCCTCCACCACTGGCCCGTCGCAGTTCTCCACAAATTTCTAATCAACGGCGCAAATATTAGAATTCAATCTAACTACCGCAGAATCACCGCAAACGTCATTTCTAATCGCACATTTTTCGCCATTTTCAGCCCCGTTTTTATCGCCCTGCGGAATCTGCTATCCGCATCCGCAAAACTACTGACGCCCACACCCATCAACGGTAGCCCACCCGCCGCGATGCTGTTATCCTTGCCGCGAAGGACATCACCGAGGTAGCGCTGATGGCACAATCCGCTGCTCCCACAATCCCCTACTCCGCCACCCGCGACCGATCGCGCGCCCCCGTTCCTTGGTACATCTGGTGCGGCCTGCTTGGCCCAACTTCCATCGTCCTGGGCCTCTACTGGGACATCTCCTGGCACATGAGCATCGGCCGCGACACTTTCTGGACCCCAGCCCACATGGCCATCCAGCTAGGCGGCATTCTGGTCGCTCTCACCAGCGTCTATCTGATCTTTTCCACCACGTTCGGAAATAATCCCGCAGCCAAAGCTGCCTCCATTCGAGTCTGGGGATTCCGCGGCCCGCTCGGCGCGTTCCTCGCGTGCTGGGGCGGCGTGGTGATGGTCACTTCCGCACCCTTCGACAACTGGTGGCACAACTCGTTCGGCCTCGATGTCGCCATTGTCAGCCCGCCGCACATGGTCCTCGGCGTCGGGATCCTGGCCGTCGCGATCGGCGCGCTGCTACTACTCGTCAGCTCGATGAATCGCGCCGAAGGCATCGCGCAAACTCGCCTCCGCCGCATGTATTTCCTTCTCGGCGGCGTGATTCTGTCGCTCCATTGGGTGCTGCTCTCCGAATACACCGACGGCAGCCAGATGCACAGCCCCACGTTCTATCGCGCGCTGTCCCTGGCTGTACCGATAATCCTCATAGCCCTGTCTCGCGCCGGTGGTTACCGCTGGGGCGCCACCGTTGTCGCCGCGATTTACACCGCGTGGGTGCTCGGGCAACTCTGGCTGCTCCCCTTATTTCCCGCGACGCCTAAACTTGGTCCCGTGTTTACCAACATCACGCACATGGTTCCGCTGGAGTTTCCCACGCTCATCATCATTCCGGCCATCGCCCTGGATTTTCTGCTGAATCGCTACGCCAATAAAAATAAATGGACCCTCGCCGTCATGCTTGGCGTCGCGTATCTCGCCGTGCTGCTGCTAGTGCATTGGCCGCTCGGCGATTTTCTGATTTCACCGGCCGCGCGGAATTGGGTTTTCGGCCAGAATTATTTTCCGTACATGGAATCGCCGTCGGAGTATCACTTCAACTGGGAATTCGGGGATCTCGCTCCGACAACTACAAAATTTCTGTACGGTATGGGCATCGCGCTCGTAACTTCGGTCATCGGCTCGCGTATTGGCATCGCTGCCGGTGACTCACTGCGCGGCTTGCGCCGGTGAACATCATGTCGCGGCGTGGAATCACCTCGCGCATGCGCGAGTTTGCAGTGGCGTCGATCGCTGTTCTTATGTTGATCGCGCCGGCCTGGGCGCACGTCGGAAATCCCGACGTCTATTTTCAAGGCGCTGCCGGCCCGTATCACCTGATCATCACCATCCGCACCCCGCAGATGATTCCCGGAACCGCGGACGTGGAAATTCTCAGCGCCACTCCCGGTATTTCGAAAATCACCGTCGTTCCGCTTTACATCGTCGGGCCCGGCGCGAAATATCCTCCCGTCGGCGACCTTCTCGTTCAATCGCAAGATGATCCGCAATATTTCGTCGGCAAAATCTGGCTGATGGAATCCGGCTCATGGCAAGTCCGTGTGCAGGTCGAAGGCGCGCAAGGCGCGGGCGAACTCGCGGTGCCCGTGCCCGCCGCCGCGCGTCGCACGCTGCCGATGCAAAAATCGCTCGGCATTCTGCTCTTCGCGCTGATGTCCCTGCTCGTCGTCGCGATAATTTCAATTGTGGGCGCGGCCCGCCGTGAATCCACGCTTCCGCCCGGCGAACTTCCGTCCGAGGAACGATCCCGCCGCGGCCGCTGGATGATGCTCGGCACAGCCGTGGTCGTTTTCGGAATTTTATATTTCGGAAACTGGTGGTGGAATTCGGAAGCCAGCGCCAAAGCTCGCCAGATGATTTACAAACCGCCGCCGCTCGACGTTTCTCTCGAGCCGAACGGAAAACTCCTACTGAAAATGGGCGAATCCGCGTGGCACCGCAACCGCCCCGAAACCGTGATGACCAATCTCATGCCCGATCACGGCCACTTGATGCATCTTTTTCTGCTGCGCGAGCCTGGCATGGACCGCTTTTATCATCTTCATCCGCAGCTCGTTCCGCTCCAGGCGGGGCTTCATGCCAACCCTGGAATTTCGTTTGAAACAGATTTGCCCGCGATTCCCGCAGGCCGCTATCAAGTTTTTGCAGACGTCGTGCGCGAATCCGGCTTCCCAGACACCATGATCGCAGAAATTAATTTGCCGGATATTCCCGGCGTCGCGCTCACCGGAGATAATTCCGCCGCAAGCTCCGCGCCGCTAGCGGCCGATGGCGCGAAAGCGAACAACGATGGGGATCCGAACGGCGTAGGCGGCGCGAGCGGTAAAGTTGAAAAGGCAACTATCACGTCTGACGGCGTGACGGCGACTCTGCCAGATGGCTACAAAATGATTTGGGAACGCGGCACCGCGCCATTCACCGCCAATCATTTCGTCTGGCTGCGTTTTCGCCTCGAAACGCCCGACGGCAAACCCGTCAGCGATTCCGAGCCGTACATGGGCATGGCCGGACACGCCGAAATCGTAAATTCCGATCGCTCGGTCTTCGCGCACATCCATCCCGACGGCTCGGTCGCCATGGCCGCGCTGGAACTCGCGCAGAAAAATTCAGCAACGGGAAATGCGAACGCCAGCGCCGAAATGAGCGGCATGGACATGTCCACGGATCCGCGCTCCGCGGAAGTTTCCTTCCCCTACGGATTTCCCAAAGCAGGCGAGTACCGCCTCTTCGTGCAAATGAAACGCGGCGGAACGATCGAAACAGGCGTCTTCGATACGCAGGTGCTTCCGTGATGCAGGGCAAGTGCTGGCGCGAGAGTTTCACGCCGCGAGTCCAAATTTCTTCGAATCCCGTTACGAATTATCGGGCCGCATCATTTTCGCGGCCGTTCTTGTGACCAGACTTCTCGGCGCGATGCGCTGCGATTCCTTCATCAGCCGATTCATGAATCCGGAAATCACGTACGGCTTCCCTGCTGCTTGCGCTTCGAGTCCCACGCGCGCCACCTTCTCCGCTGTCTCGGCATTCCTGAATGGCCGGTCCGGCTGTTGCGCGACCTCCTGGAATTCCGTCACCGTTGATCCCGGACAAAGCGCACAAACGCGCACTCCCAGCGGACGCACTTCCTCGGCAATCCCTTCCGCGAGCAGCAGATCAAAAGCCTTGGTCGCCGCATAACAGGAACTGAATGGCAGCGGCTGATACGCCGCGAGCGAAGCGACGATCATCACGTCGCCATGTTTCCGCTGCACCATCGCCGGCATGTACAGCCGCGTGAGATGCACCACCGCGGCACAATTCACCTGAATCATCTCCAGCATCTTTTCTACCGGAAGCTCGTGCACGTATCCGTACGCGCCGAAGCCTGCATTGTTGATCAGAAACTCGACGTCAATCTTCTTGTTCGCCGTGAAAGCATAAATCTCGCCGGGCGCTTCCGGACGGGTCAGGTCTGCAGAAAATACTTCGGTCTTAATCCCGTGCTGCGACGCCAGTTCTGCAGCCAGTTGCTGCAGCCGGTCAATGCGCCGCGCCGTCAGCACCAGATTCGCGCCGCCCGTCGCCAGCAGCTTGGCCAACTCGAGTCCGATCCCAGCGCTCGCACCCGTAATCAGCGCCCATTTGCCTCGCCATTCCTGCTGCCACTTTTCCGCCACGAATTCCTCCGCTTAACCTGCAGTTAGCGCCCAACGCAACCAGCGAAAACTCTACCATAGCGCGGCTCGTCTTATTCGCACGCACTAATTCGATGGATTAGTACGATGAAAGCACAATTCAGGGAGCGCCAAAGCAGGAGATGCCGCGGGCCAGCCGTAGAAGCGGCTCAGGCGTTGTCGGGCTTCTCGCGCGGCATCACCGTGTCGCGAATCCGCACGCCCTGCTCTTTCAGGCGATCGAGCAAGCGCCGCGCCCAGACAAATTCCGCTGCCAGAATGCCGAGCGCGAGCATGATAGTTAGCCAGCCAGGCCCCGGGGTCGCGATCATCACGATCCCCAGCGCGAGCAGCGTGAACCCGATGACCACCTTGACGAAGCGCTTCGCCTGCTGGAACGAATTGATCAGCACCACTTCTCTCGCTTTACGAGAATCGCACGCGCTCGCGCCCGTTTGATTAGCGTCTAACTCGTTAGATGCGGCTCAACCAATTAGGTCTCTGCATGCACGCCGATTTTCATCGTATAAGCTTCGCGCGCGGGATAAATTCAAATTCGCCGGCGTACAAGAGTGGGTTTGCATCAGACCGCAGCGGGCGCCGCGGCATTGCGCACCAAACATTAACTGCAAAGGGAGAGTTTCTGGCGGAGCGTGGCAATACGTCACCGCATGCATGCTCGAGCCGAGCGAAGATCCTGCAGGCGGCATGCATCGAATCGGAAGGCTTCGCGACTACTAGAATTTGTACACGATGCCCGCGGAAGCCTTCGGGCTGATTTGATAAGTATTGAAGAAACGGCTGGCGATGCCATCAATTGCCAATCGCAAGGCTACGTGCCGGTGATGGGCGTTCAAATCCACTCCCACGCCTCCCAATCCAGCAAGCGCACCCTGGCCGCCGTAGGGTGTCTGCGGCGTGATCCACATTCCTCCGATCATTATATGCGTCCAGAGGTCAATGCCTTTCGGTCCGACGTAGCGAAGCCGCGGCCCGATTCCGCCAAAAACTAACCAGGAATTCTGTCCCGGTTGGCTGCCGTAGACGGCCATACCTTCCACATCGGCGCCGAGCCAGTCCCGATAGTAGTAAACCGCGGAAATGTTCCCGCCGTTCATGTTCGAGTTGACGCCGGGAACTTCGTAGAACCGGAAGAAAGTGTAGCCAGCATAGACATCCCAGCTGTACTTATTAAATACGCCTTGCACTTCCTGTGGCATCGCGGCAGGCAACGCCGCCGGAGCGGGACTGGCGAACGCCGGGGCCGGGAAAATCGCTGGGGAATCCGCTGCCGGGGTCGCGGGCGTGGCTGGCGTCGCCGGTGTAATCGCGTAGGTCATAAATGCAGGAGAAGCGAGCGAAACGGAGTCGCCAAAGTTCGACTGCGCCCCCACATTCACGGCCATGAACAGCAGGCCGCCTAAAAGAACAGAGATATATTTCATCGTCGCTTTCCCCCAGACGAAGGACTGCCCTGCCCACTTTCTCTATAACTCTGGGGGATAGCGGAAGGGCCTGTCTATAGGTTTGATTGCGTGTGCCACGTGGATGTCACCCTGTTCTCTGGGACAGTTCCGGTGTGGGTCCCTTGTACGGGAGTACGCAAGCCGTCGCGCCACGGACGTTTGCTGGGATGGTTGAATCAGACGAAAAACTCACCGCTGAGACGCAGAGTCGGCAGAGAAAACCGGACTAGCGGCGCAATCGCCAGCCTGCATTGCGACCTCGAAGCTGCGGGCAAATCCATGCAATCTTTTCTTGACCTGCAGAAATTTTCTGCTATTCTGCAGGGGCTGCCTTACCAGCAGCGCTTATCAAGAGTGGTTGAGGGGACAGGCCCTGCGACGCCACAGCAACCTGGTGCAACTGCCAAGGTGCTAATTCCTGCCCAGTGGGGAGAGATAAGATCCTCGATAGACCGGCCACCGGTCGTTGAAGATTCAACTCCCAAGCTGAAGTCGAATTAAAGCCTGCATTCGCACAAGCGAATGCTCGCAATTACTTTTTGCAGCGCATGGCGCGCTGGTCAGGGCCTATTTCTACCCGTTTTTCCAGGGCCTGCACCAGTCCATGGCGTGGCGGCGGAGCACATTCCGCGGGGTTGGGAGAAAGTAGATGTCGCAGAGTACGGCAGTGGATGGTCCGATAGCGGTTATAAAGGTAGGCGGCTCGATTTTGACGAGCGCCAAAGCGTATCGCCGGGCCGCGAAATTTGTGCGGCACACGCTGCAGACTGCCCCGCACGAGCGATTGGTTGTGGTGGTATCCGCGCAGGAAGGCACGACAGACCGGCTGGAGCGCGGCGCGAGAAAAATCGTGCGCGAGCCGGCACGCGCTGCTTTGGATCTGCTGTGGTCCACAGGCGAGATTCGGTCGGTGGCGCTACTCGCACTGCATTTGCAACAGCTCGGCGTAGCGGCTGCACCGCTGAACATCCACGAAGCAGGTCTCACCGTTCCAGAAACGGAAAACGAAGTAGGGCGAATTCAATTGCACGCGGGTCGCCTGCGCGGCGTGCTGGCGAAATTTGCGGTTGCGGTGGTGCCGGGATTTTTGGCGGCGAATTCTGCGAACGCAATCGTATCGCTAGGGCGCGGCGGGTCAGATCTGACGGCCGTGCTGTTGGCTGAGGGATTGCGCGCTTGTCGTTGCGAATTGATCAAGGACGTTCCGGGCTATTTCACCGCCGATCCACACCGCGATTCCTCTGCCAGTCATATTCCGCATTTAACCTTCGAACATGCTTTGCAACTTGCTGCGGAGGGGTGTGACCTGGTGCAGCGCCGGGCGATTGAAGCAGCGGCGCGCGCGGGACTGCCGCTGGTGGTTCGCAGCGTGGATGAAAAGGCACCGAGCAGTCGCATTTCGCATTTTGCGATTGAGGCTGGGCGCGCGCCGCGAGAGACGAGAGAGGCGGCATCCGCGGATTAGGGGTGCGTGAGATTGGGGGAAGTGAAACGAAGAGTTTTTGAACCAAACGGGCCGAACAGAAACAGAAGTGAGAAACAGAATCAAGAACGCGCACACGCGAAGGAGCACGACCATGAATTTTGCGACGAAGACGATTCACGCGGGGCAGCCATCGGAACCGGAAACCGGTTCGCTGATCGCGCCCATTTTTCAGACTTCCACATACGAGCAGGACGCGCCCGGGCAAGACAAGGGCTTCAACTACTCGCGTACGAATAATCCCACGCGGCAAAGGCTGGAGACGGTGCTGGCCGAACTGGAAGGCGTGCAGCACGCCGCCGTGTTCGCGTCCGGGCTCGCGGCGGAGAACGCCGTGTTGCAGGCGTACCTGCGTCCCGGCGATGAGATCGTAATTCCGAACGACGTGTACGGCGGGACGTACCGCATTCTCAATAAGGTGTTCCAGCCGATCGGCGTGACGATCAAACAGTTCGATATTTCAAATCGCAGCGCACTGGAAGCGGCGATTACGGAACGCACGAAACTGGTATGGATCGAATCGCCGACCAACCCACGGCTGCTGGTTTATGACATCGTGGACATCTGCAAGCTGGCGCACGCGAAATCCGCGCTGGTAGTGGTGGACAATACTTTCGCGACTCCATATTTTCAGCAGCCGTTCGAGCTAGGCGCCGATATCGTGGTGCACAGCGTGACGAAATACCTGGGCGGACATTCGGACACGATTCAGGGCGCTGCCCTGGCGAAAGATCCGGCGATTTTCGAGCCGATTAAATTTTTGCAGAACGCGACGGGCGCGGTGCCATCGCCATTCGATTGCTGGCTCACGTTGCGCGGACTGAAAACGCTGGAACTGAGAATGCAGCGGCATGAAGAAAACGCCATCGCGATTGCCAATGCGCTGAAGGGGCATCCGCTGGTGCGCCAGGTTTATTTCCCGGGGCTGCCGGAACATCCTGGACACGAGATCGCGAAAAAACAGATGACCGGATTCGGGGGAATGGTATCTTTTGAATTAGACGGCACGATCGAGGAAGTTGTGGCGTTCTGCTCCTCACGGCGCTTTTTCACGCTGGGCGAAAGTTTGGGCGGCGTGAAAGCTCTGCTGTGCCATCCGGCGACTATGACGCACGCGTCGATCCCCGCGGAAACGCGTGCGGAACTGGGTCTTTCTGATTCGCTGATCCGCTTGTCGCCCGGCTGCGAAAACGCGAAAGATCTCGTCGAAGATTTGCTCGAAGGCTTGACGTTGCTCGATCATCAGCGAAAGACACAGAAGGTGGTTGCGGCCAGTGCCCACTAAGACAGCGGGAGTCGAGACATCGGCGCACGCGAGGGCGTCGCGGCCGGAGTCCGCGAAAATTGATGTGGGAATTTTGGGCGCGACGGGAGCCGTGGGGCAGCAATTCATCGCGCTGCTCGGAAATCATCCATGGTTTCGCGTTACGTGGCTGGCAGCAAGCGAGCGTTCGGCGGGTAAACGTTACGGCGATTTGACCTGGCGTTTGCCGACGGAATTGCCGGAGGACACGGCGCGACTTTCGGTGGAAGCGTTGAAGGCGGGAGCGGGTCCACAGCTGGTATTTTCGGCGCTGGATTCTTCGATTGCGGGCGAAGCGGAAGTGGAATTTGCCGCGGCCGGGCACATCGTGGTAAGCAATTCGCGCAACCACAGGATGGATGCTCTGGTGCCGCTGCTGATTCCGGAAGTGAATCCGGAGCATTTGGGATTGCTGCCGCTGCAGAGGAAAACGAAGGGCTGGAGCGGGGCGATTGTGACCAATCCGAATTGCGCGGCGATGCCTTTGGCGATTGTGCTGGCGGCGTTGCGCACTTTTGTGCCGAAGCGCGTGCTGATTACTACTCTGCAGGGACTTTCCGGCGCGGGATATCCGGGCGTGGCTTCACTCGATGCTACCGCGAACGTGATTCCGTTCATTGACGGCGAGGAACAGAAGATCGAGACGGAGACGCAGAAAATTCTGGGGCGGTTTGTTGCCGATTCCGTTGAGCTGCATCCGGTGATCGTGAGCGCGACGAGCACGCGCGTTCCAGTGGTTAATGGGCACACGGAAAGCGTGTCGGTGGAGTTCGAGAAGAAAGTGACGCACGACGAGATACTGAAAGCGTTCCGCGAATTTTGCGGTGAGCCGCAGAAATTGGAATTACCGACGGCGCCGCAGCCGGCGATTATTTATCACGAGGCGGCGAATCGTCCGCAGCCGCGATTGGATGTGGAGCGCGGCGGCGGAATGGTGACGCACGTGGGACGTCTGCGGGATTGCGCGGTTCTGGGGCACAAATTTGTGCTGTTGAGCCATAACACGATTCGCGGGGCGGCGGGCGCGGCGATTTTGAACGCAGAATTGATGGCGGCGAAGAATATCCTCGGGTAACTCCGCCACGAGCACTTCTATCACGAAAATAAAAAAATGGCTTCAGTGGCTGACGCCCCGCCCTTCCGACTTCTTCCCTCCTCATTGGAATAATTCTGTGTTGCTCGTCGCGAAAAGGAGATCCCTATTTGTGCCCTTCGTCCACAAGAATACGGGAGAGATTTTTCGGCCGGCTTGAGGCAACGGCGCCGGCCTCAGGGTGACGATGCTCGTCGCATCGTCAGAGGGGTTGGTGCGCGGGTTCGGCTGTGTGTCTGGCCAAGATTTGATTGAACCGCGTGATTTGTCGTTCGAGGAGCCGAAAAATTTCCTGGGCACCGGAAAGCTGACCGGATTTGGCGAGCAGCTCCAGGCGCTGAGCGGTTTCCCACGGGCCGGGCATGGCGAAATTTCCTACCGAACCTTTCAGAGCGTGCGCTGCTGTTTCCAGGGCTTTGGAATCGGCAGCGCGCAAGGCCGCGCGAATCTGATCCAACATTTTGGGGCACTCCTGAAGAAATATTCCCGCGAGCTCTTTCAATAACCCGCTGTCGCCGTCGAAGCGCGCCAGCAGTTCGGCATCGCTCGGCCCTTTGCTTATGGGATCGGCAGGAACGGTGGCAAGTTCTGTGCCGGACGGAACAGTTACCTGGATTACTTTTGCCAGCTCGGCGGGATTAATGGGCTTGGCGATGTAGCCATCCATTCCGGCGGCAAGGCAGCGTTCGCGATCGCCCTTCATGGCGTGGGCGGTGACGGCGATGATGGGAATGTGCGCAGCCATGCCCAGTTCCCTTTCGCGGATGCGAGTGGTGGCTTGCAGGCCGTCCATTTCCGGCATTTGCACGTCCATCAGGATGATGTCGAACTGGCGGGCTTGATTTTGTTCCCAGAGTTGCAGGACTTCGATGCCGTTGTTTACCGAAGTGACGGTGTGCCCCTGTTTCTGCAGAAGTTTCTGCGCCAGGACGCGGTTGACCGGATTGTCCTCAGCAAGAAGGATGTTCAGCTTCCGCGCCGATTCTTGCGGGGATTCACGGATGGACAAGGATACGTCCTTATGCTTGGCGTGTGGCTCGTCCACAAACGACGCTAGCAACAATTTTTGGGTTAATGCTGTGCGAACGAACGCGGCAGCAGGAAGGGGGATTACAGTTCGATCCTAGACTTCGCGCGGTGGAACGTCAATGGACCCGATGCTCGCATGTGCAACAGCAGCGCTGCGGGGAACGGCGTCCGGGGACGGTCAATCGAGAAACTCGCGTTCCCTGCTGGCAGTCAGTCGGTGCGATCGGATTTGGGGCGCGGGGTTTCGCGCACGAAGCAGGAATCGCAGACGCGGGTTCCATCCTTCAGAGTGAAGTCCACCCGGCGATTCGAGTCAATCGCGGCGCCGCATTTTCCGCAGACATCTGCGAGGGTTTCGCTCATAGTCTTGAATCTATTCTACTACTCAATGGCAGCCGTGGCTGTAGTCTTGCGATGCAGCTATGCGGCATGGTTCTTGGGCGGCACGGCGGCTTCCGAGCGCGAGAACCCGTAGAAACGGGAATTGCAATCGTCGCAGCGGTACACGCGGACGCGAAGCGCGCGGAGAAAATATTTCTCGATGGGGCCGCGGCGATGCGAGCGGGCTATCTCAACACTTCGGCAATACGGGCACAACCGTTTGGCGGCCGCGGGGAGTGATTCGGCAGCCGGGACGTGTTGCGGAGACGACGAGAGTTCAAGTTCACGCATAACGATCATTCGAGCGCGGCGCGCGTCCATCCGAAATGCCCATGAGTTCCAGCAGCAACCTTCCGAATGTGTGCAGCACTAATACGGCAAAGCAAACGAGCAGGACGATAGAAATGAATATCTTGAGGAAAAGAAGAGGCGAATTAGCCGACTCAGGAGCATTCGCGAGCAGGACCGCGGTTGTGAGAAATGCGGTGAAGCAGGTCATGGAACCTCCGAGCGCTGGCGACCAGGAGCGAATAGCGCTGGAGAAAGAACAAACGCCAGCGCGGCCAGGGCTGGGGGAACCGCAGCTTGCGCTGCGTTCACAGAAGTAATGATGTGGCGGAGCGCGATCGGCTGAAATAGGGTAATTACTGTAGATATCTGCGGGGACGGACCGGAGAAGCAGGGCGGTTCGGCCGGCACAATGCGGGCGTAACCAGCGACACATGCTGGAGATATGGGGATGCTGGGGCGCGGTGGACGTTTGTCGGCAGCCGATGGTAAGCTTGCCGCCCGAAGATTGGCAGGTGGCGCGGGCTCCTCTGGCGGCCTGAATGTAGCGCTCACCTGCAGGATGAGAGCCGATGGAGCCCAATCCCAAGAGCGCAGGTGACGCAGCGCAAGGCGTGCGCGCTTTGGCGCAGCCGATCGCCGCGGCGTTGTCGCGCGCCGCGATCTTTCTGGTGATGACGGTGAAGCCGGGAGCGGAGAATCGCGCGGCGCTGCGTTCGTTCTGCGGTGACCTTTCGGCGCTGATCCGCGCGGTGGAATTTCGCGATATTGAGGCGGGGCTTTCGTGCGTGATGGGTATCGGGTCGGAAGCGTGGGACCGATTGTTCGGGACGCCGCGGCCGGCCGAGCTGCATCCTTTTAAGGAGATTCGTTCTGGAGGGCGGCACGCGGTGGCGACTCCTGGCGATTTATTGTTTCACATTCGCGCGAAACGGATGGATTTGTGCTTCGAGCTGGCAACACAAATCATGACAAAGTTGGGCGACGCTGTTTCGCCGGTGGATGAGGTGCACGGCTTTCGTTACTTTGATGATCGCGACCTGATCGGGTTCGTGGATGGGACGGAAAATCCGCGAGGGCAGGAAGCAATTGACGCGGTGACCATTGGCGCGGAGGATGCGGAGTTCGACGGTGGGACCTACGTGATCGTGCAGAAATATTTGCACGATATGGCAGGGTGGGATGCGCTTTCGACGGAGCAACAGGAACGAATCATCGGGCGTAAGAAACTTTCCGATATTGAATTGGACGCGGCGGTGAAGCCGACTTGCTCGCACAGTTCGCTGACGACGATCGAAGAGAACGGCGTCGAGGTGAAAATACTGCGCGACAACATGCCTTTTGGGCGGCCGACGCAAGGGGAATTCGGAACTTATTTTATCGGGTACAGCAAGTCGCCAAGCACGATTGAGTTGATGCTGCAGAATATGTTTATCGGGCGGCCGCCGGGAAATTACGATCGGTTGCTGGATTTCAGCCGGGCGGTTACTGGAAATTTATTTTTTGTGCCGGCCGCGAGCTTTCTGGAGAATGTGAGCGACGAGCAATCGTCCGCGGAAGTAGTGTCCGCTGGCGCTCCGGCCGATTCGCAGTCCGAGTCCCAGTCGGATGCGCCTTCGACAGTTGAAGCGGAACAATCGGTAGCGCCGAGCAAGGACGGATCGCTGGGTATCGGGTCATTGAAAGGAGAAATTGGTCATGAATAATTTGCATCGCGAGCTTGCTCCGATTTCGGACGCTGCGTGGGCGTCCATTGAAGAGGAAACAACTCGCACGTTGAAGCGGTATCTCGCGGGGCGGCGCGTGGTGGATGTGGAGGGGCCGACCGGCGTCGGCATGTCTGCTGTGGGGACCGGACATTTGCGGAAGATCACGGCTCCGGCGGACGGAATACTGGCGCGGCAGCGCGAGGTGAAAGCGTTTGTGGAGTTGCGCGTGCCGTTTGAGCTGGATCGCCAGGGAATTGACGACGTGGAACGCGGCGCGGAAGATTCGAACTGGCAGCCGGCGAAGGACGCGGCGCGAGAGATCGCGTTTGCCGAGGATCGCGCGATTTTTGATGGTTATGCTGCGGCGGGGATCGGGGGCGTGAGGCAAGGGACGAGCAATCCAATCAAGACCTTGCCGGCCGATGTGCTGGAGTACCCCGACGCGATCGCCGAAGGGTTGAGCCAGTTGCGATTGGTAGGCGTCAACGGACCTTACGCTGTGCTGCTGGGGGCCGATGCGTACACGGCGCTTGCCGAGACGAGCGATCATGGGTATCCGGTGCTGGAGCATGTGAAGCGGCTGGTGAAGGATCAAATTATTTGGGCGCCGGCGATTGCAGGTGCGTTTGTGCTGACGACGCGCGGCGGGGATTTTGATTTGCACATTGGGCAGGATGTTTCGATTGGTTATTTGAGCCACACGGATACGGCGGTGCGGTTGTATTTGCAGGAGACCTTTACATTTTTGCTGCTGACGAGTGAGGCTTCGGTGGCGCTGAATCCTCCTGGGAAGGCGAAGAGGATAGAGATAGTGATTAGTGATTAGTGACGCGTGATGAGTGATCCGTGGCACGAACCAGCTGCGACGGTTCGGCGATAGAAACGCGGTCAGAGAATGCGAGTTAGAAATTCGATCATGCGTTTGGCTAGGTGGTCTTTCTGCTGTTCAATCTTCTTTTGCACGGCGTAGTTTGGGTTCGGGACAGTCTGCAAAGCATCCCATTCCGCTTTGAGTTTGGAGGCTTCAGCAGCCGCGTCTTGCAGATATGCACCGGGATTGTCCGCAACTCGCTGGCACATGGTCGCGAGCTGGGCTGGGCGGGTTCTTTCGAGTTCGTGCACAGAGGGCATCGCTTCATTCTACGCTTTATTACCGGCGGGCGGCGGATTCGCGGGTCATTGTTACCTGGCAGGGTTACCAGTTGGGGCGGTCTTTGTGAAAACGCATGCGGATCGGAGTGATTCGCTCTGGCAGCCAGCCGTGCACGGGACACTCGAGGCGTTGCGGGAATTTCAAGGCTCCGGGCACGGGCTTGGGGACGAGCGGCGCGTTGCACTTGGGACAGGTCATGCTTTTTTTTGCGATTCGCGATGGGCGAGGGAAGAATAATTATGGCGGAGAGGGTGGGATTCGAACCCACGGTAGGATTTCTCCTACACACGCTTTCCAAGCGTGCTCCTTAAACCGCTCGGACACCTCTCCGTTGAGATGAAGCTTTAGCAGCGTAACAAATCGAGGGCGCGGCGGCAAACGGCGTGGCGCGGTGCGGGAATTTCAGAGACGCGCTGGTGGTAACAAATCGGCGAGAGGTCTGCTACACTTTTGTACCCGATTCCGGGGTAGTGCAATTGGTAGCACGCCAGCCTTTGGAGCTGGTTATCCTGGTTCGAGTCCAGGCCCCGGAGCCAACCTCTCATTTCTGTTCGATCATTTAGCGATAAACTGTGAAGACCACGCGCAAGATCACCGTAGAGGTGCCGCAGGACCTTCTTGAGAAGGCACGGCAAGCCGGCGGTCTTGGAATCACCCAGACTGTCCGCTCGGGCCTACAGCTCGTTGCGGCATCGCTGACTTATGCTCGCATACTTCATCTGCAAGGCAAGATTCGCTTCACGCGCACGCTGGCGGAGTTGAAGGCCGACCGCTAATCGCCGAGAACCAAGAGTCGCTAGGCAGCCGAATCGCGACGGCGGGGCGGTGGAACAATTTTGAGGGAGTTCGATGGGAGCGGTTCGGGCTTAGCTGCGCTCAAGCGCTGAGATTTCAGATGTTCTTCGCTGCGGCGGAGCAGCTTTTCGAATTCCTGCTCGGAGCACACGTTGGCCTGGGTAGAATTTCTTTGATTCAGACTCACGGCCCCTCCTTACTACACCACCCCTTGGATCTACAGCGTGGAAGCCTTGTTTTGGGAGCCTAGACCTGGCGTCGTGGACTGTCAAGAATATTTGTGCCGGATGCAGAGATTTTCGCGGGATGTAACGCAGGAGCAATGGTGTTCGCCTGGCGGCGTTCGGCGCAGCCGGCCTTGCACTATGAGCCGGGACGACTTAGTCTGTCGAGCGGAATGACAACCCAATTCCTGCTGCTTGGCGTCATCTGGTACATCGTGTTCCTGTTCTCTACCACGTGCCATGAAGGGGCGCACGCGTTGATCGCGCGGATTGGCGGCGATCCGACGGCCTTCCACGGCGGGCAGGTAACGCTGAATCCGTGGCCGCATATCCGGCGCGAGCCGTTTGGGCTGGTGGTGGTGCCGATCCTTTCTTATTTTGTGGCGCACTGGATGATTGGCTGGGCCAGCGCGCCATACGATCCGGCGTGGCAGCAACGCTATCCGCGTCGCGCGGCAGCGATGGCGTTGGGCGGACCAGCGGCGAATTTTACGCTGGTGATTTTGTCGGCAATCGCGATCCGCGCCGGGATGCATTTTGGAATATTCGGCGTGCCGGAGTCGGCGGATTTTACGCATATCACGGAAGCACTGGTTCCCGGGATCGCGGGATTTGCGGCGACGTTCTTGAGCATCATCTTCCTTTTGAATTTGCTGCTGGGGACTTTTAACCTGCTGCCGGTGCCTCCGCTGGATGGAGTGACGGGCGTGACGTTACTGATGAGCGAAGGAACGGCGCTGCGATTCCAGCACTGGATACGCACGCAGGGATTTGGGATGTTGGGATTGATAGTGGCGTGGTACGCCTACGACAAATTGTTTCCTTACATATTCCGGTTCGCGCTGGCGATGCTTTATCCGGGATCCGCCTGGGGATAGGACTGCGAAATTTGCTTTAGGAATCGAGCCAGTGCTGCTCGAGTGCATCTCGTTTCATTAGCGCACTAGCGGTGCTTGCGGAACAGTGGGAGCATTTGGCAGCGGTTGCATCGCTGGGTTAAAGCCTTCCTCGTCAATGAAAGTCTGCCCTCCTTGTTGGTATCTCTTATGCAATGTACCGGCATGAGGTGGAACCATGACGCGCGGATCTGACGAGACTCAAAAGGTGGAAACGACTGCGAAGCATGGCCACCGCTACCGCGTGGAAGTATCGGGATGGGATGCAAAGGAAAATTTCTTCGTCGAGAAGACTTCGCTGGACTGGAAGGAACGCGAGGGGAAAACAGTGGCGCTGCATGCGGCGGTGCGAGTGGACAGCGTGCTGTTCGTGAGGTTGCTGCGACCGCTGGGAGGAGGCGCGGATTTTCCGGTGCCGCATCGAGCGGTGAGAGTGGCGGAACGAGACCAAGACGCAACCTGCAAGGACGTGGGGTTGGAGCAGTTGCAGCCGCGTAAGGTCGCGAAAGACTGCGTGACGGATTCGCTCGAAAAATTGATCGAGAGCAGCTTGAAACACTAACCAGGAGCGGCGCGGGCGCGAGAGCTGGGAACAGGCGTGGAGCAGAGCGAATCCTGTTTTGACGTTGCGGTGCCAGATTGGTACGGGAGCGGCACAGACAATGGGAGCGCGTCGGCGGATGGAGAGTACGGGTCTTGCCAACGAGTTGTTTCGTTCTTCGCAGTAACGCGAAGGATCGGTTGGCGTTAGGTGAGCCGCGAAATTCGATCCGTGTGGCAAAGCAAGATCGCAGAAAAGACGAATTGTAGTTCCGCTCTGGCCCCTACCTTGCCTGAGTTTGTTTACTATGAGCACCCTGCTAGAAAGACCACTGGTGGAGTTGTCGCGCAAGAATCTCTCGATCTGCGTACTGGACGACGAGGCGGACCACGTTGAACTGACCTCAAAACGGCTGGAAGCGGCGGGATTCCCCGTGTCAGGAACAACGAGCGCCCAGGAAGCCCTGCAAAAGGTGCGTTCAGGGAGCTGCCGAGTGGTGGTGGCGGACCTGAAGATGCCGGGAATGGATGGGCTGGCGTTCCTGGAAAAAGCGCTGCAATGCGATCCGGGAATGTACGTGATTCTGGTGACGGGGTTTTATTCCGTGGATTCGGCGATCGAGGCGATCAAGCATGGCGCTTACGATTATTTGTGCAAGCCGATTGATTACACGCGGCTGCTGAAGACGCTGGATGATCTGACGGATTCGTTTACGCGCGGCCTGCAGATACGGGATCTCGAGGACAAATTGCTGGACAATCTTTTGTTCCATGGGATTGTGGGGCGCAGTCCGGCGATGCTGGAGGTATTTGATCTGGCGAAAAAAATCGCGCGGCACTATACGAACGCGCTGATTACCGGGCCGACTGGTTCGGGAAAAGAACTGGTGGCGCACGCGCTGCACCAGATGAGCCCGGTGTCGCAGGAGCGCTTCGCGGTATGCAATTGTTCGGCGCTGGTGGATACGCTGCTGGAGAGTCAGCTATTTGGGCATGTGCGGGGGTCGTTCACGGGCGCGACGGAAACGCGACCGGGATTATTTGAGTATGCGAACGGCGGGACGGTATTTTTGGATGAGATTGGCGAGACTTCGCTGCAGATGCAGGCGAAATTGCTGCGCGTGATACAGAACCGCGAGATCCAGCGGGTGGGTTCGCCGGAAGTCAGGAAAGTGGATGTGCGGCTGATAGCCGCGACTAATCGCGATCTGCGCGCGGAAGTGCTGGCTGGACGTTTTCGTGAAGATCTTTTTTACCGGCTTAGCAGCATCGAACTGCGCGTGCCGGGATTGGCAGAGCGCCCTGGGGACATACCGATTTTGGTGCAGCATTTCGTGAAAAAATACGGAGAGACGTACGGGAAACCGTTCCAGGGACTGACGCGCAGGGCCCATATCGTGCTGCTGCAGCATGATTGGCCCGGCAACGTGCGCGAACTGGAAAACGTGATTGCCAGCGCGGCGATTACCGCGAATTCCGACTTCATTGACGTGGGCGATTTGCCGGAACATCTGCAACGCTCGCGGCGGCATTCTTCTTCGGCTGCGACGGTGTGGAGCCCGCTGCCGCTGGACGAAGTGCGCAGCGTGCATATTCAGCGCGTGCTGGAGATGTGCAATGGCAATCGGGTGCGCACAGCGCAGGTGCTGGGGATAGGACGCACCAGCTTGTATCGTTTCTTGAAGCGGTCTGATCGGCCGACGAAATCTGTTGCGGCTCGGGGGGCGGCCTGACGATTCGGAGAAAGATGCTGGCACGCGGCGAGCGGTGCGGCGGCAGCGCTGAAGCAAATTCGGACAATTGCGAACGCTTCGGACAGGACGGGATTATGAGCAGACAGACTGTGTCGTCGAGTTTATCCACAGTGCTTGCGGAATTTGGCTCGCAGCGAGCGGAGCGATTCGCGTTGCAGCTTTCGATCGAAGTGAGTGGATTCGACCGTTGCGGGCGATTCTTCACCGAGCGCTCGGAGACATGCGACATCAGCGACGGTGGGTGCAAATTCTACCTGCGCACGGAACTGGAGCCCGAAGCTGTTGTGGCCTTGCGAGTGATCGAACGATTCGGTCAGCATGGGAACGACGCAGCGCCTGTGCTGTTCCAAGTGGCGAATATGGAGCGCGGGTCGAGTGGATGGACTTTGGGCGCTTTGAAGTTGCGGGCCGACGATTCGTGGCCGATGCGGAGTTTGCGCGCGCGAGGCGGGGCGGCGTAGTTTGATTGATTTTTTGCGACTTGTTTGGCGGTCAGGAAAGTAATGGCAGCGCTTCAGTGGCATACGTCGGGCGGTTTTTCACGTAACCGATCTTCTGGCCAAGCCGCGACCCAGAAAGATTCCAAGCAACCGCAAATGCCGGCGGTCTGAAGACCGCGCTACAAGTTCAAGGGTAACGTCGAGACCAACGTCAACGGCTGCCCATGTTCCATGAACCTAGACCGGCCGCTACAACTTCAAACAGGAATTCAACCCCGGACAGAATGGTTCGCAGTGGTTTACTGGCGGCGGTGCTACCCCACACCGCCCCTGTTGTGCGCTTCGCGCTTCGGCGGCGTTAATTGCCGGCGGAGTCTGTCGATGTTGGTGCGCTATGGAGCAGTGCTGGCGGCAGCGTTATCGTGGAATCCATGCGGACCAGCATTCCGGTTTGCGCGGGGAGTTCCACGTCTTTTCCTTTCTTCGTGCAGATGTAGGCCGAGGTGCCGACCAAGCCGAAGATTGTTCCGCGGGTGACGTTGCTGAACAAAACGCCTACCAGCGAGCCGGCTCCGGTTCCCAGACTGCCCAGCATAATGTCGCCCTTGATGTCGCGCTTTTGTTCGATGACCACACCTTCGGTGGTTTTCAGGTCTTTGCGTTTCTTGGAGTCTTCGGGGGTGCCGCTATAGAGCGAAAGGATGCTCAACTGCACCGGGAAAATGCGACTCTGCACTTCGACGGAATTGAAAACCAGGTTCATCGAGGCGCCGCCGCGTTCCATGGCGAACCACTTTGGACGCGTGACGCTGGTAATGGTGCCGTGGACTTTTGATCCGGCGGGCAGAATCAATTGGTTGCCGGAGAATACGGGCTCGGCAACGATGGCAGTGAACGGATCGCCATCATGCGCGACCGAAGTGGTGAGACCTGAGACCAGAGTGAGGCGAACCTGCGTTCCGGGTTGAACTACGGCTGGATTGGCCTGCGCGTGTACGGCGGGAGTCAGCCACAGTATGGCTGACAACAGTGCTGCAATTGAAACGAGACGCTTCATGGATCCTCCGTGATCCTTGGCGGGAACCGGGAAGCGTTCCCGCGAAGGAGGGCTCGGACGTGCCGAGTTATCCCCGTTTCGTGGGGGTGCCGCTGGCGCCGCGGTGGAGTGCGGAGGATGCACTCGGTGGATAAGATACTCCAGGGTATGGACTCGATGCTGGGAAATTAGCGACGCTGTTCCCGAATGGTACCTGTGAGTACTCGGGTCAATGGTGTGGCGTTTACATCTCGCCCCTTTCGCGGTGATGCGAGGCTGAGGCAGTTTACTGGGGGACGTATGGTCGCCGGCACTAAAAGCTTCAGAACCAACGGCAGCAACTGCCCGGTCCCGCAAAACGGGACCGGCCGCTGCAAAGTTAAACGCTGCGGCGTAATGAGAATTCAAATGCAGAGGCAGCCGCGAGGCGAAACTGCGGCAAATGTCGTGTAGTGGAAAATTTTGGCGCGCGTAGTTTACTGGCGCGACACGGCGCGGGGAAATCGGCGACCCATCATCTAGGTGGAGTGCTATTTTGTAAACAGGCGAACTCCCGGATTTTGAAAAAATGGGTACAAGTGCCATGCGCAACAGGTTGCTGATTGTTTGTGTGCTGATTTTGAGCGTCGCGTCGGTCGCATTTGGGACTGATTATGCGATTGTGGTGAATCCTGCCAATCCGCTTCGCGCGCTGAACCTAGTGGAATTGGGGAAAATCTTTAGGGCCAAGACCACTATATGGCCGGATGGCAAGGGCATCACGCTGGTGCTGCGCGATCCCAATTCGCCCGGGACGAAATTTATTTTGGACAAAGTGCTCGGTGGGACATTCGACGAAGAGAAGGCCGTGTTGAGTGATCCGGGCCGCAAGACCGCGGTGCCAGTGGTTATCGCCGAGAGCGATGACGAAGTGATGAGAATTGTCGGCGGGAACGCCGGAGCGATTGGCGTGATTGATGTGTACAACATCACCGGCGGCGTGAAGGTAGTGAAGATTGATGACAAGCAGCCTTTCGATCCTGGCTACGTCTTGAAGGGCCGCTAGCGAGCACTGCTAAATCCCATGCGAGGAAAACCGTGAAAACCCGACACCTCTTCCCCTGGATGGCTATCGCCATTTTATTTGCCGGCGCCACGGCGCGAGCACAGGAATCCGCGCCCGCGAGCGCTACGGTACCGGTGACGACGCAATCCACATTGGCCGCGAACGCTTACGAGATGGGGCTGGTGCAGCGCGAGGACCGACTGTTCGTGGACGAAGGGCTGGAATTTTTTCGCCAAGCCGTGAAGGCGGACCCGCAGTTTGCGCTGGGGCACGCGGCGCTGGGTTATTTCACCAACGATCCCAAAGAAGCGAAGGACGAGAGCGCGCTGGCGTTGAAATATATTGATAAAGCGGCGCCCGACGAGCAACTGCTGATTCACTGGATGAACGACACGAAGAACGGTGAAACGGTCGAGGCGATTTCGGCGATGAACGATTTGCTCGCGAAATATCCGACCGACAAGCGGCTCGCGAACATGGCCGCGGAATGGTTGTGCGCGAACCAGGGCGCGTTCGAGCACGGCGAGGCGATCCTGGTCCGGCTGCTGAAATACGATCCACACTATTACCCCGCCATGAATAATCTGGCGTATTGCTACGCGTTGAGCGGGCAGCCGCAACTGGCGCCTCCGCTGATGGAGCAGTATGTGGCGGCATTGCCGAATGAGCCGAACCCACAAGATTCTTACGGCGAAATCATGCGAATGCTGGGCGATTATCCGGCGGCGCTGGAGCATTACAACAACGCGCTGAAGATCAATCCGCATTTTAATGCTTCGCAGGTGGGCGTGGCTTCCACTTACGCTTTGATGGGAGAGGAAGCGAAGGCGCGGGCGCAATATCTGGTGGCCATCCGGGGAACGAAAGAGCGGTCCACGCAGATTAATTATCGGATTCTGTGGGCGATGACTTACTACCGAGAGAATAAGCCGCGGCTGGCGCGGGAGGCGTTCGAGAAGGTGGATGCGGAAGCACATGTGGCGGGTTTGACGGTGCAGGAAGCGGAAATTCATCGGGCGATGGCGCTTTTCAATCCTGATCCGGTGGGCGCGCTGAAGGATTTGGACGAGGCGCGGGCGGACCTTTCCGAATCGCGCAAAAGCAATTTATTGCCGGGGGACCGCGACAACGAACTGGCTTTGATTCTGCAGGCGCGCGCGTTCATTGCTGTGAACGCGGGAAAGATTGATGCGGCGCAGGCTGCCGAAAAACTGCTGGAGAATATGGCGCAGACAAACCGCAGCACTCCGGTGCAGGAGGCGTATCACTCGGCGAATGGCGCGGTGCTCTTTGCGCAGGGAGATTATGCGGGGGCGATCGCGGAGCTGCAGGAAGACCCGTACAATCCTTTGTCGCTGCAATTGTTGACAGAGGCGCAGACGAAGGCGGGGCAAGCGGCCGACGCGCGAAAGACGCTGGAGTTTTTGGCGGCGATCAGCGATGAGCGCGTGGAGACAGCGGTTGCGGCGCCACCGGCGCGATTGGCATTGAAGCATGATGCCACGCATCCGGTACAGGGCGGAGCCAACTAAGCGGCGTTGGCCGTGCTTGAAAATATATGGAAATAGGACGCCGTTAGGTTGACGGCTGGTTTCCCTCCTTAATTTTCTCCAACCATCTGTGGAGATTTCCCTCTTGGCAGGACTTCTCCCGTCTTTCGTGCAGTGAACCGCTGTGCTAGACTTCGCGGAGCAGTTTTGTGCGCGGATTTTTTTGCGCGGTGACTGCCGATGGGTGGAACTTCGGGCTCTGTGCAACGATTCCCCGCAAACCCCGCCAGGCCCGGAAGGGAGCAACGGTAGCGGGTCAGTCTCGTGTGCCGCGGAGTACCCGAAGTTCCTCTAGTCGCTGCGAGTGGGTGAGCAGGTTCCACAACATATTCGATGACCTACAAAGTTATTGCGCGGAAATACCGGCCGCAGACATTCAGCGAAATTGTGGGGCAGCAGCACGTTACGCGGACGCTGGCGAACGCGATCAATTCGAACCGCGTGGCGCATGCGTACATTTTTTCGGGCGTGCGCGGAGTGGGGAAAACCACCAGCGCGCGGATTCTGGCGAAGGCGCTGAACTGCGTGAAGGGCCCGACGGCCGAGCCGGACGGGACTTGCGATTCCTGCCGGGAAATTTCGGCGGGGACGTCGCTGGACGTACTGGAAATTGATGCGGCGTCGAACCGCGGCATTGATCAGATACGCGAACTGCGGGAGATGGTGCGTTATGCGCCGGCTTCCAGCCGCTACAAAGTAGTGATCCTCGATGAGGCCCACCAGCTGACCGATGAAGCTTCGAATGCGCTGCTGAAAACTTTGGAAGAGCCGCCGGAACGGGTGGTGTTTATTCTGGCGACGACGCGCGCGGAAGATCTGGTGGAGACGATCAAATCGCGGGCGCAGCTGTTTCAATTTCGGGCGCTTTCGTTCAAGGAGATTGCCGAGGAGATCGAGCGGATCGCGCGCGAAGAGAAATTGACGATTGAGCCGGGGGCCGTGGCGGTGCTGGCGCGTGCGGCGGAAGGCAGCTTGCGCGACGGGCTATCGTTGCTGGAGCAGGCGATTGCTTACAGCGGCGACGCAATCACGGACGCGCAGGTGCGGGAACTTTTGGGAGTGGTCGCTGAGAGCGTGCTGGATTCGCTGGTAGATGCGATTTCCGAGCAGTCGGCGGAAATGGCTCTGAGTTTGGTGCACCGGCTGATCGGCGACGGCCAAAATTTGCAGCATTTCTGCCGTGAGGCGATCCGGCATTTCCGGAATTTGCTGGTGGCGCGGGTGTGCGGGGCGGATTCGGAACTGGTGGCGGCGCCGGAGGATGAGCGGCCACGATTGGCGGAGCAGGCGGCACGATTCAGCGAGGAAGATCTGACGCGGTTTTTCAATACTTTGCTGGCGACGGATGCGGAATTGCGGCGGGCGCCGGACCCACGGCTACATTTGGAATTAGGGCTGCTGAAATTGATTAATGCGCGGAGATTGGCGCCGATTGAGGAAGTGCTCGCGGGACTTCGTGGGGAAGGTCGCGGCAGCGGCGGTGGTGGTGGCGGAGATATCCGTGGAGGTGGGGCGCGAACGGCGAATTCCGCGGCCAGTTCCGTGCCGGTTCGCGCGACTCCGGCGGTGTCCGGCGCGCAGCCTGTGACTTCTTCTGGCGCGGCGGTGCGCATGGCGCCCGTGACGACTGCGTCGGCGAACTCAACTGCAAGCGCGGTTGGCGTTTCTCCCGCGATTCCGCCGGCTTCGACAGTAAAAGCCGTGACGTCTGATTCGAGTCGTGACGTTGAATCTGGAAATGGGCGTGGACCCGCGCCGAGAGCAGCGAGCGTTTCAGTTTCGGTGCCGGCACCAGCTCCGACAAACGCTGCGGCAGTCGCGCCGACGTCCGATGCTGGCGTTGCGTCGAGCGTTGCAACACGCGCTGCGGAAGCGCCTGGGAATGGAATTGGCTCGGAGCAAGTGGCGGCAATCAAAACGGCGCTGCAAGGGCAGAAATTTTTGTGGTCCATGCTGGATGCGGTGACGCGCTGGGAAGTGGAGAACGGCGAGTTGCGCCTTTTCTTCCCCAGCGAAAGCCGATCGCTGGCGGAAATGTTGCAGGCGCGCGACCCGATGGAACGATTACGCACAGTGCTGAATCAAGTGGTGGGCCAGCCGCTGCGCGTCTGTGTTAAACTGGATTCCAGCCGGGCAACAGCGCCGGCGGGGCGCAGTTCGGAATTGCGCGCTCGATTTGAAGAGGATCCGATCGTTAGGGCCATGCTTGAAAAGTTCGGCGGCCAGATTTCCAACGTCAAGCGCCCAGGCGAGGAATAACCATGGAAGTGAAAGCGCTACAGCAAATGCTTTCGCAGTTCCGCCAAGTGCAGGAGAAGCTCGAGAAGCAGATAGACGAGCTTTCGGTGGAAGCGTCGGCGGGCGGTGGCATGGTTACGGTGAAGATGAACGGCCAGAAGCAGCTGACGGAAGTGCGCATCGAGCCGGACATTTTCAAGAGCAAGGATCAGGAAATGCTGCAGGATCTGATCCAGGGCGCGGTGAACGAAGCGACGCGCCGCGTGGACGAAGAGCTTTCGAAACAAGTGAAGGAAATTTCCGGCGGCTTGCCTGGGGTCGCTGGATTGAAGATTCCTGGATTGTTCTGATTGGCGGGTTGTGCGGATTTGTGATGATGGCTTGGCTGAATTGTTGCCAGTCTTTCCGGTTGTTGCAGCTTTGAAAGTTCCGATTCCCTTCTACTTCAGGATTCTTTCAGTGAATGGAGTTCCATGCCTGATTTTGCCCCTTCGGTCACACGACTTATAGATGAATTGAAGCGCTTGCCGGGGATTGGACAGAAGACCGCGCAACGGCTGGCTTTTTATTTGTTGCGCGTGGATCCGGAGCAGGCGTTTGCGCTGTCGGATGCGATTCGCGACGCGAAGGAGAAAGTGCGCGAGTGTTCGATATGCAATAACATCACGGACGCGGACCCTTGTTTATTTTGCACCGGGCCTTCGCGCAGCAAGAAAATCATTTGCGTGGTGGAAGAGGCGACGAACATTCAGGCAGTGGAAAAGACGCGCGGGTTCGATGGCCTTTATCACGTGCTGGGTGGAGCGCTATCGCCTTTGCAAGGGATTGGGCCCGATCAACTCAAGATCAAGAGTTTGATTGAGCGTTTGAAGGGCGGGACGGTGGAAGAGATTATTGTGGCGACTTCGCCGACGGCGGAGGGCGAGGCTACGGCGGTTTATTTGTCGAAGCTGATTAAGCCGTTGGGCGTGCATGTGACGCGGATTGCGATGGGGATTCCGGTGGGATCGGATCTGGAGTATGCGGATGAAGTTACGATGAGCAAGGCGATGGAAGGGCGGCGGGATTTGTACGGTTGTTGGTTTTGTGCTGACGGAATTTTCCTACTGGGACAAAGTTGAGCACGCTTCAATTGCTCTGCCTGCCGATCGCCTTGGAAATGGACGCCACAAGCTGGCGCGGCAAGCAGTGCCCCTACCGTGAAGTTGTGAGCCGCTACACGATGGAAGTCAGAAGGCAACGGCGCAAAGGCACGATTGTCGCTGCTACCTCAACGAGTGGGTGATTGCGAGCCTGCGTCACTGAAACTGCAGAGGTATATAGGGGCGTCGGGCTGGGAGGGTCATCATGCCGGGTTTGGATAAATATATGGCGCAGTATGACCACGAGCATACGAATGTATGGAACAAGGTGATGCACGGGATCGGGATTCCGATCATCATCGCGGGAATCGTGCTGGCCGTTTTGACGTACTGGAAGATTGGGCTCGTGATGTTCGTTGTGGGGTGGGTTTTGCTGTTAGCTGGGCACCGGATTGAGGGGAATAAGCCGGCATTTTTCCAGGGGTTGATTTACTTCTTGGTTGGCCCGATATGGGTGGCCAAGGAGATAAAGGACGCAATTCTCGGGACTTCCCACCGATCAACTGCTGCGCGCTGAAGCGCGATTTCGCGGCAGTTGAATTGCTCTTAGTACCTCAGAGTAGTCCACTGGAGCAGGGCCGTTTGGGGTCAGCCACGAGTAACCTTTTCGCACATTTGCGCGCGGTCTAGAGACGCCGTTGCGCTGTGATGCTACCCTAAGAAATCGCCCCTGGGAGGAGTGCGTGACCGATTCCCTACAATCCGCCGATCCCGGCACACAGAAGCGCCGTAGCACGCGCATTGTGCAAGCCGTGCCAATTACGGTGACGGGCACCGACGCGCTCGGACAGCCATTCAAAGAGCGCACCACGACGGTGATGGTGAATTGCCACGGGTGTAAGTACCAATCGAAACATTACGTTCCGAAGAATTCGATGGTCACGTTGGATATTCCGCGTCCTGAGGGCGGGCCGTTCCATACGCAAGGGCGAGTGGTGTGGGTGCAGCGTCCGCGCACGGTGCGCGAACTTTTCCAGATTGGATTGGAGTTTGAAGTTCCGGGGAATTTCTGGGGGATTGCGTTTCCGCCGGAAGATTGGGCGTCGGGCGTGGACATTCCGACGGGCGACCTGACGGGGATGCTGGAAGTTGCGACGACGGCCGAGCCAGCGGCTGGGATTTCACCGCAGCCGTTGCCGCCGATTGGGCCTCCTCCGATACCTACGCCGGTTACGCCGGAGAAACGGATTGAGGCGCCGCCGTTCCAGATTCCGGTGACGCCGCCTGCGCCTGCGAAACCAACTCCGGTCAACACTCAAGTCAATATACCGACTGCTCCGCCTGTACAGCCGCCTGCTGTGCCTGCGGCTCCCTCCGCGCCCGCAGCGAGCCCGTCGGCTGACAACAAAATACATGTGGTGCCGGCTCCTCCTGCGGCTGCGGTGGTGACCGCGGATACGCAGGCAGCGCTGGCGAAGCAGATGGCGCGCATGGTGGCGGACGCGAAGGAGACGTTGGATAAGACTTTGCGGCGGGGCGCGGAAGAAGCGATCACCGAAGAAATGACGGTGGTGCGGCAGCAGCTGGACGCGCAGCTGCACGATACCGTCGAAAAAGCGATCAAGGTTTCGATGGACCGCGTGTCTGAATCCGCGGTGAAGAAGGTGGTACAGCAGGCTGCCGACCGTACCAAAGAGATTGTGGATGAAGCGCGGAAGGCGAGCGAGACGTCTGCTTCGCAGCTCGATGAAAAGGTGCGCAATGCCGTGCAACAGGCGGTGAGCCATGCCGCGGAACAAGCAGCGCAGCAGGCTGCGCAGCAAGCGGCGGCGCTGACTTTGAAGCAGTCGGTGGAAGAAGTGGTGGAGCGCGCGCTGCGGGAGCGCGAAGCGTCCACACCGTCGCTGGAAATTCTTTCATCGCCTGAAGCCGCGCAAAATCATCTGGAACAGTGGCGCAAGAACCTGGAAGAGACGGCGCAGACGGTGCGCAGCAAGACGATCGAGCAGACGCAGGCGGAAGCCTTAATTGCGTCGCAGCAATGGAATGCGGAATTTGAAGCGGCGCTCACTGGGGCATCGCAGAAACTGGGCGAAAAGCTGACGGAAGTGTCGCGGGTGGCGCTGACGCAGGCGGAGCAGGATGCTGCGGCGCGCGCGGAGGCGTTGCGGGCATCGCTGGATGAAGCAGCGCGCGCCGTACTGGCGCAAACCGAGCGCGAAGCGAGTGCGCAGGCACAGACGCTGCGCTCGTCGCTGGACGAGGCTATTAATACTGCGGCTTCGACGATTGAAACACTCGGCGCGGGGTTGCAGCAGGAACGGCATCGCGCGGAAGAGACCAGGGCGCAATTGCAGGAAGCGTCGCAGAACGCTTTGCGGCAGACGCGACAGCAATTTGATGAGTTGCTGGCGGCACAACAGCAGGAAATGAGCCGCAAGGCTGACCACGTAATTGCCGACCGGGTGCAGCAGATTGAGCCGGCGCTGCAAGAATCGGCGCAAAAGATTTTGGACCGCGCGCTGGGCGAGCTCGAGCAGAATCTGACGCCGCGGATGGAGCATGCGCAGCGCGTGGCGGCGGAACTGCAGCAGGCCGAGCAGCAGGCGGCGCACACGCAGAATCACATTCAGGAACAGGCGCGGCAGGCCGCCGAACGCGTGGGCGAATTGCAGCAGCACGTGCAAGCGCAGGTGCGCGAGGCTGCGGAGCGCGTGGCGCATTTGCAGAATTCCATCTTGGAGCAGGTGCAACAAGCGACGGACCACGCCGACCGTCTGCACGATACGGTGCGCGAGCAGACGATTCACGCTTCGGAGCTGGCGATAGAGGAATCGGTGGCGAGGCTGCGCATCGAAGCCGAAAAAGTGCCGGCGGAGATCGAGAAATCGGTCCGGGAGAGCGCTTCGAAGATCGAAGAAGAGATTCAACAGCGCAGCACCGAGACGCAGCACGCGACTTATGAGGCGCTGCTGAAGGCTTCGGAGTGGTATCAGAAAAAAGCGCACAGCACGATGCAGAGTTCGATGGAGAAGATGGTCGAACAATCTTCGACCCAGCTGCGCGACCGGGCTGCTGAAGTTTCCAGTTTGCTGGCTTCAGAGCTGGATCATTATCGGCGGACTTATGTGGAGCACAGCACGGCGCAGATTGACGAATCGGCGAAAGAAATTGTAAGCCGCGAGCGCGACAAGATGAGCGAAACCGCGCAGATGGCGACGGCGGGATTTACGGATCAGGTGCATCGCGTCACTTCGGAATCCTTGCGGCGTTTTGAGCAGGTTTCGCGGGAGGCGCTGGAAAAAGCGCGTGCGGACATGGAATTCGGGCGCGAAGGTTCACTGCTGGAATATCAGAAACTGATTGACGAACGCATGATGCAAGGCGTGGAACAGGCTACAGTGCATCTGCAATCGGAATTGGGGCCGCTGCTGGAGCAGTGGGAGTCGCAGCGCGAGTCCGAGAAAAAAGTATGGATGGAGCAGCTGAAGAAGTCGAACGACGACGCCATCGAACTTTATAAGACGCGGCTGGAAAATGCTTCGAATTCCTGGCTGCTGGCTTCGGCGACGACCTTGGGGCAACATTCGCAGACCGTGCTGGACACGATCGCGAAGGCAGCGGAAAAGCGATTGCGCGAGACTTGCTCGGAAGTGCTGGGGACGATGGGCGACACTTTGAAAGCGCGGCTGCTGGGACTTTCCACGGATTTTGGCCCGGAACCGGACGACGAATTTCCTCCGAAGAAAAAGTAATACCACGTTCTGCTGATTTTCTTTTCGCTTCACGGCTTTTCCCATCTGCTTTTTCCCACTCCGGTATAATGGCGGCATGGCGAATCAGGCTTACTTGAGCATTTGGCTGAAAGAATTTCGTGAAGAGAACATGCTGCAGCAGTACCGCGATTTTCTGGGAACAGTTCCCTTCTCCGAGAAGCAGCCGGGATTCACGCATCTGGAAATCCGCGCGGTGGATTCGACGGAGACTCCGGTGTACGAGCAAGACCTGCGCTCGTTTCCCTTGGATGCGGACGGGATCATCGAACTGGCGAAGGATTACGTGCATGACGATTGCAGTTGCGATGTGCGGTCGCACTGGGATTTGTGGGTGTTCGAGGGCGAGCCGCTGACGGCGCAGAAATTGCCGCAGGCGCTTTCGCTATTGTGCAACGGCGAGGCCTACGATGATGGATTCTGGAAAGATAATGGGCATCTGGAAGTAAGTTTCGGATTCGAGCATCTTTTTACGGGGCATGGAGGCGTGCTGGGGATACGGCAGATTGCGCGTCCGGCGCCGCAGAACCAGGAAGAGCGCGATTTTCTGGAATCCATGGCGAAGCCGGCGAATCTACTGCTGTATAAGGAAAAAACGCAGGAGAATATCAAGAGTTTGTTCGATTGGGTGCGGCGGATCGAGAAGGCGGCTACGGTGGAGCGGGTGAAGCTGTGGTCGGAAGGAGAGGAAAATTTTGAGGCGCGCCTCGAAGAGATTCTGGCTGCTCGTTAGCTTGGTAGTGGTGGCGGCTCTGACGACGCAGGCCGGATTGCGAGCGGGTGGGCCGAGGCGCGTGAACGAGGTAACGCTGGCTGGTTTGCGACCGGGACACGACAAGGTGCCGGCTGCGATGAAGGAATTTAGGGACCTGGAACGGGATGCCGACGTCACTGACGGTTACGTGTGGGGCGACATCTGCACGCATCGCGGACTGCGGGTGGAGGCGGATGCGCACGGCGTCGCGAAGACCGTGACGGTCGGCTCGAAGTACAAGCCGGAGGTTATGGCGAAATGCGCGGCAAGCGTAATGGCTCCGGAGCGGTTAAAACTGATCGCGAGCGGCCACGGATTGCAGCTCGGCGATGCGTGCGGGCGGATCGAGGAAATTTACGGGAAGGCAGAATCGCGGAGCCCTTCCGTGAAGGGCAGCGACAAGTTAGAATTATATTTATACGCATTTGATTGGGCTGGGCCGAATGTGCCGCAGGTGATGGAAGTATCCTGCGACGCTGCTACGCAAACGGTGACGGAAATCACGCTCGCGGCGTCAAGCCTTTAACGGGAACTCATGAAAAATTTCATGCTGTGCGCGGTCCTAGGAGCGGTGGCGCTGGGCGCATGGTCATGCGGCAGTTCTTCGCAGGCGCCAGCGAACGGGACAAGTGCCGGCGACAGGGCTGCGCAAAATGGCGTGGCGGCGAGTGCTGCATCACCTGGCACGGCGCCTGGTACGCCAGCAACGCCGGCCGTGCCGGACGAGATCCAGAAGGCCGCGGAAACGGCGCTGGGTTCTGATACCGAGGTCCTGCTGTACGGCGACCTGGCGAAAAATGGATCGCGGCAAATTCTGGCGGTGAATCGCATGAAGGGGACGCCGCAGGTGGCGATGCCGGGCACGGTGATCACGCGCGGAGTGATCCTGGAAAACATCGGCGGCACTTGGAAAGAAATTTTGCGCTGCGACGAGCATCTGGAAAATCCCAAGGGATTTTTGGGCAACATTCCGCTGGCGCCGGTGAATGGCTGGCGGTTGCAGTACGAACAGGATAACGACAAGGGGCTGCTGCTTTATTTCACGCCGGCCGCCAATCCCAAGGGCGCGCGAATGCTGCCGGTGGAAGTGCGCTGGAACACGAAGGCCAAACGGTATCAATCCATGGACCGCAATTTTGAGAATTTCCTGTACGAGCTGCCCGCGCTGGAAACTCCGGAGTCGCAAGTTCGGCTGTGAGCGCCATTGCCCAACCCGCCGCAGTGAACGTCGCCGCGCGCCCGGCGAAGAAACCGTCGGGCTGGGACCATCTGAAGACGCTGCTTCCTTACGTTGGACGCTACAAGAGCATGACCGCGCTCGGGCTGCTAACGAACACTTTGATGGGCCTGGTGGGCGCGTTCCCGCAATTGATCATCGGGATGATCACGGACTGCATCAGCGGTTCGGCGCACACGCTTTCGACTCTGACCGGCACGGCGCGCGCGGCGATGAGCCCGCTGTTGGCGCTCTATGCGCCGATGAACCGGCACGCGCTGGAGCTATTCTGCCTGATTCTCGTCGGCATCGTGTTCGTGAAGGGATTTCTTTCGTTCTGGACACGCTGGATTTTGATCGGAGTATCGCGCGAGATTGAATACGATTTGCGGAATGATCTGCTGGCGCGACTGGTGGAGCTGGAGCCTGAATTTTACGTGCGGAATCGCACCGGGGATTTGATGTCGCGCGCTACGAATGATTTGAACGCGGTGCGCATGGTGCTGGGTCCGGGGATTATGTACAGCGCTACGACGATTGTGACGATGATCGTCGCGGTATTTTTCATGGTGAAGCTCTCGGCGAGCCTGACCCTGTGGGTACTGTTGCCTGTGCCGGTAGTAGCGCTGGCGGTGCGGTATTTTGGCGAGACGATTCACCGGCTTTCGGAGCAGATTCAGGCGGCGCTGGGGACTTTATCTACGCGTGCGCAGGAAAACCTGACGGGCATTCGCGTGATTCGCGCCTACGCGCAGGAGAAGCCGGAGATTGCGGCTTTCGATCTGGCGAATCGCGATTACGTGGATCGCAACATCAAGCTGATCGCTACGTGGAGTTTGTTCTTTCCGTTTCTTACCGCGCTAATAGGCGTCACTTTTGTGATTTTGCTCGGTAAGGGGGGGCGCGATGTGATTGACCATCGTTTCACGGTCGGGACGATGTGGGCGTTTTATTGGTTTTTGGGGCAGTTGGTGTTTCCGATGATTGCGCTGGGGTGGGTGACGAATATTTTCCAGCGCGGCGCGGCTTCGATGGGGCGGCTGAATTACATTTTGCACGCGAAGGCGCGGATTGGCGATTTTGCGGGCGCGACTGAAGCGAGCGGGAACGGGGCTGGTGGGGCCCCGGGCCGTAACGGTGGTTCGGCGCAGGCAGCGGTGATCGCGACGAACGCGCCGACAGCGACGGCGGAATCTTCGATTCGCGGCGAAATTGAGTTTCGGCATCTGACTTTTACCTATCCGACATCGCGGAACGAGGATGGGACTGGCGGCGGTCCGGTATTGCGCGATATCAATTTGCACGTGCCGGCCGGCTCGACGCTGGCGATTGTGGGACCAACGGGTAGCGGCAAATCCACGCTGGCGGCGCTGATCGCGCGGCTGTGGGATGCGCCGCCGGGAACTTTGTTCCTAGATGGCCGCTCGATTCGCGATTATCCGCTGGCGGAAGTGCGACGAGCGATCGGGTACGTGCCGCAGGATACGTTTTTGTTCAGCGACACTTTGCGCGAGAACATTGCGTTTGGCGTGAACGTCGCGGAGGAAGAACACATTTTGGAGGCTGCGGAGATTGCCAGCATTTCCGGCGAGATCCAGAGTTTCCCGCAACGTTACGACACGATGGTGGGCGAACGCGGTATCACGCTTTCGGGCGGGCAGAAGCAGCGGACGTCTATTGCGCGAGCGGTGCTGCGCCAGCCGAAAATTTTGATTTTGGATGATTCGCTTTCCAGCGTGGATACGGATACGGAGGAGCGCATCCTGCGACGGCTGCGCGATGTGATGCGGGAGCGGACTTCTATTTTGATATCGCATCGCGTTTCGACGGTGAAAAACGCGGATCAGATCGTGGTGCTGCGCGAAGGACGCATCATCGAGCGCGGGACGCATGAAGAACTGCTGGCGCTGGGTGGTTATTACGCGGATTTGAATCAGAAACAGATGCTGGAAGAAGAATTGGAACGCGAATGAGTGATTTCCGCGAAGAAGAGAAACTAGGCAAGCTGTACGATTCGCAGCTGACGCGGCGATTGATGCAGTATCTGCGTCCGTACCGGCTGCACGTGGTGCTCGCGGTTTCGTTCACGCTGGGAATCACCGCGCTGGAAATTCTGGGGCCTTTCCTCTTCAGCGTGGGCATTGACCGTTACATCATCCCGGGCTTCGACGGCAGGATCGCGCGAACGGCGGCAGTTTTAGGGCTGGTATGGGTGGCGGCGGCGTATGCCGGCTCGATCCTGGCAAGTTTTGGGCTGCAGTACGTGCAAGTGCGGATCATGCAGTGGGTAGGGCAGGAAACGATGTACGACCTGCGCAAGGAAATTTTCGAGCATCTGCAGCGCTTGCCGATGAGTTTCTTCGACCGCAGTCCAATTGGGCGGCTGGTGACTCGTTCGACGACGGATGTGGACGCGCTGAACGATCTGTTTGCTTCCGGCGTGGTAGCAATGTTGAACGATTTCGTGCTGCTGTTCGCGATGGCCGTGGTTTTATTCAAGTGGCATGCGATGCTGGCGCTGGCGACTTTTTCGCCACTGCCGTTCATGATTCTGCTTACGTATTTTTTCCGGAATCGGGTGCGCGACGCCAACCGTCGGATTCGCACGGCGATTGCGCGGATTAATGCGTTCCTGCAGGAACATGTGAGCGGCATGGCGGTGGTGCAGCTCTTTAACCGCGAAGAGAAGTCGCGCGCGAAATTCGCGGAACTGAACCACACGCACATGGTCGCTTACAAGGATGCGATAGATGCGTTCGCGTTCTTTTACCCGGGCGTGGAATTCTTGAGCTTCTCGGGCATCGCGCTGCTTTCCTGGATTGGGGGAGTGCGGGTGATCGCAGGGACATTGCAGATCGGCGTGCTGGTGGCGTTTATGATGTACGCGCAGCGGTTTTTCCGGCCGATTCAGGATTTGAGCGAGAAATTCAATATTTTGCAGAGCGCTATGGCGGCTTCGGAACGGATTTTCCGGCTGTTGGACGAGCCGGTGACGATTTTTTCGCCGGCGAAGATTCATTCGCTGCCTGCGCCGCGAGGTGAAATCGAATTCCGCAACGTGTGGTTCGCGTATCACGGCGGAGCAACGCCGAAAGAGGATGAGTGGGTGCTGCGGGATGTTTCATTTCGCGTAGAACCGGGACAGACTTTGGCGATTGTAGGGACATACGGGCGCGGGGAAAACTACGATCATTCAGCTGCTGCTGCGTTTTTACGATATTCAGCGCGGCGAGATTTTGCTGGATGGCGTGGATATACGCGAGCTGGATGTGCAGGATTTGCGGCGGCTTTTTGGGATCGTCCTGCAGGATCCGTTCCTTTTTACCGGCACGTTGGAAACGAATGTGAAGCTTGGGACGGAGACGATTGATCGCGCGGGCACGGAACGGGCGCTGCGCGAGGTGGGCCTGGGCGCGTATCTTGATTCGCAGCCGGCTGGTGTGGCAACACCTGTGACCGAGCGTGGCGCGACCCTTTCGGTGGGACAGCGGCAACTGGTGAGCTTTGCGCGCGCGCTGGCGCACGATCCGAAATTTCTGATTCTGGATGAAGCTACTTCCAGCGTGGATACGAAGACGGAATTGATGATTCGCGAGGCGTTGGATCGTTTGCTGAAGGGGCGCACGGCGGTCGTTATCGCGCACAGGTTGAGTACGATTCAGCATGCTGACCGCATTTTGGTATTTCATAAGGGGCGGCTGCGCGAACAGGGGTCGCACCAGGAACTGCTTGCGCTGCACGGGATTTATTACCGGTTGTATCAGCTGCAGTACAAGGAGCAGGAATTGATTGCTTCTCTGCCCAGCGGGCATTCTCAGGGATTTTCGCAGCCGCTGCCTGCCGATGACTGACGTGTTGCTCGCCGAATTGCCGGAACGACAAACTCAAACTGTACGCGTGGGTGCTTGTTGGTCACGATATTCTGCGGCGAACCCGTGTGAGCCGGCTCGATGAGCGAGCGCCAGGTGCTAATCTCCGCGGGCGAAGCGTCGAGCGATATGTACGCGGCGCGGCTGGCGACGGCGCTGCGGGCGCGAACGGGTGCGAAGTTTTTTGGGATGGGTGGACCGCGAATGCGCGAAGCGGGCGTGGAGTTGATCGCGGATTATCACGAAGTGGCGGTGGTGGGCATCACTGAAGTGCTGCACAAAATCCCCGCGGTGATTGGAGTGCAGAATAGGCTGGCGCGCGAAGCGGCGAAGCGCGGCGCGGCGCTGGCTGTGTTGGTGGATTCGCCGGGAACGCACCTGGGCGTGGCGCGGCGGCTGAAGAAGGTAGATATTCCAGTGGGATATTTCATTGGGCCGCAGGTGTGGGCTTGGCGCGCGGGGCGCGTGCGGGTGGTGAAGCGGCTGGTGCAGCGGATGGTGGTGATTTTCCCGTTCGAAGAACAAATTTACCGGGATGCAGGCGTACCGGTGAATTTTGTGGGGCACCCACTGGTGGATACGGTGCGGGCCACGATGTCTCGCGCGGAATTTGCGGCGCAGAACGGCCTGGATCCGGGCCGGCCGATCGTGACAATTCTGCCGGGCAGCCGGCCAAACGAGATTGCGCAGAATTACGCACGGGTGATCGAGGCGTGCGAACGGATTGCGCAGGCGGGGAACGTCCAATTCGTGCATGCGGCGGCGCATGGGCTGAGTGCGGAATTCTTCGCGCGTTATGCGCGGCCTGAACGATTGCGATCAAGCGCGTGGAAAATGATACGTACAACGCGTTGGCTGCCGCTGATTGCGCGATTGTGGCGAGCGGAACTGCTACGGTAGAAGCTGCGCTGCTGGGCACGCCGATGGTGGTGGTGTATCGCGTGGCTCCGGTCACTGCGTCAATACTGCGGCACATGATTCGCACGCCGTTTATCGCCATGGTGAATTTGATTGCGGGCAGGATGGTGGCGCCGGAGCTAATTCAGGACGATTTCACGCCGGTAGCGGTAGAGCGGGAGGTGCGGCTGCTGCTGGATTCGCCCGACGCGCGCGCCGCGGCGAAGGCGGGACTTGCGGAAGTGCGAGCGAAACTAGGTCCGGGAGGAGCAATCGAGCGCGCAGCGGACATTTTTGCCGGGATGATGTAACCTTTTGTGAGGGGCAACTAGACGCGGCTATTTTGTATCTGAATGGATTGGGGCTGTCCCTTTACGAGCGAGGTACGTTTCTTGTTCAAACTCTTGCCCAAGTACGAGCGGCTCTCTGCTGTGGTTCCGGCTATTCTGGCAGTGCTGATGGCGTCATTGGCGTGCGCGAGCGGCATGTACGCGCGCAGACTCCGCAAGGATTTCCCTTCCGAGCGACATATTACGAAGTGGAAGTGCTGCTACACCCCGAAGACCAGACAATTTCCGGGCAAGCCAAGGTGGAATTTATCGCGCAGCAGCCTGGGCGCACCGTGGTGGTGGAGCTGCATCAGGATTTGCGAGTGAATTCAGTGAAGCTGCTGAACGGCGGCACGCTGGAATTTGAACGTGACAACCGGTCGCCGCTGCTGCTGACCATCGGTTTGCCGGACGTTGTCTCGCCGGGAAAAACCGTCACGCTGGTGTTCGACTACACTGGACCGGTTTCGAGTGAAGAAGACAGCCCGACGCGCGGGGTGCGACTTGCTTCGGTGGATAAGACCGGGGCGTACCTGCTGCTGCCGGCGCGCTGGTTTCCGCTGACGAACTATCCCACCAACCGCTACACCGGAAAATTCAAGATTGATGTGCCGGATACTTTTGCGGTGACGGGAACGGGCAAAGCCGACCTGCCGACGATGCAGCCCGGAATCGGCAAGGGCGCGCCGGGAACCGCGTCCTATGTATTTCACTGCGATCATGCCGGACCGGTGGGCACGTTCGTCGCCGGGAATTTGCAGTTGGCGCCGGTGCAATCGGAAGGTTTCAACGTCTCGGTATTTACGCCTCCAGCGCAGGCCAATACGGCGAGTTCCTACGCGACTTCGCTGGCGCACATCGTGAGTTATTTTTCCGACGTATTCGGACCTCTGGACATGAAAGAGAATGACCCGCCGCTGACGATCGCGCAACTGCCGGACGGCACGGTGCCGGGCTTCGCCGCGCCGGGAGTAATGCTAATCAGTGCGCGGCAGTGGGGCTCGCGGGCGAACGATCGTTTGCTTTCGCAACTGGCGGCGGAACAGTGGTGGGGTGATCGCGTGCTGCCTTCAACGGCTTCGGATGTGTGGCTGACGGACGGGCTTTCGCGTTATGCGGAGGCGATGTATGCCGAGCAGAGCGACGGCAGCGCCGGGCTGCACAAGGCCCTGGAGGATTTCGCGGTGGGCGCGCTGATGTATGAGGACACCGCGCCGATTGCGCAGGCTGCGCGGCTGCAGACGTTTTCGAACGAATACCGCTCGGTAGTGGCGGACAAAGGCGCGCTGGTATTTCATATGTTGCGGACAGAACTGGGCGACGACGCGTTCAACGCGCTGCTGCGCGATTTCTACAAGAAATATGAAGGCAAGAATGTCAGCCTGAACGATTTCGAAAAAATGGCGATGACCAAGATTCCGCCGCCAGTGAAGGGACAGCCGCCCGTCAACCTGGTTTCGTTCTTTTCGCAGTGGCTGAATTCGACGGGCGTGCCGGAATTCAAGATGGAGTACATCGTCTACCGCACGCAGAAGGGGTTTAAGGTGGTTGGAAAGATTCATCAGGACCTGGACACTTTCCGGATGCCGGTGCAAATTCGCGTGGATACAGAAGGAAATCCGGAGACAAAGACAATTCTGGTGACCGGGACCACGCAGCCATTCGAGATTGATACGTTCGGGCGGCCAAAGCCGAACGGCATTTTGATTGATCCGAATAATAATTTGCTGAAGTCCAGTCCGCGTTTGCGGGTGCATGCGTTGATTGCCCGCGGCGAAGGATATGCGGAAGTCGGCAAATATTACGAAGCGATCCAGGAGTATCAAAAGGCGCTGGACGCGCAGCCGAGCAATTCACTGGCCCATTTCCGGATGGGCGAGGCGATGTTCTACCAGAAGAATTACCAGGCTGCGGCGAATGCGTTTCGCGCAGCGCTGGGCGGAGATGCGGATCCGCATTGGACGGAAGTGTGGAGCCACATTTACATCGGCAAGATTTATGACTTGCTGGGGCAGCGCGAGCGCGCGGTGAATGAGTATAGTTTGGCGCAACATCTGGGCGACGATACTGCGGGTGCGCAGCAGGAAGTGGCGCGCTACATTCAGAAACCGTACACGGGCGATGATTCCACGCCGGCCGGCGCAGCAGCTTCGGCTGCTCCGACGACGCCGGCTGCTGCTCCCGCGGCTAGCACTCCGGCGGCGGATCCGAGCAAGCCGACGCTTAAGCGGCCTTCGCCGGGCACGCAGTAAAAACGGGCGTTCTCTCCCTGCGTTCTGCAGGCCAGACCATCTCTTACAATTTTAAAACGCAGCGGGATCTTTCACAGTGGATCAAGGCCGGACAGGTGTGGGTGTTCGACGCCTTTGTGTTGGATGAGAATTTGAAATGTTTCGCCCATGCCTTCGGGGTAAATGAGCGTCTTGAAGAGCAGGCGGGCACGGGTTTGTTGGGCTTCGGTCATGGCTGGGGATTGCAGGTCGGCGAAATCGCTGTGGCGCGCCAGGCTCAGCAGAAAATTTGATTGGGATGTGAGGCCGGTTCGTTGCAGTCCGGCACGGTTGCCGTAGCGTTCGAGGGCCGTGAAATTGACGTGGGCTGTGAGGTCCTGCTGGCCCGGTGCGCGAAAGAAATTTTCGCCGGCGCGGTGATTTTCGTAGGCCAGCAGGGTGCCGCGCATGTGGCGATCGTCGTAGAGTTCCTGTGCTTCGTGGCCGTAGTCAATCGTGAGCGCAAAACCGCGGCCCAGGCGCGCGCCCATTTCCGCGATCCAGGCGCAGGCTTCCAGGTTTACTTCCGCGAGCTGTCCTTCGAGGAGGGTGATTCCCTGCTCGGTGAGATAGTCGGCTAGCGCGGCCGAAGAAAGCGGGCCGAATTGTTCGCACAAACCATTCGCGCCGGAGCCGACGTAAATTTCGCGTATTTCTTCGCCGTCGCGAACGAGGCGATGGACGGGCAAAGCATCGAAAAATTCATTCGAGAAAATGCAGCCGCAGGGAATTTCTGCGGGCATGTCTGACAACATGGCGAAACGTCGGGCGGCGAGGTGCGGCGCGAGCGTCGCGGCAGCGGCGGTGCGGCGAGTGGCGGAGCGCTCGACTGCCGCGTACTGCAGGGCGCTGTAGAATTCGGGAAACGACTCTGCGGTGAAATCCAAAACTTGTGCCGCCAGGTTTCCGGCCGCCGCGCCAAGTTCCACGAGTACAAATTCGGCAGGATGGCCCAGCTGCACCCACATTTCCTGAAATTGGCGGGCGAGAAGGCGGCCGAAGATCGGACTGGCGTCCACGCTGGTGAAATAATCGCGTCTCGGCGATTGTTCGGCGCGAGTGTAGTAGCCGTGCTGCGGATCGTAGAGACATGCGTCCATGTATTTTGCGAAGGTGATGGGACCCCAGGCGCGAATGTGCTCGACGAGGACGGTCGCGAGCTGAGTGGAGTCGGCGGACATTGGACGCGAGGCGCTCACGGGCGGGCGTCAATTCACCCGCTGCGGATTGCGCGTGAACATTTCGATGATGTAGTCGTGGAGGCAGTCGTAGAGCTGTTTCTGAAAGGTCCAGGGAAATTGAGTGTGCTCGATTTCGCGCGGACGGAGCAGGAACGTGTAATCGTGGATGTCGGCGTTTCTAGGCTTGTAACGGATTTCGACTTCGACGCCTTCTTCGACGGGGCGAGCGGCGAAATCGAACAGTGGATGTTCGTAGCGGACGACTTCTGTCTGAACCTTTGCGAGCAGATCCTGGGTCATGGGCCTCGGCTACGCTTTCGATTCGAGTTCGGAGCAGACGCTTCGAAATATGGCGAGCGCTTCGGGGTCGAAAAGAACAAAATAGATTTTTTGCAACGACGTGGGGCCTTCAAAGTGCTTGGCAGCTTCGCGCAGCATGATTTCGGCGCACTCGCGCATGGGAAAGCCAGCGATGCCGGTGCCGACGGCCGGGAACGCGATGGACTTGAGTTCTTTCTGGGCAGCGATGCGCAGGGCGTGCGCGGTGGAGCTGCGCAACGATTGCGCTGAGGTGAGGCCGCCGAGTTGCATGCTGGCGGCGTGGATTACGTAGCGCGCCTTCAGATTTCCGCCGGAAGTGATCGCAGCGCCGCCCACTGGGACGGGGCCGATTTCGTCACATTCTTTTTGAATTTGCGGGCCGCCGCTGCGGCGGATTGCACCTGCCACGCCGCCGCCGAGTTGTAAATCGTTGTTGGCGGCGTTGACGATCGCGTCTGTGTCCATGGCGACGAGGTCGCCTTGCAGGATTTCGATGCGGTCGGCGAGATTTATTTTCGGTGGCATAGGCGTGAACGCATTCGACTCATGCGGCGCACAGCTTGCTGCCGTTGGAGCGCCGCGCGATTATTTTTTCGTGCCGTCACTATTGTAATCATACACGCCGCGGCCAGATTTGCGACCCAGGCGTCCGGCGTTCACGTACTGCAAGAGCAATGGCGACGGGCGATATTTTTCGCCGAGCGTTTTGTGCAGATATTCCAGGATATTCAGGCGAACGTCGAGTCCAACGAGATCCACCAGCTCGAACGGCCCCATAGGATGATTTAGGCCGAGCTTTAGCGCTTTGTCTATGTCGTCGGCGGAGGCGATTCCCTCTTGCAGCATGTAGAAGGCTTCGTTGCCGATCATTGCGTTGATGCGGCTGGTGATGAAGCCGGGCGAGTCGCGAATCACCACGACTTCCTTGCCCATGCGGCGGCCGACGGCGGCGCAGGCCTGGACCGTAGCTTCCGAGGTTTCGAGGCCGCGCACGATTTCGAGCAGTTTCATTTTTGGCACGGGATTGAAGAAGTGCATACCGATACAGTCTGCAGCGCGAAACGTAATGGCGGCGAGTTCGGTGACGGAAAGGGACGAAGTGTTGCTGGCAAGGATTGCGTTGGGGCGGGCGAATTTATCGAAGATGGTGAAAATTTCGAGTTTTACTTCCATTTCCTCGGGGACCGCTTCGATTAGCAGATCGGTTTCGCGGCAGACGTCTTCGAGGGAGCTTGAGGTAGTGAGATTCGCCAGAGCTTTCGCCATATGTTCTGGCGTGACTTTACCGCGGGTGACGCCGTCGTCGAGGGCTTGGCGGATGTAGGCTGTTCCCTGTTCTAGCATTTCCGGCGAGACATCTTCGAGTATGGTGCGATAGCCTCCGAACACGGCGGCGTAGGCGATGCCTCGGCCCATGGCGCCGGCGCCGATTACGCCAATTGTTTTTACTTCCATGTGTTCCCTTCCATGTGATTTTGTGGCTCCTAAGCCTGCGGGGGAAAGAGTCTCGCGGCGTTGTCGTACAGAATTTTCTGCTGCGCCTGGGGTGAAATCGGCAGGGCGCGAAACTTTTCGATGTTGCCACGAATATTGGGAACGCCGGGGCCGGGCCAGTCCGTGCCGAATAATACTTTGTCGGCGATTTCTTCGATGCGCGGGAACGATTCCAGTAGTTTTTGCGGCGGGATGCCGGAAATGTCCATGTACATGTTGGGATGGCGACGGACGAGGAAGAAGGCTTCGTTCATCCAGAGAGGGCGGCCACCGTGGGCGAGGATCACTACGAGGTCGGGAAAATCCACGCCCACGTCATCGGCGAGGATGGGTTGCGCGTACACGTTGCGCGCGCCGGGAAAAATCGAGGTGCCGGTGTGAATCATCACGGGTAGGCGCAGGGATTGGGCGCGCTCGTACATGGCGCGGAGCGGGCCCAGACCGTTGCGATATTCGTTCGGGGCAAAGAGTTGATGCGATGGGTGGACTTTGAGGCCGCGGATGCCTAACTTTTTGAGGCGATCAACTTCGGCGGCAGCGTCTTCGATATATTTCGGGTGCACGGAGCCAAATGCGAGCAGTCTATTGGGATCGGCTGAACAATATTTGGCGATCCAGTCGTTTACTTCGGCGGTGAAGCCGATTACGTCGGGGCTGACGTAATTGATCAGGCCGGCGCGCTCGATATCTGCGGAGTCCATAAATTTCAGGAATTCGGCGGGGTTGGCGGCGTATTTTTCTGCGTCGTCGTAATCGCGGCGGCCGCGTTTGATGAGTTCGAGCGCGGGGGGATTGACCATGCCGTGCGGGTTGATGTGGATGTGAATGTCGATTATCGGGGGCAAATCTGGGTGCTCCTAAGAAATTGGAAAGCAAAGTCAACTGCGCCCGCCCAAAAGGCACATGGCCGCTACAAATTCAAAGGCAACGTCAACCGCGGGCTTGCGCATATTTTCACTGGCATTGCTACAAGCTGTCGATTTTCTCCTGATCGAAACCGAGGACGACGCGACCGCCTGCGACGATTACGGGGCGGCGGATCAGATTTGGCTCGCCTACCATCATGCGAATGGCTTCGGCGCGGGTCGGCGGATTTAGCTTCATGCTTTTCCGGCGGTAGAGCTCGTTGCGCGTGTTCAGAAATTCGCGGTGATCGCGATCGCCGATTAATTTTTCCAGCTCGTCGGAGCTGAGGCGTTCCTTATCGAGATTGCGGAAATGCAGATCGAAGCCGCGATTTTCCATGTAGGCGCGAGCTTTGCGGCAGGTAGTGCAGGTCGGTTTCTGCAGGAATTGCACGGGCTTCCCTTTTTTCTTGGCCCTTGATGCGGGCTTGATGGTTTTCTTTTTTGTTCTCATATTCTCTTCCCCGTCAGTAGCGCGGCACGCTCGGATCAATTTCAGTGGACCAGCGCTCGATGCCGCCGGTCATAGATTGGGCTGTTTCGACACCTTGCGAGCGGAGCCATGCGGCCGCATCGAGACTGCGCATGCCGTGATGACAGAAAAAGACCACGTGCTCGGCACTCTCCAGGCGCTGTAAATTCGAGGGAATTTCGCCCAGCGGGATCAGCACCGAGCCGGCGATGCGAGCGGTATCGTATTCCCACTGCTCGCGCACGTCCACGAAAAGAACTTTGGGGTCGCGCGCGAGAAGGTCTTTCACCTCGCGCGGGGTGATTTCGATATTTGCCATGGGGTCTGCGGTCATTAGTATCCAAAATCCGCGGGTGCGGAGAAAGCATGTTCTTTCACTGCCAGCGCTTCGACACGGCTAGCGCCGAGGTGCTTCCAATATTCGGTGCGATCGGCTACTTGTATGACCCAGCGGGCTAGCCAATCCTCGAAATCTTCGAGGCGCCGGGTCTGTTCGTGATATTCGGTGAAAAAAGCGTGATCGCGGCCGTAGAAGCCTTGGACGGGCGAAGGATGCGCGCCGCCGGGCTCGTGGACCACGGCTGAGACGAGGAATCCTGGGATCAACGTGCGATTGGGGTCGGAGGCTATTACGCTCGGCTCGACAATTTCTTCGGCTACAACAATCACTTTGCGTGCGGCGCGCGCTCCATCCACTGCTACCCCCAGACTGCCCCAGAGGTGGGCGTTGCCCTGCGCGTCGGAGCGCTGGACGTGCAGGATGGCGACGTCCGGACGGAGCGCGCGCACCGCTACTAATTTTTCTTCACTGACGGGCGAGGAAAATTCGCGCAGGTTGCCGTTTTTTTTCAGCAGGTCGCTGCCGAGCGTCGCGTAAGTGGGCAGAAACGGAACGCCGAGGGCTCCGGCGTGGAGTGCGAGAGCCATCGTGAAATTGGAATAGTCCACAACTTCTAGGCGGCGCGGAATGCCGCGTTCCACTGCACGGCGGAAACAATACCCGACTCCAGCGGATACGTTGCCGACCCACGCGGCCATCACACGCGAGACGCAGCCTGCGCCGATCATCTGGTCAAAGAGAATGTCGGAAATGGGACCTACCAGCGTGAGGTCGCGGCGACTCTGGCGAATTAATTCGTGGCCGGCGGCGAACGGAATCATCTGTTCAAGTTGCGCGCCTAGCAGGACCATCGAGCCGGATGGAACGTGGCGGGCGATGGCGTCGCGCATGGTGAGCAATTTGGATTCGGCGGTCATTTTGTCTTATCGCGTCCAGAAATGATTGGGATCGAGTTCGCGCATTACGCGGAGTTCCGCGTTGCTGGGCGGCTCGGTTTCCGTCAGCTCATCCGCAACACGAAGCATCCATCCGGTATTGGCGAGCACTTCTTCGACGCTGATGCCGGGATGCACGGACGCGAGAACGGCTTCGCCATCGTGGCCGAAGCGCAGAACGCCTAATGTGGTGATGATTGCTGACGGGCCGGAGGCGGGCGGCAGGCCTTGCGCGCGTCGCCAGCCTTCACCGCTGCCAAATCCGGGAGAGGTGATGTGGCCGACGCGATCGCACAAACGCGCTCGATCGTGAGCGAGCAGCACAACCGTGCGGCGGGCGAGGCAGGCAATGTCGCAGGCTCCGCCGGAACCAGGCAGGCGTTGCATTTCTTTATTGCGATAACCCCAGGTGGTATTGAGATTGCCGAAACGATCTACTTCGGCGGCGCCGAGGAAGCCTACGTCCACGCGGCCTTGTTGCAGCAGGCCCATTACGTCGAGCATGGCGCCGCACTGAGTCGCAGCACGGAGATTCGGCGGATCGCCCATGGTGTAGAGCAGCTCAGTGGACGGCGTTTCGCGAAGGATTCCATTTTCGAAGAGGCCGACTGCGCTGGGGGCATGCGTGCGTCGCGCGACCAGAAAAGCCAGCATGGGCAGGCGCATGCCGACGAACACGAGTTCGCCATCGCCGATTTCGCGCGCGGCGGCAGCTACCATGAGTTCGCCGAAGGTGTAGCCACGCGCGGCGAGATTGGCTTCGGAACGAACCATCAGGATTGCGCCCTGTTCATTTTGTGCAAGACTCGCCGATAGCGAGGATGGGGCTGAATTGATTTTTTTGCGAACAGCAGCCCAGACCTCTCAAACCATTTGTTGCGCGCTGGGGAATTTGCCCGGTGCTGTGTCGGCGAACGCATCGCGGAAATTTGCGGGCCGGTCAGATTCAATCGTACTGCCAGCGTCAGTGCCCGTCGAAATTGGGCTTACGTTTCTCGAAAGAACGCGTTCAGGCCTTCCAGGCAATCATGCGATTCGAAACAGTGGCGTTGCAGGCGAATCTCTTCGTCGAGCGCGGCTTCGAGATCCTTGCGCTGTTCGCTGCTCATACGATGTTTCACGTCACGTTGCGCGAGACCGGCTCCGGTGGCGATGGTATCGGCAAGGTTTTTGGTTTCGGCTTCCAACTGATCTGCGGGGACCACTCGGCTGACGATGCCCAGGCGCAGGGCGTCTTCCGCGGAGAGCATCTGGGCTGTATAGAACAATTCGGCTGCGCGCGTGGGACCGACGATGCGCGGCAAGAAATACGTTCCACCGAAATCGGGGAATAGACCGATCTGCGCGAAGGATTCTGCGAAGCGGGCCTGATCGGATGCGATGCGAATGTCGGCTGCGAGGGCCAGGTTCATGCCGCCGCCCGCGGCAGCCCCATTTACGGAGGCAATCACGATTTTTGGCATGGTGGCGATCGCCAAACAGATTTCTTTTCCGACGGTCACCAGATCTTCCACTTCGTGAACCGCTTTGCGCTGGCGCGCCGCACGCAACATTTCCAGGTCGCCTCCGGCGCAGAAGGCGCGGCCCGCACCGCTCAGGACGACGCAGCGAACACCCTTGTCGCCTTGTGCGCGCAGCAACGCGTGCACCAAGTCCTGGGCCAGTTGCAGATTCAGCGCGTTGAGCTTTTCCGGGCGGTTCAGACGGATGAAGGTGACCGCGCCGGCGCGTTCTTCGATAACCAGTGGAGCGGCGGCCGGCTGTGAAGTGGTTCCCATGCTTTTTCGGTCTCCCTAATCCTTTAGAGACTTCAGCACAGCCGCAAGTTTCTTAAAATAGCGAGTTTTCACGCCGCGCTCCGTTCCGGCGTTCAGGCCGCTGGTGGAGGGCAGCACGAAAACCTGCGCGCCATAGAGTTTTTCTTTTTGCAGGCCGAGCTTGCAGGGGCGGCCGGTGAATTTTTCGTACACCATTTTGCCATTGAAGGCGACGACGCGTGGCTTCAGGTCTTCCAGTTTTTGGGCGAGGAGGACGCGGCCTTCGGCAAATTCCTGGCGCTCGATTTCCTCGACGGCGCGGGTCGGGCGCTTGACCAGGTCGGTCATGCCGATGCCGAATTCCAGGATGCGGCGATCGTCTTCGTAGCTGAGCGGTTCGGGGATTACGCCGGATTCGTACATGATCGGCCAGAACTGATTTCCGCGGCCGGCGTAGTAGTGGCCGACGCGGGCGGAACGGTCGCCAGGATTGGCGCCGACCAGAATCATTCTCATACCTTTGCGAAGATAATCCGGCAGTGTACGCATTCGTCCCTTTGAATTGTCGCCCGGGCCGGGCCTGCCGAGGCGTAAGTCAGCAAAGCGATTATCCGCCAGCCCTTGGCTAGTCCGCAAGCATAGTGGAGCGAGTGTTGCTTGGCTTGCGATGCTGTATTGCACAGAGCCACGGGGAATTTTGCGAAGCCAAATTATTGAAATTTGGGGATTTGCCGTTGGTGCTCTGTCGCGTTGCGGCGGCGGAGGGGCGATTTGTGCTAATCTGGAGGGGAGCTAATCCATGAGCACTTCTAAATTGAATCCGCTGCAGCCGCGCACGCCGCTGCCTTCGCAAGTGGTGAAGGACGACGAAGGCTCGCTAGTCGCCGCCGCCAAGGGCGGCGATATCAACGCGTTCGAGACGCTGGTGGGCCGCTACGAGCGCAAGATTTTCCGACTGGCGCAAAACATCACGCAGAACAAGGAAGACGCTGAAGACGTGATGCAGGAAGCGTTCCTGAAGTCCTACCAGCATCTGGGGGAGTTTCAGGGCAATTCGCGCTTTTATACCTGGCTAGTGCGAATTGCGGTGAATCAGGCGCTGATGAAGCTGCGCAAGCGGCGTCCGAACCAGGTTTCGTTGGACGAAGAGGTGGACACGGGCGAGGATACGATGCCGCGCGAGGTGGAGGATTGGGGTCCTTCGCCTGAGGAACGCTACAAACAGGCCGAATTAGGCGCGATATTAAACAGCACAATTGCGGAATTAGAGCCTCCTTTCCGAATCGTTTTTCAACTTCGCGACATCGAAGAATTGTCAACCGAGGAGACGGCGGAGGCGCTGGGTCTCTCGATTCCGGCAGTGAAGTCGCGGCTGCTGCGCGCGCGCTTGAAGCTGCGCCAGAAACTGAACCGTTATTTTAGACAGGGTGAGAATTCGTGAATTGCAAGAGCATCGTGAGAGAGATTTCGAACTACCTGGAAGAGGCGATGGAGCCGTCGCTCAAATCGTCCATCGAAAAACACTTGGAAAATTGCGAAGATTGCCGTGTGGTGGTGGACACGACGCGGCAGACAATTCAGATTTTCTGCAACTCCGAGCCCGCGCCATTGCCCGAAGATACGCGAATGCGGTTGCGCGACGCGCTTTTCAAGCATTTGAATAAACTGCGCACCGGACCGCGAGCTTAGACGCCGCGCGCGTCTGCTGAACGAGCGTCTTTTTCCCAGAGCGGTACCTGCCGTCCCGAGCCTCTTTCTTTAGCTATTTCGTAAATCCTGCCTGCTACTACAACGTCTTCAATTGCGATGCCGTTGGATTTGAAGAGCGTGATCTGTTCGCTATTGCTGCGGCCGGGAACTTTTCCAGCCACGATTTCGGATAGTTCGATCACGTTGTCCCAGCGGCGCTTGTCGTCGCCATACATCTGAATCAGATCGCCGGCCTCGATTTTGGATTGATCGCGGGAATCGGCGACGATGATGTCGCAGCGGCGGACGGCTGTGCCGTCGAGTTCATGTTTTTGCGGGAAATTGGCGCCGATGGCGTTGATGTGCATGCCGGGGGTGAGCCAGCCGCCGTCCAGAACCGGCTCGGCGGAAGTGGTGGAAGTTACGACGATGTCGGCGCCGCGAACTGCTTCCTGTGCCGAGGTCACGGCTACAACCGGAAAGCCTAGCTGCTCCGTCATTTCTTTCGCGAAGCGTTCGCGATGTTCGGGCGTGCGGCTGAATGCGCGCACTTCGGTGATGGTGCGCACCAGCGCGAGGGCGTGCAACTGGGTGCGCGATTGAAGTCCGGTGCCAATGATACCAATTTTGCTGGCGTCGGCGCGTGCTAGGAACTTCGTGGCTAGGCCGCTAGCAGCGCCGGTGCGGATTTGACCAAGGTAGTCGGCTTCGATCAGCGCGAGCAACTCACCGGAATCCACCTGGAACAGCGGAACCAAGAAACGCAATCCCGTCTTCGAGCTGGTGTAAATCTTCAAGCCCATGTAATTGCCGGCACCGTCGGCTGCGGCCATGTAATGGAGGTAGCTTTTGCCTGGAATGTGCAGGCGCTGGCGAGAGTGAAGCAGCGCGGAGCCATCGGCGAGGCGGCGAAAAGAATCTTCGACGGCCGCGAGCGCGATGGGCATGGTGAGGATTTGCTGCACTTCCGCTTCGGAAAGCAATAGAGCCATGGGACACACCTCGTTAATTCGGACTGCAATCATAGCGCGTGAAGGGGGAATGTCAGAAGGTGATGCGGTAGCGCAGGACGCGCGATTCGGGCGCGTCGAGCACCAGCAATTCTCCGTGCGGGCTCACGGCGAGAGCTGGAGCTTTGCGGGAAGCCTGGCCGAGTTCCGGAGCGAGGTCTATATCGGCTTTTGCGGCGCCATCGGTAATGCCTGCGATGTGCAGCATGCGACCATCGGAATCCATGACGAAGACGCAATTGCTCCATACTGCGAAACCTGCGCCGGGATTCCAGGTGGTCCCTTTCGCGCCAGGCGTGATCTCTGAAATCAAGTGGCCTTCGCGCGTGAGCTTCATGATGCCGCCCGAGGGTGTTCCGAGGTATAGAAGATTATCGGGACCCGCGACGAGCGGGCCGAAAGGCTGAGTGCCGGGCATAGTTTCGCGCGGCTCCCATGTTTGCACCAGACGCATGCGTGGCGTGTAGCTGAAAACTTTGCCGGCGTGCGGGTCGAGCACGTGGATCAAGCCGTCATCGCCCACGGCGGCGCTGAGCTGATTTCCAGCGAAGGGACGCGTACGCAGGTGCAGTTCGCGGTAGCGATCGCCGTTGGGCATGAAAATGAAAACGCTGTTGCGGACCGGATCGGTGACGTAGAGCGCGCCACCACCATCCACAGAAACGGATTGCGGATGATTCAAACCATCTTCTTGAAACGAGAGCAGCGGCTTCCCTTCGGGCGCAAATTTGGAGATGAAGGCGCTGCCGGAATCCACGATGAATATGTCGCCGAGTGAATTCGTGGCGATGCCGGAGGGTTGTTGCAATTGGCCCGGGCCGTTGCCGGGTTTGCCCCACTGACCGATAAAGTGAAGCGTGGGCGCTACCGGATTCTGCGGCGGAGGCAGGGGCTGAGAAGTGGCTTGCGAGCAGCCCGAGAGCGCCACAGAAAAATACAGGAGCGAGGCTGCTCCGAAAATTGCGGTGCGATTCGCCATATCACAAATTTAGCGCAGTCGGCAGCGAGCGTAGCTGCAAATGATGGCGGATGAAACGCGGTGATTAACGGGTGCGTTTGCGCGGTTTCGCAGCGTTGCCGTCTTTCACGAGGCGAACGATGGTCTGGTGCATCTGGTAGTTCCGGCGTTCTGGTGTTCCGTTGCTGTAATCCAGGAAATTAAAGGTGAGGTCGCCTTCGGGGCCTGCCGCCTGCGATTTTTGCACGGGGAACTTGCCGCAGACATTGCTTTCGACGAAGGCGGTTTCGTAGCGGTTCTTCTGCTTGCCCCAGGTGTACACGCGGAGTGCGGTGAAATCGCAGAGTTGACCTTCGGGCCCGTGCGTGCCGAGGACTAGATATTGCGGCATGGGTTTTCCCGACGCGGATGCGACGCGGTTCAGCTCCGTCCAGGCCACGATCCGCATTCCGGCGGAAGTGGCATAGTCCGGGAGAGGCGACGGGATGTCGAGTTCGACGAAGCGGCCCAGGAGCCATCCGGCCAGGATGGTTTGGTCGGGCATATGAGCGCGAACGAGCCACCAGTCTTCCTTTTTTGGCTCGGGCTTTGTATCCGGCTTCTCGCCAGCCTTCGTATCTCGCTTGCCGTTGGACTTGCGGTCGTCTGGCGCCGGGGCTTCGTCCGCGGATTCCGCTTCGGCATTGGAAATGGAGGCGGGTACGACTAACTTCGGCTGGCGCGCCATCATGTCCAGAGGAATGTCTTTATTTAATTGGCGGACTCGTGGCGAATCGCGCCCCGGTTCGATATGCAGGTTGCTGAGAACCCTGGTGTGGCCGCGCGCGACGACGGGCATAGTGGCCGACTTTGCTTCCAAGTCCTTCAGGGTTTCCCACAGGTCGGCGGACAACAAATCGTTTTCCTCGATCCAGCCGACGACTCCGGCGGCCGTGCGCACTTTCACTTGATTCTGAAATCTCTGCAGAACTTCCAGGCGATCACCGAAGCTGACCGTGGCGACGGGTTCGCGGACTTGCGCCGATGTGCTGTAAAGAGTGACGATGCGGCTGCCGGCATAGGCCGTTTCAAGGGGCGGAGTGGAATGATGGAAGCGAACGTAAAGCGCCACCACCACGACCATCAGCAGCGCGGAGCCCAACAGCACTTTCCGAATCACGGACATTCTCCGAAGGTAATTGTTTCGGCGCGCGACGCCCTACGGTGACTGGTAGCCATAGCTATGCGCGCGGATCGTGACATTGTCTGAAATAAGTAATTTTAGATTCTACACTAATCGCCCCGCGCGACTCCGCACCCGGGCTGCGGAAAGTTTCCATGGGCGGAGCGCGGGAGTCTTTTTCCGTTCTGGTACAATGCGGGGCACGCGGCGCGGGTTATTGCAGAGTGGCCGCGGGAGGAGAGGAATGCAGAGCCTGGAAAAACTGAAACCGCTGGCCCTTTTGTTGCTGCGATTGGCGCTGGGAATTATTCTGGTGTATCACGGCTATCCGAAGCTGTTTACGCACACGCACGAAACCATGCAGGGGTTCGAGCACATGGGATTCCCCGCTTACTTTGTTTATATCGCGGGCGTGATCGAATTTTTCGGCGGGTGCCTATTGATCCTGGGGTTGTTCACGCGGATTGCGGGATTGCTGGTGGCGGGGGAAATGGCGGTGGCGCTGGTAAAGGTACACGGACTGATATCGAATCCAGCGAAAGTGGATAGCTATCAATTTCCCCTGATGATGGCCGTGGGCGCGTTCACATTAGCGGCGCTGGGGGCAGGGTTGATATCGGTTGACCAGGCAATATATGGCGACCGGCGCGGATCTTTTTCGCGCAGAGCAAAGGGCAAGGAGCGCGATTAAATCACCTGGCGGCGTTCGCCGCCAGGCCACGCTGCAATTTTCCGGAAACGCTCAGGCGGTCTGTGCGGAGCCGTGCCCGGGCGCGGATGGCGCGCTCGGCGCGGCGGGTTGCGCCGACACTTCCACCGGTATCGGCGGAGGCGCTTGCGGGATCACCAGCCAGGCGACGAAATATCCAAGCACGGCCGGGATCAGGGGAAACGGGAAAAGGATCAGCACCACCCAGATCAGACGAACGATGGTGGAATCCACATCCAGATATTCGGCGATGCCGCCGCAGACGCCGCCCAGTTTGCAGTCGGTCGAGGAACGCATTAAGCGCTTCTGCTGACGCGGGGCTGCGCTGGGCGCGGCGTTCGGGTTCTGACGCGCGCCGCAGTAGTAGCAGAAATTCGAGTATTCAGCGATTTCTTTGTGGCATTGCTGGCAATTCATGGCTTTACCCTCCCGAGCGGTTCTGCTCGAGCTTCATCCGCCTACTATAACTATACGAATGGAGTGATGGAAAGGTTTCATGTGCCTACTTGTGGGCTTTGGGCCGGGCTAATAGGTCATCAGGTCGCGGATGGCCCGAGCTATGTCTTCAGTTTGCGGCAATATGGCGTCTTCTAGCCGCGGTTGATACGCGACAAATGTGTCAGTGGCGGCTACGCGGCGCACCGGAGCAGCGAGCTCGTCGAATAATTCGTCCGCAATGCGGGCGGCGATTTCCGCGCCGTATCCCCAGGAGCGCGTGTCTTCGTAGGCGACCAGGACGCGATTGGTCTTGCGGACCGTGGCGGCAACGGCTTCCCAGTCGTAAGGGCTGAGCGAACGCAGGTCCAGAATTTCGGCGGAGATTCCGTTGCGCGCGAGCTCCGCTGCGGCGACTTCCGCGCGATGCACTACGGCACCGTAAGTGATGACGCTAACGTCCGTGCCTTCGCGGACCATTCGCGCTTTGCCGAAGGGGATGGTGAAATCGGGGCCGGGATATTCTGAGCGATTGTAGGGCTGGCGGTAGAGATGTTTGTGCTCGAGGAAGAGGACGGGATCGTCGGAACGGATCGCGGTACGCAGCAGGCCGCATACGTCGAGAGCAGTGGAAGGCATCACCACGCGCAGGCCGGGAATGTGCGTGAAGGTCACTTCGCCGCACTGGCTGTGATAGATCGCGCCGCCTGTGAGGTAGCCGCCAATCGCGACGCGGATCACGACGGGCGACTTGAAGTGGCCGGCGGAGCGCCAGCGAATAGTGGCCATCTCATTGCGCAGCTGCATCATGGCCGGCCAGATGTAATCGAAGAATTGGATTTCGGGAACTGGTTTGAGGCCGCGAATGGCCATGCCGATCGAGCGGCCGACGATATTGGCTTCGGCCAGAGGTGAATTGAAAACGCGCTGCGCGCCGAATTTGCGCTGCAGGCCGGCCGTGGCTTTGAAGACGCCACCCTTCCCTTTTACGGTGGACAGGCTTTCTTCGCGACTGCAATCGGCGACGTCTTCGCCGAATACGACGATGCGTTCATCGCGTTTCATCTCATCGAGCAGAGTGATGGAAACCATTTCGACCATCGTTTTGGGATGGCCTTCTTTTTTTGGATTGGCTTCGAAGTCGCGCGAGGTGGGATCAACATCCGGAGAGTAAACCCACTTGTAAATTGAGTCGGGCGACGGGAGCTCGGCGGCCAGGGCGCGGTCGGTGGCTGCGATGATTTCGCGATCCACTTCGGCTTCCAGCGCTTCGATTTCGCTTTCTTCCAGGATGCCTTCGCGGACGAGGAACAGCGCAAATTTGGGAAGCGGATCACGCTGGGCTTCCGCGGAGCGTTCGGTTTCGCATTTGTAGAGCTTTTCGTCGTCGGAAAGTGAGTGCGAATACGGGCGGATGACGTGCGCGTGGATTAGCGCGGGGCCTTTGCGAGCGCGACAATGTTCCGTCGCGCGGCGCAGCGCGGCGTAACTTTCAAGGGGCTCGGTGCCGTCACATTCTTCGACGTAGAGATTCGGATAATTCCGCACCAGTTTGGAGATGCTGCCGCCGGGAGTCTGCACTTCCACCGGGACGGAAATGGCATAGCCGTTGTCTTCGATGAGATAGAGGACGGGGAGGCGCTTGGTGCTGGCGGTGTTCAGCGACTCATAGAATTCACCTTCGCTGGTGGTGCCATCGCCGGCGGAAACATAAGTGATCTCGTCGCGATGAAAGGATACGGTAGCGCCGGCGGGAGCTTTGCGCGCTTGATCGAAGGCCTTGGGGAATTTTTCGAAGTAAGCGGAGCATTCTGCCGCGCCGATGGCTTGCAGGAATTGTGTGCCCGTGGGCGAAGAGCGCGTGACGACATTCAGATCGCGATTGCCCCAGTGCGAAGGCATCTGCCGGCCGCCGGATGCGGGATCGGCTTTGGCGCCCACTCCTTGAAGAAGCATGTCGTATGGAGTGACGCCGAGCATGAGCATCAGGGCGCGATCGCGATAGTGAGGGAAAAACCAATCGTAGGCGGGCTTCAGGAGCAGCCCGGCGGCGGCGAGAACGGCTTCATGGCCAGCACCACTAATCTGAAAGAACAGGCGGTTTTGGCGCTTGAGCTGGATCTCGCGATCGTCCAGGCGCCGAGACATAAACATCGTGCGATATACCCGGACGAGGGCTTCGCGCTCGAGGCCCTGATACTTCGACGCGTCGTAATTCGCTAATTTCGCTTTTGTCTGGGTCGCCATCGGGCACTCTCGCCTTGCAGGCTTGCCGCGGGAATTAGGTACACGCCATTATAGCCAAACCGGGAGCGCGGAGAGAAAAAACGCGCGCCACAATCGCCCTGGCATTACTGGAAAAATAGACAGGCATCAGGTGGCCGTTAGGACAGGGAGTCAAAGAGTTCCGCGGCTTCGGCGAATCCCGGCTGGCCTTGGCGGATGATTTCGGCTTTGGCGGATTTGAACGGCTCTTCCGAGGGGATGCGATCGAGCCAGCGCTGGTGTGAGAGCTTTTCGTGGTCGGAAAAATCGAGGCGGACCAGGACGCGGACTTTGGCGCTGGGTTCGGCTGCGTCGGATTTTGCGGCGGATTTCTTTTTGGTGGCTGAGGGCTTCTTGGCTTCCGGTTCGGAGTCCGATGAGTCGTTGGCTGCTTCGCGCTCGAATTTCAAGAGCATCTTTTTGCCTAGGCGGAAGCCTTGGGTCCAGCCTTCTACTTTGTGGCGTGCTTGCTGCGCTACTTCTTCGTTGGTGCCGAAATCGAAAATCAGGAAGTCGTGGGCCATGGTTCATGTATAGCAAAAATTGGTGGCGGATGGCTAGGGGCGGGCGGTTTTGGCGTGGAAAGATGGGGCAAATTCAAAATCACGACTGACGAACGCAGACGAATACTGATAAGGGCAAGATAAAAGGACGAGTCTGGCAAACCACGCCGCGCTGATCGGAACGCGGACACGGAACGCGCTCCGAGCCTGGCGACGAAGCGCATAATTGATGGAAATTTTGGCGCAAGACTGGTGTTGCGCGGGCGATGGCCGCGTGGTAGCCTCAGCGAATAAAAGGCGAAAGCTCGTGGATGGGCGGGAGCTTGGCAATTTCAGCGGGAGGTGGTGATGGCCGCGTCTGGACGAGGCTTGGAAGGGGGAATGGCTGGCGGTCTGGCGGTGCGGGTTCGCACAACCCTGGAGACGGTGCAGGAGGCGCTGGGAGCGCTGGTCGCGCGTTATCGTGCGGACGAGGTGCTGACGGCCGTGCGGCACATTCCGGCACGCGAGGCGCAGTTCCGCGCGATACCCGCATGGGTTCGGCCGGAGCTGGCGGAGGCTTATCACGCCAAGGGGATCGAAAAACTTTATACGCATCAGGCGGCGGCAGCGGAACTGGCGCACGCGGGGCAGAATTTCGTGGTGGTGACGCCGACTGCTTCGGGCAAGACGCTCTGCTACAACTTACCGGTACTGAACGCGGTGCTGGAGAACGCGGATACCCGCGCGTTGTACCTCTTCCCCACCAAGGCGCTGGCGCAGGATCAACTGGCGGAATTGCACGACCTGGCGAAGCGGTTGGACGATTGCTTTGGCGTGTTTACGTATGACGGGGATACGCCGAGCGACGCGAGGCGGGCAATCCGCGAGCGCGGGCACGTGATCCTGACGAATCCAGACATGCTGCACACGGGGATTCTGCCGCACCACACCAAGTGGACGCGCGTGTTTGAGAATTTGCATTACATCGTGCTGGATGAATTGCACACGTATCGCGGAGTTTTCGGTAGCCATCTGGCGAACGTGCTGCGGCGGCTGGCGCGCATCGCGGAATTTTATGGGTCGAAGCCGCAATTCATCTGCTGTTCGGCGACGATTGCGAATCCGGGCGAGCTGGCGGCGCAGCTGATCGCGGAGCCGGTGCAGGTGGTGGAGGATAACGGCGCGCCGGCTGCGGAAAAGCTTTTTGTTTTTTATAACCCACCGATGGTGAATCGGAATTTGGGAATTCGCCGCAGCTATTTGAATGAGGCGACGCGCGTGGCGAAGGAGTTGCTGGCGCGCAAGCTGCAGACCATCGTGTTTGCGAATAGCCGCCTGCATACGGAGGTGCTGCTGACTTATTTGCAGCGGGCGAACCGGCCGGGCCCTGGAGAGGCCGAGCCGATTCGCGGGTATCGCGGCGGTTATTTGCCGGGAGAGCGCCGTGAGATCGAGCGCGGCTTGCGCGACGGGCGAATTCGTGGCGTGGTCGCGACAAGTGCGCTGGAATTGGGGATTGATATCGGATCGCTGGACGCGAGCGTGATGGCGGGTTATGCGGGCTCGATCGCTTCCACATGGCAACGCGCGGGGCGGGCTGGCCGACGCAGCGGAACATCTTGCGCGGTGATGGTCGCGTCTTCTGCGCCGCTGGATCAGTTCATCGTGCAGCATCCGGATTATTTTTTCGGGCGTTCGCCGGAGCATGCGTACGTGCAGCCGGACAATCTGGAAATTCTGGTGAACCATTTGAAGTGCGCGGCGTTCGAACTGCCTATTGCGCCAGAAGAGCGCTTCGGAGACGTGGATTTGCCGGGCCTGTGCGAGCGGATGACCGACGCGGGATTTTTGCATCGCAGCGGCGGGAATTGGCATTGGGTGCAGGAGGCTTATCCGGCGGATACGGTCAGCTTGCGTTCGGTGACCTCTGACAATTTCGTGATTATTGATACCACTGGCGGAACGAATGGAGACGAGGACGGCGAGCCGGAGGTGATTGGCGAAGTGGATTTCTCTTCGGCGCTGACGACCGTGCATCCCAAGGCGATTTATCTGCACCAGGGGCAGCAATATCACGTGGAGCGGCTGGATTTCGAGCAGCGCAAGGCCTACGTGAAAAGCGTGAACGTGGATTACTACACGGACGCAATTCGCTATACGCAGGTGCGCGTGCTGGAGATTGCGGAGGAAGAACAGATCGCGGGGCCGGCGGCGGGGGCGCATGGCGACGTCCTCGTGCGTTCGCAGGTGGTGGGATTCAAGAAGATCAAATTTTTCACCAATGAAAATGTTGGCGCGGGCAAGTTGGAGCTGCCGGAAAACGAGATGCACACCACGGCCTTCTGGATCACATTGGAACGCAAGCTGCTGGCCGAGCTGCCTTATGCGTTGTCCGACCGGCAGAACGGAATCTTGGGATTGTTGTACGCGATGGCTTCGATGGCTAGTTTGCTGCTGATGTGCGACGGGCGGGATTTGGGGACGGCGGTGGGCGAACGGCCGGCTAGTCCGGGAATCGAAACCGAGTGGCAGGAATTTTCGGCGACGCTGGCGAATGCGGCGGAGATGAAGGAATTTTTCGAGCCGAATTTGTATTTATACGATGCATACCCTGGAGGGATTGGGTTCAGCGAGCCTTTGTTTCGGGTGCACGATATTTTGTTACGGCGGACGCGGGAGCTGATTGTCGGATGTCCTTGCGAGAGTGGGTGCCCTTCTTGCGTGGGGCCTGCGGGGGAGAAATGCGAGAAGACGAAGGAAGCGGCGCTGGCGATTCTGGAGCGGTTGTGTGCGTGATTGTGAATTCGAAAACTCTTGCCGCAGAGACGCAGAGGGCGCCGAGAAAGACGAGAGAGAGCCTTCGGCGGGCCAGAAGCAGAGGCGCCGGCCTCAAGATGACGATGCTTCTCGCATCGTCAGAGAAAGAGGGGGATGCGGAGTGAAGCGGGAGATTGACCAGCGATGAGTCTGCGGGACCGATTGGCGTCTTTGGCGGCGCTTAAGCCAGCGCGGAGGGCTCGGGTCGCGACTGGAGATGCCACGGCGGAAAGCGTGGCCAGCGGCGCGCGCGGATTTTCGGCTGCGTTGCCCGATGGCGCGGAACGGCTAGCTGAGCTGCTGCAGGCGAAGACGTTGAGCAACTCGTTTGGCGAGCACTTGTCAGTGCGCAAATGGTTTTCTGAGGCTATCGGGTTCGCGCCACCGGAAGGTTCGGTGAACATGAAGGCGCTGCGGCTGCTTGCACCAGGAGCTTGCGCGGAAGTGGCCGACCCGCGGCAATGGTTACTTCTGGATACGGAAACGACGGGGCTAATGGGCGGGACGGGGACCTATCCGTTCATGGTTGGTATTGCTTGGTGGGACGCGGGCGGGCTGGAAGTGGAGCAGTTCTTCATGCGCGAACTGAGCGAAGAGCACGCGCTGCTGGTGACTTTGGCGCAGCGGATGGCTGAGCGACCGGTGCTCGTGACGTTCAACGGCAAATCGTTTGACTGGCCGCTGCTGGAAACGCGTTATCGCATGACGCGAAAAATCCGGGCAACGGCGCCGCGCGCGCATTTGGATTTTCTGCACCCGGCGCGCAATTTGTGGCGCGTGCGGCTGGGATCGGTGCGGTTGGCGGAATTGGAAAAGCACGTGTTGGGGTGGAATCGCGGCGCGGATTTGATTTCGGAGATGATTCCACAATTTTATTTCGATTATTTGCGCGGCGGGCCGCCGGAGCCACTGGTGCAGATCTTCTTGCACAATCAAATGGACCTGCGCGGGCTGGCCGGGCTTGCCAGCCGGATCGTCGCGGTGCTGGCGGACCCGGAGTCGGACAGCGCGGACGGGTTGGAATTATTTGGGGTTTCGCGCATCTGTGAACGGCGCGGCGAGACGGCGCGCGCGCGGAAACATTACGCGCAATCGCTGGATGCGGTGCTGCCCGCGGAAACTGATCGGGCCGCGCGGCGTTCTCTGGCGCGATTGGCGAAACGCGAAGGCGATTTGCCGCTGGCGTTGAAATTGTGGGAGAGCATTCTGGGGGGTTCGCGCGAAGGGCTGGAGGCCTACAAACAGTTGGCTATTCATTACGAACACCAGACCCGAGAGCCGCAGCGCGCGGCACTGCTCGTACGAAAGGCTCTGGCGGAGTTGCGGCCACCGAATCGCCGCGCGGGGCTAAGCGCAGCATTATTGCGGCGTTACAGAAGTGATTTCGAGCGGCGGTTGCAGAGGCTGGACCGCAGGGCGCGTCCCACCACAACGAGCGATGAGAGCCTGCTGGACGGCATTAAAGCGGAGTCTCGGGCGCCGGATTAGGAATCAAATACCGAAGGATTCGACGGACCGGGGCGAAGGGAGTTCCAATGGCAGATACGGATAGCGCGGCGGTGGGCATGGCGCGAAGCTCGGATGCGGAGGCCAAGGAAATGAGCGGAGTGAGTGATCCATACATTCGCGAACAGCTCGAAAAACGGCGCAGGGAATTGAATGTAGTGATTGCGTCGCCTGACGCAGCAGCTCCGGCTGCCTCTTTGCTGGCGCTGCTGGGCGAAGTGGATTCCGCATTGCACCGGATGGACGAGGGAACGTACGGAATTTGCACGGAGTGCCATGACAGCGTGGAAAAAGACCGGCTGCTGGCCGATCCGCTGGTGACGCTCTGCCTGGACCATCTGACGAGTGACGAGCAGCGCGCCCTGGAGCGCGATTTGGAACTCGCTTCGCGCGTGCAGCGCGGATTGCTGCCGCGAACGGATTTGCGGCACGGCGACTGGCTCGTCCACTATCAATACAAGCCCGCGGGAATGGTGAGCGGCGATTATTGCGATTTAATTCCTCCAGCGGCAGCGGATGGCGAACTGGTTTTCTTGCTTGGCGATGTGGCGGGAAAAGGGGTAGCCGCTTCCCTGCTGATGACGCATTTGCACGCGATGTTCCGCAGCCTGGCGGGCGTGGACCTGACGCTCGAGAAGCTGCTCGAGATGGCGAACAGCGTATTTTGCCAGAGTACGATCGCAGGACAATATGCCACGCTGATTTGCGGTCGAGCCGGGCAACGCGGCGAAATCGAAATCGGCAGCGCCGGGCACTTGGCTGCATTGCTCATTGCCAAAGACGGAGTGCGGCAGGTCTGCTCGACGGGAGTGCCGCTGGGAATGTTCTCGACCAGCCGCTACACAATTCAACGCGTGCGCATGGAGCGCGGCGATAGCCTGCTGCTCTACACGGACGGGATTTCCGAGGCGGTGAACGCGACGGGCGTGGAATACGGCGCGGCGCGGCTTTCCAGTGTCGCGGGAGAGCGGCATGGATGGGTGCCGCAGGAACTTGCAGCGGCGTGCATGAAAGACGTGCAGAGTTATTCCAGCGGCAGGAAGCAGGCAGACGATCAGACGCTGATGGTGGTGCACCGCGCGGATACAGTGCAGCTTTCGCTGAACGATTGAGTGGACGGTGCGCGAAGCTACTGCGCGCCAGAACGAAGGGATTCGACCCGCGCAGGCTGCTGGGTGATGGACTCAGGCGCAGTTGGCGCAGCCACAGCCGAAGGTGCCGGGTCCCAGCCGATGGCGTGATTGATTTTGTCGAAAGTTTCACGCGAGGCGCTTTCCACTGTGATGCATTGTGTTCCGACGCACCGCAGGAACACTCCGCCGGATTCGGACTGAAACTGAAAGAAATTCGGACGGCGGAAGAGTTCCGTTCTAGTTTTATATTTGTGTTCCAGCGCTTCGCTATACTGGCCGAAGAAATGGGCGGTATCGTCGGAATTATCGAGCGCCAGACGGAACACCAGCGGATTGGACTTCGCTTTGGCGTCCTCGAATACAGCGTAGCGGTCGCCCTTCCACGCTGGGGAGAGCAATTCCGCGCGATTTTCGTCGAGCAGCTGCTTCAGAACCTCGTTTACTCCGAATTCCCCCATGGTGTTTTCTTCCAGCAGCTTCCAGTCGGCTGGGACTAGGGCTTTCCAGTCCGGCAGCGTAACGGTTTCGGGTTTCACGCCGTGGAGGTACAAATCCGGATGCAGGATCTGTTGCGTGGATACCGGCGGATCCTGAAAAATCAGATGGAGGTCTTGCCATCCGGTGTGGGCCTTCAGGAATTGCTGCGTAAATCCGGTGCCGGCGAGATACGGGAAAAGGAGCTCGTCGCGAATATAGACCGGAGCCTTCGCCAGGTTGGGATCTTTATCCATTTCGCTGAGGGCGCTGGCGCGAATCAGCAAAGTGACGTCTGGAACGTCGCGCACGCTGACTTTTTGGTCGAGCATTTCGTAGTCCACCATGGCGGCCATGGCGGAACCTTCGCTGACCGCGTCACGAGCAAGTTCGGCGTCGTCATTCGGACGCGCGGCCTTGATCCAGGAATCAATGTGGAAGGATTGATCTTCCAGCGCGTGGGTGAGTTCGTGTGACATCACCGTGCGCTGTTCGTCCACCGGGATCCAATCCGCGATGTAAAATTCCTTTGCCTTAGGGTCGTATAATCCCGCCACCTGGTCAGTCAAAACGTCGAGCATGAAAGAATCGAGCGGAAAGCCTTTGGGGATCAAGCCGAAAGCCTCCAGCGTTTTGTCGTCGGCGTAGCGTTCGGATTCGTTCTTGTCTTCTTTGTCTTCGCGAATCAGGTAGTCGCGAACTTCCTGCTTGGAGCGGAGAGTTTTCTTCAGCGGCTCCTTGATCGGAAGATCCAGGATTTTGCTCATCTGAGCTAGAACTTCATCGGCGGCCTTGATGAATTGGGGCGTGGAGGCTGGCGCGGTCTGCGAAGAAATTTTCGGCTGCGAGGATGCGAGCGATTTCAACGAAACGGAGACGGCGGGGCGCTGAGCGGCAAACACCGCACCGCCCACAAGCAGTATCGCCAAGGCGGCAAGCCGTTTGGCTGCGATCAGCGAGCTCACGGGCCGAAACAGAATCATTCAATCCTCCGAGAATTGTCGTGCAAGGACCACAATAACAGGTTCTCCGAGTTGGAACTTACGCGCCCGAGCGCGTGACGATTCGCGCGGTACTCATTTCGCGTGCTGCGGATTCTTAAGAACGCGTTGGGCTCGCGTCAGGCTCGCGCCGGGACGGTCCCCTTCCAGAACCAGACCATGCCGCCGAAGCGCTGTTCTAAGGTGAGACTCTGCAACCCGGCATCGGTGAGCAAGCGGCGGAGATGGTCTTCTTCGAAGCGGCGATTGCATTGCGCGGAAGTGGCCCAGGCCACCAGCTTGCGAGTGTCGCGCGCGCTGAGGCATTTTTCACGCGCGTAAGCCAAAATTTTAGTGACGGACATCGAGGCATGCGGATCGAGCGAAGCCACCAATCCGGACGGGCGGGTGACGCGGACCATTTCGGCGAGAGTAGCGGCAAGATGTTCAACCCAATAGACCACTCCGGTAGCGTAACAATAATCGAAAGAAGAATCCGGGAATGGAAGCTTTTCCACGGGCGATAAATGGAAGCGCACAGCGGTGCGTTCATGGGTCGCGAGCTTTCTGGCAATTCGCAGCAGGCTGCGGCTGCGGTCCACGGCGGTGACATCGTATCCACTATGAGCGAGCGCGCGAGCCACGTGACCGGGCCCGCAGCCGACGTCCAGAACTCTGATTGTGCCGTGCCCGTTGCCGGAAGCCGGCAACTGCAAGGAATGGAGGAATTCGCGCCGCAGGTCGGCCTCGGGGCCCGTGGCGAGTTTTCGCGCGTAGTAGCCGGCACCCACCTCGAACAGCAATCGTTTGAGAGGATCGCGGAACCATGCGACCAGCGGCGTATTCACCATCATTCGATGCTAACAAACGGGCGGGGGGTTTCCAGAAGATTGTACGGGCAGAGCTAAGTGGTTACGCCGCGGTATGGACCAGAGGCTCTGAAACGATCAGGCCGAGGATCGCGCGCAGATTGGAGCAAAAGAGATCGCGAAGGTACGGCGGAGTGCCGAAGGGAACGAACAAGCGGAACAGCTCCACCTCCAGCCAGCTTCGCGCGATTTCGGCCGCGGGAGCTTCCATGTTCGCAAAGCACATGCGCAAATCCCACTCTTGCTGCTCGAAATTATCCTCGAGGACTTTTTCGAAAAGTTCTTCGTGGCAGTAGAGCAAGGATTGATGAACGGCGGCCTCCGAGTAAGCGTCCTGGAGAATGGGGTGATGATAACGGCCGGTATAAATGTCGCGCAGCATGGCGACGTGCGCGAGGCGCCCCAGGGCGGTGGGGATGGAGACCAGCCACTGAGAGACGAACTCCTCGATGATTGGCTGATTCTGCGCGAAGCGCTCCAGTGATTCCACGCCACGGCCCTCCAGAATTGCGCTGATTGCGACAGCACCCCAGTCCATCGCAACGAGCGGGATGTTACTCTTAGTAAACGTCAGCGTCAACAACAATGTGGTAAATGGCACTATACGACAGGGTCTGATAAGACGAAAAAAAAAGCGGAAGGCGATTTGTCCTGTGAATCGGCTGGTGCGACTTACCGAGCTGGTCGGGAATCTTTCGGTGCAAATCGAGGCCGGGATGGCGCGATTAGACTCGTCCGCGGGCGACGGTTCCTCGCAGATTCGGAGGCGATTGCCGGAGGATCCGGATTAAATGGAAATTGTGTGCTGTGCTCGGGCTTGCGGCGAAAGTTACGTATGAAAGCCTACTATTGTGCAATGCAACACGCGGGTATTCGATTCGGCAATTAGGCATTTCCGGCCCGTGGGCAGGCCCTATAATGGAGACTCCCGGGAGCCCATCGTGGAAACGGAAAAGATTCTGGTAGTGGATGACGAAGAGGCGATTCGCGAGGTCGTTTCGACTTTACTGGAAGCGCAAGGCTACCATTGCACCGTCTGTTCGAACGGGCGCATGGCCCTCGACGCTTTTCGCAAAGATACTTTCGACCTGGCTTTGAGCGACATCGTGATGCCCGAGATGGACGGGCTGAAATTGCTGGCCGAACTTCGCAACGAGGATCCCGACGTGCCGGTGATTATGGTCACCGCGATGCACGATATTTCCATCGCGCTCCAGGCCATTCGCGCGGGCGCTTACGACTACATCCTGAAGCCATTCGAAAAGGATCAGCTGCATCTGAGCGTGCGGCGCGCGCTCGAACATCGCCGGCTGGTGATGGAAAACCGCACTTACCAGAGCGACTTGGAACATCTGGTGGCCGAACGCACGCAGCAACTTTCCATCGCGTTGCAGGATCTGGAGCAATCTTACGATTACACGTTGGAGGCGCTGGGCGGCGCGCTGGACGCGAAAGATGCCGAGACCGAAGGGCATTGCCAGCGCGTGACGGCGTTTACCATCACCATCGCGCGGTCCATGGGCGTGGACCCGGGATTATTGCGGCAGATTGCGCGCGGCGCGTTCCTGCACGACATCGGCAAGATGGGCGTGCCGGACAGCATATTGCGCAAACCCGGGCCGTTGACGAATGAAGAACGGGAAATCATGCGCAAGCACTGCGAAATCGGGTATTCGGTGCTGGAGCGGATTCCCTTCTTGAAAGAGGCGGCGGAGATTGTATTGTCGCACCAGGAGTGCTACGACGGGTCGGGTTACCCGCGAAAATTAAAAGGTGAACAGATTCCTCTGGGCGCGAGAATATTTGCGGTGGCGGATACTTTGGACGCTATGATTTCTGACCGGCCCTATCGCAAGGCGCTGCCGATTTCCGCGGCGCGCGCGGAGATACAGAAATATTCCGGGAAGCAATTCGATCCCAAGGTGGTGGAGGTATTTTTGTCGCACCCCGACAGGGTGTGGATGGATTTGCACGAGAAGATCGGGGATCCTTTCCGCATGGCGGAGATGAAACCCGCCTAAGCATTTTTTCCGGGCGCCTTTCTTAATTGAAGTCTTGTTGCAATTCACTTCCGCAGTCTTGCACGACGCCCAGCGCGTAGGTATGATTCCCTCGCAACGACCACGGGAGAGGCTTTCATGGCCCTGATACCCATCAAGACGGCTTCGATCACTGGATACTGCGACTGCATCTGCGGCTGCTATGAGCTGGCGAGCCAGCGCGATGACGAGACCGGGAAGGGATATTGCCCGCGCTGCGCGAAGGAACATCTAGAAATCAATCGCGGAATTGGCATTCCGCAACCGGTGCCATCCAAGAAGCCGGAAAGCTCCGGGCCGGAGTTGAAGATTGGGATTCCGGAGACGGCGGATCCGCCGGGACGGTTGCGTTAAGGCTGGGCTCGCTAGCGGTTTTCTTGAACGCTAAAGCAACGACAACAGCAGTTTCATTCCTGCCGCAAATTCCTCTTCTGGCGTGATCAGACTTACGATCAAAAATCCCTCCGACGGAAAATCGTAGAAATGGCCCGGATGAACGTAAATATTCTTTTGTGCCAATAGATCGATGGCCAGTTCTTCGTCTGAACGTGTCGCCGGGACGCGCAGCACAGCGTACCAGCCGGCTTCCACTGCCAGCCGCGCGCAGGATTTCTGCGTTGCGAGCTGACGATCGAGTTCCGCCAGATTTTTTCGGACACGTTCCACTAATTGCTTTTGAAACTGATGGCGCGCGCCGAGCAGCGCGGGGATAGCGTGCTGAACCGGCGAGTTCATCGAAAGATAGGTGTCCGCGATGATTTCCAGGCGCGATAGAGCTTGTGACCTCAGTGGCTCGGGTCCGGTGGTGACGAACCAGGCGGCTTTCATCTGCGGCAGGCCGGAGATTTTGGATAGACCGCTCAGGGTGAAGGTCAGCGCAGCAAAATTTTGCGCGAAACTGAACGGCGCGGCACCGTGCAGCGCGAAATCCAGAAACACTTCGTCGGCGATGATGGCCAGCTTGCGCGGCACGCAAATTTCATTCAGTTTTTCCAACTCGTGCGGTTTGGTGAAATGCCCGGTGGGATTATTGGGATGCACAACGATCACTCCGCGGGTGCGCGCGGTGATGGCCTGCTGCAGAGCGTGAAAATTAATTTGCCAGCCGTAATCGTAGTCGAGCGGATAACGCACCAACTTTACATCCTGAATATCGGCGAGGAACGCGAAGAGAGGATAGCTGGGCTCGGGGATCAGGATTTCATCGCCTGGATTGCAGAGCGCGCGGAAGACGAAGGAATAGGCCTCGCTGGTGCTGGTGGTGAGGATGACGCTCTCAACCGGCACTTCGGTGGCACGCCCTTCGGCGTAGTATGCGGCAACTGCCCGTCGAGCGATCAGCAATCCCCGAGGCTCCGGGTCGTACGTTAGGCTGGCCGGATTCGCAAGAGCTTGCAGGATGGCGCGGCTGTCGTACTCGAATCCGCATTCGGTGGGATTCGAAATCGTGAGATCAAGTAACGGCTTCCCTTCCGCGCGATGCCGAGAGAGAGCTTCGCTTAAAGGATTGGGCTGCAGGTTCCAGTTGGTGCGATCGGCGAACACTTTTTCACGGCCCCCGGCGTGCCTGACGAATTATAGGGAAAGCGCAGGGAAGGAACAGCGAAATCCGCGCGGCGCATCTGGTGCGAGAATTACGTCGCCGCTACAAGCAAAACAGCGGAACACGGCTATAATCATAGCGCGCAGTTTGCAGAACTCAAAAGGAGAGAGCCGATGAAAAGGACCGTCACTGCCGTCGTCGGGCTGCTCCTGTTGCTTATGCTCGCGGGACAATTTTCCGTGGCGGCGCAGGAAGATGCCATTGCCAAGACGAATTTGAAGGTGGGAGACGTGGCGCCGGATTTCACGCTGCTGGCGAATGACTGGAAGCCGGTGAAGCTGAGTGATTTCCGCGGCAAGAAAAACGTCATCCTGGCGTTCTACGTTCTCGCGTTTACCGGTGGTTGAACCAAGGAATTGCAGGCCTATCAGGCTGATATGGCCAAGCTGGAAGCTAGCGACACCGTCGTACTGGGAATCAGCATTGACAGCCCCGCAGCAAACGCCGCATTTGCAAAACAGATCGGAGTTACTTTCCCGTTGCTCAGCGACATGAACCGTAAAGTCCTGACCGCGTATGGAATTTTGAAGCCGTACGACGTGCAAGGGGACAAATACGAATGGGCGCAGCGAACCACGATCGTCGTGGACAAGGAAGGAAAAATTCAGCACGTGGAGCAGGGCGATGGCGCGGTGGATCCGAACAGCGCTGTGGCTATATGCACCGATTTGCACAAGCCTAAAAGCTAGTCGAGCGGAATACGGCGGGAATTGCGGCGCGGATGCCAAGTGAATTCGGCATCCGGTGCTGCAGCCAGCCGCGTTGGATGGTGCGCGATCAGCGGGCGACGTCGCGACGCTGGTAGATCAGCGCGAAGATTCCTACGAAGAGGCTGATTGCAGGTATGAACAGAATCAAAATGCCGTGGCGGAGCGCCGCGCCGCCTTGCGGGCCGGAAGCAGCCGCACTCTGGTAGCACATGGCGCAGCTTTGCGCGTGAACGTGCGTGATGGGCAAGGCGATCAGAGTCGCGCAACAACTGAGCAGCAGCGCCCCACGAATTAAAATGCCCTTCTTCAACTCATACCCCTCGTTATTCAAATCTACGATGCACAGCCAATACCGAATCGCGCGTGTCTCGCCGACAGTGCCAGTACCGGCTTCAATGCGGGCGGAGGTGCGTCAGACGAATGCTATCCGGAAAGAACATGATCAGCATCATGCAAATGCAGAAGACCATGGCGGGGATCAGCAGCAAGAACAGTCCGAGGCGCTCAAAACGCATGTGCATGAAATATGAAATGATCAGTGCGGCCTTGATTATCGAAAGGCCGACCAATATCGTGATCATCAGATGGACTTCCAGGCGCAAGTAGGCCAGAAAAACTTCCACAATTGTGAGCAACAGCAGCCAGACCCAAACCGTGGCGAATAGTTTGGTGGTGCCTACGGCGTGCTCGTGCGTGAGCTCGGCGGTGTGTCCGTGTGCGCTCATCGGTTCGCTCGCTCCTTGTTATTGCTGTTACTTGGGATTCACGCTCAGCAAATACACCATCGGAAAAATGAACATCCAGACGAGGTCCACAAAGTGCCAGTACAGGCCGCTGACTTCCACGTGCTCGGCGGTATATTTCCCCTTGCCGAAGCCCCAGGCGATGATCGCGAGATAGACCACGCCGATCGTGACGTGCAGCATGTGCAGGCCAGTAAGACCAAAAAAAGTGCCACCGAAAAGCGGTGCGGCGGGATTGAAAGGGTTCGACCACGGCGTGACGCCTTCGCCAAGAAGCGTTACCCACTCCGTGGCGTGAATCGCGACGAATAAAATGCCGCAAACGATCGTGGCGATAAGGTAGCGCACTGTCTTCTTGCGGTCGCCGTTGAAGCCGGCGTTCACGCCCAGAACCATGGTCAAACTGCTGGAGAGCAGGACAAACGTCATCAAAGACGATTTGGCGATGGCCGGCCAGATTTCAAACGGGCGCGGCCAGTTCGGGGTCTCCAGGCGAACGTACGCGTAACTGATGAGCAGGGCCGAAAACGTAAGCGAATCCGAAATGATGAACAGCCACATGCCCAACTTTTTCGAATTGATGGCGAAGGGCGACGCGCCGCCGGACCACGGCGATTCGACTATGCCTTCGAATTCCGTATCACTCACGCTTCACCTTCCCAGGTAGAGGAGTAGAAACAAGAAGACCCATAGCCCATCCATAAAATGCCAGTACATGGAGACAACTTCGATCGCGGTGCCGCGCGCCACTTTTCGCGTGGCGCGGAATTGCACGTACAGCAGCGCGAGAATTCCGCCGAGCAGGTGCACACCGTGCGCCCCGGTGAAAACATAAAAGAAACTGCTGCTGGGGTTCGACGCCAGGAAAATTCCTTCAGCGGCAAGCTGGCGCCAGGCGAGAATTTGCCCGGCGACGAAAAGAATGCCAAGGAATGTCGTAGTCGCCCACCAGTGGCGGAATCCTTCGTCATCCTTCGCTGTGAACCGGTTGTGTGCACGCGCAAGAGTGAAGCTGCTGGCGATTAAGATCAAAGTGTTGAGCCACAGGATGCGCGGAACTTGCAACGGAATCCAGGCGCTGTTGGGCATGTCCTTGCGGACGATGTAGGCGCTGACGAACGCCATGAAAAACATCAGAATGCCCGCGAGCGCGATGAACATCCCGGTGATGTAAGCGCGCTGCGGAACTCGAGCTCCGCCGGAAGAATCGCTGTCTCCGCCATCGCCGCCGTCGCCGGAGAAGCCTCCGCCGCCCGGGCCTTTGTCGGAGGGAATCAGCTCGATTTCTTCGGTGACGATGGTGCTTGGCATTGCGTTGCTCCAAAACTTGCTCGGGCTCTTGCAAATCCTGGCGTGTATCGCCGGACGCCGGCTGCACTATTTTACGCGCGCTACCTGCGACGGCTCCAGCCATTGCGGGATGAAGTCGTCCACCGCACCGGGAACGCTGAATTCGTAGGGGCCGCGATAGACGCTGGGATAGTGTCCGCCGAAATTATCAATGGGCGGCGGCGAATCGGTGTCCCATTCCAGAGTCGTGGCGTTCCAGGGATTTTTGGGAGCCTTCGGCCCGAATTTCAAGCTGTAGAAAAAGTTGAACAGGAAAAATAGTTGCGCGGCGCCGGTGACGAACGCGGCGATGGTCATAAATTCGTGCACGGGCTGCAAATGCGCGAGGAAGCCGACGGCCGAAGCGTCCGCATAACGGCGAATGCCGCCCGCGATGCCGATGAAGTGCATGGGCATGAAGATGCAGTAGGCGCCGACAAACGTGAACCAGAAATGAATTTTGCCCAGCGGCTCGCTCATCATGCGTCCAAACATTTTCGGGAACCAGAAATAGGTGGCGGCGAAAATTCCGAAGATGGCGGCGACTCCCATCACCAGAGTGGAAGTGCGCGACCACGTAGTAGGTGGCGTGCAGCATGTTGTCCACCGCAGGCTGCGCGAGGAACAAGCCCGAGAGGCCGCCGGAAACGAACAGCGAAACGAAGCCGAGCGCGAAAAGCATCGGCGTCTTGAATTGAATCTTGCCGCCCCACAGAGTGCCGAGCCAGTTGAACGTCTTAATCGCGGAGGGCACGCCGATGGACATCGTCAGCACCGAAAATGCGAAGCCGGAGTAGGGGCTCATACCGCTGACGAACATGTGGTGGCCCCAGACCATGAATCCCAGGAAGCCGATGGTGCAGATGGCATAGGCCATCGCGCGATAACCGTAAACCGGCTTGCGCGCAAAAGTCGAAAGCACGTGTGACGCGACTCCCATGCCGGGCAGAATTGCGATGTAAACCTCAGGGTGCCCGAAAAACCAGAAGAGATGCTGCCAGAGGATAGGCGAGCCGCCGCTGTGGGCTTGCAATTGATCGTTCACCACCAGGCCCGCCGGAATGAAGAAGCTCGTGCCTGCGGAACGATCCAACAAAAGCAAAATTCCTCCCGCCAGCAACACGCCGAAAGCCAGCAAGCCCAGAATCGCGGTGACGAACCAGCCCCACACGGTGAGCGGCATGCGCATCAAGCTCATGCCGGGAGCGCGCAAATCAATCGTGGTGGCGATGAAGTTCAACGCGCCGAGCAGCGACGCGAGGCAGAAGAGCGAGATGCTGACGATCCACATCGTCTGGCCCCAACCTTCACCGGGGCCGGTAATTTCGCCGAGGCCGCTGAGTGGTGTGTAACCGGTCCAGCCACTGATGGGCGCGCCGCCCGGAACAATGAACGCCGCGATGATGCAAACGAAGGCCAGAAACGTGACCCAGAACGAAAGCATGTTCAAGCGCGGGAAAGCCATGTCTGGGGCGCCGATTTGAATCGGCAGAAAATAATTGCCGAAGCCGCCCTGCGGCGCGGTGGTGAGCACGAAGAAGACCATGATGGTGCCGTGCATGGTCACCAGCGCGAGGTATTGTTCCTGCGACATCTGGCCGCCGCTGACGAACGGCAGCGTGGCGTTCGGCCACACCAGATGGAAACGCATCAGCAGCGAGAGCACGATGCCGACCACCACCGCCGTCAGCGCCAGCAGGAAATACTGAATGCCGATGACTTTGTGGTCCACGCTGAAAATATATTTCCGGATGAAACCGCTAGGCTCCGCCATCGGAGCATGCACACTGGATCCACCGGCGTGCGCGTGCGAACTCATGCGTGGCCTCCTGGAAATTGGGTCCGGCTTTCTGGGTGTTTCGTGGAAGGAATCATGGGTTGGGTCATTATGGATAGGTTCACTGGCCCGCCGCCTGCTGTTTGAGGAATGTTTCGTAGTCCGCGTCGGACACTACGTTCAGGTAACTATGCATGCGCGAGTGGCCCAGGCCGCAGAGCTGCGTGCAAACCACTTCGTACTGTCCAATCACAGTCGGGGTGAAGTGGAGCGGAATCACCATGCCAGGCATGGCGTCCTGTTGAATGCGCAATTCGCGCACGTAAAAATTGTGGATTACGTCTTGCGAACGAATCAGCAGATTGATTTCGTGATTAACTGGAACGGTGAGCGTCGGAACCACGATGTCGTCTTTGCCCGCGGGATCATTCGCGTCGATGCCCAGCGGATTCCCGGTTGAAGCGCTGATCTGTTTGGGATCGAGCCGGCCGAATTTGCCGTCGGGACCGGGGTAGCGAAAATTGAATACGAATTGGTTGCCGGTGACTTCCACTGGAATCGCGTCGGGAGTTGCCGGCGTGAAGCGGACTTCCGCCCATGCTTTGTGGCCCATCAGTCCAAGTCCGAGGAAAAGGACGATGGTGGCGGTAGTCCAGATGGCTTCCAGGGTGTTGCTGCCGCGCGAGAAATGCGCTTTCTGGCCGTGGTCGCGGAAGCGGAAGATGGCGAAGGCCAGGCCGAGCTGCGAGAGGATGAAGACCGTGGCGGTAACAGCGAGAGTCAGATCGTATTGATGATCAATCTCGGCGCCAACGGCGGTGATGGGTGCGGGCCGGACCGCCCAGGGCAACTTCGACGCAAAAACGTAAACGGTGATGACCACGAGCGCTACGATGATTAACGAAAGCAGGGCCGGGGTTGCTGCAGAACCGCTATTACGCTTCCTGATCCGCATCGCTCTTGCTCTCCTGACGACGTAGGCAAAAAAGCGTTCGATAGGACCGTAGAGACAATCTAAAAACAGGACATCATATACAACGCGGCACGAATATCAAGGAGGATTGTGGGGAGCGGTTTGTGTGCGGCCAGCGCGTCAATCAGAAGTTAGCCAGAAGTTAGTCAGGGGAACCTAGCCGATCAAAACGCGCTGCATGCTAGCGGCGTCTAGTTATGCTTCAAGCGGCTCTAGCGCCGCGCAGAATATCGGGTGGGAGTGCGCAGCACACGCCTTGGCGATCGGAATTCTATGGTGACATCTTGTTGAGCTTGGACAGGCCGATCGTTCAAGAGAGTGGGCTTGAAACGCCAGAGGCGAATGGCGCTGATTGCAGCGGGAAGGAGCGAGAACGATCCGCTGACGCGCTTTACGTCGAGCACTTGGCCGAACTCTCCGATGGTGGTGCGCACCTTTACGGTTTCCGATGATCCATGTCGTTCGCCCGGTCGTGGATAACGAGGCCAAGCGAAAGAAACAAGCTCGCCGGCTTGCAATCGAGCAGGTTCCTGAGCTGGTGCGCGTGCGCGATCAGGCGCGACGAGAACAGAAAGCTGGGAGGAAATCGCGAACGAAGACGAGGCGGCGAGCGGTCTTTCCGGGAGAATCAGCCTGAATGGTTTGCTGCCGTCGCTTCGGGCGGTGAAAAGGATCGTGGCGGGCGGTGACAGACGCGGCGCTGGGCGTGTTGCAGGCATCACGGCGCGTGGTGCGGGACTTGCCGGCGCAGCACTCTTCGGAATGACCGCCCTGGACCGCGGTGCAGGCTGGGAATCCGCAGGCGGCGCATTCCGCGCGCTTAGTTCGGTCGAGCCGTCGCGCTCCGAACTGGTTTCGGAATTATGGGAATCAGGGAGCGGCGGAGTCGTCATTGCTGGAGATGGCCCGATCGGCGGCACGCTTGGGGTCGAATCTTCCGCTGGCGGATTGAAGGACCGTGCGGCTGGACTTTCTGAGTGCAATTCTGACGTCGCTGGCCCGGGCGGATTCACTGCAGGTGTAACGGAGGCATCCGGTGCCGGCGTTGTGGAAGGTTGCGAGGACCTTTCGCGCAGATGACTGAGGAGTGCCTGTGACGTGTGATCAGTAACCGTCAATGATTTCTCGGTGTCCCGGCGGAGCAATGCGAGCGCACTGCGTCCGGCTGTGAGGCCCACGGCGAGGGTGATAAACGCTGACAAGAATACCAGCGCGGCTATCTGGAGTCCGGACATTTCACGAACAAACGAGCGTAAGGAAGAGTCTTCGGTGCGATTCGCCGGCCACTCAGAGCGGTCGGCTCGAATTTTCGGTCCAAGACCGGGGGCGAAACCGCCTTGCTCCGCTTCTATCGCGAGATCATCGAGAAAGACTGACGGGCTTGCATCGCGAATCTCGGGCGTCAGGAGCTCCGACGGTCGAGACGCCGTGCGCGAAATCAGTTCAGGCACGAAGTGTTGGTCTTGCTCGGGGACCGCAATCCACATCGGTTCTTCTGAGACGCTTTCAGGGGCCACAGGGAGGATGCTCTCGGCCGGCGCCGCCATTAAACCCACCAATTCCGGAGATGGCTTTTCGGACGCGATCCAATTTGCAATTTGGTGGCGGACCTCCGTGCTAAGGTCGACAAATTGGATGCCCACTCGTTTTTTCGAATCCGCAAGCCAGACAACCTGCGCGGAGACTTTGATTCTCTGCTCTAGGTTCGGCAGCCGAAAGCGAACTTGCGGGAGATAGTCGGCTACTAAAAGTGCGTCAGTCGCGGCAACGGCCATGCCCGTCTCACTTATATTGAGGACAACGCCGCCATTAACCTCGTCGAGCGCGGTATATGCGCTGGAGGTGAGCGTGGCGCGCATCTGAAGGCGGCGATCGAGTGGGGGCTGAATCGTCCCAACCAGCAAATTGCGTTCGGTGCTGGGCACGACGATTTCCGGTATGGCCGCAACCTCGACCGGTACGTCTGCCGCCACGTCTGCTCGCTGTTCTGTATTATTCCGCTGCGCGGTTTCTATGAGCGTCGCTAGTTTGCCGCCCGCCTTCAAAAGTGCGTCAAAAACATCCGCAACGTTCTTCGGATTGAACTGAAGCTGCCGAGCGGTGAGAGTCAATCGGATGCTGGCGTCGATTTCTTCTTTCTGGCTTTTGGAAAGATATCGCTGCAAGCCAGAATAGAAGGCGCCGTTCTCGTAATTCTCTCGCCACTCGAGAATGGCTTGGAGACGGCGACTGGCTTCCTTCTCCGATTCTTGTTCTTGCTGTTCTGCTGCGTCGGATTCGGCGGGGACTTGCGCATGACCGCGCGGTAGTGCCATCGTTATTTCCGTCAATCCACCGCGCAGTTCCTTAACTTTGTTGGAAGGTAACGATGTTTTGCGGCAGACCCATTCACCGCGCGTCTTGTCGAATTCGATTGTGGCGCGATAGTCATCTGTTTCAAATTTGAATATCGGCAGTGGTTTGAGCGCTGGCCACCGACCGGCCAGAAGTATGGCCATCTCAGCCTGTTGCACCGGAGACGTCAGTCCAGCAATGTTGGGCCTAAGGGCGGGCAGGTCCATGTCGTCACCTCTTGCAGCCCCACTTGGGTGCGGGAAAATCTCTTACTGATCAACTTCCCTGGTTTGGTATCGCAACGCTCCTAGGTGTGGTCGAACCTAAACCCCGCCTCGCCGAATTAGTTGCGTGCCCCCGGTTCGATGATTTTCTGAGCTGGCAGCGAACCGCAACCTCCGCTGCGCCCGGCTTTCGTTGAGGAGTTCTGGCATGAACATCCTATATTGCTGATTACAATAGACATAAGTCGGGGGTGGTGTGGAGAGCCACATTGAGGGCTCGTGCGCCGCATAACCCGAGACCGGCCTGCATCCGGATTGTGCGGGTTGCAAAAAATCTCGAGAGAGAAGGAATTCGTGCGAAAGGTATTGGATATTAGTGGCTGGCCGATTGTCCCCGAAAGATAGGCTTGGAGTTGGCGACCACTCTTACAGTAATCTTCGGATTCCGCTCGGCACATCCGGTATGGGAAAATGATGTCGCGCCATGGTTGATGTTCGGTCTCAAACGTCTCAGGAAACCCAAGCGAGAGGAACCGATGAGCAACGTGAGAGTACTGGTGGGAACTCGGAAGGGCGCATTCATTCTGACTTCGGACGGCAAGCGCCAACACTGGGATGTTAGCGGCCCACATTTTGCCGGCTGGGAAATCTATCACCTCAAAGGCTCGCCTGTTGATCCTGATCGCCTGTACGCGTCGCAGTCGAGCGGCTGGTTTGGACAAATAATCCAGCGCTCAAGCGACGGAGGCAAGACTTGGGAAACTCCTGGCGGGGAGCAAATGCCGAAGCCGGGTGCGCCTCCTACCGGTCAGAGCAACAAATTCGTCTATGACACTTCTCCCCCCGCTGGCAAACCACTCACCACTCACCAGTGGTACGACGGCACACAGCATCCCTGGGAATTCAAGCGCGTCTGGCATCTCGAACCGTCGCTTACCGATCCAGACCATGTCTATGCCGGAGTCGAAGACGCCGCATTGTTTCGCTCTACCGATGGCGCTCACACCTGGCAGGAGGTTGCGGGACTCCGCGGCCATGGCACAGGGCCTGAGTGGCAACCCGGCGCAGGCGGTTTGTGTTTGCACACGATTATTCTGGATCCCAAAAACCCGAAGCGAATGTTCATCGCGATATCCGCTGCGGGCGCCTTCCGCACGGACGATGGCGGAACCACGTGGCGGCCCATCAATCGTGGCCTGAAATCCCCATACATTCCCGACCCGAATGCCGAAATCGGTCACTGCGTTCACCACGTAGCTATGCACCCCGCTCGTCCCGGTGTACTGTTCATGCAGAAACATTGGGACGTTATGCGCAGCGACAACGCGGGGGATTCCTGGCAAGAAGTCAGCGGAAATCTTCCCAGCGACTTCGGTTTCGTGATTGATGTTCACGCGCACGAGCCGGAAACGATTTACGTTGTACCCATCAAGAGCGACGGAGAGCACTTCGTTCCGGAAGGCAAGCTGCGCGTTTACCGCAGTCGAAGCGGCGGCAACGAGTGGGAACCGCTCACCAAAGGCCTTCCTCAAGCGAACTGCTACGTCAACGTACTCCGCGATGCCATGGCCGTGGACTCCCTCGATAAATGCGGCATCTATTTTGGCACCAGCGGTGGGCAGGTGTACGCATCCGCCGATGCCGGAGACACGTGGTCGCCCATTGTCCGTGATCTTCCAGCAGTGCTTTCGGTCGAGGTTCAGACGCTGCCATGATTCGCGTCGTTCTGCCGCCACACCTGCGTGGGCTCGCGCGCATCAGCGGTGAAGTCGAGCTCGACCTTTCTGCACCCATCACACAGCGCTCCGTGGTTGATGCGCTCGAGAGCCGGTACCCGGTGCTGAGCGGTACGATCCGCGACCACGTCACGCAAACGCGTCGGCCGTTCCTGCGCTTCTTCGCTTGTGGCGAGGACCTTTCGCATGAAACGCCGGACACCCCACTGCCCGAGGCCGTTGCCGCGGGAACGGAGCCCCTCCTCATCGTCGGCGCCATCGCTGGGGGATGACGCGTCGCTTTCTAACTCCTGAGCAATCGCGTAACTGGGAACTGACTTACCTCGGATTGTGCAGCTTGCGAAACCGGTGGGACAGAAGAGATTTGTCCGGACAAGTATGGACGTCGCCCGAAGCGATGACTGCGGGGCCTGAATTTTGGTGCGGTCGAGTGGATTCGAACCACCACGGTATTGCTACCGCCAGCCCCTCAAGCTGGTGCGTCTGCCAATTCCGCCACGACCGCATTCTGACGAGGACGAAACGAAAGTATAGCAGAAGCCCCTATTTCTTAGGAGCGGGGTTCTGCGCGGGTTGCTGGCTCGGTGCCGATTGCTGCTGAGCCGGAGCGGACTGTGGTGTTGGCTGTTGCGTCGGCTGCAGCGGAATTTGAATTGGCGCGGTCTGCGCCGGCTTCGTGGGAGCCGTGCCGGACTTCTGAGTCTGTTCCAAGACCGATCCGGTGCTGCTGGATGCTTCGCTCGGCGCGCGCTTCACGGAGAGCGTCAGCGACGTCATCATGAATACAACGGCGCACCAGGTAGTGGCGTGCGAAAGAAACGTGGCCGCGCCGCGCGGACCAAACGCCGTCTGGCTGCCTGCTCCGCCGAACGCTCCAGCAAGGTCAGCGGCCGAACCGCTTTGCAGCATGATGACGATGATCAATATGAAGCACACCAAAATGTGCAGCGTCACCAGAACGAACAATACGCGCCAGCCGACAGCAATCAGTCCAACCGCGATCAGCAGCGCTAAACCCCATTTTGCCCACGACGGCATTGCTAACTCCCTGTTCGCGAGGTGCAGATTCGAGACGCACCCGCAGCTTTAAAATCCCCGCTAAATCCTAAAGTTACGCTCAGAAATTCACGATCGCCGCAAACGACTTCGCATCCAGGCTTGCTCCGCCCACCAGCGCGCCATCAATTTCCGCTTGCGCCATCAGACCCTTAATATTGTCGGGCTTGACGCTGCCGCCGTAGAGGATGCGAATTCCGTTGGCCTGCGCGGGCGAAAAAACCGTGGCGGCAAGCTCCCTGAGGTAGCGGTGAGCGTCCGCAGCCATTTCAGGCGTGGCGGTCTTGCCGGTGCCAATCGCCCAAACCGGCTCGTACGCTAGGAGAATACGCGAGAACTCGTGCTCGGTCAACGCGTCCAGGCCGCCTTCAAACTGGCGTTTGAGGATGGAATGCGTCAGATGCGATTCGCGCTGGGCGAGGCTCTCGCCGACGCAGACGATGGGTATGAGTTTGGCTTCGAGCGCGGCTTTTACTTTGCGGTTCACGGATTCATCGGTTTCGCCGAAGAATTGGCGGCGCTCGGAATGGCCGATCAGCACGGCTTTACAGCCGGCATCGGTGATCATGCGCATGGAAATTTCGCCGGTGAAAGCGCCTTCGCGCTCCCAATAGGCGTTTTGTGCGGCGATGGTGATCGGGCTGCCTTGCGCGGCGTCGGCGGCGGTTGCGAGTGACGTGAATGGCGGCGCGACGATGATGTCGCAGTCTGGAGTCGCGGGCACCAGCGGCTTGAGCGCTGCGAAAAACGCACGAGTTTCCTCCTGCGTCTTGTACATCTTCCAATTTCCGGCGATTACTGGACGGCGCAATGAATTCTCCTGGTGGCGAGCTTAGCGCGGCGGGGCAAGATTACGTTATTCATTATTTGTTGGTGAGCGATTCGACGCCGGGCAGCTTTTCGCCGGCTAGAAATTCGAGAGAAGCGCCGCCACCCGTTGAGATGTGCGAAATCTGCGACGCGAGGCCGGATTGTTCCACTGCCGCGACGGAATCGCCGCCGCCTACAATAGATGTTGCGCCCTTGCTGGACGCGGCGGCTACCGCGCGGGCGATCGCCAGCGTGCCTTTCGCGAAGGCTGGCTTCTCGAACATGCCAAGCGGACCGTTCCACACGATAGTGCGCGCGCTGGAAATTTCGCGGCTGAATAATTCGATTGTCTTGGGTCCGATGTCGAGTCCCATCCAGCCTTCTGGAGTTTGCGCGATGTCCGTGACGCGCGTCGCAGTGGAATCAATGGATTCCGCGAGGACATGGTCCACGGGCAGGACCAGACGGAATTTGCGGCGCTCGGCTTCTGCCAGAAGTTCGCGCGCGAGGTCGAGCTTGTCATTTTCCACCAGCGACTTCCCTATCGGTAGGCCCTGCGATTTCAAAAATGTGTAGGCCATGGCGCCGCCGATGAGCATGGCGTCGGCGAGCTTCATCAGATTTTGCACCACTTCGATTTTGTCGGAAACTTTCGCGCCGCCCAAGACGGAGACGAACGGGCGATCGGGATGCGAAATCGCTTTGCCGAGATAGGCCAGCTCTTTTTCCATCAGCAGTCCGGCAGCGGACTGGCGCACGAATTTGGTGATGCCGACGACCGATGAATGCGCGCGGTGGGCGGAGCCGAATGCGTCACACACAAAGAGGCCGTCGCAGAGCGCTGCGAGCTTGCGCGAAAATTCCGCGTCGTTGGCTTCTTCTTCGGGATGGTAGCGCACGTTTTCGAGCAGCAGCACTTCCCCATCGCGCAGGGCTTTGCTCTTCGCTTCGGCTTCGGGACCGACGCAGTCTGCCGCGAACGCCACGGATTTTCCGCCGAGCAATTCCTGCAGGCGCGCAGCCACTGGAGCGAGCGAGTATTTAGGATCAACCTTGCCTTTGGGCCGGCCGAGATGCGATGCGAGCACCAGACGCGCGCCGCGATCGGCCGCCAGACGCAATGTTGGCAGCGTTTCGCGGATGCGCGTGTCGTCGCCCACTTTTCCGTTGGACGTGGGCACGTTGAAATCCACACGGATGAAAACGCGCTGGCCTTTCAGCTGCAAGTCGCGGATGGAGAGTTTGTTCATTGCGCTCGAAATTCACCTATCGAAAAGAATTCGCTGGACAACATGTTTGTACGCCAGCGCGTCGCCGGCCACACCACCATCTGCGGACTACGCGCTGGCTCTCGAGAAATCGCCCAACCGCTACTTTGCCAGGAATTTAATCAGATCGCGGCAGCGCGAGGAATAGCCCCACTCGTTGTCGTACCAGGCCAGGATCTGCACGCAATTATTGCCGACGACGCGCGTGTAGCCGGCATCCAAGATCGAAGAATGTGGGTTGCCCCGGAAATCGACGGACACCAGATCCTCTTCCGAATATTGCAGAATGCCTTTCATCGGCCCTTCCGCGGCGGCTTTCAACGCGGCGTTCACTGTCTGCACGGTCGCCGGCTTCTCCGTGAACACGGTCAGGTCCACCACACTGACGTTCGGCGTGGGCACGCGCATGGCGTAACCGTCGAGCTTGCCTTTCAGTTCCGGGATCACCAGTTGGAGTGCCTTGGCCGCTCCCGTGGAAGTGGGGATCATGGAAAGCGCGGCGGCGCGGGCGCGGCGCAAATCCTTGTGCGGCAAGTCGAGCAGCTTCTGGTCATTTGTATAGGAATGAATGGTGGTCATGGTGCCGGCGGTGATGCCGAACGTATCGGACAGCACTTTGGCAACGGGCGCCAGGCAATTCGTGGTGCAGGAAGCGTTGGAAATCACGTGATGCTTGGCGGGGTCGTAAGTCTTATCGTTCACGCCGAGAACCAGGGTGGTATCGGGGTCAGTGGCCGGCGCGGAAATAATCACTTTCTTCACGGTGCCGCGAATATGTTTGCGGGCGCTTGCGCCGTCGGTGAAAAGGCCGGTGGATTCGACCACGATGGTGGCACCTACCGAAGACCAGTCCAGCTCGGCGGGATCCTTCACGCGAAATACTTTGAAACTCTTGCCGTCCACGGCGATGGAATCGTCGGTATGCGTGACTTTGTTCGGCAAATTACCGAGGATCGAATCGTACTTCAGCAGGTATGCCAGCGTTTTTGAATCCGTGATGTCATTGACGGCCACGATTTCGATGGCGGGATCGCCCAAGGCGGCGCGGAAAATGTTGCGGCCGATGCGTCCGAAACCATTTATGCCTACTTTAATTGCCATGAATCCTCCGGGGATTAGAGCTGGCGCCATCGCGCACAGCATTAGTAAACCATTTTAATCGGTCGAGAAATGCTAGGGGTTGGCGCGAGAAAAGTCAACGCGCGATCAGTCGAATTCCTTCACGCGCACGACTTTGTCGCCAATAAACGTGACGAAAGTGGTGCGCGCCGGCGGCGTGCCGTAAATCCAGTCCTCGGTTTCGCTGCCATCGGGATCGCGTTCGCGGACTTTGTGTCCGGGCCGGCCGAGCGATGCGAGAACCATATCGTGATTCATGCCTTCCAGCACCTGATGATCCTGAATCGCTTCCTTGAATTGCGGTGGCAACGTGTCCAGCCAGTTGACGGCGCCAGAATGCTCTTTGGTGAAGTCGAGAAAAACCTGTAGGTCGGTCATCAAATCGTCCGCGCTCATGTCCGGCACGTCGCGGCCGAAATCGAGCACTAGCGTGCCGCCGTTATTCTTGTGCTCCCCGGACGTTGCCAGAGGCGTCTGCATGTTGTCGCCGATTCCAATCTGCAGATGATCGCGGATATTGAAGCTGCTGCGGCCGCCGCCGTTGACTTCCACCACGATTTCCCTGCTGCGAAATTCGATGCCGGTGACTTGCACGGTATCGCCGGGATTCGCCGCCAGACCGTGCGAGCGCAGCGCGCTCTGCAGCTCTTTGTCATCCAATTTCTTGCCGACTTCCACCTTGAAGCCCTTCTTCCCCGCCGGAATGGGCTTCATTACTTTGGCGAATTCACCGGAAACGTAACGAACAATTTCCAACCGGGATTGCGGCTGCAGCGGAGCCTGCTTGCCGGAGGTTTGCTGTACGACGGACACGAAAATTTCGGGCATCGGGCCGGGATCGGACTCTGGGCCCAAAGTGGGCGTGCCCGCCAGCATCGGGGTGCGGTAGCGGTTCACGTCGGAAGTATCGGCCAGGAGCGCCAAAGCCAGCGCTGCGGCCAATACGATGGTGGTTCGGTAGTACATGGCGGTCCGCCTGCGCCTATTCTATTGCGTTTTGGGTATTACGTGAATATAGATTCGCTGGGCGCGCGGTAGGTTGCAGGAGCGAGCATGACTGCAGCTGGTAGCGGCGCTAGGTGGTGGCAGCGCGGACTTTCCCAGCGGCGGCGGCCTTTTCTTCTTCGATCTTCTCGTGGGCCAGGTGCGGCTCGAAACAGCGGCGGCAACGGGCTTCGTACACGTTGCCCGCGCCGACGATGATTAGCTCTTCGGATGCGACCAGGCGCTGAGTGTGGACGGCGGGGTTGCCGCAGCGCATGCAGATGGCCAACAACTTGACGATTTCTTCGGCGACGGCGAGCAGGCGGGGCATCGGTTCGAAGGGGCGGCCCATGAAATCCGTGTCCAGGCCAGCGACGATCACGCGTTTGCCCATGTCCGCCAGTTTCACGCAGCTTTCCACCACCGACTCGCCCAGGAATTGCGCTTCGTCAATGCCGACGACTTCGGTGCGCGGCGCGACTTTCGCCAAAATGTCCGCGCCGTCTTTCACCAGCTCGGAATCGAGCTCCAGGCCGGAATGCGAGACGATGCCGTTTTTGGCGTAGCGCTGGTCAATGACCGGCTTGAAAATCTGCACGCGCTGTTTCGCGATTTCGGCGCGGCGCAGGCGGCGAATCAGCTCTTCGCTCTTGCCGGAAAACATCGGCCCCACGACCACTTCGATCCAACCCATGTTGCCCTTGACGATATCCACGCGTCCTCACCTCTTGGCGTTAGGCTAACACATACGAATGCGAAAATTCAGGCGCCGGTTTTCTGATCGCTCGTCGCGTACAATTCGCGATTGAAAAATGGGGCGAAGGCATTGATCACGGCGATGCGAAAAGAATCCTGCCGCGTGGTCAAATTGCGTGTCAGGATTCCCCAGGCACCCTCGGCGTCGCGGATATTGTGGCCGCCGGCGAAGGCGTCAATCGCTTGCGAGAGTTCGACGCCATCGTCAACCACGGTTTCGGCCAGCGCTTCTGGCACCAGCACCGCGCCGGATTGGCCAAACGAGCCGCGGCCTGTGCCGTCTGAAACGTACGCCCAACTTTCCAGGAACACCCAGCGATTGCCGGCCTCGCTGACGACGTCAAGCTCCGGCATCACGTCCAGGCTCGGAATTACGTCGAGCCCTGGGATCACGTCGAAGCCGCCCTCGAGGCCCACGAAATATTTCCATGGCTCGTTTTTCGCGCGCGCCATTTGCATCAGAGCTTCGGCACGCTGGCGGGCGCCGGCCATTAAATCTTCGCGACTCAGCGGAGTGTGGCGGACGCCGCTCTCCACTTCGACGCCCACAATTTCGAAAACTGGCAGAAATTCAGAAACGGTGCGAATGGCAGCCAGCGCTTCGCTGACCGCATTCACTTTCGGGCGGCGCGTGCTGCCGACGGCAACCAGAATTTTCTCCATGCGCGGCGAATTCTATCAATCTTTCCAGAGATGGTTTTGTTTTTCTCGCGCGAAACGCGCCGTGAGGAATTCTTTCAGTTGTTCGATGGAGTTAAACACGTGATCGGAACACGCCAGCATCCATCCGCTGATTTCTTGCGATGGAAGCGTCGTCACCAGATACACGGGAATGCCCTTGCGATGGGCGATGGTGAGTTCGGCGGAGGTCCCCCCGCTCTTCGCCAGCGCGTCCCAGTAACAGATCAGGTAGTCGGCGTGATTTTCGATGATGTCCAGATCGAACGCGATGATTTTCCGCACCACGCGACGGAAACGTTCGACGTCCGTCGCCTTCCACTCGCGAAAATGCGCGGCTTCTTCTTCGCTGAGGTTTTTCTTTTCGTCTTCAGCGGGATCGTACACGCGGTGGCCGAGCTGCTCGCGCAAATACGGCGCCAGCTTGCGGCGCCAGAGCTTGCCGCCGTCTTCTGCATACTCGATAGGACCACTGAGGTACGCAAGCATCGGGGTTGGGCGGGTGGGACTTTAACACGAGGTGAAACGGACAGCTAGCAGGAGCCGACGCAAGTTCTTTGCAGAAGTGGAGCGGGATAAGGGAATCGAACCCTCGCCTCGACCTTGGCAAGGTCGCGTACTACCACTATACGAATCCCGCGTACGGAGCAACTTCGCGCCAGGCATTTATTTATAGCATGGCGGTCTGAGACCGACAAGAGCTTGCGCGCACGGGTAGTGTCCTAATTGACGTCTCGCCGTTCTTATCGCATAAAGGAGCAAAAAGGAGAGCTCTATGGGCACAAAAGAGAAATTGACCTCGATTGGGCAGCCAGTGGCGGAGTTACCGGTCGCTGATGTCGAGCGCGCACAGCAGCATTACAGGGACGCGCTCGGCTTTGAGATCGGATGGCTTTACCCAGGCGGAGAGATTGGGGCCGTGTCACGCGGCGGCAAAGTGCCGATATTCTTTCGCAAGAGGAAGCCGCCGTTCGAACCTGTCGTTCATTGGGTGTTTGCCGAAGATATTGACGCGACGTATCAGGAACTACAGTCGTTAGGCGCGAACATCGCGGAGCCTCTGGAAAAAAAACCGTGGGGATTGCGCCAGTTCACCGTAAAAGATCTGGACGGGAATATCTTCTATTTCCACCATGACTGACGATTCCAGCAGCAATTGGATTTGCAATCTTCTCGCGGGGTATTAGAGAATATGCCGCACTCGGTAGCGGCGCATGCACCGGCATCGCCCCTCGGAGTACCGCATGGGATCGTTGCCCAAAAAGGTATTCATCAGCTACGTGCAGGAAGATGGCGCCGTGGCTTACGAAATCGCCTCGGGCTTGGAATCGCAAGGCTATAGCAGCTGGTATTACGAACGGGACTGCCCCGCCGGCGCGGATTACTTTGAGGAAACGCACAAGGCCATTTCCGACTGCGAGGCGATGGTCATCGTAATTTCGCCGCGCTCGCTGCCCTCCGATCAGATCACGCGTGAAATCGTCCGCGCCGTGGAAAGTTCCAAAGCCACGTTTCCCTTGCTACTGGAAGTTACGCATGACGATTACGCGCATCGCCGCCCGGGTTGGCATCAGGCCATGGCCGCGGCGAATGCTACACGAATTCCTCCGGAAAGAGTGGCGACCGTCGTTCCCTCGCTCGTCGCGGGCCTGGGTGCCAAGGGCATTCAGGCGCACGCGAATGGGCGCTGGGCAACGGCCGCGCCTCCGAAACAAACCACTGCGGTACCGCAGGCGGTTCTGAACGGTCAGCTATCGCCGAGCAGAGCTGCGGCGATTGTCGCCAAGCCAACGACCGGTGTGCAGATTCCAGCGATCGCAACTTCGCAACCGACGGGGACGACCGATCGCACGACATCGGCGACGACTGCCGTGAAGCAGCAACCACCGTGGACGATCATTGGGATCGCGGCTGTATTAGTTGTTGCGGCGGGTCTGGGCTGGAAAGTTTTGCATCATCCTCCCACGCCGCCACCCGCGCCCGCTGTGACCACCGCGACGGTGATGATTCGGTACGCGGCCGACCGGCACAAATGCACTCCTGACCTGAATGTGACGATCGCGGGCAAATCGTTTCATCCCACTTCGAATGCATTCGCTGCGAGCGGAGTGAAATCTGGCGCGCAGGAATATACGATTGATGGATTGATATCGTGTCCGGGACGCAAGGCCATTCAAGCCACTGGGTCGGGTGCCATTGATGTTCATGAGGGCGCGGTTTTCGATTTAGCCTGGCAGACCAAAGGCGCAGGCACCAGTAACGTGGATCTGATCCGAGTGACGGACGATTCTGCGCCGCCTGTGGCCAGTGATGAAAAGAGCGGGCACGAAAAGCAAAATCCCACTCAGAATAACGTCCAGCGCGCGGTCGCTCCCGCGCCGGCGCCAGCCCCGGCTCCCGTTCCCGTGCAAGCCGCGGCCGGCCAGCAGCAGCTGCAAAATGCGCAAGCGGCATACGCGCAGGGACAATACTTCGCCCCGCTCAACGGATCGGCGCTCTTCTGGGCGATTCAGTCTCGCAACGCCGGTAATCAAAACGGGCGCGCGCTGGAACTGCAGATTGATAACATTTACAAAACGCAGGTGACCCAGCTTTATCAGCAGCGGAACTATCCGGCGGCGATGCAATTGGTTGACGTGATGCTCAGTTACTATCCCGGCGAACCGGGCCTATTGCGCGACAAGCAGTTGATCATGACTGCGGCCAATGGCGGCGGCAACCAGGCGCCGTTCAATGTGCAGATGCCACGTCCTCAATACCCGCCGGGAGCGATGCCGCCGCGTCCTGTTCCCCATCCTTAAACGAATCCCGCCGCCCGCTGAGATCAATCACAACGTTCTCGTGCTTTCCTCCTAGTACTCTCAGCTGCATTCACCAACGCGTGCGGGAGCCATTCCAGCAGCTGAACCCTGATCGCAGCGCGGCGGATTGCCAACTTCTTCAATCTTGAAAACACTTTCCCTCGCTGTCTGACTCCTCGTAACGTCGTTCCCCGTCCCCCCGCGAAATTACTACATCCAGGCTACTTACATATGCTCGGGAACCCGTGGCGACCGGGCCTCCTGGGCTTCCAATTGCCACATTCCCTGTGTAGGCACTGCTGAAATTCGCAGCAGGCCACGGCAGTACTGCAACTTTAGTAACACGAGTTTTTCGGCAGTAATGGCGCGCCCGCAAACCGGCGAGTTGGGCCCGAGCGCACAAAATTCGAGCATTTTTCTGTGCGGAGAAAACAAAGATGCGTAAGGCCGTGGTCAAGTTCTGCCTGATGGTTCTCACGACGGTCGTCGCGCCGTTTTCCGTGTACGCGCAGACCAGCATTCTGACGCAACACTACGACAACGCGCGCACTGGCCAGAATACCAACGAGACAATTTTGACTCCGACGAACGTGAACTCGACGACCTTCGGGAAATTGTTCGCGCTCGGCGTGGATGGCTACGTTTACGCGCAACCTTTGTACGTTCCCGGCGTGGTCGTACCGGGCCAGGGAACCCACAACGTTCTGTACGTCGCCACCGAACACGATTCGCTGTACGCGTTTGACGCGGACACGGGCGGCGCGCCGCTGTGGTACGTGACTTTTCTAGTGAATGGCGCGACCACGCTTTCCACTTCGGACGTCGGCAACACACAAGACATCCATCCTGAAATCGGCATCACCGGCACGCCGGTGATTGACCCTGCGACAAACACCTTGTACGTGGTGGTGAACACCAAGGAAAGCGGCGCCTTGATTTACCGGCTGCACGCGCTGGACATCACCACCGGCGCAGAAAAATTCGGCGGGCCGGTGATGTTAAGCGGCTCGGTGCCGGGAACTGCGCCCGATGGAAACGGCAGCAGCGTGCCGTTCAACGTGCAGTGGGCCAACCAGCGGCCGGGCCTGCTGCTGCAAGGCGGATACCTTTTCATCGGATTCGCGTCGCATGGCGATAATGGGCCATGGCACGGCTGGATTTTGGGCTACAACGCCACCACCCTGCAGCAAACGGGAATCTGGAACACTTCGCCAAACGGAAAAGGCAACGGAATTTGGGGCGCCGGTTCAGGACTCGCCGCAGATACCGAGGGCAACGCGTATGTTTCCACCGGAAATGGCGACGACACGGTGACAATTCCCGCGCCGCCACCTTCGAAAACAATTGATTATGGCGACAGCATCGTGCGCATCAGCCTGGCGAACGGAAATCCGACGCCGACCGATTACTTCACTCCTTACAACCAAGCCAGCCTCGATTCTTCCGACGCCGATCTTGGCTCCGGCGGCGTCTTGATTCCGCCGGACCAGGGTGGACCTTACCCGCACATTCTGCTCGAAGCCGGAAAAACCGGCGAAATTTACGTGGTGAATCGCGACCAAATGACCAGCGACGGCAGCCACTACTGCAACGGCTGCGGGAGCGATCCGGAAATTATCCAAAGCGTGGGAGGAATCGGCGGATTGTGGTCTATGCCGACGTATTGGAATGGCAACGTCTATACGTGGGGCAACGGCGATCACTTGAAAGCGTTCACGCTGAGCGCGGGGCGATTGTCCGCTTCGCCTACTTCACAATCGGCAGAGTCCAGCGGATTTCCCGGCTCGACGGCGGCGGTGTCTTCGAACGGAACCACGAATGGAATCGTGTGGGCGGTGGAAAGCGATGCTTACACGTCGAACGGTCCGGCAATTCTTCGCGCTTACAACGCCGGAAATGTTTCGACGCTGCTATATGGCTCCAACCTCACCAGCGGCCGCGATCAATTGGGACCGGCGGTGAAATTTGTGGTGCCCGTGGTGACGAACGGCAAAGTATATGTGGGCGCGCAGATGGAAGTGGACGTCTTCGGTCTGCTAGGCAGCGAACCACAGACCGCGGCGCCGGTGATGAATCCTCCGGCCGGATCCTATGAGGGCAGCGTCTCGGTGACAATGTCGAGCGCCACACCGAATTCGACCATGTACTACACAACGGACGGCACCGCCCCCTCCACCTCGTCCAATCTTTATTCCGGCCCCGTCACCCTGACCGTCACGACTACGATCAACGCCATCGCCATTTCCCGCGGTGCCATTCAAAGCACCGATTCCACCGCAGCGTACGTAGTAGCTTCGCAAACCGCGCCGCCCAATTTCACTCCGGCGCCCGGCACCTACGTGTCAGGCCAATCCATCACACTCACCGACGACACCGCCGGCGCCGTGATCTACTACACGACGAACGGCACGACTCCGAGCCACAGTTCCACCGTTTACAACGGCGCGATTGCTGTCAGCAGCACCACCACGATCAAAGCGATTGGCTCATATCCGGGACTCAGCGATAGCGCCGTCGTCAGCGGTGCATTCACGATCACCTCCAATGGAACCACTCCCATCAACTTCGGCCTCGGTTTCAGCAATCCCGGTTGCATGCGATTCAACGGCAGCACCGATCTGGATGACAGCCGCCTGCAGCTCACCAATGGTCTAGGAAACGAGGCTGGCAGCGCATTCTGCACCGCACAGGTAGACGTCCGAGGCTTCGTCACCGATTTCACCTTCCAGCTTTCCGACGCTCAGGCGGACGGCATTACTTTCACCCTGCAGAATTCAGCCGCAGGCGCCGCGGCGCTCGGTTCCGCAGGGGGCGCGCTTGGCTACGGCGGCCCCGGCGGAATTACTCCCAGCGTCGCGATCAAGTTCGACCTCTACAACAACAATGGTGAAGGCGACGATTCGACGGGCATCTATACCGACGGCGCGATGCCTGGCACACCGTCCGTGGATTTGACCCCGTCAGGCATTGACCTGCACAGCGGCGACACCATGGCCGTGCACGTGACCTACGACGGCACAACCTTGACGATGACCATCACCGACGCTGTGGCGAATAAAACTTTCACGCAAAGCTGGCCGGTCAATATTCCAGCTATCATTGGCGGAAATTTGGCCTATGCGGGATTCACCGGCGGGACCGGCGGCTTGACGGCGAGCCAGAAAATCGAATCGTGGACGTTTGTTTCGTACGTTCCACAATCGCAGCAGTGGACAATCGTCACCACCAGCGAGTCCGCGCCGAATGCCTCGGCACTAACCGACGCCAACGGAAATCCGTACCCGTGCAGCGGGCAAAGCCCCGATAATTCCGGCGACGCGAATCCGAATTGCTACAACCCGCTGGTCATAACTACCGACTGGCACGCTCCCACGATTCCCGGCGGCGGAACGAACGCCACCATGCTAACGGATACGTTTACGAATTCCAGCTGCTCGGCTGCGGGAAACGTGACCAGCATTACCACCACCGGCTATCTTCCTACTGGCACGTACAGTGCTGTGATCAGCGTGGTGCTTGATAGCGGCGCGACTATTACTTTCACCGGAACGAGTTCGTCGAACAACAGCCAATTTTCGGGGACTTTTTCTTCCACGGGAAGTTGCATGGGCGGCGATTCGGGGACATTTTACCGCGACATTATTTCCGATCTGTCACCGGAATGTATGCCGGCTCGTTCGAATCCACGACGGGCGGATCGAATGCCAGCGTGCAGATGGGGCTGCAAACCGATTGGAATTTCAACGTCACCGGCACAATTGCGCCGGCAACGGGCGCGCCGGTTTGCTTTTCGAATCTCACGATCGGCACGCCGCTGGCGAGCACTTACGGGTCGAGCATGGCTAGCGGCGACGTGATCGAGGCGTTTGGCTCGGACAGCAGCGGCAACGTGGTCGCGTTTATCGCCAGCAACACCGATGCGAACGAAAAACCGCTGCCCGACGGTGGACTGTACGTCACCTACGTAGGCCTGGCCGGCGCATGCAACGGAATCTCCGGAACCGACGTGCCGTTCAAGAAAGTCGTAACTTGGCGTTGGCAACCACCGCGTCCGATATGGCCGCGCGCGCCCTTCGTGCCAGGGCACGCGCCGATCTGGCGATTCATGAATGTGCAGGCGCAGCCATGGCTGCATCGCTTGGAGCGCCCCGCGATTCGTCCTGAAATTCATCCTGAACTTCGTGCAGATCCTCGTCCGAAAGTTCGTCCGGAAATAACTCCCGAGGTCCATCCATAGCTTTGAACCGAGGCGAGTGCGGCGCTCATCGCGAGATTGCGACGCCAGCACTTGCCTCGACGAGTTTTTGCACGGCCGCCGCGACAGCCAAAGCGAGATCCGCTGTCGGCTTCGCCGCTTGCTGAATCATCGCGATCTGTTGCTGACTCCACTCCGCCTGCGTCGGTTTGCCCGTCTCAATGCTGTCGAGTGCGTGCAATCCCGCGGCACCCAGCGCGGCGAGGTTCTGCGAAACCGGCGTGACTTCTTTGAGCAAGAACGAATTTTGCAGCAACGGTTGCAACGCGCCGTCGTTTTCGCGCCACTCCGTCAATTGTTTGCGAATGTAGGATTCCGCCCCGGCGTCTTGAAAATTGTTCGCGATGAATTGGTCCACGGCAGCGGAGAATTTTCTGGCGGCTGCGCTTTCCGGCGGGATTGCGTCCACCATCCGATTCAGGGGAACTTCGCTGGTCTGAATCCCGCCGGCTTTTTCCGCTTCGGTCTCGCGAATCGTGATGCTCGCCGGTTGCACCGCTTGCGCCAGCACCTCGAGCGCGGCGATATCATCCGTTCCGGCTGCGCGCGCCAGCATCACCGCGCTGCTCGAGCGGTGTTTCAGGCCCAGCTCTTCCAAGCGCTCGCTGAGTGCCGCCATCCGGCGATACATCGAATTCACATCCTGCACCCGTTGCGGCGACCATAGGCGCTCGGCGATCGCCGCAGCGCGCGGCCATATGCGCGATTCGATGGTTTCGTCGGAAGCAAATTCTTCCCACATGCAGGCCTCGCCGCCCAAAATCAGTTTCTGTTGTTCTGGGCTCAGCGTGGCGTCGGCGCCCGCCAGCGGATCAACCAAATAATGCTGCGCCGCGGGGGCCATCGCGTCCAGGTAATAGCCGCTCGATAGAATTCCTCGGTAGCCTTGTCTCGCCGCCTCGGCCAGCGAATCCTGGCCGCGCCACGATTGGATGACGATGTCCTTGGGCATTCCCGGAGTCAGGATCTCGTCCCAACCGACCATGAATTTGTGATGTTTGCTGACAATTTTTTCCACTCGGTCCGTGAAATATTGCTGCAGCTCCTGATCGTTCTTCAGATTGTGCGCTCGCATGAACTCCTGGATTTTGGGGTTTGCGTCCCACTGCTTGCCGTTCACTTCGTCGCCGCCAATATGAAAATAGCGGTCCGGAAACAATATAGCCATCTCGGTAATAAACTTCTCGAGCATCTTATAAGTGGATTCGCGCGTCGGATCCATTGCGGGATCGAAGATTCCCCAGCGGCGCTCGATCTGGTATGGTCCGGGACCACTTGCAAGATCCGGATAGCCGACGAACCACGCGGTGCTGTGCCCTGGCATGTCAAATTCCGGCACGACGCGTATGCCCCGGTCACCGGCGTAGGCAATCAGCTCGTGCATTTCACCTTGCGTGTAGTACATTCCGTCGGAGCCTAGCTCCTGCAGCTTGGGAAATTCCCTGCTCTCCAGCCGGAAACCCTGATCGTCCGACAGATGGAGATGCAGCACGTTCATTTTCACCGCGGCCATCGCGTCCACGTTGCGCTTTAGCGTTGCCATCGTGATGAAATGACGGCTAACGTCTATGGATAGCCCACGCCAAGGAAAACGGGGCGAATCTTCAATATGAACTGCGGGTGCCGCGAAGCCGTCTGGCGTTATTTCGACGAGCTGCAAAAAGGTTTGCAGGCCGCGCATCACGCCGAGGGGATTCGGAGCTGTCAGCGTGGCGCGAGCGCTGCTGACATCCAGAACGTAACTCTCATCTTCGCCCAAATCCTGAACGGTCGCGCTGCCATGATCGGCGTGGATTAACAGAGTTGTGTGGCCCGCGTCGGCAAGTCGATCGCTCAGAAAATATCCCGTCTGCCGGCTCAGGTCGCGAAGGAACCGCTGCGCGGCGCGCTCCAGCTTCGGTTCGTTATAGCCGGCAATCGCGACAGAAAAGGTCTGTGCAAGCACCAAGCGGCCGGTACTTAGCGTCACAGTGGCCGGCATCGGCATCACGTTGATAGCCGGAGGAAATACTTGCGGAGCCTGCGCAGTCGCAGCGGAACTAATCAGAGAAAATATCATTACCAGTAAGTAACCGAGGTGCACCGCGTGCTTTCCGATTCCAGAATGAGCGCCCATGTCTCTCCCAAGAGCAACGCAAAGTAACATGCTCCGTCCCAAAATCCGCAGAATTTTTCAGCGAGTCGCCGGTAAATTCGGCCGCCAAAGAAAATCTTCGTTTCGATTTCCCATTGCCTCGGCCGGGCGAAGTGTGCCATAAATCCGCCCCGCCATGACATTCACTTTGTTGGATTGGTCCGCGATTATTGCTTACCTGCTGATTACTCTCCTGCTGGGACTGTACTTTCGGCGCTCCGCCGGCAGAAGTTCTGAAGATTATTTTGTATCGGGACGCACCGTATCCTGGTGGCTGGCGGGCACTTCCATGGTGGCCACCACGTTCGCGGCGGACACTCCTTTGCTGGTCGCGGGGCTGGTTTACACGCAGGGAGTTTCCGGAAATTGGATCTGGTGGGCGTTCCTGCCTTCCGGAATGATGACGGTTTTCTTGTTCGCGCGCCTGTGGCGGCGCTCTGGCCTGATGACCGATGTGCAATTCGCGGAGATGCGCTATTCCGGCAAGCCCGCCGCGTTTCTGCGCGGGTTTCGCGCCATCTATTTGGGCGTGCTGATGAACTGCCTGATCCTCGGCTGGGTGACGAAGGCGATGATCAACATCGTGGGCACCACGCTGGGCGTCACCATTAGCCAGTGGCATTTCTTGCAGAGTATGTCGGTGGGCCTCACACGAATTTTTGGCCCGGTTTTTTCCGGCACCGACGGATACGCATTGATTATCTGCATTTTTTTCCTGATTCCCTTCACCGGCTTCTACGTTTCGCTGGGCGGACTTTCCGGCGTGCTGTGGACCGATCTATTTCAGTTCATTCTGAAAATGGGCATCGTCATCGCCATCGCCTGGTACGCCGTGGAAGCTGCCGGCGGCATGAGCTCGATGATCAGCCAGATCGCCGCGCTGCGCGCGAAAAACGGCGGCTCCGACCCACTGGCGTTCCTTCCCGATTTTTCGCAAGGCTTCGCCAGCGAGACGCTCTGGACGTTGCCGGTAATCACCTTTTGCGTGTACCTCGGCGTGCAGTGGTGGGCGTTCTGGTATCCAGGAGCGGAGCCCGGTGGCGGCGGTTACATCGCGCAGCGGATTTTCAGCGCGCGCGACGAGCGCCAAGGCTTGCTATCCGTGTTGTGGTTCAACGTGGCGCACTACGCGCTGCGTCCCTGGCCTTGGATTCTCACGGCGCTCGCGGCGATCGTTCTGTACCCGGGCCTGGCGCATCCGGAAACCAGTTACATGCTGATGGTCAACGACCATGTGCCGCACGCGTTGCGCGGCATCATCGTCGCGGGATTCCTGGCGGCTTTCATGTCTACGATCGCGACGCAGTTGAACTGGGGCACTTCGTACGTGGTCGAGGATTTCTACCGCCGCTTTCTGGTGCGACATGCTTCCGAGCGCCACTACGTGCGCGTTTCGCAGGTCGTCACGATTTTGCTGGTCATCGCCAGCGGTTATGTCTCCGCGCAACTGGCTTCGATTCGTTCCGGCTGGCAAGCGGTGCTGGAGGTGGGCGCGGGGACCGGCAGCGTCTATTTGCTGCGCTGGTATTGGTGGCGCATCAATGCGTGGAGCGAAATTTCTTCGATGATCACCGCGCTGGTTTTGACGTTGGCGTTGAATTCGGAGGGATTGTGGAACGCACTGATTGGGCGCCCCACGTTCTACACCGGCTCGGCGACGGTGCTGTTTGCGAAAAACGTGCTGACCACGACGGTAGTGACGACGACGGTGTGGATTCTGGTGACTGTGTTCACCGCGCCGGAACCGAACAGCATTCTGCTTTCGTTCTACCGCAAAGTCCGCCCTGATGTGACGGGATGGAAGACCATTGCCGCGCTCGCTCCCGAAACTGCTGCGACTCACGATCTGGGCCGCAATCTGTGGTGCTGGATGCTCGGCACCGTGATGGTGTACAGCGCGCTGTTCGGCGTCGGCAAATTGCTGCTGCAAAAATGGGGCCTGGGGATTTGCCTCTCGGCGCTAGCGGCACTGTGCGCCTGGCAAATGTCGCGCGAATTAAGTCACGGCCACGGCTCGTCCGAACATCCCGCATAGCACTCAGGAAAAAAAGCTTAGACCAGAGATCAGCCTCTCCCTGCGAGTCTGCGTTATTACCGCCTAGCCGTGGCGGCGCGGCGCAACCAATCAGCGGAATCTGCGAATCACCAGCGTGTGGCGCCCGGAACGGTAGAGGCCGAGCACGTACATGCAGGCCCTGCCCTTGGTGGTGAAAATCAACTGGCGAATTCGCAGGAGTGGAGAGCCGCGCGGCACGGCCAGCAGTTCCGCGGTTCTTAGATCCGCGGCGGTCGCGTCGATTTCCTCGTCGGCATACGCCAATTCCACTCCGTACTCGTGCTCCAGCGTGATGAACAGCGAGCCGCGCTCCAGCTCGCCGCCCGCAAGCGCGGGAAATTCGTCGGCCGACAAATAGCAAGTCTCCAACGCGAATGGTTCATCGCCCGCCTGCCGCACGCGTTCCAACATGAACAAATGGCTGTTCGACGGCAGCGAAAGCCGCGCGGCGATTTCGTGCTCGTTGTCGAGCACGCTGGAGGAAATACATGCGGCTCTTGCGGTTCCGAGCTCATCGAAGTCCCACCGAGCACGGCTAACCGATGCGAAACGCAGCGTTGCCGCGCGCCGAAATTTGCATTCCATTGCGAGGAGACGGGTCGCTAAGGAAGGAAAAACAAAAGCAGGTAACTCCCTAGCAAGTCGCAGCCCTCGTAGGAGTCATCTGCCCGTCTGCGGGCGGTTCAGGGTGAACCCCAACACCCGTAACAACGCAATTCTCTCCCCCGATTGTGGCGAAGTCAACCGCCTAAGTTCACGGGGCCGCATTCCGCGCGCGAAGGCGAACTCTTGGGCAGTTTCCCAATGCAAAGGATAGCGACCCGCGTCTCGCGACGCTGGTGACGACGCGTCGTTCACAAGGCTTCTTGCAGGCGAGAGGTACTGCTTGCGACAAGCTTTGGACGAAATTCGCTGAGTCCAGAACCAGATCAGCCGTGCAGCGCCCGCTGCGGCAACGGAATCCATCCCAGAAAGATTAAAATCATGGTGATCCCGATGCCCAATATGATCAATGTCGGGATCCAGAAATTAAACGGATTCTCGTCGCGATCAAATCCGCCCGGCGGACAGCCCTTGTAATAGCCCTTCCCGGTAAACAGACTGAAGCCCGCCCAGCCCAGGCTGGCAATTCCAAGCACCAAGAATGGCATCGCTCCGTCCTCCGGATGACTGGCTGACGACCGGTCGCCATCACCCGCATCAATGTTAAACCTGCAATTCGTTCCGTGGACCTAGCCCGTAGTACAGACGTTTCCAAAGCGTATAGACGTGGCGGGTGGATCGCCGGGGGATAATCCCTCGGACGTCAAAATATCGCGCAGCTTTTGCGGACGCGCGACATCAGCACTACAAACGTGCGCGACAGAGAAAGCGCCGGCACGAAGATCCGGCGTTTTCCGAAGCTTTCGGCGGGGCTCAGCGAGGCGGAACAGCGAAATACTGCCAACACGGGAATCCGGAATACTGGAGCCGAGGCCCGGACTTGAACCGGGGACCTGCCGATTGCTCCAGAGAATCTAAGTTGTTGATTCGTCTATCTCTTTCTTGCGTCTTGCACCACGGTTTTGCATGGTCTTCGGGCCTTATTGCTCCCTCCCTGTTCCCAAGGCCGCTGCAGTTTCATAGGCGTGATATCGGCTCCGTCACAGCGATCGGGGCAGCTCTGCGACATATCCTGACCGCTGCTATTGGTTGACGCCGCTCGCTAGAAATCCGCCGTCTACAATAAGGATCTGTCCGGTCACGAACGATGCCGAATCCGAAGCAAGAAACACGGCCGCTCCCACCAGTTCGTCCAGCTTGCCGAATCTTCCCATCGGGGTGCGCATCAACAATTCATTCCCGCGCGGCGTACTGTCCAGCAGGTCCGCGTTCAGCGACGTGCGAAAAACTCCCGGTGCGATGGCATTCGTCAATACACCGTCTCTTGACCATTCGACCGCCAACGCCCGTGTAAGCGCGGCCACGCCTGCCTTACTCGCGGCGTATGCCGCCACTTCGTGCAGGGCCACAAAGCTGTTCAGCGAAGCAATATTGATGATCCTTCCCTGCTTACGCCCCAGCATGTGCTGTCCGAACACCTGGCAGGCGCGGAGCGTCCCCGTCAGATTCGTGTCGAGAATGTCATTCCATTCGCTTTCCAGGAAGTCCAACGTGGGCGCACGCTTGATCTTGCCCGCGCAGTTCAGCAGGATTTCGACTTTTTCAAAACGCTCTAGACAGGCCGCGAGCAACCGTTGCAATGAAGCTTTGTCTCGTGTGTCGGTCGGTACTCTAAGTGTGTGGCGACCGCGCGCCTCAATCTCCTGAGCCACCGCTTCCACATTCGCCGCATTTCTTCCAGTGGCGACTACGTTTGCGCCAGCGTCCGCCAGCCCCATGCTCAATGTCTTGCCGATCCCGGATGTTCCGCCAATCACCACCGCTACCTTGCCCGACAAGTCCAGAGCGGATAACATTTTGTTTGCATCCTCCATGACCCACTCAATTCTTTGATATCAGCGCAGAATGTTTGCGTGCCTGGCGGATTTGACGATGCCATTTCCGCGGGGGCCCGTAGTATCGCTAGAAGCGATCTCGAGACGCCCACAAGCCCAGGCCGGGATTCTCGATAAAATAAATCTCTTCACCCGCTACCCGGCTCCAACCTTGCGTCAGTTTGGCGGGATCGTACAGTTGCATCACCTGGCTCAATTCAGCGTATTCGAACCCCGCCCGTTCCACCTCCTCGCGAGTCAGATGCCCGGGACACCACGTGACGCGGAACCGGCCCTCGGACGATCCGTGAATCAAGTGGGCCGCCGCGCTCAAGTCAGCGGCCAAGTCCGCGTTTTCGTTCACCATTTTCACGGTGACTTCGGTGCCGTGATATCCATACTTACGGATCAGTGTATCGATGCGGACGTCTTCGCCGAATTCGCGTACACCGGGCGCCAATATGATTAATTCCCCGCCATCGGCCATCGCCATACGCGTCCGGTAAATCGCTTTGTTTCCGAGCCATGTGCTGTGAAATTCGTGGGGGTCGAGGTAAACCACGGCTTTGCGAATCGGCTGAGGCATCAGGGTGAAGTTCACGCGAAAGCTCAACTCTGCAGCCGCGTGAAAGCACTCCGAGTCGTCCCCGATGAACAACCCCCGCACCACAATAGCTCCGGAAGTATTCCGGCTCACGACGGTGAGGACATATACGATTGGCAAGTATGTTAGAAAATGAGAAGCCGCGTAATTCAGCACGCGCCGAACGGGATTATCGGCTCGTCCCATGATCCGTTCCATGCCGTAGACGGCTCCCAGATAGTGGCTGCGATTGATGCTGTCTGGGCCACCCGTTCCCACCAGGATATTTTTGTTGTAGTTCGCCATCCCGATCACTTCGTGCGGCACAACTTGGCCAATCGATAAAATCAGGTCAAATTCGTCGCGGGAAATCAGCCGATTCACCTGCGCCGGCCATTCGTAGTCCAGCTTTCTTTCCGACTGCTCGTAGATAAATTCCCGCGGGACCACTCCAATCGTTTCCACGTCGTCGCGCCATTTATGCACATGAAAGAGGCTGGGCGGGACGTTGCCGAACATTCCGGCGATCTGCTCTGCCGACATGGCCTTGTGCGTTCCTAGCGCCGGCAGGACCGCGCGCAGGCCTTCTCCGTAATATTCCCACGCAACACGCGTTAGCTCGCCGGCTCGCGAGGCCTTACGGGTTTGATCGGGAGGAACCGCCAGGACTTTTTTGCGCCTGCCAAGCTTTTCAAGCGCGGCACACAAAAATTCTCTTAGCTCGCTCGGAGAGAGCTCGCGATCGGGGCCGCCTTGTGCGCAATAGAGACTCATTGTCTATGCTCAAAGCCTAATCATCGCCAATGCCACGTCTCACATCACTTGCCCCGATATTACGCTCACGACTCCATCGACGGCGTGAGGTTGCTCTCACAGCCGATAAGCCCTGCGCGTGAGACCGTACGCAAGATCCGCGGCAATTTCGCGTGCTTCGTCCTCATCGAGTCGATGTTCTGCGACCAGGCGTGCGAGAAAAGAGCAATCGACTCTGCGCGCCACATCGTGCCTTGCGGGTATCGAAAGAAACGCCCTGGAGTCGTCATTGAACCCGACCGTGTTGTAGAAGCCGGCGGTCTCCGTTGTATATTCGCGAAAGCGCATCATCCCTTCCGGGCTGTCATGGAACCACCACGCGGGACCGAGGCGGAGGCAGGGATAGTGGCCAGCAAGCGGAGCCAATTCGCGGCTGTAAGTGGATTCGTCGAGAGTGAATAATATGATGGTGAGGCTTGGCTCGTTTCCGAAACGATCCAGCAAGGGACGCAGCGCCTGCACGTAGTTGGTGGGCGTGGGGATGTCAGCGCCGACATCTCGTCCGAATCGCTGGAATAACTGCGTATTATGGTTGCGAAGGCTTCCCGGATGAATTTGCATGACCAGGCCGTCGTCCAGGCTCATCGCGGCCATTTCGGTGAGCATTTGAGCGCGAAACAATTCGCGCTCGTTCGCGTCGCCACCGCCTGAAGCTATTTTGTGAAACAGACGAGCCGCGGAATCGGAGCTGAGGTCGGCGGTTGCCGCCGTAGGATGTCCGTGATCTGTCGCCGAGCAGCCGAGAGCTTTGAACTCCAACCGTCTTTGCCGCAACGCGGAAAGGTATCCCTGCCAATTACTCGCATCGACGGCGGTCATCTGCGCGAGACGCGCAAGATTTTCTTTGAAATCGGGAAAATCAGGGTCAACGACCGGGTCGGGGCGAAATGTCGGAATGATTCGCCCTTTGAGACCGAACGCGCGGACCCTTTGATGATGCGCAAGCGAATCCAGCGGCGAATCCGTCGTCGCCAGCACTTCAAGCCGAAATCGTTCGAACAGCGACCGGGGTAGAAACGCCGGGGCCTTGAGTTTCTCCACGATGGAGTCGTAATATTCATCGGAATTCTCCGGGGTAAGCCGCGCGTCAAGGCCAAAGAGTTCCTGGAATGCGAAGTCCAGCCAAAGTCTGCTGGGAGTTCCGCGAAAAAGATAATAATGTTGCGCGAAAATGCGCCATATACGTTTGGGATCCTCCGGAGTCGTCGATCCGATTCCTAGTTGTTCCAGCGAGACGCCTTGGCTGTAAAGCATGCGCAAGACGTAGTGGTCGGGAACGACGAACAATTGGGCGGGCTCTGGAAAGGGGTCGTTATCGGCGAACCAGCGAGGATTGGTGTGGCCGTGCGGACTGATGATCGGTAAAACGCCAATGCTGGAATAAAGCCGCTTCGCGATCGAACGTGTGTTGGGCTCCGCCGGGAAGAGCCGGTCCTCGTGGAGTATCGTCACTGATTCACCTCGACGCATACTTTTGGGCCGGGGAGACAGTATTCCGTCAGGTCGCGCATGGGGAGGGCGGCGTCGGACTCTCTGCGTTCGTGGTCATCGAATCAACTAGCGAGAACCATGTCAACAACTCGCAAATATTTATATCATGGCAAACTTCAATAGAATAACGATTGTCTAACTTTTTGGCGCGCGTTATTGCCTGCCAGCCGCGGGAGGTCTCGAGGATTGAAACTCGGAATCCCCTTGCGCACTACATCAAATGAGTGCGCGGAATTTTCAGATCGTGCCCGCGGACCACTAGAAAGTTGCCGGCAGACGAGCATTCCGGCAGAATGCGTCTCAACATGGGTTCCACCCACGATCAGTCAGTTGTCCCTCCGATTTCCTCTGCTGCATCCGTTGTGCTGCACGCGGGATATGTCGTCGCGGGCATCGTGACGACGCTGATGGGTCCTATTTTGCCGATACTGATTGGCCGCTGGTCCTTAAGCGACCAACGCGCCGGGCTTTTTTTCACCGCGCAGTTTTGTGGTTCCATGGTGGGAGTCTCTACGCTCGGCGCGCTGATCGGACGAGGATACCGATACGTGTTCGTGTGCGGCTTCTGTCTGATTGCGCTGGGGGTTGCGGGCTTAAGCCTGCGTAACTACTTCGCGTGCTTGGCAGCAGCGGCGTTATTCGGGTGCGGATTGGGACAGGCGCTCTCTGCGACGAATTTGTGGGTGGCGGAAGTAGCAACGGCAAGACGCGCGGCGGCGCTCAGCATTGTAAATCTGGCTTGGGGAATCGGAGCGGTTGCATCGGCCCCGGTGGTTATGCTTGCGCAACGGCAGGAGGCAATCCCGTTCCTTCTCTACACACTCGCATCAGCCTCGGTGCTTACGGCTGTGATCTTGGTGACGATGAACTTGGAGCCCGGAGCAACGGAAGGAGATCAGCAGCAGTTCACGCCGACGCGCGGAGAGAACATCGGCATGAGAAGTTCGGTGAGCTTGGCGGGACTATTCTTTCTGTATGTCGGATCGGAGAACTCGATCGCAGGATGGGTCGCCTCACTGACGAAACGAATGCATCCCGATTCTGGCGACCTGTGGGCTCTGGCGCCCTTGTTTTTCTGGGGGGGAATACTCGCCGGACGCGCCGTTCTACCGCTGGTTCTGTACCGGTGGCGCGAGCGTGCTCTGCTGGCGAACGGCTTGATTCTGGCGGCCGTTGCCATCAGCCTGCTATCTCGGGCAACGACGTTTGCAAGCATCGCGACCTGCGTTAGTGCAGCGGGTTTGGGGTTCGCGGGGATTTATCCGATCCTGGTTGCGTGGCTGGTGAAATCCTATGGCCTGAGGTCGCGGCGAATTGGGGCGATCATGTTTGCGCTCGCGGGGATGGGCGGCGCCACGATGCCCTGGTTGGTGGGACTGATGTCTACGGCCACGGGGAGTTTGCGCACTGGTCTGCTGCTGCCTCTCGCGGGATGTGTGACGATGTTTGGATTGATAGCGTCCATGCGAGAGCTGATTTTTCGTGATGCAGGTAAGGCGAGAGATTAGTTAGCGGTGATTATTTCCACACTAGAGTGGTCAATGATTTGGCCTTCAACGGAACTGAAGCCGCCATATTTCCGAGCTGCAATTGGACCGTCCGCGCGGCGCCTGCGTTGCTTACCACCAACACGTGTTGGCCGTCGGGATTTTCAACGGCTACGTGGTACAGATCAACAGCCGTGCTCTGGGAGTCGAAGCGGCGAGCGCCGCGGCGCACAACGCGGGAATAGTGCGCAAACGCCCAGTATTGTCCGCTGCGGATGACTTCCTTGGTTTGCGAGTTGATCGTCACCACACCGCCGCAGGGAAATGGCCCGACGTTCGGCCGCCCTAGCTCGTCCAGCGCCAGGTTCCACGAGGTGATGGAGCGGCACCAGTTGCGCAGGATGCCGCTGAACGTGCGTCCCCACTTCCACCAATCCGTCAGATAGTCGGGATCTTTGTAGTCAGGTCCACCTTCAGTCCAATGCATCTCGGTCTCCGGAAAGGCATCATGGACCCTGCTCATCATGTCGGGCGTGCCAACGTAGCCGTGCCAAGCCACGGCGTTGGCGTATTTGCGAAGCTTTTCGTCCTCGAGTGAGTCCATCACGCGGCCCCACAAATTATAATTGTGGTCCAAAATCCAGATTTTGATTGGCGTCCCGGTGTTTTCCAGAAGCGGGCCGAGATGATCACGCAGGAACTTAATTTCGTATTCCTGCGGCCAGATACAAGCGGGCATTTTGCCATCTTGATCTGTGTCCACTTCGTTCTGCGTGGTGAGCGCTTGCACCGGCGCGCCTTCGGCCGCGTACGCGTGCAGGAACTTGAGGTAGTACTGCGCGTAAGCCGCGAAGTAATACTGGCGCATCGATCCACCCAGCATTGAACCGTTGAACTTCATCCAGCCCGGAGGGCTCCACGGAGACGAAAACAGGAACATCTCAGGATTGGCCTGTCGCGCCTGGCGCAAAATCGGAAGAATGTATTCGCGGTCGTGTGCGATCGAAAATCGGGTCAGCTGGGGATCGGCGTCGCCGTCATCGAAGCTGTAAACTTTTGTGGAGTAGTCACTGGATCCGACGCAGACACGGCCAACATTCAGACCCATCTCCGAGGGATGGAACATCTCATGGAACAGTTGTTCGCGGATCGGGGGCGCGAGCTGGTTGAACATGTAACAAGTAGCGTCGGTAAACGCTCCGCCGAATCCCAGTATTTCCTGGAATTTTACGCCGGGGTTGAGTTGGATCTGCTCGGCCCCGGTCGCTGCTGTTGATAGACTCCACGCAGCCTGAGGCGCAGGCGCAAAGCGTTCATCGCCGGCCGTGACCCAGATGGATATGACCGAGCCGGCTTTCGACGTCTGATTCTCCAGCGCCGTCGCCGGAGCTGGGAGCTTCTCTTTCGGGGTGATCATGGCCAATCCCAGCGCTGAAATTCCCAGAAAATCCCGGCGCGAAGTTTCGTTTTTCATGGGCTACTCCTAGAGTTCGAAGTTTTCTTTGCTACAGCAAAAATGACGTTCACTGAGTGACACGCGTGCCAAGCAACATCAATTCTTCGGAAGCAGCGGCCCGATTTTTTCGTGCGCGACAATGCCTTCCCCTTCTTTCACGTCGTAAATGCGGTCGACGGTCAGGTCCGTCAACACTTCGGTGGTTCCCGCCGGCCAAAAGATCTCCACTTTATCGACACGCTTACTACTGCCGAGGCCCACGTGAATTCGAAGATCGTTTTGGGAGAGATAACTTCCTCCACTCAACACCGCATAAGTCTGCACTAGATCTCCGGCGGTGACCTTTACGCGGGCGTTCAAGGCCAGCCGGTTGCTTTTCGAGCCGACTAGCTCGAAGCCAATCCAGTGATTCGAAGGACCGCCTCGCGGCTGGAGGATTGTGGGAGCGCCTTTTAGATTTTCGATAACAATGTCCATCCGGCCGTCGTTGAACAGATCACCGACTGCAACTCCGCGGCTGACTCTTGGGAGCTGAAGGGCTGGTCCGAGAAGTTTGCTGATTTCCTTAAACGTGCCGTTGCGCTGGTTATAGAACAGCAACCCGGGTTCGAGGTATTTCGGTCCGGCTTCCGCGGTATCCACTTGTGGGTAAACATGGCCGTTTACCATGAACAGATCGAGCCAGCCAGCGTTGTCGAAGTCGAAGAAGGCGTCGCCCCAGCCAACATACGGAGTGGTGCTTGGGGCAATTCCGGAAGTGTACGAAACGTCGGTAAAACTCAATCGGCCATCGTTCCGGAATAATGCCGCGTATTCGTCGCTGAAATGGGTGATTGCAATGGAGAAACGCCCGGTGTGCAGGTAGTCGCCCAAGGCAACGCCCATGTTGGCCTGCTCCGCGCCATCTTGGCTGGCGGCCACGCCGGCGGCGAATCCGATCTCGTTGAAATGTCCGCCGCCATCGTTCTGGTACAGATAATTCCTCCCGGCATCGTTCGCCAAGAATAGATCGAGATGTCCATCGTCGTCGAAATCTGACCAAACGGCGGTTAATCCGAAAGCGTTGGGAGAGTCACGAATTCCGGCCTTCTTCGATACATCCGTGAATGTGCCGTCGCCGTTGTTGTGGTAGAGGTAGGACGAGGAACCCTTCAGCCCACGAGGACCGCACTGCACATCGACTCCGCGATATTTGCAGGTCTGCCGGGAACCGAACGCCGGAAGATCGTCCAGATGAAAATCAACGTAATGCGAGACAAACAAGTCCACCCAACCATCGCGATCGTAGTCGCCAAAGGCCGCGCCCGTTGCCCACTGGGAATCGTTGCTCAATCCGGCTTGCTTGGTTACGTCCGTGAATGTGCCATCGCCATTGTTGCGATACAGCACCACTCCTCCGAAGCACGTGACGAGCAAATCGGGCCAGCCATCGTTATTGTAATCGCCGACGACCGCACCCATGGCCCAGCAGGGGTAACCGACACCAGCCTTATCGGTGACGTCCGTGAAAGTCCCGTCATGATTATTGTGGTAAAGCGCGCTGCGCGCTTTTTTGCCGGCTAGAGCCATGTCCACGCTCTGCGCGTTGGTGAAGTAAATATCGGGCCAACCATCGCGATCATAATCAATCAGGGCGACGCCTCCGCTCATCGACTCCACTATGTATTTCTGCTCGGGGCTGGAAAGGTGATCGAATTTGATCCCCGTCGAATCGGTGATATCTACCAACTGAGGCAACGAAGCATCTGTGCGCAACGCAGATGTCGACTGGCCAAACGATTCACGGCTAGAAACCGTTCATCTGATTGTCGACCGGGCTGAGCAAATTTAGATTGATGGCCCAGGGAAGACGGAGAAAAAGCCGAAAGGCAAATTAACAGTGCCGCGACAGCCGCAAATATGGCAGCCGTCGTGTGGATATTCGTAGATTCCGGTGGAGCTGGCAATTAGGATCCGTCCATTTTCAGCGCGCTCTATAACGGGTTTGCACCGCGTACAAGGAACTCCGCGCGAGTATGAACAGATGTAGCCATCGCTGCCGCCGAACAACAACTGCGAGGGCCGCTCTGGAATGTCGATGGTATCGATCAGCTCGCCTGCCGGGTTGTACACGAACACCTGCCCCGCCGCGATGTAGACGTTGCCCTTTTCGTCTACCGTCACGCATTCTCCGCCGCGATCGACGAAAAGCCGTACGTTCGAAATCGCGCCGTCGTCACCAACGATTCCGACGTAGGTTTTCTCTCCGGATTCGTTGGTAAGGTAGGGCTGGCCCTCGACTGCGGGCGCCAAGCCAAATGCTCGCAACAAAACGTTCAACTTCGTTCCGTAGTACAGCTGGCCGGTGACGAAGTCTTCTCCTGCGGGCAAGAAAGTCTGCCGTCCGGAGAAACGAACTGGTAAGGCGGTTTAGCAGCAATCTTTTCAAGAAAATCCTTTTCATTTCTCCAGTAGCCTGCGGGCAGGATCGGGGTCATTCCTGGGCGCGGCTGCGCTGGAACTGCTGGCAGCAGCGTAATCCCATCACCTTCGAAGCCGGGCTTGAAACTGTACACTGTGCCTTTTCCAGCGTACGAAACCACGATTAGATCGCCGACTTTATCGAAGAAAAGTTGCACCGGGTCCAGCGGATTATCGCGAACCTTTGACAATTCGCGCGTCACGGTGTTCCAGCGGTAGATCGTTTGCCATTTGGCGTCCACGAAATAAACGTTTCCGGAGCTGTCGACAGCTCCCCCGGAGATATTGAACAAACCGCCAGCGAGTTTCTCCACCTTCGCGCCCTCGGCGAGAACAGAAGACGGCTGCTTCGGCTGGACTTTTGGCGCGCTGGCCAAAATCGTCAACCAGGCGAATTCGCGCTGGTGAACCTCAATATTATCGGTTTGATCGTACAGTGCGTTGTCAAAGGACACTTTGCTGTCGCTGTAGCAGTGGAAGTTGCGAAACCGTATGTACTCGAGTTTGTGATTTTCACAGCGTAGGGGAACGGCTGAGAGCTGCTTACAACCCGGTACATGTGCAGGTTCGCGAAGGTGATGTTGCTCAATCGCGTATGTCGAGCGGCAGGGCGAATCCGCCTTCGCCCCTTTCCTCTTCGGTCTGCAGCGCATAAATTTGCCAGTTGGATGCGTGGTCCAACACGACCTCGTTGCGAACATGATGCCGCTTGACAGTTCATAAATTCGCCCTTCGGTGGAAGTGTTCGAGATGACAGGCCCGCTTGCGCGAACGTGCTCGGCGTCCAGATGTCGAGGAAAGTCCCGCCGCCGGTGATCCATAGGCTGGGATACTGTCCGTCCCAGCGGCGATTCAGATCAGCATCGGCGGTATGAGTGTTGTTATAAATTTCTTTCCATACTTTGGAGCTTTCCGCCGCGGTTGCGTTCGGGTCACTGTGCCGTGGCCGCCCAGGAAGCGAACGTCGTTCATCATCGATTCGCTGCCGGCCATCCACTTCGCGGCCACCGCTCGCGGGTTGATTCCGTTTGTGTACAAGCCGATGCCGGTGACGATATTCGTTCCGGCTTTGGGGGTTTCAAGCAGCGGCTTGGGGCTGCCAACACCCTGAAAAGCTGGTCGAGAATCCGCGAGCAATACGGTGTACGCTGGATGAAGTCCGATCAGAATGTCCGGTTCAGCGTGATGGTACCTGTGATCGGCTCTGCCCGGTGGACGTAAATGCGAGGTACTCAGCGATGGCTTTTTTGAATGCGTCGGTATCATCGGCAGTACCGTCACCGACGGCGCCCAGGTCGCGAATATCAATCCACGACTCCATTGGGGGCAGGTCCAAAATGTCGGACTTGACTGGTTCAGGCAACGTGTTCAGAGGGGTGGAGTCGTATACGTCGCGCATGCCGGGTGCCGCGGCAATATCCTCATAATGAAGCCCGTGAGAGAAGATTTTCACCTGATATATCTCTGACGGGCCTGCGACGCTCCTTCCCTGTCGCGATAAGACACAAAAACAGGAACGCCGCGGCAGACGACGTTCTCCACATTGATTTCGGTGCGGGCACTATTCTCATTGCTGATGATTACCGCGGGACCCGTAACGTTTTCCATGCGTGCGTCTTTTATCCAGAGTTCGTGGGAGAATTGAGCATCGATGGAAATCACGGTGGGGACATTCTTGAATTGTGGACGGATCAGCGTCAGGCCGGCCTCGCGCTCTCTGATCGCCGCTTCACGCTGGCCCTCAAACGTGGCATCGATCACGGTAAATTGCCAACCAGGGGAAGGCTTGCGAGTCCAGATGCCGTATTGGCCCCCATAAAAATGGACATCTTGTGCGACGTTGCCGCCGTCGTGAACTCCCGCAAGTCCTGAGCCGATGTGAAAGTCCATGTGAGCGAGGAAGCAATGCTGCGCATAATGGGCGCGTACACCCACAGCCCCCGGATTTCCCTCTTGGATATCAATGTCGATATTGCTGATCGCGGAATAGAATGTGCCCGGGTTCGCATCCGCTGGAGCAGCGCTCGGGTTCGGTCCACT
>CAVWFO010000006.1:0-163514 GCA_963754275.1 uncultured Acidobacteriota bacterium
TCTGTGGCACCGAGGGTCGCGGGTTCAAACCCCGTCGCTCACCCCAGTTTCTTCTTGCGGTTGGTCAGCGGATGTGCGGCCGCTTCTTCCTTCGCGCGCGCCGATTCCGCAAAACGCGGCCGTCCCATTTCTCTCGTCACGGCGGCCAGAGCAGCCTTGTACCGCGCTCGTGTTGAGTTCTTGGGTTTCACTATCCCATGCTGGCACTCCGCAAGAGCTGAAACTGTTTCCTTTAGCACACCTGAGCAGCAAACCCGCCTGCACCGCCGTGCGAGCCGTATTTCATAGCTATCGGCCCGATGAACGAGTATGGTTGAGGTGTCTCACTAGCATCCTGCCGTCGTCTTCCTAAAAATCGCGGCTCCTTGCGACATCAGACCTGATTCGCACGCACAGGAGCCTCATGGCTACTCCAAAACTGCCCCGTCTCGCTGTCGCCAGTCCCACAGGTAGCGACGGAACCAGCAACAAAATCCAAAACCTGATCCTTCTGGGCTTGCCCGCCGACGAGTTGACGGCCGCCACCCGGAAACTCCAGTTCGTGGAATTGCCTACCCACACCGTCCTGCATGAAGCCGGCGAGCCGCTCACGCACGCCTATTTCATCAATAGCGGCCTTGCTTCTGTCCTCAGCGTCATGACCGACGGAAAAAGCGTCGAAGTCGGCCTCGCGGGCAAAGAAGGATTCATCGGCCTGCCGCTGGTCGTCGGACTCAGCAGCAGCCCCACGCAAGTTATCATGCAAGTCGGAGGCAGCGCCTATCAACTCGCGGCTGCGGACTTCAAAGAGCTTTTATCGCGCTCGCCGACGCTGGAAAAAAGTTTGAACCGTTACGCGCAAAGCATCGCAATGCAGGCAACCCACGTCGCCGCCTGCAATCGCCTGCATGAAGTGGACGAACGCCTCGCGCGTTGGCTGCTCATGAGCCAGGACCGCCTGGGCGGAGATATCGTGCCCTTGACACAAGAATTTCTCGCGCACATGCTCGGCACCCGCCGCGCAAGCGTCACCGTCGCCGCCGGCATTCTGCAGAAGGCCGGTTTGATTACCTACAATCGTGGCAGCGTCCGGATCGACAATCGCAGCGGCCTGGAAGACGCCTCCTGCGAATGCTACGCCTCCATCAAACTCCAAACCGAAAAGTGGGAAAAGGAACTCGCTCGCGTTGGTACGCTACCGCGCTGACAGTGCCCGCACCCCGCCATAAAATGCGGCCCCGCAGGAGGTGTCGATGCTCGAGAACAACTGGCGCGCGCTCTACAAAGCGGCCGTTCTCGAGACCGACCCGGTGAAGTTGGAGCTTCGCGTAAGAGCCGTGGAAGATGCAATTCGCGCGCGTCAATCGTTGGACGGCGAGGTTTCGAGCGAAGAACGCGCAGCGATGAAAGACGCGCTGGACTCCCTGGGTGTGTTGAAGATCGAGTGGAAGCTGCGCAAGAAATAAATTGACCGCCACCGTACGCCCGCAGTCCGGCGGATTCCCCCGAAGAAGGCCTTGGCCGGATGCACTCTGCTTTGGTACTCTGGCGCACACAGGCTCGGGTGCTTCCCAGCGATTTGGCTGTCACCCTGTAGTTCCAGGGGGCGGCATGCTATATCGAGTTTTTATTGTTGATGATAATCCTTTCGTTCGAACCGAAATCCGCGCTCAATTGGAAGCGTCGGGCTTCACAGTTTGTGGCGAAGCCTTTGACGGGCTGGATGCCCTCGAACGTGCTCCGGAGCTCAGCCCCGACCTCGTCATTCTGGACCTCTCGATGCCACGCATGAATGGCCTGGACGCCGCGCGCAAGCTGCACAGCATCTGCCCGAACGTGCCGATATTATTGAACACCATGCATTCAGCGGTAATTCGCTCGGACGCCTGCTTGCCTGAAGGCATTACGGGAGTGGTGGACAAGCGCGAAAATCTTTTGCACCGCGTTTTGCAGTTACTGCCAAAATCGGCTGCCGCTCAGCGCAGCGCCGGATCGGGCAGTAATCAATAAGAAATGTCATGCGCGTCTTTTTGTAATTTCCACGTCCGAAAAAAAGCAGTAAGCATTAAACCCTCAGCAGTGGCGTCCAAACCTGCATCGGAGTCGCTTCGCGATTTGCCCACGCGTAATACGGAATGAACGTCAGCGACACCGGCTTGTTCTTCGGCGTGTCCGGCGAATATGCGGAATACAAAGCTTCGTGCGCGCTTCCAAAGTCCAAGCTCGCGCCCGGATGCTCCAGCACCACCACGCCGCCCAGCAAGTCTGGCTTGAACTCGCTGCGGAATTCGCCCGTGGCTTTGCGCCCCAGATCCAGTGCCACGTCATCCAACTTCACTCCGCTTGGCTGGTCGAGTTGTTCCATGCAATACACCAGCGGACCGCGCTGCACCGCAACACGCCCCGCGTCTTCGACGACATGGGGATTCGCTTCGATCACTTGCGGCACCATTTCCATCTTCAGATGCACCACGTCGCCCGCTGCCCATCGCCGCTGTATCGGTAAATATTCACCGGGCGTGGCGCCCGCCACCGGTTTGCCGTTCACCGAAACTTGCGCTCGCTCCGCCCATCCCGGAATCCGCACGTAGAGTGTGAATTCCGCAGTCTCCGCCGGCATCACACCAATTTCCACGCTGCCATCCCACGGATAATTCGTTTTCTGCGTTATCTTCAACCCCGTGCCGTTCTCAAGGTGCCAGTCGAGAACCGAATTGTCGTAGAGATGCACGTAAACTCCGTCCTTGCTCGTGCTATAAAAATATCCCGGCAGCGACGCGAAAGTGCGTTCCAAGTTCGGCGGGCAGCACGTCGTGTCATACCAGGTGTTGCGAATCTTGTCGCCCGTCGCCGGATCGAACGCCAGCGGATTTCGATAACAATAAAGTGTCCCGTCCAGCGACATCCCCGAATTGATTCCGTTATACAGCGCTCGCTCGATCACATCCGAGAACTTCGCGTCGCCGGTCACCGCCAGCATCCGCCAGTTCCACATCATGTTGCCGATCGCCGCGCAGCTTTCTCCGTAGGCGCGAGCATTCGGCAATTCGTAAGCATCACCGAACGCTTCACCCGCCGCACGCGAGCCCACTCCGCCGGTGACATACATCTTCGTGCTGGTCATGTCGTTCCACAGATTGTTCAGCGTCTTCAGATACGTCGCGTCGCCCGTCTCCATGTAATAGTCCGTCGCGCCGCAACACGCGTACATCGCGCGCACCGCGTGCCCTTCCAGCTTGGTGCGCGCCGTGAACGGAGTGCCGCTGAACATGTAAATCGTGCGCCGCGGTTCGAGCTGCAGCCGGTCGTCGCCCGCCAATATGTATCCCGCGAGATCCAACTGCCGCTTGTCGCCGGTTGTGCGGTATAGCTCGATCAGCGCCATCTCGATTTCCGGATGGCCGGAAACAATCGGCTTGAGCGGCGCTGGCCCGTAACTCGGCAGCAAAAAATCGTCCACGAAACGGATTCCCGCATCGAGCATCTTGGGATCGCCGGTGCCGCGATAAAATGCAATCGCGCCCTGCAAAAAATGTCCCATGTTGTAAAGTTCGTGGCCGGTCGTCTGCGTTTGCACGGTCATGCTCAGCGCCGCTTTGTCGCCCACGTAATAGGTGTTCAGGTACCCGTTCGGCTGTTGTGCGGCCACGACATCATCAATAAATTTTTGGGCCGAAGCGCGCAGCTCGGGATAAGGCCCCGACTGCAGCGTGAAACCCACCGCCTCAGTCCATTTATAAATGTCGGAGTCGGAATAAACCGGTCCGCTTTGCGTCGCCGTGCTCTTGCCGATCAGCCGGCGAAAATTGTTCATGCGCCCGTTCGCTTCCAGCAAATCGTGCATACTGGGAATGCTCTTCGCCACATTGATCACGCGCCGTTTTTCCCAGAATCCGCTCTCGACCGTCACGGCGTGAACCGGAATATTCTTCAGCTTCGCGTAGGGCGATCTGGCGAGATTTTCGATGCCCTGATTTTTCCACGAAGGATTGTCGAGCAGCGTGGGCGCGGCCTGGTGGGTGACGTCATTCTTGCGCCGAGCATCGCTGACCTCACTTGCGAACAACCCTTTGGTCGGCAGCAAAATCGCTGCCGCGCCCGCCGACACCGCTGAAGTCACAAAACGCCGGCGCGAGATATCCTTCTTCTTACTCATGCCAGTCTCCCCGAATAATTTTCACCAGACATCGCGGCAAGAAGTCCGGGTTTCCGCAGTCGCCGTCCGTCGTTCATTGAAAACCGAAGCCGCCACGCTCCAACCACTCAGTATACTCAAATCTGCGTAAACGTTTACTCACTTTCCGCAATGCGTGGCCCGCGCTGTCTTGACTCTCAACGCATAGCTGTCGCCGCCACATCCACGCTTTGCAGATCGTCGTCCAAACCCAAATATTCCCAACGCAGCAGAACGATCGGCACATTCCCGTTCTTCCACAAATAATCGTCGAACGCGCGCAGGTTGAACGCATCGCCCTGCTTCAACCGCGCATCCGCCAGAAATCGCATGATCTGAATCTTGCCGATCTGATAGCTGATCGCCTGACCCGGTCCCACGGCAAATCCCGCGGCTTCCTCCTCGGCAGTTTTCTGATCCATCGGCACGTAATGCGCCAGATAGTCCGCTGCCTGCCCGATCGTCCATATTCCCAACGCGAGTTTCACGTCCACTTCCACGCGCAATGCGCGCAGCCGCATGAAATTGTAAATAATCTCGCGCGAGCGCGGACTATCATCGAACAGCCCCGCCTGCAGCATCATTTCTTCCACATAGAATCCGAGCCCTTCGTTCGGCCCGGAATCATAGTAGTGCCGCCGGATCGGATCGTCCTGCATCCTCGACCATCCCATCTGGAAATAATGTCCTGGCACACCCTCATGCACCATGTCCGGCCGCGGATCTTTCGCTGTGGCCAGCCAGAAATATCCCAGCGTTGGAGATGGCTCAGGCAACCAGCGCACGCCAGTCGCGTGTAGGAAATCGTCCGTCTCTCCGAAATCCGAAAGCGCGTTCAGGTATCCCGGCATCAGCCGGATCGTGTAGTGGCCGATTTCCGGAGAGACCGTCAAGATCCCCTTCGTCTCCAGAAAATTCCGAATTGCCAGCTCGTCGCGCTCGCTCGTGCGGATCTGCTCATCAATGTTTGCGGCGATCTTCAACTCCGGTAGCCCCTGATTCCGCTGCTTTTCAATCTGCTCGAAGGTCACCGCGCGTTCCCACTCTTGCCGGCTGATCGCCAGCAGTTGCTCCGGCGTATAAGGAATCAGCGCCACATGGCTCAAAAAGAATTCATAGTTCGCGCGCCCGACCGCCGCATTTTCCGGCATGCTGCGCAAATGTTCCTGCAGCCACCCGCGATACGCTTCCAGCGCCACGATTGCTTTTTCCGTCGCGGCCTGGAAATCTGCCTGCAGGTCTCCGTTGTACGACGCATCCTTTTGCAGCATCGGCGCAACTTCGCGCTGCACTTCCAGCAACTCGAGCCGTATTTGTCCGAGCGAGCGAATCGCCAGCTGCGCGAACGGACGCACGGCGTGCAGATTCGCCTCCCCATCGCCCAAAATCTTGGGTATGTCCTGCATGCGCGTCACGATTTCGCGGCTTCGTGCCGCATCGAACGGCGGAGGTTCTAGCAATGACTCCAGCAAAGCGGTAAGCGTCTGATCGAGATAAAAAGTCGGATCGCGCTCCCACCGCCGGTTCAGGTCCAGCTCCCAACGCACCCGCGCCAACGCCGACCCCATCAGCCGGTCGTCCACTTTTTCGCTGACAGTCCAGTCCGCGCGGTCCAATTTTTTCCACCGTACTTCAAATTCTTGCAGTTGCGCCCTCTGCTTCGCAATCGCACCAGCTGACCAATCCCGTTCGCCCGTCGGCCGTTCGAGCCGTGGAATATCGTCAGTCGAAAACGGCTGGTAACGCGCCCGCCAGCTCCAGAAGTCCGCAGCAAACTGCTCCAGCGCCCCAGCCTGCACTCGGGCTTGCGGCGCAATTCCCTCCGCGTGAATCAGCGCGCCGCACGAAATCAGAATCAGCAGCAGCAAACTGCAGCAAACAACCGCCGCGAAATTTCTCGCTGCGGGGCGCCCAGCCTGCCCATTTTTTGAGATATGAATCGTCACGAAGGTCCCTCGATACCGCTCAACCTAAATCAATCGGCGGGCGCATCTTGTGCCACTCCGTATGGCTCTGGAATTGTCGCGCTGCCGCGATCACCGCGTGATCGTTGAGCGCCCGCCCAATAAATTGCACTCCAAACGGCAGCTTGTCCTTGCTCAAGCCGCACGGCACGCTGATCGCCGGCAATCCGCACAGGCTCGAAACTCCGTCGGGCGCTCGCCGTTCGATCGGTCCCGCGGAGTCTTCTTCCGGAGGCGCGCTCAATGGCGACGCCGCCGACGATTCGCCCGCCGTCGCCAGCACATCAAACCGATCGAACAATTTGTCCACCTGCGCCTGCAAGAAAGTCCGCACGCGCTGCACCTGCAAATAATCCCCAACCGAAAATTCCTGACTCGCGTAACCATTGATCTTCCCGACCGGATCAATCAATTCCGCGCAGCGCCCGGAATCAATCAGATCCCGAAACGCGGACGCCGATTCCATCAAAATCGTCAACTCCGCCGCTTCCTCGTAAGGCCCATCCGGCATCTCCACGTCGGCAACGGTCGCGCCGTTCTTTTCCAGCACTTTCAACGCCGCATCCACGGCCGCCGCCAATCCCGGCTCTTGCTCGTTCCACACATTCGTCAATCGCCCAATGCGAATCGGCTTCGGGACCTCTCCCGACGGCGGAGCGTATGCGAAATCCGCAACGCCCTGAGGCAAAGAATCAAAATCCAAAGGATCATGCCCCGCCAAAACCGATAGCACCAACCCGCAATCATCCGCCGTGCGCGCCATCGGCCCCAGCTTATCCATCGTCCACGCGATCGCCATCGCCCCATGCCGGCTCACGCGTCCAAAACTCGGCCGCATCCCGGAAATTCCGCACCACGACGAAGGACATATAATCGACCCGCGCGTGTCCGATCCGATCGCCCAAGGCGCCATCGCCGCGGCCACAATCGCGCCCGAGCCGCTCGACGATCCGCACGTCCAATACTTCGTGTTCCAAGGATTTTTGCAAGGTCCGGTCAACGACGCGTCGCCTGCGGAGTATCCCAACCCGCCGGCCAATTCAATCATCGCCGCTTTTCCGATCAGCACCGCACCCGCGCGGTTCAGTTTTTCAATCACCGTCGCGTTGTAGTTGAACGATTGCTTCGCCAGCGGCCGCGCGCCCCAGGTAGTCGGATAACCTTCCACCGCCACGAGATCTTTCGCTGCATACGGCACGCCATGCAAAGGCCCGCGATAATGCCCGGAAGCGATTTCTTTTTCAGCCGCGCGCGCCTGCTGCAACGCCAGCTCCCGCGTGATCCTCGCAAAGGCGTTCAGCTTCGGTCCCAGCGCTTCGCTGCGCGCCAAGAAACCTTCTGCCAGCTCCACAGGCGAAAGTTTTCCGCCGCGGATTCGATCTCCGAGTTCGCGTACCGAAAGATAAAGAATATCTTCGCTCAACACGGATTAATTCGCCCTCTAGCGCGGCGCGGATTGCCCCAGTTCATGATTTGCCGCACGCTCTCGCCTGGAACCACAAGCGCCTAGTTCCTCACTCGCTATTTTTCCCGCTGGAAAGTTTCAACACAGTGACGGGCGGATCTCCATTCTCCAGAGTAAACGCCCGAATAGGAGCCAGCATCGTTTCGTTATAAGCCAGAATCTTGCGCAAATGTTTCCGCTGCTCCTCCGACAATCGCTCACCGTACTTGCGAATAATATTCGCAAGCTTCGCTTCGACGTCGCGTCCCTGCTCCGGCGTCAGCTTCAGCACCGCCGTTTCCTGCTCACCCGCCGGATTCGTCGGTGATATGTTGTCGGGGTCGCGCCGCGCGTTCAGCAAGCTGGGCGGCGAAAGTGAAAGCGCCACAGCCGCGACGGCCGCCGCATCGAGCCCGAACTCCCGCCGAGAAATGTGTGCGGACTGCGTACCGCCGCCGCGCGCATCGTTTTTAGGGGCGCCGGAATTGTTGGAAGATGAGTTCGACACGGAGGTATAATCTTGTATATATTATCCACGCGTCAAGCCTTTTCACGCGCAGCCACATCGTCTCCGTGCAAGCTTCTTATCTGCATGAACTTACTTGACGCTGCTTGCAGCAGCGCGAAGCTCGCGACTATGCGAATCGCTTAACACGCATCACCCGATTTCCAAGGATATTAATGACCATCAAGTCGCCCATCCCTTCCCCAGCCGCCACGTCGCAAGCACCGACCTTCGCTCGCGGCCTCGGTCTTTTCGACTCCGTGATGGTAGTCGTCGGCGTAATGATCGGCTCCGGAATCTTCATCGTCTCCGCTGATATGTCGCGCCAAATCGGCAGTGCCGGATGGCTCCTCGTTGCGTGGCTTTTCGCCGGCGTGCTCACCATCGCCGGAGCGCTTTCTTACGGCGAGCTCGCTGCCATGATGCCGCGCGCCGGTGGAATGTACATTTACTTGCGCGAAGCATTCTCCCCGCTCTGGGGTTTTCTCTACGGCTGGACGCTCTGCACCGTAATCCAGACCGGCACTATCGCCGCCGTCGCTATCGCGTTCGCGCGTTTTTCCGGCGTACTGTTTCCATCGGTGTCGGAATCTCACTACTTGATTTCACCGATTCACGTTTCGAGAGGCTACGCGTTCTCGCTCTCGTCCGCGCAACTCGTCGCCATCGGCGTCATCGCCGTGCTTACCTGGACCAACAGCCGCGGCCTGCAATACGGCAAAGTAGTCCAAAATGTTTTCACCGTCGGCAAGACCATCGCGCTCATCGTTCTGATTCTTCTCGGCCTGACTCTCGGTTGGAACGCTGCGGCCGTTCACGACAATTTCGGCAATGCCTGGACCGCGCGCGGCGTCTCCCCTCTCGCCGCCGGGCTCAGCGCCACCACCGCGTTCGGGCTGCTCGTTGCGATTTGCGTCGCGCAAACCGGCTCGCTCTTCTCCGCCGATTCCTGGCACGACATCACTTTCACCGCCGGAGAAGTAAAAAACCCGCGTCGCAACCTTCCGCTCTCACTCGCCATCGGCACGAGCGTCGTAATCACGCTCTATCTCCTCGCGAACGTCGCCTATCTCGTCACTCTTCCGCTGGAAGCCATCCAGCACGCTCCGTCCGATCGCGTCGCCACCGCCATGCTGCAAACAATTTTCCCCACGCTAGGCGCTGCGCTCATGGCCGCCGCCATCATGGTCTCCACAGTGGGCACCGTGAACGCTCTCACCCTCGCCGGAGCGCGGACCTACTACGCCATGGCGCGCGACGGATTATTTTTTCAATCCGCTGGTACCCTGAATGCCGCGCGCGTTCCCGCCTGGGCCTTGCTCATTCAGGGCCTCTGGGCCGCGTTTCTGGTTCTTCCGCGCACCTACAACTCTGCGACGCAGGCCTACGGGAATCTTTATAGCGATTTGCTTGATTACATTATTTCCGCAGCGCTGATTTTCTACATTCTCACCATTGCCGGCATTTTTCGCCTGCGCATTAAGAAGCCAAATGCCGATCGTCCCTATCGCGCCTTCGGATATCCATGGCTCCCGGCGCTCTATATCATCGGCGCGGCGACAATCCTGATCATCCTTTTCACCTACCGCCCCGCCACCACCTGGCCCGGCCTAATAATCGTCATCCTGGGAGTCCCGGTTTATTTTCTGATCTCCCGCTCCGTCTCGGACCGTAAAATGCCGGATGAGGAGCAAGCATAGTTCGCTCCGACGTCGCGCGATTCATCCGCGAACTACTTTTGCCAAATTCATCGGAGTCGCAATCACACTCGTTGGGGCGGAGGATAATCTGGTGCAATTCGCTCGAATGATTTCCGCTGTGGACGCGCATGCCTGCGGCGAACCCGGCCGCGTGATCGTTGGCGGTGTGCTCGACGTTCCCGGGGGCTACCATGTTCGAAAAAATGAAGTATCTTGAAACACGCGCTGATGATCTTCGCAAATTAATGCTGCGCGAACCGCGCGGCTACCCCGCATCCAACTGCAATCTCATCCTGCCGTCCACAAATCCCGAAGCTGTCGCCGGATTCGTCATCATGGAGCAAACCGAATACCCGCCGATGTCGGGCACCAACACCATCTGCGTCGTCACCGTGCCGCTCGAAACCGGAATGATTCCCATCCGCGAACGCATCATGAAGCTCAAGCTCGATACTCCTGCCGGCCTGGTCGAAGTCGAAGCCGAAATCAAAAATAAAAAAGTGAAACGCGTCACGTTTCAAAATGTCCCCGCCTTCGCCGTCCATCTCGATGCCAACGTCGAAGTTCCCAGTCTGGGTACGGTAAAAGTGGATGTCGCCTACGGTGGAATGTTCTATGTCATCGCCGACGCAGCTCCTCTGGGCTTCCATCTCACGCCCGACGAAGCGCGCGACATCGTTCGCGTCGGTGAAATGATCAAAGCCGCCGCAAATGAACAACTCCGCGCGGTTCATCCGGAAAATTCCGCCATCGCGGGCATCACCATTGCCCAACTTTCCGCGCCCGCTGACCATTCCCGCTCCGACTGCAAGAACACCGTAATCGTCTCCACGGGCAAACTAGACTGGAACCGGCCCGATTCATGGACCGGCGCACTCGATCGTTCTCCCTGCGGTACCGGAACTTGCGCGAAAATGGCCACGCTTCACGCCAAAGGCAAGCTGCCGCTACATCAGGATTTTGTGCGCGAAGGAATCCTCGGCACGACTTTCACCGGCCGTCTGATCGCCCAAGAGCGCGTTGGCCTCTACCACGCCGTAGTTCCCACCATCAGCGGCAGCGCTTGGATCACTGGCATCGCGCAATACGTCCTCGATTCCGACGATCCATTTCCCACCGGCTACGCGGTAGGCGATATGTGGGGCACCGCCGATTGAACGTTGATTCCATCGCCGGCTGAGCGCACCGACTTTCGAGGCAATTCAACATTCTCGATTGCCTAAGTGCGCCACAATGTATATTATATCCACTGTCCCGCATCGATGCTTAATTACCTCATGACCGGATGCAAAGCACTTACGCTACCTCATTCTGTTTTTGGGATTCCCTCTTTCCGGCAGTCTCGGCTTCTCCTCATCAACGTTCCCTGGTACCTGCTCCCTTCCTCCCCGCATTTTCGCTCGCAAATGTCTGCTGTCAAACCCAATAATGCACCTTCCAGACGTGTGTCCCGGGTGAGGATCGGATAGCTAGCTCATGAGCCTTACCAAACCACGTGTTGAAAATAGCCCCGCGAACATGTTCGACGCCGTCGAACGTATTCATATCGTTGACTCTCACACTGGTGGCGAACCTACCAGAATCGTTGTAAGCGGCGCCCCAGACCTCGGGGGCGGTTCCGTTGCCGACCAAATGGCACGCTTTCGCCTCGATCACGATTACCTCCGCAGCGCACTCGCCAACGAACCGCGCAGTTCCGAAGTCGTCGTTGGTGGAATCCTCTGCAAGCCTAACGATCCCACCAGCGCTGCCGGAGTAGTTTTCTTTAACAATGTCGGATATCTCGGTATGTGTGTGCACGGCACCATTGGCTTGGTAACCACGCTTGCGTACTTGGGAAAGATCACCTACGGCGATCACCGCGTCGAAACGCCAGTGGGCACCGTTACGGCGACTCTGCATGAGACCGGCGAAGTCACCGTGGTTAACGTCGCCAGCAAACGCACCGCTACCGATGTAACGGTCCAGGTGCCGAATTACGGCGCCGTCACCGGCGATGTCGCGTGGGGTGGCAATTGGTTTTTCCTGGTGAACAATAATCCTGTGGAGTTGAATTCCTCAAACATTGAAAAGTTGACGGAATTTACCTGGGCCATTCGCCAGGCGTTGGCGACCAACGGCATCACCGGCTCGGACGGCAAGGAAATCGATCACGTCGAACTGTTCAGTCCCTCGCGCAAACCCGGTATTCAAAGCCAGAATTTTGTGCTCTGCCCCGGAAAAGCGTACGACCGTTCGCCCTGTGGCACGGGCACCAGTGCCAAGCTCGCATGCCTCTACGCTGATGGAAAATTGAAACCCGGCGATGTCTGGCGCCAGGAAAGCATTGTCGGCAGCGTTTTTGAAGGACAAGTTCGCATTGAGGACGGCCAAGTGCTGCCCATCATCAAAGGCTCCGCGTTCATCACATCGGAGGCGGATGTGATTCTCGATCCTCGCGATCCCTTTCGTAATGGCATCTACCCGTGAACAAGGGCGCCGAAGTCATAATCGTAGGCGCCGGTATCGTCGGCGCCGCCTGCGCGCTGGAACTCTCCACGGAGGGCCTGCGCGTTCTGGTGATCGACGAAGGATTTCCCAGCGCCGGTTCCACTGGCGCAGCCATGGGCCATATCGTGGTGATGGACGATTCCGATGCGCAATTTGCCATCACACGCTATTCGCAAATTCTCTGGGACGATATGCACGATCAATTTCCCGCGTCTGTTGAATTCGACCCGTGCGGCACGCTATGGATCGCCGCCGATGAAGAAGAAATGCGCGAAGTCAGGCGAAAATTTGATTATTACCGCGAACGTGGCGTAAACGCGGAAATCCTCGATTCGCGGCAGGTTCGCGATGCCGAACCTCACCTTCGTACGCCGCTCGCGGGGGGTCTTCGCGTGCCGGGAGATTCGGTGGTTTATCCTCCCTGTGCCGCGGATTTTTTATTGAAGAAAGCGCGCGCGCTGGGCGCCCGCGTGATTCAATGCCAGCCCGTCGCTTCAATCGGAAAAAATATCGCGCGTCTCGCCGACGGCACGGTCTTCGCCGCAGGCTTCATCGTCAATGCCGCCGGCCAATCCGCCCCGAAGCTCAGCCCCGGCATCAATATCAAACCGCGCAAAGGCCACCTGGTCATCACCGATCGCTATCCGAATTTCCTCCATCATCAGGTCGTTGAGCTCGGCTATTTGAAAAGCGCGCACTCCCTCACCGCCGATTCCGTCGCCTTCAACGTGCAGCCTCGTAAAACCGGCCAAATTCTAATCGGCTCGTCACGTCAATACGGCGCGGAAAATTCGGCCGTGGACGAATCCATTCTCTCGCGCATGTTGCAACGCGCGTTCGAGTACATGCCGGACCTGAACTTTGTCTCGGCGATTCGCGGGTGGACTGGCTTCCGCCCCGCCACTCCCGATAAACTCCCATTGATCGGCCCGTCGCCGCAGGACCCATCCGTTTTAGTTGCGGCCGGCCACGAAGGCTTGGGCATCACCACCTCGCTTGCGACAGCGAAACTTGTCTGCGCGCAAATTCTCGGCCAGCGCCCCGCAATTCCCATTCAGCCTTATCTGCCGTCGCGGCAAATGGCTGCGGAGGCGCATGTCTGAATCCGTCTCCGTCCGCGTCAATGGAAAACTCGTCACCGTGCGCGCCGGTGCCACTGTCGCTGTCGCCGTGCTCGCTTCCGGCGCAACTTGCCGCGCGTCGGTGACCGGTCAGCCGCGCTCGCCTCTCTGCGGCATGGGCACCTGCTTCGAATGTCGCGTCACAATCAACGGAGAATCGCAGCGCCGCAGTTGCCAGGTTCTTTGCGAAGCAAATATGGAAATAGAAGCCAATGGATAGCGTCAAACATCTAAGATTCGACGTCGCCGTTGTCGGCGCAGGTCCCGCGGGAATTGCCGCAGCGCTGGCGGCCGCCGATTCCGGCCGCACCGTCGGTTTGATTGACGACAATCCCGCCGCCGGTGGGCAAATTTGGCGCGCCGCGTACAGCTCCGCCCGGCCCTCGGCGTCACAAATCTGGTTTGATCGCCTGAATAAATCCGCGGTTCAAATTGTTCGCGGCGCACGCGTTTTTCACGCTGCGACAGGCGAACTCGCCGCGGAATCCGACGACTCCGCAATTCAAATCAGCTACGGAAAATTAATTCTCGCCACCGGCGCTCGGGAACTTTTCCTTCCGTTCCCGGGCTGGACTCTTCCAAACGTCATGGGCGCCGGCGGCCTGCAAGCCCTGGCAAAATCGGGGCTCGAATATCGCAGGAAAACGCGTCGTCATCGCCGGAACGGGTCCGCTACTTCTCGCAGTCGCCACCTACGCACGCAAATGTGGCGCGAGGGTGATCGGCATTTGCGAGCAGACTCCTCGCTCGCGGATGGCGCGCTTCGGGCTGAAAATGATGCTCATCCCCGGAAAAGCGGCAGAGGCTATGCGCTTCGGCTACGAGCTTCGCGGCATCCCGCACTGGACCGATTGTTGGCCGGTCGCCGCCTTCGGAAATCGCCGCGTCGAAACCGTGCGCGTTTGGCGCCAAGGACAAACCAGCGAAATCGAATGTGACTATCTCGCGTGCGGCTTTCATCTAATTCCCAACCTCGAGCTCCCACGCATGTGCGGATGCAGTCTCCACGAAAACTTTGTACAAGTGGACGAGTTTCAGCAAACCTCCGTCCCCGGAATATTCTGCGCCGGCGAACCCACCGGAATTGGCGGCCTCGAGCTGGCGCTCGTCGAAGGCGAGATCGCCGGTTACGCCGCGACAAATTGGGAAGATCGCGCCAAGCATCTATTTGCGAAGCGCTCCCGTTGCCAAAAAGTTGTTCGCATCCTGCAAGACGCATTCCCATTGCGCCCCGAGCTGAAAAATCTCGCGCGGCCAGACACGCTGGTCTGCCGTTGCGAAGACGTCTCGCACGAGCGCTTGTGCGAACACGCCGGGTGGCGCTCCGCGAAATTGCAAACGCGCTGCGGCATGGGCCCCTGCCAGGGACGCGTTTGCGCGCCCGCTGCTGAATTTCTTTTCGGTTGGCAGGCGGATTCCGTCCGCCCGCCGCTTTTTCCCGTGCGTTGTTCGAGCCTGGCGGCGATTCCATCGCGTTCTGCGCCACGAATTTAAATGGAGGATTCTAATGAAGTGGACTGGCGTAATGCCCGCAATCACCACGTGTTTCGATCAAAACGGAAAAGTTGACCACGCCTTCATGGCCAATCACTGTCGCTGGCTGGTTGAAAATGGCTGCACCGGGGTAGTCGCACTCGGCTCGCTGGGCGAAGGAGCCACACTGTCATTCGACGAAAAGGTCTCGATCCTGCGCAATTGCGTGGGCGCCCTGAAAGGTCGCGCTCCCGTGGTCGCTGCGATTTCCGCGCTCTCGACCGCCGAAGCCATCGCGCAAGCCAAAGCCGCGGAATCCGCCGGCTGTGAAGGCCTCATGGTTCTTCCGCCCTATGTTTACAAGGGCGACTGGCGCGAAATGAAAGCCCACGTCGCTGCCGTTCTGAGAGCCACTCCGCTTTCCTGCATGCTGTACAATAATCCTGTCTCGTACGGCACCGATTTTCTGCCGGAGCAAATTCAGGAACTCGCAAATGAGCACCGGAACTTGCATTCCGTGAAGGAATCGAGCACTGACGTGCGAAGAGTCAGCGCGATTCGCGCTCTTATCGGCGATCGCCTGGTATTGTTTATCGGCGTGGACGACGCAATACTCGAAGGCATCGGAGTCGGCGCTACCGGTTGGATCGCCGGTCTCGCCAACGCTCTGCCGCGCGAATCCGTGGACCTGTTCAATTACGGCATGGAAGGAAAATCCGCACAGGCGTTCGAGCTGTATCGTTGGTTCTTGCCGTTGCTGCGCCTCGACACAGTGCCCAAATTCATCCAGCTGATAAAATTGGTTCAGCAGGAGCTTGGTATCGGCAACGCCCGAGTCCGTGCCCCAAAACTGGAGCTCGTCGGCGAAGAATTAGAAGCCACCAAAAAAGTAATTCGTCACGCGATTCAAAATCGTCCAACAAACGCGAGTTCAAGTCTCGCGCATGCCGCCAGGTAAAGGATCTGCACAATGGAATTTCTGGGAAGATCAATCATCGGATTTCGTGACGGCCATGCGGGTAAGCCTGGTGAGGCTGGGAACGGCACGTTTCAAGCCTTCGCCCCAGTCACTGGCCAAAAAATCGAGCCAGCGTATTACTCCGCAACGGCCGAAGAAGTGGACCTCGCCGTAAGACTCGCCGCAGAAGCCAGCGTCGAATTCGGCCGATTGGCCGGCGCAAAAAAAGCCGAATTTCTCGAAACGATCGCCTCCCGCATCGAGGCACAAACAGAATCACTGGTTACCCGCGCCAATCAGGAATCCGCACTTCCGCCAGCTCGCCTGCAATCAGAAACCGGCCGCACCTGCGCACAAATCCGCATGTTCGCAAAAGTCGTGCGCGAAGGTTCGTGGGTCACCGCGCGCATCGATCGCTCCGATCCACAACGCAAACCGGTTCCTAAGCCGGACGTTCGCTCGATGCTTCGCCCACTCGGCCCCGTAGTTGTGTTCGGCGCCAGCAATTTCCCACTCGCATTCTCAGTGGCTGGTGGCGATACTGCTTCCGCATTCGCCGCAGGAAATCCTGTCATCGTCAAAGCGCATCCCGCACATCCCGGCACCAGCGAACTCGTTGGCCGCATCATTCGCGACAGCGTGCGTGCCTGCGATCTGCCCGAGGGAGTTTTTTCTCTGCTCTTCGATTCCGGCACTTCCGTCGGCGCCGCCCTGGTGCAACATCCGCTTGTGAAAGCTGTGGGCTTCACGGGCTCCATTCCCGCGGGCCGCGCGCTCTTCGATTTGGCCGCGAAACGCTCTTCGCCGATTCCGTTTTATGGTGAAATGGGCAGCACCAATCCCACTTTCATCCTTCCCGGCGCGCTCGCCGCTCGCGGTGAAAAAATCGCAGCGGAACTCTACGGCTCCTTCACTCTCGGTGCTGGACAGTTCTGCACCAAGCCCGGGCTCATATTTTTATCGGAGGGAAAGCCCGCAGAGGTGCTGGTAAATGTCATCAAAACCAAAGTTGCGGAATCCGCGAAATTCACCCTTCTGACCGCGGGCATCAGCTCCGCCTACACCCGCGAGATTCGCAGTCGTAAAAATCGCGGCGACGTCAGCCTGCTTGCCGAAGAAAAATCTTCCGATTCAGCGACCGCCTTTCAAGCAGGCGCTACACTTTTCCAGACAGATATCGCCTCGTTCCTCGCCAATCCCGATCTCGCGAGCGAAGTTTTCGGCCCAGAAACTCTCCTGATCAACTATTCAAAGAAAGAACAAATCCTCGAAGTGGCTCGGGGCCTGCATGGCCATCTCACCGCCACCATCCACGGCACTGAGCAGGACATCGTAGAATTTTCCGAACTCATCGCCATCCTCGAAAATAAAGTCGGACGAATCATTTACAACGGCTATCCCACGGGCCTGGAACTCTGCGATGCTATCGTTCACGGCGGCCCCTATCCTGCCAGCACCGATTCGCGCACCACTTCCGTCGGCACTCTGGCGATCTTCCGCTTTGCCCGCCCCGTCTGCTATCAGGATTTTCCAGATGTCGCGCTGCCCGACGAATTGAAAACTGAAAATTCTCTTGGCATCTGGCGCATGGTGGACGGAGAATTGACACGCTAGCCGTCCTGATACATGATCCCGGACGGTGCAAGTTCCCGACGAGGTGGGCAGCGCGAGCAAAAGCCTGACCCGGCACCACAGGCAAGCGAGGATCATCTAAATCTAGCGCCTCGCATTCAGGCCGCACCCGCACAGGTTTAGTTTTTCAAGGTTACGTGACTAACCATGGCAAAACCTCAATCTAAGTTCATCGCGGCGGCTACTCACGAGCACTCCTCACCCCGAAAATCCGGTGCCATTCCGCGCCAATCCTTGGCCGCCGCCGTCGTGGAGCGCCTCCGCGACAAAATTTTGCACGGCGAACTGCGCGAAGGCGAGCAGCTCCGCCAGGACGCCATTGCCGCCGAATTTCAGATCAGCCGCATCCCTGTGCGCGAAGCCCTCAGCCATTTGGCCGCCGAGGGCTTGATAACTATCGTCGCCAATCGCGGCGCGGTCGTTTCCGCCCTCTCTCCCGACGAAATTATGCAGCTATTTGAAACGCGCGCTGTCCTTGAGTGCTACATGCTCCGTCAGGCCATCGCCAATTTCACAGAGAAAGATTTTCAGGCCGCCGAGGAAATTCTACAGAACTTCGAGGAATCGCTCGAAAACGACGCCGATGTGAAGTCTTGGGGTCAGTGGAATTGGGCGTTCCATTCCGCCTTATACGCGCCCGCGAATCGCCCCGTGATGCTCTCTTTCCTCAAGACGCTGAACAATAATTGCGATCGCTACACGCGCCTGCATCTGGTGTTCACCCGTGAATTGCACGTGGCCGGAAAGGCTCACCACGAACTCCTGGACGCCTGCCGCACCAAAAATCCCGACATCGCGTCCGACGCTCTCTGGAAGCACATCACCACCGCCGGCGCATATCTAAAAGAATTCATCCAGCGCCATCGCGAACAACACGCGTGATTTTTTTGCAAATGCGCCGCCGGCGCCGGTTTTGACTTTGTAGCGGCCGCCTGCCGTCTAGGCGGGCATTGTCGAGTTTGACTCTGGCCGCGCTGCCGCCTCGTTCGTCGCAATCGAGCAACGCCTCCCTCATAACTATTCACGAGTTTTCCAATCCCCTGTTGACGAGTAAACGTTTCCCCATAGATACTCGTCCCGCCCAACACCTTAACCATTCGGCGATGAATGCCATTCGTCCTCCGAATACTTAAAAACGGTGCGCGGCGAATATGGAGACATTGCAATGACCATTAAACTTCCCGCACGGCGTAATTTCCTGAAGGACGGCTTAGCCGCGGCGTTCGGTGCCGCCGCGTTCCCGCTAATTTTTTCTTCTCCGCTCGTCAGTAAATCCCCAAACGCGACGGCGACTAGAACGCCAGTCGCGCCCGCGCCCCGAGCTTCGATGCCAGCGGCCAGCGCCCGCATCAAAATCGATTTCGATCGCCAAATCGGCAAGATCGACCGCAACATCTACGGCAACTTCATCGAACATCTCGGCCGCTGCATCTACGGCGGAATTTACGAAGAAGGCTCGGCGCTCTCCGATAGCGACGGCTTTCGCAAGGACGTTCTGGAGGCCGCGCGTGGCCTGAACATTCCTCTGTTGCGCTGGCCCGGTGGAAATTTTTCTTCCGGCTACAATTGGAAAGACGGCGTTGGCCCGAAAGGTTCCCGCCCGCGCCGCTGGGACACCGCGTGGCAAGCCGAAGAATCCAACCGCTTCGGCACCGACGAATTCATCCAATATTGCCGCAAGCTCGGCTCTGAGCCGTACATCACCGTGAATATGGGCACGGGCACCATGCAGGACGCCGCGGACTGGGTGGAATATTGCAACGGCACGATGAACACCGCCTGGGCCAACCTCCGCAGGAAAAATGGCCATCCCGAACCCTACAACGTCAAATATTGGGGCTTAGGGAACGAAATTTACGGCTCTTGGCAAGCCGGCCACAAAACCGCCACAGCCTACGCCGACCTCGCGCTAGAATTCGCCAAAATGATGCAGTGGGTTGACCCCACCATCAAGCTCGTCGCTTGCGGAGGCAATAACGCCGACTGGGACCGCGAGGTTCTAGAACGCCTGGTGGACGTGGTGGATTACATTTCTCTCCATCACTACGGCGGCAGCACCGATACAGCCAAGGAAATTCACGACGCCAGGAAACTCGAGCACGAAATAAAGGTACTCGACGCCGTAATCACTTCCGTCGCCAGCAAAAACGAAAAGAAGGAACGGGTCAAAATCGCGGCCGACGAATGGAACATCTGGTTCCGCTCCTGGTTCAAGCGCGGCGATGATCACAAGCTCGAGGAAATCTACAATCTGCGCGACGCCCTCTGGGTCGCCTCCGCGCTCAACATCTTTCATCGCAACTGCCGCACGGTGCAGATGGCCGATCTCGCGCAACTTGTAAACGTGATTGCACCCATCATGGCCAACCCGACGGGAATTGTCCTGCAATCGATTTATTTTCCGCTGCAACTTTACGCCCAACACTCTGGCGACGTCGCCCTCGACGCTTTCGTCCGCTCCGACACTTTCCCGGACCTGCCTGACACGCCCTATCTCGACGTGTCCGCCACCACGGACGACAACGGCCAAAGACTCACCCTCGCTGTCGTGAATCGTCACCCGACAGCGGATATAACTGCGGACATCGCTATCGAAGGATTCAAATCGCAGTCTGCGGGTGATCTCTACGAGGTAAACGGCCCGAGCCTCGATTCGACAAACACCTTCGCCGAACCGAAAAACGTGGGCGTGAAACGCAGCTCATTTTCCGGAGCCGCGCCGGCGTTCCGTCAAACATTCGCCGCACACTCGCTAACCGTGCTGATGCTGCATTCTTAGCTCACAAACTGGAAGCCGAAACCAAAGAGGACTCGCGCTGCGGCTACGAACGGTGCGCGCCGACCTCCTGCAGGATCAGCGAGAGTTCCCCCTCGCGGATCCCACGGTCCGGAAGCGCGATCGCGGAGCAATCCCGCACCACCCAATCCGCCCCAGCATCCCACAATTCTTTCTCCGTCATTGTAGTTCGCAACGCAATCACGCGCGCACCAGCAGCCTTTCCCGAGCGCACGCCCGCTGGCGCATCTTCGACCACCACGCAATCTCCTGCCGCAAACCCCAGCACCTCCGCTCCCTTCAGATAGGCATCCGGGGCCGGTTTGCCATTCTCAATATCGCTGGACGTAACAAAAACTTCCGGTCGCGGCAATCCGCTCGCGTTCAATCGCACTTCCGCCAGACGCCGCGAACATGATGTCACGATCGTCCAGCGCCCGAGCGGCAGCGCGCTCAACAGTTCCCGTGTCCCTGGCAGCGGCACCACTCCGTCCAGGTCCGTGACCTCGTCCTGCTCGATTTGCTTATTTTCGACGAGATGATCGCCGTTCGGCAGGTACTCACGCACCGTGGTGATGCTCGGCCGCCCGTGCGCCCGGTGCACCACTTCCGCCGCATCGAATCCGTGCCGCGCAGCCCAACGCGTCCAAACGCGCGCCACCGCCGGCGTCGAATCCACCAGCACCCCATCCATATCAAAAAGTAATGCAGCACAGAAAATCCGCGTCATCCGCAACTCCGGGCGTGCGAGTCCAACCCATCATTTTTTTGCTGCCACGAGAATCCAATAAGCATACGGATGCAACGGCTTTTCCGCAAATCAATGGTTTGGATTTCAGAAACAGAAAAAAAGGCAGGATGTCGCCGAAATCAAACTAATTCGCTTTTTCCGCCGTGTGCGCGCGTGACATTTGACCGGCGGATATCCGGATCAGCGCGGGCAACACATCGGCAAAACTCCCGCCGCCCGCCACTCCGCCAAATTCGAAATACAATCTCCGGTACAACCCGTACAACTCATCGTAAATTCCTTGCGCATCCTTTTGCGGATGAAACACGGTGTGCGACGGACAAATCTTCCTCTGTGCCTCTTCGATCGTCTTAAACGTCCCGGCCGCCAAAAACGCAAAAATCGCGGACCCCAGGCTCGTCACTTTTTTGCTCGGCACCAGCACCGGCCGCCCCAGCACGTTCGCGTACACTTGATTCAAAACTGGATTGCTCTGCGGAATCCCGCCCGCATTGATCACGCGTTCGATCTTCGTGCCATATTCCGCCATGCGGTCCAGAATCACACGCGTGTGAAACGCCGTTCCCTCGATCGCCGCAAAAAGTTCATCCTGCGCGGTATTCTGCAGGTTCCACCCCAGCGTCATCCCGCGCAGATTCGGATTCACTAGCACGGTCCGGTCGCCATTGTCCCAAGTCATGCGCAGTAATCCAGTTTGGCCCGCATGATATTTTTCCAGCCCCGCGCTCAATTGCGAAATGGTCGTATTCGCCCGCCGCGCGATCGCTTCGAAAATATCTCCGGTGGCGGAAAGCCCAGCTTCGATCCCCGTGTAACCGGGATGCACGCTGCCCTGCACGACACCGCAAACTCCCGGCACCAACTGAGTCTGGCTCGAGATTCCGATAATGCAAGTGGACGTCCCCACCACATTCGCTACATCTTTTTCTTGCGTGCCGGCCCCGATCGCGTCCCAATGCGCGTCGAAAGCTCCCACTGGAATTGGAATCTCCGCGCGCAATCCGAGCTTCTCAGCCCAATAGGGAGACAATGTCCCGGCAATTTTGTCCGAAGTCTCGTACTGCCCCGCGAGTTTCGCGCGCACTCCCGCCAGCAGTGGATCCAATTTCACCAAAAAATCTTCCGACGGCAGTCCGCCCAAATCCGCATGCCACAACCATTTGTGTCCCATCGCGCAGATGCTGCGTTTCGCCTTGCTCGGATCGGTCAAGCCGCAGAGCGTGGCCGCCACCATGTCGCAATGCTCGAACGCGCTGGCAAATTTCGCGCGCTTGTCCGGATTGTGGCGCAGCCAATGCAGCAGTTTCGCGAAACCCCACTCCGAAGAATACACGCCACCACACCAGCGAATCGCTTCCAGTCCCTCGCGGTTGGCCAGTTCCGTAATTTCCGCGGCTTCCGCCTTCGCGCGATGGTCACACCACAAATAATAATCATCCAGCGGGACCATTTTCGCATCCACCGGCACCACCGAAGATCCCGTGGTATCCAGCGCGATTGCCTGCACGTCTTCGCCGCGCACTCCCGCTTTTTTCAAAGCGTCGCGCGTCGCGGCTGCCAGCGCTCGCATGTGATCTTCGTGGGATTGCGTCGCAAATTCCGGGTCCTCGCGTTTGCGATGCAAGGGATATTCGGCCACTGCGGATTCCAGCGTGCCCTTCTCGCTGTCCACGATCGAAACGCGAACAGTCAATGTCCCGAAATCCACGCCTGCGACGATCGCCATAAGAATCTGCGCCTCTAATTGTTAATTTTCGTGCTAGTACGTGTCCCAGCTCAAATAACGCACTCCGACCGTGCCTGCGTCGCCACTGACTTACAAAAGACCACAGTGCCCGCGCCGCAGCAGACGTTTCCTCGCGAAAATAAGGCGACAAACAGCCTGGCACGCGCGTATTTCCGCCGAACTCGCGAGTCTACGCTTGATCGTCGGCGGCACTTCAAATCAATGTTTTCAATTGCTTCACTCACCGGCGGAGTTGGCGGCTTTGGGTCTTCGTCGGCGCGCTGTTTTCGGAGCCAGGGCGGTCGAATCACGAAGGACCAGGCTGGTGCGCAGCATGTATTCGCTCCCCGTCGGAGAAGGAGACTTACGCCGCACCTCCGCCAGAAGCGCGTTGAATGCCAGGCGGGCAATTTCTGCTTGCGACATTTTTACCGTGGTCAAAGGCGGTATCACGAATTGCGCCAGCCGGATGTCGTCAAACCCCACGACGGAAAGCTCCTTCGGCACATGAATCCCCTGGGCATAACTTTCGCGCATCACGCCTAGCGCCGTCATGTCATTCGAGCAAATCACCGCGGTCGGAATTTCGATGTGCGCCAAAAGTTTCTGCATCGCCGCGATGCCGCCCTCCATCGTGTGATTTCCTTCCACCAGGTGCTGCGGATCCACGCGCAGTCCAATTTCGCCCATTGCTTGCATGAACGCATGCTGTCGCGCCTGGGCCGTCTTGAGCGTCAGCGGTCCGGAAATAAAAGCAATTTTTTCGTGCCGCAGAGCCGCCAGATGTTGCACCGCCTGTCGCAGCCCGTTCAAATAGTCAATCTTGATCGTGCTGATCCGCGGCAGCGGCGGCCCCACATCAATGAACACCAGCGGCACATTGCGCGATTTCAAATCGTCGAACAGCGCTTCTTCCATACCGAACGTGACCACGGCAACGCCCTCCACTCGCCGCTCGATCATCCGCCGCACCGAAAGTGCCATCCGCGCCGGGTCGTGCACCGTGGAAGTCGTTAGAATCTCGTAATTATTCTGAACCGCGATGTCCTCGAATCCCTGCACAATTTCCGGAAAGAACGGGTTGGTGATTTCTGAAACGATCAAACCGAAAATCCGGCTGCGTCCGGAAACCAGCGCGCGTGCCTGTGTGTTCGGGTAATATCCCAGCTCTTCGATCACTTTCCACACGCGGCGAGAAAGCTGCGGCGTTACGGTCGGCACGCCATTAATGGTGCGCGAGACTGTCGCGATCGAAACCTTGGCCAACTTCGCAACTTCGTGGATGCTCAATTCTCATCTCCGGTGACGCGTGCGACGTATGATCCGCTCCCACGGCTGATCCGTCAACGATTGGCCCAAAACAATCTCAGTGCAAAGCGTATTCGAAAAAATGTCACTCGCGGTGCGACCCGAAACTAGCCGTCCGCATCTTCGCTTCGCGTGCTCGTTTTCCAATACACCGCGTACCGCTCCCCGAAGATCCGGTTTAGCGGTATCAACATCGTCGCATTTTTCTGGCCCACGGTCTGAAAAGTCAGCGGCTGCCCCTTCACGGGTTCCACCCAAGCTGCCGCGCGAATTTCCTCCCCGGACTTTGCAAAAATGTTCGCGCTGCCCTTCGCTTCCGCGTGCGGCGGAGACAATTGCGTCGGCCCATGATCTGGATCGAATTGCATCGCTTCCGTCAGTCCTTCTGCTCCCAAACGTCCGGCCAGCACGATCGGCCCATACAACGCCGCCACCTGCGTCGGATCCCCCAGAAGTGGTTCCGTGCGCAGCCGCATCGGCAGCCTCACCACCAGCCGGTCGCCATCCGCCCATTTCCGCGTGATTCTAAGATAGCTTCCCGGACTAGAAAACACCGTCAATGGATTTCCGTTCAGCTCCACCGTGCCGCCATCCACCGCCCAACTCGGAATTCTTATATTGATCCCCGCCTGCATCGGCTTTTCCGCTCTCACCGTGATGCTGGTGCCTTCCTGGTCGGGAAAACTCGTCGTCTGCCGCACCCTCAGCCCCTTCTCCGACCAGCGCACTTCAGAGGCAATAAATAGATTCACGAACACATCGTTTTCGTTGTGCGAATAAATCGTATCCGTAAATTTCGAAAACTCCTCCACGCCCGTTCCCGTGCAACACCAGAACGAATTGAACTGCGAATGAAAAAATTTCCAATACCCCGTTTCTAGCGGGAAATAATACATCTTCATCCCGTTATCCGGATGCTGCGTTCCCAGCCGGGAATTAAACAGCGTCCGCTCGTAATAATCCATGTAGCGCGGATCCGCGCTCCATTGATGCACGTGGCGCGTCAGTTTCAACATGTTGTAGCCGCAGCAGCATTCTTCCGACCATAAGCTCAGCGCCTTCGACAAATTCCCCGCATCCGTGTCCCATCCTTCGCCATTGCTCGTGCCGCCCGTCACGTATGCTCGTTCTTGCGTCACTTCTTCCCAAAAATATTTAGACACCTCGTGGTAGTAGGGATCGCCGGTCAACTCATATCGCCGCGCCGCGCCAATCACCTTCGGAATATTGGTATTCGTGTGCAGACCCTTGAGCTCGTCTCGATGTCCCGCCAGAGGCCCGAAGAAATCCGGCTGCTCGAATCGCGTCGCGGTCCGAAAATATTGCCACTTCCCTGTAATCGCGCTCAGGTTATAAAGTGCCTCGTTCGTTCCGCCGTACTCCGTCTTCAAAATCCGCTGCATGTGATCGTCACTGATGCCATTCGTCCAATGACCCATCCATTGCGCCATTCCCTCCGCCACCGCTAGGGCTTGTTCCGATTGGCAGTACGTGTACATGTCCAGATTTCCCGCCATAATCTTGTGCAGCGTATAGAATGGCGCCCACACGCCTTTCCCGTCACTCAATCGGTCAAAAAAGCTCTCCGGGAACGCGCTCAAATATCCGTTGCCCTTCGCTTCTTGACATTTCGCCAGCTCCGCAACGACCGCCTCACCCTTCGTTTTCAATTCTTCGTCACCGGTACTCGCATACCCCAGCGCGCATGCCGAAAGAAAATGCCCCGTAAAATGTCCGCGCAGTTCGCAGTCCGGAGCTTCCCAGCCCCCTAAAGGCTCCGCCGTGCTCGCCAGTCCCGCGTTCACGCGGAAATTGTGTACCAGCCGATCAACTGGCAGCGAATGTAGATATTGCAGATTCAACTTCGTGGCATCGAGGAACGGTCCATCCAGCAGACGCACTTGAGTCATGGGGAACGGCTCGGCCAGCAGTGTCACTTGCCCTTCCGGACCGTGCGGCCGCCCGCCCTGCAGTAGCAAGTTCTCCAAAGGAGCATTCTCTGCATAGGCGCCCGTCGTTTTCGGAAGACACGCCAGCGCCGCCGACGTCATCATCCCCGAAACAAACCGCCGTCGCGAAACGCCCTTAGGAAACTTCACGTTGTCCTCCATCCTTCGCTGCGACGAGGTGCCACGCTGCAAGCAAAACCCGATTTAAAGGAAGCGTTTACTCAATCCGCTACTACGGGCGCCAGTCCTTGGTACCACTCTCCTCGATCTTGGCGATTCGCAGCGTCGGCAGGTCGGCTAACATGACGGCCCTCTACGGAATATAACTGATTGCGAATTATATGCAAGTACTTTACCGCAGCCAAAAAGCCGTAACCATCTGTAAATACAGATGTTACCAGAAAAGCAGCGCTGCGCCCGAAACCAACCATCTAGGCACACCAGGCGATTTGTTTTGGCAAAGCAGCCGGCGCAAAATCCTGCAGCTGTTTTTCCCAGTAAGCCGCAAACACCAGCAGCGCTCGATAAAATTCCTCCGGGCTGGGATCTTCCCACACCGGTGGATATGCGGGATAGCTGTACCCGTACACTACCTTCGCCACTTTCCCGTTTTCCACGCGCGTCGTCCGGTGCCACGTCTGCAAGATAAACCGGTCATGCGCCTCCACGTCCCCAAACACCATCGCTTCCACATACACGCCGTCGGAAATCGGCATCACCTTGCGCACTGCTGGCATCCATCCGCCAATCAATCGCTCAAATCTTTTTTTCGCCGCGTCGATCGTAATTTCTGGAAACTGTGGTCCGCAGCGTCCGGTGCCGCTTCCGAGTTCTGACCCAACTCCATCGTCGGATCAAACGTAGCTGCCTTTCCCCGTTGAGCAGCTGCCACTCGCTCCGCAGTCGCCACATATCCCAGCACCGCCGACGTCACTCCCAAATCCCGCAAAAAATTCTCGCCGATCCATGCGTCACCCCCGCGTCAACCGAACCACTCATGACTCGCCGAATCGAAAACCAACTTACATCGCCACTTCCACCGCCTTCCCCTCGAACGCCACCTTCTTCACGGTCGAACCCACCTTCACTTCAATCTCACGACGCTCGGGCGCCAACATTCGCGATCCCTCAGCCAACTCCAATTTCAAGACCCTCCGCGCATCATTCCACCGCATTTGAATCCCCATCCACTCGCCCTTCCGGTAGTTAAAAGAATTCCCATCGTCCTCGTACAGCAAGAACGAACCGTCCGCTCCGGCATAAACGGAAATCGAAAGCGGCCCCTCCACCTTCTCATCGGTAAATTGTTTCACCGGCCCCATCGGTACAATCGCCCCCGCCCGCACATACACAGGAGTCGTCTCCAAATCCACAGCCCGCGTGATTTCCCTCTTGCCCTTCACGCGTTCCCCACTCCAGAAATCCCACCAATCTCCCCGAGGCAAATAAACCGCCCGCGATGTCGCGCCCTGCTCCACCACGGGCGCCACCAAAATGTCCCGGCCCCACAAATATTCATCCCCTCGCGCCACCGCGGCTGCATCATCCGCATAATGCAGCCACAAAGACCGCATCACTGGCAGCCCCGTCAGCGTGCACTCCCGCACCGCGCTATAGATGTACGGCAGCATTCGATAACGCAGCTCCAGATATTTCCTGCAAATTATTTCTACCTGTGGATTGTGTAGCTCGCTCTCATCCGGAAGCGCCGCGCCTCCATAACTTCGTATTTCCGCCGGCCCCGTATCGCCCGTGTTCCAACCCCAAGGCAGCCGCAATTTCCAAGCGCGTCCGTGCGAACGAAACAACGTGCAGAACGCGCCAAATTGAAACCAGCGCACGAACAATTCCGCGGTGAATTCCTTTGTCGGCACAAATCCGCCGATGTCCGTCCCCCAATAGGGGATGCCGGTCAATCCCGTGTTCACCGCGATCGGCAAATGCGTTTTCAACGTCTCCCAGGTCGAATAGACATCTCCCGACCACAAGAACGAGGCATAACGTTGCATCCCCGCATACCCGTTGCGGTGCAAAGCAAACGGCCGCTCATTCGGCCGGTCAATCTGCGGCCCTTCCCAGTACATTCTGTTACGCACTAGGCTCGATGCAATGTCCAACGGATCTCCTTCGTCCGGCCACCATCCATCCACGCCCATCGCGAAATCTTTGCGATGCGCGTCCCAATAACAGCCCGCCTCCGTCTCGTCATATTTCGCCACATCGCAAGCGTCCTGCGCTCTCCCCGTCAGCTTGTCCGTCAAAATCACCGTGTGTATCACCGTCCGAAAATTGTCCTTGTGCAATTCCGCCAGCATTTTCGGCGGATCCGGAAACGCCCGCGCGTTCCATTCGAACGCGCCGTTTTCCGTGTTCCACCCGTTCGGGCAAAATCCGGTCCCCAGATAGATCATCGCGTCGCACGGCAGCTTCTTTTCGCGAAACGTCTTCGCCTCCGCCAGAATTTCCTCCGGGCTCCCCAGCGTCCGGTGGGACTGCATGTAACCAAAACTCCACAGCGGCGGCAGCTCCGCATTCCCGGTCAGCCGCGCGAATTCGCTCATAATCGTCGCCGGCTCCCGCGACGCCACGAAAAAAATGTCCAGCGGGTAGGCCGCCTCCGGCCCCGCCGGCAAAAATTTGCTTTCCGCCCCCGAAAAATCAAACGTCCCGAACGGTGCATGGAAGAACATCGCCCAACCCGCCGTCCCAATCAGCCACGGAATCGGCACCCGCCCGCCATTCGTCTGCAGTTTGTAGCCGCCTTGCCCGCGCTTCATCGTATCAACCGACCCGCGACGATCGAATTGAGGTCCGCCCTCGCCCAATCCCAGCAACGGCGAATTTCCCGTGGCGAACGAAACCACTCCGCTTGCGCGATCCACCTTGAGTTGCTGGATCGCCGCGTAATCCGCGCCAGCAATCGAGAACGTTAGCGGGCTCGCGGAAACCTTCACAGTCAGGTCGCCCACTTTCACAGTGTGCTCCGCAAATTCCCCGTTCAACTTCGCCACTGGGCCGTCCCAAGCCTCTTGCACCAGCGATCCGTCGCCGGAGACTGCGCCGCCGCTATTTGCAGAAGAAATAGACAGCCGCAACGTATGCGCGCTGACCGAAGAAATCCGAATCTCCAAGTCTTCGTCCGCCGGCCCGAATCCGTACTCACCCGCAAAGCCCGTCCGCGGCAAAACAAACGCCGCGCAACCCACACCGACAACCTTCAACACCTGCCGACGATCAAATTGCTTGCTCATAAATGTCGATCCTTTGTGGAACGTAGAAAATATGAATCAAATCAAGAATTCCTGAAGTCCTCGGCGATAAATCCATCGCGCGCTCGCCTCTCTCTGCGTCTTTGCGGCAATATCCGACTCGTCTTTTCTCCCCGAGCTCCGCTTATCTCTGTGTCCTCCGTGTTAAATCTTTTGACTCTCCCCTCGAGCACCTACTGCTTCGCGCTCAATTCTCCATAAAATTTCCAATTCGGCTCATAATCCCGCGTCAATTTCTCATACATGAAATCCGCGCGAATCAATTCAATCGGAATCGCATTCTCCTTCAACACCGCATCATAAAACTGTCTCTCCGTCATCTTCCCCGGTTCCACCAGCGCTCGCATCTCGCTAGGCGGTGATTGAAATTCGTCCGCGACGTCGCTGCCACCGCCCGCGGCCCGACGCACGGCCCAGACGCCGCCACCACCATCGCCGCCCGCCGCAAATCCCACGGATATTAAGGTAAGAGAGAGCAAAACCGCCAAAACGAAGGACTTCGTCAGGAGTTTGTATTTCATAGGAAATGGATTGTATATATTATGCGGAAAAACGCTAGCCTTATCCTGAGACCTTCCTCACAAAATCCCCAATTGCCTGCCGTTGACTATCCACAGCCCCCGGATATACCTTCGACCCTGCTTCGACGAGGCCATCCACCAATGACGCCCAGCCGCACAAAGCCGCAGCACAAACCGCAGCGCATCCTAGTAATTGACGTTGGCGGCACCCACGTCAAGCTCCTGATGACCGGTCAAAAATCCCCCGTAAAAATTCCCTCTAGCCTTTCCATGACCGCCGCCAAAATGGTTCGCGCCGTAAAAAAAGCCACCCGCTCCTGGAAATACGATTGCATAGCGATGGGCTATCCGGGCCCAGTCATCAACAACCATCCACTCCGCGAGCCACACAATCTTGGCGGCGGCTGGGTGGGTTTCGATTTCCGCAAAGCCTTCGGCCACCCCATAAAAATTATTAACGACGCCAGCATGCAAGCGCTCGGCAGTTACAAAGGCCGCCGGATGCTTTTCCTCGGCCTCGGCACCGGCCTGGGCTCTGCGATGGTAATTGACGGCGTCCTCGAACCAATGGAACTCGCGCACCTTTTCTACAAACATGGGAAAACGTACGAGGATTACCTCGGCATACGCGGGCTGGAAAAATATGGAAAGAAAAAATGGCGCCGTGAGGTTTCCAAGGTCACAGAGAAATTAAAAGCAGCTCTCGAAGCCGACTACGTAGTTCTGGGCGGCGGCAACGCGGCAAAACTAAAAAAACTCCCGCCCGGCGCCCGCCTCGGCAGCAATGAGAACGCCTTCGTAGGCGGCTTCCGCCTCTGGTCACATTCAGACCATCCGGCGCGATAATTTCACCGCGACGCGTCGGAAGGCCGCGGTCTCAAACCCGTCGTCCGCCGAATCCGCCAACTACTGTTGCGGCGGCGCGCTCGGCGCTCCGATCTTCGTCCCAATCACTTCGCCCGAAATAATAATCTCCACGCGACGATTCTGCTGCCGTCCCGCCGCCGTATCATTACTCGCCACCGGATTCGACTTCCCGAATCCCGTCGCCGTGATCGAAGTCGGGTCCAGCCCCTGCTGCACCAGATAATCCCGCACTGCACTCGCCCGCTGCTCCGAAAGCGTTTGATTGAACGCATCGCTTCCCACGCTGTCCGTGTATCCCTCCACCGAAAGATGCAGCCCCGGATGCGCCAGCACGATCCCGGAAAATTTAGCCAAAGCCTCGCGCGCCGGTGGCTGCAGTTCATATTTCCCGAACGCAAACAACACGTCCGCCATATTCACCTGCAGACCGCGCGGCGTGTCCGTCGTCGGCAAAACCCGATTGAACTGATCCAGCAGCGCCGCCCGCAAAGCCTGCTTCTCCGCTTCCGACCTGGCCGCCGCATCCTGCGCCGCCTTCGCCTGCTGTTGCGCCAATTCCGCCTGATGTTGCGCGGCCTGTGCTTGTTGCTGCGCTGCCAGCGCCGCTGCATCAGCCTGAGCGCGCGCCGCATCCGCTTGTGCACGAGCTGCCGCCGCCTGCGCCGCATCCCGCTCCGCCTGTAACTTTTGAATTTCGGCCTGCTGCCGTGCCGCTGCTTCCGCTTTCTGTTTCGCGTCCGCCGCGGCCACCGCCGCCTGCGCCGCTGCCTGCTCGGCTGCCGCTTTCTGCTGCGCCGCGCGTTGCACAGCGATCGCGCGCGCATCCGCCGCGGTCTGCACCGCATCGCGCGCCGCCGCGATCACTTCTTTCCTGTTCGCTTTCTTCGCCAGCAAGTTATCCGCGTTCCTCAGCGAACTCACCGCCTTCTGAAATGCATCCGGCGCCAGCGTGTCGGCTCCCGCGCTCTGCGCAATGGACACCGCATTTCGCGCTTCGTAAATCTCCAGCGGCACCTTCGGGGAAAATTCCGTGATCGGTTCCCGCGCCTTCGTGATGTCATACGTATACCCGCCGCGTTGCATCAATTCGTAATTCGCCGTCACTTGCTCCGACGTTCCCACTGTGTCCGCCCGTACCACGTTCTCCATCACCACCACGTCGCTCGGCATACTCACCGCAAAATACGGTTCCGCCGTCACGATCATTCCAAACGTCTGCAAATTCGTGGTCGCCGTCAACTTGCTTTTGTCGCCATCGAGAAGCAACTCCCCCAGGTTACTTGGTTTGCCCTCCGGCGTGATCGCCCATAGCACGTACGTCAAATATTCCTTCCCGTATTTCTGCGCCGGCTGCATATTTTTGAAACTCGCGGTCACCACGATCGATCCCTGCTTACTGTCCACCTTAGCGTTGCCCTTAGCCAGCGGCAGCAACGGCGTTCCCTGGAATCCGATCATCGTCGAGCCGCTTCGATGTTGATAGCTCACCGCGGTCACGGTTTTCCCCACCACCGTCACGTTGTAGATAGACTGATTCCCTTGCTGCGAAGACGCTGGCGCAGACTGCTGCGCTCCCGCCGCCGTGCAAAACATCACCACGGTCGCAATCAAAATCGTCATAATGTTTGCCATGTTCGTAAACGACTCCTTTATCTAGCTCACACCGCCGCGCGCGACTCCCCGCGCTTATCAGCACATCAGTGAATCAATTCTCGGAAACTTTATTTTTCGCAAACGGCCCCAAGTGTACCAAAATGGCGCACCGCCTCCGAGCGCCTTCACACCACACCTTGCCTCAAAAAATTTCACACGAATCCTCGATTTCCCCGCGCCTCACAAGGTACGATACATGTTCATGATTCGACGCTCATTCCTAGCTGCCGCGCTCCTGCTCTTTTTCGTTCCCTCAGTGCTTCACGCTTGTACCTGTTCCAAAGAACCCCCGGGAAAATGTCCCGGCCTGCAATCCGATGATGTCGTTTTCCTCGGCACCGTCACTGAAGTCGCCGCCGTCGCGCCGGACGCTACCTCCGCCGAGGCCGCCACTGCCGCGGCCAACACCAACGAAGCGAATCCCGGCGCCGTGCCGCAATCCGCCACACCCGTCACCCGCTATCGTTTCCACATTGACGAAAAATTCGCGGGCCCCAACACCGCGGACATTGACGTCTTCTCCGGCGGCGACGACGCCGACTGCGGCTATTATTTCAAAAAAGGTGAGCAGTACATCGTCTTCACCCAACAGGAAACCGAAGGCCGTCTCTTCGCCGTCATCTGCAGCCAGACGCGCCCCGCCAGCGAAGGCCGCGCGCTCCTTCCCCAACTGCGCGCCATGCGCAATCACGATCGCGTCGCTTCCGTTTACGGCGTCCTGCGCCGCGCCGATCCGCCGCTCCTCGCGCCCACCGACGATCCTGAAGATCCCCTCCCATACATAAAATTAAAATTGCGCTCCAAAGACGATCGTTTCTCCTCGAGCACAGGCCCTGATGGCGTCTATTCTTTCTACGACGTTCACGCCGGCGAATATGTTTACACCGCCGATCTTCCCGCGCGCTTCGAGTTCTCACAAAAAACTCTGAAAGGCGGCCTGCCCCCATTCAGAATTCCCTCCGGTGCCTGCTACGAGTACAACGTCAACGCCCTGCCCACCGGAAAAATCCGCGGTAGCGTTCTCGGCCCCAACGGCAAATCCCTGAAACTCGCGTCCGTCGAACTCTATCGCGCCGAGCGCTTCGATCCCGCCCAGCCCGGCCTCTGGGGTTTTCAAGGCGAAGACGGCAAATTCGAATTCGATCACATCGGCCCCGGCGAATATCTTCTCGTCTTCAATCGCATGAATCGCCTCGACCCCAATTCGCCCTTCCCGCGCGCTTTCTATCCCGGTGAGCCCGAACAATCCGAAGCCAAATTCATAAAAGTAAAAGACGGCCAGCAAATTCTCAACGCCAACATCAAACTCCAGAGCGGCTATCCCACTCGCACCGTAAAAGTTCAACTCAAATGGGAAGGCGGCCGTCCTCCCGGCGAAGTCACCGTCACAGCCCAAGCCGAAAAAGGCGACAACCCCGCCGCCCGCAAAATCTCGGACGCTCTCTACGAATTCACGTTGCTCCAATCCGCCGCCTACACGTTCTCAGCCTGGGAAGATCTTGACCCTCAACGCCTAAGCCAACGCCACGGCGAAATTACCTGCACCATCCCAGCCCGCATCAATTCCGACACTCTGAAAGTCGCCGCCAACACCGATGACGCACCCGCCAATCCGAGCGATGACGCGACCGCCGTCACGCTCACATTCACGAATCCACCGTGCAATTAGCTCCACTCCAGTCTTCATGGCAAAGTCGCTCTGGGCTCTTGTTTTTTCCGTAGCTTTTCTCTGCGTCGTCTGCGTCTCGGCGGTATGAGGCCCTTCGCCCGTTTGACTTCCCTCAACCCGCGTGCGTAGAATCCCTCCGCGATAATTGGGGCGCGAAATCAACATATCGGAGCGTAAATGAAGAACTTCCTAACCATCTGTGCGGCAGCGCTGCTTTTATTCACCACCCACGCCATAGCCCAAGAACCGCCGAAAGACGCCAAGCCCCCCGCCGCAACAGACGCCAAAGCCTCAGACGCCAATCCTCCCAAAGAAGAAACCTGGCCCAGCGATCACACCATCAAAATCAACGGCCAATCCATCGCCTACAAAGCCGTCGCCTCCACCACCCTGTTGAAAGACGAAAAAGGCGAGCCCACCGCGCTAATTTATTCCACCGCCTACACTCGTAGCGACACCAAGGATTTCTCCCAGCGCCCCATCGCTTTCCTCTACAACGGCGGCCCCGGCTCTGCATCCATCTGGCTGCATATGGGCGCCTTCGGCCCGCGCCGCGTCGTCAATGCCGACCACGCCGCCACTCCACCCGCGCCGTACAAAATCGAAGACAACGCCAATTCCCTGCTCGACAAAACCGACATGGTCTTCATCGATCCCGTCGGCACCGGCTTCAGCCACGCCGTCGGCAAGGCGCAGAACAAGGATTTCTGGGGCGTGGATCAAGACGTAAAAATGTTCGCGCAGTTTATCAACATCTATCTCAATCGCAACAACCGCTGGAACTCCCCAAAATTTCTGATCGGCGAAAGTTACGGCACCTTCCGCTCCGCTGCGCTTGGAAATTATCTGCAGCAGCACGACGGCATTTACATCAACGGCATCGTGCTGATCTCGTCCGTTCTTAATCTCGGCACCATCTCGTTCAATCCCGGCGACGATCTGCCTTTCATCCTCTACCTCCCCAGCTACGCCGCCACCGCCGCGTACCAAAAAGCGCTGGCCGATCCACCGTCGGACGTCCCGGCATTTCTCGCCGAAGCCCGCAAATTCGCCGCCACCGAGTACGCCACCGCGCTGATGAAAGGCACCAACATCACACCCGCTGAAAAATCGGACATCGCGAAAAAGCTCTCGCACTTCACCGGGCTCAGCGAAGATTACCTCCTCAAAGCTGACCTCCGCGTCAACCTCCCGCAGTTCAATGTGGAGCTGATGCGCAGCCACGGCCTCACCACGGGCCGCTACGACGCGCGCTACACCATGCCCACCTACGACATGCTCACCGAATTCGCCGAAGACGATCCGTCGTACACCGCCGTCCGCGGCGCTTTCACCGCCGCGTTCAACAGCTACTCCCGCGAAGAATTGAAAGTCACTGAAGAAAGACCCTACGAAGCTCTCAGCGGCGACGTCGGCCAAAATTGGGATTGGAAACATCGCGGCCCGCAAGGCGGCGGCTTTTTCCCCGGCTCGGCAAACGTCTCCGGCGACCTGATCCAGGCGCTCATGACCAATCCCCACCTGCAAGTCCAGGTCGAAAACGGCTTCTACGATATGGCCACGCCGTTCTACGCGACGGAATACACCATGGATCATCTCTTTCTGCCGGGAAATCTGCGTGGCAACATCCACTTCGAATACTACGACGCGGGCCACATGATGTACCTGCACGAAGAAGATCTAACCAAACTAAAATCCAACATCGCCGCACTCATTGATAGCGCGTCAAAATGACCTAGGACCGGCAATCCCGCAAAGCGGTATTGCCGTTCTTGCTTTTGAATGTGCTCGTGTAGCGGCCGCTTCGTCCCGGAAGGCGCGGGACGAAGCGGGCATCTTGCCTTTGTCTCAGGTCTTCTCTGCGCTCCGACGTCTGCGTTAAATCTTTCCGCCTTTGCCTTCGTCTTGCCATCATCACCGCTTTTATCTGTGTTTATCCGCGTTCACCTGTAGAGCCTTTGACTTCCTGAAATCATTCCGCACCCTTCCCCAGTACAACCACCGGCGGCACCGCTGGACCCACGCCCTTCACATAATGCCCATACCAAAATAAATACCTCTCGTACCGGTCCTTTATAAACGACGGCCGCGTAAACTCGTGATATTCCCCTGGATACACCACCAACAGCGTCGGCACTCCCAGCCGCCGCAAACTCTGGTACAGCTGCTCCCCATTAATTACCGGAACATTCCAATCCACGTCCCCGCCCATCACCAAAGTCGGCGTCGTAATCTGCATCACGTGATTGAAGGGCGAAAGCTTTTCCCACAGCGCACGATTCTTCCACGGCAACCCCAGCTCGTACTCCCAATCGCGCGAATACAAATCGTGCCCCCAATTGGTGATGTACAAGAATTCCCCAGCTCCGGAAATCGCCGCCTTGAATCGCGTCGTCTGCGTAATAATAAAATTCGTCGAAATCCCGCCATACGACCAACCTCCCACACCCAATTTCTCGGGATCCGAGATCCCCTGCGCGACGGCGTAATCCACCATCGCCATGTCATCCTCAAAATCCTTGTGTCCCCAATCCGCAAAAATCGCTTTGCAGTAATCCTCGCCGTAACCGGAAGACCCTCTCGGATTCGGCGTTAGCACCACATACCCATTCGCTGCATAAAGCTGCGGATCAAAATTAAATTCCGCGTAATAAGCCCACACCGGGCCGCCATGCGGCTTCAAAATCGTTGGATATTTCACGCCCGGCTGATAATCCGGCGGCTTGTACAAATATCCCGCGACGGTAGTTCCGTCCTTGCTCTTGAAATGCACATACTCCACCGTCGGCAAACGCAGTTCCGCCATCAGCGCGTCATTCACGCTCGTCAATTTCCGCAATTCCCCGCCGGGTGACACCGCGTAGAGCTCGGCGGGATGCGTCAGCTCTCCCACCGTCGCCACCGCCGTGCCATCCGCGCCGAGCGAATACGCCTCCACCATCTTCCGCCCGCCAATTGGGCGCGTAATTTCCCCGCCCGCCGCCGGCACGCGCAGCAAATTCTGTGTGCCGTCGTCGTCTGCAATAAAATAAATCCATTTCCCGTCCGCCGAAAATCGCGGGATCGTCGAATTGCGGTCCAGCTTCCGCGTCAGTACGTTCGCCGCGCCGCCCGTCGCCGGTGAGACCGCAATCTGTATCGTCGAATATTGAAACAGCTCCGGCTCCAGCTGTGTCGTGTACGCGATCCACTTCCCATCCGGTGACCACGCCGGCGCCTCTTCCGTCCCCACGTTCGTCGTCACCTGCACCAGCGACTTTCCCTGATCGGCGTTGCCCGCGTCCACCACCCAGATGTCTTTGTTGTAATTCAAATCCGGTTCAGGCGCCGACCGGTTGCTCGCAAACGCTATCTTGCTTCCGTCCGGTGACCATGCCGGATCATCGTCATCGTAATCGCCCGCGGTAATCTGCCGCTGCTTGTGATCCACAATTGTGAACACATACAAGTGCGTCCGCCGCCGGTCCAGATACCCGATCTCATCCTCTTTGAAGTGCACCCGGTCAATCACCCACGGCCGCGGCTTCGGTTTCGCTTTGCTGCCCTTTTCCTTGTTCGCCGCCGCCTCGATTTCTTCTGGCGAAGCATCCTGCAACACCAGCACCAGCCGGTCGCTTCCCGGCGCCCACGCGAAACTATCCACGTCCTGGATCGTCTCTGTCAGCTGCTGCGCCTCGCCCCCTTCGCGGTTCAGAATCCACACCTGTTTCTTACCCTTCTCTTCATCATCGTCGCCGCCTCCTTCGCGCGCCGATAAAAACGCCAAATATTTTCCGTCCGGACTCCAGCGCGGATGTGACGACGATTCATTTTCGTCCGTCAGCGCAATCGGCGTCCCGCCAGCCGTAGGTACCATCCAGATCCGCCGCCGGTTCTTGTCATCCTTCAGACTCGCGGTCTCCACCGTATACGCCACCCACTTTCCATCCGGACTGATCTGCGGATCCCCCACTTCCTTAATCCGAAAATAATCATCCACCACCAAAGTGCGCCCGCCCGCAGCGGCTGCGCCGGCATTCCCCACCGTCGCCGGATTCTGCGCCCGCGCCGCGCCGCAAGCCATCGCCGCCAACATCACCACGAACACAAATGCTTTATCGAATTTCATCCCCACACCCTTTCTGGACAAGCGAATCACTTGAGGCCGCGAAGTATATCAGAACGCCCAACCATAAAAAAAAGGGCAAGGCCATTGGCCCTGCCCTCTTTGACGTACACCCTGCGGAGACGATATAACGCGAACCGAAAAACTGCGGAGCTCGCCCTACGATCCCTTCGCCGTATTCATCGCCAACGAAGTCACATGAATCGTGTCCCCATCCAACGTCCCCTTCACCGTCACTTCATGCCCCGCGTGGCCATCCGCCTTATCCTGCGGCTCCAGAATGTAAACTTTTTTGTCCGCCTCATCATACAAAGCGTATTTCGCTCCATGCGATTTCACGCACTTCGACGTGCACTCCGCCTTCGCCGCGCTCGCATCCTTCGCCCCGCACATATCATTCGTAATCACGCCCGACCACGAACCACTCTTTGCCCCGCCGTCCTGACCCGCCGTCGAAAGCCCCGCCACAAAAACCATCGCAAATCCCGCCAGCATCGCACGCTTTACCATAATTGAATCCCTCCTCACTATTAGACGCGAGCAAGCCACCCCGCCGCTCCGCCCGAAATAATGTGTCACCAATTCGCGCATTTGTCCATAAACCGCTCAGCCGACCATCGCCGCAGCTTGGCGTGGCCTTTTCTAGTCACCAACCGCTCGTCACATTCCACCGCCTTCGTCAGCCAACGACAAGATCATGTGGCGGCAACAACCGTTCCCGACAGCCATTTCTTGGCTTTTGACTTTCAACTTTTAACTGTCAACTCTCACGTGCCATTCCATTGACACACTTGCGCGCCGGAATTAATCTCAATCCGATGCCTTCACAGCCGAGCTCCCCGCAAAACCTCCCGCTGCGCTCCCATCCCCTTCTCTACGAAATCAACACCTGGACCTGGCTCGAACAACTCTCCGCGCGCCTCAAAAAAGATATCACCATCGCCGAAGTCCCCGACTCTGAATGGGACGCCCTCGCCACACAAGGCTTCCACATCGTCTGGCTAATGGGTGTCTGGCAACGAAGCTCCATCTCCCGCCAACTCGCGCTCCAAAATCCCGCGACCGCCGCGCAGTTCAATCTTGCCTTGCCCGGTTGGAAACCCGCCGACGTAATCAGCTCGCCCTACGCCATCACCGCGTACGTCCCCGACCAACGCATTGGCAATTGGGCCGCTCTCGATGCTGCACGCGAAAAATTACGCGCTCGCGGCATTGCATTATTTCTCGATTTTGTCGGTAACCACACTGCGCTCGATCACCCCTGGATGCGCGAACATCCCGACTTCTACGTTCAAGCCCCGTTAGAAGAATTCCAGAAAAATCCATCGCTCTACTACACGCAATCCACACACCAGGGCCCGCAATATATCGCGCGAGCCAAGGATCCCTACTTCCCGCCGTGGCAAGACGTAGCCCAACTCAACCATTTCAGCCCCGCTCTCCGCGCCGCGCAACTAGCCGACCTCCGCACCATCGCCGCTCACTGCGACGGCATCCGCTGCGACATGGCCATGCTCCAGCTCAACGACATCTTCGACACCAACTGGCGTCACCTCCTCGGCAACACGCCTCAGCCCGAGAAAGAATTCTGGACCGAAGCCCACGCCGCCTTTCCCAACCTCATTCTCCTCGCCGAGGCCTATTGGGGCACCGAACAACGCTTGCTCGACTTAGGATTTTCCTACTCTTACGACAAAATTCTCTACGACGCCGTCCGCGACCACAACATCTCGCAAATCCGCGAACGCCTTGTGAGCTTCCCGGAACGCCAAAGCGATTTCGCTCGCTTCATGGAAAATCACGACGAGCAGCGCCGCGCCGTAGTCTTCCCGAACGACCGTCTCGCCGCCGACGGCACTCTGCTCGCCACCCTTCCCGGAATGCGCTTCTATCATCAGGGCGAGCTCGAAGGCCGCCGCATTCATCTCCCCATCACGCTGCGCATCGCCGCCGACGAGCCACCCGATCGCGTCAGCACGAATTTCTTCCAGAAAATTTTACGCATTACGAAGCAGGATGTATTTCACGAAGGGAACTGGAATCTACTCGATGTCGCTCCGGAAGGCGATGCTCCCACCGACAGCTTGCTCGTCTATGAATGGCGTTCACCGAAAGCGTGGAAAATAATCGCGGTAAACCTGGCGGCCTACGCTTCGCAAGGACGCGTCCACTTAGGCGATCGCGTCTCGCCGCTCCAAAATTACATTTTAAACGACGAACTAAACAATGTCCGCTACGATCGCAGCGGCCAGGAACTTCACGAAGTCGGCCTTTTCATTCGCCGCGACCCCTTCCAGGCCCACCTCTTCGACATAACCCCTGCACGCTAGCGCCGACCGCCGCTAATCACCGAACCACAAGCGCCCCGCACATTTATTGTGGCGTTGCATTGGCTGTTCCGCCTTTGCCTCTGGTTTTCTCTGCGTCTTAGCCCTTCCGGGTACGACGCCCTCTCTACTTCACCACCAATGTCAAAAAGTTATTCAATGTCTGCGTCTGTCCATTCAAAGTCGTCGTCAACGACAACGTATAGGTCCCCGCCGGCGTCGCCCCGTTCGGACCCTGCGGCAAACTATTGCTGCAGGCCGCCAACCCTAACCCCACCAGCAGCAATGTCGCAAACGTCATTGCCACTCTCCGGTTTCGCTTGAACATCCATACCGCCCCACCAAAAACCATCGAAACCAGCAACCATCCAATCCCTCCTCCACTTCCTCCGGCGATTGGCGCTACCATTCCCGTCGCCGTCGTACTCCCCTGGCAGAACGTCTGTATCGCAAACGCTACTTCCGTTGCCCCACCCGTCAACGTCACCGTACTCGGTATCACCTTGCACGTTATCAACACCGACGAAGGCACGCATCCCAGCTGCACCGTCCCCGTCACTCCCGGCGCTCCGCTGATCACCAATCCGTAATACGCCGTCCCTCCCGACACCGTCGTCGCCGTCGTACTTCCTCCCGGCGCCACCGCGATAATCACTTGCGATGTCACTCCCGTCCCGCTCAACGCCACCGTCTGCGGACTTCCCGTCGCATTGTCTGCAATATTCAACGTCGCCGTTCGCGTACCGTTCGCCTGCGGCGTGAATACCACACTGATCGTGCAACTCCCTCCCGCCGCCAGCGTTCCCGTCGCACTGCATCCCGAACTCGTGTTCGGCAACGGCACTCCAAAATCCCCTGCATCCTCACCACTAACCGTGAAGCCCGTGAAATTCACCGTCCCGGTGCTCGTATTCGTTACCGTCACGCTCAACGGCGCGCTCGTCGTCGTCAGTGCCTGCGAGCCAAACGTCAAACTGCTCGGTGTCACCGTCACCGTCGCCGTTCCCGGCGTGCCTGTCCCAGTCAACGTCACCGTTTGCGGACTTCCCGTCGCATTGTCCGTAAAGGTGATCGTCCCGTTGCGCGTTCCCGTCGCCGTCGGCTTGAACGTAATCGACAATACGCACGGCTCCGCCTCCACCGCGAGACTCGGGCATTGCGCCAGCGTCGCCCCAGCGAAATCTCCCGACGTCACGATGCTCGTGAACGTCACTGCCGTACCGCCCGTGTTCGACACCGTCACGTTCTGCCCCGCGCTCGTCGTTCCCACCGCCTGGCTGCCAAATGTCAATGAAGTCGGCGCAATCGTGATCGTCCCCCCGCTCGCCGCCGTTCCCGTTCCCGTCAGCGTGATCGTCGTCGTTTGCGGAGTCGCGCTACCCGTGCTCGTGTAAGTCACCGTCACCGTCCCGGTCAGTGTCCCTGTCGCCATCGGCGTGAATGTCACGTTCACCGTGCAGCTCGATCCCGTGCCCGTGCCAGTTGCAAGCGTCGCCGGGCAAGCGTTCGTCTCGCCGAAGTTCGTGCTCGCCGCAATTCCCGTGATTGTCACGTTGGTCGTGCCCACATTCGTAATCGTCACCGGCTGCGACGCGCTCGTGGTCCCCTGCGCCTGGTTCCCAAAACTAAGCGTATTCGGGTTTGCCGTCACATTCGCGCTCGACAAACTTCCCGCCTGCACGAACACGTTCGAATCCAACGCGAAGTCGTTTGCGTCGGCGACCCCAAGCTTTATGTGATATGTCCGGCCGGGGACCACTGTCGCCTGCGCCGTAAACACGGTCGTCGATCCATTCAGTTCCGTATCCAGCGGCGCTGCCGTCGGATAAATAAATTGGTTGTTGATGTAAAACTGCGGGTTCACTGCGCCCTCGCCCACCGGATTGCCGTCGTTTACCGTGTTGATGGACACCGGCTGCGGCGGATTCGTACCCGGCACCAGCGCGATGTTCGACGTCGTGTTCGTGGTGGTATCCGTCAGGAAGAAACCGAACACATCGTTGAATTGGAATACGTAATCGTTATATTCCTCTGACGCGAACACATATTGGAAGCTGATCGTCGAGCTGGTTGGCACAAAATCAAACTGCAAAACCGCCGCGTCGTTCGTTATATTGCCCTCACCCACGATCGTGTCCAGATCCGCGTCGCCCGGCTCGCCATTGTCCACGGACATTCCGTCTTCGCAGTTCGGCCCCGCCACGTTTCGCGCCGATCCCGAACTCAGCACAACCCCGTTCGTAAAGCCCAGAACATTCGCACTGCTGGTAAACATTCCAGCGGCTCGCTTGGCGCCCGTGTATGTGACGTTGCTGATCGCCACGCCCGTGCCGACCAGACTCTGTGCCAGCGCTGTCGGCGTCAAGGTGGAATCCGTCAAATCGTCCACCTTAATCACGGTATCTGCGCCCCAACCCTGTATGTCCAGAACCATGCTGCCCCCGGGATCATTGTCAGCCACCGTAATCGTTCCAGCTCCCATGTTCTGGCAAACCGTCGTCGCCGGGAAGCTAACGAAAACATGGCACGTCTGCCCCGGAGCCAGCGTCGTGCAGTCCGTCGTCGCAGTGTATGGTGCTGTCGGAGTTACCCCGCTGAAAGTCACAGTCTGCGTGGTCGAAGTATTCGTCAATCCGATTTGCAGCGGTTTGCTGCTGCCGTCAATGCGCTGTTTGTCTTCGTCGCCCTCGTCGCTCACGTTGAAATCCGCCACGATTACCTGCGAAGGTGTGCCTCCGGTAATTATCGTCGAATCCGTTGCGGTCGCCGGCAGCGATCCTCCGCCGTTCACAGTCACCACGTTCAGCTGCGGTGACGTCGCATTGGCGGCAACCTCCACCGTCACCGTTATCGGCGGATAGCTCGCCCCACCCGCCAGAGCGTCGCCGCGCGTGCAGCTGTTATCTGTGCAAGTCCAGCCTGTTCCGGCCATTGAATCCAGCGATAAGCCGGCCGGAAAGAAATCCCACACCAACACCTGTCCGCTGGTCGCCGCTGCACCGGCCGCGTTGGACACGGTCACGGTGTATGTCGCTCCGGATTGTCCCAACGTGAAATTGCCGGTATGCGTCATAGTGATGCCCAGCGTCGGCGCCGTCGTCGGTGGCGCCGCAGTCGCAAACGTCGCGGTAACCGTTTCGGCTCCCGCGGGCATCGTGAACGTGCAAGTTGCGCCCGACGGTGTGCACGCAGTTGGCGTCGCGCTCCAACCGCCAAACGCTGCACCCGCCGGCGGTGTCTCCGTCAAAATCACCTGCTTGGCGTACACGGCGTCTATCGAGCAACCGACTACACCCGCCGCTGGCCCGCAACTAATCGTGCCGTTCGACGAGCTCACTGCGTTGCTCGTCACTGTCCCGCCCTGCGTCCCGGCCCTATTCACCGTCAGCAAATAACTGTTAATGGTAAACAGCGCCGTTGCGCTCGTCGCCGTGGTGTTACTCACGACGAACGCGCAGGTGGGCGAGGTGGTGCCGTTGCAAGGTCCCGCCGTCCAGCTGCTGAACGAATAGCCCGTCGCCGGCGTCGCCGTCAAACTTACCGACGTCCCAGACGCAAAGTTCGCCGAGCACGCGCTGGGCGGCGCCGGATTCGCGCAATTAATTTCCGGTGTAACCGTCGGCGTCGAAGTGCTCGTCACCGTCCCATTCCCCGTCAGCGCCACCGTAAAACTGCTCGTCTGCGCCGTGAACAGCGGCATCACCTGCTGATTTTGGCTCATCGTCACCACGCATTTTGCCGGCTGCCCCGTCGGCACAGTGCATGGCCCGCTCCAACTTGTGAAATTTGAAGTCTGGTTCGGCAGTGCGCTCAGCGTCTCGATTGATCCACTCGCCACCGTCGCCGAACACGTTCCCATCGGCGTATTTGCCCCGTTCAACGTGCAGCTGATCGAGCCCGCACCCGTCACGGTGCCGCCGCCGGTCGCCGTGCCTGCCGGAAATACGCTCAGAGTGAAATTTCCCGCGCCATTGTTGAACGTCGCCGTAATTTCTTCCTGCTCGTCCATCGTGAACGTGCAGGTTGCCGTGGCGCCCGGGCACGACGCGTCGCCGATCGCTGTACCCCACGTCGCAAAAACTGACCCAGGATTCGCGGCCTGCATCAGAATCACTTGCGTTCCGGTCGGATACGTCGTGTTGCACGTTCCCGTCGTTCCCTGCCCCGCGATGTTCGTGCAATTAATCTGCCCCAAATTGTCGGTCACCGTCCCGTAGGCCGTACCTTCCAGAACTACATTGAACGGCAAGCCGGTCACAGCAGGAACAGTGATCGTTATGTTCGGAATCGTCGTGCCCGCAAGTGTTGCGCTAATTGTCGTCGTCATTCCGGCGCCCACCGCGCTCACCAGCCCGCTGCTGCTGACCGTCGCAGCGCTTGGGTTTGAGGAAATCCACGCCACCTTGCTGGTCAAATCCTGAAAAGTTCCATCACTGTAAGTTCCCAGCACCGTCAGCTGTTCTGTGCTTCCCTTTGCCAGCGTAGTCGTGTTCGCGAGTATCTGTGCCGAAAATGTCGCCGAGGCCGCGCTCGTCAGCGCGAATATCGCAGCGTCTGGCGACACCGCCCCGGCTGTGGCGCAGCTCGTGCAGGTCGTCTGAAATCCATTCACCGTCGTCGCTGGACTCGTGTTCCCGAAAAAGTTCGCCGCGGCCGTGGTTGCGGTCCCGTAGATCGCATGGTTCGAATCAATATCCACGCCGGTAACCTCATCGCTCGTTCCCGCGCCGACGTAGCTGGCAAATTCCGTGACTGCCGTAGACGGTGTGATGAAAAACGCGGCAACAAATCCATCTTGCTTCCCGGAAAGCGCCGCCTGAAACGGATGCAATGTAGGAAAATCCGTGGATCCGGTTTGTCCGCCAACGATGATGTAGAATCCGTTCGGAATCAACGTGTCATACGCCAGGCTGCGTATTTCATCCAGCCCGCTGCTGCCGCCGAAGTAGCTTCCCGATATCAGACTCGCCGCGCCGCTCTTCGTCGTGTCCATCACCGTCACAAAGCCCGTCTCGCCTCCCGTGCTGGCGGCCGCCGCGTTCGCGGTCCCCCCCGGCAGCGAATTCCCCAGCGGAATGTCCGGCTTATTCGTCGTGCTGTTCGAAGTCGTGCGGCCCGCCAGCACGACCAATCCACTGCCTATCTGATGCGCGCCGGTACTCACTACTGTCGCGCCGCCCCCTCCGATGTACGTCGCATATTGCAGAGCCGCGGTCCCGCTCTTGCTGATATCCAGCTTCATCACGAACGCATTTTCCGTTCCTTGCAGCGTGGACTGGAATCCCATCACGCCGGCCGGCGCTCCCGCGAAAGCGACCGTGGACTCCGTATTCCCGCCAAAATACAAAATATTTGGATTACTGGAATCGATTACGCCGCCGCACTCCGCCTCCTGTCCTTGAGCAGTACTCCCCGCACCCATGTTCAAATAACTGAAATACGTCGGTGTCAGGTCCGACCGCCGTAGTTTCGCCGTATAGCAATCGTCGAATGCACCCGTCGTGCCGTTGTTGAACGCCGTGTAGTACGCGCCCGTCATCGTAGGCAGGTTGGTCGCCGCCGAAGGTCCGGTCACCAGCACATCGCCCGTCGCGTCCACGAACACATAACCCGTGTTCATCTCCCCGTTGCCGCCCAGCAACACCGACTTGTCGATGGACGTCCCCGTCGACGCGAGGCGCGTTACCAGCGTCGCCGTCGCGGCCGTTCCGGTTCCGGTCACTTCTGGGGTGATAAACGGACTGTTCGGGTAATCCGCGCAGTTCGTCTCGCCTCCTATCACCGGCTCTACCAGGGACGCGCCTTGACTCTGATCCAGCGACAGCCACGCCGCATCAGTTTCGCAAGTCGTCGCGCCGGAGCTTTCAAACGGCGTGCTGCCTCCGATGAAAGTCAGATACACCAGCGACGCCGATCCGGTTTTCGTCGGATCAACCTTGGCTATATATAGGTCTTGATCTCCGGTGGGGTTGTTGATGCGCGTGCCGCCTGCGGGAAAGCTCGTGATGTCCGTTGTGACGCCCGTTGTGTAAATCTTCGGAGCGCCCGGCGTGCTGGAATCCACTGCAAGCGCTGTGGAGATCTCAACTCCCGCGCCACCCAAAAATGTGGCGTAGTCAATCGCTGGATCAATCACCAATCTCTCGCTGTGATCGTAAGGCCCCAGCTCAAAACGCACTTGATTCTTTGCGCTCAGTACGAATCTGCCCTGCACTTCGCTGCGCTTCGCTCCGTCGCCCTGATAAATCACCGGCTTCCGCATTTCGAATTCAGAATCTGCCGTGTGCAAAATCAAATCGCCGTTCGCGTCAATTTCAATTTTCTTCGCGCCGTTGATTCGGAATCCAATTCTCCCCGCATCTGCTCCCGGCGCCACCACGAAATCGTATTCCAGCTGCCGCTGGTCTCCGTGAAATAGTAAATCGACTCCCGGATAAACTTTCGTCACCTGCACTTCGGAAAACAGCGCCACGTTCGTGTGCCAGCTCGCCTGATCCTTCCCGATCAGGTAGTTCACTTTCCCCGGCAACTCCTGTAGTCCCTGAAATTCCGGCACGGAATTCGCGCCGAGCAATTCCATCCGCAGCACAGACTGCTTCGAATTCTTCGCATCCGCGCGGAACGCCGTCGGTCCCTTCCCGAATTTGTCACCGCTCACGATCCCGCTCTTGCCTTCCACCAGCACAGTTTCAGTGGGCGTGAGGAACATGGTGTAACCGCTGCTGCGCGTCAAAAATCGCACGCTCGCGTCCGTTTGACCCTGGTTCGCTTCGAAAAACAGCGGCATTCTGATCGCGTTCGCCGCGATCTTCCGCTCCTCCTGCGCACTCGCTCCACCTCCGTCCCCAGCCTTCGGCGCCGTCTGCGCACGCAATCCGCCCTGCAGCAGAACGCTCGCAAATTGCATACTGATCCCTAAAATCAGAATTCCGGACGCGCGTCTCAAGATGCGCCTTAGCGACATATTTCCTCCGGCAGCAAACAATACGGACACAAGTGCAAAACTTTGCGCATAGCCCATCGCCGCCCCGCCCGCAAGGAGCCACCATCTACCCACATCATCATGTTCGCAAAGAACTTAGGGTCGGATGGTTGATACGCCTATACGGGAACTACCAGGACGTTACCTTAATAGTGCAACTGGGAAGCCACAGACACCCTAGCGCCCGAACTCCGACGCCGCCGAGCCGCATCTCGACCGCCTTTGAGCCACCCGCGACGAATCGTCCGCAACTGCTTTTTTCATCAATCCAGTCTTCGCCGTCGGCACCGTGCCAGTGAGAGAAAACAGCGCTGAATCAACTCAAAAACTCTCTCGTCACAAGCCACAAGTCACGACTCACTAATCACCAATCCCTAATCACTCATCACTATTCATTATGGTTTTTCACGCAGGACTGCTCTAGGGGGCAATCTTGCTCTACGAGGGAAGCTGGGCTAAGCGCGGATTCTCTAACCGCCCCGCTCGCCGCGTCAAGCTATACTTTTCTTTTGCGCAGAAATCAGGGCACCGCTTTCATATCTAGCCGCACGTCGCACCAGCCGTTGATTTCGACCTCCACTTTGACCCTGACATGGTAGCGGCCGCCTGCTTTTTGTGCGAGCGTTCTTGAAGTTACTTCTGAATTTGTTTATTGAATTTGTAGCGGCCGCCTTCAGGCGGGCGTAGTTGACATTGACTTTGACATTGACTTTGACTTTTTAGCGGCCATCCCGCCCTTGCCGGATGGGCGCCGTCGACTTTGTCTTTGAACCTGTAGCGGCCGGTCCCGCAACGCGGGACCGGGCACGCCTTTGCCTCAGGTTGTCTCTGCGCCTCTGCGATTCAAAAAATCCCGCCTCTACTTCACCACCAATGTCAAAAAGTTATTCAATGTCTGCGTCTGTCCATTCAATGTCGTCGTCAACGACAGCGTATATGTCCCCGCCGGCGTCGCCCCGTTCGGACCCTGCGGCAAACTGTTGCTGCAGGCCGCCAACCCTAACCCCACTAGCAGCAATGTCGCAAACGTCATCGCCACTCTCCGGTTTCGCTTGAACATCCATACCGCGCCACCAAAAACCATCGAAACCAGCAACCATCCAATCCCTCCTCCACTTCCTCCGGCGATTGGCGCTACCATTCCCGTCGCCGTCGTACTCCCCTGGCAGTACGTCTGTATCGCAAACGCCACTTCCGTTGCCCCACCCGTCAACGTCACCGTACTCGGTATCACCTTGCACGTTATCAACACCGACGAAGGCACGCATCCCAGCTGCACCGTCCCCGTCACTCCCGGCGCTCCGCTGATCACCAATCCGTAATACGCCGTCCCTCCCGATACCGTCGTCGCCGTCGTACTTCCTCCCGGCGCCACCGCGATAATCACTTGCGATGTCACTCCCGTCCCGCTCAACGCCACCGTCTGCGGACTTCCCGTCGCATTGTCTGCAATATTCAACGTCGCCGTTCGCGTACCGTTCGCCTGCGGCGTGAATACCACACTGATCGTGCAACTCCCTCCCGCCGCCAGCGTTCCCGTCGCACTGCATCCCGAACTCGTGTTCGGTAGCGGCACTCCAAAATCCCCTGCATCCTCACCACTAACCGTGAAGCCCGTGAAATTCACCGTCCCGGTGCTCGTATTCGTTACCGTCACGCTCAACGGCGCGCTCGTCGTCGTCAGTGCCTGCGAGCCAAACGTCAAGCTGCTCGGTGTCACCGTCACCGTCGCCGTTCCCGGCGTGCCTGTCCCAGTCAACGTCACCGTTTGCGGACTTCCCGTCGCATTGTCCGTAAAGGTGATCGTCCCGTTGCGCGTTCCCGTCGCCGTCGGCTTGAACGTAATCGACAATACGCACGGCTCCGCCTCCACCGCGAGACTCGGGCATTGCGCCAGCGTCGCCCCAGCGAAATCTCCCGACGTCACGATGCTCGTGAACGTCACTGCCGTACCGCCCGTGTTCGACACCGTCACCGTTTGCCCCGCGCTCGTCGTGCCCACCGCCTGGCTGCCAAATGTCAATGAAGTCGGCGCAATCGTGATCGTCCCCCCGCTCGCCGGCGTTCCCGTCCCCGTCAATGTCACGGTCTGCGGACTGCCCGTGGCGTTATCCGTAAAGGTGATCGCTCCGGTACGGGTTCCTGTCGCCGTCGGTTTGAACGAAATCTGAAACGTGCACGGCGTAGCTTCCACCGCAATGCTCGGGCATTGCGCCAGCGTCGCGCCTGCAAAATCGCCGCTCGTCACAATGCTCGTGAATGTCACCGTAGTCCCACCGGTGTTCGACACCGTCACGGTCTGTGTCGCGCTCGTCGTACCGACCGCCTGACTGCCGAACGTCAACGCGGTCGGCGCAATCGATATCGATCCCGTGGCTGTAGTGTTGAACGTCGCCGTTACGGTCTCGGCAGCGCTCATTGTCACCGTGCAGGTCGGGGGATTCGTCTGCGGACTAGCCGGCGTGCAGTTCGCGCTGAAACTGGTGAAACTCGAGCCCGTGCCCGCTGTCGCTGTCAATACGACTGCGCTGTTGCCTGCGAACGTAGCCGTGCAGGTTGTCGGGCAGCTGATCCCAGCCGGCGCGCTGGTCACCGTTCCAGCGCCGCTCACCGTGACTGTCAAACCCGCGGCGCCCATGCCCGAGAGACTGACTGTCTGCGTGCTTCCCGCCGTCGGTGCGTTGTCAGAAATCGTAACCGTTCCCGTGTAAGCAATAAATTGCGTCGGCGTGAATGCAACGTCAATCTCGCACCGAGCGCCAATCGCCAGTGTCGTAGGCGCTGCTGGGCACGGATTCGCGGATGTGGCTAGCGAGAACGCGCCCGCAGTGATCGCAATGTCCGAGATCGCCAGTGGCGCGTCTCCCGAATTGGTCAACGTCACGGGCAACGTCGCGCTCACGTTAATCGGTTGGTTTGCGAACGCCGCCGTGGCACTGGAAAGAGCGACGTTCGGAGTGAGCAGAACTTTCCTGATCCGGTTGTTGAACACGTCGCCCACGTACATATTGCCTTCAGGTGTTACCACGACTCCGACCGGCGTAGCGAAGCCCGCCGCCAGTGCCGGGCCGCCATCGCCTGAGAATGCAAACGCCCCGCTTCCCGCAAACGCCGTGATGATTTTGCTCGTTCCATCCACGCGACGAATCACATTATTCCCCGAGTCGGAAACGAAAAAATTGCCAGCGCCATTCACCGACACTCTATCGGGTGTACGCAACGTCGCGTTCGTGGCCAAGCCCCCATCGCCGCTGTGTCCAGCAGTTCCGGTCCCGGCTATCGTTGTAATGATGCGCGGCGTGCCGGTGTCAATTTTACGAATCACATTGTTATCTGTGTCGGCGACATACAGATTGCCGCTCGCGTCAATATCCAAGCCAAGCGGGCAGTCTAAAGTTGCGCTGACCGCTGGCCCTCCGTCTCCGGAAAGATTTCCGGCCGGAACGCAACCGACCGGTGCGTTCCCATCAGGTCCATTCCCCGCAACCGTTGTAATCGTCCCGGTCGTGTCCACTTCCCGAACACGATTGTCCTGCGCATCCACGAAATAAAGATTTCCAGCCGCATCCAGCACCGCCCCGCGCGCGTCGTTCAAACTGGCGCTAAGCGCAGGTCCACCATCGCCGCAGCTCGAAAAGGGAGCCGCGCACAGATTTCCGGATCCCACAATCGTCGTGATCGTGCCGCCGGCATCCACTTCGCGAATTCTATTGTCCCCATTGTCCGAAACGATCAGGACCCCAGAGGGTTCGACCGTCACCGTGCGCGGCTGAAAAAGTGCAGCTTGGGCAGCCGGTCCGCCATCACCACACGGTAGCGCTGGTTGTGCACACGGAATTCCCGTGCCCACTACCGTCGAAATGGTCTGGTCCGCGGCGCTGATTTCACGAATTCGATTGTTTTGCGCGTCAACCAGATATAGATCGCCACTGGAATCGAGCGCAGGATTACGCGGGTAATACAGACTGGCGCTAGTCGCCTGCCCGCCGTCACCCACTGCGCCACTCCCCACTACAGTCGAAATCGTCTTCGTGGTCGCGTTGTACATGCGAACCCGATTGCTCCAGTAATCTGCGATCCACAAGTTACCGCTGGGAGGATCAACGTACAGTCCGGCAGGGTTAGTCAGCTCGATCGAAGTTGCCGCTCCGTCACCATTGAATCCGAATGTGCCAGTGCCCACGATTGTCGTAATTTGGTTCGGGGTGTTCGGATTCGTCGGCGAGAACACTTCCCGAATGACCGCGCTTTGGGTATCGGAAATATAAATGTTTCCCGCACCATCCACCGCCACACCATCCGGCGCTCGCATGGTTGCCGCGGTCGCCAGCCCCCCGTCGCCGCTATACCCAAAGGCGCCCGTTCCGGCCACGATCGTGATATTTTTCGACGTTGCATCCACACGACAAACAATGTTGTCGTTCTCGTCCGCAATGAAGAGATTTCCGCCAGCATCTACCGCTAAAGCTATCGGGCCGCCAGCGACGTCGAAGTTGCCAGAACATTGTTCGTGGGAAATCCCTGAGTGCCAGGAATGCCCGCATAAGTCGAGATGATCCCAGTCGCCAACACAACGCGCCGCACGATGCTGTTGCCAATGTCCGCGATATAAAGATTCCCCGAGCTATCAAGCGCGACCTCTTGCGGATAACTCAGTTCCGCGCTCGTTGCCTGCCCGCCGTCTCCCGAATAATTGCACACGCCCGCTGTGCCCGCCACGGTGTTCATCGCTCCACTAGCAGCAACGATTTCGCGCACCACGCAGTTGTTCTGATCGGAAAAATAAAAATTGCCGGAAGCGTCCACCGCCGCGCCGATCGGTTCATACAACAGCGTCGCGGTCGCCAGCGTACCGTTGGGCGAAAATCCCGCCGTATTATTCCCGGCGAAAATGGACATGGAAGGTGCCGGTGTCCCAGCGGTCACCTTATAGATCACGCCGTTGTCGTTTACTACATAAAGATTCCCCGCGGAATCTCGAACCATTGCTTGCGGTCCCTCGATCGGCGCAGCCGTGGGAGAAACGTTGTTGGGAGGTGCGCCGCCGGCGACGGTCGAGATGGTGTTCTGTGCGCGAGCGGCATTCGCAAACAACAGCAGGACCGATAGCGAGAAGACGCGAACGAAATATTGCGCAGCGCACCTTGTAGGACGACTCATAAAAGTTCTCCTCGACGGGCTGCCCGAAGCAGTCCCGAAACCAAACAGTCTTCCGTATGCTGAGCGCAAATGTACATCGGCAGCATATTTAGGTTGCCTGCGGACTAACCTTATTGTCGGGGAAACAACGCCGAATTCTCTTACCCAACCGCCTTGCCAGTCAAGCAATTGTTTTAATTGTCATTGAAAACCGCCGGACACTCCCATATCATGCCGCACTCTGCATCAAGCCTTTGCCGTAGCCTTTGATTTTGTAGCGGCGAGCCTTAGCTGGGCGCCGTTAACTTTGACTTTTTTCTTGGATTTGTACTTGAATTGGTACTCGCCGGCGCGTCGCAAACGCTTCACCCAGCAGCTCGATGCCAACATCCTCCGCCGAAAAGCAATCGACGCCTTCCGACGGCTCGCGCCTGCGCCAGATCGGTTTCCTTCCGCTACTCTGCATTTTTTATGGTTACACCGCCGGCGGTCCGTTCGGTTACGAAGGCATATTCCACGATTCCGGCCCAGGAATGGCGCTGGTCTTCCTCGCCTTCGTTCCGTTTTTCTGGAGCATCCCGATATCGTTCGCCTCCGCCGAACTCAACAGCCTTCTTCCCGTGCAGGGCGGCTTCTATCGCTGGAGTCGCGCGGCCTTCGGCGATTTCTGGGGCTTCCAATGCGGCTGGTGGAATTGGACCGGCACGTTTCTTCTCAACAGCCTCTACGGCGTGCTGGTGATGGATTATCTCGGTATCTACTTCCCGTCGCTCACGGGCTATGCAAAGTGGGCGGGCGCGTGCCTGGTGCTGATCGTGCTCGCATATCTGAACGCGCGCGGAATTCAAGTCGCCGGATGGCTTTCCGTCGCGCTGCTCGTTGCCGTGATGATTCCGGTCACGTGGCTTTGCGCGGTTTCGCTTTTCCACATGCACTACAATCCAGTGGTCCCGTTCGTTCCGCCCGGTGCGCCCTTCGGCAGCGTCTTCGGCAAAGGCCTCGCGCTCGCCATGTGGAATTACGCCGGCTACGAACAGCTTTCCAGCACCACCGGCGAAATGAAAAATCCGCAGAAGACGTTTGTGCGCATCCTCGCGTGGAACACGCCGATGAATGTTCTCACCTACGTGCTTCCTACCACCCTCGCAATCGCCGTGCTCGGCAACTGGCAGGAATGGAAGACGGATTACATCGTCACTGCTTCGCGCTTGATTGGCGGACCTGCCCTGGGCGCTGCGATGCTGATCGCCGCAATGATCGGAACGCTATCGCTTTCCAACAGTACGATTCTTTACACCACGCGCGTGCCCGCGACGATGGCGCAAGATGGCTACCTTCCCGCGTGGCTGGGAAAAATTCACTCGCGGTACGGTACACCCACACGCGCCATCGCGCTCTCGACTGTTGTGTATTGTTTGCTCGCGAAATTCGACGTTGAGGATATGGTCAACATCTACATCTGGACGCGCATCGCCACCACGCTGCTGACGCTCTTCGCCGCATGGCAAATGCGCAGAAAATTGCCGGACGCGCCGCGCAGTTTTCGCATTCCCGGTGGCGCCCTCGGCATCGCCTACATTTTGATCTTTCCGTTGGTATTGTGTGCGCTGAAAATCGCGCAGAGTGAAGATTACGTTTGGCGCTACGCCCCGCTGCTGCTCGCGTCGGGGCCCGTCGCCTACCTCGTCTTGCGCTACGCTTTCAATCTAAAACCCACCGCCGAAATATCTCCAATTGCTTGACGCTCCAGCCTCGTAACATCGTCATCCCGAGCGCAGCGAAGGATCTCTCTTCGATTTCTCGGCGTCAATAAACTACCTCACGGCGCTGCCGCCAGCTGGCCGACGCTATTGAAGCTACTTCGTCCCGCCAATTTTCTCTGAAACTGTTTTTGCTTGTGTGAAGAGCAACAAATAATCCTGCCCGCCAGACTTCGAATCCGTTCCCGACATATTGAAACCGCCGAACGGATGTGCGCCCACCATCGCCCCGGTGCACTTCCTGTTCATGTACAAATTTCCAACGTGGAATTCGTCTTCCGCCCGCGCAATCTTCGCCGCATTCTGCGAATACACCGCCCCAGTCAATCCGAATTCGCTGTCGTTCGCCATGGAGAGCGCTTCATCAAAATCCTTGGCCTTGGTCACCGCCAGCACCGGACCGAAAATTTCCTCCTGAAAAATGCGTGCCTTGCGATCCACGTCCGCAATTACCGTCGGCTCGATGAAATATCCATCGCCTTCCGCCCGTTTTCCTCCAGCCACCACGCGCCCTTCTTTTTTTCCGTGGTCAATGTAGCCGAGAATCGAAGTCATCGCCGCTTTGTTGATCACCGGGCCCATATAATTCGTGGGATCCTCGATGGGTCCGACTTTGATTTTTTTCACTCGCTCCACCAGCTTGCCCAGAAACTCGTCGTAAATTTTTTCCGCGACGATTGCCCGCGAGCATGCCGAGCACTTTTGCCCCTGATAACCGAACGCCGAAAGCGCCACGCCCTCCACCGCTGCATCCACGTCTGCCTCGTCGTCCACGACGATCGCGTCTTTGCCGCCCATTTCCAGCACCGTGCGCTTGATCCAAACTTGTCCCGGCTGGGTCTTCGTCGCCTGCTCGGCGATCCGCAATCCCGCTTCCTTCGATCCGGTGAACGCAATGAACCGCGTTTTCGGATGCGTCACCAGTGCTTCGCCCGCCGTGCTCCCGGGTCCGGTAAAAAAGCTCACCACGTCGCCGGGTACGCCCGCCTCGTACAAAATATCAATGAAGATCGCGGCAATCGTCGGCGAATCGCTCGATGGCTTTACCACCACCGTATTTCCAGTGACGATCGCAGCCACCGTCATCCCACCCATGATCGCCGCCGCGAAATTCCATGGCGGAATCACGATGCCCACGCCCAGCGGAATATATTTCAGATAATTTTTCTCGCCGCGGAACGGCGTCAATTTCTGCGGCGCGCCCAGCCGCAATGCTTCCCGCCCGTAGTATTCGCAGAAATCAATCAATTCGGCGATGTCCGCATCCGCTTCCGGCCAGGTCTTGCCAATTTCGTAGCTCAGCCACGCATCAAGTTCGCAGCGCCGCTTCCGCAAAATATCCGCCGCGCGATATAAGCAGGCGACGCGCTCTTCCACGGGCACGCGCTTCCAGCGTTCAAATGCCGCAGCGGCTTTTTCGACGGCTTGGTTCGCCATCTCCACCGTCGCCTTCTGAAACACGCCAATCACCTGCTCCGGGTGCGATGGATTGTAAGACTTGATCTTTTCCGTGGTGGTGATGCGCTCTCCACCAATGGTCAAAGGATATTCGCGCCCAAACATTCCGCGCACCTGTGCCAAAGCCTCTTCCATCGCCTTGCGGTTTTCAGCCTTGGAAAAATCAATAAATGCCTCATTAGCAAATTCCCCGCGCTGCAAATTCACCGCAGTCTTAGGCGTGCCGGTAGTAACAGTCGATGTCATAGAGTTCTGCCTCGCTCCAGATGTTTCATCCCCGTCCAATTCGATCCATTTTACAGCCGCGCGATGTTATGGCACAAGGCAGCTGTCGTGGCGGCCCGCCCATCCGTTTGCCTCTGTAGTGGCCGCCCGTTTTTTTGGCGGGCATATTTGACGTTGCCCTAGCCTTGGCCGTGGCTCCTGGTTTTGATTTAGATCGTAATTTCGACCCCGCCGATACCTGCCTACAACCGCGGACCCTCGGTGCCCATCGTGCCAAACCAACACCGCGCGACGCACACACTCGAACCCCAACCCTCTATATCGTTACCCCTCTTGCACTTACCTATGTCCGTATTTCTACGAGTATCGCCACGTCTCCGATTGTGTTAGCGTGAGTCGGGGCACTAGTGACGCCCACAAAGGACGCAACATGCGCAACCTAACCCGCCGTCAGAAGTCCGAACTCTCCCACCACCCCTCCAACTCTCGCAAACGCAACCAAATAGACCTCGCCCATCACCGCCTCCGCTGCCAAATCTGCAAACACGCTTGCTGCGACGAAATCAACGAGGCCTTCCTGCAATGGCGCAGCCCTAAAGTCATCATGCACTGTTTCGGCATCAAGACCGAAACCGCCATCTATCGCCACGCCCACGCTTTCCGCCTCTTCGATCTTCGCAACCAATCTCTGAGCCACGCCCTCGGCAATATCATCGAGGATGCCGATACCGTATGCCCCACCACCAAGGACATCCTCCGCGCTATTTACGCCCTCGCTCACATAGATTCCCAAGGCCGTTGGGTCAATCCCACGTACAAATCCGAAGTCGCCGTTTCTGGTTCCTCCTCTGCGCTTTCCAGCGACCCCAATTCAATCGCTAGCGAAACAAAATCGAAAGCGGGCGCAAACCCGTGAAAACAATCACCAGCACCCAAATCAATCGCTAGTTTTTGTCGCCTCTTTGGCCGATTGCGTTCGGCCGCGAAACTCATGGGCACAAAAAATTCGGGAGCGCCCCCCTTCCCAAAACCCGGGAAGAGCGGGCGCTCTCGGTTTGTGGGAATCGGCAACCTGCGGCCCAGCCCTTCAAGCGCCGCAGACAAGTTCAAGCTGTCGAGCGATCACTCTGCGTCCGCAACTACTTGCTCTTCGAATACAGGATGCGGATCAGGTGATCGCGGTGCGCGGTATAGTCCACCACGGAGCTGTAGACATCGCCGAAGAGCGGCTGCTTGGTGTGCAGCGCTTCGATCTCTGCGTAGAACTTGTCCATGGCGGCGGCGTTTGGAAAAACAGCAATCAGGGTGAATGCGCCGGGCGTGTCGGTGTGAATCAGATCTTCTTCGACCGAATAGCCGGAAAGCGCGCCGTCAGCTATCGCGGCATCCAGCGCGGGCTTGCGATACTTGGTGATCAGCTCCTTGAATTCCTCGGCGTGGCCCGGCTTCGGCGTCCAATCCTGCACGAGGACGTAGCCGCTGTCGGTAGTGCCGCCTTTGCCGTTGTACATGGTGGACATGGTGATCGCGTCGGAGTGCATCGTGTAGGCGATTTCGGACGACGGTGGAGCGGAGGAGCGCAGGGCCGCCAAAGCTTTCATCAACCCCGCCATCGAGGACGAAGTGAACCACCCGACGTGAGTCGGAGCGTTCGCGCCTTCATGAACTTCGAGAGCGCCATCACCGTAGCTCAGGATCGTGCCGTCGGCGAGGAGACCGTCGAAAACTTTGTGCTCCGACGTCGCGTTCTTTTCGTATGCGCCCCACTGCGCGCGCGGAACTCCGAAAAAAGAAACGTAGGTGTACACCACCGGTTGCTTCGAGGCTTCGGCCTGTTGTGCGCGAGCAGCCGGCACGAAGAATGCGAACATGGACATGAGCAATACACAAAGCATGGAAATGCAGAGCATTCGCTTGATCATCGTATTTTCTCTCCTGTTTTCGTTTTCTCTGGGTGGCAGAGCGATCGGAACCGCGTGGTTCGACTTAGACTTCTGTCGGATGCATCGTATGCTCGTCTCACTGCAGACACAATGAATTTATAGACATATCGCTTTGACGGCGGGCCCTTGTTCTCGCGTATAAACAAGGATCAGCGCTGGCATAGAGATCTTGAAGCCGGACTACTTGCGGTAGATGACGCCAGCTTTCATTACGAAGGATACTCTTTCGAGCGCGGAGATGTCCTCCAGCGGATCGCCGGGGACGGCGACTATGTCTGCTTGATAGCCGGGCTTCAGTGTTCCGATTCGATCCTGCCAACCCAGTAATTTTGCGCCGTTCAGCGTGCCGGCTTGGATTGCGGCGAGCGGCGACATTCCGTATTTCACCATTAGGATAAATTCGCGGGCTTGCGTGCCGTGGGGAAATGGGCCGACGTCCGAGCCCATGGCGATGGGGACGCCTGCGGCGAGCTGTTTTTTGAACTCGGAGGCGTGAAAGTCGAGCACGGCACGTTCGCGTGCGGCTGCTTCGGGAGTGGCGGCGTGTTCCGCGAAATATTCGGAGATGGTGAAAGTGGGGACGGCGAAGATTTGCTTTTCGCGCATGATGCGCATGGTTTCGTCGCTGAGCTGGAAAGCGTGGTCAACGGACTCGACGCCCGCGCGCGCGGCGTAGAGAGCGCCGGGTTCTCCGGTGGCGTGAACGGCGACGCGGTTGCCGGTGCGTGCGGCTTCGCGGACTGCGACGGTGAGTTCTTCTTCGGTGTATTGATATGGTGTCGAAAATCTTCCGTTGGCGATCGAATCGGCGCCTGTTTCGTAAATTTTGATGAAGTCCGCGCCTTCCTTTAGTTGCTCGCGAATTACGGTTACGAGTTCTGTGGCGTTGTTAGCGTAGGTGGCGTTGGGAAGTACGTGCTGCTCGGGGTTGTAGCCGATGGCGTCTTCGTGACCGCCGAGAATGTTGATGGCGTTGCCGCTGATGCGCAGGCGCGGGCCGGGAATCTGGCCGCGATTGATGGCGTTGCGCACGGCAGTGTCTGCGGAGCCGGCGCCTTCGGTGCCCATGTCGCGCTCGGCGGTGAACCCGGCAAAGAGATCGTCGCGCGCGGCGATGGTGGCCGTGATGGTGCGCTGCGGAACCGATTCTGTGACTGTTTGCAGATCTTCGGCACCGGGGTGGAGGAAGAGATGGACGTGCGCGTCAATCAAGCCGGGGAGAAGAGTGGTGTCGCCGAGATCAATAATTTCGGCGTTGTTCGGGCGTGAGACTTTCACGCCGACTTCTTTTATGGCGTCGCCTTCGATGAGGATTTCGCCGGGAGTGGCAATGCGGCCGGATTCTACGTCGAGCAGGCGCGCGGCGTGAAGAACGATGGGGTGCGTGGTTGGCGCGGGCTGCTGTTGCGTTGTTTGAGCTTGAGATGGCGGGGCGCAAAGAATTGCTAGCGTTACGGCGAGAATGGCGCGCGGTGCGAGCAGGTTTAGAGTCATGAGATGGCCGCGATTCTAAACCAATTTGGCTCGGTTAATTAGGATTTATAGCGTGGGTCGGGCGCGACGCTTTGGAAACCGTAGGTTTCGTAGCGCCAGGAGATTTTTCCTTCGCGGAGGCTGACGATTGTGAATCCTTCGGGGAAATCGAGGCGCGGCCCGTGCCACCAATTGCCGCAGACGGCACCGCAGCAGGCGTACTGGCAATTCTTGTAGTTAACGAGTTCGTTGATGTGGAGGTGGCCCTGCAGGACGGCGAGGACGTTGTGCGTTGCGAAGAGAGTGATTACTTCGGAGGAATTTGCGACGGACACGGTGTCGTGGCGCGGCGTGCCATCGGGCATCGGACCGTACGCGAGATAGCCAGTGATAAGCGGTACGTGCGTGATGACGATGATTGGCGCGGTGGGCGTGAGGGCCGAGAGATCGTGAGCTAGCCAGTGGAGCTGCGCATCGTCAATGCGGCCTTCCCAGAGGCGATCGGGTGTGGGGAAAATGGAATCGAGGACGATGAAGTGGTAGCCGCGATGATCGAAAGAATAGTAAGTGCGCGCGCCGATGCGGTCTTCAAACATTTTCTTGCCGTAGCCGGGATCGGTGGGCGCGGCGCCGCTTTGGGTGAAGATGCCGTAGAGGTCGTGATTGCCGATGGTGTGGTGGAGCGGGGCTTTTATGACGTCTTCGGTGCGCTGGTAGAGATCGAAGAGCATGTCCGCGCGGGAGCGGCTGGCCCCGAGCGCGTCAAAAACCAAATCGCCGCCGCAGATCGCAAATTCGGGCTTGCCTGCGGCGATTTTTGCGAAGGCCATTTGGCAGCCGTGCGCGGCGTCCAATTCGGGTTGGATGTGGGTATCGGTGAAGAAGACGAAATCGAAGGAGGCTGCTGGCTGTGGCTTTGGAGATGCGGCGAGGGCCGCGCTGACGTTCGCGATCCCGTCATTCAGGAGCGGAACGCCGGGAAACGCGGCGGCGGCGCCGGCAGCAGCTAGAGATTGCAGAAATTTTCTGCGGTCCGGATTCAAAAGGTTCCTTCTCTCGAATTCGCGCGAATTCATGGCGCGAAGCGCGCATGGCCAGGGCAGCGCAGCGTGCTCGCGGCGTCACTATCGAGTATAGCTCGCGGGCCATGGTGCAAAATTACAAAGTGAAGACGGATTCGAAGACAGCATGCCCGAGAATGAATTACGGGCGGCGGTAGGTTGCGCGAAATTTTCTGACGCCTGGGTCGTACGGATCTATGTAATCCTCGAAGGACATTTCTTGGAGGCCGACGCGAGAAAATGCTGCGAACTCGGCGCGCGTTAGGCGCCAGGGCACGTGGCCCGCATCTTCTTCCGGATAGCGGCCTCTGGCGATCACTAGCAATAGTCCCGCAGGCTTCAGAAATTCCGCAATTTTGAGAAAGGCCTGCGCGCGCAAGTCTGGGGGAAGCGATTGCAGAGTGTACGACTCAAATATGAAATCGAATTTCGCGCGCCAGGATTCGGGCGGAGCGAGCAAATCCGCCGCGACGTATTGCACGTTGGTGGATGGGAAGCGATTCTTTGCGGCGCTGATTGCGGTGGCGGAAATGTCGAAAGCCGTCGTTTGGTAGCCCCAGGCGGAGAGTTGCTCGGCGTCGTCGCCTAGGCCGCTGCCGATGACTAGGGCTGATTTGCTGCGGGTTTGTTCGGGATGCAATTTCCAGAAATCGAGCAGGTTGGGATTTGGGACGAGGTCGGCCCAGGGAATTTCCGTGGTGCCGGATTCGGCTTCGCGGTAGAGAGCGTCGAACCAGCCGAGCGGGTCGCCTTTGGCGTTGAATTCCGCGGCTAGTTCGCGCGCGCGGGTGCGATCAGGCATTTGAATGGTCCTTGTGGTCAATTCTTGGATGTTCGGTGGCATGCCAAAGATGCTGCGATAGTGCAACGGCGAAAGACTACCGCAGAGACGCAGAGAACGCAGAGAAAGGCAAACGATTCAACACGGATACCACAGAGAAAAGCGGAGAAGACAGAGACAGACCAAGGCGAACCAACGACAACAGCTGCCCGGTTCGGTGAAACTGAACCGGCCGCTACAAAGGCGAGGTCAAAGGCAAGAGCAAGTAAGCCGGTGGGACGCCGGCGCTACGCAGTACGGCGCCGCCGCTCGCTGTGGAGTTTGCTGCGTTATTGAGTTAATTCGCGGACTGCGGCTATGAAAACTTTGGTGTGGCGATCAATGTCTGCGGCGCTCGTGGCGGGAGACATCAGCGCCATGTTGTGGAATGGCGTTAGGAGAATGCCGCGATTCAGGGCGTAGAGGTGCATGAAGCGTTCGAGTTCGAAGTCCATGGCCGCGGCAGCTTCTCCGCCGTTGCGCGGCGGGTGGGGATGAAACAGGTATTCGGCGCGGCAGCCGAGGCGGGCAACGTGCCAGGGGAGCGCGGCTTCGGCGATGGCTTTGGCGACGCCGTCGGCGAATTCTTCGGCCAGCGGGATCATGTAGGCGAATGCGACAGGAGTCAGTACATGTTCTAGCGTGGCACGGATGGCGGCTAGAGATAGCGCGTTGCCTGCCAGCGTGCCGCCGATGCCCCCGGTGTCGCAGTCTTCCAGCTGAATACGGCTCGTAATTTTTTGCGCGACGTCCGCAGTGCAACCGTAGGTTGCCGCGGGAACGCCGCTGGCGATGGGTTTGCCAATTACGAAGAGATCGGGCTTGAGGCCGTGGGCGTGGGTGTAGCCGCCGGGTCCGGTGCAGATGGTGTGCGTTTCGTCAATGATGAGGAGCGTGCCGAATTTTCGCGCGAGTGCGGCGGCTTTTTCCCAGTAGCCGGGCTCGGGATGGACGATGCCGACGTTGGTGAGCACCGGCTCGGCGAGGATGCAGGCGACGTCGCGGTGGGCGAGTTCCCTTTCGAGCGCGCCGAGATCGTTGAATTCGACAACGCGGGTGGTTTCGACGGGGTTTACGGGAGGGCCGATATTTCCGCGGCGCGGGCCGGGAACGCCGTTGTGAATTGAGATGTAAGTTTCGTCCACGGTGCCGTGATAGCAGTAATTGAATACCAGGATTTTTGGGCGTTGCGTGATTTCGCGCGCGATGCGGATGGCGAAGCGATTGGCATCGGTTGCGGTGAGAGTAAATTGCCAGTAAGGGAGACCGAAGCGGCGGGTGAGTTCTTCGCCGACCCATGCGGCGTCTTCGGTGGGGAGCATCAGCGTGATTCCGTGATTGGCCTGGCGCGCGATCGCCGCGATGGCTGGCGAGGGCGAGTGACCGGTCATGGCGCCGGTGTCGCCCAGGCAGAGGTCAATGTAATCGTGACCGTCCACATCCTGGAAATGCGCGCCGTGGGCTTCGGCAACGAAGACGGGAAATTTGCCGGCCCATTTTTTCATCCAGCTCATGGGTACGCCGCCCAGGAGGGATTTTTGGGCGCGTGCGTAGAGAGCAGCAGAGAGCGGACGTTCATTAACGAACTTTTCTTCTTCGCGGGACATTAGAGATTGGAGGCGGGAGCGATCGATGGTGTGGCGTGAGGACTTTTTTGGCGTGGACATGTGTGGCTCCGTGGCTTTAGAGAATACTCAAAGGTGGGGGGTGCTGGCTATAACGTACGTCACAAATGGAATGTGCGGGGAAATTCAGGGGCGAACGAGTACCGAAGAGGCGCAGAGTGTGCAGTGACAGGCGAGAAGATTAACACAGAGTACACAGAGAAAAGCGGAGGACAACTAGAACGACGAGCAAACCGACGGCTGCCCGGTTCGATGAAACTGAACCGGCCGCTACAGGGTCAAAAGCAAAATCTCGCTGCTCAACGATTGAGATTCTAACGCAGGTGCTTCGCGATTTCGCGGGCGGCGTTGTGGCCGGAGGCGCCGGTTAGGCCGTTGCCGGGGTGGGTTCCGTTGCCGCAGAGGTAGAGATTTTTCACAGGAGTGGCGTAGCGGGCCCAGCCGAGGAGGGGGCGCATGGTGAAAATTTGGTCGAGGGCTAATTCGCCGTGGAAGGGGTGGCCGCCGGTTAGGCCGTAGGTTGTTTCGAGATCTTGCGGCGTTAGCGTTTGGACGGCGAGAATCTTCGCGGGGAAATCGGGGGCGTATTGCGCGACGGTTTTGACCACGGTGTCGCGCAGGGCATCGCGTTGCTGGGCCCAGTCGCCGGATCTTAGTTTGTAGGGCGCGAATTGCATGTAGATGGACATTACGTGTTTGCCGGCGGGGGCGAGCGAATTATCGAGGATTGAGGGGATGGAAATATCGAGGTAGGGGGCACGGGAAAACTCGCCGTACTTGGAATCGTCGAAGGCGTGCTCGAGATAGTCAATTCCTGGGCCGATGTGAATGCGACCGGCGAGGGCGGTATTGCCGTCGGAGGATTGCCTGAGCGCGGTGAATGTGGGCAGAGCGTCGAGGGCGACATTTATTTTTGCGGCGACGCCGTTGCTGCGAAAATTGAGCATTTTTACGACGAAGCTGGGCGGCAGGTGCACGGGATCGAGCAAGCCGAGCAGGGTGCGCCGCGGATCGGCTCCGGAAATCACGGCTTTCGCTGCGATTTCTTCACCACTTGCTAGCGCGACTCCGGTGACTGCGCCGTGCTTTACCAGAATTTGCGCGACTTCGGCGCCGGTGCGGATTTCTGCGCCAGCTTCTTTTGCGGCTGCGGCCATTGCGGCAGTTAGCGCGCCCATGCCGCCGCGCGGGTAAGCGGAATTGCCTACCGGATGCGGGTCCGCCGCAGCGCGGAGCAGTAACAACGCGGTGGAGCCAGCGGACCAGGGGCCGAGAGACGCTCCAAAAATTCCACGTGCGGCGACGGCCGCGCGCAGAAGATCAGTTTCGAAAAATTCAGCGACAAAATCCGCGACCGCCATGGGGCCCCAGCGGATCAGCTGCATCATTTCTTTTTTGCCGAGTCCGCGGACTTTGCGGCCTATTTTCAGGAGCTTCCAGAGGTCCTCCTTGGAAGGTTTTTCGATGACCGGCGGAGTGAGGACTAGAAGCTCGGCGGCGATCGCGGCAGCGCGGGCGATTTCTTTGGAGAGTTCGAAATATTTTGCGCCGTCTTTTTTCGAGAAATTGTCAATTTGGCGAGCGGAGGCTGAGGCGTCGGTGTGCAGGACGAGCGCGCGGCCATCTGGCGACGGCGCGAACAGGCGGACGGGCGACTCAAGTTTTTCCAGCCCGTGACGCGCGAGTTGCATGTCTTTCACGATGGCGGCGAGAGGCGGACCGCCAGCATGTGCGACGGTGGAGCATTTGAAACCGGGATGAAATTCTTCGGTGACGGCGGCGCCGCCGACTATGGAGCGGCGCTCGAGGATGAGCGGCTTGTGGCCTTTTTTCGCGAGATAGAACGCAGTGACGAGAGCGTTGTGGCCGCCGCCGAGAATGATGATGTCGCGTTGCGCGGCCACGCTCAGCTTCTCCCCGAGTCTTTCAGAATTTCGAGAGCTGCGAGGCGCCCGGGAGCGCCCATGATGCCGCCGCCGGGATGCGTGGCCGAGCCGCACATGTACAATTTCTTGATGGGAGTGCGGTAACGCGCCCAGCCCGCGGCAGGACGCAGGAAGAAAAGTTGCTCGAGAGAAAGCTCGCCTTGAAAGATATTGCCTTCGGTGAGGCCGGTCTGGCGTTCGATATCCAGCGGAGTGATGAACTGTTTTCCGATGATTAGATTTTTCAGGTTGGGCGCAAATTGCGAAATGGTGTCAATGACGGTGTTGCCGAAGGCTTCGCGCTGCTCGTCCCAGGTGCCGGAAGCGAGCTTGTAGGGTGCGTATTGGACGAAGCAGGAAAGGATGTGTTTTCCCGGGGGCGCGACGGAAGGATCGGTGAGTGACGGAATCACCATATCAATGTAGGGGCGGCGGGAAAATTCGCCGTACTTGGCCTGGTCGTAGGCGCGTTCCATATATTCCATGGAAGGCGAAATGGAAATCGCGCCGCGGAGATGATTGCCCGGGCCGGGGAGGCAAGTGAAATCCGGCAGGCCGTCGAGAGCTAGATTCACTTTGCCGGATGAGCCGCGATATTTGTAGCGGCGGACGTCTTCGAGGAAGTCGGCGGGAAGTTCGCTGGATTCGATGAATTTCAGGAACGTGAGATTGGGGTCAACGCTAGAGGAAACGATATCGGCGCGAATTTCTTCGCCGCCTTCGAGGGCGACGCCCTGAGCGACGCCATTTTTTATGAGAATTTTTGAGACTGCGACTTCCTTGCGGATTTCTACGCCGGCTTCTAGAGCGGCGCCGGCTATCGCATTCGAGATGGCGCCGGTGCCGCCGCGGCTGAAGCCCCAGGAGCGGAAGGCGCCATCAATTTCGCCCATGTAATGATGGAGCAAAACGTAGGCGGTGCCGGGGGAACGGATTCCGAGAAATGTGCCGATGATTCCGGAGGCGGACATGGTCGCTTTGAGGACGTCGGTCTCAAACCATTGATCGAGGAAATCGGCGGCGCTCATGGTCATGAGCTGGACGAGATTGTATTTGTCTTCGGCGTCGAGATTTTGGAAACGCTTCCCGAGGAAGGCGAGTTTTTTCAGGTCGCGCGGATCGAAGGAAGTGGGATCGGGCGGAATCATGCCGAGGATTGGCTTTACAAAGCGGCACATGGCGACCATTGACTTGCCGAATTCTTCGTAGGCTTCGGCGTCGAGTTTGGAGTGGCGCTCGAGTTCGCGGCGGGTTTTGCCATGATCGTTTTGACGCCAGAGGTAATCGCCGTTGGGCATAGGGGTCATGGTGCCGTCGAGCGGGAGGATTTCCAGGCCGTGGCGAGGGAGATCGAGATCGCGAATGATTTCTGGACGAAGAAGCGAGACGACGTACGAAAAGACGGAAAATTTGAAGCCGGGGATAATTTCTTCGGTGACGGCGGCGCCGCCGAGGACGTAACGTTTTTCGAGAACGAGGACTTTTTTGCCTGATTTGGCGAGGTAAGCCGCGTTCACAAGGCCGTTGTGGCCGCCGCCGATTACGATGACGTCGTATTTCTTTGCCATGGATTATGCGGATGATTCAGCGATTCGAAGGATGAACGCCGAAGCCGAAACATTTTACAGGCGCGGGAGCGGAGTCACAAGCGAGAACGGTGGGCTTCATTGACTGAAGGTCAGGAAAAGTGTAGCGAGTGGCGAGTAATAAAGCGCTGAGTTACGCGCGGCTAGACGTTGCGACTAGGGTGTCGCGCACACTATAATCACGGGCTGCGAGTCATAGGATTTTTCTTTTGTATAGGAGTGACTGTGCCGATTGGGACTGCGGTTCACGACAGGACTTCGAAATTGTGCGAGAGCATGAATTTCCGCGAGTGGTCGGGGTACTACGCGGTGAGCGTGTACGAGATGCACCACGACCACGAGTACAACGCGATTCGCAACGCTTGCGCGCTGATTGATGTGACTCCGCTTTACAAATACCGGATCGAGGGGAAAGACGCGACGAAGTTCGTGAACCGGGTGATCACGCGGGACATTAATAAGGTCGCGATCGGGCAGGTGATTTATTGCTGCTGGTGCGACGAGCAGGGGAAAGTGATTGACGACGGGACGATTTCACGGCTGGGCGAGAATGCGTACCGCTGGACGGCGGCGGATCCGAGCATTCGCTGGTTTCACCAAAACGCGCTAGGGCTGGACGTGCAAATGGAAGATATTTCGGACAAAGTGGCGGCGCTGGCGCTGCAGGGGCCGACGTCGGGCAGATTGTTGAAGAAGGTCACGGAAGCGGATATTGCGAATCTGAAATATTTTCGATTCACGCACGGGAAAATCGGCGGAGTGGACGTGGATATTTCGCGGACAGGATATACGGGCGATCTGGGATACGAGATATGGATGGCGTGGAAGGATGCGCCGCGGGTTTGGGACGCGTTGATGGAAAACGGGCGGCCGTTTGATTTGCATCCCGCGGGAATTATTGCGCTGGACGTGGCGCGGATCGAAGCGGGATTAATCATGCTGGAAGTGGATTACACCAGCAGCAAGCGGGCTTTGATTGAAGCGCAGAAATATTCGCCATACGAATTGGGATTGGGAAAGATGGTGGATTTGAAGAAGGAATATTTTATCGGGCGCGAGGCACTAGCGGCGGAAAACGAGCGCGGACCGAAGCGGTTGTTGATGGGGCTGGATGTGCGTTGGGAAGATGTGGAGCGGCTTTACGACGCGGTGGGATTGGGGCCGCAGGTGCAGAGCACGGCTTCGCGCGCGCATGTGCCGGTATACCGCGGCGGATTGCAGGTGGGCAGGGCGACTTCGACGACATGGTCGCCGACGCTGAAAAAGATGATCGCGCTGGGGAGTTTGAATCGCGAGCATGCGGCGGCTGGGACGGAATTACAGATGGAACTGACGGTGGAAGCGGTGCGTCATAAGGTACGAGCGACGGTGAGGGACTTGCCATTTTTTAACCCGCCCCGAAAGACGGCCACGCCGGTAACGTGAAGATCCGCGCTGGAGGAAATCTTTGAAAGCTGAGTGTGCGGCTGGTGCTGACGCTGCGCCGGGACGTTTTTGTGAGCTTGTGCATCATTCGGATATGAAATTTCTGCATTTCTTCCTTCCGATATTTTTTCTAATTGCGAGCGTGACGACTGTGAATGCACAAGATGCGAAGGCGAAGTGTCCTCCGGCGGCGCGGGTTGAGGACGTCGCGGAAACGATTCACGGGACGGTGGTGCACGATCCTTATCGCTGGCTCGAGGACCAGGACAGCCCGAAAACGCGGGCATGGATTGACGCGGAAAATGCTTGCACGCAGGCGGTGCTGAGCAAAGTTCCGGGGCGAGAGGCGATCGCGAGGCGGCTGGGGGAATTGATCAAGGTGGACACGATTCGGCTGCCGATCGAGCGCGGCGGGCGATATTTTTACGCAAAGCGGGGGGCAAACCAGGACTTGTTCGCGCTGTATATGCGGCGCGGAGCGAAAGGCACGGAGGAAGTGCTGGTGGATCCGACGAAGCTGAGCGCGGATCACACTACGAGCGTGAATCTCGAAGGCGTTTCGGACGACGGGAAATTGATTGCGTATGGAGTGCGCAAGGGCGGCGAGGACGAGGTTTCGATTCATTTTCTGGACACGGATACCGGGAAAGAACGCAAGGACGTGCTGCCGCGGGCGCGGTACATTTCCAGTCCCACATTCCGGAAGGATAAAAGCGGATTTTATTATTCGAAGCAGGTGGAGGAAGGACCGCGGGCTTATTTTCACGCGATGGGGACGGATTCGCAGCACGACACCGAGATTTTTGGAGATGGGTACACGAGGGACAAGATTTTGGCAGTGAATGTGTCGGAGGACGAACGATATTTGCTGTTTCAGGTTTTCTACGGTTCGGCGTGCGACCGGTCAGAGGTTTATTTTCAGGATTTGAAGACGGGCGGGCCGGTCACGCCCGTGGTGGACACCCTGGATGGATGTTTTCAGGGCGCGATCGCAGGCGATACTTTGTATTTGCAGACGAATTGGAAGGCTCCGAAATGGAGAGTGATGGCGGTGCCGCTGCGGACGCCTTCGCAGGAGCACTGGAAGGAAATTATTCCCGAAGGTGAATCCCGGATGGAGGATTTCCGACTGGCGGGCGGGAAAATCGTGGTGCAGTACTCGCACAACGCCGCGTCGGAACTGAAAATATTTCAAGCGGACGGGACACTGGCCGGCGGAATTGCTTTGCCACAGCTGGGAACCGTGGCGGGAATCGTGGGGCGCTGGAAATCAAACGAGGCGTTCTTTTCGTTCCAGTCGTTCGCGATACCAGCGACGGTTTATCGCTATGATTTAGCCGCGCGGGCGCTGGACGTGTGGGCCAAGCCGGCGGCGCCGATTGATGCGAGCGCGTTTGAGCTGAAGCAGGTGTGGTACGAATCGAAAGACAAGACGCGCGTGCCGATGTTTTTATTTTACAAGAAAGGATTGCAGCCGGACGGGACGAATCCGGCGCTGATGACGGCTTACGGCGGGTTCGACGTGAGCGAGACTCCCCAGTTTCGCGATGACGCGGTGCTGTGGGTGGAGCGCGGAGGCGTGTTCGCGCTGCCGAGCTTGCGCGGCGGAGGAGAATTCGGCGAAGAGTGGCATCGCGCGGGGATGCTGGAGAAAAAACAAAACGTATTTGATGATTTTTACGCGGCGGCGGAGTGGCTGATCGCGAACCATTACACGCGGGCGGACAAACTGGCGATTACGGGGCGAAGCAACGGCGGATTATTGATGGGCGCGGCGATGACGCAACGTCCGGATCTTTTTGGCGCGATTGTGTGCGGGTATCCGCTGCTGGACATGGTGCGTTATCAGGACTTCCTGGTGGCGAAATATTGGGTGCCGGAGTACGGGTCGTCGGAGGATGCGGAGCAGTTCCCTGCTCTGTTTGCTTATTCGCCCTATCACCACGTGGTGGCGGGGACGAAATACCCGGCCGTTTTATTTTTGACCGGGGATAGCGATACGCGGGTAGCTCCTTTGCACGCCCGGAAGATGACGGCGGCAGTGCAGGCGGCGCAGGGCGGGGATAAACCGATTTTGCTTTTGTACGATACGAAGCTGGGGCATAGCGAAGGGCGTCCGGTGAGCAAGATTATCGAGGAGGATACGCAGGTTCTGGGATTTTTGATGTGGCAGGTGGGGGTGAAGGGGTTTTAACGCGGCGGATATTTGTGGCTGGGGTAAGTCGTATTGTTATTAACGCCTTGGCAAGCTGGGGCGCAGCAAGCAGCGCCCCTACCGTGGCTCACGCTTGGGCCTGATTTGAACTTATGGAGGTTGGGATGCGAGGGATGATGCGGAGCATTGTGATGGCAGCGGTGTTGGTGCTGGCATGCGGATGCGCGAATGTAGCTCAGGGTGCGGAGGCGCAGGCTTCCGTAGTGCCGATACGGCTGATAGTGGACGCGTCGCAGGCACCGCAGAAAATATTGCATGCGCATATGGAGATTCCGGTGTCGGCTGGGCCGTTGACTTTGTATTACCCGGAGTGGATTCCGGGGGAACACATGCCGGACGGGCCCATCATTCAGGTGGCGGGAATGAAATTCAGCGGCGGCGGGAAGACAATTCCGTGGCGGCGGGATCTGGTGGAAATGTTTTCGATTCATGTGGACGTGCCGGCGGGAGTGACGACGCTCGAGGCAGATTTGGATTTTCTGCTTTCGGGGCCGGCATCGGGATTTTCGGCGGGAGCCTCGGCGACGGCGTCGCTGGACGTATTGAGCTGGAACCAGGTGCTGCTGTATCCGAAGGGTCTGCCCGCGAAGGAGATTATCTTCGCGGCAAGTTTGCGGCTACCCGCGGATTGGAAATTCGGGACGGCGCTGCCGATCACGAAGCAGGATGGCGCGACGATCGAGTTTGCACCGGTGGCGTTGACGACACTGGTGGATTCGCCGGTGATTTCGGGGCGTTACTACCGAGCGATTCAACTGACGCCGGGACAAAACCCCTCGCATGAAATTGATATTGCAGCTGACAGCGCGGCGGCGCTGGCGATGACGCCCGACACGCAACTGCAGTTGCACAACCTGGTGACGGAGGCTTACGCGCTTTTCGGCGTGCGGCACTATCGCGATTACCATTTTCTGCTCACCTTGAGCGACGACGTGGCGCATTTTGGATTGGAGCATCACGAATCGAGCGATGACCGGACGGCAGAGCGCAGTTTGATTGATGAGGCGGAACGGATCGAATTCGCGTCGCTGCTGCCGCATGAATACGTGCATTCGTGGAACGGCAAATACCGGCGGCCAGCTGGCCTCGCGACTCCGAATTATCAGGAGCCCATGAAGGATGATTTGCTGTGGGTTTACGAGGGGCTGACCGAATATTTGGGCGAGGTGCTGACGGCGCGCAGCGGGCTGCAAACGCCGGAGCAGTGGCGGGAGGATTTTGCGGGATTGGTGGCGCAGTACGAAAACCGGCCGGGACGCGACTGGCGTCCTTTGCAGGATACGGCGGATGCGGCGCCATTTCTTTACGACGCGACGAATGAGTGGTCGAACTGGCGCAGGGGAACTGATTTTTACGAAGAGGGCGAGTTGCTGTGGATGGACGTGGATGAAACCCTGCGGGCGATTACGAAGGATAAGAAGTCTATTGACGATTTCTGCCGGATTTTTCACGGCGGCGCGGGCGGCCAGCCGGAATTGAAGACGTACACGTTTGACGATGTGGTGGCGACGTTGAACAGCGTGGCGCCGTATGACTGGGCTGGATTTTTGCGCGCGCGACTGGACGGCGTGGCGACGAAAACTCCGAACGAGGCGGTGGAAGGGAGCGGCTGGAAGCTGGTTTACAACGAAGAACCGAACACGATGCTTGAAATCCAAGAAGAGCTGGCGCGGCACGCTAGTTTTTCGTTGACCGCGGGATTTTCGGCTTCAGACGAGGGTACGGTGAGCGACGTGATTCATGGCGGGCCGGCTTACAATGCGGGGATCGGGCCCGGCATGAAAATTGTGGCGGTGAATGGAGCCCAGTTTTCACCGGAGGCGATGCGGGACGCGATTACGACGGCGAAAAATACGACGGCACCGATACAATTGATTGTGGCGAATGGCGCGCAGTTCCGGACTTATGCAGTGGATTATCACGGTGGATTGCGGTACCCGCACATTGAACGAGAGGAGAGCAAGCCGGATTATTTGGGGGAGATCACGCATCCCCGAGTGCAGGGCGGGGCGGGCGCGACAGATTAACGGCGGGTTTGGGAGTTAGTGAGATGAAATTTCATCCGATTGCGATTGTCGGGATATTGCTAGTGGCGGCGGGAATTGCGGCGCTGATCCATCCGCAGGTCGCGATGCCGGCGAAGACGCAGGAAGTGGACGTGGGGACGGGCAAGGCGATTATCGAGACTCGGAGGATTGTGACATTTCCTTGGCCGTTCAGCGTTTTGTTGATTGGGGCGGGGGTTGGGCAGGCGATTTTGACTTGCAAGGTTCGGTCGAAGATTTGAAGTGTTCGTGGTGGCTGCGGATTTCAAAGTCACCATTGATGAACGCAGATGAACACTGATAAAGCTACCGATAAAACCGAAGTCGTGCAAATTCAATGACAACTGAGCCCGGGACGCCGGCGCTACTGTGAGCGCTCCATCGTAGGGTGGATTGTTACTTCGCTATCTCTTATTACTTCCAACTCGCGGGACCAGTTTTTTTTGTCGTTGGCGCGTAGTTCGATGCGGTGGGGGCCGGCGGGTAGATGTAAGGTTGCCGGGGTTTGTCCGACGAAGTGAGCGTCCACATAAATTTCCGCGCCCGCTGGATCGGAGGCGATCGCGAGGCTGCCCGTGCTGACGCTTGTATTGCCGACGCTGCCTGTGCCAACGCTCTCCATGCTTCCGTTGTGGGACTTTTCTCTCTCGTCGCTCAACTCCGCCGACATTGTGTGCGGATTCAGTGGGCCGACTCTTGCATCTCCGGCCCAGGTGGTCGCGGTTTCTGCGCCTGGGGTTAGCTTCATATCGAAGTGATCCGACTTCAGCACAAAATAGCTTCCGTGGTGGCGGCCGGTTACGGCTACCCACGCGAAGGGGCCATCGGTGATGGTGATTTGCTGCGTGGCATATCCCTCTTTGGAGATGCGGAGAGTCATAGCATGTTCGAGGCGTTCACCGAAAACGGTGTGGGTCTTGTGAAAGTAGCCGCCGGGATAATCGGTGTGGAACGGAGTCGTGCCGACGAGCGCGCCATCAATTTCGACATTTGCGCCGGAGGGTGTGCTGGTGATGTTGAAGGTTTCGGCGTGGCTGAACGGCGCAAGCGCAAGAGCGACCAACAGTCCCGCGAAGGCAGGGAGATAGTTGCGCGGCAATTTTCGCATTCCGGCCCCCCAAGGTGAGGAGGCCACGATGGCACTTGGCGACGCTTCGCGTCAATCCGCACAACTACGGAACGGCGCAAATCCCTTTCCCCACGCTGCAGGAATAACTACTGGGCAAAGAAAGTCTCATGCAATCAGCGACTTACATTGAAAGAAGAACGAAACCTCCTCTTTCGGCTGCGCATCTTTCCAATAGAGGGCACGCTGTGAGCAATTTCACAGTGCGGCTCTCGCCCGTAGGAGTATCGAGGCTATCTTGGCCGAAATTTCCACGGCAAATTGCAATTTTGAACTGGAGGAGAAATGGAGATTCGTACGAAAACTTGTCTTGCAGTGGTTGCAGTACTCGTGCTTTCGCTGCCGATTTGGGCGCGGACCGATTCGGCGCAATTGGAGATCGATCATCCGGTCACGATTGGCGCTCAGCAGTTGGAACCTGGGACGTACAACCTGAAAGCGAACGATGGCGAGAAGCAAATCAGCATCGTGCGAGCCGACAATGGAAAGACGGTCGCGTCTGTTCCGTGCGAATGGATTCAGCTGGCGCAAAAACCTCGGCAAACAGAAGTCCTTTTCGACGCGGACCGCGTGGTCGAGATTGATTTCAGCGGCAAGACCGAGGCGGTCGCGATTCACTAGTCGGTGATTCGCGGCAGGCATAATGCAAAATGCCGGGAGGCGGACTTGCGTCCGCCTCTTTCTATTTTCGCGGAGCTCTAGCGCAGATAGCGCGCCAGCCAATCGAGGAATGTGGCGTACCAGAGCTGGCTGTTCTGCGGCTTGAGGACCCAGTGGCCTTCGTCTGGGAAAATTACGAGTTTTGATGGGACGCCTTGGACCTGGAGCGCTGTGAAGAATTCCAGGTCCTGGTTGTAGGGGACGCGGAAATCGAGCTCGCCTCCAACGACGAGGGTTGGCGTTTTAAATTTTGAAAGCGCGGCAGCGTATTCGTTGGGGGACCATTTTCTGTAGAGTTCGGGGTGCGACCACGGCGGGCCGCCGAATTCCCAGTCGGCGAACCACAATTCTTCGGTGGCGCCGTATTCGCTTACGAGATCGTACGGGCCCGCGTGGCTGATGAGGCATTTGAAGCGGTCGCTGTGCGTGGCAATCCAGTCAATCATATAGCCGCCGTACGAGCCGCCGGCAGCACCGACTTTTGTGCCATCTATAAATGGATATTTGGCGATGGCGGCATCGAGGCCTTTCATCAGGTCGTCGTAAACTTTTCCACCCCAGTCGCGGCTGATTTCTGCAGTGAATTTTTGGCCGTAGCCGGTGGAACCGCGGGGATTGATCATCACGACTACATATCCCGGCGCGGCCATCACTTGCTGGTTCCAGCGATAGCCCCAGGCATCGGTCCAGGCGCCTTGCGGCCCGCCGTGAATTAAAAATAGCATGGGGTATTTTTTTGCTGGATCGAAATGGGGGGGACGGATCAGCAGGCCCTCTAGGTGTGTTTTTTCCGCACCTTCGAACCAGAAGGGCTCGGCCACGGGGAGGTCTAACTGGGCGAGCAGCGCTGCGTTCTGATGGGTCATCTGGCGCAAGTTCGTGCCGTCGGCGTTGGCGGTGAAAATTTCGGCGGGGAGTGTGAGGCTGGTGCGCGACAGGGCGAGCGTGTGGCCGTCGTGGCTCAGATCGAATTCGGCGTTGTAGCTATCGGCAAGAATGACTTTTGGGGCGGTTCCTGGCGCTGCGGCGATCGCGTAAACAGGCATTTGGGCTTTATCTTCGGCCTGGAAATAAATCTGTGTGCTGTCGGGTGTCCATGCGTAGGATTCGACGCCGCGATCGAAATCCTCGGTGCGGTTGATGGATTTGCCGTTCTGGCGGTCGTAGAGCATGAGGCGCCAGCGATCGGCCTCGTATCCGGCTTGAAATTGGGCGCGATAGGCGATCCATTTTCCGTTGGGAGAATATGCGGGGCCCCAATCGTTGCCGGGATTCGTGGTGATGCGTTTGGGTTCGCTCGCGCCGGAGACGTCCACCGTGAAAAGATCGCCGTTGGTGCTTAGTGCCTCATCTTTATCGGTGTTCGCGGTGAAGGCCAATTCTTTTCCGTCGGGTGAAAAGGCGATTGCTTCGGGAGCGCCTTCGTTGAATGGTGGGACGTCATAGTTTGCTCCAGGAGTTAGATCGCGCGGGACGCTTGCGCTGTCTGCTGCTGCCGCTGTTACGAATAGATGGCTGCGCTTGCCGTCCCACCATTCGGTCCAGTGGCGATAGAGGAGTTTTTCATAGATGCGGGCTTTGACTTTGGATTTTTCTTTGGCGGCGTCGCGCTGGGAATTGCAGGCATCGTCGTGGCAATCGGGATAAACGGCGGAAACGAAGGCCAGTGTGTGGCCATCGGGCGACCAAAGTTCGTTGTCCGCGCCGGTGGAGAGCGAAGTAAGGCGCGTGGCCTCGCCGCCTGCGAGCGCGATCCAATAAATTTGCGGAGTGCCGGAGCGCGCGGAAATGAAGGCGAGTTTTTGGCCGTCAGGCGACCAGCGCGGGCGCGTGTCGCTGCCGCCGCGGGTCAATTGGCGGGGTTCACCGCCTGCGGTTGGGACGAGCCAGATGTCGCGGATGGAGTGGTTGGCGTCGAGATCCGGAGTGGAGACGGTGTAGGCGATCCATTTGGCATCCGGGGAGAGCTGCGGTTCGCTGAGGCGATGCAGCGAGATCAAATCCTGGAAAGTAATGGCGCGTTTTTCGGGTGTTTGCCCGTGCGTTGTGACGACGGACATCAGCACTGCGACCGCCGCTGCTATGAGACGCGTTGTTTGCGTCATGTTTTCTCTCCGCATGATGGTATTTCCGTTTCGCTGGCCGGATCACCAAAGCGTGTGATGATCACACTTTCGTTTTGTTTTTCCTAGGAAGTACTGTAAGGCGTTCAGCGAGTTTTGTGGGTGGTGGCTTTGCAGCGTGTGCGCGAACTGCAAATCCGGTGGCCACGATCTGGTGGTTCTAGACGCGGTTGGCGAAGGAGTAGGCGCGGCGGAGGTATTGGGTTACTTCTGGAACGCGGAAGACTTTTAGCAGGGCCACGAATAAGACGATTCCCACCGAAGTGACCAGCGTCAGCAAGAGCAGCGCGCCGGGGATATGTTGCCATGGGATGAAATTTTCCAGCCACGCGGCTAAGCGATTGCAGGCGTAGGCCGTTATGCAGGATGCGGCGGCCACTTTCAGGAAGAAGATGACGATACTTCCCTCCTCTGGGTTTTTTGTGCGGCGGCCGAGCAAAATGAAAAGAAGAATGGTATAGGCGACGATGCCGATGGTGCTGGCGAGAGCCAGTCCGGAGTAATCCATGCGGCGGACCAGGAGCCAATAGACCGGAAGGCTGAGGAGCGTCGTGAGGGTGCCGACGACGGCGGGGGTGATGGTGTCTCGCGTGGCGTAGAAGCCGCGGGCGAGGATATTTTGGGCGCCCCAGGCAAACATTCCGAGAGAAAAGAAAACCAACGTGGAGGCGATGGCGGAAAGATCGACGCTGCGGAGACGGGTGGCTGAGAAAGCTAGATGCACGAGCGGTTGACTTTGGGCGATGGTGAGCGCGGAGATAGGGAGAAGCAAGAAGATGAGAGCGCGGAACGTGGAGTTGAGTATGCGATTCATGTCGTCGAATTTTTTTTCGGAATAGAGCTGCGCGAGGATGGGAAAGGAGGCGACGCCGATGGCTTGGCCGACGAGGCCGAGGGGGACGCGCATGAGAGTTTTGGCGTCGGCCAGCCAGGTGATGGAGGCAGGCTGGAGGTAGGAGCCGAACCAGCGGATGATCCAATCGTCCACGAAAGAAAGTGATAGAGCGAGCATGATGGGGACGGAAAGTTTCAGGAACATCCAGAAGCCGGGGTGGCGGACGTTGAAATTGGGTTTGAAAATCGCGCCGGCGCGCCAGGCGCCGTAGATTTGCAGCAGAAAATTTCCGCAGATTGCCCCGCCGAGGACGCCGACGGCGAATCCGGTGATGCCGATGCGCGAGGAGAGCAGGACGCCGCCGAGAATGATGCCGATATTGTAGAGGATGGGGGCTAGCGACGGGATGATGAATCGGTTCTTGGCGTATTGCACCGCGCTTAAGATGCTGCCTTCGTAAAAGCAGATTTGCGCGGGGAGCATCAGGCGCGTGAGAAAGACCGTTTGCTGAAATTCGGCGGGGGCGAAGCCTGGGGCGATGTATTTAACGATATGTGCAGCGAAGATTTCGCCGAGGACTACGAGAATTACCAGGACGAAGCCCATTACGGTGACGACTGTGGAGAAAACGCGCCATCCTTCCTCTTCGCGCTGTTCGGCGACGTATTTGGCGAAGACGGGGATGAAGGTAATACTGAGCGAGCCTCCAGCGATGAGGTAGTTGAGGAAATCAGGGAGGGTGAAGGCGGTGTAGTAGGCGCTGGTGGCGGCGTTGGCGCCGACCTGGTGGGCGACGGTCCAATCGCGGAAGAAGCCGAGGATGCGGCTGAGCAGGACGCTGGCCATGACGATGGCGGTGGCCGCGGCGATGCGACGGTGGAGGTGAGCGTTCGTCGTCACGGAGATAATGGTAGATGGATTGGAGAGTCGGGGGTAGAGAGTTTGCTGCGGGTGTTTCCGATTGCGAGATGTGTGGGGCGGTGGAAATAGTTTCGGCGAAGGATTACCGCTGAGGCGCAGAGGAAGGCGACAACATTAACACAGAGTGGAAAGAGAGAAACGGAGGGCACACAAAAAGATTAAGAGCGATCCTTCGGTCGGCTTGAAGCGAAGGCGCCAGCCTCAGGATGGCAATGCTCGTCGCAGCGTCAGAAACGCCAATTGGAAGATTGGCGTTCCCGGGGGCGCGATATGAGGCCGAATGCACGAAGCCGGCGAGACGCCGGCGCTACTCTAATTGTTTATTCTTGGGTTTCGTCGTGCTCGGCGTTTGCGCAGGGTTTCTCGGGGATTTCGATGGCTTCGCGGGGCGGGGTACGGTCGGGGGCGGCGCGGAGATATTGGACTGGCCAGCTGACCGGGAAGCCGAGGTCGCGGGCTACTGCCAGGGGCCAATAGGGCTGACGCAAGAACTCGCGCGCGAGGATTACCACGTCGGCTTTGCCTTCGTTCAGGATGGCGTCGGCTTGGTTGGCGTTGGTGATCATGCCGACGGCACCGGTGAGGATTCCGGTGCGTTGGCGGATTTGGTCGGCGAAAGGGACTTGGTAGCCGGGGGCGACAGGAATTTTGGCGTTGGGGACCATGCCGCCGGAGGAACAGTCAATCAGATCCACTCCGAGTGGGCCGAGAAGTTCGGCGAGTGCGACAGATTGTTCGATGTCCCAGCCGCCGGGAACCCAATCGCTGGCGGAGATGCGGACGAACAGCGGGTAGCAGACGGGCCAGACACCGCGGATGGCGGTGACGACTTCGCGGAGGAGACGCGTGCGATTCTCGAAGGAGCCGCCGTAGGAATCGGTACGCTGGTTGGCGAGGGGCGAGAGGAACTCGTGGAGCAGGTAGCCGTGCGCGGAATGGATTTCGATTACCTGGAAACCTGCTTGTTGGGCACGCGTGGCGGCGGCTCTGAAATCCTTAATGATTTTTTGGATTCCGGAGGTTTCGAGCGCGGCGGGTTGCGCGTAGGTTTCGGAGAAGGCGATGGCGCTGGGGGCTACGGGTTTCCAGCCGCCTGCGGATTCGGAGATGAACCCGCCGGAGCGCCAGGGCGGAGGCGTGCTGGCTTTGCGTCCAGCGTGAGCCAGTTGGATGCCGGGAACGGTGCCTTGGCTCAAGAGAAAATGCGTGATGCGGGAGAGGAAGCTGATGTGATCGTCTTTCCAGATGCCGAGATCCTGGGGGCTGATGCGGCCTTCAGGGGAGACGGCGCAGGCTTCTGTGAAGATGAGGGCGGCGCCTCCGACGGCGCGGCTGCCGAGGTGGACGAGGTGCCAGTCGTTCGCGAAGCCATCGACGCTGGAATATTGGCACATGGGGGAGACAATGATGCGGTTGCGGAGAAGGACGTCACGAATTTGTAATTCATCAAATAGGTTCATGGCGGATTGGATGATGGGTCGGGGGAAAAAGTGGCAGGCGATACGGGGGACTCGTGGTTGCGATTCGTTTGAGCTCGGGTCGTACGGGGTTCGAGACCACAGCGGCGGATTGCCGCTGAGGCGCAGCGCGAATTCAAAGGCAACTGCGCCTGCCTGAAGGCGGCCGCTACAAATCCAAAAGCAACAGCGACTGCGAATAGCGGACGACGCTGAAATCGTGGCAAGCTAGGGCGCAGCCAGCAGTGCCCCTACCAACTATTGCCGGAGGCGTAGCGCTAAAAGCGGAAGACAACGCCCGCGTGGGCTGTGGGGCTGAATTGGTGCGTGCTGAAGTAGGTGGTGCACATGGCGTCTGCGCCTAGACGTAGCGCCCAGCGCGGTTTGAACGGGAGGTCCACACCGCCGCCGAGTTCGTAGGCAAAGGCATGTTGATTGCCCGCGGGCGTCTGCGGCGTGAAGTGCGAATAGCCTACCAGGGCATGCGCCCAGAGTTCGACGCCTTTTTTCGCGGACCAACGAAAACGCGGCCCGCCGCCGCCAAAGAGGAACCAGGAACTGACGTCGTCCTGAGTCGCGTGCGTCGCGGCGAATTCGCCATCGAAGCCGAACCAATCCTTCCAGTAGTAGACGACGCTGTAGTTGAAGCCGTTCATGCTCGGAGTGATGCCGGGTAATTCATAGAATTTCAGAAACGTGTAACCGCCATAGAGCTGCCAAGCGTAATTTTCGAAAACGCTGGTAACGTCTTGCGGAGGCGCGGCGGGCGCGGGCATGAGCGAGAGAGGCGTGGAGGGAGCGAAGCCACTCGGCGGCGTGTTCGCCGGAGCGGCTGGGAATGGCGTGAGCGAAATGGCCGGAGTGTCAGCTGCCAAGGCAGGCGCCGTTGGCACCGCAAAATAGGAAGAAGGCAGCAGAGTTGAATTGGAGGCAATGCTTTGTGCGCCGGCGCTTAGGGATAGAAGAAGGACCAATCCGAATAGGATAGCGAAGTATCGCATAGCGTGTTTCCCCCAGATGACCGAAAAGCGTCAAAGGTACACCCATAATTTGAACGAGAAGGGGTGCTCGTGTCCACACTAAATTGGAGAAGGGGGCGAAGATATAAGCTATTGGAGCGGCAGCATTCATGAGATTTTTCTAATGTTGTGGGGAAAGTGCGAGCAAGCAGTGCAGGCGACGGGGGAGCGAGCAGGACGACGGTATTAGTGATATAAAACTGGACCGCGGGTGGAATTTTTTGACAACGCTTGCGGAGGGCGGGCGAACTTTTTGGGGGTGAAGATTTTATTTCTGCTGGGGTTTGTGTTCTGTGCGAGCGGACTGGTGTCTCCGGCGGCGGCGCTGGCGTTGGGATTGATATTTGGATTTGGATTCAGGCATCCGTGGCAGACGGAATCGCGCGCGGCGACAAAATATCTGCTGCAGGCGTCGGTGGTCGGTTTGGGATTCGGGATGAATCTTCACGAAGTGTTGAGGGCGGGGCGCAGCGGGTTCGTGTACACGGCGGTGAGCATTGCGTTCGCGTTGACGGCGGGACTGCTGGCGGGGCGGATGCTAGGAGTGAATAAGACGGCTGCGATTCTGATCACGGTGGGGACGGCGATTTGCGGGGGGAGCGCGATCGCGGCGGTGGCGCCGATTATTCACGCGGATCAGGAAGAGACAGCGGTTTCGCTGGGGACAGTTTTCATTTTGAACGCGATTGCGCTGCTGATTTTTCCGCCGCTGGGGTGGCTGCTGCATTTGTCGCAGCAACAATTCGGCCTGTGGGCGGCGCTGGCGATACATGACACGAGTTCGGTGGTGGGGGCGACGGCACGTTACGGGGCGGCGGCTTTGGTGGTAGGGACGACGGTGAAATTGACCCGGGCTTTGTGGATCGTACCGGTATCGGTGGGGGCGGCGGTGATGAAGCGGTCGGACAGCCGGATACAGTGGCCTTGGTTTATTGCGCTGTTTTGTTTGGCAGCGGTGGCGAATACTTATGCGCCGCGTGGCGCGGGGGCGTGGCATGTTTTGAGCGTCATGGGGAAATTGGGATTGACGGCGACACTGTATTTGATTGGAACGGGGATTTCGCGGGCCACGGTGCGGCAGGTGGGGGTGCGACCGATGTTGCAGGGGGTGTTTTTGTGGATTTTGGTGGGGGTCACATCGTTGTGGTTGATTCATGCGGGTTGGATCGGGTTTTAGGGACGCTGCGCGCTAGTCGCCGGTTTCGGGCGTTGGGGGCGGGGGGACGCGGGTGGGGATCAGTGTTGAGTATAGGGCTACTACGGCGACGATTATGTTGGCGACCATTACTGGTTTGGAGTTGATCAGGATGCCGTAGGTTAGCCACACTAGGGCGCCTAGGGCTTGCATGATGCGGAGCATTTTGTGATTGCGGAAGAAATAGGACGCGGTGACGAGTGCAGTGGCGAGCCAGCCGATTGAGCTGATCATAGCGATAAACCATCTCCCGTGCGCGTTTCGACGGATTCTTCCGTCGCGGGGCGGAGCGTGAGCCAGTCGGTGCGGACTTTATCCCATTCTTGAATTAGAAAACCGTAGGATTCGAGGAAGGCGCGGATTTGCGCGCGGCCTTTGCCGACAATTTTTTCGAGGATGGGGACGAGGACGCCGAGAGCACTGGTGCTGAGAATGGTGCGCTGGGCGATGTGCGAGACGTGTTTGGTTTCGGAGACGGCGATGGTGAAACCGTCGCGGGCGTTGATGTGCAGCATCACGTGGATGTCGGAGCTGCCGTCGCCGGCGTAGATTACGTGATCGGGGCCGATTTTCATTTTGGCCTGGAGCTCGTCGAGGAACGCGACTTTGCCGTAGCCGGCGGTGGCGCGGACAATGGTGTCAATTTCGCCGGTGCTTTTATATTTGAATTCTGTGCCATGAATGCGATCGGGGGGCAAAATGCCCTCGAGCGCCGACTGGATTACTTCGACCGGGGCGGCAGAAAGAACGTAGAAATCGAAGTGATAGCCTTGGATACCGTGATCGAGAATTTCATTGAGCAGGCCGATATTGGCTTTGAGGCGGATTTCTTTTCCCACCTGGATTAGATGTTCTTTGCGAACGCGCGAGCGAAATTCCGGATCGTGGAGCAGGAGATAAGCCAGCTCGGCGCCTTGCTGGACCAGGTTGAGCTTGGTCATGCCCTGGGCCTTGCGTTCGAATTCTTCGGTGGGGATTCCTACGATTTCGCTTAGGACGTAGCCGGAATCGTTGAAGGTGAGAGTTTGGTCGAAATCGCTGACGAATAAATAGGATTTTAATGCGGCATCGCTCATGAAAGTAATGTACCTCCGGCTGACATTCGTATGATTTCGGTTGTTGCTATTACGTCATTTTACATCAGATTGATGCTCCGGCCGTGACGTGAGCGTGTATGGAACGCATCAGTAAGATGAATTTGAAACGCAGAGCGATTTTTCAGCGCGGGATTTCGAGCAGCACCGCGATTCCCTGCCCTCCGCCGATGCAGGCTGAGGCGATGCCATAGCGCAGATTCGAGCGTCGGAGTTCGCGGGAGAGCGTTACGGCCAGACGTATGCCGGTGGCGGCCAAGGGATGGCCGATGGCGATGGCGCCGCCGTTGACGTTGAGTTTGTTGCGATCGAGATTTAGTTCGCGTTCGACGCCGATGATTTGCGCGCCGAAGGCTTCGTTGATTTCGAAGCGGTCAATGGCTTCGAGCGGGAGGCCGACGCCTTCGAGGAGTTTGCGGATGGCGGGGGCAGGGGCGATGCTCATTATTTCCGGAGGGACACCTACTGTGGCGACGGCGGCGATGCGGGCTAGCGGTTGGATGTCGCGCGATTTCGCATAAGCACCAGACCCGACCAGGGCTGCGGCGGCGCCGTCCACTATGGCGGAACTGTTGCCGCCGGTTTGCACTCCGCCGAACGCGGGGCGAATTTTAGAGAGCACTTCGTAGGACGAGGGGCGGATGTGGGTGTCGGTAGCGAGGGATTCGATTTTGCTGGAGAGTTGGATGCCGCGCGGGTTGTAGCCTTCGAGTTCGAACTTTTCGCTGATCAGCGGAACGATTTCGCCGGAGAGAAAACAGCCTTTTTGCGCGGCGAGGGCGCGAGAGAAACTTAATTCCGCGAAGCGGTCCACTTCTTCGCGTGAGATTTTATATTTGATGGCTGTGTTTTCCGCGGTTTGTCCCATGCTGATTCCTGGCGCGGGATCCAGCAGCGCTTCCCACAGGAAATCTTTAAATTCGACCTGACCCATGCGGAAACCGCTGCGATGGGTGTAAGCGGCGATGGGATTGCGACTCATGGATTCGGCGCCGACGCAGAGACCGAGCTCGATTTTTTTCAGGGTAATGGCGTCGGCCGCCTGGCTGATGGCTTCGATACCGGTGCCGCAGACGCGTTGGACTAGGAGCGCGGGGCGATCAAGTGGGACGCCGGAATAGAGACCGATGTGGCGGGGAAGAACGTAGGCGTCGAAGCTGGCCTGGGCTACGCTGCCGGCGATTACGGCGCCGACATCTTGAGGTGAGATTTTGGTGCGTGCGAAGAGGGCGCGGGCGGATTTGATGCCGAGATCGGTGGGGGAGACCAGGCCTAGGGCGGTATTGTAGTCAACAAACGGGGTCCGGACGCCGTCGAGGAGGTGGATGTCGTCGTAGGCGATAAAGAAGCCGCCGCGAGATGAGGTGGTGGTGACCATAATTTAGTTCTCCTTAATTGAAGCGGCAGTGATGGCGCACTAAAGCGCGCCCCGGAAACAAACACCGAACCAACGGCTGCCCGGTTCGATAAACCTGAACCGGCCGCTACAACTGCAAAGACAAAGTCAAATGCGCCCAGCTAAAGCTGGCCGCTACAACGTCAAGATCCGGGCTTGACGCGCAGAACGCGCAGTGACAGTTGCGGCGCGTAGAGTTCTGCGACCTGCGCGGCGCGGCGATCCAGGACAGCGCGCTGATTGAGCGAGCCTTTGTCGGTGATTTCTCCGGCGTCTAGCGAGGGAGGCTCGTCCATGACTATGGCGCGCGTGATGCGATTGGAGCTGCCGGTGGAATTTGCAGCTGCGGATTCTAGCAGCGCTTGAAAGTGAGCGATTACGCGCGGATGCGAAAATATTTCCGCGGCGGATGGGTTGCGGTCGAGCGTGGGGCAGAGCACGCGGCAGGCGTCGGCATCGGCGAAGATCAGCATGCCGATGTCATCGCGGTCGTGGCCGGTGATTACTACGTCGCGGACGTATGGCGCGAAATGGCTAAGAATACGCGAACGCAGCGGGCCTACGCTGGCCCATGTGCCGCTGGCTAGTTTGAAATCCTCGGAGAAGCGGCCGTCGAAGAGGAAACCTTTGTTGATGTCGGCGGGATCGACAAACTTTAGTGCATCGCCGAAGTTGTAGAAGCCGTCTTCGTCAAAAGCTTGTGCCGTGAGTTCGGGCTGGCGCCAGTAGCCTGGTGTGATATTCGGCCCACGTACGCGGACTTCTAATTTTGCTCCGCGCGGAACGAGTTTCGCTTCCACGCCGGGAATTGGGATGCCGATAACTCCTGCTCGATCCGTTTCCCAGGTGGTTTGAATCGCCATAGGAGCGGTTTCGGTGGAGCCGAGGCCGGTGACCATGATGATGCGCTCGCCGCAGGTTTGCAGCGCGAGGTCGCGATAGGCATCCCAGACTGGTTGTGAGAGGCCCGCGCCGGCGTAAAACAGGAGGCGCAGGTGGCGGAAGAAATTTTCGCGCAACTGTTCATCGGAGCGCAGAGCGGGCAGCAAGTCTTCGTAGCCTTTGGGGACATTGAAATACACGGTGGGGGAAATTTCGCGCAGGTTGCGGATGGTTTCTTCGATAAGCCCGGGGCCGGGCTTGCCATCATCTATATAGAAGCTGCCGCCGTTGTAGAGAGCGATGCCGGTATTGTGATTTCCGCCGAAGGTGTGATTCCAGGGGAGCCAGTCGAGGAGGACGGGAGGCTCGTCCTGTAGGAAACAGAAAACTTGAGCGATCATTTGTTGATTGCAGCAGAGCATGCGGTGGGTGTTGATGACGCCTTTGGGCATGCCGGTGGAACCGGAGGTGAAAAGAATTTTGGCGACGGCGTCGGGTAGAATTTTTTGGTGCGCGGATTCGACTGCGGGAGTCGGCTTGGTAGCTGCGAGTTCGGCGAACGGAGTTGAGTTTCGGCCACGCGGAAACGCGGCGGTGACTGCGATCTCGGTGGTGGGTGGGACTACTTTTTCCAGGGCGGGGGCGTAGCGTTCGCCATTTGAGACGAAGACCAGCCCGGGCGTGAGAAGGCCTAGGGTGTGGCGCAGCTTGCCAAAATCGCGCGAGACGAGGGAATAGACTGGGGAAATGTGAGCGGTGGGGACTCCTACGTGTTGGCCAGCAAGCATCAGAAGGAAATGTTCAAGATCATTTTCGGAGAGGATGGCGACGGGCCGGTCTTCGGAGAGGCCGCGATCAAGGAGAGACTGACCGATACTGCTGACGGCTTGCAGGACTTGAGCGTAGGTGAGCTTGCGCCATCCGCCGCTCGCTTCCCTTTTCGCGATGCAGACTTTGTTTGGCGATATTTTCGCCCAGTGTGTGAGGCGATCCGTTAAGACCTGCGGGTAGGGGCCCAGTGGTTCGTCGGAGCGAACCAGGATCGAGCCATCGGCTTGGGGATGCGCGGTGGCGCCGGAGGTGCGCAGGCGGACGGGGCGGACGCGATCGTTTAGTTGGGGCTTGGTGGTCATCTCACTTCACTGCAATGCACTTCGCTGCACGAAAACCGAATCACGGATTTTGGACAGCTTAGTGACGAAGCGACTCCCCGATTTTCGCCAGCAACTTGATGTCCGTGGACATCGAGACATCGCCCGGGGTTGTGACGAGTACGGCCCGTAACTGCGACACTACATTATGAAGGAATTGCAGGAAATTTTCTGTGCTGGATGATGCGTTGGGCTGAAGAGCCGCCAGGGGCAAGGCAATTCCGATATTCGGGCGGCTAGGTGCAGGCGCAATTTCGGCTGCGCCGGAGGCGAACGCATTGACAGCCGGACAGAGGATAGAGTCCCAATTACGCGCGAAGACGACGTCCCTGTTCGCGGCGAAGGAAATCTGGTCGCTGAACAGGAGAACGGGGAGCGCCTCGTAAAAACGAATGATGTTGAAGGCTGGGGCTAGCGATGCGGCCCAGGCGTCGCAGTGTTCGGAGGAAAGCACGGGGAAAATAGCTTCCTGGATGAAGATTACGTTCGCGCCAGCTTCCACAAATTTGGTGGCGATTTGAGTGATGGTGGCCGCGGCTAATTCCAGCGCGGCGTCTGAGAAATCTTCGCGTGGTGGGGAGTCTGCTGGACGCAGATCGTTCAGTTGCGCGGCCAACGTGAATGGGCCGGTGACGCCGGCTAGCAGCAGAGGTTCATCGCGCAGGAGAGATTTCAGGCGCTGGATGACTTCGACAGCGACGGCGACGCGAGGACGTTTCGCGGCGTCTTCGGGGGAGCGCAGGCCTTCAGGGAGTTCGCCTATTTCGGCGCGATGCGGCCATCGGAGCGTCGGCGGCTGGTCGTCCGCTAGTTGTTGCAACGTGGCGCCGAGGGCCTCAGCTTCGAGGTAGGGATCGAAATAACAGGCGACGCCGTCGGAGCGCAGGTGCGAGCGGACCTGGCGGAGGGCATTCGTGATTTTAGTGGCGTTGGCGAGAAATGCGGGCAGCTTCAGGTTTTCTACTTTCGCGCCGAGCGAAAAAACGATCGGGAGGAACAGCGGACGGGACGGCGGAGTGCCCTGCAGCATGCCTTTGAGCATCTGGCGCGGAGTGAGATTCGCATTCATTGCGCCTGCGCTACGGTCGGAAGCACGGTCCGGTGGATTTCGCGTCGGGCCAGGTGCCGTACCACTGCAAGATTTCCTTCGGCGGGCTGAGCTTACTCCAGTTCTGCAGGAATTCGCCGAACGGCTTGCCGCGGGCGAGGCGAGCGCGGCGCTCCTCGTCGCGAAGCTGCTTGGTTTTTTCGGGATTGAGTTTGCGGCGGACGGGATCGTAGGCGATGCGGTAGATATTTTGCGCGGTGGCGTCCGAGATGATTTTTTTCTTTACGTCTTCGAGGATTTCCAGCGGATCGCGTTCGAGCGGGTCGCCGTAGCCGGGGCCGCCGCCGCTGAAGCCGAAGAGCACGTCGCCTTCGTCATAAACTTTTGGAGTGCGCGCGATCAATTCCATATTCCAATTTCCCTGGATGGTGTGATCTTCGAGGATGGTGCGGAAATCCATGGTGAGGCCGGGGTTGGCGTCGGCCATTTGTTTGAGCAAATCCGCTTTGCGAATGCTGATGCCGGGGATTGGCGACGACGCGTAGCCTCCGAATAACGGCTGGCCGAGCGGAACCTTGCTGCCGTTGCCCATGCACATGGAAACTAGTTCGGGAACTTTGTGGATCATCCAGTGCTGCACGCCGCCGGAACCGCCGCGGTGCAGGCCGGGGCCACTGGAATCTTTCCAGTGCTGGGAGAGAGTGACTGTGACGGGGAGTTCGCTTTCGACTTGTTCGGAATCGGGGGCGCGGCCGAAGGCACACCAGGCGAAACCGTACGCATCCATGCCATCTTGGGCGCAGCGGCCGCCTTGGCCTTGGGTGTTCAGCGAAAACGAAAGGACGTCTGAGACGGCGAGATTCCATTGCGAGTGGCCGGCGCAGATTTGCGAGGTGTGCTGGCTGCCGGGGGCAGCGGTGACTTGTTTCCAGAGCGAGACGCTGGAGAAGATCATTTTGGCGAATGCGTTGTGAGTAGCGTTGCGGCATTGCATGCCGATGTAGACGCAGCAGCTGGTGGCGGCCATTTTGTCGGGGTTGAGGATTATGCCTTCGGGGAAATCGAAATCTATGGCGGCGAAGGTGGAGCTGGCGATAGGCAGATCGTGAAAAATGTATTCGTACATGAAATTGGCGATGTGGCCGACTACGGCTTGGGGATGGACGTTGTAGGACGACGGATTTTCTGGGGACGTGCCGGCGAAATCGAAAACTATGTTGCCGTCTTTTTTGGTGAGGGTGAGGTTGCACGCGCGGACTAGGGCCGGGGTCCAGCCGATGGCGTCGTTGAAGACTACGGCGCGGAATTTGCCGTCGGGGAGGGATTTGATTTTTTTCCTGGCGCCGGCTTCGGCGGTTTCACACATTTTGCGCATCAGGCCGACGACGAAGTCCGGGCCGCGTTTTTCGGCGAGTTCGAGGACGCGGACGCGCACACGGTCGGCGGTGGTGCAGCGGGCGCGCAGATCGGAGATGAACATGGCCGGGGCGCGGAGGCCGTACACGGTGTAGAACTCCAGGAAATCCTGGCGGATTTCGAAATTTTCACCAATTTTTATGGGGGGAAGATTCAGGCCTTCTTCGAAGCGAGATTTGGCGCTCACGGGCATGCCGCCGGGCTCGATGGCTCCGGTTTCGGTGGTGTGCAGCGCAGCGGAGCCCCAGGCTAGGAGCTGGCCTTTGTAGAAAATTGGCATGAGCGCGACTTGATCGGGATTGTGGATGCCGCCGTAGAGGGCGTCGTTGGTGTACCAGATGTCTCCGTCGCGGATGCCGGGGTTTTTTTCGTAATATTTCAGGATGAATTTTATGACGATAGGCTGGATTATGGCGTGGAGGTACGTGCCGCAGGAGGCGTTGATGAGATCGCCGCCGGCGGTGAAGAGGGCGACCATGGAATCTCCGGAGACGCCGAAATAACTGCGCGAGGAACGGACGAAAACTTCCATGGCTTCGTCCAGGATGTCGTTGGTGATTTGCACGCCGATTTCGTAGTCGCCTTGAGGGATCTTCGCGGCGGATTCTTTTTCATAGGCCGTGGCTGGGGCGGGCTTGAGCCACGCTAATTTTTCGGCGAGTGTTGGGATAGGCATGTGTCTCCTCAATTCCTTTGACGCGTTAGCTCTCCAGAATGCCCAGGCCGCGGTTGTCTATTGCGAAATGAAGCGCTGGGGGAACTACCAGCGTGGTGTATTCGCCTTCGACGATCGCTGGGCCTTCGACCCTGTTTCCGGGGCGCAGCGATTCGTATGTGTAAATTGGCGTATCGCGGAAGTCAGTTTCTGGCGGCCAATAGACTGGACGTTCACCTTTGCGGGCTGCTGCTGGGCTGGGACCTTCCAGTTTCAGCATCGGCAGCTCGATTTTTTTTGTGGGGACTATCGCTTTCAGGATGAAGCTTTCGATGAAGATGCCGCCTTCGGGATTTACCACGAAGGGGCTGAAGGCTTCGCTGAATTCTTTGTTGAAGGCGTCGCAGATGGCGCGGACGTCTTCGGTGGAGTGCACGGCGAGCAGAGGGGAGAGAGCGCGCTTCACGTGGAATTGGCCGCCGTAGAGCATGTCTAATTCTAGGACGAAGGACGCGTCATTTAGATTTAGGCCATCGCCTGTGAGATCGCGGCGGGCTTGTTCGATGAGACCTTCGACGGTTTCGTTGAAGACTGTAAATTCGTTGGTGATTATTTGGGTGCGCGGTTCCATTAGTGTGATTTTTTTGGAGACTTCGTACACGTGCATTACGTCCATGGTAGATGAGCCAAACGCGCAGAAGACGGGCGAGAAAGCAAAGGTGACGGCCTTGGGGATGTCAGCCTTGTAGCCTTCGGCATGGGTGGGTCCGGCACCGCCGCCTACGAAGAGGATGAAATCTTCGGGACTGTGACCGCGGAGATGGACTTCTTTCATGATGGCGGAGGCCATGTTGCCGTTGACAATTTTGCGGATGATTACAGCGGCTTCCTCTACTCCGATGTTGAGAGGCTTGGCGATTTTTTCGCGCACGGCATTGATCGCGCGATTTTTATCGAGGCGCATTTTTCCGCCGAAATAATATTCGGGGTTGAGGTAACCGAGGACGACGTCTGCGTCGGTGACTGTCGGGTCCGTGCCGCCGAGATTGAAACACGCCGGGCCGGGAATGGAGCCGGCGCTGCGCGGGCCCACTTGCACGCGATTTTCCAGAAGTTTGTTGACGTAGGCGATGGAGCCGCCGCCAGCGCCGATGGAGAGAGTCTTGATCATGGTGATGCCGACCATCCAGCGGTCAATGATGGGACGAAAATCGTAGCTGCGGACGCTGTCTTTGACTACCAGGCCGACGTCAAAGCTGGTGCCGCCCATGTCTGTCATGACGACGTTTTGGTAACCGAGAATTTTGGCTACATGATGCGCGCCCATCAGGCCGGAGACGGGGCCGCTGTTGAAGGTGCGGCTGGCGGCGGTGCGGAAGACTTCGGCGATTCCACCGGAGCTTTGGATCATCAATAGGGGTTTGGAGTAACCTTTTTCGCGGAGCTTGTCCCACATGGCGGAAAGCTCGATTTGCATGGAGCGTTGGAGATAGGCGTCTAGGATGGCGGCCATCGTGCGTTCGTATTCGCCGAGTTTGCCGACGACTTGTCCGGCGAGAACTACGGGCAGGTAGCCGATGTGAAATTCTTTGTATTCGTCACGGATGATTTCCTTTACGCGGCGTTCGTTCGCGGGATTCAGGAAGCCCCAGAGGAGTGCGACTACGAAACCGCGGGCGCCGCGGCTGGTTAGGTAACGCACTTGTTCGCGGACGTCGTTTTCATCCAGGGGGCGGATTATGTGGCCACGGGAATCTACCCGCTCTTTTACGCCGACGATCATGTCGCGGGGGATGAGCGGGTCGGGTTTATTTTGGACTGCCAGGTTGCGGCGTTCAGAAACGCGGGTGCCGTCAATCCATTGGGCGCCACGGCCTAGCAGGACTACGTCTTCGTGGCCTTCGGTGGTGATTAGGCCTAGGCGGGGGCCTTTTTTTTCGATTAGACGATTTAGGGCGATGGTGGTGGAGTAGCGGATCATTTCTATGGCGGGAAGGAGGTCTTCGATCCTCATGCCTAGGGCGGCGGCGCCGTCTTCGATTACGCGCGTAAAGCAAACGGAGAGGTCGTAGGGAGTGGTGGGAGACTTTTTGATCAGGGCTTTCCCGTTGAAATTTAGAACCAGGTCGGTGAAGGTACCGCCGACGTCTATGTCAATGGAATTCATTCGGTAGCCTCTAGGCGCTGGTCGCGGATTGTGAATTCACCTTTTTGCAGGCGTTCTTTCAGACGGGGGACGTCAATTTCGATGTCGTGGGTGATCGGGTGGCCGGGCGGGAGGTATTCAGTTTCGACTTGGGTGCCGCAGCCGGGACAATAGAATTCTACGATGCGGACCCAGAGGGGGTCGGGGGAGAAACTAAATGCTCCGGTGACGAGCGGCGGGTGAATTTCGCGCGGATCGCGATCGTGGACCAGGCAGCCCTTTTTGTAATTTTCGCTCGCGGGACCGAGTTGGCGATTGCAGCGGTTGCAGGTCCATTTTTCGGCGTCGAGATCGAGGTCGAGATATTCGGTGATGCGGAGGCGATTTTTATTTTGTGTGGGGGTCGTCATTGTTTCTCCGGTGAGTGGGTTAGGGCGGCGTTGCCGAAGCGGTCAATTGTTAGTTGCCAATTTTCTGGGACGAAGTAGGTGGTGTTTACGTCTTCGAGGATGGCGCAGCCTTTGACCTGATTGCCTGGTTGGAGGGCTTCGAAATTATAGATTTGAGCTTCGCCGGTGATGTTTCCCGAAGAGACCCTTCGCGAGCCTTTGAGCGCGTGGGATGAATCGAGAGACTGCAGCGGGCGTTCTGATGAGGTGCGGCTTGGGCATTTGTTTCTGTACCGATACGCGGAGGAGTTCGAGCGAAATTGGCGTGTCGGGCGCGCCCGGGGAGTGCGCTAGAGCTTTCACTAGTACGGCATGCAGCTCTTTTTCGCTGCGGAGAGACAATTCGGAGCAACGAACGGCGATGGAATCGTGGCCGTTGCGCGCGGCTTCTAGTTGGCAGGCGCAGGTGATTCCTTCGGGGCGGATTCCCTCGCCGAGGAGATCTTTCACGCCTTCGGCTTTCATTTCTTCGAGCATTTGACGGATGCGAGTGACGCCGCTTTCGTTGAGGGCTACGCCGGCTAGCGAGCCTTCATATAGATGGGAGATATCGGAGACCGAAGAGCCGAAGGCGCTGAAGACCGAGCCGAGCGAAAATAATTGCACGCGCTGAACGCCGGCTTTTTCTGCCACGCCGCACGCGAAGAGGCTGCCGTTGCCCCCGTAGGCAAAGAGGACGGAGTTCGCGAGATCCTCGTGCAGAGATTTTTTCGTGGCGAGGATGACGGCGGCGACGGATTCGAAGGCGCGGCTGATGATGATGCGGCAGGCTTCTTCGGTGGAGACGTTGAGTGGTTTGGCGACGTAGTCTGCAATGGTGTTGCGGGCAAGCTCGAGGTCAATTGGTTTCGTGCCACCGAGAAAATATTCCGGATTGATCAGGCCGGCGGTGACAAACGCGTCGGTGAGCGTGGGTTGATCGCCACCGAGGCCGTAGCAGGCAGGTCCGGGATAGGAGCCCATACTTTCGGGGCCTAGTTGAACGTCGGGCTTGTTTGCGTTCGCGATGGGTTTGACGATGCTGCCGCCGCCCAGCGCGATGGAATGCAGGTCGGGGAGCGAAATTGCTACGGGGATGCCGAAAAAGTCGGAGGGCTTGCGATAGATTGGCTCGCCGTTGCGCAGGACGCTGACTTTGGCGGTGGTGCCGCCGATGTCCATGGCAATCACGTCGTTGAATCCGTACGCTTTCGCGAGGTAGGCGCTGGCGTGGATTCCCAGGATCGGGCCGGATTCGATGGTATCAATCGCTTTGGTTTTGGCGATCCCGGCGACGCCGCCATTGATGTGGCTGACGAGAAATGTGCCAGTATATCCGGCGGATTCGCGGAGTTCGTCTTCGGCTTTGAAGAGAGTGGCGGCAAGCGCGCCGTGGGTATAGGTATTGATTAGCGCGGAGTAGGTGCGGGTGCGGTCTTCGGCGGATTTGGAAATATCGCTGCCGGCTAGGACGGGGACGGAGCCGAGGAAATGATCGGGGTATTGCTGCTCAATGATGCGTTTGATGGAAATTTCGCGGCGGGGATCGTGATGGGAGTCTTGCAGGCTGACGCAGATGCGGCGCACGCCGCTTTCGAGAAGCTTGCGCGCGGCGTTCATGATTTCCAGTTCGTCGGCGGAGCGGCTTAGGCCAATGATGTCGCGCTCGGAGATCAGACGATTGAGGACGCTGCTGCGGAGTTCGGGACCGTAGAGGTCGAGCTGGTGGCCTTCGGAGACTAGCAGGCCGATGCGCGGGCCGGTGGATTCGGCGAGGACGTTGGAAGTGATGGTTGTTGACCAGCGGATGAGTTCGACGTGCTCTAGAAATTCTCTGGTGTCGGGGAAATTGAGTTTCGCGGCTCCTTGGGAGAGGCAGTCGAAGAGGCAGACGGTCAGGTCGTGCGGCGTGGTGTCCACCTTGACGCAGAAGGATTCGTCTGCGCCGGTGAAAAGGGCGTCCGTTAGAGTTCCGCCGACGTCAATGTCCACAGTCCACACGTGGTGTCACCCGGCCTGAGCATACAAATTCTTGGGAAGCTTATCGGATTTGAGTGGCGATGAGGGAATGATTTCGATTGCGCACGATCGCAGAGTGCTGCTGGGAGTTGCTCGGAATGCGATGATGGTTGTCAAAAAATTCTCCTGAGGGACTGCGGGAAATCGATATTCAGAGACTTTGATTCACGTCGTGGAGCGCACTGGTGATGCCGCGTCACCGATGGCGAACTAAAATGCGCCCCTCCGAAAACCAAGAGCAACGGCTGTCCAGTTTGATAAAACTGAACGGGCGCTACAAATTCAACAGCAACTTCGAAAGAGCCCAGCTGAAGCTGGCCGCTACAAATTCGAAAGCAGAGTCAACTGCGAACAGCCGGCGCGACGCCGGCATTACCAAAATCACTGGCGGCCTTCCACGCCAGACAACTTCAAAGCTGCTGTTTTTAAAACGAAAACTTGGCCGCGAATTGGAACTGGCGCGGGTTGAGCATGGTTCGCGGAGTGCCGAAGCTCGCGCTCGGGACGGGCGGAGCCGGGACCGGGCCCAGATTGAGCGGGCAGGTTGGCGGACCGGTGCCGGTGTCAAAGGCAATCGCCTGAGCTTGCGTGGCGAGCGTGCCGGCATCGTTGTAGCGCTGGGGAATTGCGCTGGATCCGCAGAAAACGGCGGCGCCGTACACGGAGGTGACTTCGTCAACGTTGGGACGATTGAGGAGGTTGAAGGCATCCACCATCAGATTGAGCGTGTAGCGCTCTTTGAATTGGAAATAGCGGGAGACACGCAGATCCCAGGAATACAGATCATCGCCGTAGTAGCTATTGCGCGGCGCAGTGCTCACGCGGTCGGTCACCGGATTGGTGTCACCGTTGGCGTCGAAGCCGACGAACAGGGTGAAGGGACGCGGGGTTTGTAACGTGACAATATTGCTGAACGTGAAATTGCGGAAGATACTGTTTTTGGGGCCTTCAATGCTGAAGTTGGTGATGAAGCGCTGGCGAACGTCTTGGTTGGAATTGGCATATTCCAGGCTGCGATCGTAGAGATCCTGCGGCGTGCTGACGAACGTCGTGAACGTGCCGTCGTCGAAAGTGTGTGACCAGGTGTAATTGGCGTTGAGAGTGAAGATGTTGTTGAATCTGTAATTCAACTGCAGGGTGAGGCCGTTGTAATTGGAATTGCCGGTGTTGTCAGTGTAATAAAGCAGGCCGGCATTCCCGTATGCGGGCGAGCCGCTGGGATTCAGTCCATTGTAGAAGAACGCCTTTCCGGCTGGCCAGCCTGCAGGAGGCGCTTCCGCCGGCGGGCATTCTGGGGTGCCAGGAGTGACGCTGGGAACAGTGGTGCCTGCGGGCGCGCCGAAGTACGGACAGACGTTAAGGTTTTCGGCGCGAACAAGGTGATGCGCCGCAACCCACAGATAGCCAGCGCTGACCGTCAGATCCTTGCCAAATTGATGGTCAATTTCCAGGTTCGCTTGTTCGGAGTATGGAATCTGGCTGTTGTGTTGCACCATGCCGGCGCCTGCGGTGCAAGAAGGCGGGCACGGACCGGTGATCCATTGATCGGGGACCTGTCCGGTGGTGATCAAGGTCGAAGCGGCAGTGGCCGGGAATCCAAGAGGACCTGGAGTCATCTGGTTGAGAACCCAGGTTGCGGTGTTCGCGCCCTGACGTATTCCTGGCAGAGTCTCGCCGGGGATGATCACTGGCCGCTGCGGCTGCGTGATGAACAGGAAGGACAGGTTGTAGCGATCGTCGAATATACCGAAGCCGGCGCGGACCACTGTGTCGCTTCTTGGCGACCAGGCTATACCGATGCGTGGCTGGATGCCGTTATAGTGCGGGTTAATCTGCTTGGAGAGGCCCGATTCGAAATCGTAGCGGACACCGTAGTTGATCGTCAGGCTGGGCTTGATATGCCACTGATCCTGCGCGTAAAAGCCGTAGTAACCGTGGTTCAAGGTCTCCGAGAAATTCACGGTTTCGCTGGGCAAATAAGCGTTGTTCCAATTGGTGGGGATTGGCGGCGGAGTTGGAAGCTGGCCGCTGGGGGGATTCGGAACGGTGCCCACGGGGGCACCCCAGAAAACGATGGGAACCCCGTTCAGAGGCTGGTCGTTGTTGTTGGGACCAAAGGGAGCGCCAGGCTGCGTGGGAAAGAACGGAGCCGTCGCCGTGGGGCACGGACCATCGGAAGGGTTTGACGGGATGCCCGCCAGCGGATCCACGAAGTTTGCGAAATCCACCAGACAATTCAGTCCGGGCATGACGATTCGCATGGGAGTGAATCCCGGCCAGATCACGAAATTGTTGACGAAGTTTAAATCCACACCGAATTTCGCGACGTGATTGCCTTTGACCCAGGCCATGGAATCGGTGGCCTGGAAACGGCTTTCGTAGATGGCATCGAGAACGCCGAAGTTGTGGCCGAACAGAAGCGTATTGGGAATGTCGAGGTTGGGCTGGCCGGTAACTCCGGGGAAATTATAGTGTCGGCGCGCATATTGCGCGAGGAAGGTATTGACGAGGTCGGGCTTCACGGTGGTCGCTACATCGCCGACGAGCGATTGATCGCGCAGGAAGAGATTGTGTCCGCTGCTGGGTGCGCCAATGCCGCCGCCATCGAGAGTGCTGCCAACGAGCTGGTTCAGGTCGCGTCCGTCTTCGATGTTGTAGCGGATAGACAGATGATTGTTGGCATTCAGCTGCCAATCAAGTTTGGCAATCCCGTAATCGTTGTTCTTGGTCTTCAAAACAGAATTTAAATATTGCAGCGGGGACAAGGTGCACGTCGCCAGAGCCGTGGTGCACCCTTCCGGTGCGATTCCCAAAGCCGCTTTGGCGGTGTCTACCAAGCCAATATTTTGGTACAGCACTTCAGGATAGGTGGGCGATTCACCGCGGCGCTGGCCTTCGTAATTGGTGAAGAAAAATATTTTGTCCTTTTTGATGGGGCCGCCGAGGGCGCCGCCGAACTGATTTTGCCGCAGGACGTATTGATCGGGCGCAGGCTGAAGTAGAGAGCGCGCGTCGGTGGCATTGTTCTGCAAATAATCGTAGATGGAGCCGTGTAGTTCGTTGGTGCCGGATTTGGTGACGATGTTGACGATGCCGCCGAGAGCGCGGCCGTATTCCGCGCCGAAAGCGTTGTTGACGACGCGAAATTCCTGCACGGATTCCTGCGGCGGCGTGGAGCGCTGCGAACCGGTGGCGGTGTTGATGTTGTCCGCGCCGTCCACGGTGACCATGTTGCTGAGGTCGCGCATGCCGGCGAAGGAAATGCGCGTGGTTTCGAATTCGGTGATGGTGGATTGCAAGCTGGTGCGGCCGGTGGCTACGCCGGCGGTCAGAAGGGCGAAATCGGTAAATTGGCGGCCGCTGATGGGCAGATCCTGAATTTGCTTGGTGTCAATGACTTGACTGATTTCCGTTCGGGTGGGCTCGATGGGCGGGACCTCGGTGGTGACGACGACTTGTTCGTTCTGCGTCGCGACTTTCAGAGCGACGTCCACGGTGGCGGTCTGGCCTACGCTGAGCGCGATGCCTTTGTCCACGGTGGTGGCGAATCCGGTGAACGAGACTGTGAGTTCATAGGTGCCGGGCGGCAAATTGGGGATGACGTAGAGACCGGAATCGTTGGAGGTGGTGCGATAGACGGCGTTGGTGGCGGTGCCGCGCAGGGTGAGGGTGGCGTTCTTTACGGCGCCGCCGCTCTCGTCGTGGACGAAGCCGTTTAATTGGGCGACGGTGATTTGAGAAAATGCGGGGCCGGTGCAAGCCAAGAGCAGCGCGAGAAAAAGGACCGCGAGCAGTGCCGGACGGACGCCCATGGTTACCCCCTTGAGCGGACAGGGATTGGTAAAGCGGATGGTCCGCATCCACACCCTTTATGGGCAGAACGTTTAACGCCGCAGTGTGGGTTTGTCAAGCCTTTAATCGAGCGCTTGTGCGAATATCGCCCCGAAGGGGAGCGAATGCTGTCTTGACTTGTATAGAGCAAAGCAGTATCGAAGCGACTGTACGGTGAGCGTGGGTGACTTACTGGGGTTGATTATCGTGGCAGGCTGGGATGAATTCATCGCGAGAAAAATATTGAGCGCAGGAAAACATTCATTGCGGCGAGGAATTGTCGAGTGGCTGGCGATTTTTATTTGCGCGGCTCTTGGTTGCGGCTCCGGTTGCGGTAAGCGCGGCGCGCAGGATGAAAATTCCGGAGGTGGTGCGAGGATGCCGTTGGACGAAGCACGACTGTCGCGAGCGGACCGCGAGTCGGGAAACTGGATGCTGCACGGGCGGACTTACGACGAGCAGCGCTTCAGTCCGCTGAAATTGGTGAATGACCAAGACGTAGGGCAGCTGGGATTGACGTGGCTCTATGATCTGGATACGCGGCGGGGACAGGAGGCGACGCCGATCGTGGTGGACGGAGTGATGTATTTCACGACAGCGTGGAGCAAAGTTTTTGCGTTGAATGCGGCGACGGGCGCGCCGCTGTGGTCTTACGATCCGAAAGTGATCCCGGAGTGGGCCGTGAACGCTTGTTGCGATGTGGTGAATCGCGGCGTGGCGGTATGGGGCGGGAAGGTATTTTTCGGGACGCTGGATGGACGGTTGATCGCGCTGGATGCGGCGACGGGAAGGCGGGTGTGGGAGAAACTGACGATTGATCGCAAGTTTCGTTACACGATTACCGGAGCGCCGCGCGTGGTGAAGGGCAAAGTAATCATCGGGAACGGTGGCGCTGAGATGGGCGTGCGCGGTTACGTTTCGGCTTATGACACGGAGACTGGCGAGATGGCGTGGAGGTTCTACACGGTGCCGGGCGACCCCGCAAAACCATTTGAGAATCCGATTTTGGCGAAGGCCGCGAAAACATGGACCGGACAGTGGTGGAAATACGGCGGCGGAGGGACGGTGTGGGATTCGATTGTATACGATCCGGAGTTGGATCTGCTGTTTATCGGCGTGGGCAATGGCGGGCCGTGGAATCCGCGCATTCGCAGTCCGCGCGGCGGCGACAATTTGTTTACTTGTTCGATTGTGGCGCTGCGTCCGGAGACCGGTGAATACGTGTGGCACTACCAGGAAAATCCGGACGAGGCTTGGGATTACGATTCCGACGGGCAGATGATTTTGGCGGATTTAGCGATCGCGGGAAAGGCACGGAAAGTCTTGCTGCACGCGCCGAAGAACGGAATTTTTTATGTGCTGGATCGCGCGACGGGGGCGCTGATCTCCGCGGCGCCCTATACGCACATCACGTGGGCTAGCGGAGTGGATATGAAAACCGGCCGCCCTGTGGAAACGGCATTGGCGCGCTATCCGGGACGAAATCCGGAATTGATTGTTCCCGGGCCGTTGGGAGCGCATAGCTGGCAACCCATGTCCTATAGCCCGATGACTGGATTGGTTTACATTCCGATTCAAGATGCGGGATTCCCGTACAAGTCCGACGCAGATTTTCACACGAAAACTTTGGGGTTCGATGTGGGGATTGATTTCGCGGCCGCTGGAATGCCGCAGGACCCGGCGATTAAGAAAGCAATCATGAACAGCGTGCGTGGGCGGCTGGTGGCTTGGGACCCGATTCGGCAGAAACAGGCGTGGGACGTGGATCGTCCTGAGGCGTGGAACGGAGGAGTGGTATCTACGGCGGGCAATCTGGTTTTCGAGGGGACGGCCAAGGGAAATTTCGAAGCGTATCGGGCGGATACAGGCGCGAGAGTGTGGTCTTACGCGATACAGACGGGCGCGATTGCGGGACCGGTCACTTACATGGTGAACGGCGAGCAGTATGTGGCGATTTTAGCGGGGTGGGGCGGAGTTTTTCCTTTGGCTGCGGGTGAACCGGCTTTGAAATCTGGGCGCGTGCGGAATGTGTCGCGCATGCTGGCGTTCAAGCTTGGTGGGAAGGCGGTGTTGCCGGCGTTGCCGGAGATGGAGCCGGAAGTTTTGCATCCTCCGGCCGCGGTCGCGGATGCGGCTACGGTGCATCGAGGCGCGCAGTTGTATCAAAGATTTTGCGGGAATTGTCATGGGGATGTGGCGGTGAGCGGGGGAGTGTTGCCGGACCTGCGCTATTCGAGCACTTTGACGAATGATCAGTGGTTCAGCGTGGTGCTGGGTGGATTGCTGCGAGAGAATGGGATGGCATCGTTTGCGAAAGAGATTTCGAGGAGGGACGCGGCGGCGATTCGAGCTTATGTGATTTTTCGGGCGAATGAGAGTTTGAAGGAGCGAAGCGAGGGTGGGTCTGGAGGCTGGGATGATTCGAAGCATTGATTGTGGCGCGTCGGGTTGAGGCAACGGCGCACGGTGCAGGCATATTCAAATACGCGCGCCCGAAAAGAAGGCGGCCGCTACAAATTCAGAGGTAACTTAAAAGCGGGCGCAGCGAGCGACGCCCCTACCAATTCAAAAGCAAATTCAACGGCACAAAGAGCCGGCTCGACGCCGGCGCAACCAAAGTCAAAGGCGCCTGCCTGAAGGCGGCCACTACAACTTCAACCTCAATAGCTTCCGGGCTAGTGGACTCCGCGGTCGCTGGCGGACCAGTAGGGTCTGCGGAGTTGTTTGCGATCGATCTTGCCGGCTGGTGTTTTTGTGATTTCCGCGACAAATTCTACGGACTTGGGAGATTTCACGCCGCCTAGTTTCGTTTTACAGTGGTCCAGGATGTCCTTTTCGGAAAGCGATTCGCTGGCGCGGAGAACTACCAGGGCTTTTACAGCTTCGCCCCATTTGGGATCTGGGATGCCGATCACGGCACATTCGTGGACTTGCGGTAGAGCCATGATTGCGGCTTCCACTTCGGCAGAGTAGACATTGAAGCCGCCGGAAATGATCATGTCCTTCTTGCGGTCAACTATATAGAAAAATCCATCTTCATCGCGGTAGCCGATGTCGCCGGTGTGATGCCAGCCATGAGCGCGGATTTCGGCGGTGGCTTCGGGCATTTCGTAATATCCCGGGCTGACGAGCGAGCCGCGCGCGACGATTTCGCCGGGTTGGCCGGGCGGAAGGAGTTGGCCGTGGTCGTCCATGATCTCCAGGCGCACGGCGGAGGTGGCTTTGCCGCAACTGCTGAGGCGTTCGGGATGGATTCCGGCGGCCGCAGCTGCAATCGTTTTTTGGTCGAGGAAGGTGAGCAGCATGGGCGCTTCGGTCTGGCCGTAGCTTTGGCAGAGGCATGGGCCGAAAATTTCGACGCCTTGTTTTAGCTTGTCCGGTGAAACGGGTGAGGCGGCCAGCAGGAACACGCGCAGGCTGGAGTAATCGAAGCTGCGCACTTCGGGATGGGCGAGCAGGCCATAGAAGGCGGTGGGCGGAAGAAATAAGTGCGTCACGCGGAATCGTCCAATATAGCGCAGGACTTCGAGGGCGTCGAAGCCGGGCATGATTACGTTGGTAGCGCCGAGAGTGAACATGGTGAAGGCGACTACTCCGGCTGCGTGCGAAAGCGGGGCTACGCTGAGGCAGACGGGATCGGTGGATTCGCTGCGCCAGTAGTGCGAGGCCATTTCCGTCATGGTGCCCCAGGAGAGGCTGGTGACGCGGACGCCTTTCGCTGGGCCGGTGGTGCCGCCGGTAGGGACGAGGCCGACGAGACGATCGGGATTGCCGCGGTAGTCGGCCCATTCGATTTCTGGTGAGGCGAACTCGTCGGCCTCGGCGTTGGCGTCACCTTGCATGAATCTTTCGAGTGAGGGATTTTTTCCGCCATCAGTGTCAATGCAGATCAGATGAGTCAGTGTGGGGACGCGTACTTGGAGTTCGGGCACGCGGTCGCTGTAGCTGCTGTGATAGAAGAGCCAGGAAGTTTTCACGTAATTTAAGTATTCGACGTTGGCGTCGGGGGCGTTGCGATAATTGATCGGTACCCAGACGGCTCCGGCGCGCATAAGACCAAGCATGCAGAGGAGAACGCGCGCATCGTTGATGGAATAGATTGCGACGGGTTCTTCGCCACGCAGGCCTGCGGCCCACATGGCGCGGGCGATTTGCATGCTGGCGCTGCGGACGTCGGCGTACGAGTAACGCGCGCCGCCGTCAATGATGGCGATGCGATCGGGGACTGCTTCTGCTTGCTTGTCGAAATAATCTATGGCTCGCATGTGTGCTGCACTTCAGTGGAGCGGTTCGGCGACGGGTTGCGGATGCGTGGCACCGTGTCTGACGTTGGCGGTTTCTTTCAGGAAGAGCGCGACCAGGAATACCAGGCCGGCTCCTCCAGCGGACATGAGCAGCGTGATGCCCAGGCCGTGTGTTTCAGCGAGCGCGCCGCCCAGAGTGGGCGCGATCGTTGCGCCGAAAACTTCGCCGACTAGCGTGGCGAGGCCGATGGAGGTAGCGGCGAATTGCGGCGGAACACTTTCGGTGGGAATCAGCACCATCGTTAGCGTGGGCATGCCCTGCCCCGCGTTGGTGAGAAACAAAATCGCCGCTAGGATCCATGGGTAGGCGTAGAGCGGCTGAATCAAGAGCACGAGCGGAACCAGAGCGGACATAGCTGCCATTGCGAGCAGGACAGGTTTGCGTCCGAGCCGATCGGAGAGTGCGGGCATGAGAAATCCGAGGATGAAGCTGCCGAGGCCCGTGGCACCGAGGAGAAATCCGGCGGTGGTGGGTTTCTGATGCGCGACTTCTGTGATGTAGAGAGGGGCGAAAACGTTCGACAGAAATAGCCAGGAGATGAAACCTGCGGCGCCGATGCAGCAGAGCCACACGTTGCGGTAGCGCAGAATGGTGAAGTAATCACGGATTCGTGGTTGGTGTAGGCGTTCGCCGTCCGCGCCGGATTTTCTTGGGGGTTCCTTCACGAATTTCCACATCAGCAGGCCCATCAGAATTCCCGGCACTCCGCAAACGAAGAAGGCCCAGCGCCAGCCGAAGCGCGCGGCTACTTGCGTGGTGAGGATCGGCGCGACGGCCAGGCCGACGAGTGCGCCAGCGCTGACGACGATGCCGATATTGCGTCCGCGGCGGCTGGGTGTGGACGATTCTTCGATCAGCGCGGTCATTATGGACCAGCAGGGGCCTTCCGCGATGCCCATCAGCGCGCGCACCAGGAGAAGTTCGCGAAAAGTGTGGGCGACGCCGGAAAACCAGGACAAGAGTGAAAACGCGAAGACCGCAGGGATGAGAATTTTTCGGCGGCCGAAGCGATCGGAGAGCGCGCCGAAAAATAAAGTGGAAACGGCCCAGGTGATGGCGAGAACCGAGGCGAGCATGCCGACTTGTTCGTGCGTCAGATGGAATTCTGGAGCGATGTAGGGCGCGAGGTAGAGTTGCGACATGCGGTCAAGAAAGACCGTACCCCAGGAAAAGAACAGGATGGCGACGAGCGTGTTCTCGTAGCGCTTCGAGTAGTCTTTCGCATCCATGTTCATCTTTTACTGCCGTCGACAGCGATCATCAGCGCAACAACATGCAGAGTTCTTGCGCGGCGGCGCGCAAATGCGGCAGAAAATTGTTGAGCATTTCCTGACTCGAGACGCGCTGCGCGTGGGCCCCGACGTTCACAGCGGCGACTATCTGGCCGCTGGGGCTTTGAATGGGTACGGCCATCGAGCGGAGGCCGAGTTCAAGTTCCTGATCCACAATGGCGTAGCCGTTGCGCAGAACTGTGCGCAGGACTGGGCGGAGTTTGTCGGCGGTAACGACGGTGCGATTGGTGTAGCGCGTGAATTGAATGCGCGCGAGAAAAGATTCGAGCTCGTCGGGCGGCAGATTCGCGAGGAGGACGCGGCCCATGGAGGTGCAGAAGGCCGGCAAGCGACTGCCGACGCCGAGGTCAATAGCCATGATGCGGGTCACGTTGGCGCGCGCAACGTAAACGATATCGAGACCATCGAGAGTGGCGATGGAGCATGACTCATGCATCATGCGGCTGAAGCGTTCGAGGATGGGATGCGCGGCCGTGGCAAGTGGCATGGAGGAAATATAGGAATGGCCGAGAGCGAGGACGCGCGGCTGCAGAAAAAAGTGGCGATTGTCGTCGGAGCCGGCGAATCCGAGTTTTGCGAGGGTGTAGAGGCAGCGGCGGACGGCGGCGCGAGAGAAGCCAGTTTTGTTGCTAACTTGCGAAATGGTGAGCTGGCGTTTCTTTTGCGAGAAGGCCTGGATGACGGCAAGTCCGCGCGCGAGCGACGTCATGAAATCGGGATCGCCGGTAAGCGCGTCAATTTGCGCGGAGGGAGTGGGCGGCGCTGCGAGAGGATTTTCAGTTAGTTGCGATAGGGGCGGCGCGGCACGATGAATGGCTTTCGCGGAGCTTGGGCGTTTGACGGTTTTGCGAGAACTGGGGCGAGGCATCGAAGCTCTCCTGCACTTTGGCCTGGAAACGGCGCAGGATACACGAATTGGGCGATAGGCGCACGCAAATTCGATAATCGGCCTTGACAAGAATACGGGCGCGCGCCTAGATTCGCCGAGGCATTTCCCGAGCCCAGCATGCGAAACACGGGAAGTTGAATGAGAGACGGCGACAGTTCTTGTAGCATGGCGCGGATTGATGGCGGATGGTGGCGCGGTCAGCGCCGAGTGAATATGGGTCGCTGCTGGTGCGCGCGAGGTATAGTTACGGCGAGGAAAATCGTATGAGCAAACTGGCGGGCTACCGGCGGGCGGTTGCGGGAACGCAGCCGGAATATTTGCATCCCACCTATAAATCATCGCTAAAGCGCGCACCTTCGCAGCCGCTGGTTTATTTGCCGCATACGCTTTCGGAAATCACGGGGCCGGTTTTTGCGCCGGAAACTGTGAATGTGAAGGCTTGCGATCTGACGCGGCAGCATTCGGGCGAGCCGCTGGGGGAGCGCATCATCGTGAGCGGGCGGGTGCTGGATGAGGACGGAAAGCCAGTGCGAAAAACGCTGGTGGAGGTGTGGCAAGCGAACGCTGCGGGGCGTTACCGCCACAAGGTGGATCAGCACCAGGCGCCGCTGGATCCAAATTTCAGCGGGCACGGCTACGCGATGACGGATGACGAGGGGCGGTATCGTTTCATCACCGTGCGGCCCGGGGAATATCCGTGGGGCAATCATCACAACGCGTGGCGTCCGGCGCACGTTCATTTTTCGGTGTTTGGTCCGGCGTTCGCGACGCGGTTAGTGACGCAGATGTATTTTCCAGGGGATCCGCTGCTGCCGTTTGATCCGATTTATAACTGCACGGCGGATGAAACCGCGCGGCAGCGGCTGATTTCAGCGTTCGATTGGGAGAGCACGATTCCGGGGCACGCGTTGGGATATAAATTTGACATAATTTTGAATGGGCGCGACGCGACGCCGATGGAGAAATAAGATGACGTTGCGCGCGACTCCTTCACAGACTGTCGGGCCGTTTTTCAGCATCGGGATGGAGCGGCTGAATTGCGCGGAGCTTGCTGGGCCCGGGGTGGCGGGCGAGCGGGTGACGATCGAAGGGCGCGTGCTGGATGCGGATGGCGTGGGAGTGCCGGACGCGATCATCGAATTGTGGCAGGCGAATTCACATGGAAAATATGTGCACCCGGAAGATACTCAGGACAAGCCGGTGGAGGCTGGGTTCCAAGGTTACGGGCGAATTCCGACGGACGAGGATGGGAAATTTCGATTTACTACGCTCAAGCCGGGGGCGGTTCCGGGACCCGACGGAAAATTGCAGGCGCCACACATTGCGGTGTCTGTATTCATGCGCGGATTGCTGCGGCGAGTGGTGACGCGGATTTATTTTCCAGATGAGGCGGAGAACGCGGGGGATTTTGTTTTGGGATTGGTGGAAGCGGGGCGGCGCGGGAGTTTGATTGCGCAGAGGGTCGCGGGGGTGGAAGGGTTGTTGAAGTGGGATGTGATTATGCAGGGGCCTCGGGAGACGGTTTTTTTTGATTGCTGAGGAATTAGCAAGATGAAGGACAAAAAGTCAAAGGCACCCGCCTAGAGCCGGCCGCGACCCTTCGATTCGGCACTGCCGAATCTCTGGATGAATCGCCCTGTAGGGCGATTCACAAATTCAAAACCTTCGCCGCGGTCAGAATGGGTAGTGGCGACGGCCCATCTGGATTGTTACCCACTTTACCTCGGTCATCTCATCTACCGACCAGCGGCCACCTTCGCGACCGCTGCCTGAATCTTTCACACCGCCGAATGGGACTGTGGGCTCGTCGTGTACCGTGGGACCGTTGAGATGCACCATACCGGATTCGAGTTCGAGAGCGAAACGCATGGCCAGCTGTAAATCATTGGTGAGGACGGCGGAAGAAAGGCCGTACGACGAGTTGTTGGCGAGCGCGAGGGCGTGATCGGCGCTGTCCGCGCGGGTGACGGTAGCGACCGGGCCGAAAAGTTCATCGCGGAACGCGGCCATGTTCGGAGTTACGTCCGCTACTACTGTGGGCTGATAAAAATTCCCTTCGTAAGTGCCGCCGGTGAGGACGCGCGCACCGGCGGCGGCGGCTTCCTTGATTTTACGGTCAATCATTTGGCATTGGGACGAGCGGATCAGCGGGCCGATTACGGTGTGCGGGTCGCGCGGATCGCCCATTTGCAAAGTTTTCGCTTTGGCAGCGAAACGCTGCAGAAAAGTTTCGTAGATAGGGGCTTCGACGATGATGCGGGAGCCGGCCATGCAGATTTGTCCCTGATGAATGAAGATGCCGAAGCAGGCGGTATCCACGGCGTAATCCACATCCGCATCTTTCAAGACAATGAGCGGGCTTTTGCCGCCCATTTCCAGAATCACGCGCTTGCCTTTTTTAGCGCACTCGACGGCGATGAGGCGGCCGACGGCCGTGGAGCCGGTGAACGAGATTAGTTTTACACGGGGATCATCAAAGAGCACTCGGGCGAGCGTGGGGCCGTCGCCAGGGACGACGTTGAGGACTCCGGGAGGCAGGCCAGCGCGTTCGAAAATTTCGGCGAGCTTCAGACCTACCAGTGACGTTTCTTCGGATGGTTTTAGAACGAACGTGTTGCCGGTAGCCAGCGCAAACGCGACTTTCTTCAGCGCGAGCACTACCGGAAAATTGAACGGCGAGATGCCGGCGACGACTCCCAGTGGGCGGCGAATCGCGAGAGAGAGCAGGCCGGAAACGTCGGAGGGGAAAACGTCGCCTTGCACACGACGCGCTTCTCCGGCGATGGAGCGTAGCATATTGGCGGCGAAGGGAACTTCGAAGTGGGCTTTGCCGAATGTGGAGCCGCCTTCGCCAATCAGTAGGTCCACAATGTCGTTGGTGGCAGATTCTAGTTCGTCGGCGGCGCGATGCAGAATTTTTTCGCGGAGGGCTGCGGGCGAATTGCCCCAGGCTGCTTTGGCGGCGTCGGCGGCATCAATCGCGGCGTGCATGTGTTGTGCTTGCGCCATGAAGATCCGGGCAAACGGCTTTTGATTGGCCGGGTTGAGGACCTCGGACATTGCGGAGGGCGAGACTTCGATGGCTTTGCCGCCAATGTAGGGAGTGGAGAGCATGGTGTACCTTCCTCGCCGGGCGCGGACGCGCTTTCGGTGCGGTGGTCCGAGTGCGGACGCACAGCGCGCGTTTATCGCGCGATTGTACGATTCACTTTCGTGTGGATTCTTCGCTTCTGCTCCGGGAATGTCAAGCCGTCGCGCCAGCGGATAACTACGATTCCGCACTCTGTTTCTTGGCAATTGACTCCGGCGGATTAAGGCGCACAATAGGATTCCCTTCCGGAAGTACATCTCTGGCAGCCGACTGCCCTCTTCAGTCAACCGCCGTGCGTGTAATTGTGTCCACAGAAAACCAAAGGAGAATCACAATGAAGAAATCGCTATTTTGCAGCACGGCATTGCTAGTGTTGCTGGTTACGGGGTGTTATCAGACTCCAGCGGCCGCGCCGACGCCTGGTCCTGCAGGACCGCAGGGACAGTCGGGGCAGACCGGACAACAGGGAGATCCGGGGACGTCTGGCCAAACAGGCGCGACGGGCCAGACGGGAGACACCGGGCAGACGGGCGATACGGGCGACCGTGGCCGAACAGGGCACACCGGACAAACCGGAGATCAGGGCCAACAGGGACAGGCCGCACCGTGTCCTGCGGGCGAGCACAAATACACAAATCCTGACAATGGACGAACGATTTGCGTCCGAGACTGACGAGTTGAACGCGAATTTCTACGTCGCGTAGCTCGAATGAAACATTGAATGACGGGAAATTGCCACTAATTTAGCGGAACGATACAGTTGCGCCTTGAGACGTGAATTATTGCAGGCAACAGCTCGCCGCGCGGGAGCGATGTGCGCGACGGTTCAACCCCACACGCGGCGCGCAACGTTTACCACCAGGCGCAGCTTGGCCCACTGCTCTTCTTCGGTGAGTAGATTTCCTTCCATGGTGGAAGCAAAGCCGCATTGCGGGCTGAGCGCGAGATTTTCCTGCGGAAAATAGCGCGCGGCTTCTTCGATTCTATGTGCGATCTCGTCCGCGTTTTCCAGTCGTGGTTTTTTCGAGCTGATCAGGCCGAGGACCACGGTTTTTTCGCGTGGGACCAGGCGCAGCGGCTCGAAGGTGCCGGAACGATCGTCGTCGTATTCCAGCAGAAAGCGATCCACAGCCATGGTGGCGAATAGTTTTTCGGCGATGGCGTCGTAGCCGCCTTCGGCGTACCAGTGGCTACGATTATTGCCGCGGCAGAGGTGCATGGCGAGGGTGACGCCAGGGCGGCGGGCGGCGGCGAAGCAGGCGTTGTCCGCGCGGATGGATTCATCGAGCAGCGCGTCTGGCGCGATGTTCATTTCGGTGCGAATCCACTCGCGCCATTTGGGGTCCATAAAATAGCTGTACCGCGGTGCGTCAATCTGAATGTATTTGACGCCTTCGGCGGAGAGCCGGGCGAGTTCTGTTTTCATGATGGCGACGATGTCCCAGAGCAATTCGGAGTGATCTCTGTAGAATTTGTCGGTGACGCCGCGCTTGAAGGAGATTGCGGGAAATTGCGTGGCGCTGGGCAAGGTGATTTTGATGTTGCCGGGGCTGTATTTTTTGAGAAAGGGGAGTTCACGTCCGGTGAGCGGCTCGACGGCGCGCAGTTTTCCGGTGACGATGCCGGTGACGCTGCTGACGGGCGCGTCTTTTTCCTGGCCGGCTTTCCAGGAGCGCGCGACGGCGTCTCCCAGGTCGAAGCCTTCGACGGCGTCAGTGAAATCGCTCATGAAATTGCGGCGGCGAAATTCGCCGTCGGTGAAAATTTCGAAGCCGAGTTCTTTTTGCTTGGCCAAGACCCGCTCGATCTCGCGATCCTCGATGGCGTGCAGGCGTTCGGGATCTTGCGCGGCTGTGCGGCGTGCTTCGAGCAGTTCCGGCGAGCGGAGAAAACTGCCGACGTGGTCGGCGCGGTATGGTGCGGCCATCTTCTTGCTCCTTTACTTATATTGGAACGCTTTGGTCATGACGCTCGTGAAGGGGCCGCGCGCCGCAGGGGCTGCCGAAAAGTCAGATCCAGAGTTTCTCGTTGATCTTCAGGCCGTGGGCGCGGCAGTGGCTGAGATAGTGGTCAATGAACCAGAAGACATCGAGAGTGTCGAGCAGCACATCGTTGTCGTCGTAAAATTCGAGCGAGCCATTCAGAAAGAAAACTGTTTTCATGCCGTTGGGATCGTCGGAGACCAGGGTGTGGATCACACCCGGATTTTCGCGGACGTAACTGCCGGGGCGCGCGACCCAATCGTATTCGAGATAGCGCCAGCTTCCTTCCAAGGTGCAGGCGGAGATGGGCCCGCGATGGCGGTGGCGGCCGAGCATGCCTCCTTTTTTCACCCAGAGAATGTTGGCAAAAGAATTGGTGCGCACATCGAACGCGAGATGACGGATGAAAACATTTTCCTTGAACGGCACAAAGGGAGATTCGTCTTCTCCGGCGCCGATGTGGATGTCGGGGCGGCCGTATTCCTGTATGACTGAGCTGAGACTGCTTTTTGCATCCACGATGGCCATGTGTTCCTCCGACGGCGGCTGGACGCGATTTGCGATTCGCGCAGGCGGCGTACGAGCGCCGTTCGCCGGGCCAGTATACATCCAGGCGCGGGAGCGGCAATCGCGTTGGCCGATGTTCGCCCGATATTTGCGCGCGACGTTAGCGGCGGGAAGGCCGAGCGAAATGCTAAAGAGGACCTAGGATGCGGGAGCCGAGGGCAACGATTGGCAGCGTGCAGGAGGAATCTGCAATGGCGGTCTCATCAGGGTTATCATCAGACTCGTCAGGCGCGAGGGCTTCGCTCGCACCGTCCGCCGGACGGGAGGAAACGCCGTGAATCCGCGAATCAAAACTACTGTGGTGGGAAGTTATCCGGTGCCATCGTGGCTGGTGGGAAATACTTCGCGGCTGGTGCTGCGCGATGCAGTGATGTCTGTGCTGAAGACGCAGGAATTAGCGGGGCTAGATTTGATTTCTGATGGCGAGCTGATGCGTTTTGATCCCAGCCATCCGGAAACGAATGGGATGATTGATTATTTTGTTTCGCAGATGGAAGGCATACGCAAACATTTCTCACTTTCGGATTTTGATCGCTTCCGCGCGGATCGCGCATCGGGATTCCGGCTGCTGACCGCGGGAATGGTGGTGCAACGAATCGGCGAAGGTACTTTGAATCTGCCTCGGGACTACGAATTTTCGAGGGTGCTGACCAAGTCGCCGCTGAAATTTACCTGCACGGGGCCGCACATGCTTTCGCGGCTGCTGACGAATTGTTTTTATAAAGATACAGCCGAGCTGGCGATGGATATTGCGGACATACTGCGGCGGCAACTGGAATTGATCGAGGCGGACACGGTGCAACTGGACGAGGCCAGCATCGTGGGATTTCCGCAGGACGCGCCGTGGGCGGCGGAAGCGATCAACCACGCGCTGGGCGGAATCTTGAACGAAAAAGCGGTGCACATTTGCTTCGGCAATTACGGCGGGCAGCCGATGTTGCGAGGGTTCTGGCGCGATCTGATTCCTTTTCTGAATTCACTGCAGACGGATCATCTGGTTTTGGAATTTGCGCGGCGCGGATATGAGGAATTGGCCGCGTTTAACGAGCTAGACCCCAAGATTGGGCTGGGGATTGGCGTGATTGATATTAAGGACAACGAAGTGGAGTCGCGCGAGTTGATCGCTTCGCGGGTGGAGAAAATTGCGAAGACGATTGGGTCCGACCGCCTGCATTACGTGCATCCGGACTGCGGATTCTGGATGCTGCAGCGGAGCGTGGTGGACCGCAAGATGAGGGCGCTCGTGGAAGGGCGAGATTTGTTCGAGGGGCGCGAGTAGGAAGTTCGCGCGCGCGTGTGGTTACGTTCGCATCGTTGGAGAGTTGACGGTGGAAGACGAAAAAGCAGCCGTCCGAGCGGCCATTTTTACTCACCTGTCCGGTCTTGTGTTGGCGCCGACAGTGGCCGCGTTGGCCGATCGCGGCGTCTTCCGGCTTTTCGGTTCTTCGTCGGCGTGGATCACACTGGGCGAAATCTGCGAGCACACTCATGCGAATCGCGGATATTTGCGCGTGGCGCTGCGTTTGCTGGCTTCGTGTGGGTGGCTGCGCCAGCGAACAACGGCGAGTCAGTCTCATGAGTATGCGCTTACGCCGGAAGGTTTGATCGCCGTGCGGCTTGCGCCGCCGCTTTATCGTGAGGCGATTTCGTTTATTCCCAAATCACTGTTCCTTGAGGATTTTGTTTACGGCAAGTTCGATGGGCCGGTGCTCCCTTCCCTGCAGTCGTTGGTGGCGCGCGCGAAGGAGCGTTGGCTTGCGATGCCGGATGACTCGCTTGCCGCAAACGTGGCGGAAGTTATTCGCGGGCATCTGGATGGGGTGTTGATCGGGCCGGCGATCGTGGCGCTGGCTCGCGGCGGCGTGCTGGGACGGCTGCAACAGGGCTCGGTGGAACCGCGGTTACTCGCGGGAAATCAGGCGAGCTTGAATTGTTTGTTCGAGTTGCTGGCGACGCAGGGTTGGCTCGAGCGCGATGCGCATGGCGTGCGGCTGACATCGCGCGGACTGTACGCGGCGCAGATTGCGACTTCCTATGGCGTCACGGTTTCCTACTTGCCGATGTTCAATTCGCTGCCCACCCTGCTGTTTGGAAACGCGCGCGGACCGCGCGTGGATGAAAGCGGCGTGGAGCTGCTGGTAAATCGCGGGATGAACGTGTGGGGCAGTGGCGGCGCGCACAAAACTTATTTCGAGAAAGTGGATGAGATCATTATCGAGATATTCAACCGGCCGCTCGAGCGGCAGCCGCAAGGGATATGCGACATGGGCTGCGGTGATGGGACTTTTCTGGAGCATTTGTACGAGGTGGTGAAGCAGAAAACCGCGCGGGGAAGAGTGCTGGAACAGCATCCGCTGATGCTGGTGGGCGCTGACTTTAATAAGGTGGCGCGGCGCGTGGCGAAACAGCACTTGCGGAAGGCCAACGTGCCGGTGTGCCACGTGATCGCGGGGGACATTAATCGCCCGGCGCAGTTGGGCAGCGATTTGGAAGCGCTGGGATTGGATGTGCACGATTTGCTGCACGTGCGATCGTTTCTCGATCACAACCGGCCATACTCGCGGCCGGCAAATTATGTGCGCGGCAGTCGAGCGGGGAAATCCACGGGTGCGTTTGCTTATCTCGGAGAAGAAATTCCGGCGGACGAACTGGAAGAAAATCTGGTGCGGTATTTACGGCGCTGGGCGCCGTACGTGGGGCGCTTTGGGCTACTGGTGCTTGAACTGCATACCTTGCCGCCGGAGCTGGCCGCAGCGAATTTGCAGCGGACTCCGGTGGTGGCGTACGACGGGACGCACGGATTTTCCGATCAATATTTGGTGGAGCTGCCGATTTTTCTTGAGTGCGCGCGGGAAGCAGGTCTGCAAACCGACGATCGATACCACGCGAAGTTCCCCGCATCTGAGCTCGCGACTGTGAGTGTGAATTTTTTCACCGCGCTAGCGGGAGCGTCGGGGCCGGAGTCGGTTGCGAATTCCGCGGTATCGCGCGCGTGATTTTGCAATATACGGTCGCGCGCTGCCGCCTACGGTCTGCGACGGAAGAAACAGACCGAGACTCCTCTGCTTGCTGCCTTTTATGGAATAATCCACGCTTCGAAAGACATGCAGAAAGCAACGGAGCTGGGCGGCGGTGTCATCTCTAAATCAGACGGGCAGTCGGCCTGCGTGAGATGAGGCACGGCTACAGGATTTGCGGTAGAGAAATTCAAGGGTGATTCGATTAGGATAGGCCCGCTGAGAGCTCCGCGAAATCCGCGAAGAGGATGGGCGAGAAAGTTATGCGCAAATGGATGATCGGATGCGCCATCGTGCTGGTGCTGCTGGTGGCAACAGGATTTTTGCTGGGACCGAACATTCATACGTTGGTTCGCGCGCGCACACAGAAAGTCTTGGCGACGCATTTTGCGAGCACCGTGGAATTTTCGGACCTAGACATCAGCATGTTTCCGCGGATGCACCTGACCATTACGGGCCTGGTGCTGCGGCACAAGGGCCGAACGGACATTCCACCGATGATCGAGGTGCGGACCGTCTCGATTTACGCGCACTTGCCGGAATTGCTGCGCCCCCGCCCGCATATTTCCTACGTGCAACTGGACGGGCTGCAAATTCGCACGCCGCCGCGGGTTCCAGGCGGTGAGCCGCTGATTCAGAAGACCGACGAGGACCTGGCGAAGGATTACCCGCTGCTGATCACCGAGGTACGGGCGGACGACGCGAACATTGAAGTGCTGCGAGCGCAATCCGACAAGCCGCCCCGCGAATTTCCGATACATCATTTGGATCTGCACGACGTGAGTTTCGATCGCCCGGCGCAATTTCACGCACTGTTGACCAACGCCATTCCCAAGGGCGAGATTGATGCTACGGGAGAATTCGGACCGTGGGATGCGGAACAGCCGAGCGAGACTCCGGCGGACGGACGCTACATTTTTCAGAATGCGGACTTGGGCACTTTGAAGGGGCTGCGGGGGATTCTTTCTTCGAGGGGCCAATTTTCTGGGCCGCTGGATTATTTGACGGTCGCGGGTTATACAGATACGCCGGACTTCGGACTGCGCACCGGCGGCAAACCTCTGGCGCTGCACACAGATTTTTCTGCGCTGGTGGACGGAACAAATGGCGACGTGATCCTGAAGGGCGTGACGGCCAAATTTCTGCACACCACATTGCTGGTCAGCGGCAAGATCGTGGACGTCAGCAAGGCCATCAAGGGGCGAACGATCTATCTGAACGCTTCATCGGACAACGCGCGAATTGAGGATCTGCTCCGGCTTTCGGTGAATTCCGACAAGCCGTTGATGACCGGCGCGGCGAACCTCAAGACCACGATTGATATTCCGGAGGGGCCTGACGACCTGCTCGATCGGATGAAACTTGCCGGACAATTCGGAGTGGGCAACGGGCAGTTTACGAGCGCGACCGTGCAGGAGAAGGTGGACATGCTAAGCCGCAAAGGACAGGGAAAGCCGAAGGACACCGATATCAACGAAGTTGCCTCCGATCTCCGCGGAAACTTCCGGGTCGCTAACGGCGTGGTGACATTTTCCAGCTTGAGCTTTGCGGTGCAGGGCGCGTCGGTGCAATTGGATGGGACTTACAATATTGACAGCACGGCGATGGATTTCCAAGGCGACCTGCTGATGCAGGCCAAGCTTTCGCAGACGACTACCGGCGTAAAATCATTTTTTCTGAAGGCCGCGGACCCGTTTTTCAAAGGGAAGAACGGTGGCAGCGACGTACCTATTACCATTGGCGGGACGAAAGACCATCCGACATTCGGCCTCGGTAAGCACGGTGGCAATAACCAGTCCGAAGCGCCGGGGAAATAAGTGCCCGAGCGGTTCGGGCCGCGTAAGACCTTAGGAATTACGCGGTGGCCGGCGCCACCGTCTGCACATTTTTTCCAGCTGCGATAGAGACGTTTCCCGACTGGAGTCGTCGAGTCAGGCGATCGCGCTTCCCCCACACCTGTTCTTTTTTCCCTTAGTCACGACTAAAGAATCTGCTGGCATGTCTGCCGCGATGATATGAGAATGCAACGGCGCTGAAACATCGCAAGCTGGGCGTGCGTCGGTATTATTGGGCATGAGGATTGGTTGACGCGGGTTTGGTTTGAGCCGGCCATTTCATTTCAGGAGAAACTTTTCATGTCTTTGCGCTCGATGTGCTGCTCGATGCTTACGATTACCGCGTTGCTCTCGGCTCAAATTACGCCGGCCCGGGCTATGGACGGGCAAAATACCCCAACGATCGCCGGCTACAGCAACGCATCCACAGCGGCGGAAATTACTTTGGAGAAACAATTTCAGGACGGCATCGTCCCGGGAAATATTCGCGAGAACATGCGGCGGTTGAGCGCGCGACCGCACCATGTCGGCTCGCCTTACGATAAGGACAACGCGGAATGGATCCTGGCGCGAATGAAGGACTGGGGGTTCGACGCGCACATCGAAACTTTCAGCGTGCTATTTCCCACGCCGAAGGAACGAATCGTTGAGCTACTTGCACCGACGCAGTACCGCGCGAAGATGCAAGAGCCCGTCCTGCCGATCGATCCAACGAGCAACCAGACGGCGGAACAGCTGCCGACGTACAACGCCTATTCCGCGGATGGAGATGTGACGGCGCCGCTCGTGTATGTGAACTACGGGATCCGCGAAGATTACGAGCAGCTGGATCGCATGGGAATTTCGGTGAAGGGCGCAATCGTCATCGCGCGCTACGGTTCGGGCTGGCGCGGCACGAAGCCGAAGGTTGCCGCGGAGCATGGCGCGATCGGCTGCATTATTTATTCGGATCCGCGTGGTGACGGATATTTTCAGGGCGATGATTATCCGGCGGGCGGCTGGAGGCCGCGCCAGGGAGTGCAGCGCGGTAGCGTTATGGATACGGATTATCCCGGCGACCCGCTGACGCCCGGAGTGGGCGCGACGCCGGATGCAAAACGCCTGGCGATCAAGGACGCGAAGACCATCACGAAAATTCCGGTGCAGCCGATTTCTTATGCCGACGCGCTGCCGCTACTATCCGCGCTGCAGGGTCCGGTGGCGCCGGAGAATTGGCGTGGCGGGCTTGGGATTACTTATCACGTTGGTCCCGGGCCAGCGAAAGTACATCTGAAAGTTACATCGAATTGGGACATGAAAACGATCTACGACGTGATCGGCACGTTGCATGGCGGCGACGATGCGGGACAGTGGGTGATCCGGGGAAATCATTTCGATGCGTGGGTGAACGGCGCTGATGATCCAATTTCCGGGCAAGCGGAAATGCTGGAGGAGGCGCGAATGCTCGGCGAACTGCACAAGCAGGGTTGGACGCCGAAACGCACCATTATTTATTGCGCGTGGGATGGAGAAGAGCCCGGGTTGCTCGGTTCCGTGGAGTGGGTGGAAACACATTTAGCGGAATTGCAGCAGCATGCCGTGGCGTACATCAATTCCGACAGCAACGAGCGCGGGCATTTTGACGCGGGTGGGACACAAGATTTGCAGGAAGTGATTAGCGGCGTGGCGCGAGACATTCAGGATCCGGAAACGCATTTATCGGTTTATCAGCGCGCGCATCTGCTGAGCATCGGTGAGGCGAAGGGTGCCGAGGCGCGCGCGGAGGCTCGCAAGCGCGTAGATCTGGAGATTTCCGCGCTAGGAGACGGATCGGACTATACGGCGTTTCAGGATTTCGCGGGCATCTCGACGTTGGACGTGGGATTTGGCGGCGAGGAAGATGGCGATCAGTATCATTCTATATACGATGATTTTTACTGGTACACGCATTTCGTGGATACGGATTTTTCGTATGGACGCGCACTGGCACAGACTGCCGGGACGGCCATGTTGCGTTTGGCCGGCGCGGATTTGATCCCGGTGGATTACGCGCCCCAAGCGGAAGCGATCGCAACGTACGAAACTGAACTTGAGAAGTTGCTGAAGGATAAGCAGGAAGAAATCACCGAGCGCAACCTGGAATTGCAGGAAGGAGTTTTCAGGGCATCGGCGGACCCGCGCAAGACTTTCGTGCCGCCGCCGGTGGAAGCGGTGCCACCTTACATGAATTTCACACCAATGAAGAATTCGATCGAGACTTTGAAGAAAAGCGCGGAACGTTATTCCAAAGCGCTCGCGGCGTGGAAGGCAGCGGGTTCGCCGGCTTTGGCTCCGCAATCCTTGGAAACTTTGAATGCGGATTTGTTGCGGATATCGCGCCTATTTCTGAATGAAAAGGGATTGCCGGAACGTCCCTGGTTCAAGAATCAAATTTACGCGCCGGGTGCTTACACCGGATATGGAGCGAAGACGGTAGCGGCGGTGCGTGAATATATGGATGAGAAAAAGTGGCAAGAAGCAGAGGCGCAGATTCCGCAGGTGGCGCAGATCATTGATAACGTGGCCGAGGGGATCGACAAAGCGGCTGCTGATTTTGAGGCGGCGCTCGCGCAGAAGCGCTGAGCGGGCTTATTGGTCCGGCGCAGCGGCCGCTATCTCCCTATAGAACTCTTGCAGCGTGTAAAATGCTTGTTTGCGTTGGCCGCGGTCTGAAATCAGGCCCTTGCGGTTATAAAAATCTTGCACGCCGGTGAGCGGGCGACGCGGCGAATGAAAATCCATCAGCACCCAGGGCGACATGCCGGCAAGCGAAGGGATTTTGCGCAACATCGCGATTTGGTGCTGAAATAGGGCCGCTTGGTATTCCTCCGTCCAGCGCTCGTCTGCGCTCCCATGTGCGCCGAAGGGAGTTGCCGCGCCGAATTCGCTGACGATCAGTGGCTTTTCGTAGGCGAATTTCCATCGCATCGTGTCTGTGGATGTGATGGAGCCGTTGTACCAGCCGAAATATTCATTCAACCCTAGGACATCGAGGAATTCTCCCAGCGAATCGTCCAGGAGCCGGGTATTGTCGCCGGATTGTTCGACGTGGTTCAGGGCGGCGGTGATGAGCCGGGTGGAATCCTGTTCGCGAGCGTAACTTGCCAATTGTTTCATGAACTCCAGGCGCGCGGACCCGACCGGCGTCTCGTTTCCGATGGACCAGAAAATTGTCGCGGCGCGATTGTGATCGCGGGCGATCAAGTCGCGCATTTGTTCTTCGGCGATTTGCAGTGCGGCGGGATTTTTCCAGTCAATTTCCCAGTAAACCGGAATTTCTTCCCAGACCAGCAGCCCCATTTGGTCCGCGAGGCGAATCATTTCTTCGTTATATGGATAATGCGCGAGGCGGACGAAATTGCATCCCAGTTCCCTAGCCCAGCCGAGCAGGACGGCGTCGTCTTCCGCGGAAAACGCGCGCCCGCCACGGAACGCAGCCTCTTCGTGCATGGAAATGCCGCGCAGGAAAATCGGTTTGCCGTTCAGCAAGATTTTCGTGCCGCGCGTTTCGATGGTGCGGAAGCCGATTTGATCTTCCACGCGATCGTCCGCGGCCGAAAGCACGACGCGATAGAGTTTCGGATTTTCCGGTGACCATAACTGAAGCTTCGCGGCGAATTTGAATTCTGCGTAGCCGCTGGGATCCGTGGTTACTCGCTGGGTGATGTTTGTATCCGGGATCTCGATGGTCACTTGTTGCGGTTGCGTCGCGCCATTGAGCCTCACCCACCCCACAATTTCGTCCGGCGAGTTCTTCGCGAGCTGCACGGAATAATTTTCAATGAATGTTGCGGGCACTTCGACGATGGCGACGTTGCGGGTCAGGCCGCCGTAATTCCACCAATCAGTGTTCAGGGCTGGGACAGCGTCGCTGTGGCGGGTGTTGTTCACCTCCACGACGACGAAATTGTCGCCATCGCGTACGGCCTCGGTCATTTCGAAGTTGAAAGGGGTGAACCCGCCCTGGTGTTCGCCGAGCGGTTTGCCGTTGAGATAAACACGGGCTTGATAATTCGCTGCGCCAAAGTAGAGGAAGGCTCGAGAGGCTGAGTTCCGGTGGTAGGAAAACGATCGCTCGTACCAAATGGGGCCTTCGTAGAAGAAAAGACTGTCGCGCTGTGAATTCCAATCACCCGGGACGTTCAGAGTGCCGGTCGTATCGAAATCGTATTCCACCAGATCCTGTTTATCCTTCGGTTTGCGGTTTTCGTAATAGCGGCCACCGAGGCCGGTGTCGTAGGGATCAATGATCACGCGCCAGACGCCGTTCAGATTGATGGTACTTCGCGCGTGAAGATTGGCGATTAACTTCGGCGCGGATGGAGCGCCTGCGGATAAACGCGCCGCGATAGCGGCGGTGACGAAGATGATTGCCATGAAACGTTTCATAATTATTCGCTCACAATTCGCGCTCGCCGTCGGCTTCCCTCTTCTTCACTTTCGCGCGAAGCCGAGTCGCCGGCTTGACTGCGAGCGGCTGGCGTCCGATATAGTACGTACGCCTGCGGAAGTCAAACCTCGCGCGACTGAATGACAGCGGGCGCGATTGATCACGGGTCCCGGAACGATGCACTTGGGACTATCGGAGTGCGATGACGATGAGGCTTTTGGGGATTGATATCGGGACCGGCGGCACAAGGGCTGTACTGCTAGATGGCGACGGACGGGTGGTGAGTTCGGCGACTGCTGCGCATCCTCCGTTCGCCTCGCCTCACGCGGGTTGGGCTGAACAAGATCCCGATGATTGGTGGAGGGCCGCTTGCAGCGCGGTGCCAGAGTGCCTGGCGCGAGGCGAGACGGCGCCTCGGGAAATCAGCGGGATCGGGCTTACCGGCCAGATGCATGGTTTGGTGCTGCTGGACCGGGGCGGGCGCGTTCTGCGTCCATCCATCCTATGGTGCGACCAACGCACTGAGGTGGAGTGCCGCGAGATCACCGAGACGGTTGGCGCGGCGAGATTAATCGAGCTGACCGCCAATCCGGCGCTGACCAACTTTACGCTTCCAAAAATATGGTGGGTGCAGAAGCACGAGCCTGACGTTTGGGCGCGCGTCGCCGCGATTCTGCTGCCGAAAGATTACATACGATTGAAGATGAGCGGTTCACGCGCGACGGATGTTGCGGATGCGTCGGGCACACTGCTTTTTGATGTGGCGAACCGCCAGTGGTCGCCACCGATGATGGAATTGTCGCGGCTGGATGCGGAGCTGCTGCCGAAAGTATTCGAGTCGTGCGAAGTTACGGGGCACGTGTCGGAGGAGGGTGCGCGCGCCACCGGACTTTGCGCTGGGACTCCCGTCGTTGCGGGCGCGGGAGACCAGGCTGCGGGAGCCGTGAGCATGGGAATCGTGCGCGCTGGAGCGGTCAGCGCGACGATCGGAACTTCCGGCGTGGTGTTTGCCGCAACTGCTGCGCCAGTGCGCGATCCCGCGGGACGCATCCACACATTTTGTCACGCGGTGCCGCAGCGCTGGCATGTGATGGGAGTGACGCAGGCTGCGGGATATTCGCTGCGCTGGTTTCGCGATCAATTCGGCGCGGTTGGCGATCCCGCGCAGGACTCTTACGCGCAACTGATGACGGAAGCGAGCACGGTTCCGGCGGGCGCGGATGGTTTGATGTGGGCACCATACCTGATGGGCGAGAGGACTCCACATCTGGACCCGAACGCGCGGGGCGCGCTGGTGGGAATTTCGGCGACGCACACGCGCGCGCATGTGGTTCGCGCGATCCTGGAAGGCGTCGCTTTCAGTTTGCGGGACACTTTGACGATTTTCGCCGAGCTGAAGATTCCGGTGGAGTCCATCCGATTGGGCGGTGGCGGCGCGCGCGGGGCTGTGTGGCGCCAGATTCAAGCGGACGTTTACGGCACGTCTGTGGGTGCGCTGGAAGTGGAAGAAGGTCCGGCGTATGGCGCGGCGCTGCTCGCGGGCGTGGGCGTAAACAATTGGACGAGCGTCGAGAATGCGGTGGATGCAGCCGTGCGAGCGTTTCAGCAGATAGAGCCGGACCCGCGCGACGCGCCGCTGATGAATCGGCGCTACGGCGCGTATCGCAAGTTGTATCCAGCGCTGCGGGACGTGTGGCGCGACGCGCCGTGAGTGGATTGCGGGATTAGGGCCTATGGTTGTGAGCGCGTAACTTCACGAGCCGCCCGCTTCGGGCGAATTATCTGCTGCGTGGGGCAAACGACCCCAACGGCATTGCGATCGAATATTACGAACTACCCTTCGTCCGCCACAAACTCGTCAATTTTGAAATGTCGCCGGCAATTCTTTCTGCGCTACGAAGACCGGCAGTTCCGGCCAGAGAAGTTTGAGCACGACGCCAGATTCTTCCTGGTAAGCCATAGTAAAAATGTGCGCGCAGCGTTCGCAAAGCCAGAAATGCTTTACGCGGCGCACATTGTTCGCGGATATGCCCGCGACTGCAGCGGAGTTCTCTTGCGCCGGCGAATCGTAAAAGCGGAAGAACTTGCCGCCGCCAAGCCAGTGAAATGCGGCGGAGCAGGCCGGATTCGCGCACTTGGGATGCTGCTGGTGAAATAGCGGCGTGCATTTCATCGCCTCGCCGCTGGGCGCGGGCGGCGGCATGTGGACATGGATCTGCAGCCACGCGCCGCGCGGCTTCCAGTTTCGCAATCGCCGCGCGCAGCCAATTTTCCACTATCTCTTCGATTTCGCGTTGATCGTCATAGCGATAAAGCGAATCCAGATTCTCACCGAGCGCATTCAAGGGAATGTGCCGGCACGGGATTTTCTCATTGCGTAGATCGGGTGGGACCAGTTGCGTCAGGACGCAGTGGCTGCAAGGCTCCGGATTGTCCTTGCAATCGTAGTTCATGCAACTGGGAGAATCTTCAAAAATGTAGCGCGGTCTCCAGGGTTCGCGTGGCGAACGCCCGTATCCGCCTTTTTCCAGGAATGCGAGCTCAAACTTCAAGACGTCCAACAGGTCTCGTTCATCTTTGTGCATGGCAACCTCCATTCCAGTGCCAGTATTCGCTTCTGGGACGAGCGTTGCCGTGACGCCTGTCACGCGAAGATGTGACCTCCGTCACTGGCACTTTTCTTGATTCAGGCCAGCATGGTTCGCGGAGTGAAACGACGCGGGCCGATTGCGGTAGGGTGCTGAAACAAGCTGGCAGACGAGGATAAATGATTAACACCTTCAAAATTATTCCGAGCAGAAATCGGAGTACAATACCGGCCGGTGCTACATTGCGCGCCCCCTACGGATTGGAAATCATCGAGAATTGCCTTACCTGCCCGCATCGTGAGGATCGCCTATTCTGCCACCTCCCGGAGCCGGCGGTGCAGCGGCTCGCGGCGATCACTTCGGCGTCGTCCTATCCGAAAGGGGCAACGCTGTTTGTGGAGGAGCAGGCGGCGCGCGGCGTTTTCATTTTGTGCAATGGAAGGGTGAAACTTTCAACGTCGTCAGTGGATGGCCGCACGTTGATTGTGAGAATTGCCGAGCCCGGAGAAGTATTGGGATTGCCGGCGACGGTTACGGGCAAGCCGTATGAGTTGACGGCGGAAGTGATCGAGCCGGCGCAGGCGAATTTTATCTCGCGCGCGGATTTTCTGGAGTTTCTGCGCGAGCATGGGGAAGTATCGCTGCGGGTGGCGCAACAACTGGGCGAAACCTACCATGCAGCCGTGGCGGAGATGCGATCCATTGGCTTGTCACATTCGGCCGCTGAAAAACTGGCGCGCTTTCTGCTGGACTGGTGCGCTAGCCATGGCAGCGATGCGCCGGAGATCCGCGCGACGTTGACGTTAACCCATGAAGAGATCGGTCAGATAATTGGAGCGTCGCGAGAGACGGTGACGCGGCTTTTCGCGGACTTCAAGAAGAAGCAGCTGCTGCAAGTGAAAGGATCCACACTGATCGTTCGCGACAAGGCTGGACTGGAGACTTTGGCTGGGGCTTGAGCCGGGCCGAATGGCGCGCGCTATTTTGCCTGCATGGATTTGATGTAGTTGGTCAAGTTCACGATGCGGATGCTGACCAAGGCGGAATCCGTGCCCGGGATTGTGGCGAAGAGCGGTCCCCAGATAGGCATCTCCGTATCGCCGTGGGCTGGTTTTTTCACACCGTTTCGCAGCACATTCTGGACGTATTCGTCCGGGAACTTTCCTTCATGACGTTGCGCGAGCGTGGTGAGGTCCGCTGGCGGATTCTTGAACTCGGGCGAGACAGGGCCGTTGCCCTTCAAGTCATTTCCATGGCAAACAGCGCAGTAGCGCTTGTAAAGTTGCAAGCCAGAAACGGGATTGGAACCCGCGAGGTGCGCGGATTTTTTGTCTTGGGATTGAGTTTGGGCTTGGATGGTCGCGGTAAAACCGGCCAGCGAAAATAGCAGCGCGCAGGATAGGAGCGTGTTGCGAATCTGCTGGCAGACCATGACATGCCTCCACGCGAATTTTGAGCGAACAGCTTTGCTGACGGGAACGCTCCCAGCTTAATTCGAGACCTTCGCGTTCCCGTCAGCGCCGATCGCGATGATCGTTGAGCCCTATTTCCTGCACTTCGTCTAGTAGTCCGCGGGCTAATTCGCCGGGACGTGCGACGCGGCGCACATTAGCTTGCAAGCCGACCCATTACCACCTTGCCGAGCGTTTCTTCCTTAAGGCCGAGCACGACTCGCCCATTCACTTGCCCTTTTTTGAGGCGGCTGAAGACGTCATTGATGGACTCAAGCGGCAAGGTCTCGATGGTCGCTTTCACTTTGCCCTCTGCGGCGAACGCGAGCGATTCTTCGAGATCCAAGCGGGTGCCGACGATGGAACCGCGAATCGTGTAGCCGTTCAGGACCACGTCGAAAATCGAAACCGGAAATTCACCGGGCGGCAGGCCATTCAGCACACACGTGCCGCCACGACGAAGCATGCCGACCGCTTGTTTGAAGGCGATCGGTGAAACGGCCGTGACCAGCGCTCCGTGCGCGCCGCCGATTTGCTTCTGGATTTCCTTCGGAGGATCCTGCGTTTTCGCATCAATCGCAATTTCAGCTCCGAGCTTGCGCGCGAGGGCCATTTTTTCCGGGCCGAGGTCCACGGCCGCGACGTGCAGTCCCATGGCTTTGGCGTACTGAATGGCAATGTGGCCCAGACCGCCTACTCCCGAGATGACTACCCACTCGCCGGGCCTCGCCTCCGTCATTTTCAATCCTTTATAGGTGGTGACGCCGGCGCAGAGGATGGGCGCAACATCTACGAACGAAACATTCTTGGGAAGGCGACCCAGATAATCCGCCTGTCCCACGGCGTACTCAGCAAAACTTCCGTTCACCGAATACCCGGAATTTTGCTGCTCGGGGCAGAGCGTTTCCCATCCGGCGAGACAGTAATCGCAGTGACCGCAGGCGCTGAACAGCCATGCGGTTCCGACGCGATCGCCTTCCTTCAGGTGCGTGACGCCCGGGCCGAGAGCCACCACCACACCTGCTCCTTCGTGGCCGGGGATAAAGGGCGGAGTGGGTTTGATGGGCCAGTCGCCATCCGCAGCGTGCAGATCCGTGTGACAGACTCCGGTGGCGAAAATTTCGATCAACGCTTGCCCGGGACCCGGCGTTGGGACGGGAACTTCTTTTACGACGAGTGGCTGGCCGAATTTTTCGACGACTGCGGCTTTCATGGTTTTCTTGATTGCCATTTTTCATCTCCTTGATGCGCGAGATGTCATCACTTTAGCGTCGGCGTCGTTGGCAGTATGTATCATTCGGCACAGTTGCGTGTGACGCCGGTCACGGGATGGATTGGAAAAGGTTCGACGCGGCCTCAGATCTGTTACGGGAAGGAGAAGGATGTTTCGCGAAAGTTCGGCGCAGCGCGGCCTTTCTGAACCTTTTCAAAATTGTGCAAAATTGTACAGTCAAGAGGCTTTGGCTCCGCTTAGGATTGCCCAATTCAAGCGAACAATAATGACGAGCGCGGAAACTGAGGGCGTATCTGCTTCTAGAACTGCGGCGAATGGAAGGATTGCCGTCACAATCGCATCGAAGCGCTCAAGGGGCAGCGCGATACCACTTTCACGCCATGGCGAATGGTCCTTAACTTGCATTTTCTCCGGTGCCCTAGAGCGAAAGAATTCCATTTCGGAACCGCAATACCGAGCTTGTGACATCGCTCACGCACGAGCGTGATGGCGGTCACTCACTTCTGACTTCTCTTTCTTTAATATCCGGCCAAGTGGATGTGGACAGATTACTGCTGAAAGGTTTTGAGGAAAGCCGATGTCACAGAGCGGTGATTTGAAATTCCTAAAACTGCTGATGGTATTAGGGCTGTGGTCGCTTCCCGCTTTGGCACAGGCCCAAACGAAACCAGCAGCGGCACCTACGGTTGACACCCCGACTCCTGCCGCTCAACAACAGAAAACACCGGCAACTGCGCCGGCACCAACCGCAGCGGCAGCGAATCCTTCCGAATACGCTGGCGCGGAGGCCTGCCAGGCGTGTCATGCGGACATTTATACTGGCTGGGAGAAAAGTCCGCACTGGAAGCAGACGTACAAGGAAGGGGGGATCGCCAAGCACGGCTGTGAAGATTGCCACGGCGCCGCGGCGAGTCACGTAGCAGACCCGACCGACACGTCCAAGCTATTCCTCTTCGAAAAAGCCTCCCCGAAAGAAATTGATACGCGCTGCCTGGGCTGCCATGCAGGCGGCACGCAGCACATGAATGCGATCAACTCCGAACACGCGCGGAACGAAGTCAGTTGCGTCGCTTGCCATTCCCCGCACCACGGTAAAGACTCCGATTTCCTGTTGGTGAAGTCGCAGCCCGAGCTTTGCTATTCCTGCCACCTAGCGAAGAAGGCAGAGTTCGACATGCCTTTCCACCACCGGGTGAACGAAGGCCTCATCCAGTGTACCGACTGCCACAATCCGCACGGCACCGTGAAACCGAAGCAGGTGCGCACTTCGTCCTCACAGGATGCGGTCTGCTTCACGTGTCACACGGACAAGCAGGGGCCGTTTGTGTTCGAGCATCAGCCCGTGAAGGTTGACGGCTGCCAGTCCTGCCACTTGGTGCATGGCGGACCGAATCCCCACATGTTGAAGCTGAGCAACGTAAACCTGCTGTGCCTGCAGTGCCACACGCAGTCCAGTTTCAGCGGGGCGCCGGGAGCGCCTTCGTTCCACAACCAGGCGAGCTTTTTCCAGTCCTGCGTGCTGTGCCATTCGCAAGTTCACGGCTCGAATTTCGATCCAACGTTCTTTAAATGACGGAGGCAGCGCGGTTCGCCGCAATCAGCGAACCGGCTGCAGGCTAAACACACGGTAGTCCCGGACTGAGGCTTTCGCTGGGGGAAAAAAATCATGAACGGTCGCGTGGGGGTTCGCATAATACCTACCGTCATCTTTATCGTGGCGTTCTTTCTTTCGCCTCCGGCTCGTGCTCAGGACGACACCGGAGAATCGAAAGGAATCAATTCGGGTGATTACAATATTCATCAGTCCATCGAATTCGGTTATCGCTTGAACGAGGTCACCGGCAACCAGAACACCTACGACACGTTTGAGAATCTCGGTTCCGGGCTTCGTCTGTTCAATTTCAACTTCGAGATGCGCTCGCTCGATCACCATGGTTTCTTCTTTGACACCCTCAGTTTGAGCAGCTTCGGATATGGAGGGGACCCCAACGACGTCACCCGCCTGCGCATCGAAAAGAATAAGTGGTACGACTTCCGGATGCTGTTCCGGCGCGACAAGAACTTCTGGGACTACAATCTTTCCGCCAATCCATATAACCCGGCGGCATTGAATCCGACGGGGTCCTTGACGACGGGCTGCTACGTCGGTCCGCCTACGGCCGCTTTTCCGCAGGGAGCTCCCGCGTTCTGCTCGAATCCCGCTGTGGCGCAGAACAATTCCCTGCACGATATGGATCTGGTGCGCCGGATGCAGGACTACGATCTCACTTTGCTGCCGCAAGCGAAGGTGAGCTTGCGCCTGGGTTATTCGCGCAATCGCGATGAAGGGCCGAGTCTGTTTACGACGGACTCCGGCACGATTTCGGCATTCAACCAGGCGAATAGCTACACGACCAACGCTTATCGCGTTGGGGTAGACGTGCGCGTCTTGCCGCGCACCACGCTGTCGTTCGATGAGTTCTTGACTTACTACCGGCAGGACAATGTGATCAGTGATAATCCAGCCGTCAATCCCGGAAATTTCGGCTTCGTTCTAGGTACCGTGCCCGGTCAAGGCACGCCTGCCGGGACGCCTGTGGACCTAGGCAACATTTGGAGCACACAAACGCCCGCCGAGACGTTACCCTGCGCCACTCCGACCGTCACCGGCACAACCAATACAGCCACGCCGACTTGCAACGGATTTTTGTCTTACAGCCAGGTGGGTGATCCGCGGAACTTCATGCCCACTGAGCGCTTTCGGTTCCAGTCGAACTATTTCAAGAATTTCGAAATGTCCGGCTCGGTTGGCTACAGCAGCAGCGACTATCATTTCTCCGATCTCGACGAGGTGATGAACGGTTGGACAGCGCGAACGGCGGTGCGTGGCACGACGGCGGGTGGACCGATCAATACCAAGCGCGTTTCCGTGAATGCGGATTGGTCGGGCGTGTACGCGGTGAACGACAAGCTGCGCATCCTCGACATGTTCCGCTACGACAATTGGCGGATTCCCGGCACGTGGGACACGGCTGACACCACGATATTCGGAACGCCCTCGCCGGCTCCCGGCGTTGTGGGCATGTTGCTCGCACCGGGAACGTTCAATGCGACGAACTGTCCGGCCGCGCCTTTCAATCAGGCGAATTGCCCGCAACACACCGCTTCGTCGGCCGCGGATGTGACCAACGAGATTGCGATGCAATTTTTGGCGCAGGACATTAAGTCCAATACCATCGAGGCGCAATATGATTTCAACAGGCGCTACAGCGCGCATGCTGGCTACCTCTATACCAATCGAACTATTGCGAGCGCGGCCCAGACGTTTGACACTGGGGAGTTTTATTTTCCGGGGGGTGCCACCGGGACGGCGGCGAATCTCTTTCTTGCGGCACGCGGAGATTGCGCCCTGGTTGGGGGCGCCCTGCCCGCTGGCTGCACATTACTAACGACGGGCCCGATGGCCGGCGCCGTGGTGGAGGGTTCGGCGGCCAATCCTGTTCCTGAAGCGGGTAATGACACTGCTCGCAACATCATCACAATCAACGAGAATGCATTGCTCCTGGGTATCGTGGCGCGTCCGATCGATGCGCTGCGCATCACCGGGGACTTTGAGTTTGGCTACAACGACCAATCGTTCACGCGGATTGATCCCCGGCAAGTGCAGTCTTATAAGATCCAGGTGACTTACAAGCCGCGGCCATGGGCGAATCTGGCGGGCTCCGTGGAGATTCACAACAATCGCGACAACGTGACAACGGTGAACAACATAGAGCACGACCGCTCCTACGGCGTCTCGGCAATGCTGATGCCGAACCAGCGCCTTTCCGTTGATTTCGGCTTCAACTACTGGAATGTCTATACACAGTCGCTAATCTGTTTTGCATATTCCACTTCCTCGGCCAATCCGGCTCCCCCGCCGGCCACTCTGCCCGTCTCTACATTCCCTCCCGGGGTGCCCGAGCTGTCCACGGGTACGGCGTGCCCGATTGCAGGGTCGCCTTCACCGCTGGGCGCGCTTTCCACCTACGCCAGCAGCGATTATTTCGCTCACGCCGCTGTAATGTGGAAGCCAATGAAGCGGGTAACGGCGGCGGTGGGTTATGGCGCGAGCTTTGTTCGAGGGAACACGATTTTTCTGAATCCACTTATGCCTTCCGGCACGCTGGATTTCAACTATCAAAGACCGTACGCGACGCTGACAATCGAGGTCTATCGTGGATTCAGCTACATTACGTCCTGGAATTATTACGGGTTCAACCAGACGGGAAACACGAATCCGTTCGGACTTGCGTCCATTCAGTCGCAGGACTTCAACGGCAACAACGCTACGTTCTCGCTCCGGTATTCGTTTTGAACGCCGCGTGGGTTGATGGCGACGAGATTGGGGATGATTTGGCAACATACATAAGGAGGAAACAATGGTACGCCTGTTTGTCCGTGTGATTCACTTGGCCGTCCCGGCGCTTGGTGTGTTTTTCCTGCTTGCGATTCCGCTTCGCGCGCAAGATGCGGCGGGGCTTTACAAATCGAAATGCGCAGCGTGCCATGGTCCAGATGGCACCGGAAACGTTCCCACGGGAAAAGCATTAGGCGTCACAGATCTGACGTCCGCGGATGTGCAGAAGCAAACGGACGCGCAGCTGACGGACAGCATCGCGAACGGCAAGGGCAAGAAAATGCCGGCGTACGAGGGCAAGGTCACGGACGACCAGATCAAAGAGTTGGTCGGATACATTCGCGAGCTGGGAAAAAAGAAATAATGGGCGACTGACGCACGGCGAGAAACTTTCGCCCGGAGTAATCGAAACAGAGGAAGGAGGCGCGGTGATTGCGGTATTAATCTGTCAAATTGTCCTGAGCATCGTGTTGGCTGCGGTGTTCTTGATTCGTCCCACTGTGACGCACGCCGTAAGCTGGAAGATTTTGGCGTTCATTGGCCTATTCCTGCTTCCGGCAATGTGCATTGTGGGAGGGATGAACACACACATCCAGCGCTCCGAGCAAACGCAATTTTGTATTTCCTGCCATGTGATGGTTCCTTACGGGCAGAGCCTGTACGTGGATGACCCCAGCCACATTCCCGCGCAGCATTTTCAAAATCATCGTGTGCCGGCGGATATGGCCTGTTACTCATGCCACGCGGATTACACGATCTACGGCCCGTTGAAGGACAAGCTGCAGGGGCTGAAACGCATCTATATGCAATACGTGAGCACACCGCCGGATCCGGCGTCAATCCGGATTGCGGGCGGGTTCAAGAATGCGCAGTGCCTGCACTGCCACCTGGGCGCGCGTAATTTCGAAGAGAATGCGGTGCACGCGGCGCTGCTGGATTCGCTCAAATCGGAACAGACGTCCTGCTTGACCAGCGGTTGTCACGACACGGCGCACGATATCGCGAATCTGAACCACCTGAAATTCTGGAGGCCTGCGCAATGAAGATAAGTGAAATAGGGATGGGGCGGTTGATGCGGGTTTCCAGCGCGCTGGTGATCGTGGGATTGTTGCTGGAAATTGTGAGTCTGCTGTGGTTTCATCCGCTGTCGTTCGTGCTGTTTGCGTTTTTGGCCGCTTCGTTGATTGGCTTGGGAATTCTGGTGTACTTGGTCTCGCTGGTGTTTGTGATGCCATCGTCCGCAATGGACCGCGAGTGAGGCGTGGGTTCTGTAATTCTAGGTCGCACGGAATCACTGTCGCGACGCGACGGCATAATCCGCGCGTTCGCATGGCGAGTGGATATTTGCCGAAAACTTCAGTCCGTTACGCTTTCGGACGCGCAGCGCGGGCAGTTTGTACCGCCTGAAGCATTTGGCGCGCTAATCCTGAAATCAGCTCCGCGTTCTTTTGGCGAATTGCATCCTTCAATATTAATTCGCCGCCTACGCCGAGCGAGCTGGCGCCAGCTGCGATGAACTCGGCACATGTATCAAGGTTCACTCCGCCCGTGGGGACCAGCGGAATATCTGGAAACGGGCCTTTCAGCGCACGAATGTAACTTGCGCCTCCTACCTGGGAGCACGGAAATATTTTGACAAGGTCTGCGCCGAACTCCCAGGCGGACATGACTTCCGTGGGCGTGAGGGCGCCGGCGAGCATCAGGACATTTTTTCGCTGCGCAAACTCCAAGGTTTTCAGATTTATGCCTGGGCTTACGAGAAATTGCGCTCCCGCATCGAGACAGCGCTGGGCCGCCTCAGGATTGAGGACCGTGCCGGCGCCGACCAAAATCTCAGGCATGGTCTCCGCGATGCGTGAAACGACGGCCGTGGCTCCCGGCACCGTCATCGTGATTTCAACTACATCCACGCCCCCCGCGAGAACTGCTTCGGCAGCGAATAACGCGTCTTCTGCACTGGCGGCACGAATTACAGGAATGATTCCCGTGGCGAGCGCGCGTTGCAACACATTGGCCTTGTTCACAGATTTCCCCCGGCGCAGATCAACGAACGATTCTGGCGCCTGCTCCTTTCATTACTTGTTCCACTTCTTTGAGAGTGGCCATGGTCGTGTCCCCGGGAGTCGTCATCGCCAGCGCACCGTGCGCCGCGCCACATTCCACGGCCCACTGCGGACCTTTGCCGGCGAGGAACCCATAGATCAGGCCGGACGCGAAGGAATCGCCGCCGCCCACGCGGTCATAAATTTCCAGATCGTTTCTGCGCGGGGCTTCGTAGAATTTGCCGTCGCAGTAGCATATGGCGCTCCAGTCATTCCGTGTGGCGCTGGTGGCTTTGCGTAAAGTTGTGGCCACTACCTGGAACGGAAAATCCTTCAGAACGACTTTGATCATGGCCTGGAAATTCTCGGAAGCGAGATTGGAGAATTCGTCGCCGACTCCCTGCACATCGTAACCGAGCGCGGCGGAAAAATCCTCTTCGTTGCCGAGCATGACATCAACATAAGCTGCCAGCTGACGATTTACCTGCTGCGCTTGTTTCTTGCCGCCGTAGGACTTCCAGAGCGAATCGCGATAGTTCAGATCGTAGGAAACGATGACGCCATTTTCGCGGGCGGCGCGCATGGCTTCCATCGCAACGGCAGGCGTGGAGTCCGAAAGCGCGCAAAAGATTCCACCAGTGTGAAACCAGCGCACGCCGAGTTCCCGGAAAACGCGGTTCCAGTTAATGTCGCCTTCCTTAAGTTGAGACACGGCGGTGTGGCCGCGGTCCGAGCAACCCAGCGCGGCGCGGACGCCAAAACCTCTTTCAGTGAAATTCAATCCGTTGCGCACGGAACGACCGACGCCGTCATAGGGAATCCAGTTCGTGAGCGAGTGGTCCACTCCACCTTGATTCATCAAATCTTCGACCAGCCTGCCGATCGGATTATCCGCGAGCGCGGTTACCACGGCTGTTTCCAGGCCGAAGCAGCGTTTCAAGCCGCGCGCGACATTGTATTCGCCGCCGCCCTCGCAGACGGCGAATTGGCGAGTGGTCCAAATGCGCTGGTCTCCCGGGTCGAAACGCAGCATTACTTCGCCCAAGCTCAGTTGATCCCAACGGCAACGTTCTTTAGATTTGATGTTCATCGTTCACGCTTATTTCCTCGTGCTGACGTGATCCTAGTATTGGTTGGCATTTTAATAAAAGTAGCGCGACGAACCTCGGGGCGCCCTTGCGCGAATCGTAGCGTATCAGACCAGCGAAGAACCGACGATAGGAGAATCGCAGAAAACTCATGAGCTTCGGCACCAGTTCCCGTTCTTGGCCGCATTATTGATTGACGCCGCTAGCGAGGAAGCCGCCGTCAACCACCAACAAGTGGCCGGTGACGAAGCTGGCTGCATCGGACGCGAGAAACACCGCTGCGCCGCCGAGTTCTTCGACTTTGCCATAGCGCCGCATCGGAGTGCGCATCAGGAATTCGCGTCCTCGCTCCGTGCCGTCGAGCAGCGCTGCGTTTAAATCGGTGCGCAGCACGCCGGGAACCAACGCGTTCACACAGACGCCGGAGGTGGCCCATTCGATCGCGAGAGTTTTCGTGAGCGCGGCGACCGCTGCCTTGCTGGCATTGTATGCGGCAACCTCGAACAACCCGACAAAACAAGCGAGCGAGCCGATATTAATGATCCGGCCGTATTTTCGCTCGATCATGTGGCGGCCAAAAACACGGCAGGCGTGCAGCGTGCCCTTAAGGTTCGTTTCCATGATGGCGTCCCATTCTTCTTCGGGGAAATCCAGCGTGGCGACGCGTTTGGTGCGCCCCGCACAATTCACCAGAATCTGCACGTCGCCGAAGTTCGCGCATACTGTTCGCAAAAGCTTTTCCAACGACTCGATATCAGTGACATCACAAGTTTGCACAAGCGAGCGGCGGCCCAGCGTTACCACTTCGGCAGCCGCTATTTGTGCGAGCTCCGCCCGACGTCCGGTCGGCACCACATCCGCGCCCGCTTTGGCCAGCTCGCGGCTGAGCGCCAGTCCGATGCCGCTGGTCCCGCCGATAACCACCGCCGTCTTGCCCGTCAAATCAAGAAGCGGATGCCCCATGCCTTCTCCTCGTGAGTCGTTCGCGGAGCCGAATTGCTGCGCGTGTCGGAATAAAGAATTTTAACCGCCGGAAGCTGTGGGTTTCGTCGACATCGGTTGAGGCTTCGCCATTTCGGTGAGCAGAAACAGATCCGTGAGCAGCGCGCGGAGATGAATGGAAGCGTTGAGATTATCAATCAATTGGGAGCTGATGGCGGTTTGGGCGAGGACCAACTGGATCGCGGCGAGTGAATCGCTCGCGTCGCGGGTCAGCACCTGAAAAAATGCGCGATATCGTTCAGCCGACTCGAGGTGTTCCTGTTGCAGCGCTTTTTCGCAGCTTTCTGCTAGGCCACGCATGGCGCTTGCGGCGCGACCGAGGTATTCACGAATTTGTCCGCCAGATTGGCTGCCTGAGTCGGTGGGCAGGCCCTGCGCCGCGTAGGCCAGCATGAACTCGTAAGATTCTTCGATGGTGTTGCAGCGCTCCGCGATATCAGCCAGCATCCGTTAATCCTTCGGGCGCTGCTCCCTGAGTACTGGCCGAAGACGACGAGGGTGGTTCGACCGGCCAGCGCGCCGGATCGTGTTCCTTCAGATAAAAATCGCGGCTCATCCATCCAAAGATCATGGACTTGGTGATGGCGCGCTTTTCCGGCCGCAGCCCAAAATATACATGCACCATAATCAATGCAATCAGCCCTACGCCCGCGAGGCCGTGCAGTACGTACATCAAGCCCCAAGTCATATCGCCGAACAGATACGGGTCGCGAGGGAAGAATATCGTGCGCACCCGAAACATCATGAACACCCCAGTGATAATCGCGGACAGGCCGGCGGCGATGATGGCGCCATGGTACAGCTTGTTCTCCAGCGGATATTTGGCAAAGCGATCCGGCGGCGGCGCGGACTTGCCGAGGAAGCGGCGGACTCTTCGCGCGGCATCGCGCAGATCAATGCTGTCCGGCCAGATGGACCAAAAATCCAAAAAGAAGGATGCGTGGATAATGTGGAAAAGAATCGAAACGGTCAGGATGGAGCCCGCGATCCAATGATAGGTGACCCAATCGAATTGCACGCCTACTTTCGGAAGGAACGCTGTGAACAGCAGCGTGAACATCGCGGCAGCCATAATCCAGTGGAATAGGCGCGCGGTGAGCGAGTGTCGGGGAACACGCTCCGGAACGCGCGCGGCGACGAGAGGGGATATGCTACCGGAAAATTCCTTGCGTTTCGCGAAATAGCGGACGTAGGTGGCGTGAACCATCAGGAAAAGCAGTCCGGCAATCGCGGCGACCCATATCAAGAACCATGCGATGTGAATTGGGACGCGTTGGCCCCACGGACTTGTCGCCCACTCTAGGAAGCCCATGTTGGCTCCTTCACGCCGCCAATGGCGCGCTTTACCAAATTTCTCATCAGCGGAATTTTGTAGGCGTTGAATTGCAACGGCACAGCTCCCTGCACCGCCAATTTTCCGGCAATTTCTCCCGTGGCGGCATTTGCTGGCTTCCCGCGTACTGCATCTTCGACAGATTTCAGACGAAGTGGACGAGCAGCCGCGCCATTCACCGCGATGCGCATGCGTTCGATCGTGCCATTCGATGCGAACATTGCCGAAGCCACATTGAGAAGCGGAAAATCCCAGACGGCGCGGTCGCGCACTTTCTCAAAATAAAATTGCGCGCCGGCCCAAGCGGAAGGAATGCGAATGGACGTGAGCAAATCGCCGGGCTGCAGGATGTGCAGGCGCGTGATGTCAATTTCAGGCCCGATGAAATAGTCTTCAGCGTCCACGACGCGCTCGCCCTTGGGCGTCTGCATCACGAATTTCGCGTCCAACGCGATCAGTGCCGGAGCCGAATCCGAGGGATTCACGGCAACACAACGATCCGCGTGAAGAATCGCATGCTCGCGGTTACGTCCTACGGGCGTATCGGCGTAGCAGATATTTCCGCCAGCGCGATAACACGGCCAGCCCGCGCGGTAGTACCAACAACGAGCGTCCTGCGTGACGTTGCCGCCAATCGTGCCCTGATTGCGGATTTGCGGCGACGCTGCGAGTTCCGCGCCTTGCGCCAACAGACCATAATGTTGTTTGACCAGCGGATTGTTGACGACTTCGGTGAGCGTAGTCATCGCACCAATCACGATGCCGTCGCTCGTGGCGCGAATACCTTTGAGTTCTTCGATGCCGCTGAGGTCCACCAGAACTTTCGGCCTCTTGATGCGGTCCTTGAGCCAATCGAAGCTGTCGAGTCCTCCAGCCATCACCCATGCGTCGGCTCCGTACTTCTGCAAAAGTTTCTGCGCGTCGGCAATGGACATGGGCTGTAGCAAATCGAAAGCCGGCATGACGTCGCGAATTACGGCCATGGCCCTCTCCCTTTACATCTGCAACGAAATCAAATGTGCGCCACCAACGGGTGCTGCATCGGGTGGCCTGCCTCCAGCGACGTGAGAATCGTGTCCGCGTTTACGGGAGCGCGCTGAAAGATCTCGTCACCCAGTGCGTCGGATAGCGCATTTAGAATCGAAGCGCAGCCGCCGCCTACCGGAGGTTCGCCGATGCCGCGCGCGCCCGCGGGCGTTTCGGGATCAGGAATATCCAGCGCTTCCCATTGCATATCCACCGGTACGTCTAGAATCGTCGGAGGCTTGGTGTAATAAAAACGCTTGGACATCATGACGCCATAATGAGGATCGAAAACCCACTTCTGTCCGATGGCGTGGCCGATGCCCAGTGTCGAACGGCCTAAGATCTGCCCGCCCAGTGCGGCCGGATGAATCACGCTGCCGACATCAGCGTAGGCAAGAAAATCAACAATGTGGTAATGGCCGGTTTCAACGTCCACCTCGACTTCGGCGAAACTCGCAACGTAGGAGTGCGTGACCCCGTCGCGGGGGAAGCTATCGCGCGCGGCCGCGACCAGGCCTTGACCCGCCAGCGCAGCGATCGATGCTGTGGTGAATTTGTTCACGTCCGCGGGCGCTTCATGGCCGTCGTAAATTCCGCCAAGCTTGATGGCGTGCTGAGCGGCTTGCGCGAACGTCATTCCAGCGCCGCCGCCCTTGCGATACACCCGCTCGCCTCCGACTTCGTAATTTTCCGGCTTGCCGCCGAGTGTTTTCGCGGCGATTTGCTGCAGCTTACTCTTCGCATCCATCGCGACGGCGTACGAAGCTCGGGTCATAGCGTGCGTGGTCTGGCTGCCGCCGGAAACACACGTGTAGGGAAAGTTCAACGAGGTATTGCCCCAGACCACATCACATTTCTCCCACGGCACGCCGAGAATTTCGGCGCCGACGCGATGCACATCCATCACCGATTCCGTACCCAGGTTGCCGATTCCCGATTGGAAGCGCACGCGGCCTTCGGGCGTAATGACCAGCAGTCCGTCAAACCCGATCGTGCCACCCACGTAGCAGCTGAGTGACACCCCGACGCCGCGCACCTTCGAACCGATGCGCTTTGGCTGGCGCGCTATTCTTTCCTGCCAGCGAAATTGTTCCGCGCCGCGGTCGAGCGCATCTTTCAGAAATGCGCTCGTCGCATGCGGACGTTTGCCATTCACCGCCGGGCCGAATTCCGCCTTCCCTTCCGGACAATTGATGCGACGGATGGCGACTTGATCGAGCCCTAGTTTGCGCGCAGCCTTGGCAATAATGGGTTCGATAATGACGATTCCCTGCAGGCCGCCGGGCGAGCTCTGGGCGCTACGTGGAGGCGTGTTGGTCAACACAGTTACACCGCGCCAGCGCATCGCTTGCGGCTGATAGAGCAACGAAACGATGCGGCCCGAAGAAAAGGCATCGCCCACTGAATCGTAGGGGCCGTTATCGCAGATGACGAACATATCGAGCGCGGAGATGCGCCCATCGCTGCCGAAACCGACTTTCATGCGGCCCTGAAAGGCCGGGCGCGCTCGTCCGATGAATGTTTCTTCTTCGCGGCTGATGCGCATCATCACGGGTGCGTTGGTTTTCTTCGCCAGCAACGCGGGAATGATCATGGTGACGCCGCCGGTTATTTTGCTGCCGAATCCGCCGCCGGTGTATTCGCTGATGAAAACAATATTCTTGGCGTCCATGTTCAGCCACCGGGCGATCACGGGCAGAGTTTGCGCGGTGCTTTGCGTGCCGGTATGCAGGAACAGCTTGCCATTTTGCCAGTACGCCATCGCGCTGCGCGGTTCCAAAGTTTCGTGGCTGGTGTCCGGCGTGGCGAACGATTCATCGAGCACTAGCGCGGCATTTTTGAAACCGGCATCCAGATCGCCGTACGTCCATTCGTCCGGCGCCTTGCCCATGGGCAAGCGATTCTCTTTCACGCCGGAGAAGTCAGCGTCCGCCCACTTCAGCGTCGTGACTTGCGGCTGCCCTTGAGCTGGCGGCGTGGGTCTGGTCCAGACGTTGCCATCGGTTCTCGGGTTAGGCCCGCCGGGTCGAAGCGTGTCGAGAGGATCGACGACGAAAGGAAGCGGCTCGAAATCAATCTTGATTTTTTCGATGGCGTCCGCGGCGGTGACTTCATCCACAGCCGCCACAGCAAGGATCGGTTCACCCTGATATAGAGGCTCCATGGTGAGGCCGCGTTCGCCCCATTTGCTGGCTTTGATGACGGTGCCGTTGTCGGTCAACGTATCGGCAGGGGCAGGTAGATCATTCGCGGTGAGAATAGCGCGAACGCCGGGCATGGCCAGCGCTTCGCCTGTGTCAATGTGTTTTACGCGTGCGTGGGGCATTGGGCTGAGAAGCAGTTTGCAGAACAGCATGCCTTCGGCACGAAAGTCTTCGGCGTATTTCGCGACACCGGTGACTTTCGCGTAAAGATCGGGAGTCGGATAATTTTTGCCGACCAGTTTGTGGCCGACACCGTACTGACGCTCGGTAGTCTTGGCGGGCTTTTCGGCATCAGGCATGGCTGGCCCTCCTCAGATTTTCGGCGCCGCGCATCATAGCGTCGAGGATCTTGTTGTAATCCTGGCAGCGGCAAAGATTTCCAGAAATACCGTGCGCCAGCTGCTGCCGCGTGGGATTGGGATTTGTTTTCAGGAAGCCGACGGTAGCCATGAGGAAGCCGGACATGCAGAACGCGCACTGGAAACCCTGTTCGTCAATCACGCCTTGCTGCACGGGGTGCAGCGTGCCGTCGGCGGCAGCCAGGGCTTCGACAGTGACAACTTTTCGTGCGCGCACCGTGTGCGTGAGGACCGAACAGGAATACTGCGGGATATCGTCAATCAGGACAGTGCACGCGCCACACTCGGCGCGATCGCAACCGAGTTTCGTGCCCGTAAGGCCCAGCTTGTAACGCAACGTCCACGCGAGCGTTTCCTGCTTTAGCACGTCCACGCGCCGCTGCTGGCCGTTGACGTTGATAGTGATGAGCCGTTCGGTTCCACTCGCGCCGGGCGTCTGGCCGAAAAGGGTCGCGGCGCGGAACAAATAATTTGCCGAGGAAACGGCAGCGCCGCTGGCAATAACTCCTTTGATGAAGTTGCGCCGGGAAACTTCTTTCGAGATGGCCTCGATCGGCTTTATGTCAGTGATATCTGACACAGATGGTTCTCCTCGGCTGAATCTTAGCGCGGCAGATGCTCCAAAGTATAAAAAACGTTCTCGGCCCCGCCGCCTATTGGGTGAGACGCTTGGGAGCGCTCCGGGTTGCGGAAAATCGCGCCTGAACTTGAAATTTATTTCGGCGAAGGACAGGCTGGTGAGTAGAGAGCGTCGAGACTGACATTCGAATTAAGTGAGTAATCCGATGATGATGCGCGCGGTCATGCGAATATGACCAACTGGCGCGACAATCCGTATAAAAATCTTGCGAAAGTGGGGCTCCCACCGGCAATCTGATAAACATGCCTGAGCTGCCGGATATTGCCGCTTACATCGGCGCACTCGAGTCACGCATCGTGCGCCAGCCGCTCGTGCGCGTGCGGCTCGCGAACGTGTTTCTGCTGCGCACGGTTCAACCGCCGACCACCGATGTGGAAGGCCGCACCGTGCGCGAACTGCGGCGGATCGGCAAGCGCATCGCTATCGGCGTAGATGGCGATCTGTGGCTGGTTTTGCACTTGATGATTGCCGGCCGCTTGCACTGGCGTCCTGCTGGGGCAAAGCTTTCGGGGCGGCAGAATCTGGCGGCGTTTGATTTCCCTGGCGGTTCGCTGGTGCTTACCGAGGCCGGCACGAAGCGCCGTGCTTCGTTGCATGTGCTGAGCGGCGAAGAAGCTTTACGAGCGATTGATCCCGGTGGGATTGATGTCTTCGCCAGTGATCTTGCATTGTTTCGCGCCACGCTCTCAGCCGAAAACCGCACGCTGAAGAGGGCGCTCACCGATCCACGATTGCTCAGCGGCATCGGCAACGCATATTCGGATGAGATTTTGCACGCGGCGCAGCTTTCGCCGATTGCGCTGACGCACAAGCTGGAGCCGGGAGAGTGGAAGCGGCTGTTCGATGCGACGCGAAATACGCTGAGGCTCTGGATGGACCGGCTGTGTGCCGACGCCGAGGTTGGATTTCCCGAAAAGGTGACTGCGTTTCGCGAGGGCATGGCAGTTCACGGCCGCTATCGAAAACCTTGCCCGCGATGCGGAGAAAAAATCCTGCGTATTCGCTACGCAGACAACGAGACGAACTACTGCGCGCGCTGTCAGACAGGCGGAAAAGTTCTAGCGGACCGCGGCCTCTCGCGGCTATTGGGTTCGGACTGGCCTCGCACGCTCGAAGAACTCGAGGCCCTCACGCGCCGCTAGCAACAATGAATGCCTCAGGCACGACCAACTGCTATATCAGCCAATTCAAAGGAAAAACGGCGCGCCGACGAGGACGATTTTACAGGTTTTCTCGCCGCTTTCATTTCACGCTTGCCTGGTCTGACTTCCCTTCTGGATTAAGCCTATCGCCCGGTCAGGTGCCGAGACGGAGCTTCTCTTTTCGGGTTACGCGACGTTTCGTCCACTGATAGGGTATTCCACAGGATTAACCGGCCTGTCATTTCTGCCAATATACGAGGACGGACGTGGCTCGTATCGTGACTCCCCAGTATCGATAAGTCTACTGCGGGGTGATCACGATATGAGGAATTCAGAGAAGAGTTCGCCGACTCGCGTTCTGCTTCAACTAGGCATAATTTCCCTGACGTTCCTCGCACCAGCGGTTGCACCGGTGACAGCGCAGCAAGTCACGGGCAAATTGGGCTCCGCCGACGCGACGACGACGATTGACGGGAAGCAAATTCCGCCGCCACCGCCAAAATTTGGCGGTGTGATCAAAGAAAGCGCCAAGGATTCGACGCCTTGGTGGCCGCCGCGCATCGTGCCGCCGAAGGGCGCGCCGAACGTGCTCCTTATCATGACTGACGATCAGGGCTATGGTGTGTCGGGCACGTTCGGCGGTGTGATTCCGACGCCGGCCCTCGACAGAATCGCCAAGGCCGGCCTGCGTTACACGCAATTCCACTCCACAGCGCTTTGCTCGCCCACGCGAGCTGCGCTAATCACCGGTCGTAACCACCACTCAGTGGGTTTTGGCGTGATCGGCGAATTGTCCACCGGCTACCCCGGCTATGATTCCGTCATCGGTCCTGAGAGCGCCACCATCGGCGAGATTCTCAAGGAAAACGGCTACGCTACGTCATGGTTTGGCAAGAACCATAACACGCCCGGATTTCAATACAGCAGCGCGGCTGGACCTTTCGAGCAATGGCCGTCAGGAATGGGCTTCCAATACTTCTATGGGTTCATGGGCGGCGAGACTGACCAGTGGGAGCCGTATCTGTTTCGGGACCATACGCAAGTCTATCCGTGGGTCGGCAAACCCGGCTACAACCTCATCACAGATATGGCGGATGACGCCATCAGGTACATGCGTGATTTGGATGCCGCAGCGCCCGAAAAACCGTTTTTCCTATATTACGTGCCCGGCGGCAGCCATTCGCCGCACCAGCCGACCCAAGAGTGGATCGATGAATTCAAGGGCAAGTTCGATATGGGCTACGAAAAGATGCGCGACCAGATCTTTGCCAACCAGAAGCAGCTCGGCGTAATTCCGCCCGACACTACGCTAACACCGTGGCCGGATGGACAGCCAGAGTACGGCGGAGCGAAGCTTCCCAGATGGGACTCGCTGGACGCGGTGCAGAAGAAGATGTTTGCCCGCGAAGCCGAAGTATTTGCCGGTTATACGGCCTATACCGATCATGAGATTGGCCGAGTAATTCAAGAAGTCCAGGATGAAGGAAAACTCGACAACACGCTCATTATCTACATTGTCGGCGATAACGGCACGAGCGCAGAAGGCAGCGTGTACGGCACGTTTAACCAGATGACTGCTTACAACGGCATCCTTAATCCGCCGGCCGTCAACGCCGTCAGAGCGATGGATTTGCTTCACTATGACGATTGGGGTTCAGAGAAGACCTACCCGCACATGTCGGTGGCATGGTCCTGGGCGTTCGACACCCCGTTTAAGTGGACCAAGCAGGTCGCATCGCATTTCGGTGGAACGCGGCAAGGCTTGGCCATTTCGTGGCCTGGACACATCAAGGATGTAGGCGCCATCCGTACGCAGTTCCACCACGTGATTGATATTGTGCCAACGATCCTGGAAGCCGCCGGCATCCAAGCGCCGGAAATGGTCAACGGAATCAAGCAGAAACCGATCGAAGGCGTCAGCATGCTCTACACGTTCGATGCGGCCAATGCAAGCGCACCGTCCAAGCGCGACACGCAATATTTCGAGATGGTTGGCAACCGCGCGATCTACCACGACGGCTGGGTTGCAGCCACCACGCCTCCCGCTCCGTCCTGGGAACTGGGAACGGGAACGATGCCGGCCCTAGGCGACTACCACTGGGAACTTTACAACATCGCCAAAGACTATTCGGAATACAACGACCTCGCGACACAAATGCCGGACAAGCTGAAGGAAATGCAGGCGCTGTTCCTCACCGAGGCGGCAAAATACCAAGTGCTTCCCTTGGATAACTCAGGATTCGTGCGCTTGCTAACAGCGAGACCGAGCGCGGTGGCCGGTAAAACTGTTTTCACTTACACGGGCGAGAACATCGGCATTCCCGTCGGCAATGCTCCGAGCATTTTGGACAAGGATTACATCATCACCGCCGATGTAACCATCCCGGACGGCGGAGCGGAAGGAATGATCGCGACTCTGGGCGGCCGCTTCGGTGGCTACGGCTTGTACCTCAGCCGCAGCTTCAATTGGTGGTACCACGAAAGATTTTTTAGAAGATTGGGTTTTGGGCTGGTGTTTTTGGGCCTGCTGCTTGCGTGGCTAACCAAAAGCAGCAGGCTCTACCGGCTGGGCCAGGCGATGCTGATATTCGGCGTGCTCTGGGTAGTGGTGGTCTTTTGCGTCGGCTTCCTCGGAATCGGGAGGGGCAAGCCGATCTTCCTTTACAACATGCTGGATCTGGAGCGTTTCAAATGGGAGGGTAGCTCGCTCAGCGCCGGCAAACACACGATCACGTTCGACTTCAAATATGACGGACCCGGTCCCGGCAAAGGAGGCACGGGTGTGCTCTCGGTGGATGGTAAGGAAGTGGACCGCAAGAAAATCGAGCACACGATTCCGTTGCTCATGGCCATTGATGAAACCTTCGACATTGGGGACGATACCCGCACCGGAGTGGACGATTTGGAGTACCGGCTGCCGTTCCGCTTTACCGGAACGATCAATAACCTCACCTACAAACTCGGGCCAGAGCAGATGTCTGCGGAGGACAAGAGAGCGGCGGCGGAAATGCTCGCCCGAGCACAGGACTAGTAGGCAAGGGTGATTTTTGGTAATGGAAACTGAATGCGATCGCCGATTTCGAAAGTGCGTGGAAAGAAATGGCGACGTCAAAGGAGAAGAGATGAAAGCTAAGATGCTCGTACTCGCGGCCCTGCTCTTCAGCATGTCTGTGGCAGCCTCGGCCCAAACCGTGTATGTGAACTCCAGCCCGAACGCGACTTTTTCCAGTTACCACACTTACGCCTGGGGGCAGAGTCCGAACCCCAACGCGGTGGCCAATTCGTTTCTGGCACAGGAAGCGCAGAGCCAGATCAACACGCAATTGCAGGGCAAGGGCCTGAAGATGGTGCAAGAAAGCGAAAATCCCGACTTGGTTGTGATCATCAGCGGCGGGATGAAAACGCAAACTTCTTACAACGCCTGGGGAATGCGCGGATTCGGTGGCGGAATGGGCGGGATCACGCCGGAACAAAATGTAATCGGGACGTTGATCGTGGATATTTATGACGTGAAAGCCAAGGAATTGGCCTGGCGTGGCATGGCTCAAAACACCTTGAACACGAGCAACTCGCAGAAAAACATGAAGATGGTGGACAATGCAGTCGCCAAGATGTTCAAGAAATATCCCTCGTCGTAGCGGGAGCAGAGTAAGCGTTCTTTGAGTCGCAGCACGAATGTGAACTAGGAGGAAATGATGATGAAGCGTTCGTATGTCTCGCTTGGAGTGTCGGTGGTGTTTGTCGCTGTGCTTGTGGGGTTCGCTGTGCTTCGTCCCAACCGCGTTAACGCCGAGCCGGCGCAGCAATATCCGATCCTGGACAAGGTTGCCGCAAAGGTGATAGCGAAATACCAGAATTCCAGCTGCGAGCAACTGTATCAGCAAAAGAGCCAAAAGGCCGCCCCCACACCTGAAGAACAGAAAGTGGTGCAATTTCTGCACAGCGACCCGCAGATGAAGACTGTATTCATCAACAAGGTCGCCGCTCCTATCGCCAATAAAATGTTCGATTGCGGGCTGATTCCGTAAGGAGATTGTCCGATGAGCCAAAGCCACTTTACCCTCTGCTTCCCTTTGAAATCGGCGGCCGATGCAAAAGCGATCACTGAGCAGCTCCCAGCATTGATGCCCGATTTCCTTAAAGTCCAGGATTCGCTCGGGACGATTCACTACTCCCGTTTCACCCTGCTGAGTGACAAGACTCTGCTGTTTTTGGGGGACTTCGACGGCGAGTTCGGCGCGCTAATCACGGCCCTCGCCAAATCGGCGGGCCCGGTGTTCGACGCGCTCTTTCAGCACGTGGACGGTCCGCCACCCTTGCCGGTCGCAAACAACGCCGACGCGTTCGCTGAATGGTGCGCGGATCATCTCGCGACCGCGGTGAATCTTTACACCGCTTACCCCGGCATTACCGTCAAAGAGATCAAGGCGCTGGCTGCCAGCGCGGATGTTACCGGCGTGACGGAACAGCGGCCATTCCTGGTGGTGCTGCCCATCAAATCGAAGATTGCCTACATCGAAGTGGAGCTGCTGCTGCGTGCGCGAGGGCATGGAACGACAAAGGACCTGGACAAAGTCGGCACACCGCATTTCGCGCAATTTGTGAAGCTAGAGGACAACCAGATCGGTTTCTTTACGGTTTACGACGGCCAGTTCGATACGTATATCGCGGATTTCACAAAGAACATCGGTGAGGTTTTCGACTTGTTGTTCAAGTTCACTGCTGGCGCGCCACCTTCGCCGGTAAGGAAGCATCTCCAGGAGTTCGTGGACTTCGCTGCAGGCGCGAACCGTACCCCCATCGGGTTCTACGAAGCGTATCCGGGCTTGAGTGTTCAAGACGTTCGCGCACTGATCGCCGACAGTAAATCGCAATCGGCCTCAGCGTCATAGCACAGGCTGCCGGAGAAGCGCGTTGACCCAGGACAATAAAACCAACACCCCGGTGAAAGCGGTTGGAGGTGCGCTCGGTCGTTTGTTCGGACGGCACGAGCAGGGACCGCCCGCCTCCGACGATAACAAGCCGCCAGTTGTTACTTCCGCATTGCCGCTTGCTGACATTCAAGGATTCATTCTCCGCGGTTATCGCATGCCGATGGTGCGGCATTTCTTATTGAGCGTTGGCGTTCCGGCTGAGGCGCGCAAGCTGTTGGGACGGCTCGTTAACGGCGATGAATCGGACGCGCCGCAGATTACTACCGCCAGAGACTGGCACGTGGGGTTCGCGCCCGGTCCCGCGGACAATCCCGCGGATGCTCCACGCCTGAAGCCCGACTATTGCCTCAACGTTGGGATCACCTGGGCGGGATTCATTGCTCTCGAAATAAAAGATCGCGTTCCAACATTGTCGTTCAAGTCGTTCAACGCATTCATCGTGGGGGCTGCTGAGCGAGCAGCACTAGTTGGCGATACGGGACCCAGCGCTCCACTAAATTGGGTGGGGGATTTCGGAAAGGGGCGCGATCACGTTCTGGTGACGCTGCACGCTCTGAGTCCCGAAGCGATGCAGAGCTACACCGAGCGTTTGTCAGCTTTATTCGCCGAAGGGAATGCCTTCAAAGAAATTTGGCGTCAGGACGGCATGGCGTGGATTGAAATGAAGGATGGGAAGCCCACCCCATGTGCGAAGGTTCCCTTCGGTTACACCGACGGCATCAGCATGACCACAATTCACGGCGGTCCAGAAAAATATCCCGCGGATCACCAACAGGCATGCGAGCCATGGTTATTCGTATTGCAGGATGAGGCCGAGAACTACTTTGTGCCAGAACCCAAAGAGCTTGGTCTGAACGGAAGTTTCGCCGTCTTCAAAATGATCGAAACGGACGTGGTCGGTTTTGAGAACTTCCTGCAATCAAACAAAGACAAGATTGATCCCGAATTGCTCGCTGCAAAAATGTGTGGACGATGGCGCAACGGAGTTCCGCTCGCGTTATCCCCCGACACGGACAGCCCTCCTGGTGGACTCAGTCTCGAACAGATGAATAACTACGAGTATGTGAACGCGGACGGCTCGGGAGATCCAAAGGGATTGCGTTGCCCCGTTGGCGCGCACATGCGCCGCATAAATCCACGGGGCCAACCCGTGACCGGCCAGGGCCAGCCCGGTGGAAGCAACAACACGCACCGCTTAATTCGACGCGGCCTGCCATACGGCCCGACCTATGATCCCAATCTACCCTATGACGGCATCAAGCGTGGGCTTCTCGGCTATTTCATTAACTCCAATATCGAAAACCAATACGAGTTTGTTCTACGCCATTGGGTGAATGACAGCGAGTTCGCCGGAGCGGTCCGGCTGAACCCCAAGGCGAAAGATCCGATGATTGGCACGCAAAATCCCGAGGAAAGCATTTTTGTGATACCACAGCCGAACGGCGCGCCTCCGATCAAGATCACCGGGCTCCTGACTTTCGTAACGACGAAAGCCGTCGCGTACTGCTTTCTGCCGAGCGTCACCGCGCTCAAGTTCATCTCCAAGTTAGGATAAGGAGATCTCCATGGCTTTTCTCACTAGATGGTTCGGAGTGACAGAGAGCGACGCTGACCGAAACCTCGCCAGGGAAAAAGCTGACATCGACGAGATCGCTGAGAGATCTCTTCTGATGCAGAAGAATGCTGCCAACCATCAACACCGCTCGCTCTGTCGTGGAACGCACGCGAAAGGCGTCTCCGCCCGAGCACAATTCGAGGTGTTCGATGTGTCGGTCGGTCGCGACCCCGTACTCGCGCAACGCCTTGCGAAAGGAATTTTTGCAAAGCCGGGCGTGTATCCCGCTGTTGTGAGGTTTGGGAACGCTGACGCCAGCATAAACTCTGACTTCAAGCCGGACGTTCGGTCCTTGTCTTTCTCGGTTGAGCTTACCGGCAATGGCGCCGGCACTTCTTTGTCCAACGTTGCTCGCCAGGATTTCTCAATGCAAAACGCCACGACGCTACCCATAAACGATTCACCCGCGTTTGTGGCGACCATGAAGCTGCTGACGGCATCGAATCCAGCCGCGCTGCTTTGGGCTTTGCCGTTCAAGGACAAATTGAGGGTGTTCCGGACTTTGGCGCTGGCGGAATTACAATCGCGCCAGAAAATTAGGCCTTACACGAAGCTTCGCTATTGGAGCACCGTGCCGTTTCGTCACGGTGCGGTTGATGTTGTTAAGCATTCGGCTACACCCTCTCCAGACAATCATACGCGTCCTCTGCAAAGGGACAATCCAAAGGCCCTGCATGACGAGTTAATCCGGCATCTGAAGGAAGATGGCAAAATGAGCAGTTTCGACTTCGGAATCCAGTTTCTTGACACAAGTAGGATGACGTATTGGGGCAAACATCGCGATGCCAACTTCTGGATCGAAAACGCCAGTGTCGAGTGGGACGAAAAGCAGGCTCCTTTCCACACGGTCGGTCGGCTTACGCTTTTACGAAATTCGCACCTTCCGCCCGAGGCTGCCGACGCGACCTACATCGACGTAACTGGGCACTCGACTCCCGAGACCACACCCGTCGGGAGTATCAATCGTGCCCGTTGCCCAGCGGAAACCGCCAGCCGAAAAGCACGCATGTGCGGCTAGAGCAGTTGGGAAGCGGCGGCGATCACAGCTGCGGAGCGCAATCGGCTTCGCTGCCGACTGTCACTACAAGCGCTTCAACCACGGCGCGAACCACCACTAAAACGATCTGCCGACAGCTACGCGCTTGCCAGGAGGAGAAGTCAGCGCGCCGCATTGTTGCACCCGATTGAAAGGATGGCGCGCCCGGAGGGATTCGAACCCCCGACCCTCTGCTTAGAAGGTGCGCAGTGCAAAATTCTAAGTGCCGCGTCTGGTGTCGCTTGAGGGAAGCGCGTCATTCCTCTCGCTCTTGAACTGGACCGAAGTTGGACCGATGTCGCGGGTTCGAAATACCACCGCATGTTTAGTACTTCGTGCCGGTGACTGTGCGATGCTCTGCTGAAATTCAACGACGGCTGGCGCAACTGAATATCGCATCGTAGCCCGACTGTTGATGCTTCTGAACCCTAGCGGCATTCCGATAGAACGGTCGGAAAAATGGCGACGCTTCTGATTGGAAACGCCGTTTCACTTTACCTCAATCGTTATTTGGCCCGCGTTCAACGTCAATGAGGGAGAAACCGCCTGGACGATGAACGAAACAGTTACAGGCGGCGGAGGGGGTGGAGGCGGAGGCGTTCCGCCGCCGGTCGAGGAGGTCCCACCGCCGCCACACGAGGATAAAGTCAGGACAAGGAGGATCGCAGCCATAGGCAAAAGCGCGAAGGTGGCCAGATTCCATGCATGAGCCGCCCGGCGGGCGGCACGCCGTCTGCGCCCGAGGAATCCCCCCGCCCCACCGACAAAGGCCAAAAGTACGATCGACCACCTTACGAAATCTCGACGAGATAAATCGTCTTTAGCAGTCGCCGCAGGTCGTGATGTCACTGTCACGGTGAGGACGCTCGCAAAACTGCCGTTGCCCGGCAAGCTGCCAGAGTTTGGGGTGAAAGAGCATGACATGCCGGCCGGAAGGCCCGAGCAACCTAACGTGAACTGATCCGCGTAGCCATTCTGAGAGTTTAGTGTCACGTTGAAGTTCGCGGAACCACCCACGGACAGCGTCGCCGAAGAAGGCGCAACAGAGCCGCTAGCACCTTGTACATGGATCACAGCGGGCGTAGCGGCATGCGTGACGCCGTCGGCGGAGCCGGAGATCTTCACGGTGTAATCGCCGGGCGCCAAACCGTTTGTTGGAATCGGGACAGGAGAACTGCCCGGGTCGTATGTACCCTGCGCCGGACATTCGACGCTTGCAGGCCCTGAAATGACGCAGCTCACGGAGATCAAACCTACCCAGGGCCCGATCGCTCCGAGTTGCAGCGAGAAATTCGCAGTCGCGCCAGGCAAAAGCGTCGCGGAAGCGGGCGTGAGGCTGACGCTAAAATCAGCAACGTTCAGAACAAGACTCAGCTGGTCAGAAACAGCGCCGTCACTGGCGAGAACGGTTACGTTATACGATCCAATTGGCGTCGTAGTACTCGTTTGAATGTTTAGACTGCTCCCAACCGACTGTCCCGCAGCAAGAGGTAACGGATTACTCCCGAACAAACAACTGCCTCCCGCAGGGAGGCCCTGGCAAGAGAGTTGAAGAGTCGTGGAATAGCCGCCGATCGAGACGACTCCGATGCCGTAGTCCTGAGTCGTGCCACTCGGTGGCGTGCCCTCTTTCAACGCGTTCGCGAACAGCGCAATTCCCGCCAGACTTTTCGGGTTTTGATAAGAATAAGCGGTGTACGTCTGTCCGCTGAGATCCGCGCTGATCGAAAACACTTTGGAATTGTCAAAGCCCGCACCGATCGTAAACGGCACGGTAGCATTCAAGCTGCCTGCCGGAATCGTGACGCTACTCGCAATTTGAATGTTGGGGTCGCTTGCGGACAGTTGCACGGCGGTCGCGGCCGCAGGTAGTAAGCTCAGGTTAATCGTCACCGATCCCTTGGCTCCCACGATAGGCTGGCCGACGTAACCGAGCTGCACCGTCGGACCCGCCTCTCCGAAAATCACATGATAAGAGGATGGCCAGCCGTCCAATTCGAGCAGATCGGCACGACCGTCTCCGTTTACGTCCGCAGCGTTCGTGGGGAATCCGAATTTATCGAACGGAATTATTTCGTAAGTGGGCGTAAACGTGCCGTCGCCGTTCCCTGCCAGCACTTGCATGTAACTCGTGCCATCCAGCGTGGACATCACAACTCCCACATCTATGTTTCCGTCCCCGTTAAAATCCGCCAGCATCGGCGTCAATATTTGGTTCGGGCCTACATTCGAAAACCCATAGCCCGAATAAATAGTCCCGGCATAGACCGAGTAAGTGCTCCCCGCCTGAAAAGTCCCATCTGCCTGCCCGATGTACACCGTGAAGCTCGGAACGAAAAGGTTCGGATTCGAGGAACTCGGAGTCTGGTTGAGCTCCACAATGTCCGGGTAGCCATCGTGATTCAAGTCCGCCATTCCGAAGAAGCCAAAGTTTGGCAGAATCAACTTGGGAGCTGCGAACGTGCCGTCTCCATTGCCGAGAAATTCATATACGTTGTGGTTTTGCGTTCCCTCAATGTTGTCGTACGTCCAGAGCAGCACGTCCAGCTTTCCGTCGCGGTTAAAGTCGCCGGTAAAAATCATGCGCGGCGCGCCCGTTGGATTCGATCCCAGCGAAATGGACGAGGTAACTTGAAATGTGCCGTCACCCTTTCCTAGGAACGTCGCAAGATCATAGGTGCCGGCTGTCCCGGCAGGGTTGACTACGCCGACAAGGTCGAGCTTTCCATCGTTATTGAAATCTCCCGCATCGACGAGCCCGAGGGCGCCGATTCGCGTGGCATCGAGTATGGTGACGTGCGCCTTGCCAAAGCTGCCATCGCCGTTGTTCGGCACGAAGATCAGGTCCGCGCCGGGATTACCCTGGTAGGCGGAAGAAGACACCACTAAATCCGGGCGTCCCGTGTTGCGAAAATCGCCGAGCACCCAGCCGGCCGGCGCCACGCCGAAATCCGACATCGCTGTCTTGGTGGGCGCGCTGAAGTGGCCCGTTCCATCGTTGAGCAGCGAGACAAATTCCCACGGGGTGGAATAGTATTGGTCCACTTCAACAAATGCCAAATCAGGTTTGCCGTCGCCGTTCAAGTCTTGCACGAGGAAATTCGAGTAAGGCGCGTTGACGGCGCCTTGTTGACCCGCGAGGATGTAGCCGACATAGCCGCCCGTCGGGGAATTCAATCCGCCCTGGCCATCATTCAACAGCACCGATGCTGTGTCGGTGTCCTGACTCGCGGCGATGACTTCGGGTTTCCCGTCTCCGTTGAGGTCAGCGACCGCAAGTCCGAACAGCGACGGTTCGGTGCGGTAAACCTTCGCTAGGGAGAGATTTCCCTTTCCGTCGCCAAGAAGAACTGTGACGAGATCGCTCGCTTCTTCTCCTTCGCCGGCCCCCACTCCGAAAAACCCTCCGCCGGTGATAACGTCCATCCTCCCATCGCCGTTCATGTCAGCCAGCGCTACGCTAACGGGCGCTTCTCCCGCACCAACGGTCATCACATTCGGGAAGCCTTGCACGGTTCCGTCGCAGTTGCCCTTGAATATTCGGACCTCTCCCAGTGCCTCGACTGTTATAACGTCCGGACACCCGTCTCCATCCATGTCGCCGACGGCAACGGCAGTTGGCAGCACAAAACCTCCGTCACTACCGTAGACAAAGTCCGCGTGCTTGAAAGTTCCGTCGCCATTGTTGAGATAGGTGTGCGCGCCAGGGACGGCCCCACCCACATCCATTAGGGTTATATCCGGCCGCCCGTCTCCGTTTAAGTCTTTCAAGACAACCTGTGTGGTCGCAAAAGTAAGAATTGGGTTGTAACCCGGGGAAGTGATCGGTGTTCCAAAGTTTCCGATGCCGTCTCCGAGGAATGTCGCCAGCGGCCCTGTCAGCGGATCCCCTACTATTCCTGCAACAATGTCAATCTTGCCGTCTCCGTTTACATCGCCAACGGCGAGCGATAGCGGTGGACCCTGCACGAAATACGTCACCTCTGGCTGAAACGTGCCATCGCCGTTTCCCAGCAGCACGCCCACGGATTGCGTGTCAGCTTCGGCGACAACCAGATCCAGCACGCCGATGCCTCGAAGGTCCGCGGTCACAACCTGGACCGGCGCCGCTCCGGTGAGCCGGATGATTTTAGGAAGCTGCGCGGTACCATCACCGTTTCCAAGATATATCCAAATGTCGTTGCTGCCTCCGTTGCTCACGGCCCAATCCATTTTTCCATCACGGTTAAAGTCGCCGGTGACCACGCTCGTGGGCAGGAAACCGGCAGGCATTGTGGGATGAAATGCGAAGCCCGGCAAAGTCGCAGGTTGTGCCAGGCTGATGTTTGAATTTGCATGAAGAGCGGGCGCCGACGACGAGGTTTCTGGCGTGGATGAAGGCAGTCGGGGAATCAACGGAGCTCCATACGGCCGCGAGAAATATTTCAAGTATGCCGGGCCCTGCAGCTTGGCGTAGTTCCAGCCAAGAAAACGGACGGGCTGATGCAGGCTCATTCCTGGCTTCGTCGAGCCGCTCGAGTCCACGGATTGGTGCTGCGTTCCTTGTAGCGCGGGCGACTGCGGCGGCCCTGCTGCACCGGTGCCAGTCCCTGTCCCGGCGACGCCAATCGTAAATGGCACTGCGCTGGAGGTTCCGCCGTTTGGACCGCTACAAACGGCAGTGACCTGCGCTGTGCCGGGCGCGACCAGCAGCGACGACGGCACGGCGGCAAAAACCTCGGCGTTGCTGATCTGCGTGGTAAAGAGCATCTGGCCATTCCAATAGATGACCGCGCATACAAGGTTGTTACCGCGCACGTCCATGTAATAGCTGAAATCGCCGGCGGTCGCAGAAGACGGCGACAATGAACTAATTGCAGGAACTCCCGGATTCACAATTGAAATTGGGAGCGTGTTTGACGAGCCTCCTCCTGGCGCCGGGTTTGAGACGAGAATCGCTTGCACAGTCCCGACAACATAGCGATTGTACGGCGTGGAAAATGCGGACGGCAGGATCGCGTTCAACTGTGTTGCGCTCACATATGTCGTCGGAAGATCGATGGGGGGAGGCAACGGGTCGAGGTTCGTGTTTTGCCACTGCACCACCGAGGCGGGTACAAAACTGGAGCCTTTCACCGTGATCGTAGTGTCAGGGCTGAGTAATGGCATACTCGAAGGTGATATCGAAGTGAGTACCGGTACCGGGCTGGTCACTCCTCCCGTCGGAGGCGGCGTCTGCCAAAGCAGTGCTAAGCCGTTATCAAGTGAGGGACCGGAACCATCGCTCCACATTACTCCCTGCGCGGGTGAGGACAGGATCCCCGTCGTGGCATATTGGCCAAAATCCAGATAGGAACACGCGCCACCGAAGACCACATTCGAATAATTAAACAGAATATCGCTGCTTCCTTCCTTAAACACGACTTGGAAAGTTACAGCATTCGCATCATCCGAAAGGCACGCATAACTTAATACGTTCCGCCACTCCACCACCAACTCGCGGTTGGGCGCGCTTCCGGTTACCGCCCAGTAAACGTTTTGGCTCGTTCCTTTCAACGGATAAAGATCCTCCCACATCGGAGCCAGCAGTGTTGTCGGGGCAGTTTCGGTGCTCGGGAAACCGTTCGGTGACAGAGAAAAATTCTCGTATCCGTCGAACTGGTCGGTAAAGCTGATCGTGCCATTGCTACTCACATATAGACTCGTGAACGAGCCGCCGCCGAATGCAATTGCAAACGGCGAAGTAACTGTCGCGACAGAATCATCGGAAAGGTTCAGGTTCGTTCCGGTAATCGTGCGGTAAACGTAGGGAGCTTGCGTGACTCCGTACGGCGTCAGAACCTCAACGGCAGCCGTGCTTCCATCAGGAAATGCCAGCGTGTAGCTACCCGGCGCGCTTGGCGTCCATTGGCCCGTATAGATTCCGTCGTTAGCGGCTACGTCCGCGCCGCTGCCGTTGTCCGCCAGCGCTACGCTCTGCCCTCCCGGCATGACATTGACAGTCACGTTTCCAGCGGGTTCGGCGCAGTTGATGTTCAGAAACGCAAGCGTCACTGGCGATCCGACGCTGCCCGAATTCACGTCTGCAATTGGCAGCAACCGCGATGCGACGATTCCATTCGTACAAGTCATGGCACCATACGCATTCAAACGCTTCTGCGTAATCGTTTCCTGAGCGGTTGCCAGGGTATCGCCGCCGCTGAGTATCAAGTTTTTGATGCCGCGCCAGTCCAGGGCAGGATTTTGGGTTTTCAAGAGAGCGACGACGCCGGTCACGTGCGGTGTAGCCATGGACGTTCCGCTGTCGTAACTGTAGGTGTTGTTGGGCGTCGTGCTTAAGATGTCACGTCCCGGTGCGGAGATGTGTACCGTGCGCTTCCCTAAGTTTGAGAAAGTGACGACGGTGTCATTCCGGTCCGTGGCCGCGACTGCAATCACATTCGGGAGATAAAAATTCGCCGGATATACTGGAAACTCATCGTTATCAGAAAAATCGTTCCCCGCCGCGGCGATGAACAGCACGCCGTCCTGCATCGTTGCTTCAATCGCGTCCTGTAAAGCCTGGCTGGCATCCGAGCCGCCCCAGCTGTTATTCGTCGCGACGATATTGACTCCGCTGTCCTTCAATTGCTTGATCAGATTCAGACAAGCGATCGCGGCATCGGTATCTCCGGCGCCACTCGCGTCCAAGAACTTGCACGGCAGAATGCCCACCTGCCAATTAATTCCCGTTACTCCAATTCCGTTGTTTCCAACCGCGCCGATGGTCCCGGACACATGGCTGCCGTGTCCGTTGTCATCCATCGGGTCGCAACTGTCGGCGACCATATTGAACCCGTGAGTTCCCGTGGGGCATTCCAGCACGACCCCCGATTGAGTCGTCACGGAAAAAGGAGCGGGTGAATTCCATACGTTGGCAGCGAGATCTTCATGGTTGTAGTCAATGCCAGTGTCAATGACGCCGACCACAACGTTGGGATTCCCTGTTGCCAAGCTCCACGCCTGAACAGCGTGAATATCTGCTCCGGCTGTGCCGCCACTTTGCCCGGTATTTTGTAAACTCCACTGCGAGGGAAACTGAGGATCGTTCGGCGCGCCCACGGCATGCACAATGTAGTCAGGCTCGGCGTAAATCACTGCTGAGTTTCTACGATAGTAGTCGAGCATCACTGGTACAGAGCTTCCCTCGGCGATGCGGACAAGTTGCAGTCCCTTGACCAGCGAGAACTCCCGCAGGACTGTAGCGTTCACCTGCTGGTGGATGGCTCGGATGGCGTCGGGATTAGTGCCAGGCTTGTAGCGAACGAGCACGCGGTCTGGGTGATACTTTTGTCCGATAACGCGTTCAGTTGCCTTTTGGGGAGTCCGAACTCGAATTTGCCGGCTTGTTTGCGGGTGATCCGAGAAGAGCTGAAAGCCTGCTGTGCCAAGCAGCGCGACAGCCAATAGCGTTGCAATACTAAGCGCGCGAAATTGTTTGCGCAAACCGGTGCCACTCCGCAATGGGCTCATTCGGCTGGGGTCCACGATCCGGGGCGACCGCGATACGCTACCGCAACTTAGCTCAATAGTAAACGATCAATTCGTGGCGAGAGTCCAGGTTGCATCCCGAGCATCAGCAATTTTCTCTCCAAGTTGCCAGCTGCGATTGCGTCAAGTGTCGTCGCCCCTCGGCTCGTCCAAAGCAGGCTCGGGACGGTTCGCCCACGATTGCGCAGGACCGTGAACCTCCGGCCGACTGGACATGGTTCTAGCGTTCTTCCGTCTCATGGATGGCCGCCTCGCGAAGGCTCGCGATGAGATTGCTCTTGTCGAGCTCGATGATACCGGCGGCGAGTGGCGCAGTTCCTCAATAATTGCATAACAACGCCGGCTCCTTAGACCTGAGTAGCCGGAAAAGTCGCGCTTCTTCTACTTGCGTGCCACCCCGAGCCATCCGTACTCGCCCTTCCTCGATTTTTTTCTTTCCCTCGTGGCCAGTCGCGTCAATCCGGCCGGCCTTGGCCGAGACTTCCTACTGTGGATCATCCGGAACCAAGACGTCCCGCCCATTCGACGGTCGGCGTCATAAGTCGCGTTGTCTTCGCGCATCGGCCGATCCAAAGCAGTCCCGGGACGGTTGGCCGAAGATTCGGCATGACTGCGAGCGGTGAAGACTGTAACATCTTCATCCTGCACGTCGTACTGTACCCAGATCTTCACCCTCTCGCCGCGCACCCCGCTGAAAGAGAATGCGATGCTCGGCGCGAAACCTCAAAAGCATCGGCCGCAAAACTACCAAAACGGGCGGGAGCGACCCCACTTTTTCGGCTTTCGGCTGCCCAAAAAGTTCCTGGGGTCGCTCCCGCCCTCTGCAACATTTCGACAATGTCGTTCGTTTGATCCACAGCATTACGTTTCGTGAACAGGCCGAGATCTGGTTGGAGCGGATGAAGAACCGCAAGTGGAAGCCAGTGGCTCCGTCCACGTTGACAGCGTGGGCGTGCTGCTTGGAGAATTGGCTCAATCCACACATCGGCCACATGCCGCTCGAGAACATCAGAAATCTCGCGCTGAAAAATCTCGGGATCACGATGGTAGAGGGCGGCCTGGGCGAATAAGCTATCCGTGGCTACGCAAACGTCGTAGAGATGGTTCTCGCGTCGGCAATCAATGAAGAAGGCGACGAGCTATATCCCCGTAAGTGGAATCACTCCTCCATCGATCTGCCACGAATTCGGAACCCAAAACAACCCCTTTCAACGGCGCGGTAGTGACGAGGATTGTCGCCCGTGCGAGGAAGGCAAAGTATCGACTTTTCTCTGCCGTTTCCGGTGGTACGGGCTTGCGATTTGGAGAGGCACTTGGGATTAAAGTGCAGGATATCTCTCCAGACTGCTCCACTATCAAGATCGTCCAAAAGGCGTGGCGGTCACAGATTCACAATTTCTTCAAGACCGACAGTGGCTCTCGAGAGATTGATCTATGTCCGGCGCTGGCCTCGATGCTGAAGGCGTATCTGGATACGCGCCAGGGAACACTCAAGTCCCATCCCTTATTTCAGTCGCAATCGGGCAAGCCCCTTCATCAGTCCGATGTGCTTCGGCGCACGCTGAACCCCATCCTTGAAGCACTCAACGAGTTTAAGTGTGGCTGTCACGCGTTTCGCCGTTTCCGCATTACGCATTCGCGCAAGTACGGCGTCCCTGAAGATCTCATCCACTTTTGGCTGGGGCATGCGGGGAAGAGGGTAACCGACCACTACAGCAGGTTGAAGGACGATCCTGAATCTCGAAGAGAAGTGACAGTCCGGGTGGGCCTTGGCTTCGAGCTTCCGCCCAGTAATACCGTAGTTGGACCGAATGGACCGAAAATCAAAACAGAAGCGTTTCAACAAATCGCTGCATCTGTCTGATTCAAGAAAGATAAGTGGCGCGCCCGGAGGGATTCGAACCCCCGACCCTCTGCTTAGAAGGCAGACGCTCTTTCCAACTGAGCTACGGGCGCGATGGAGGGACCGCCCACATTGTAAGAGAGATGTGCGGGAGATGGAAACCACGAAACGCTATCCCTAGTGCCTGATTGTAGGTGCGCGCGAACTTTTATTGCCTTGACAACAGTTTCCTAGGATACTATTATATTCTGGTGAGGTGCTGTGCCGTGGCTACCAAGAAGCCTGGGAAAATCGCGGCGAGCCAGCTGACCACGCATATCGGATTCTGGATGCGGCTGGTTTCGAATCATGTCTCCTACGCCTTCGCGCGCAAGCTGGAGTTCAGCGGCGTGACCGTCGCCGAGTGGGTGGTATTGCGCGAAATGTATGGCGGCGACGACACGACTTCGCCGGGCGTCGTGGCGGAGCTGACCGGCCTCACGCGCGGCGCCGTTTCCAAGCTCATCAGCCGGCTGCTGGAAAAAGGCCTGGTGACGCGCAAGGAATCCAGCAGCGACCGCCGCTATCAAGATATCGAGCTCACCCTCGCGGCGCTCGCGGTGGTCCCCAAATTGGCGAAGCTGGCTGACGAAAATGATCGGGAGTTCTTCAAAGGCCTTCGGAAATCCGAGCGCGTAACTCTGACGAGCCTGCTGAAGAAAACGGCGGCGTTACATAACTTGAAGAACATGCCGGTTAATTAGAAAGGAGTACCGAATGAATCTAGCGATCATCCAAGAATTAATTGGCAAGGCTTTGGCAAAAGAAATCACTTTCCGCGAGATCCTGGCAACGCTGGGAAAAGAGGGAGTGGAATCTTATCACGTGGATTTCCTGCGAAATGAATTTCGGTATTATGCAACGAACGGAGAATCTCTGGCCACGGGCGCGGCGTTGCTGCACGACGAGGTCGCGGCCGACTTTTCCGCGGAAAAGCTCGAAGACATCAACCAAAGAGTACAAGCGGGACAAGCGGCATATCCGGACTTTGTAAGAGAAGGCGCCGCGGCTGGGTGCGCTTATTACATCGTATATTTGAACGGAAAGAAAGTGCGTTACTTCGGCCGCGACGGCGGCGAGTACGTTCAGCATTTTCCCGGCTCGAGGTAACCATCGCTTTCAGAACAGGAGAAGACATGATGAAGAAGATTGCGCGGTCCGCCATAAAATCAGTGGATATCCAAGCTACTCCCGAGAAGGCCTATCTCTTTCTTGCGAATCCGATAAATTGGCCTCAATACGCCGTTGTGAATTTGCGCACAGTCAGTCCGGGGCAAGACGGATGGTTCCATGCCGTCACCAAGTTCGGCGAAGGCGCGCTGAAAGTCAACGCCGTGGAGGAACTCGGAGTATTCGATCACATCTGGAAGGATCCGCAAGCGACGTGGCAGGTTTATTCTCGCGTGGTGCCCAACGGCGAAGGCGCGACGGTGATGATGACGCTTTTTCAGCCCGCGGTGATGAGCGATCAGCAGTTCGACGAGGCCATGAAGGAAATGGAAATTGAGATGAAAAAACTGAAAGAGATTTTGGAGCAGTAACGCGCCATGCCAACCATGCCGCTTTATTGCTTCCAGCCGCCGCCGAGGGCTTTGTAGAGTTGCACGAGGCTTTGGTACTCGGCTCCGCGCGCCTGCGCCAAAGTGATTTCCGCTTCGAAGAGCGACCGCTGGCCGTCCAGCACTTCCAGATACGTGGTCGTGCCGCCCCTGTAGCGCATGACGGAGAGGCGTACTGACTCCGATAAATCTGCCACGGTCTGTTCCTGGCGAACGCGCACTTCATGTAATTTCGAATATCCAATCAGAGCATCGGACACATCTCCGAAGGCATGTTGAATCGCTTCCTTGTACGCGAGCAAAGCTTCCTGATGTTGCGCTTCGGCCAGATGCAGATTTCCCTTCAGCGCGCCTCCTGTGAAAATTGGCTGACTTACCTGCACGCCATACGACCAGATAGCCGCTTGCGAGCTCATCATGCTGGAGAATAGATTGCTGCGCCCAAATGCGCCGCCGCCCGCGCCGGTGAGCGAAATCTGTGGAAAAAACGCAGCCTTGGCCACGCCGATTTGGGCGTTCGCGGCGATGAGTTGCTGCTCGGCTTGGCGAATATCGGGCCGGCGCTCCAGCAGCGAGGAAGGCAATCCTGGCGGCACGCCGGGAGGAAGCGGCTGGTCCGCGAGCGGCAGTCCGCGCGGCAAACTTTGCGGATAATTTCCGAGCAGAATGCTGATGGCATCTTCCTCCTGGCCAATCTGCCTCTCGAGATCCGGGATTGAGGCATTCGCGGTGTCCAGCACCTGCTGCGCCTGCAGGACATCTAGCTTCGTTGCGACGCCGTGGTCCAGCCTCAGCGAAGTCAATTTGACGGAGTCTTCCTGCGTCTTCACGGTATCGCGCGAGATCTGCAATTCCAAGTCAAGCTGCAGCAGCGCGAAATAATCGGTGGCCACATCGCTGACGAGAGTCAGCACGACGGTTTGCCGCGCTGCCTCGGTTGCCAGCAGCCGGGCACGCGATGCTTGGGTGGCACGGCGCAATCCGCCGAATAGATCCACCTGAAAAGCCGCGTCTGCCGTGAGCGCCAAGAAATTTGACTTCGACTGAAAATTCTGTTCTTTGCCACCCGTGAAATTGCCGTTGCCAGACACTTGCGGGAAGAGACTGGAGCGAGTGATCGCCACTTGAGCGCGCGCGGCGTTAATGCGCTCCGTCGCGATCAGCAAGTCATAGTTCTGTTTAAGCGCCGTGCGGATCAGGTCTTGCAGGACGGGATCCGAAAATACTTGCCACCAGGGAAGGTCAGCGTAGGACGCGGCCTGTGCCTCCGCTTGCGGATTTTGGCTGAGATCGTGATATACGGCGGGAGTCGGCACGTCGGGTTTGTGATAATTCGGGCCGACCGCGCAGCCCGCGATGAGGCTCGACACCAGCATCGCGGCTATCAATGACCGCAGAGTTGTCTTGAACGCCGTGTTCACGAGGTTCTTGTTCACGAATGGCTCCGCTGCGTGACAGTTTCAGCCATAAGGCGGCGGCTCATATCAATCTCCAGGGGCCGGCTCGGGCGTTGGCGGCGTCGGCGGCGCTGTCGCGGCGGCATCCTTTTTGCCGGCGCCCGACCATGTCTCAATCAGACAGAAAATTGCTGGAACCAAAAATATGGCGAGGAAGCTGGCCGCGAGCATTCCGCCAATCACTGTCGTTCCAATAATCTGGCGCGCCACGGAACCCGCGCCGGTGGCAATCCACAAAGGCACGCTGCCCAGAATGAACGCGAACGACGTCATCAAAATCGGCCGCAACCGGATTCGCGCGCCTGCTAGCGCAGCTTCTATCAGCGGTTTGCCTTCCTCGTATTCGTCTTTCGCGAACTCCACAATCAAAATCGCGTTTTTCGCCGCCAGACCGATCAGCATTACCAGCCCGATCTGCGAATACACGTCACTTTCGATCTGCACCATGTACGCCGGATAGAACCAGCCGGCTACGGTTCGCCGTAACCACAGCGTGGCGAACGCGCCGAACACTGCCACCGGCGTGCTGAGCAACACGCTGAACGGCAGCGACCAGCTTTCATACAGCGCTGCTAGAATCAGAAACACAAACAAAAGCGAGAATGCGAAAACCGCCGTGGGAGAGACTCCCTTCTGCGCCAACTTTTCCTGGTACGACATGTCCTTGTAGTCGTAGCCCATGTCATGCGGCATGGATTGCGCGAACACTTCTTCCAGCGCGTTCATCGCCTGCGCGGAACTGTATCCTGGCGCGGCGCTGCCTACGATCTGTGCGCTGCGATATTCGTTGAAGCGCATGGTGTATTCCGGCCCGATCCGCGGTTCGAATTTCGTCAGCGCGGAAAGCGGCACATTCTCGCCCTTATTGTTGCGCACGTAGAATTGCCCCACGTTTTCCGCGCGCGTACGGTATTCGCCTTCCGCCTCGATGTACACCTGCCATTGCCGGCCGAAGCGGTTGAAATAATTAATGAAATATCCACCCATGAAAGATTGAATGGTTTTGTAAACGTCCGTGATGCTCACTCCCTGCTTGATCACCTTGTCGCGGTCCACCGTCACGAATTGCTGCGGCACGCTGGGTAAATAGGTGGTGGCCAGAAAACCGATCTCCGGGCGTTTGCGCGCCGCAGCCATGAACGTGTTCAAATTCTGCGTGAGATACTCGACATCCTTTCCGGCACGGTCCTCCAGCACGAACGTGAATCCGCCGGAAGTGCCGACTCCCGGAATCGCCGGAGGCGAAAAGTTGAAAGCGATGCCCTCGGGCATCTGGCTCAATTTCTGGTTCAGGCGCGTCTTGATTTCCTGAAACTGCTCGGCGCGGGATTTCCGCTCGTCCCAAGGGTCCAGCGTGACGAAGAAAAACGCGTTGTAGCTGGTGCGCACGAAACTCAGCAGGCTGAAGCCGATCACGCTGGTGGTGTATTTCACTCCGGGAGTGTCCGCGAGTATTTTTTCCACATCGCGTGCCGCGCGGTCCGTGCGTTGCAGCGAAGCGGCGTTCGGAAGCTGCAAGTTGATGAAAAGATAGCCTTGATCTTCATCCGGTAGGAAGCTGGAGGGTACGTGCCCTGCGAAGAATGCCGCGCCCGCTGCGAATGCTACTAACAACACGATTGCAATGGCGCTCTTCCGAATCAGCGCGCCGGAGACGGTGACGTAGTCTTCTGTCGCCCGCTCGAACGTCCGATTGAACCATCCGAAAAACCTTCCTATGACGCCCTTGCTCTCTTCTCGGGGACGCAGCAAAAGGGCCGCGAGCGCGGGGCTGAGAGTTAGAGCGTTAAAAGCGGAAAGAATCACGGAAATAGCAATGGTCACCGCAAATTGCTGATACAGACGACCGGTAATTCCCGGAATAAACGCGGTGGGAACGAACACCGCCGAAAGCACCAGCGCAATGCCGACAACTGGACCAGTTAATTCGTCCATCGCTTTCAGGGCCGCTTCTTTCGGCGAAAGGCCTTCCTCGATGTGCCGCCCGACTCCTTCCACGACCACGATCGCGTCGTCCACCACCAATCCAATGGCCAGCACCAGCCCTAATAGTGAAAGCGTATTGATGGAAAACCCGAAGAGCGGGAAAAAGACAAACGTCCCGATCAACGCCACCGGTACCGCCAACATGGGAATCAGCGTGGCGCGCCAGCTTTGCAAGAAAACGTACACCACCAGAATCACCAGCACGATCGCGATCAGCAGCGTCTCGACAATTTCCTTTATTCCGGACGTCACTGCCTTCGTGGTGTCCAGCGAAGTCACATAATCCACATCCTGCGGGAACGTCGGTTTCATCCCGGCGATCAATTTATTCACTGCGGCCGCGGCGTCCACCGCGTTCGAGCCCGGCAACTGGTAAATGGCTATAATCGCGCCCGGTTTGCCGTTCAACCGGCCCGCTGTGCTGTAATCCTGCGAACCCAATTCCACGCGCGCCACGTCTTTCACGCGCACCACTCCGCCATCGGGCGTCTCGCGCACTACGATCTGCCCGAACTCCTCCTCGGAAATCAATCGCCCTTGCGCGCGCACCGAGTACGTGAATTCCTGCCCCGGGGGCACAGGCTCGCCGCCCACCTGTCCGGCGGGATTCACGGTATTCTGCGCCTGGATCGCGTTGATAATGTCGGTGACGGTGATGCCGAGTTTTCCCAATTGATCCGGCTTCACCCACAAGCGCATCGCGTATTGTCCCGCGCCGAAGATCTGCACGTTGCCGATTCCGTATGAACGCGTCAGCGGGTCGCGAATGTTAATGTACGCAAAATTGGAAAGGAACGCGGCGTCGTACGTGCCTTTCGGCGAATACAACGTCAACAGCATCAGCGGCGAGGTCACCGACTTTTGCACTGTTACGCCGTAGTTGTTCACGTCCGCCGGAAGTTGCGATGCCGCCTGCGTTTCGCGGCTCTGCGCCAGAATTTGATCGATATTCGGATCCGTCTTCACGTCGAAGTCCACGATCATGGTCATCTGCCCGTTGGCCGTGGCGTTCAACGAATACATGTAGTTCATGTTGTCCACACCGCTCATCTGCTGTTCGATCGGCGTGGCGACGGATTGTTCCAGCGTTTGCGCGTCTGCGCCCACGTACGTGGCTTGGATTTGTATTTCGGGCGGAGCGATGTTTGGAAATTGCGCCACGGGCAGGCTGACAATCGTGATGGTGCCAAGAATCACGGTCACAATCGAAATCACGATAGCTACGATCGGACGGTTGATGAAGAATTTAGACACGGGCCTTAATTTCCCTCCGCCGTCGCGCTCGGCTCCACGTACGGTTTCGGGTTGACTTGCGTCCCGGGACGCACCTTCTGCGCTCCCTCCGCCACCACGCGCTCTCCCGCTTGTAGTCCCTTAGAGATAATCCAATCGCTGCCAGTCCGTTCGCCGGGCGTCACTGTGCGGATGCTCACCTTATTTTGGGCGTCCACTACCGCCACTTGATAGCTTCCTTGCAGCTCGGTCACCGCTCGTTGCGGAATCACCAGCGCACCGGTCTCAATTCTTGTTGCGGCGCGAACCTTTCCGTAACCGCCCGGACGAAGAATATTTCCGGGATTCGGGAACAGTCCCGCGATCAGAATGGCGCCTGTTCCTTGATTCACCGCGCGATCCGCGAAGTCGATCGTTCCGGAGTGGTCGTACGTGCGCCCATCCGCCAGGATCAGATCCAGCGGCAATCGCTTCAACTCCGCTTGCCTGCCGGACTCGGTGGGAAATCGGCGGTTAAAATCGAGATATTCGCTTTCACTGACGGTGAAATAAACCTTGATGGGATCCACCGTCGAAACAGTGGTCACCGGAGCGCTAGTGGTATCCACCAACGCGCCGACCTGCAACTGGGCGATTCCAACGATGCCGCTGATCGGTGCGACGAGGCGGGTAAATCCTAAATTGAGCCGCGCGGTTTCCACCGCGGCCTGAGCTGTCTGAATCTGTGCCTTGGCTGTCGCCACGGTCGCTTGCGCCGCCAAATTATTTTGAATGGCGTTGTCGAGATCCTGCTGACTCGCTGCCTGTTCCTTCGCCAGTGGAGTGTAACGCTCCACGTCGAGCTGATTGCGCAGTTGCACCGCTTCGGCGTTGGCAAGCTGAGCCCTGGCTTGCGCTAATTGTCCTTCCGCCTGGTCAAGCACCGCCTGAAACGGCCGTGGGTCAATCTGGAATAGAAGCTGGCCTTTTTGAACGTACGCGCCTT
>CAVWFO010000007.1:0-11054 GCA_963754275.1 uncultured Acidobacteriota bacterium
TCAGCTCGAGCCAAGTAATTATAGAACCGCCTTCGACCGAAACTGATTTCCATTCCCGGGGCGACCGTCTTTCTGCAGGCAGGACAGGACCTGCGCATCGGCGGCCGCCAGAGCAGCGCGCAGTATCAGTACACGATTCAGAGCGAAAACATCGATGATCTGGTGGCCTGGGCCCGCGCCTCCTCACCGAAATGCGCAAACTGCGCATCCTCACCGACGTTAATACCGACCAGCAAAACAGCGGCTGCAGGCCTCGCTGGTTTAGATCGCGAAACCGCATCGCGCTTGGGCATCACGCCGCAAATGATCGACAACACCCTGTACGACGCGTTCGGCCAGCGCAGGTTTCCACCATGTACACGCCATTGAATCAATATCACGTGGTCATGGAAGTCGCGCCGCAGTTCTGGCAGGATCCCGCATCGCTAAATGACATTTATATCCGCCCAACCAATGGACAAAGAAGTCCCGCTCAGCGCCGTCACTCATTACGCGCCGACGAAGCTCCGCTCTCCGTGAATCACCAGGGCCAGTTTCCCTCGGTCACGCTTTCGTTCAATCTCGCGCCCGGGAGTGGCGCTCAGCGACGCCGTACAGCCATCGATCAAATGCAGCAGAAGATGGGCGTGCCCTCCACCATTCACGGCATGTTCTCCGGAACGCCGCAGGCCTTTCAATCTCGCTCTCCACCGAGCCGTTTCTGATCATCGCCGCGCTGATGGCGGTGTACATCGTGCTCGGCATTCTGTATGAGAGCTTACATTCATCCGATCACGATTCTCTCCACGCTGCCTTCGGCGGGCGTGGGCGCGGTGCTGGCGCTTTTGCTTTTTCACATGGACCTCAACGTGATCGCGCTGATCGGCATGATTCTGCTCATCGGCATCGTCAAGAAAAACGCCATCATGATGATTGATTTCGCCTTGGCCGCCGAACGCCAGGAGAACAAGACTTCCGCAAGAAGCGATTTACCAGGCCTGCCTGCTGCGTTTCCGCCCCATCCTCATGACCACCATGGCCGCGATTTTCGGCGCGCTGCCGCTGGCCTTGGCACCGGCACCGGCTCCGAATTGCGCCGGCCGCTGGGCATCACCATCATCGGCGGCTTGATCGTCAGCCAGATGCTCACTCTCTACACCACGCCCGTGGTCTATCTTTATTTGGATCGCCTGCGAGTTCGCTGGGCTCGCATGCACCATCACGCCTTGGGTACAGCGGCAGAGGAGCCAGCAGACTGATGAAACGCCTTTCGCTATTATCAAGAGCTACCGGCAAATCGGTAGCACAATGCAATAATGAGATTTCGACGATGCCAAAAACTCACTCCCGATCGCTAATTCTAATTGCTTCCATCGTCCTCGTCGCGTGCGCGTTTGGCGGTTGCACCGTCGGCCCAAAATATCAGCGGCCGTCCGCGGTGGCTCCCGCAGCTTATAAGGAACTCACTCCCGCGGATTTCAGCAAGACCGACGGCTGGAAGGTAGCTCAGCCGCAAGACAACGTCCTCCACGGCAACTGGTGGACGATGTTCAACGATCCGCAACTGAACGCTCTGGAAGAGCAGGTGAATATTTCCAACCAGAATATTCAATCCGCCATGGCCAGCTACATGGCCGCGCGCGCTTTGGTTAAAGAAGCCCGCTCGCAGTTTTACCCCACGGTAACCGTCGGCCCCGCGATCACCGGGTCACGTCAAGGCGCTGCAGCTTCGCTCGCGACAACGCCCGGAACCTCGATGTTTTACAGCATGCCTTTCGACGCTACCTGGGTTCCCGACCTCTGGGGCCGCGTGCGCAATCAGGTGCGCGCCAACACTTCTTCCGCGCAAGCTAGCGCCGCGGATCTCGAAAACGCGCGCTTGACCGCTCAAGCCGAAGTTGCCGTGGATTATTACTCGCTTCGCGGTCAGGACGATTTGAAACAATTACTGGATTCCACCGTGATCGCCTACCAGGAATCACTGAACCTTACCAAGGTTCTCTATGAGACCGGCATAGATTCCGACGAAGCCGTCGCGCAGGCTGAAACCCAGCTCGAAACCACCCAAGCAGAGGACACCAACCTCGGCATCCTCCGTTCGCAATACGAACACGCCATCGGCATGCTGGTCGGCCAGCCTGCGTCTACGTTTTCCATCCCTGCCGAGCCTCTCAAGTCAAATCCGCCCGCGATTCCTTTCGGCGTCCCCTCGCAATTGCTCGAACGCCGCCCGGATATTGCCGCGAACGAGCGGCTGATGGAACAAGCCAACGCGCTGATCGGTGTGCAATACGCCGCTTACTATCCCACGCTGACTCTCGGCGCAGACGTGGGCTTCGAATCAAAGTCGTTCACTTCATGGTTTACGTGGCCCAGCCGGTTTTTTTCCGCCGGACCCAGCCTCTCCGAGACGATTTACGATGGCGGTTTGCGCCACGCCACCGTCCTGCAATATCGCGCGCAATACGACGCGACCGTCGCGAATTACCGCCAGACGGTCCTCACCGCTTTTCAACAGGTGGAAGATAATCTCGCCGCGCTGCGAATTCTCTCCGTCGAAATTCAGCAGCAGGACACTGCTGTCACTTCCGCCGAACGCAATTTGAAAATCGCCACGGACCGCTACAAATTGGGCATCGATCCTTATCTCAACGTCATCACCGCCCAGACCACGCTGCTCAGCAATAAGCAAACAGACGTGGACCTGCGCATACAGCAAATGACTTCCAGCGTCCAGCTCGTCGAGGCCCTAGGGGGCGGCTGGGATGCGTCGCAAATTCCCACGTACAACCAGGTGCTGCATCAGGAATCGCCACCTCCGCCGGCGCCGCCGCAAGGCACCAAGTAGAAGCAAACCGATTCCGCCGTACGTGGCACAGCCATGTCTGCCGCGGGAGGGCACTCCTGGCTGTGCGCCGTCGCCTTTCTCTGCGTTCTCCGCGCCTCTGCGGTAATTTTTTCGATGTTGCCTCGTGATTTTGGTATCGTGCTAGCAGCGTCTAAGCTGGCGCAGTAAGTCGCGGCTGAAACGCAGATGGCTCCGTGAACCTCCTGAAAAATTACATCAACGGCCGTTTTGTGCGTGGCGCGCGCGAGTTCGCCGACGTGAATCCCGCCGATGGTTCCGTAATCGCCCAAGTTTCCGAAGCCACCCGCGAACACGTGGACGAAGCCGTGGCCGCCGCGCGCCAAGCTCTCCACGGAGACTGGGGCCGCATGTCCGTTCCTGCCCGCGCCGCGATGCTGCACAAAATCGCCGACGGCATCGAAGCCCGCTTCCAGGATTTTCTGCAAGCCGAAGTCGCGGACACCGGAAAACCCATAGCGCTCGCGTCGCGCATTGATATTCCCCGCGGCGCCGCCAATTTCCGTGCTTTTGCCGACGCCATCAAAGCCGCCGGCCTGGAATCATTTCGAACCGAAACTCCCGACGGCGTCATCGCGCTCAATTACGCCGTCCGCAAGCCGCTCGGCGTCGTGGGAATCATCACGCCGTGGAATCTTCCGCTCCTGCTGCTCACCTGGAAGGTCGCTCCCGCGCTGGCCTGCGGTAATTGCGTGGTCGTCAAGCCCTCGGAGGAAACTCCCGCCACCGCGACGTTGCTCGCCGAAGTGATGCAAGCTGCAGGAGTCCCTGCTGGCGTCTTCAATGTAGTTCATGGTTTCGGTCCTGATTCTGCCGGTGAATTCCTCACCGCGCATCCCGGAGTGGACGCGATCACTTTCACCGGCGAATCGCGCACCGGTTCGGCCATTATGCGCGCCGTCGCTCCCACCGTGAAACCGGTTTCCTTCGAACTGGGCGGCAAGAACGCCGCCATCGTCTTCGCCGACTGCGATTTCGACGAAACGGTGCAGGGCCTCACTGACGCCGTGTTCCTAAATACCGGCCAAGTCTGCCTCTGTGCCGAACGCGTGTATGTCGAACGCAAACTCACGGATCGCTTCGTGACGGCGCTAAAACAAAAAGCCGAGGCTCTGCGCCTAGGATGGCCGATGGATCAATCCACCACTACTGGCCCGCTGATTTCCAAGGTTCATGGCGAAAAGGTTCTCGCGTACTTTCAACTGGCCCCCGAAGAGGGCGCCACAGTCATCACCGGCGGCGGCATTCCCGAATTCAACGACGCTCGCGACAACGGCTTTTACGTCCAGCCCACGATTTTCACCGGCCTGCCCGAATCCGCTCGCTGCGTGAAAGAGGAAATCTTCGGCCCCGTCTGCCACATCGCGCCGTTCGACTCCGAAGAAGAGGCCATCGCCAAAGCGAACGACTCGCAATACGGCCTTGCTGCGTCGGTCTGGACCTCCAATCTCAAGCGCGGCCACCGCGTCGCTGAAAAATTGCGCGCCGGAATCACCTGGGTCAATTGCTGGTTTCTCCGCGATCTGCGCACCCCCTTTGGCGGCATGGGCCTTTCCGGCATCGGCCGCGAAGGCGGAGTACATTCCCTGAACTTTTATTCCGAACTGAACAATATCTGCGTTAAGTTGAGTGATTGATGGTCATGGAAAGCAAAGTCGTTCCAGGCAAAGCGCAGCCGCGCGGCAATTTCCCGCACGTCAAACGCGCCGGCGATTATCTTTTCGTCTCCGGAACCAGTTCTCGCCGCGCGGACAACACGATTGCCGGCGCCGAAGCCGACGATCTGGGTTCGACACAACTCGACATTCGCGCGCAGACTCGCGCCGTCATCCACAACATCAGCGACATCCTCTCCAGCGTCGGCGCGAAATTGAGCGACGTCGTAGAGATCTCCACCTACCTCGTGAACATGAACGATTTCGCCGGTTACAACGAGGTTTACAACGAGTACTTCAACGAGAATGGCCCGGCGCGCACCACCGTCGCCGTTCATCAATTGCCGCATCCGCATCTGCTTATCGAGATGAAGGCGATCGCCTACAAGCCCATCGCCGCAGACGAAAGGAAAAAATAATGCCATCCATCAAAACCATGAAGGCCTTCAATTTTCAGGGCTGGATTGACGCCAATCGCGAAAAACTAAAGCCGCCTGTCGGCAACGCCCAAGTTTGGGAAGACGGCGATATCATCGTCACGGTGGTGGGCGGCCCGAATTCGCGCCTGGATTATCACGACGATCCCACCGAGGAATTTTTCTACCAGCTGAAGGGCGACATATTTATTCGCGTGATGGAACAGCCCGGCAAACCGCCCATCGAAATTCCCATCAAAGAGGGCGAGATTTTTCTATTGCCGAAACATATGCGCCATTCGCCGCAGCGCCTCACTCCCGGAACGATTGGCCTAGTCGTCGAAGTTCCCCGCCCCGAAGGCTCAAAAGACGCCTTCGAATGGTATTGCGGGAAATGCCACCATCTGGTGTATCGCGCCGAAGTACTTTTGCAGAGCATCGTCACCGACCTGCCGCCGCTCTTCGAAAAGTTTTATCAGAACGAAAAGTTGCGGGTGTGCCCCAACTGCGGCGAAATCCACCCGGGGAAGCCGGCGAAGAAATAGCGCGAGGTTCGCAGCCCAGAAAACAAAATGACTGTTACCGACATTCACACTCACTTCTTCCCGAAATCCTGGCCGGACCTCGCGGCGCGCTTCGGCACGCCCGATTGGCCGCAGATCAAGCACACCGAGCCCGGCAAAGCGGAAATCATGCTTGGCAATCGCGTTTTTCGGCAAATTACCTCGGCGTGCTGGGACGCGAATGTTCGCCTCGAACAAATGGATCGCGACGGCGTAGATCATCAGATCATTTCCGCCACGCCGGTTCTTTTTGCCTACAACCGCGAACCGCAACACGCGCTCGACTGCGCTCGCCTGTTTAACGACGCGGCGCTCGAAATCTGCGCTCGCGGCAAAGGAAGACTGCGCTCTCTCTGCCAGGTTCCGCTGCAGGATATTGACGCCTCCTGCGCCGAGCTCACTCGCTGCATGCGCGCCGGGCATCTCGGCGTTCAGATCGGCAATCACGTCGGCGATAAGAATCTCGATGACCCGGGAATCGTCACGTTCCTCCACCATTGCGCCGACCAAGGCGCTGCCGTGCTCGTTCATCCCTGGGACATGATGGCCGCGCAACGCATGCCGAAATACATGATGCCCTGGACCGTCGGCATGCCCGCGGAAACGCAGCTCTCGCTGGTGTCGCTGATCGTCAGCGGTGCGTTCGATCGCTTGCCCGCGAGCTTGCGCATTTGTTTCGCGCACGGTGGCGGCAGCTTTGCGTTTCTCCTGGGCCGCTTGCAGAACGCATGGCAACAGCAGCCGCTCGCCCGCGGCGCCGCTCAATTTCCGCCGAATCATTATCTCAACAGGTTCTACGTTGATTCCGCAGTGTTCGATGAACGCGCGCTGCAATTTCTGGCCGAAATAATGGGCGCAGATCGCGTCTTGCTCGGCTCCGACTATCCGTTTCCACTCGGCGAAGAGCGCGTCGGCGCGCTAATTCGCGGAAGCCAGTTCTCGCCGGAGACAAAATCAAAGCTGCTCGGCGCAAACGCGCAAGTCTGGCTTGGCCTTCCTCGGGAACCGACGACCAGCAAACCAGCGCAGGCCGACCGTTCGTTCGGCTGCCCAGCCCGCGGCACAGCGGAAGACCTCGGCCCGACAAGCAAACATGACGACGCGCGCTCCGGAAAAAAACTGACCTACAGCTCCTATCTTCAGGTCCCCGAACTGCTGCAGCTCCAGCACCCCGAATCCTCGCCCGTGCATCACGATGAATTGCTGTTCATCATCGTCCATCAGACGTACGAGCTCTGGTTCAAGGAATTGCTGCACGATCTCGACGCCGTCGTCGCCAACCTGCGCGCCACCTGCGAAAATCCCACCTCGCGCGATGGCGTGTACGAAGCCGCGCGCTTGCTCCGCCGCTGCACGGAAATCATGCGCGTGCTGGTCGAGCAATTCACCATCCTCGAAACGATGCTGCCCACGCACTTCCTCGCATTCCGTGAAAAACTCGCCCCCGCCAGCGGTTTTCAGTCCGAACAATTCCGCGAACTCGAATTTCTGTGCGGCCTGAAAGACGAAAAAATGCTCCGCTACCACGAGCTCACTCCGGAAACCCACGCCATCCTTTTCCGCCGCCTGCGCGAAGATTCCTTGCGCGATGTTTTCTTTAAGGCTCTCGAAGCGCTGGGTACATTGCAATCGCCGCCCGCCGGCGCCACCGAAGAAGATAAATTTCAAGCCCGCGCCAAAGCGATTCACGCACTTTACCGCGACGAACGCAATCATCGCGACTGGATTGACGTCTGCGAACGCCTCACCGAGTTCGACGAACTGGTCGTCAGTTGGCGCTTGCGCCACATTCAAATGGTCGAGCGCACCATTGGCATTCGCATGGGAACCGGAGGCAGCTCCGGCTCGTCCTACCTGAAACACACGCTGGAAAAGAAATTCTTCCCGGAACTCTGGGAAGCGCGAACGTATCTGGAAGGGTGATCGCTTGAACCGCGATCCTGCCGCAAACCACGCACCTTTTCATGGCATGCAAAATAGTTCCCGTACCATAACGCTCATGGGCGCGGGTCTCACCGGTCCCTTGCTCGCCATTTCCCTGGCGCAACGCGGATTCCCCGTGCAGATTTTCGAGCGTCGCCCGGACATGCGCCTCACTCGCGCCAGCGCCGGCCGCTCCATCAATCTCGCCGTGTCCACGCGCGGCATTCACGCGCTGCGCGAAGCCGGCCTGTGGGAGCAGATGAGCCGCATCATCATCCCTATGAAAGGCCGCATGATGCATTCGCTCGCCGGCGAACTCACCTTCCAGCCCTACGGCAAGAACGACGCTGAAGTCATCAATTCAATTTCGCGCGCGGACCTGAACGTCGCGCTGATGAACGCCGCCGAAGCTCAGGGCGTCACCATTCATTTCAACGAACGCTGCGCCGGAATGGACTGGAACGCCGGCGGCGCCCGTTTTCGCAACGAACAGACCGGCCACGAATCGACGGTAGATTCCGAAGTCGTGATTGGCACGGACGGCTCTGCTTCCGCCCTCCGTCTCGATATGCAAAGGCGCGGCAGCCTGAATTTCACACACGAACAGCTCGATTACGGTTACAAGGAATTGACCATCGCGGCTGGCCCAGGCGGAAAGCATGTCCTAGAGCCACACGCGCTGCACATCTGGCCCCGCGGCGCTTATATGCTCATCGCGTTGCCTAATACTGACGGCACCTTCGCGTGCATCCTGTTTCTGCCGTTCGAAGGCCGCGAAAGTTTTGCGATTCTCGACACCGCCGAAAAAGCGCAGCACTTTTTCGAGCAGCGCTTTCCCGACGCCGTTCCCCTTATGCCGCAGCTCCGGGAAAATTACGCAGCCAATCCCACCGGCTCGATGGTCACGATAAAATCCGCGCCGTGGCACGTTGACGGAAGAGTCCTGCTGCTCGGGGATGCTGCTCACGCCATCGTCCCGTTCTTCGGCCAGGGCATGAATTGCGCGTTCGAAGATTGCACCGTGTTTCTTGAGCTGCTTGATCGCCTTGGCCCCGACTGGCCGAAGCTATTCCAGGAATTCGAGGACGCCCGCAAGATCAACACGGACGCCATCGCGGACCTGGCCCTGGAAAACTTCGTGGAAATGCGCGATCGCGTGGGCGATCCCCGGTTTCTCTTCAGAAAGAAAGTCGAGCTGGCGCTGGAAGCCAAATATCCGCGCTATTTCGTGCCTAAATATGCCATGGTCACATTTCACCGCGTCCCGTATTCCGTCGCGCTCTCCCGCGGAAAGATTCAAGATCGCCTGCTCGCGGAATTATGCGATCCGGTCGCGCGCATCGAAGATCTCGACTGGAAAAGGGCCGACCACTTGATTCATCGCGACCTGATTCCCATGGAGGCTCTCTAAGTGCCCAGCGCCAAATTCGAAACCGGCCGTGATTTCGCGCTGGCGATGACCTCCGCCGACCCGCTTGCGGCATATCGCGAGCGCTTTCATATTCCCAAGACGTCGGCGGGGGCCGACTGCGTGTACCTCTGCGGCCATTCGCTCGGCTTGCAGCCGAAGTCCGCGCGCGCCTACGTTGAACAGGAACTCGACGACTGGGCCCGCTTCGGCGTCGAAGGCCACTTTCACGCTAAGAATCCCTGGATGCCGTACCACGAAATCTTGAATGCGCCTACGGCCCGCCTCGTAGGCGCATTGCCCAGCGAAGTCGTGGTGATGAACTCGCTCACCGTAAATCTGCACCTGATGATGGTTTCTTTTTACCGCCCCACGCCGGCGCGTCACAAAATCGTCATCGAAGCCAACGCTTTTCCCTCCGATCAGTACGCCGTGCAATCGCAAATCAGCTTCCACGGCTACGACCCGGCGAATTCACTCATCGAAATTACGCCGCGCCCAGGCGAGGCCACGATTCGCACCGAAGATATCGAAAAGCTCCTCAAAGAAAAGAGCGGGGAAATTGCGCTGATCATCCTAGGCGGCGTGAATTACTACACCGGACAGGCCTTCGACTGCCAACGCATTACCGAATCTGCCCATGCACAAGGCTGCGTCGTAGGCTTCGATATGGCGCACGCCGCCGGAAATCTGCAGCTCCGCCTCCACGATTGGGGCGTGGATTTCGCCATCTGGTGCAGCTACAAATATCTCAACGGCGGTCCCGGGTGCGTTGCCGGATGTTTCGTCCACGAACGCCAAGCGCAAAATCAGGCGCTGCTGCGTTTTGCCGGCTGGTGGGGTCACGACAAGGGCAGCCGGTTCCAGATGCCGTCGCAATTTCAACCCATCGCCGGCGCCGAAGGCTGGCAGTTGAGCAATCCCTCGATTCTGTCCATGGCCGTACTGCGCGCTTCGATGGAAATCTTCGACGAAGCTACGATGCCGCGCCTGCGCGCGAAGAGCGAATCGCTGACGGCCTATCTCGAATTTCTTCTTGGCCGGCAGCCGCGCGAAAACTTTGCAATTTTAACTCCGCCGCAGCCGTCGCAACGCGGCGCTCAACTCTCATTGCAAATAAAAAAAGGTGGCCGCGCCCTCTGCGACCGCCTGGCCCAACAAGGGGTGATCTGCGATTGGCGCGAGCCAGATATCCTGCGCGTCGCTCCGGTTCCGCTCTACAACTCGTTCCTCGATGTCCACACCTTCGCGGATAAATTTCTATTGGAAATGAACACATAAAGACGGCACAACGAATCACGCATTCTCACTCCCCAAACTCTCGCGATTACCTATCCATTTTCTCGGTCCCATGAATCATCTCGAGCGTGGCGTCGCCCAACACGCTCCCGCGATGCGCTAGCCCGAACACAATATCGAAGTGATTCGTTCCGGCTAGCTCAAACTCAGAAACCGAAAATTCAGCACTCACCAGCGTTGCTGCGAACGCGCAACTCTGCCGTTTGAATTCCGCAGTCTCATTGTCGCCCCACGCAACGATTGTCCTCACCGGTCGGCCCGGTTTCAACCGCATCGGACTCAACGCGGCCACATCTTCGCCCGTCAAATGGAGCGCCGCGTCAATATATGTCCCCATCAACGGCTCCAGATCATAAATTCCGCTGAGCAGCACAGCGCCGGCAACAACATCGTCACCGAGTCCGTACGTCGCCTGCCAGCCTGCAACCAACAGCATCGCCGCAAGATGCGCACCCGCGGAATTCCCCGAAACATAAATCCGCCGCGCATCGAACCCAAGTGCCGATGCCTGCCGATGCAGCGAAGCGATCGCCCGCCGGCATTGCTCCACGATGAATCCAACGCTGGCCTGCGGTGCCAAAGTGTAATCAATCGCCGCATACGCAATTCCATTCGCGACGCAATCTGGCGCCGCGAAAAGTGATTCGTCCTTCGAGTCCTCCTGCCAGTAACCTCCGTGGATATAAACCAGCAAAGGCGCATTTGCGGACGCCGCCGGGAAATAATCGAATATTTCGTCCGGCCGCTCGCCCCAAGGCAATTCTTCTGGCAGCGAAAACGCGTTTCCGCATCCCGGCTGCGCGCGACGTACGCTTCGAGGAAGGGTTCAATCGCAGCCACACAAGTGCTCGGCGAATACTCCCGCTCGCGCTCGGCCAGCGGCCAATTCCGCCAATTCGTAAAGTCGTTTGTCATGTGGAAAGCGGGCCAAACCGTCGGGCCGCG
>CAVWFO010000008.1:0-35826 GCA_963754275.1 uncultured Acidobacteriota bacterium
GAGCCCGACGAGCTACCAGGCTGCTCCACCCCGCGTAAGCATAATAGCGGATGCGCGCACTGCCGTCAAACGCTCCTGCCCGTAGCGAAAATCCTACTTTTATTCAGTGCGGCGGAAAAACAGCGAGCGAGGAAGCTCAATAAGACTGCAGCGCGCCGCCTACCACGAACTATACGGCGTGTTTTCAAACGGTGAGATCTTGTCCGATGCTGAGTTCACATCGCTAATCCCGTAACAGCTCTGCTCCGGACTCAACGCGATATCGTCGGACTTCGTCACCCAGTCCGCTGCTCCGGTCATGGGATCCTTCGGCACTGTTCGCAAATAATTGTTGCTCACTAGGTCGTCCAACGAAGACGGTCCGCATTCCTTGTCGCGCGTGTAGTCCTGAACGGATTGCCGTAGCACTTTCAGGTCGGAGCGCAGCGTCGCCTCGCGCGCTCGCACCACCATTTGTTCGAATTTCGCCGTGGCGATGGTCATCAGAATCACAATGATCGCCATCACAACCATCAGTTCCAGCAATGTAAAGCCGCGCCGCGCCAAGCCGCGCCGCCCCAGCGTCGTTCTCACGTTAAATCCTTCGCGCATCATTTTCTCAGCGGCAATATCAATTGCATCTACCAATCCGAGTACTTCGTCCCATCCATCGCCGTTCCCGACGATTTTGAATACACGTCGAACACGTCCTGCCCGCCCCACGAAGTCGAGTCTGTGTCATCCTGCACCGAACGCAGCCCCCAATCCTTGCTCTTGGTCATGGGGTCCATCGGTATTTCGCGCAAGAATCGAATCCGTTTGTCCGCCGCCGTGCCGGTCAGCGAAGTCGGCTTCACCAGCGCGTCCAGGCTCTCTGGATATCCTTCTGTCCCAGCCTTCACCTGAATCTGCCCTTTGTCTGACGCATCCTTATAACGGTCAATCGCGTCGCGAATCTGCCGCAGATCCCAGCGCAGCTCCTCTTCTTTCCTGTACCGGATCGCATTGCGCGCAAGAGGAATCGAAGCAGTCGCCAGAATCAGCAGAATCGCGCAAGCCACCACCAATTCCAACAGCGACATCCCAGCAGCGCCACTGCGCCGGCTGCGGCTCAAAGCAAGTGACAGGGCGGGGAATTGCCGTCGGGCAAAAAGGGAATTCGATTGGGAACGATTCCAGTTCATCATGCCTCACTGCACCTGGATCGTGGCTTCTCCAGAAACCATAGGAATGGTCTGCTGTTGCGAATCATGCGCGTTCACTTGCAGAATCTGCAGCCGCGAGGTCCCGTGACCCACCGCGCGCACCACCAAGCCAAATACCGTGCCTGTTCCATTCACTCCCGGCGTGTTCGGTTGGCGCGTCGCGGAAACGATCACTTGCCCCTGCTGCTGATCGATTCGCTGCACCACAGCCACCTGCTGCGATCCCCCGGACAAAAAGCCTCCGTCGCGCACCTCTTCCACTCGAATTACCGCCGGATCGTAATGAATCATCAGAGGGATCGAATACAGATCGTGGACGTTGGAAACCGCCAGGCCCAGCGTTGCTGTGTCGCCTGCCTTCAGCACCACCGTGGCCGGCTCGAAATGAAGCTGCGCCGCCGCACCCGCACCCTGCGCCGGAGCAGGCTGCCCCATGGAAGTCGGCGTTACCCCTGGCGTTGGCGGAGCAATTCCTGAATTCGGCCGTGCAGTCGGACCCTGCGGAACGGGAGCCGGCGCGGCAGGCGCCGCTTCCTCTTCTCCGCGATACACCCGCACGTTCGAATCCGTGCCCGCCGCCATGGATTGCAAATTCGCCGCCGTTAGCGAAGGCAGCCGCAAAATGTGCGGCGTCATCACGATCAGCGTTTCGTCTTCTTCGACCTCATGGCTATTATCCGAGAACAAATACCGCGTCAGTGGAATTTCACCCAGCCCCGGTATGCCGTTTACGTTGTTCGTATCCGTGCGCTCGATCAAACCTGCCAGAATGTTCGGCTCGCCTTCCTTCAACCGCACGTCAATTTCCGTTTTCTTCTGCCCGATCACTGGCTGGTTGATTCCGCCAATATTGCTCGTCCCGGTAATCTGCGACACATCCACGGTTCCCTTCAAGCTGATGTCGCCATCCGGATGCACCCGCGGCGTCACTTCGATATTCACACCCACATCGATGTACTGGAATTGCGTGTTCACTAGGGGATTCACCACGCCCGAACTGCCCGTCACGCCCACACCCACTCCAGCCTGGAAACTGCCTGTTGCCACCGGTACCTTCGAGCCAATCTTTAGCGTGGCCTTCTGTCCATCTGTCACCCGCAATTCCGGGTCCTGCAGAATCTTCGTGCGATCGTCCGTGAGAATCGCGTTCGCCGTCGCCCCTGGCAAAGTCAGCGCCCAGTCCGAAGTCCCCAGGTTTTTCAATTGGCTCAACAGGACCTGCGGAACGCTTTGGGTCGTCGTCGTGGTAGTCGAATTGCTCGTTGAAGTTTGGGGTTGTAAGGAAGACCGTGGCGTGAAAGCCAGCGAAACTGTCTGCCCCGGCAAAATCCCCAGATCGCGCAAGCGGTCCATGCTCGCGGTCATCACCTGCACATGAATCAGCACTTCCGGCTTGGCCTTGTCAATGTCTCGAATGATTTTCGCCGCCAACAGCAGTTTGTCCGGCGTATCGCGGATCACGATCGCATTCTGCGCGTTCACCTGTTGCAGGCGGTGCAAGTCCAGCAGTACGCGCAACCCATTCACCACTTCCGTTAAATCCTGCGGCGTCAGCGTGTTCGAAAGATAAAAGGTCTGTACGACCTCATCCTCCAGGTCCTTGCGCTTCTGCGGCTGGTCCTGCGCCACAAATATGATGTTGGACGTGACCGGCTTCCAGAATGCTTTGCTTTCCAGCGATACCGCGTCCAGCGCCTGTTCCAGCGTCACGCTCGGGAAATCCACCGTAATTCGTCGCGAAGTGAAGTCCGGATCAAATATCACGCTCAGTCCCGCCAATTTCGCAATCGTCTCGTAAACTACCCGCGCGTCATTCGTCATCTTCAGCCCGTTGATGGGGTCGCGCGATAGCGGCTTCAATTCCGGCGGCTGCGCCAGGATCTGCTCGTCCGGCTGGGTTGCCGGATTCAGCGCCTTGGGCCCGTTCTGCGCATTCATCAGATCAACCGTGCGCTTCACATACTGCTGGGCAGCCATATTCGAGGGATCAATCAGTTCCGCCTTTTGGAATTCGCCCAGTGCCAGCTGCAGGTCGCCGTTCTCAAGCGCCTTCTTGCCTTGCTGCACGTGGAATTGGCCAGCGTCGTAGCGCGCCTGGGCGGCATAAAGCTTGTATTCGGCGTTCGTGGGGTCGGACCGGGCGGCGCGTTCGAAGTGAACCAGCGCGGTGTCGTAATCCTGCAGAGCTAAGGCCTTTTTGGCCTCCTCATAATCCTGATTGCCCTTGGGGCACCCGCCTAAAAGCAGAGCAGCGGCCACCAAAAATGACAAGTATCCGCAACGACGCAAAAGTACTCCTCCGAAAGGGGTGGGCTCTTTCTTTTCGAGTCTAGCACCCGTCTTGGGATGCAGCAAGGAATCCCCAAAGTTGTGTTAGACGTATGAATAATAGAAGGGCGTCAGCGGCTTTCTATGAAAATTTCGTTAATTCCCACGCTGGTAACCGGAAACCCGTCCCACTCTGTCACTTGCGGCGGCTCGTCCCCGGCAGCTATGATAGTTCCGCCGTGAAATCCAAGCCCGATAAATCTCAACACGAAGGCGTAAAGATTGTTGCGCAGAACCGCCAGGCCTCGTACAACTACCATCTTTTGGACAGCCTGGAAGCTGGCATGGTCCTGGTTGGCACCGAGGTCAAAACCCTGCGCGAAGGCAAGGGCACCCTTCGCGAGGCCTATGCCGAAATTCGCCTTGGCGAGGCTTGGCTGGTAAACTGCCATATCCCAGAGTATCTCGCCGGAGGTTACCGCAACCACGACCCGCTCAGAAAACGAAAGCTGCTGCTGAACCGCCGTGAGATTGACCGGTTGCTCGTCCAGACCCAGCAAAAGGGAATGACCATCGTCCCCACCAAAATATACTTCCGGGACGGAATCGCCAAATGCGAATTGGCCGTGGCGCAGGGTAAGAAATTCCACGACCGCCGCGAATCCGAAAAACAAAAAGAAGCCAAACGCGAAGCCAGCGAAGCGATGTATCGCTCGCGCCGCCGCTAAAGACGAAAGGGAGACATGCAGATTCAACTCGAAAACCAACCGTACTCTTCAATTCAGGCCGACGCGCTCGTCACGTACATTTTCGACAAAGAAAATAAAATTGACGGAATTTTAGCCGACATAGACCAAGCCATGGACGGCCGCCTGGCCGCGCTCGCCGCCACCGGTGAACTCACCGGCAAAGCGCTCGAGCTCGTCCTCGTGCATTTTCCCGAAGGCCTCGACGCCAAGCGCCTCCTTCTTGTCGGCGCTGGCAAGCCTGAAAAATTCTCCCCGTCCGACCTGCGCAAAATCGCCGGCACCGCGCTGCGCTACCTGAAATCCCGCGGCGTGAAAAAATTCGTCTTCCTCGCTCGTGAAGGCGAACGCGGCCCCGCCGCCGCCCAAGCCGTCACCGAAGGTCTCGGCGTCGCCGATTTCGAATCCAATAAATATCAAACCGAAAAGAAAGCCAGCAAAGAGATTCAATCCGTGATTCTCGCCGGCTTCGACGCCAACCAGAACGGCAATCTCCCCGAATCCGTCGAACACGGCCGCGTCATCGCCGAATCCCAGAATTTCGCCCGCGATCTGATTAACGAGCCTTCCAACCGCCTCACCCCCCGCATGCTGGCAGCCCGCGCCGAAGCGATGGCCAAGGAAGTGGGCCTGGGCGTCGAAATTCTCGATGAGCGAAAAATTTCCGAACTCAAAATGGGCGCGTTAATCGGCGTCGCTCAAGGCAGCGTCGAGCCGCCGCGCGTCATCGTCATCCGTTACACGCCCGAAAATGCCCGCCCCGACGCTCCAGTTCTAGGCCTCGTCGGCAAGGCCGTGACGTTCGATACCGGCGGCATCTCCATCAAACCCGCCGACAACATGGAGAAAATGAAATACGACATGGGCGGCGGCGCCACCATGCTCGGTGCCATGCGCGCCATCGCCTACCTGAAGCCGAAAGTCCCAGTGATCGCCGTAATTCCCGCCACCGAAAACATGCCCGGCGGCCGCGCTCAGAAACCCGGCGACATCCAAGTCGCCATGTCCGGCAAAACCATCGAAGTCATCAACACGGACGCCGAAGGCCGCATGATCCTCGCCGACGGCGTCTTCTACGTCCGCAAGCTCGGCGCCACACACTTGATTGACGCCGCCACGCTCACCGGCGCTATTCAGGTCGCTCTTGCGAGCGTTCACGTAGGAGCCTTCGGCACCCCGCGCGAATATCTCGATCAATTCCTCGAGAGCGCCAAAGCCGTCGGCGAAAAAATGTGGCCCATGCCCATGGACGACGAATACGAGGAAATGATCAAAAGCAATATCGCGGACATTCGCAACACCGGCTCAGGCAAAGGCGGCGGCGCCATCACCGGCGCCTGGTTCATAAAAGAATTTGCCGAAGACACCCCCTGGATCCACTTAGACATCGCCGCAACGTGCTGGGTAGACGAAGGAAAACCGTGGCTGGCGAAGGGGCCAACTGGCGTAGCGATTCGCTCAATCGTAGATTTTGCGATGAAACTCTAAGTTAAAGCGCGGACAGTGTTGGTCAGCCGCCGTAAAGGCAAGGCATGCCGTGCCGGCCCGACGCCTGGCAGCATTTCCACACGGAGCCACGGTAGGGGCGCTGCTTGCTGCGCCCCAGCTTGCCTGGGCGTCAAGATTTGGGGGGACTCGGCCGTGGTGCTGCATTTGTAGCGGCCGCCTTCAGGCGGGCGCCGTTGACGTTGCATTTAAATATGTAGCGGCGGGTCCCGATTTGTGGAATCGGGCAGGATTTGGTTCTTGCTCTGGTTTTCTCTGCGTCTTCTGCGTCTCTGCGGTAAAAATCCCTTCGCGCAATTCGCTTTCGACTTTTGACTGCCGACTTTCAACCCTTCTTTACATCTTCTCCGGCGCCGTAATTCCCAACAACCTCAACGTCGTCACCAGCTGCTCCCGCACCAAGGTCGTCACGTACAACAAAAACGCCCTCTTCTCCCCATCCGCCTCCCGATTAATATTGTGCTTGTGGTAAAACCCATTGAAACTCTGCGCTAATTCAAACCCAAACCGCGCCACTGCCGCCGGTTCCTGCGCAGCTAACGCAAGCTCGAGCCGCGCGTCCAGAGACCCCGCGAGCAACACAAGATCCCAAATATCCTCATACTCCGGCGAAACCAAAAACCGCGAGGCATCCAACACCCCGCTTTTAATCCGCGCAATATTCGCCGCATCCTCCACCGCCAGACTCGCATCCAGCTCCGCCCCCTTGCGCAAAATCCCATTCACCCGCACCACCGCATACTGCACGTACGGCCCCGTCTCCCCCTCAAAACTCAACGCATCCTTAAAATCAAACGCAATCACCGTTGACCGCGTAAACCGCAGCAAGAAATATCGCAGCGCCCCAATCGCCACCGCATGAGCAATCGCCGCCCGCTCCTCTGAAGGGCTGTCCGGATGCCGCGAATCCACTTCCTCTCGCGCGCTAGCTTCCAACCGGTCGAGCAAGTCGTCCGCCTTCACGCCCTGCCCCTTCCGCCCGCTCACTTCGACGTAAGGCCGTTTCGCATCCTCCGGCGGAATTTCGTAGCCCATCTCCAAGGCACAACGCGGCGTCAAAGCCACCACGTTGTAAGCAAAATGTTTCAGATGATCCGCTTCGGCCGTGTAACCAAGCGCCCGCAGCCCTTCGACCACCACCTTCTGCGGGTAAGACTGCCGCGAATCAATCACGTTGAACACTTCATGCGCATGTCCAAATGCTGGCGCCCCAGGATCGTCCCGCTCACTCGCCGTAATCCAAGCCTGATGCCCGTCCGGATGCTTATAAAAATGGTGATAGTGAAAGTCCCGCGCCAGCAATCCAAATTTCCAAAGGTGCAGCGCGATATCTTTGCCGACGTAAGTCACGGTCCCAGTCGAGCGCACAATAATCTTCGCCTCAGCCTCTTCCGGAGGCTCTTCAGCCGCCTCCCCAGCAGCAGCCGCACCATCCGCGCCTGCCTCCGCAGCCTTCGCAGCTGCCGCCTTGTCAGATGGCAGCGCCATTACCCAACATCCCGCATTCTTCCCTGAAGTAGCCAGTTGCACAGCCCCGCTGCGCTTCAACATCTCAAATGCCGCATCCCAAAATTTCAAATGCAGTATGTCGCTCTCCTGCGTCAGTAAATCGTAATCAATCCCCAGCCGGTCCAGCGTATGCAGATGGCAATAGTTGATCGCCGTCGCGACAATCTCCCCCATCTTTGCCGCCTCGCCATGTCCCTCTTCGATGTCCTTCAATATTTGTCCACGCAATTCCAGCCGCACCTTATCCTCCGCCAGAAATAAAGTCACCCGCGTGTACAAATCCCAGCACAAATAATCAAATTTCGGGGCCTCCGTCAGCGCACGCACCTCCCCCAGCGATTTTTTCTCCAGATGCAGAAATCCCAGCACCACGTCCGCCACCTGCACGCCGGTATTATCAATATAGTTCTGCACCTCCACGCGCCGCCCTGAATGCCGCAACAAACGCGCAAACGTATCCCCCAACACCGCATTACGCAAATGCCCGATGTGCGCCGCCTTATTTGGATTGATGCTGGTGTGCTCGACGACAGTCTTCGTCGCTCCAGCCTCCGCAGTCACCGCCTGCCGTCCAGCTTCCTCAGCGGCAGCCCGGAAAAATGCCGCGCGGTCAAAAAACGCATTCAAGTATCCACCGCCCGCCACTTCCACCCGCGCAATCCCAGCAATCGGCTTCAGCGAATTCGCGATCTCCTGCGCCAAAGCCCGCGGCGGCTTCTTCAACCGCTTCGCCAGCTCGAAACAAACCGGCGACGCAGCTTCCCCCATCGAAAGCTTCGGGGGCCGTTCCGTGATGATCGGGACATCGGTCTTATAGCGTTCGTGAATATGATGCCGCAGCGCCTTGCGAAACCGGTCTTCGACGGCTTTATACACGTGGCTCCCCATGCAAAGTGAATCCCGCGATTATAGGTAAACCCATAGAAAGCGTCAAAGCCGCCCGTCCACCCCCGATTTGACAGCGTCCAGACGCCAGACTAGTATCGTTTTTTCGCGATGCGCTGCTATTTGCGCACGATCATACGATGAAGAGAATACGGCACGCATATTTCGACTGTTTTTCCGGCATCAGCGGCGACATGGTTCTCGGCGCCCTCGTGGACGCAGGCGCGGACCTGCGCGCGATCGAAACTGACCTACGCAAACTCGGCCTCGAGGCCTGGGATATTTCCGCCGCTAAGGTAAAGCGCGGCCAGATTTATGCGACACAGGTGAAGGTCGCGACCACCGAAGCCCACCACCACCGCGGCCTTTCCGTAATTCTGCAAAGAATCGACAAAGCCAAGCTCGCACCGCGTGCCGCCGAACGCGCCCACAAAATCTTCACCCGCCTGGCCGAAGCCGAAGCCAAAGTCCACAGAATGCCGCTCGAAAAGGTTCATTTCCACGAAGTAGGCGCCGTAGATTCGATTGTAGATATCGTCGGCGCCGCCATAGGTTTCGAGCTGCTGGGAATTGATGAGTTCGCATGCTCCGCGCTGGATGTCGGCGCGGGCCAGGTGAAGACCGAGCACGGCGTCCTTCCCGTGCCCGCTCCCGCAACCGCCGAACTGCTGAAGGGCGCTCCGATGTTCACCAGCGGCATCGCCAAAGAGTTGGTGACTCCCACCGGCGCCGCAATCGCTACCACTCTTGCCGCGCGTTACGCCGAAATCCCAGAAATGACTCTCAGAGCCATCGGCTACGGCGCCGGCAGCGCGGACTTGAAGGAAAAAGCCAACGTGCTACGCATCCTGATCGGCGAAAACGAAGTGGCCGAAGCAGGCGAGCACTGGGACGCGCCTGTCACGGTGATCGAAACCAACGTGGACGATATGAGCCCGCAAATCTACGGCTACTTCGTCGAACGCGCTCTGGCCGCGGGCGCTCTCGACATATTTTCCTCGCCCGTCCAAATGAAGAAAAATCGTCCAGGCCTGCTCGTCACCATGCTCAGCGAACCGGACAACGTCAGCCGCCTGATTGATCTTATATTCCGCGAAACCACCACCATCGGCGTGCGCGCCTACGACGTTCGCCGCAAGACTCTGGCCAGGGAATCGGTCATCGTAGAAACGCGCTTCGGCGAAATACGCATGAAAATTTCGCGTATGAACGGTTCAGTCCTCAATGCCACGCCAGAGTATGAAGATTGCCAGCGGATCGCGGCCCAGAAAAACATTCCGCTGAAGCACGTGCTCGAGGCAGCATCGTTTCAATTTCAGAAACGGGTCGAGGCGCAGACCGAAGCTGCCACCGCCGACGGGAAGCCCGCATAGTTCATGGATAATCCCAAGAAAAAGTATTACCTCACCACTCCCATCTATTACGCGAATTCCCGCCCTCACGTAGGCTCCGCCTACACCACCATCGTCTGCGACGTGATCGCCCGCTACAAACGCATGTGCGGCTTCGACGTCGCCTATCTCACCGGCACCGACGAACACGGCGTCAACATCGAACGCGCCGCCGAAAAACTGGGCATCTCGCCCGCAGATTTGGTCGATCGTAACCAGCAGATTTTCCGCGATCTCTGGAAGCTCCTAGGCATCAGCTACACCGATTTTGTCCGCACCACCGAGCCGCGCCACGCGGTCGCCGTGCAGAATCTCGTCCGCCGCACCCAGCGCGTTTCGCCCGATGCCATCTTCAAACGCAAATACGAAGGCCGCTACTGCATCTACGACAACCTCTACGTCAGCGACACGCCGGAGCCAGCCGACTGCCAGATCTGCGGCCGCCCCGCTGAACTGATTTCCGAAGAAAATTATTTCTTTCGCCTCTCCGCCTACCAGGAAAAACTTCTGCAGCTCTACAAAGACCAGCCCGATTTTGTCCAGCCTGATTTTCGCCTGAACGAAGTGAAAAGCTTCGTTGAAAGCGGCCTGAAAGATCTCTCCATCAGTCGGAAATCTATCAAGTGGGGCATCCCCTGGCCCGGCGATCCCGAACATGTCTTCTACGTCTGGTACGACGCGCTAACCAGCTACATGAGCGGCATCGGCTTCGTGGACGGCGAGCCCAACAGCAAAAAAGACAGCGAGCGCTTCAAGAAATTCTGGCCCGCTGACGTCCACATGATCGGCAAGGAAATCATCCGCTTCCACGCCGTTTACTGGCCCGCGTTCCTCATGGCCGCGTTTCCAGATAAAAAGTTGTCCGAATACATGCCCGGAAGAATCCAGGCTCACGGCTGGCTGCTCTTCGAACAAGAAAAAATGAGCAAGTCCAAAGGCAACGTAGCCTATGCGGAGCCGATCGTAAGAGCTCTGGGCAACGACGCTCTGCGCTACTACCTATTGCGTGAAGTAGTCTTCGGCCAGGACGGAAATTTCAGCAAAGATGCCCTAATCACCCGCTACAACGCCGATCTTGCGAATGGTTTGGGCAACCTGACGAGCCGGGTCCTTACGATGATTGAAAATTACTTCGGAGGGTTGGTCCCGGAGCAATCTGTCGCTGCCAGGCCTTTAAAGGCAAATGCGTATCCATATAATAGGCGCGGCAAAACGTCATTATGACGGCTTCCGCTTTTCGGAGTCGTTACAAGAAGTTTGGCAGCTCGTTTCCCTAGTCGACTTCATGCTTGTGGCCGAGAAACCGTGGAAACTTGCTGCCGATAGCCAGCAGCTTCCAGCTGTCGGCGCCGTTCTTTACGAAGCCGCGGAGACGTTGCGCATTGCCGCGGTTCTAGCGCATCCCGTTCTTCCGGACGCGACGCAAAAAATATGGGAGCAGCTAGGCCAATCGGGAAAGATCGAAAAGGTCAGCATCAATGACTTGCAATGGGGCGCATTAAAGCCTGGAACGCGAATCGGAAAGCCCGAAGGTGTTTTTCCGCGCGCAGACAAAAAAGAAATACTGGAGAGGATCGAAACTATGGAAAACGAAATTCGCAATCCGGGCAGTGCGCAACCCACACCCAGCGCTGACTCTGCACCAACCGCACCGATAATCGCCGCGGTAACAGGAGCGACAGCAGCCCCAGCGGCGTCGGCAAAAATCAGCATCGAAGACTTCGCCAAAGTCGAACTGCGCGCCGGCATAGTGAAATCCGCCGAGCGCATCCAAGGCGCCGACAAGCTCCTAAAGCTCCTGGTGGACATCGGCGACGAAGTCCGCCAAGTCCTGGCAGGCATAGCGCTCTCCTACGCTCCGGAAGACCTGGTAGGCCGCAAAGTCGTGATCGTCACAAACCTGGCCCCCAGAAAAATGCGTGGCCTCGAATCCAACGGCATGCTGCTAGCCGCGTCCGTAGGCCCGGATGGCAAGCCTGTCCTCTGCACCTTCGCCGAAGACGTTCCGGCGGGCGCGAAAGTAAAGTGAGCGAAGCTGTAGTCGGAAGCTAACAAAGGAAGGGGCGCTGTTGACTTCCTGTGCGTCCGTTCGATTCTGGTGGCCCCGGCGTCTCGCCGGCTTATCTTCCGATGAGAATCAACGCACCAGCGCCGTAGGCGCGGTATAAGTTAGCCCAGCCCGGAAGGGCTGGGGAAAATCGCAAAGAGCGTTCGGAGCGCCGTAGGTGCGGCACAGCCTCGGCCGTAGAACTCAACCGAGCGGGCTAAATCAAAACCAAAAGTGGAGCAGCGCAAAAGTTGGAAATCATTGACTCACACGCGCATCTCGAATCCGAAGACTTCGACGCCGACCGCGCCGAAATGCTCGAGCGCGCCCGCGACGCTGGCGTGCAAAACATATTAGCCATCGGCAGCGGCGGCTCCGGACCAGACCGTCTCGACGCCGCTATTGCAGTAGCAAAAGACTACGACTGGATCTACGCCACCATCGGCATCCACCCGCAGCACGCCGCTGAAGCGAAAGAAGCAAATTACGCGCAGCTCGATGACCTAGCGAAAAATCCCAAAGTGATCGCCTGGGGCGAAATGGGCCTCGACTATCACTACGAAGAACCCCCTCCCGAAACACAACAGCCAGTATTTCGCCGCCAACTCCAGCAAGCCCGCGCCGCGAAGCTCCCCATCATCATCCACTGCCGCGACGCGTGGGACGACTGCCTCGCCATCCTCGAAAGAGAATGGGCTCCATCCGCCCTCGGCGGAATTTTCCACTGCTTCACCGGCACGCTGCGCGAAGCCCAGCGCGGCCTGGAAATGGGCTTCCTGGTTTCCTTCGCCGCCAACATCACCTATCCGAAATCGCAGCAGATTCGCGACGTAGCAGCAAACCTCCCGCTCGACCAAGTCCTCACCGAAACAGATTCGCCTTTCCTTTCGCCCCAGGGCCGCCGCGGCAAGAGAAATGAGCCTGCCCACGTAGTCGAGGTAGCGCAGACGCTCGCGAATGTGAGAAACTTGGCCCGCGATGAAGTCGCCGCTGCGACCGCGGCCAATTTTAGGCGATTTTTCCGGCTAGGCGGCCAGGCAATTCCAGCCCAGCCAAGGTGAACCTCAAGGATGGCTTTCGCTGTCCAACTTGCCAAAGGTATTTTTGATCTCGTACGAGACGATTTAGCGCTCGTCGAACAAGAAATCGCCGCGCAAAATAGCGCGGCCATCGAACCCGTCTGCGAAATTTCCAGCTATCTTCGCGAAGGCGGCGGCAAACGCCTCCGTCCCGCGCTTCTGCTCCTAGCCGCTGGCGCGTCCGGATATCGCGGCGAAAGCGCCATTCGCCTCGGCGCCGTGGTCGAAATGATTCACAGCGCCACGCTGATCCACGATGATGTGATTGACGGCGCGAATACCCGTCGCGGCCGCCCCAGCGCCAACGCCCGCTGGGGAAATCACATGAGCGTCCTGGCCGGCGACTGGCTCTACATGCAGTCCTTCGAAATGGCCCTGCGCGAACGTAATTTTGCCGTTCTCGATATTCTGATTGACCTCACGCAGAACATGGTCGAAGGCGAACTCTTGCAACTCACCCGTCTCGGTCAAATTGATCTGAACGAAGCCGAAGCCACCGAACTCGCCTATCGCAAGACCGCCTGTCTCTTCAGCGGATGCGCGCGCCTGGGCGCCGTGCTCGGCAAACAGCCGAAAGAAATCGAAGACGGCCTCGCGGATTACGGACGCAACGCCGGCCTCGCGTTTCAATTGGTTGATGACTTGCTCGATTTCACTGCGTCGCCGGAAAAATTGGGCAAGCCGGTGCTGAGCGACCTGAAGGAAGGCAAAGTCACGCTGCCGCTGATTTTCGCGCTGGAAGCGCAGGCGCGCGCCATAGCATCTGACGGCAACGGCCAAGCGCACGCAAACAGCGAGGGCCGCTGCTTGGTGGAAAAAGTTCTCGAAGAGCGTGATTTCCGCAGCGTCCGCGCCGATCAAATTGCCAGGCTCGTCCGTGAAACCGGCGCGCTCGAACGCGCCACGCAGCTCGCGAAAGAATACGTCAAACGCTCCAAAGCCAGCCTGGAAGTTTTGCCAGACACGGAATACCGCCGCGCTCTCCTGGCCGTCCCCGATTTCATTCTCGACCGCGAAAACTAATCTCGCAACTCACTCGGGCTTCGCGGCAGGAGCACCAGCAGGCGCTTGCGCGGGCGGCTTCCCAAAACGCACTTCGTGCGCAATCAGATCGCTTCCCACCGGCTTCGCATGAATCACCACGCGATCGCCCACTTTTAAATCCTTAAGTGTTGCGCTCGCTCCGCTCTTCACGAACGAAGTATCCGGCGCAATCTTCACCACCTGCAACGAACCGTCCTGCGCCTGCACGGTGATTTCGCTGTCACTGATTTTCGTCACGGTACCGAGGACGTGTTTGTCCGTTCCGTGCGCCAGCGTAGTCAAACTCATCACCGAAAACGCCAAGAATAGCAGCATCAGGGAACCAATTTTTCGCATCGTGATACCTCCTCTAATGTAAATGTGGATTCGACCGCCCATGTGCATCAGACGGCGCGCTCAAAAACTCATTTTCCATTTCTTCTTCCTTCATCTCCTCCGGACTGAGCGGATTGTGCTCCTTCATATCCTGCATATCCTCGTCAGTCATTTTGGGCAGATGACGAATGAACAAAACCAGATGCCACGTATCATGATCATTCGTGCCGCCCGTGCCCCAAGCCGGCATTCCAGTAAAACGCACGCCATTCTCAATAATGTAGTAAATCTCCCCATCCGAAAGATTCTGCGTTTGCGGCAACCGCATATCCGGAACCCGCGGATAAAGCTTCTGCCCCATCTCCGTCGCCCCGCTGCCATCATTCCCATGGCAACTCGCGCAATGGTCCGCGAAATGCCGCCGCGCTTCCATCAGCAGCTCCGGCGTAGCTTGCATCGGATTGTTAAGCTCGCGGGCGCTGCGCGGGATCGCCAAGCGTTGCAGGGTAATCGCCAGCCGAGTCTCCAGCTTGCCGGGAGCCTCGCGAGCGCTCAATCCCGTCGCGCACAACCAAACAATTCCTACGATCACCACGATCAGCGGAATCGCCAGCAGCAACAATAATCGTCTGCAAAATGCTTTCACCATATTCCTCGTGCCGCCGATCCGCGCGGTCCGCCCTCGATGATAACCAAGTTGTTGATATTTTTCCTCAGTAGTGGAACCTCCATTTGAATTCGACGTAGATCTCCCGCGGATCGTTGAAGTGAAAACCGCCGAACGTCAGGCTGTTGTCTAGCAGCACGCGGCGATTTCCTACGTTGAGCGCGGTGAACCCCACGGTGTATTTCTCGCCGAAGGATTTGCCCAGCGAAATGTCAACGTTGGTGTGCGCGGGCAGGTAGTTATTGGGATACGGCGTACCCGGTTCCGGGTCGCCGTTGGTGAACCCAGAGCCGTAATACACGTTCGCCGAAGCAAACGACTGCCACGGAAGCGTTGCGTTGAATCCCACGTTTAACGTGTTGCGTTGGTCGTGATCCACCGGCGACAAGCCCGGCGGTACATACAGCGGACACGTCATCGAATTCACTGGCGGAGGGCAGATCAGGCCTCCGGTGATGGGTCCGCTAGCCTGCGCGATTTGATTCGCATACGCTAGATGAAATTGGCCGAAGCGCCACAGGCGAGGAGACCGCAGTGTGAGTTCCCAGGTTTGTATCAGGGCGTTAGCCCACGTAATCGGCCAGAAGAGGTTGGATTCGCCGATATTGCTATGATCCAGCCAATTCTGCGCGGTTGTCTGGAAATGATCCGCGTCCAGAGCCCAGCCGCGATAGGGAATCGTAACGCCGAATTGATACTCTTGATCCCGCTCGCCCGGCAGAGGCGCAAAGGCGACATTCTGGCTGTTCGCCAAATCGAGCAGCGGGCCGGTAGCGGTCAAAAGCGGCGGAGCCTGATAATAGCGGCCCCAAAAAGCGCGAAACACCCAGTTCAACTTCGGGATCTGCACAGCGATTCCCACGCGGGGGTCCACCGCGTTCTCCACCAAGTCCCCAGAAAAGTGCGACTGGCGGAAGCCGGCGATCAGCGTCAACCACGACGTTGGCTTGAATTTGTCGCTGACATATATTTCCTCCAGGCCGCCAGTAATGGCAGCTGTAGAGGGCCCGAAATTCTCGCAAGGGCTCACGCAAGGGTTGAAGACGTTATTGAAGTATTCGCTCTGATGCTGGCCGAAACCGTACGTTCCAACCTGCAGATCATTCTTCCAAAAATGGGCGTTCAGAGACGCTTGCAGACCGCCATAATTCGACGTCTGGTTCACGTCGGTGATCACCGGCACGTCGTTTGGAGAGGCGTTATAGCTGGCCTGGTTGTAGTGGTAGAAGGGAGAAACGTTTAGGAGGAGATTCGGATTAAACGTGTGTACCCAGGTGAACGCGACGTAGCCGTCGGGCTCGCTTTCACTATCGCGCAGCCCGTAGCTGGGATAAGCCATATTGCCCGCCGAATTGGGATCCGGATCGTAGGGAATCTGGTAATAATCCTGGCGCAGCGACGCCACCACGCGATATTGATTGCTGGAATTGGGATTGAATATCAAGGTCGCAAATCCGCCGTAACCGTTTTGCGCGTCGTGAAAAACTTGCCCGATCGGAGTTTGCAGACCGTAGTTGCTGCGATTCGCGTTTAGGCTCACGTAGTAAGCGAAGCGCTCCGTATGCCCTCCGAAATTCAGCTGATCGTTCGTTTGAAACCAGTTGCCGAAACTCACTACCAATTCCCCCTCATTGTTCCGCTCGAAGCCGCTGCGGGGGACGATATTAAAGATTCCGTAAGTGCGGTCTCCGTAGTCCGCTTCATAGCTGCCTCGTTGCACCTCCAGATAGTCAATGTCCTTCGGATCAATTGCCGGGCCCAGATTTGTGGCGATGTTCGTGTTGGGAATGGTGACGCCGTCAATCAGCCATTCCACCTGGTGTCCACCGCGCATGTGCAACATGTCATGCGTCATGTAGGCAGCGGGAACGTAGTCGGTGATCATGGCCATGCTGTTGGTGCGGTCGGCGCCGGGAGTTTGGGCGATGTCCTGCCGAGCAATCAGTGTGGTTGGCGTTACCGAGTCCACGTTGGCAACATCGGGTGCTTGGCCCACCACCACGGCCGTCTGATTCAGCGATGCGATGGCGAGTTGAAAGTGCAAGATCGGCGTTGAGCCGGAGAGGACGGTAACGTTCTGCTCGGCGGTCTGGAATTTTGCCTGCGTAACGGTGATTTTGTAATCGCCCACCGGCACCGACGTGAACGAAAACTCGCCGTTATCGTCCGTCTGCGTCGTTTGCGTCCAATCTGAAGTGATCGCCTGCAACTTCACCGCTGCGCCAGACACCGGCCGGTGCTGCGGGTCGTGCACAATTCCTTGAATTTTTCCGAAAATAGTGGCGCGCACGAGCGAACCACAAAGTAAAAACACTGCAATTGACACACCCAGTGCGAGCTTGCGCACAAAGCCTCCGTCCTGAATTTTTATTTTTTCAGCTCTAGGGGACGAGGCTAACTGCGCGGTGGTTGAAAAGGACCAGCGAGGAACCCCGCGGACAAATCGTCAGCAGGGAACTGCGAATTGGAGAAACGCGATACTTTGGGCCGATCAATAAATGCGAGCGCAGACGTCTGAGCAGGCGGAAAAGGAGCGCTCAGCCCGTAATCCATGCGCTGTCCATCGGATTTCATGCTGCAATCCATCAAGTGCCCCGCAGCGCCATGATGGCACGCCATGTCGCCGTTCGAAGGCTGCGGCGAACTATTCCGTGCCGGCGCATGATGATGCGAACCGTGTGGCAAGCAGCACATGCCATCACAATCCGGCATGCCCGGATCAACGGCGCGCGCCAGCAAAGCCAGCGGCGTCGCCAGCAGCGCGACAATGACGAGAATGGCTTGCACCCGGCGCATCGCCGAAAACTCTACCACAGCCGCCCGCGCCTGGTAAACCGCAACCCGCGATGACGTCGCAAATTGTTCCCAAGCGTAATTTGCGCCCAGAAAAACATCGCGGTACGCTGGCAGCATCGTGCTCCCATTCAAACTAATCTACGATCACCGCTACGATCTGAATCTGGGCGACCACGTCTTCCCTTCGCAGAAATATCGCCTGGTGTATGAGCGCCTGTTGCACGGTGGAATCGCGGAAAGCAGCGACTTTCTTTCCCCGCAACCAGCGAAAGACGAAGACGTCCTGCGCGTCCACACACCCGAGTACGTTCGAAAGCTGAAAACCGGCTCGCTTTCCTATGCAGAAATCCTGCAACTCGAGATCCCGTATTCGGAGGAATTGATCGAAGCCTGCTGGCTAGCGGCAGGCGGCTCGATTCTCGCCGGACAAAAAGCTCTGCAAGACGGCTGGTCCGCGAATATCGGAGGCGGCTTCCACCATGCCTGCCCCGATCACGGTGAAGGCTTCTGTGTAATCCACGACGTCGCCATCGCCATCCGCCGCCTGCAATCCGACAAAGCGATTGAACGGGCCATGGTCATAGATACCGACGTGCACCACGGTAACGGTACCGCCGCAATTTTCGCCGCCGACAAAAAAGTCTTCACGCTTTCAATCCACCAGCTGCACAACTATCCGTTCGTCAAGCCGCCATCTACCATGGACATCAACCTGCCAGACGGCGTTGGCGACGAGGACTATCTGATAATCCTGGACGAGCATTTGCGCAGAGCATTTTCCGATTTCTCGCCGCAAATTATTTTCTACGTTGCCGGAGCCGACCCGTATCGCGAAGACCAACTCGGCGGCCTGGCGCTCACAATGCGAGGCCTGGCCCGCCGCGACGCACTGGTAATGGATTACGCGTGCAAAAATAAATGTCCGCTCGTGATCACGCTGGCAGGAGGCTACGCGCGCCGCGTGGAAGACACCGTGGCAATTCATGTAGGCACGATCGTCTCCGCTCGCGATGCAGCAGGCAAGAAAGCAGCGGGGAATTAGTTCGCAGCCGGCGGTGCGCCAGCCCCAACAGCCGCCTGAATCGCATTCGTAAGATTCTCAGCAAATCCCTCCGGCGGATATCCATTAATCCGGTAAGTGATCTTCCCGCTGCGATCCAAAATCAAAACCGTCGGCAAAGACTCCACCTTCACAAACGAATCCAACCCATCCGCATATACCACCGGCACATCCCACTTCTCATGGCTCAGAAAAGGCGCCACCAAGGATTCATCTTCATCCGTATTCACGGCATAAAAAACAATATCGCCATTTCCCGCGTAACTCTTTGCCACCTGCACGAACTGCGGTTCCAATTCGCGGCAAGGTCCGCACCAAGTAGCCCAAAAACTCAGCACCAGCACCTTCCCTCGCACAGCCGCCAGCGGCACGGCGCTCCCATCCAATTTACGCAGCACAAACGCGTAAACGTCCTTAGCATTTTTGTTCCCCGTCGCGGAACCACCCGCTACGGCAGCCGGAACCGCGCCCAGCAAATCGTATTCCGCCAGCACTGCCGCGCCCAGCCCCTCCTCGCTCCCGTGCAGCTGCCGCCACACATTCCCCAAACGCTTCCGCACTTCGCGACGGTTCACTTTTCCCACCGCACCGTCCTCCGGCAGCACAAACGCCAGCAAATATTCCTGCGCCGCGGTCGCGTAGTCCCGCCGCATTTCCGCGATCTCCCCCAGCTGTTCCGCGGCAACAGCATTCCGTTGCACCGCATAGCTCATCCGCAGATCTTTCTCCGCAGCCGCATCATCATGTTGCGCTTTTTCAATCTGCCCGCGCAGATTGTAGAGCGCCGCGCGCAGTTCGTCGTGATTCTGCTGCCATTCAGCCAGTGAAACGCGCGGGAGGTTTTTCCGCCGCCGTGGTTTTATCAATGCGATCCAGTACACGGCTCACGTATCCGGAGGCGCGCGTCAGGCTGGCATCATCCCCTTGCTTCTGCAGTAGGCCCACGGCCAGCATCATGATTTCAGAATCGTCCGGACGCAGCGCGATCAACTGTTCGGAATATTTCAGTGCGCAAGCGTCGTCCTGCAGCTGCTCGCAGGCCTCCACCAGCGCGCGATACACGCCCGATTTTCTCGGCGCGTCCGGGAAACGCTGCAGATAACGCTCCAGATTTCGCACCAGCGCGCCGCGATCGTTCCCCGCATCCGCAATCGCTTTCTGCAATTCCATTTCGGGGTCCGCGTCTTTCTTCGAAACTGCGTCAGATGGCGTTTTTGCCCCACCAGCCGGCAGGGAAGCATTTTGCGCGCGCACACACCATGCCCCTGCGAAAAATATCCCGGAAATTAACAGCAGCAAGAATCGTCGGCGGATCGCAACCAGGTTTTCGCGGACGATAGGTAATGACAACTAAACCCTCTCAGAACTATCGCAGTCGCTGCGCTCAAAACGCAATTCTAGCGCGAAAGCTGACATGCGCGCGGGGAATTACCTGCATGCTTTACTTGAGAGAAACGCTCCCTGAAGAAGTCTGCACTTCCACGCGCGCCTTCCCATCGCCCAGGCGCGCGCGCAGTTCGTGTTTCTGCGTGGTGCCTTCCATTACGATCGGGATCGCCGCGTCAATGTCGCCCGAATTCGAACGCGCCATCAAGCGAAAGCTCGCAGCGGGCGAAACCTGCAGCACCACGTCTCCCGAACTGGTGTGAATATCCCAGTAATTCGAACCGGCGGGATTCCCCTCGATCACCACATCGCCCGAAGCGGTGCGCAAGCGAATATCCGCTGACGCGCCCTTGATCGTAATGTCTCCGCTTCCCGTGCTGGCTTCCACGGCGTCGGCGGGATTGTTAATCTCCATATCGCCCGAGCCGCTGTGCAGCCGAACTTGGTTGTGGACATCGCCGAGCGTAATATCGCCGGAACCCGTCGTCGCTTGCACCTGCCCTTGCACTTGCGTCAGATGTACCTCGCCGCTGCCGGTCAACGCCTGCACGTCACCTGAAATATTCGCAGCAGTGATTGCTCCGGAACCAGAAGTGAAATTCGCCGGGCCTTTGATCCCGTCCACCTCCACGTCGCCAGAACCGGTGGCCGAGTGAATTTCGGCATCGGCGGGCACCACGATCGTATAGTCAATGGACGCGCCGTTGCTGCTGCGCGAGCCCGAGCCGCCAATGCGGATCAGGTTGCCCTCCTGCGACACCGGAGGATTCGCTTCGAGCTCGTGCACGCGTTCCTGGCTGCCTTTCTCAGACCACCCGCGCGCCTCGATGTCCCCGTGCACGCGTACTTCGCCTGGAGCTCCCGTTCTTACATGCGAATCGCCGCTGCCATTGCTGAGTTCAATGCGCACCGGGCCATTCACCGTGAACGTTTTGTCAAACGTTCCTTCGGCGCTCGGCTCTGTCGTGCATCCCGCCAGGAGCCCCGCCAGGAGCAAAGTGGCGCAAGCGGTCACAAGCAAGCCCGCGCGTGCCGCTGCTGCAATTCTGTCGAGTTTGTGTGAGCGCTTCATCGTGTGTGTTCGCCGTTTAGGGGCAGACTTTGCGGGCGCGCTCAACGCCAGCGCCCGGCCACCCTTCCTACCAGAGATATACGAGAAAGCGCAACCGGAAGTTCCCGCGCGGACGACGGCTCTAATAGAGCCGTCACTTGATCTTGAGGAGGGAATTGAGCGAACCCTGCCGGTAGCCTTCTAAATCCAAAGTCACAAAGGAAAACCCGGCACTCTTCACGCCCTCGGAAATCTTGCGCGAAATCTCCGGCTCAAATCCCCGCGCCAATTCCTCCGGCGCAATCTCAATCCGCGCCAGCTCCCCATGCGCCCGCACACGAAATTGCCGAAATTCCAGAGCGCGCAGGACCGCTTCGGCTCGATCTATTTTTTCCAGCAACTCTGGGGTCACAGCGGTGCCGTAAGGCACGCGCGACGAAAGGCACGCGGACGCAGGGCGATTCCACGTAGTCAACCCCGCCCGCTGCGAAAGAAACCGTATCTCATCCTTGCACAGTTCAGCATTCAGCAGCGGCGCCAGCACGTGATGCTCGTGCGCGGCGCGATGGCCCGGGCGGAAATCGCGCGTATCATCCGCATTGATTCCGTAAGCGATTGCCGCAAACCCGCGCGTCCGCGCCAGCTCGTCCATCCGGCCAAACAGCTCATCCTTGCAGTGATAGCAGCGATCGGCGTTATTCGCGACGTACAGCGGATTCGCAAGCTCGTCTGTTTCGATGAACTCGTGGCGCAATCTGGTGGTGACAATAAAAGTCTCAGCCTGCTCGCGATCATGCCGCGAAAAACTTGCAGACAGCGCGGTAATCGCCAGCGCGCGCTCGCCTAAAGCCTGATGCGCCGCCCACGCGAGATAAGCGGAATCGGCTCCGCCGGAAAATGCCACCAGCACTGATTCCAGCTGTCGCAGCGACGCAAATAATTTTTCCTGCTTGGCGAGAGGCTGCGCGGAATCCACCGCCGCAAACGCAGCAGTTGCGGCGGCCGCGCCTGAAGTAACAATCGGCAATCGTGAATTGCTGCTCATGGACGAGCCAGTATAACTGAAATCCGCCTACTGAAAATCCAGCAGCACATCTACTCGGGCGCTCTGCGGATCAAGCTGCAGAAACTTGCCAATCTTGTCGTAATGCACCGGCAACCCCACGAACGCGGCCTTAATCCCTGTGTTCACGAAATCGTCGTACACGCTTTTATCAAAAACCGCGCCCGGCGCGATGCTCCACGCTTTCTTCAGCCGCCGCTCACCCTCAATCGAGAGGCCCGTGAGCACAAGTTTTCCCATGCGATACTGCGCGCCTTCGGTCACGCCCACGACATACTCGACGCGCTTCGCCGGTTCGTCAAACTTCGGCACGGGATTCAACGTCGCGTCCAGAAAACCCAGTTGCGCGTACGCCGCCCGCGCCGTCTCCCACAGCGATTGGATTTTATTTCCGTCGGCGGGGTCGCCCGGCAGCAGCGCCGAAAATTTATTCAGGTCCTGCGCCGTGATTGATTCGTTCCCCTTCCACTCCACGCCGGCCCAGCCATACTGCGCGCCTGCGGTGATCGGCGCCGAAACGATCATCTGCCCGGAAAGCGGATTCGCGGGACTTGCTGCGAACTGCGCCACAGGCTGCCCGAACTGCACTTTTAAATACGCGCGCGACAGATACGCGGGGCGTACCTGCTCGTATTCGAAAAGTTCCACCCGGCTCCGTGAATAGGGCTTGCCGATCAGATCGGGAAGGCGCTCCTGCACCACGCGGTCGTTTTGCGCCACCGGATCCGAAAAATCCACCTTCTGAATCGTCAGGTTCGCGTCTTCCACGCGAAATTCCTGCACACTCTGATTGTTAAAAGGATGCGCGATCAATTCGTGCGACACGCGCGCATGCACGTTGCGCGCATCCAGCAGTTTTTCCAGCGCTTCGGAAATCGCGTCCAGCACCGTGCCTTTCGATGGCGCGCCGCCATCGAACAGAATTCCCGATGCCTTCAGCCCCGCGGTCAATTCCTCGTCGCTGAACCACGGAAAATTATCAAACGCCACCGGCAGTGCCGGCACGTCCGAAACCTGGTAGGTGACTTTGACGCCGCCCAGCACCGTCGCAAATTTGTATTGGATATTGCTGAACAGTCCCAGCGCGGCCAGCTTGTCCGCGGCGCTTTGCAGCTCTTCGCGGCCCACCGTTTCGCCGGGATGCAAGCCGATTGCCGCCGCGATCTGCTCCGATGTAAATCGCATCGAGCCCGCCACCAGCACAGAATCGAGCCGCGCCGTTCCCGGGCGCGCGTTTTGTGGAGGGGCCTGAATTCGCGACGCGGACAGCGGCGTGAATATCGTGCCGAGCAATAGACACGCGAAAAGGAGCGATGAAGACTTTGTGGAAGATGTGGTAGCGCATCATCCTGTAATTCTAGAACACAGAAACCGTAAGGGGAACCCGCGAATTGCGTGCGGCGAAAAGAAACAGAAGACTTGGCGTGCCGTTCCGCTATTCAACAGTGACCGATTTCGCCAGGTTGCGCGGCTGATCCACATCGCAACCTCGCCGCACCGCAATGTGATACGCCAAGCAGCTGCAGCGGCACAATCTCCAGAATCGGCGCCAGCAACTCCGGCGCCGCAGGCACTTCCACCACATGATTCGCGATCTCTCGCGCCTGTCGGTCGCCCTCGGTCACCACTGCGATCACGATTCCGTCGCGCGCCTTCACTTCCTGCATGTTCGAAACCGTCTTCTCGTAACGCATCATCGAAGCCGGATCGGATTCGTCGCGCGTCGCGATCACCACCACCGGCAAATTCTCGTCAATCAACGCGTTCGGCCCGTGCTTCATCTCTCCCGCCGGATATCCCTCCGCGTGAATATAAGAAATTTCCTTCAGCTTCAGCGCGCCTTCCAAAGCAATTGGGTAATGGATGCCGCGTCCGAGATACAGAAAATCAGTATGGCGGAATAAGAGCCGCCCCAGCTCTTCCAACTCCGCGTCGTGCTGCAAGATCGTTTCAATTTTGTGCGGGATCCGAGTCAGCTCCTGCATCAAAGTTCTCGCCGCCGCCGGAGTCTGTTTGCCGCGCACCTGTGCCAGATAGAGCGCGGTAAGCATCAACGCCGTCAACTGCCCCGTAAACGCTTTGGTGGACGCGACGCCAATTTCCGGTCCTGCGTGTGTATAGATCGTCCCATTCGCCTCGCGCGTCAGCATCGAACCGACCACATTGCAAATTCCTAGAATCTTCGCGCCCTTCTGCCGCGATTCCCGTAGCGCCGCCAAAGTATCTGCCGTCTCGCCCGACTGGCTGATGGCGATCACCAGATGATGCTTATTCACGATCGGATCGCGATAACGGAACTCGCTGCCGTAATCCACCTCCACCGGCAGCTGCGCCAGCCGCTCGATCATGAATTTCCCGGCCAACGCCGCGTGCCAGCTCGTTCCGCACGCGATAATCTTCACGCCTTCGAAAGTCCGGAATTCCTCTTCGCTGATGTCCATCTGGTCCAAAAACACTTTTCCGGTGTCCTGCGAAATTCTTCCCAGCAGCGTGTCGCGCACCGCGCGCGGCTGCTCAAAGATTTCCTTCTGCATGAAATGTTTGAACCCGCCCTTCTCCGCCATGATCGGGTCCCAGGTCACATGCTGCGGCATTCGTTCGACCGGATGTCCCTGAAAATCCATCACGCTCACGCCCTGTGGCGTCAGCACCGCCAGTTCGCCATCGCCCAAAAAGAAAACGCTCCGTGTATGTTGCAAAATTGCCGGAATGTCGCTGGCCACGAAAAATTCCTTCTCACCCAGTCCAATCACGATTGGCGGACCCAGCCGGGCGGCCACGATCTTCAAAGGATCGCGCGTTGAAAGCGCCACCAGCGCAAACGCGCCCGTCATCACTTTCACTGACTTCAGCACCGCCGCTTCCAGCGTCGCGCCGTCGGAATATTTCTCGATCAAGTGCGCGATAATTTCGGTATCGGTCTCGGTAACGAATTTGTGTCCTTCGGCAATTAGCTGGTGCTTCAGCTCCAGATAATTTTCGATGATGCCATTGTGCACCACCACAATCTCACCGCTGCAATCGCGATGCGGGTGCGCATTCTCTTCCGTAGGACGCCCGTGCGTGGCCCAGCGTGTGTGCCCAATCCCGTACACGCCTTCCAACGGCGTCGCGCGGATGGATTCTTCCAGATTGTGCAGCTTTCCTGGCGCGCGCCGAATTTCCAGCTTGCCGTTCTTCTGCACCACTGCGATCCCGGCCGAATCGTAGCCGCGATATTCCAGACGCTTCAGCCCATCCAGAATCAGCGGCACGACGGGTTTCGTGCCAATGTAACCGACAATTCCGCACACGGGAATTTGCTCCTGGAAGCTGCTCTGCGACCGAACGAAAGGAAGGCCGCGCCAGCAATTAGGTTAGCACATCGCTCGAACCAGACAACGGCGTCGCGTCAGAACGTGCGGGGAGCGTTACGTCGAAAGAAGAGTCACGGCGCGGAAAATAATCTTTACTCCAGAATCTCGAAGCGGAATTCTTCAATCACAGGATTCGTCAGCACATCCTTCGCAATCCGTTCCACCTGCGCCTTGGCTTCCTCGCGGCTCATCCCATCCAGCGCCAGCACGAAAAATTTCCCCTGCCGCACATCTTTCACCGCGGAGTATCCCAACGACCCGAGCGCTCGTTGAATGGTTTGACCCTGCGGGTCCAGAACCGTGGTTTTCAGCATCACCCAGACGTGTGCTTTCATCGCCAAGATTATAACAGCCCCGCCGAATCCGCCGCCGCACGAAAATCCACCAGATATTTTCGCTTCTCATCCGGCGGCAAAAATGCCGAATGAAAACCCTGCTCCATCAGCTTGACCAGGTTTGGCGTGGAAACGCCCAGCCCCGCCACTTTCGAATATTCCGTCAGCAAATCGGTGTGAAACATGCCCGGATCGTCCGTCCCAAGCGTCACCGCGATCCCACGCTTCACAAAATCCGGCAAGGGATGATCGCTCAGCGTAACCTCCACTTTCCCTACTTGCCGCGCCAGCGCTCCGGTGCACATATTGCTCGTCGGACAAACTTCCAGCACCACCCGCCGCATCGCCAGCGTATCCGCAAACGCCGCGTCGCGCATCACCGCGATTCCGTGTCCGATTCGCTCCGCTCCCAGCAATTCAATCGCTTCACGGACCGAATCCGGCCCGCCAATCTCGCCCGCGTGGCACACAATGTGCAGCCCGTCCTGCCGCGCCAGATCAAATGCCGGCCGAAAATTAACGGTGGGATATGCCAGCTCGTCGCCGCCCATTCCAAACGACACCACGCCCAATTTCTGCAGCTTCGCCGCCCAGCGCGCCACTTCCTTCGCCGGATCAGGCCCGAATTGCCGCGCCGCATCCAGGATGAACGCCGTGCGCAAGCGCGCAAACGGCACCGACTGCGCCGCATCGCGAATCGCCGCAACGGTCGCTTCAAGGTTCTGCATCCGCCGCAAAATCACGCCCGCAGAAATCGTAAATTCCGCGTACACGACGTGCTGCCGCACGAGCTCTTCGCACAACTGCCGCGTGATCAGCGCGTAGTCATCCGGCGTGCGTAGATAAGAGGTAACCCACTTGAAGGTTTCCAAAAATCCGTTGAAATTGGAAAAATTGTAGCGCGCCGCTACTTCCTCCGGCGTCAATGTGACGCCATGCCGCGCCGCCAGTTTTAAAGCCGTATCCGGCCGGATCGATCCTTCCAGATGCAAATGCAGTTCCGCCTTCGGCAGCGCGTCAATGGCCATGGGTGGCCGCACGGTTTGTGTTTGCGGATTCATTTTATTGCTGCGGCAATTGCGGCCGTCCCGCGTTGATCCAGGCTGTCAACCAATACGAGCCTACGTCCGTGGAAGCATCCGAAAGCTGCCGCACGAGAATTGCCCCGGCCAGAGAATAGAACTTGTCGTAATACTCTTGCGAGTAACTGGAGAAACCTTCGTGCGCGCGCCGGTCGGCCAACAATACATTTTCCAGCCAGGAATGAGCGGTGAGGCACAGTTCAAACGCGTGATCGGTGGGATCGTGGATAAAGACGGCCTCATTTGGCTGCACGAAGAAAAATAACTGATAGCGATCCACCAGTCCGCTCGAGAAGCGCTCGTTAACCCCCGGCTGCGCCGACAGTTTTCCTTCCATATTGATCGTGGTGTTGAAAGGATCATGCGCCGCGTTCACGTAATGCGCCAAAATCGCGGCCGAGGTGCGCACCTGCTTCCAATCGTGATCTCGAAACGCGTCCGTAAGCTTCTTGCTGTAGAAACCGATTTCCCACGGCAGAATTCCGTATTGTTCCAGCACGCGCCGGTTGAATTTCGTGCTCGCCGCATTGTAATCGCGCGGCAAAGCGGAGAAGGGAAACGGCCCGTAGTGATCCAGCTGAATGAAATCCGTGTGGCGGGCCGTCCCGGTCTTCGGATCCGTTTCGTCAGCCGGCCCTACGTGTTCCACCAGAAATTGCCGGTTCGCGTAAAAAAACGGCTGCATCTCCTGTGGCAAGGTATCCACCGCGCGATTCGTCACCAGCCGGTCGGCCGTTTCGCCCCAGCCAAACAACGGCCCCAAGCCGAGAACCAAAATCCCCGCTGACAAAATCACCGCGCGTTGCAGCGAACGGCGCATTACCGCAGTTTATCCTTCTCGGCATCCGCTTTGATATTCGCATCCGAAAGCTGGCTGTGGCGGCGCCCGTAAAAATAATAAAGGACCAATCCGATCAGAAGCCACACGAAGAAACGAATCCAATTGGTAATTGGCAGCCCCGCCATCAAAAGCAGGCAAGTGAGAATGGTGACCACCGGCGCCAAAATTCCACCGGGTGCGCGAAACGGGCGCGGACGGTCCGGCTGCTTATAACGCAGAATCAGCACGCCGCCCGCGACCAGTGCGAACGCGAATAGTGTCCCGATATTCGAAAGGTCCGCCAAAGTTCCGATATCCAGCAGCCCAGCCGGAATCCCTACCAAAAATCCCGCCACGATCGTCGAAAAATCGGGCGTGCGAAAAATCTTGTGCACGTGGCTGAAAACGCCGGGCAGCAAGCCGTCGCGCGACATCGCGAACCACACCCGCGCCTGCCCCAGTTGAAATACGAGCAGCGAAGAAATCATTCCGGTCAGCGCGCCTAGCAGCACGATCAGTTGAATATTTCCAAAATGCAGCCGCTTCAGGGTGTTCACTACCGGCGCCGCATCATCCAGCAGCGTCTGCCAGGGCACCAGGCCCGTCAGCACCACCACTACCGCGATATACAGAATCGTGCAGATCACCAGCGTCGCGATAATTCCGATCGGTAAATCACGTTTGGGATCTTTGCACTCTTCCGCGGCCGTAGAAACCGAATCGAATCCGATGTACGTGAAAAAAATAATCGAGCCGCCCGTCAGAATGCCGGGCCAGCCATTGGGCGCGAAAGGATGCCAATTGGCCGGATGCACGTGACGCGAAGCGAAAATCACGAACACCATGATCGCGCTGATTTTCAGCAGCACCATGATATTGTTGGCGTTTGCTGATTCGCGAATCCCGCGTACCAGAATCACCGTCAGTAGCATCACAATAATGAACGCCGGCCAATTGAATCCGAAATGCCAGCCCGGATCGTACAAGGTATTTCCCTGCAGATCCGCAAGGCCCGCGGGCAAATAAGCCGGCGTGATCCACCGCAAGCTGGGATGCACTCCAAACCAATCCAGCAGATTCACCACGTGCGCGGAAAATCCCACGCTCACAGCCATATTCGAAACCGCGTATTCCAGAATCAAATCCCAGCCGATAATCCACGCGATCAGCTCGCCCATCGTCGCGTACGTGTAAGTGTAAGCGCTGCCCGCGATCGGAATCATCGCCGCCAGCTCCGCGTAACAAAGCGCCGCGAAAGCGCACACCACTCCCACCAGCACAAATGACAACGCGATCGCAGGTCCCGCGCCCGGCCGCCCGAACGACGCCGAGTGATAAATCAGATATTCCAGCAGCGGCGCGTTCAGTACGGACTTAAATTGCAGTTTTTGCCCAGCGATCGCGGTGCCGATGATGGTAAAAATTCCCGAGCCGATCACCGCTCCGATCCCCAGCGACGTCAGGCTCAACCACCCAAGCGATTTCTTAAGCCGATGTTCAGGCAGCTCCGAATCGGAGATCAGTTGATCAATGTTCTTCTTGCGGAAAAGCTGTGCGCCCAATCGTCACCTTCCCCGTCAGAGAGCGAGAAACTTTACCCTGCGAATGGTCGGGGTGCAACCCTGCGCGCCGCCGCACCCGGCCGTGATCCGCCGCGCCAGCGACATCATCCTACAGCAGAGTGCGTTCGTCCTAGCGCGTTCGTGCTGCGGATGGGCGTTTCGTGAAACCGCGCCTCACGCCAACTGCAAATTGGCATAGCGCTCGATGAGTTTTTTGGCCCCGTGGTCCTGGAAACTGACGGTCAGCTTGCGGTCTTCGCCTTCGCCTTCAACTTCGATGATCGTCCCAATGCCATACTTCGCGTGTCGCACGCGCGTCCCTATCAACGGATCCTTCGACGCACGCCGCGCACCGCGCGATGCGGCACCATAAGGCGTGCGCGTCTTCTGCCGGTAAACATAATTCTCCGAAAAATCGGGATCAGGCTCGTAACGCCGCGTTTCACCCGGTTCCGACTGCGAACCGAGCGCCGCCTCGATCAGCTCTCCAGGAATTTCCGCCAGAAAACGCGAGGGCAACGCCGCGCGCAAGCGTTCTTCGCCATATGTGCGGCGGTAAACTGCCCGCGAAAGTACCAAAGACTGCTTCGCGCGCGTCATCCCCACGTAAAAAAGCCGCCGCTCCTCTTCCACCTCGGCGTTGCTACCGAGCGAGCGACCGTGTGGCAAAAGGCCCTCTTCCAATCCCGCCAAAAACACCGCATCAAATTCCAATCCCTTCGCGCTGTGCAAAGTCATCAGCGAAACTGGAATCGTATCGTCGTACTGATCCGAATCGCTCGCCAGCGCCGCCTGGTCCAACACATCTTCCAGCGTCTGCCCCTGTTCGGTAGCCTCCGCCATCGCATTCGCCAACTCGCGCAGATTTTCCGCCCGCGAAGTATGCTCCAGATTGTCCTGCTGCTCCACCCAATCCAGATACCCGGTGCTCCCCAATACCCGCTCGATCAGCTGCGTCGGCTGCATCTCCTGGCAATCCTTCTGCAAATCCTCAATCAATTTGCAAAATGATCGCAACGCCCCGCTGAATTTCTTCCCCGTCAAAAACTCGCCACTCGAAATCACCGCCCAAAGCGATTTCGAAGTTTCCTTCGCCCGCGCTTCCAGCGCAGCCACAGTCACCGCCCCAATCCCCCGCGGCGGCACGTTCAGCACGCGCAATAAAGCCACATCGTCCTCCGGATGAAATATCAATCGCACGTAGGCCAGAGCGTTGCGCACTTCTGCGCGTTCGTAAAAACTAAATCCACCCACCACGCGATAGCGTATGCCCAGCCGCCGCAGGACTTCTTCAAAAGACCGCGATTGCGCGCCCGTGCGATACAGCACCGCAATCCGCGCATCCGGGTCGTTCCGCACCAGCCCCGCTAAAACCCCGCAGATAAACTCAGCCTCTGCGGAAGAATCCGGCGCCTCAAAAAATTTCAGGCGCGCCCCCGCTCCTAAAGTCGCCTGCAGAGTTTTCCCCAGCCGGTCGGAATTGTTTTTCACCACCGCCGCGGCCGCATCCAGAATCGTCTGCGTCGAACGGTAATTCTCCTCCAGCCGTATCAGCTTCGCGTCCGGAAAATCTGAAGTAAAGCGCTTCAAATTTCCCGCGCGCGCCCCCCGCCACGCATAAATGCTCTGGTCCTCGTCGCCCACCACGCAAACATTTTTCCGCGTCCCCGCCAGCAGCCGCACCAGTTCTTCCTGTGACCGGTTCGTATCCTGAAATTCATCCACCATCAAGTAGTGAAACCGCGCATTCCACGCCGCGCGCACATCCGCATGTTCCCGCAGCAATTCCACCGCACGCAGCAGTAAATCGTCAAAATCCAGCGCCGCAGCCTTGTGCAGAATTTCGTTGTACACGCGGAAGACCTCGGCCGCTTTTTGGCGAACGTCATCGCGCGCCTCAGCGGCCGAGGCGGCCATCTCTTCCGAAGTGAGTCCGTGATTTTTCGCATAGCTGATCTGCGCGCGCATGCTCCGGGGAGGATAATCGTCCGTGGAAAGCTCCAGCTGCGCTAGCGCGCGCTTTACCGCCGCGGTCTGGTCATCGTCATCGTAGATCGCAAAATCGCGCGGTAAGCCCAAGTGTTGCGACTCACGGCGAATCAACCGCGCGCAAAAAGAATGAAACGTCGAAACCCACACATCCGAAGCGTCGCGACCCGTCGAACGCAGCAGCTCGCCGATGCGCTCCTTCATCACCGTCGCCGCTTTATTGGTGAAAGTTACAGCTAGAATCGCGCTGCCCGGCACCCCCATCTCAATCAGGTGCGCCACGCGATAAGTGATCACGCGCGTTTTGCCAGTCCCCGCTCCGGCTAGCACTAGCAACGGACCTTCGGTTGTCAGCACAGCCTCGCGCTGACGCTCATTCAATTTCTCAAGCAAAGTGGAAGATGAAGTGGAATTGTTCAAGCGCAAATTCTAACCGACCGCACTAGATAGAGCAATTTTCGCCGGCCATGCTGGTTTTCAGAAGAGCTTCCGATAGGCCGCCTAACTTCGCACGGCGCTTGCCGTGCGTCGGACGATTAAAATCAAAGCAATCTCGATTGGGATGAAAATCAGTAGGAACAAACTCGACGGTGAAGCCTGTTGAAAGAATCTGGTCCCCGCGAACCATATGTAGACAACAACTCCTGCCAGCAAAGCCAGCAGCGCGGCCCTACGCGTCGCTATCGGAAGACTGGCCTTCCTCATCGGAACGACCTGGAACATTATCGAGAACGTTGCAAAAAGCAGAACTGCAACTACCATTAAAGGCTTGCGCGTCAGCTCACGACCGCAAACGAGAGAAATCGCAATCGCGGCCGCGAGCGGCGTGAAAATTCCTACCCTGCGCCAATCTGATGTTTGAGCCACTGCCGTAAGCCTTGTACGGGTCCAGCGCCCAAATCTTATCATGGAGATTGCCTTGTCGCGGCCCGCGCCTAAAATCAACGTCCGACAAGCATATCAACCTCTGAAATAGGTTTCGCTGAGTTTTGTGCGGCCCACCCAAGCGTGCGCACAAACTCTGTTACAATCGTGCGCATTTTCAGGAGCATCCAGCAAACATGGGCCGCCGAAAAATATTCGTGTGGTTGCAAGGCCTGGTGATGGCCTTCGGCGGAGGCGGCCTGTTCGTCGTAACCTTTTTCGATTCGTCGGTGCTGTCCTTCCCATTTTTCCCCGACGCGGTCCTGATCGAACTCTGCATCGCCAATCACGCACTCATGCCCTATTACGCTGCGATGGCCGCGATCGGCTCGCTCTCGGGCAGCCTGGTCCTCTATTTCCTCGCGGAAAAAGCCGGCGAAGCCTTCTTTCACAAACACGCAGGCGGCAAAGCAGAAAAAATCAAACAGTGGGTGGATGACAACGGTTTCCTCAGCGCGTTCCTCCCCGCCCTCCTGCCCCCTCCGTTTCCGTTCAAGCCCTTCGTCCTGGCCGAAGGAGTTTTTCAGGTCCCGCCGCGCACTTTCATCCTCGCGATTCTCCTGGGCCGCGCCCTGCGCTACGGCGGCGAGGGAATTCTCGCGGTCCGCTACGGCGACGCCGCCCTCGGCTACTTAAAATCCCATGGCGGCAGATTCGCGTTAGCCGTGCTGGCCGCAATGCTCGTGCTCTACGTTCTCAGCCACTTCGTATTCCGCCCATCCTCAGCGAAACCGTAATTTGCGTTCAGTCCGTAACGGAAACACATCATTGTGACTAGCGAGCCGCCGAGTTTGCGTAACGAAACTCCTCACTCACCACTCGCATATCTGTCCCCAACTCGACGGTAACAAAGATATTATCCGCGCCTCCCTCGCCAGCCGCAAAACGCAAATCGCGCAATGTGAACCGGTAGCCCTCGTCCTCGCGCTCCAGACTAGCCAGCGGAAATCGCGCATAACGCACAAATGTTTTCGCCGCCGCGGTATTTTGCGCAGCGTCAAGCGCCGCGGAATCTTCGGGCTTGTAATAACGCACTGCCCGCTCCGGATCGAACCCAGCTCCCGGCGCCAGCGAAACTTCGATTACTTCAATGTCGTTGTCAGTTGAAACCACTCCGCGCCAATCCAGCGGCGAAATCGAGGAAGGGAAGGCCCCCACGGAAAGAGCCGGCGCTCCGTGAAATTCCCGCGCATTCAATTCGTCCACAGCGCGGCTGTGCAATCCCGCCCGAGCGCCAAAATAAATCAGCAACGCGAGCAAGGTGACTATCGCCGCCGTCCGGCCGCGCGGCCCACGTTTCCGTTCCCCAATTTCCTCGCTGACGAGTCGCAAGACCTCTGGAAACGCCAACCCCAAAAACAGCACTATCAAAATCCAGGGATCAAGCGCGCTCACCAAATCCCACGCGATCCACTTCTGACGAAATGGCCAAAGCAGTTGAACGCCAATTCCGCTAGCCAGGTCGAACAGCACATGCCCCACCAGACCGATACCGCAGACCGCAATCGCCACAACGAACCTCAGACGAGGCAAATTCGACTCGAGATTTTTCGCCGCCAGTCGGCGCCCGAGGACCCAGAAGACCAACGCCAGCGCGCACACCAATACACAAGATCCAAGAACGGAGTGCAACACACCACGATGAAATCGCAAATACGCGGAAGGACCGCCCAAATAACTCAGAAAATCCAGATCCGCCGCGACGCCGGAAACCACCAGCATCGTGGCCCCGTAACGCGGCAATATTTTCTGCCCAGCGCGCGCTAGTGTCAGCGCGATCAGCGCATGAGTAAGAATTTCCACGATAGTCTTTTCAGCGCGCGACTAGCGCGACAAATCCATCGCGGCTTGGTTCGTCGCGTCCGAATCCAGCGCAACTCCGCTATTTCAAATGAGCCGGCGTAACCAACGACAGCGCGTCCGGCACAATCCGGAACGCCAGCGGCAAACGGCCAACCGGTTCGCCATCCACCTGCGCGAACACCTCGGCCCCATTCGCCGATTCGCAAATCACTTCAGTGTGCTTCCAAGTCGCAATCCCGTCCAGGCTGCGCAATTTCCCCAGCCACAACGCCGGCAAGCAAGCCATGTAACGCAATCTACTCCGCGAGGAATTAGTCAAAAACTCAAACGAATCTTCGAACAGGCTAGCCCCAGTAGTGATCTTGAATGGCCCGCCATAATTTACTGTCCGCCCAATCACAATGATAGACGCCAAGTGATCCTGCCCATTCGAACGTACTCGCATCTCCGGAAAATCGTAGCCAACAAGCTGCCGCATCCCCTCGACCCAATAAGCCAAAACCCCCGCCCGCTTCTTCAATTCGCCATTCACCGCATTCACGATCGCGCCATCCGGCCCCGCGCCGCCCACACTTAGAAAATAACGCCCGCCCGCAGGCATATCCACCGAGTGCGCACCGTTCAATGAAGTTGCGAGCCCCAAAGCGACGCGCCGCACCACGCCATCATGAATCAAACGCGCCGCCTGCGGAATATCCCAGGGAATTCGTAGCTCCTTCGCCAAAATATTCGCCGTTCCCGCCGGTAGCAAAGCCATCGGCACAACGCTCCCCGCCAATCCATTAATAATTTCGTTGATCGTCCCGTCGCCGCCGCAAGCAATCACCATCCCGCGCCCCTGTTGCACTGCCTGCCGCGCGATCCCCTGCGCCGATCCCGCCGCCGTAGTAGCCGCGATCTCCGTCGTGATTCCGCAGTCCTTCAGAATCCGCACGGCCTGCTCGATTTCCGCAAAACGACGCTGCCGACGCCCACCACTCGTCGGGTTGTAAATCAACAGCGCGTCTTGAATTCCTTCAGGCATAGGTTTGCGTTCATCCTGTGAAACTAAACGGACATTGTATAATACCCGCCGCAATTCACCGATGGCATTGGCACGGAGATTTCATGGCAAAGAACAGCGCGGCGGCAAAAGAAATCGAGCGTCTTCGCGAAAAAATCCGGCATCACGAATATTTGTACTACGTGAACGACGATCCGGAAATCTCCGACGCGCAGTTCGACAAGCTCATGGTCCAGCTGAAAAAGCTGGAAGCCGAAAATCCCAAACTCGCCACGCCCGATTCACCCACCCAGCGCGTTGGCGGCGTCGCCCGCGAAGGTTTTCAGCAAGTCCGCCATAAAACCCCGATGGTCAGCCTCGACAACGCCTTCTCTTTCGACGAGCTCGCCAATTTCGATCGCCGCGTCCGCGAACTCACCGGCCGCGAAAAGGTCGAATACGTCACCGAACACAAATTCGACGGCCTCAGCATGTCTCTGATTTACGAAAAAGGTGCGCTTGTCCGCGCGGTCACGCGTGGTGACGGCACCACCGGCGAAGACGTCACTCCCAACGTGCGCACCATTCGCTCCATTCCGCTGTGGATCAATGCCGCCGACCTCAAGAAAGCCGCCATCCCGCATTCCTTCGAAGTCCGCGGCGAAGCCATCATGACCCGCGCCGCCTTCGAAGCCATGAACGAGCAGCAAGACGCCAAAGGCGAAAAGCGCTACGCGAATCCGCGCAACGCCGCCGCCGGCTCCGTCCGCGTTCTCGATCCCAACATCACCGCGTCGCGCCGCCTCGGATTTTTTGCATACTACTTGTTGGCGGACGGCCGCATCCCCAAAAAGCGCCACTCGGAAATCCTGGAAGCGCTCGACGCACTCCGCTTCAAAGTCAGTGCTGACTGGGCACTTTGTCACGGCATCTCCGAGGTCGAAGCCTACATCACCAAGTGGGACACTAAGCGCGA
>CAVWFO010000009.1:0-21589 GCA_963754275.1 uncultured Acidobacteriota bacterium
GGTTGCAGCAGCGCGCGCCAGCCGGAACGTGCGGGCGGAAAATATTTTTCAAGCGCTTCCACGGAAATAGCAGGCGAAGCCATTACAGCCGTTATAACTGATATCCCCACGGCGAATCCAGTTCCGTCGTTGCTGTTCGGGGCGAGTGACAGTAGAATGGAGGCGGTCGAGTCGATATCCGCAGGGCGTTTCTATCGAACCGGCCCTCCGTCGCCGAGTTTTCCGGCGGAAGAATCGCCCCAGCCCAATACCACGGGAGCGGCCGCAATGGACGCACCTCTCTCCTTACATACGATTATTGTAGCTGCATCTGAACAGGTCTCGTGTCCTCTCGGCGAGGAATCGGCGATCTTGAATCTGAAGAACAGTGTGTATTACGGGATGAATCCAGTGGGTGCGCGCGTCTGGAATTTGCTGAAGCAGCCGACGAGTATCACGGAGCTGCGCGACGTCCTGCTGGAAGAATATGAAGTGGATGCCACGCGCTGCGGTGACGATCTGCTGGCGCTGCTGGAGACCATGCGCAGCGAAGGGTTAATCGAAGTGCGCGGCGTGGCAGCCGGTGCGTGACGAGCGCGACTTTGTTTCGGCGAGCGGGTTCAGAACGATACTGTACGCTTCCTAAACCGGAGCGAGGCGTGAGCTGATAAGACGATCATGATGCAACGCTGGCACAGGTTTTGGCGGCTGAACGGCTATGAGCGCGGTGTCGCGTTGGAAGCCGCGGGCGGACTGCTGGCCACGTGGGTAGGTTTGCGGCTCGCGGGCTTTCGCCGCTGGAAGACTGTGCTCGCTTGGCTAGCCCCTTCCCCGTGTGTAACCGCGCGACAAACGGCCGCAGCGCAAAGAGTAGCGGCGCGAACGATCGCGCGCATCTCGGCAGCGGCAGCACGGAATTTTTTCGTCGATACGAATTGCCTGGAGCAGTCGCTGGTGCTGTGGTGGCTGCTGCGGCGGCGCGGAATTGCTGCGGAGTTGCGCATCGGCGCGCGCAAGGAATTCGAGCGCTTCGAAGCACACGCGTGGGTGGAAGTGGATTCCGCGGTGTTGAACGACGCTACCGCTGAGCACCAGCATTTCGTCCCATTCGATGGCCCGATTACGCCTCTGGAGGCGCGCACCGATTGAGCGGCATCGTGGGCATTTACGAGCGCAGTGACGCCCCAGTGGATCGCGGGCTGTTGCAGGCGCTCGCGCATTTTCTTTCCTTTCGCGGGCCGGACGCTCGCGAAATTTGGTCGCAGGGCGCGATTGGCCTGGGGCATACCATGCTGCGCACCACGCGCGAATCGCAGATGGAGCAGCAGCCGTCAAGCCTCGACGGAAAGCTGTGGATCACCGCGGACGCGCGCATTGACTGCCGCGAAGAGTTGGAAAAGAAACTCGCACTGCAGCGCCAAGGCGCGGTTGGCCGCGAGACGACAGACTCCGGACTGATTCTGGGCGCATATGCGGCCTGGGGAGCGGAGTGTGTGCAACACTTGCGCGGGGATTTTGCGTTCGCCATCTGGGATGTACGCAAAAAATTGCTGTTTTGCGCGCGCGACCATTTCGGCGTGAAGCCGTTTTATTATTCCGAGCTGGGCGAGCTATTTCTTTTCAGCAATACCCTGGAGTGCTTGCGCCAGCATCCCGACGTTTCCGACGAATTGAACGACGCGGCGATCGGCGACTTTTTATTGTTTGGATTGAACTGCGATGCCGCTACGACCACTTTCCGCGACATCCGCCGTCTGCCTGCAGCGCACGCCATGACCGTCAGCTCCGACGGACTGCGCATCCAGCGCTACTGGTCGGCGCCCACGGCCGGTCGCATCCGCTACCAGCGCGCGGAAGATTACGTGGAACATTTTCAAATTCTGCTGCAAGCGGCCGTAGCGGATCGCCTGCGCGTGGATCGCGCAGGAATTTTGCTCAGCGGCGGCCTGGATTCGGCGACCGTCGCAGCCACGGCGCGTGAACTGGCCAATGGCGCCGGCGGGACAACGGATTTGCGCGCCTACACGGTGGTCTATGAGTCCTTGATTCCTGACCGAGACGGCCGCTACGCGCGCGAGGTGGCGGAATTCCTAAAGATCCCGCACCAGACTATCCCGATGGACCGGCTGCAGCCGTTCGAACGATGGAACGATCCGGGAATCGGCTCGCCAGAACCTGTTGACGATCCGTATTTTGCGGGCCTATTCGACCAGTTCCGCACCATCGCAGCCGATTGTCGGGTGGTGTTTTCCGGCGAGGGCGCTGACAACCTGATGCACTTTGAGATGTTGCCATTTGCGCGCGCCCTGATGCGCGAGCGGCAGTGGGTCAGCCTATTCCGGGAAACTTCCCGTTATTTGTCGCTCAGGGCTTCGGTCATTCCCGGGCTCAAGCGCCGCGCGCTGGGCCTGTTCGGGAAAGACCCTACTGCGCCCGTGTATCCAGGCTGGCTGCAACCAGACTTTGCGCGCCGTCTGAACCTGCAGGACCGGTCCAGGGAATGGAGCGAGCTTCCCGCCGACCGCCCTCACCCAATTCATCCCAAGGCACACGCATCACTCTCTTTACCGCACTGGTCTTCCATGTTCGAGCTGGAAAATGCAGGGGTGACGCGCTGCGCGGTCGAGGTGCGTCATCCGTTTTTGGATTTACGGATCGTGAACTTCATGTTGGCGCTTCCGCCCTTCCCACTATTTTTCGAAAAGCAGCTTTTGCGCGAGGCTGTGGCGGGGCGATTGCCTGAATCCGTGCGTACGCGACGGAAGGCGCCTTTGGCCGGTAGTCCGCTAGTGGAACACTTGCGAAAATCACGACCAGACTGGATGCAGCATTTAGATTGGAGCGCGGAAATGGACGCCTACGTTAACAAATCGGAGTTGGCGGCGGTTCAAAATGAAACGCACGCCGAGAAAGCGCACTCCGCTCTTCGCCCGCTTTGTCTCAACTTTTGGTTGCAGTCAACGCGCAAGGTCCGGTATAACTTGCGTGCGGAGGTTCGCAATGCTTAAGCCCGTCAAACGGGATAATAAGAAGCCGTACTCATCTCCAATCATAACTGTCTACGGTACCGTCCAGGAATTAACCCAGAAGGTAGGACTGCGGAGCAATGGCGATGGAGGGCACTTTCCGCGCATAAAGACGCACGCCTAGAGGCGCCGGCCCCCCAGCAAGTGTCAGAAGTAATTCTTCGCGACAGACCCGGCGCCGTCCCTGGCCAGTTCGCGTTGGCCGCAGGCCAGGAGAGACGCGAGAGTTTGAATGACTTTTTGTTCTGCCAGTCACTGGATTTTGGTCATTGACCGAACTGAATTTCACTTACGCCGTTTTCGGCTTGTCGCTCCGCTGCAATCTCCCCATTCCTAATCTGACGACGGCAATTCCCGAGGAAGACCTCGCGTCTCTCGAATCAACGAGCGATGGTACCGTCGAGATTCGCTTGAGATCTTCACCGCCCGGCGCCGCGGCAAATGCGTCCGGACCGGAAGAGCTGAGCTACGACAGTCCTTATAAAGATCAAGCGGGCAACCCGGCCCTGAGAATATGGAAGGCGGCGGGCTCGCGCTATCTGCGGCTCGCTTACTTTGACGGCACGCAATTTTGGCTGGACTGCGGGGGCACGGAAGTCTGGGCGACCTGGCCAGAGAATTTGCAGATCGAAGACGCGGCCACGTATCTTCTGGGTCCGGTTCTCGGAATATTGCTACGGCTGCGGGGCGTGACATGTTTGCACGCCAGCGCGGTGGCGTTTGGCGAAACGGCGGTGGCGTTTGTAGGCTCCGAGGGCGCGGGAAAATCGACGACCGCCGCGGCGCTGGCGCGGCACGGTCACGCCATCTTATCTGACGACGTCGTCGCGCTGGCCGAGCAGAACGGCTCGTTCTTTGTTCATCCCGCTTATCCTTATTTGTGCCTGTGGCCCGAATCGGTGGAATCGCTTTATGGTTCGCCGGATGCGTTGCCGCAGTTCAGCGCAAATTACGACAAGCGCTTCCTTTCACTGGGAACACAGGAATTGCGTTTCGCGGAGCGCGCTTTGCCGCTGGCTGCGATTTATATTCTGAGCGATCGCCGCAGCGATCCCGCGCCCTTGGTAGAGGAACTGGCGCCCCAGAAGGCGTTCCTGGCGCTAGTGGCCAATACTTTCGCGACAAACACGCTGGATAGCGGCATGCGCGCGAAGGAATTTGAAATCCTGGCGCGCGTGGCCCCCAGAATTCCCATTCGCGCGCTCTGCGCGCACCAAGATGCGAGCCGGCTGCCCGAGCTTTGCGCTCTGCTCGATGAGGAAGCGCAAAAACTACGTACGCGGAACTCCGCGCGCGTGTAGAACAAATGATATTGAGGTGCGGTATGTACCGCTGCGAGACAGTAGCTCTTTGACTACCACGTAGTGGAATATTCGGCCATCCTGCGGTTTCCCGCTCTATGAAGCTGTGCTACCATCCACCTTCCAATGGCGTGTCCGTCCCCCACGAATCGGCGCCTTCGCCATAGAACGTGGGTAATCGCCTGTTCGCAAATTGAGGATTTTCTAAACCGTTTCCCGTCGGCCGCCACTGCCCCTTTCAGCTCACCAAATTTCATCCCAGAAAAATCAAACTGAGGAGAAACTCCATGCAGACGAAATCCCCGCTAGTAAGAATTGAATTGATGGCTGGCGTGCCCTTGGCCATCCTTGCTTTCGTTTTGTTGCTACACATGCAACGCCCCGCGCACTCATCCCAGCCGATTGTGAGCAATCATACGGCAGCCTCGATGCAGCCTGCGACGGCGCTTTCCGCCGCGCAACAGCAAAATATGACGCGCGCGTACGGCGCGCTGCCGCTCGCGTTCGAAGCCAACCAAGGGCAGACGGCCCCCGAAGTCCGCTACCTGGCGCACGGCCAGGGTTATCAATTGTTCTTGACGAACCAGGAAGCAGTCCTCAGCTTGCGTCAGCCAGCCGCCGGCGCCAACTCGGCGAAGGGAGCGTCAGTTTTGGCATTGCGCACGCATCGCAAACCAAATGCCGCGGTGAAAAATTCCGTTGTGCGCATGCACTTCGACGGCGCGAATCCGGGAGCGGAAATCGCCGGAACGAAACAACTGCCTGGAAAGACAAACTACTTCATCGGTAACGATTCCACGAAGTGGCACACCGACGTTCCTTCTTATGAGGCGGTGAGGTACCAGGGAATGTATCCCGGCGTGGACGCTCTCTTCTACGGACGCGACCGACGCCTGGAATATGACTTTGTCGTAGCGCCAGGAGCGGACTCTCGCGCCATCGCGCTGAGTATTAGCGGCGCGCGCAAAATGGAAATTGACTCGCACGGTGATGTGCTGATGAGCGTGGCGGGCGGCAAACTGGCGCTGCAGAAGCCGGTAGTCTATCAGGAAGTAAACGGCGAGCGCCGGGAAATCGCGGGAAATTATGCGGTCGGCAGCGATCACCGGATCCGCTTCACGGTGGCGGAGTACGATCACACGCAGCCATTGACGATTGACCCGATTCTGGACTATTCGACCTTGCTGGGCGGCACCGGCGTATTCGGCGACTTGGCTGATGGCTTGGCGCTGGATGCCGCGGGGAACGCCTACCTGGTCGGAGCAACGACGTCGACCGATTTTCCGCAGGTGAACCCGGAGTCGAGCACGCCACCGGGAGACATCGCAGCGGAGGGAACCGCGTTTGTTGCCGAGCTGAATCCGTCCGGCACGGCGCTGCTTTATTCGACTTATCTGGGAGGATCCGGAAACGGAACTACCGGAGATTTTGGGGAAGCGATTGCAGTTGATGCGGCCAGCCCGGCTAACGTTTACGTGACGGGCGACACCTTTTCGCCGGACTTTCCTGTCAGCACGAATGCGTATATCGGGGCGCCCGGACCGGCGGGTACCAGCACGGGAGGATCGGCCTTCGTGACGAAACTGAATCCGTCGCTCACTGGCGCGGCTCAGCTGATTTATTCTACGTATTTGGGCGGCGACACATTTGATGATGGCCACGGCATTGCCGTGGACACAACTGGCAACGTGTACGTCGTCGGAGTAACCGAATCCACGAATTTTCCGTCCGCGAACCCGCTCCCCTATTCAACCAACGCCGCTGGAACAGCTTTTTTGACGGAGATCAATCCCAGTGCCGCCACTGGACCGCTTTCACTGGCGTTCTCCACCTATCTGGGCGGGAGCGGCGTAGGCACTGCAGATCTCTTCGGGGATGATGCGTTCGGACTGGCCTTTGGCGGAAACAGCGAGGTGTTCATCGTTGGTACAACGACCTCGACCGATTTCCCGGTACACGGCACACAAGTTGACGGGTGCCGCGCCACCGGATCCGCCTTCGCCTCGGAAATCAATGTTGCTACGCCGGCAGTGACCTATTCCACCTGTCTGGGCGGCACAACTGAAGATCTGGGCCAAGCAATTGCGCTAGGTACGAACAATCTCATGTACTTGACCGGGCAAACCTTCTCTAGCAACTTTCCGACCGTGCCCGCCGGCAATACCATTCCCGCAACCGACACCAACGGAGTGGCGTTCATCTCAGTGATCAACCCCGCTACCGGCACATTGACGTACTCGACGCTGCTCGGCGGGAGCAATGGCGACTACGGCGACGCGATCGCCGTCGATTCCGCCGGGAATGCGTACGTGACTGGCTACACCGGTTCGCTGGACTTTCCCATAACCCAGGGCGCGTACCAAACGACGAATGCGAACTCTGCCGGCACGACTTTTATTACGGAAGTGAATCCGTCTGGGGTCAACGCCCAGACGCAGCTCGTCTATTCGACATTCCTAGGTGGAAGCAAGGGAGTCGGCGGGAATCCACCGGCCGCGGATATCGCACTCGGTATCGCGCTCGGGTCAGGTAACGTTTATGTAGATGGGCAGGCTGGAACGGCTGATTTTCCAACCAGCAGCGGAGCTTACCAAACCACGTTCAAAGCCATTGCTGGCGAAACCAATGCTTTTGCGGCAGAACTCACGCTAACACCGACGATCACCGTCTCACCCACCAGCCTTGACTTCGGAACGCAGCTGATTCACGTTCCTTCCGCGGAGCAGTTCGTCACGGTGACAAACAACACCGCATCTGCGATCGCCTTAACCCTTCCGCCCACGACGACGGGAACCAACGCCGCGGACTTTGCGGGAGTAGCAGATGGCACGACGCCCTGTACGGCCTCACTCGCCGGTGGCGCCTCTTGCTCTATTGGCGTGACCTTCACACCATCAGTCGCGGCGGCCGAGACCGCAACCCTGAACATCGTGGACGGCTTGGACGGCCCAAGCCATCCGATGCTTGTGGCGCTCTCCGGCAACGGCTCGGGCACCACATCCAGCATCCTGGTCACGCCCAGCAGCCTTACCCTACCGGGTGCATTGCTCACAACATCGAGCAATGGAAGCGTCTCGATCACCAACACTGGCAATACGCCGCTCAGTATCGCCTCGATCGCTGCCGCCCCTGGATTATTTACAGAAACCGACTGCAATGCTGGCGTATTCCCGATCGTGATTGCTCCGGGTGGACCGGCGTGCGTGGTCATGGTCACGTTCAGCCCGATTGCCACTACTACACCAGGTCCGGTTCCGGGTACCCTCACGATTACGCAAACCGGCGGCACCGTGACCACCGTTCCGCTGTCGGGACCGGCGTGGGACTTCTCGGTTTCCGCAGCGGCCATCGCCGTAGCCAAAGGCGCTACCGGCTCGTTCCCTGTGATCATTACCGGACTGGGCGGATTTACCGGAGCGGTGTCATTCACGTGCACTCCGGCCATGCTGATTACTTCGTGCATGGTGCCAACCACCAATGCAGCACCGGCTCCGGGCGCAACTGCAAGCGGATCCATCACTGCCGCCTCCTTCATCGTGCCACCAAAATCCCTGAAGGCTCCGCCGTCAGCGCTGCTGCGGCAGGTGCTCTTCATCATGATGGCGATTGCGCTGTTGTTTATGATTCCTTCGGTGCGGCGATTCCGCACGCGACTGGGAATGGCAGGCGCGATGATGGTGTTCATCCTGGTGGCGGGTTGCAGCGGCTCGGGCCCCACGTCGAAGGCTTCCACCATCGCGATTACGCCGTCCTCGGGGAGCGTCACCAAACCCGCGGTCACCGTGAACGTTACCATCACGCCTTAAAACTCAGCGCAACCGCAGTCCAGGCCGCGCGTCTTGTTTGTCGGGCCGCGCGGCCTTTTTTTTGTGCACACGGCGTTCCGTTCGAAGCGCGCATTGGCGTGGCGCTTCCCGCTTCCTTGAGCCATAAAGCCCGCCCTACTTGCCCCCTTCATCTTCAGATGATTTTCTGGGGGCACTACACTTTGTGGGGCTTTCCATCTATCCTAGTGAGCCGCCGCGTGCCAACGTATTACCGGCCGCCCGCATCTGAAAACTCGCATAACGAAAGACGCTCTACACCAAGCCATTACTGGAGGACGCGGTTGATGAAGTTGATGAAAATGGTAGCGGGAATTTTGTTGCTCGTCGCAATCTTCGGCGCGCGTGTCTCGGCGCAAGAATTGTCTTTATACGGTCCTTTGCCGATTAGTCCCGCGCCGGTGAGTCCGCCGCCGGAAAATATGCTGTTCGGTATCCCCAAGCCGCATCTTTCGAAGCCCCATGTGGACAAGCCGACCCGCGCGAACTTTGAATTGGGCGGCGGATATATGTATAGGTCGCTGCTGCAAGCCGACGGCAAACGGCTGAACATGAATGGATTTTCGATGTACCTCGACTATCGTATTTTCCGCTGGTTGAGCGTGGCTAGCGATCTTTCCGGGGCTTACAACATCAACAGCACGAACGGCAACACCCAGCTCTACACGCTGATGTTTGGCGCGCGAATTTATCCGCTGGGGCACCGGCACAGAATTACTCCTTTCGGCGAATTCCTCATTGGACCGGGTTATTCCGGTTACAACCTGGAAAGCCAAGGCGGCTTCAATCCCTACAGTCATTGGGGATGGTCCACTGCCTGGATGGGCGGCGGCGGCATCAATGTGAGATTCAAAACCCGCTGGACGATTCGCCTGATCGAATTCGACTACGAGCATACCAATTTCAACCAGATTAATGCCGCTAGCTATGGCGGCACCGGCCAGGGAAATTACCGCGCCGCCGTGGGAATCATTTACCGCTTCGGCCAGAAATAAGCGCCGGTTTCCCGCCGCCTGATACGTCGTGCGCCCAATGCTGTGAGTGCCGCAGCGAGCGCATGCGCGCGCACAAAACACGCGCGCGCTGCCCACCGTAATATTTCGCAAAGGGCGTGTTGGAATTTGGCCTTGCGAAACTACCGATACTCATAGGACATTACGGCTCTGTGCAGCCATCACCTCAGGCAGTCCCAGCGCGCCTCGTGGTTCTGGTGTTTGCGCTGGCAGCCGGCGCGTTGCTCAGCTACCAGGCGGCCAGGCTTTGGCTCGCTAACCATCGCATTCATTCCACGCGACTGGAAATCATCGAGCGCGGCGCGGCGCTCGAACCCGGCGACGCCGATGCCTGGGACCTGCTGGGACGCTATCACCAACTCGATTTCGCGAACGCTGACCCGCAACAGGAACTCGCGGATTACAAACGCGCCGTGCAGGATGATCCGCTGAATGCGACTTTCTGGATGAACCTGGCCGGCGCGTATGAGGATAATGGCGATCTAAGCGCCGCGCAAAACGCATTCGAACGCGCGCGCTCCGTGTATCCGCTCTCCGCCGAAGTGGCCTGGAACTATGGCAACTTTCTGCTGCGCCAGGGAAAAGAAGACCAGGGCTACGCCGAAATTCAGCACGCGGTGCGCTCCGATCCCAAAATGCTGACGCTGGCGATCTCGCGCGTATGGCGTTCGAGCCGCGATGTAAACGTCCTGCTGGACCAGGTGCTGCCTCCCAACGTGGACGCTTACATTCAAGCAGTTGATTTTTTCGCTTCGATCCGGCAGTCGGATCCCGCGCTGGCCGTGTGGAGACGGCTCATTTCGCTCGGCAAGGTCGTGGCTCTTCCCCGAACTTTCCCGTTTCTCGACGAACTGATCCTCGACGATCGCGCCAGCGATGCCAAGCAAGTGTGGATCGAAGCACTCACCGCCGCAGGCCTGCCGCACGACGAACCTCTGAATCATTCGCTCGTGTGGAACGGCGGATTCGCGGAGGACTTCAGTAATGGCGGATTGGGTTGGCGCTGGCACTCTCCCATCGGCGTAGCGGTTGATTTTGACACTGCGCCGCCTGCTTCCGGCGTGCGCGCCGTACGGCTGGACTTTGGCGGCGGCCTCAATCTGGAAATCACCGAGCCGATGCAGTACGTTCCAGTGGAGCCCGCGCACACCTACCACTTCCATGCTCTGATGCGCACCGAAGAGATCACCACCGAAAGCGGCATGCGTTTTTCGCTGGTGGATCCAAATCACAACGATGCCGTAAATGCGCTGACCGATAATTTCACGGGCTCGCACAATTGGACGGCCCTGGACATGGATATCACCACCAGCCACGAAACGCATTTCCTGCTGGTGCGCCTGCTGCGCACGGGCAGCCGCCTGTTCGAAAACAAGCTCAGTGGCACCGTTTGGATCGCGGACGTGTCGCTGGTTCCCGAGGAATTTCAGGGGAACCCGTCACCATGAGTGTGATCCGTGGCGGGTTGCTGTTCCTGTTTGCGTTTTCCGTGCTGGCTTTCGGCGCGGTCGAAGTTTGGTCGGGTTCCGTGCTGGAGATTGGCGCGAGTCTGCTATTCATCGGTTGGGCCGCGCTCGTTTTTGTGAATGATGGCGTGCGGATCCACTGGAATCCCCTGAATTGGCCGCTGCTGGGATTGTTCGCGATCGGGCTTGCGCAGCTGTTGCTGCACGCCACGCCCTATCCTTTTTTGACGCGTGTCGATCTGCTGAGGCTCGCCGCGTACCTGCTGATTTTTTTCCTGGCGACGCAGGTCTTTCGCGAACGCCGCGATCTGACGAATCTCGCGTGGTTCCTGATTCTCTTGTGTTTCTCGGTTTCGCTGCTAGGCATCGTGCAGCACTTCACCTCCGACACCAAAATCTATGGATTGCGGACCCTCAGCCAGGGCGGCGATTTCTTCGGCCCGTTCGTGAACCGAAATCACTTTGCCGGCTTTGTGGAACTCACTCTTCCAGCCGGCCTGGCGCTGTTGATTTTTCGCGGATTGCGGCGCGATATGATCCCTTTGACCGGTTTGCTGACCATCGTTCCCATCGGCGCCATGATTCTTTCCGGCTCGCGCGGTGGCATCGTCAGCTTCGCGTTCGAACTCGCCGTGCTGGCAGTGCTGGCGCGCTTCCGCAAGGCTACCGAGGGGCCGCGGCTGGTGGCCTTGGCGATCGTGGGATTCGCTGCGCTGGCTTTGGTGGCGTGGCTGGGGGTGGGGCAGGCGATCGAGAGATTTTCGACCCTGCATAAGGGCGATGTCTCGCTGGCGCGACGCGGCACCATGGTTCGCGGCGCAATGCATATTTTTTTCGATCATCCCGTCAAGGGCGCGGGATTGGGCTCGCTCGTCGCGGTTTTCCCGCGCTACGAGGTTGCCTATGACGGCCTCGTCGTGGACCATGTGCACAACGATTACGCGGAATTACTCGCCGAGATGGGCATCCTGGGCGGCTTGTGCGGCCTGGCGTTCCTGTGGATTTTAATTCGCGACGCGCGCAAGTGCTTCACCGCCGAACAAGGTCATTTTTCGCGCGCGATCCATGCCGGAGCTATCGCTGCGCTATGCGGCCTGTTGCTGCACAGCCTGGTTGATTTCAATCTGCACATTCCTTCCAACGTGTTGCTGTTTCTGCTGAACGCACACCTCGCCACCACCACGCCGCTGCCTTCTTCCCAGGGCGCTCCAACGCGCACACGCAAACGTGTTCGCGAGCGGGATCCCGAGCTGGACCGGGAATAACACTGCGCGCAGCCGTCCGCACAAGCGCGCAAGGGTTCTTCCCATTTTGGACGGAGCGCGAAACACAAAAAACCAAAATGGCAAATAATCCTGTCGCCGCCGGGGTGCTACAACCGATCTTGTCAGAACCATGAGTTTTCCGGCACGCCTTTCGCACAGAAGAATGGACGTTTTCGCGAAGTGGAAATTCCGCAAAGTGATTCACCACCATACGCAATAGCGCGCGACGCCGGAGAATTGAAGCGCCGCGTGCAACGCGCAGAGGCGTTTGCGCGGACTCAACACCGCGAGCAAGCCGCTGCTTCGGTGGCAACTCGCGTGCTTAGAGGTACACGGCAGCAAGCAAAACTGGCACAGTTGAACCTCAGATCTTGCTAATCTGTTTTGGCCCTCTCGGGTTCCTTTTTCGGCCGGATTTCGCGGGTTGACAGTAGCGCACCCGCTAAGGGATAGTGTTTGCGATGTTATCTATGGCCATGAAATGGGCGGTCCGGCACGTTCTGGACTGTCCCCGAGCGAAGCTTGTCCCATTTTTGTCTGTTATGCTGTTGTGTGCCCTTCCGGCACTGAGTGCCCAGCAAAACGTCCAGCAAAAAACAGAAACTCCGCAGCAGACCAACGAGAAAATCCAGGAACTCGCCGCGAAGAATCACCTGAAGCCCCACGACGTTCCGGTCGGTACCGGAGATTTATTGCACATCGAGGTTTTCGATGTGCCGGAACTTTCACGTGACGTTCGGGTTGGTGATGCGGGGGATATCTCGTATCCCCTCATCCCGTCGAAAATCACCGCGGCGGGTCTAACGCCATTTCAGCTCGAACAGAAAATGGAACAGCTGCTTATCGAAAATGGTTTGGTCACTCATCCGCAGGTATCCGTCTTCGTAAAAGAGCAGAACAGCCAGCCCGTTTCGGTGGTCGGCGCGGTGATTAAGCCGATGGTTTACCAGGTGATCCGCCCCACCACGTTGCTGGAAATTTCGCCGGGCGCAGGCGGGATTACCGATGATGCCGGGAGCATCGTAATCATCACGCGCAGCCCAGACGCTCCCGCGGCCCGAACGCCGCAGCCTTAATCGGGGCGCGCGCGAACGGCAGCGGCGAGCGCCAACGCGAGCGCGGGTGCCTCTTCCGCGGACGATCCGCTCGGCAGAAAATCCGCAAATCATCACCATTCGCTTGCAGAGTCTGCTGGAATCCGGCGATTCGGCCTACAACATTCTGGTCTACGGCGGCGACGTGATCTCGGTGCCGCGCGCCGGAATCGTGTATGTCACCGGCGCGGGCATCGCACAACCGGGTGGCTACGTACTGCAAAGTCATGGCGAGCAGATCACCGTACTGAAAGCAGTGGCGCTGGCCCATGGCTTGACCGGCTTTGCCAAAGCGGACAACGCGGTGATCATGCGCAACAATCCGGTCACCGGGCAAAGAGATGTGATTCCGGTGCGAATCGGACAGATCGAAAAGCAGAAAACGCAGGATGTCGCCATGAAGTCGAATGACGTCCTGTATATTCCCGACAGCAAGGGCTTGAAAGTTCTGGCGCGCGGCGCGGAAGCAGCCATCAGCATCGGCTCGTCCGTCGCCATCTATCGAACTGCTTACTAACCAGCGTCCGCAACCGTTCGCGAAGTGGAAGTGAAGGGGTAAATGGAAGAGCCATCCAGAATCGTGCCAAGCGTTCGCGACCGGAAACCCGGCGAAGCACTGACGGTCATTCCTGCTCCGTCCGTGCTGCCCTGGGATCAGGTGCCGCGCGAGCCGCACCTGCTCGACTACCTGATCATTCTGCGCAAGCACCAGTGGCTGATCCTTACATTTCCTGCTGACGGTCGTGACAGTCGTCACCATTGCTTCTTTCAAGATGAAACCGGTGTATGAAGCGGCGGCACGCGTGGAAGTCGACAAGGAAGCGCAATCCATGCAGCCCTTCCCGGACTCGAACGGCTACGGCGAATACGAAGACACCGAAGCCTACATCGAAACGCAAACCAAGATCCTGCAGAGCGAGACTCTCGCTCTGATGACGATCAAGTCGCTGGACCTCGCTCGCTACCCGGAATTTGGCGGCTCCCCAATTCCATCGCCTGGCAGCATGCTGGTTCGTCTCCTAGCCGGCCCGCCATACTGGGCGCTTTCCTAGGGCGTTTGGTCGTCAAGCGCGTACCCAACAGCCGCTTGATTGAGGTTCATTTCGAGGCGGAAGATCCGCAGCTTGCCGCGCAGATCGTCAATGCGCCACTTGCAGAATTACGTCGAGGAAAATTTCCGCAGCAAGTATGACGCCACCACGCAGGCATCCAACTGGCTATCGGCGGAACTGGAAGAGCTGCGCATCAAAGTGGAAAAATCGGAAGATGCGCGCATCGCGTATCAGCGCGAAAACCAAATCTGGCAGATTGACGAAAAGCAGGACATCACCACCCAGAAGCTGGCGGATCTGAGCAAGGCGGTGACCGACGCACAAACGGACGTCGCCCAGAAGGAAGCTCTGTATCGCATGGCGATTTCCGGAAACGTGGATGCGCTGCCCGCGGCCCGCAACAACGACGTGATTTCCAATCTGCTGAAACGCAAATCGGATCTCGATGAATCCTACGCCGAAGCCCTCGATCAGTACGGACCGAATTATCCGAAGGTTGTGCGCCTGCAAGCGCAGCAAAAGGAAGTCGAGCAAAATCTCGCGAATGCGCGAAAAACCATGGTGGAGAGCGTCGAAGAGGAATTCAACACCGCGCGCAGCCATGTGGAACTGCTGCAAGAAGCGCTGGACAAACAGAAGGCTGAGGCCAACGACCTCGCCGAAAAGCTCGTCCAGTATCATATTCTGCAGCACGATGCGGAATCGAATAAACAGCTCTACGATGGGCTGCTGCAAAAGCTGAAAGAAGCGGGCATCACCGCGGGACTGCGCTCCAGCAACATTCGCGTGGTGGATCCCGCGCTGGCGCCGGCTAGTCCATCGCGGCCGCAGAAAGCGCGCAACATCCTGCTCGCGGTTCTGGTGGGCTTGGTCGGCGGAGTGGGCCTCGCGCTGTTCCGCGAATATCTCGACAACACTGTGAAGTCTCCGGACGACATCGAAGCGCTCACCGGCCTTCCTTCGCTCGCGGTCGTGCCCTCTCTGCCGGGGTTGCGCACCAGCCACAGCCGGTTCTCGCGCCTCGCTCGCGAAGCGGCGCCGCAATCCGCCTCGGCCCGCGCGTGGAATTGCTTGTCTTACATTCAGCCCAAATCGCAAATCTCCGAAGCTTTCCGCGCACTGCGCACTTCGCTGCTGCTTTCGCAAGCCGATCATCCGCCGCAGGTAATCCTGGTGACCAGCGCGTTGCCGCGCGAAGGGAAAACCACGGCTGCCGTGAATCTGGCGGTCACACTGGCGCAATTGGGCGATCGCACGCTGCTGATGGACTCCGACTTGCGCAAACCCGGCATTCGCCGCGCTTTGAACCTGACCATCGGGAAAGAAGTCGGCCTGAGTTCCTATCTCGCAGGCGTTTCCACTCTGGATGAAGCCACCATTCCCGCATCCGACCATCAATAATCTGGTGGCGCTCACCACCGGTCCGGTGCCGCCCAGCCCCGCCGATCTGCTTTCTTCGCATCGCATGCGCGAAGCGATCGTGGAACTCCGCCACCGCTTCAAATTTATCGTGATTGACTCGCCTCCGGTGATGGCCGCCACGGACGCCGTGATTCTGTCCGCGCTCACCGACGGCGTCCTGCTGGTGGTGCGCAGCGGCGAAACGCCCAAGGAAGCCTTCACGCGCACGCGCGATTTGCTGGCGGCGGTGAAATGCCGCCTGCTCGGCGTGGTTTTGAACGCCGTCGATTCCAGCGCTCCGGATTATTACTATTCATACCGCTACTACCCGTACGCCTACGGCTACGGATACGGCGAGGATGTCGGCAAGAGTCCCAGATTTCCAACGGAGTCCGGGGAATCACACGGACCCTCCACCTAGAGGTGTCATCATGCGTTACCTTATAACCGGCGGCGCCGGCTTCATCGGCTCTCATTTATCGGAAGCATTGCTGAATCGCGGTGACGAAGTTTTCGTTCTGGATGATCTTTCCACCGGCAGCGTGGAAAATATTCGCCACCTCAAAGCCAATCCCCGTTTTCAATACATTTTCGATTCGATCATGAACAAGCACTTGCTGGCCGAGCTGGTGGATGAATCCGACGTGATTTGTCATCTGGCGGCGGCCGTGGGCGTGCGCCTGATCGTCGAAAGCCCGGTGCGCACCATCGAGACCAATGTGCACGGCACGCAGAACGTGCTGGACGCCGCCTCCAAAAAGAAAAAACTGGTGTTCACCGCCTCTACTTCGGAAGTTTACGGCAAGAGCGATAAAGTCCCGTTCCACGAAGACGCCGACCTGGTTCTGGGACCCACCAGCAAGGGGCGCTGGAGTTATGCGGCCTCGAAAGCGCTGGACGAATTCCTTGCGCTCTCCTTCTGGAAAGAGAAGAAGTTGCCGGTAATCGTCGCGCGTTTCTTCAACACTGTCGGCCCGCGCCAGACCGGCCGTTACGGCATGGTGTTGCCGAATTTTGTGCGCCAGGCGCTTGCCGGCGAGCCCATTACGGTGTACGGCACGGGCCAGCAGTCGCGCTGTTTCTGTGACGTGCGCGACTGCGTGCAGTCTGTGCTCCACCTGCTTGCCAATTCACAAGCCATCGGTGAAGTCGTCAACATCGGCAGCACCGAGGAAGTTTCCATCAACGATCTGGCGCTGCTGGTGAAGCAGCGCGCCGGCAGCAAGTCGCCGATCACGCATATCGCCTACGATCAGGCATACGAACCCGGATTCGAAGACATGCCGCGGCGCATGCCGGCTCTGGAAAAACTGATGGGGCTCACCGGCTTCCGCCCATCCATTTCTCTGAACGAAATTGTGGACGGCGTGATTTCTTACTTCCGCGAAAGGCAGGAAGCAGGCATGGCCAAGAGCGTGACGGCTGGCGCCGCGGAAGGCCGCGCTGCCGCAGGACTATCCGCGGATTAGTATTCCGCGATTCGGATGCGCGCGCTTCCGGCAAATTGTCCGGCGCAAATATCACTTAGGGACTATGGGCACTACGCCTACAACAAACCGGGTCGCTGGCGCCAGCCCTCTGTTGGTTGCGGGCGCCTCTGTGCCGTCACCAGACGCTGCCCGCAAGAATCGCACCAGCACCACGCTCTCCGTAATCGTTCCGGCCTATAACGAACAGTATTTGATCGAGGCCAGCCTGCAAGCGTTGTCCGTCCTGGACGAATCGCCGCGTTTGACGGGCATCACAGTGATCGTCGTGGATGATTGCTCGACCGACGCCACCGCCGAGGCCACGCGGCGTTTTCAGACGCATCTGAAATCCAGCGAGGATTTCAAGAAATTCAACTGGGTCTGGCTGCACCACGATAAAAACATGGGCAAGGGCGCGGCGATTCGCAGCGGGCTCGCGCACGTGGATACTCACCTCGTGGTGATTCACGATGCCGACCTGGAATATCATCCGCGCGACCTGCTGCAAATGGTGGACCTGTTCCTTTACGAAGACGCGGACGCCGTGTTCGGCTCGCGTTTCATGCCCGGCGGTTACAAGCGCGCGCTTTTCTTCCGCCACGAGTTGGGCAACAAATTGCTCACGCTGTTGTGTGACTTGGTGTGCGACTTGAACCTGACGGACATGGAAACCTGCTACAAAATGGTGCGCGCGGATCTGCTGAAGAGCATTCCGCTGCAAAGCTCCACTTTCGACGTCGAACCCGAACTGTGCATCAAGCTCGCGAAACGCGGCGCTCGCATTTTTGAAGTGCCCATCAGCTATTCCGGCAGAACCTACGCCGAAGGCAAAAAAATCAATTGGAAAGACGGCGTGCGCGCGCTGTGGGCCATCAGCCGATACGCCGCTTCCGATCGAATTTATGCCGCCGACGGGCATGGCGGAGAAATCCTGCTGCGGTTGAACCGCGCACCGCGCTTCTCGCGCTGGATGGCGGACGTAATCCGGCCTTACGCCGGAAGCCGCGTCCTCGAAATCGGCGCGGGTATCGGCAACATGACGACGCATCTGATGCCGCGCGCGGTGTATTGGGCGACGGACATCAACCCTGAATATCTCGACAATCTGGAAAGGCTGCGCGCGAATCGCCCGTACCTGCGCGTGGCCCACGGGACGCGATGGAAGCAGCCACTTTTCCCACCGCGCAGTCGTTCGACACCGTCATTTTCCTCAACGTAGTGGAGCATCTCACTGACGACGGCGGCGCTTTGCGTAATGTTCACGCAGCGCTGGAAACCGGTGGCACCGCCGTGGTGCTGGTTCCCTGCGGCCCAAAGCTCTTCGGTACTCTGGACGAAGTGCTGGGACATTGCCGGCGCTACACCGAGAAACAGCTGATCGCAGTCGGGCAGTCCGCCGGCTTCAAAGTCGAGCGCATGCTGAAATTCAACCGCACCGGCGTGGTCGCCTGGTGGTTGAACGGCAAAATTCTGCGCCGGAGAACCTTCGGCCTCGCCCAAATTCGCGCATTGAACTTGCTGACACCACTGTTCCGCGTGCTCGATCCGTGGCTTCCGCTTCCGCCTCTTTCCCTGATCGCGATATTCCGCAAGGAAGATGGATCCGCGCCTTTGCCGCGGCCGGCGAACTGACGATGCGCCCGATGCGAATCGGGAATCGTGACCCGCGTGTCGAACCCAGGGCCACGAAATCGGCATAGACGCGATAGCTCGAGGAAACGCGCGCTAATTTGTTCACGAATTACAAATACGAAAAGATTCTCGTGCTTATTTTTATCTGCACGCTTCCCCTGGTGAATCCCTGGGTGCGTGGTGACGGAGTAGGTTACTACGCCTTCGCACGCGCGCTGCTGATCCAGCACCACCTCGATTTCCGGCAGGATTGGCTCCGTGCTAACTCCTCGTTCCGTTTGGGGCGCGTGGACGATCAGAACCGTCTCCTTCCCGAGGAGTTCACCTCCAACGGCCATCTGGACAATCATTTCTCGATTGGCCCGGCGATGCTGTGGTCTCCGTTTCTGCTGGCGGCTCACGGCGCCGTAAAAATCAATCACCTCTTCGGCGGGCACATTCCCGCGGACGGGTTTTCGCTCCCTTACATTTTCGCCATCGTCATCGCCACCGCCATCTATGGTTTCCTGGGAATTTTGTTCTCCTTTGAGCTGGCCAAAAAATATTTACCGGCGCGCTGGGCGTTCCTGGGCTGCCTGGGCATCTGGTTCGCGAGTTCCTTGCCGGTCTATATGTATTTCAATCCTTCGTGGTCGCACGCGCAGTCCGCTTTCGCGGTGGCGCTGTTCTTTTGGTATTGGGATCGCACGCGCGCGGACCGCAGCTGGACGCAATGGTTGGTCCTCGGTGTGATTTCCGGCCTGATGATGGATGTTTATTACGTCTGCGCGGTTCTGCTGCTGGTGCCGCTGATTGAATCGCTGGTCCGCTATTGGCAGGATATCCGCTCGCGGCAGATGTCATCGGTGTGGCGCCTGTTTCTCCAGAATGTTCTGTTTACGTTGGCGGCCTTCTTGGTTTTCCTCCCCACGCTGATCGTGAAGAAAATCATTTATGGCAGCTATTTGGAATTTGGCTACGGCCCGCATTGGGCATTTCACGTCGCCTGCCTTGCTGAAAGTGTGTTTTTCGTCCGAGCACGGCCTTTTCAGCTGGACGCCGATAATTCTGCTTGCGGTGATTGGCTTGTTTCTTCTGAAAAATCACGATCGCGCGCTGAGCTTGTATTGCCTGCTGGCGTTCGCGTTCTATCTATACGCCATCGGATGCTACGAGGACTGGGCGGGCATTTCTTCGTTCGGCAATCGATTTTTTGTTTCGCTGACTCCGCTATTCATTTTGGGCCTGGCCGTGTTCTTCGACTGGCTCGCCGAAGCGTGGCAAGAGCGGCGCGCGGAGATATTGTCCGCGGCCCTCACTACAGCCTTGATCATCTGGAATCTGGGGCTGATCTTTCAGTGGGGCACGCATCTGATCCCGGCGCGCGGGCCGATTTCCTGGCGTGATGCTGCTTACAATCAGGTGGCCGTGGTTCCAGTGCAGGCCGCGCGCACGCTGGAAAGCTATCTGACCGACCGCAAGCAAATGATGGGCCGCATCGAGCAGCAGGACGTCGAACGGCTCAAGTCCACGCGACCCGGCGATCCCGGGCCAACGCAATGAGTGCTGCCACGCATCGCAACACGCACATGCACGTCGCGCATCGCCGTTCCGGTGCTCCGCATCACGCCGCCCAGCCGCTGGTGGGTGCTGCCCTTCGCGGAACTGTGGGAGTTTCGCGAGCTGCTCTATTTCTTCGTCTGGCGCGACATCAAAATCCGTTACAAGCAGACGGCGATCGGCGCCGCCTGGGCCGTGCTGCAGCCGTTTCTGACGATGCTGGTTTTCAGCCTCTTTTTCGGCAAGCTCGCGCATTCTTCCGAGGCCTGCCTTATCCGATTTTTTATTACAGCGCGCTGCTCCCTTGGATGTATTTCGCCTCGGCGCTGCAGAACGCCACCAACACCATCGTCGAAAATCAGCGCGTGATCACCAAAGTATATTTCCCGCGACTGGCGTTGCCGCTGTCCGCCGTCCTTTCGGGGCTCGTGGATTTCGCCATTTCATTCCTGATGTTCGTAGTGATGATGGTCTATTACCGCATTCGCCCGACCGCGGCGCTGCTCTGGTTTCCCGCGTTTCTCTTGCTGGCGTGTTGACGGCGCTCGGCGTGGGTCTGTGGCTTTCCGCCATGAACGCGATTTATCGCGACGTGCGTTACGTAGTGCCTTTTCTGATGCAATTCTGGATGTTCGCTTCGCCCGTGGCCTATCCAAGCTCGCTCGTGCCGCAGAAATGGCGATGGCTTTATGGATTGAATCCAATGGCTGGGGTGATCGAAGGGTTTCGCTGGTCGCTCACGGGCCACGGCACGCCGCCCGGCCACTTCTGCTTGTTTCGTCCGCCGTCGTGCTGGTCGTCTCTTGGGCGGCATCGCCTATTTTCAGAAAATGGAGACGACGATGGCGGACGTGGCCTCGACGAAAATGAGCTGAAACCGTAATTCACGTGGAGGGGCTTGGCAAACGCTACCGCGTCGGCGAGCGAGAACGCTACCTCGCGATGCGCGATGTGCTCGCGCGCGCCTTCACCGCGCCATTTCGGCGCAATGGCGATCGCAGACCAAGGACTATATGTGGGCGCTGCGAGATGTCTCCTTCGACGTTCAGCAGGGCGAAGTGGTCGGGCTCATCGGGCGGAACGGCGCCGGCAAGACCACGCTCCTGAAGCTGCTCTCGCGCATCACACGGCCGACCGAGGGCTTTGCCGAAATTCACGGCCGCGTTGGCAGCCTCCTGGAAGTGGGTACGGGATTTCATCCCGAGCTGACCGGCCGCGAGAATATTTATCTGAGCGGCGCAATTCTGGGAATGAGCAAGCGCGAAATCGACCGCAAGAATGACGAAATTGTGGCTTTTGCCGAAGTCGAACGATTTCTCGATACGCCTCTCAAGCATTACAGCACCGGAATGCAGATGCGGCTTGCGTTCGCGGTGGCTGCTCACCTCGAACCCGAAATTCTGCTGGTCGACGAAGTCCTCGCCGTCGGCGACCTCGAATTCCAGAAAAAGTGCCTGGGCAAGATGCAGGAAGTCTCGAAAAGCGGCCGCACCATCGTGTTCGTCAGCCATCAGATGAATCAGATTCG
>CAVWFO010000010.1:0-170628 GCA_963754275.1 uncultured Acidobacteriota bacterium
GTGCTGGTGTTAGTGCGGAAACAATTGCAAGACGAACTTTTCGACGGCAGTGGACCCAGGCTCAACGTGGAACTCGAAGGCAATAAGTTTTCACTGACGCACCGTGAACAAACCGCACCTCAAGTGGCCAAATCTGCGAAAGCGTGATGTGTTGCTCTACTATCTGCGGATCGCGCCGCAGATCTTGCCATTCCTGGAAGACCGCCCGATGGTTTTGAAGCGTTATCCGAACGGGATTGAGGGAGTTTGTTTCTTTCAGAAGGAAGTGCCGTTAGACCCGCCTAAAACGGGTCGAGAGAATCCACGTATTCTCGAAAGAACGAGGCGGCCAAATACCGTATCTGCTGGCGAACGACGTCGCGTCGCTACTGTACATGACTAATCTTCTTGGGTGCATTGACCACAATCCTTGGTCAAGCCGCTTTGATGATGAGGAACTTCCGGACTATTTGTTTTTTGATCTCGACCCGACTGAGGGCGCGACTTTCGCCGATGTCTTGCGGGTTGCGAGGGCCATGCAGTTACAGCTAGTAGCGCTCAAGATCCATTCGTTCTTGAAAACCTCGGGCGCCTCCGGCTTTCACATTTACGTTCCGATCGAACGGATTTACTCGTATGAAGAGGTTAGGCTTTTCGCTGGGGGCGTGGGTCAGCGAGTGCAAGCTGAACTGCCGGAAATGGTGACCTTCGAGCGCACGGTGAGCAAGCGGCGCAAGGGTACTGTGCTCGTTGACGCTGTGCAGAATGCCAAAGGTAAACCGCTCGCGGCGCCTTATTCGCTTCGGCCTTTTGCCGGCGCACCTGTTTCCACTCCCGTGACCGCGGCTGAAATCAAACGAAAGTTCCTGCCCGAAGACATGAATATCATCACAATCTTTAAGAGATTGAGCAAGCAGGGTGATCTGTGGAAGGATTTTTGGGCTTCGGCGCAAACGCTCGAACAGGCTGTTGAGCGAGCGACCTAAAAAATAAAGACTAATCTTCGAGCTACAGCGTTCACCCGATTGTTCCCCTCGCTGAGACTGGCGACTATCGAAGCGCACCGCCGATCGCCGCTCCGGGCTTAGTGTTCGTTACTGGGGTCCGGAAGCCGTGGGAGCCTGGGGCAGAGAAGTTATGGCCCGGCGCGGGATTTTAAGAGTTTCGTTTGGACAATCTGTGCACTGGAGGACATCTTGCGATTCGGACCATTCTTGGCCTTGGCGCTATTTTTGTTCTTTCTTTGGATCGGCGGCTTTGTATTTTTTCACGTCGCTGGTTTTCTAATTCACTTGCTTCTAGTTTTCGCGGTGGTGTCTCTGGTTATTCACCTCTTCACAGGCACTAAGACCGCGTAGGACAGCCTCCAAACTGTCGCCGACCGCGCTCGGACCCACTCGGGACCCCTTTTTGTACAAGCTTAAATGGCCTGCAGTACTCACTTCGCTGTATGGCACATAACCGGCAAACGATGTTTATAGAACTTATTGCATTGGTCCCGCTTATCGCAGTGGGTCAGTTTTACGCGGAAGTATTTCCGGCGGGACGAATGAAAAGAGGAGAATGCGATGCGAGTGAAAAAGTTCCTGTGGTTTATTGCGGCATCCGCGTTTTTTGTTGGTTCCGTTATCGCAGGTCCGATTCAGCAGGATCAGCGGCCGGCGCCAGACAACACGAAAACGAACCAAGGTGACGCAAGCAAGGGCGCCACAACCGCGGATCAGCAGAAGATGAATCCTGCCGATCGCGCAACAACGAAGCAAATCCGCAGCGCGCTCATGCAGGACAAAACGCTGTCCACGTACGCGCATAACATCAAAATCATTACGCAGGATGGGCATGTAACTCTAAAAGGACCTGTCCGGACGGAAGATGAAAAGACGGCCATCGGTGAGAAAGCTACGCAAGTTGCGGGGGCCGGAAACGTGACAAACCACTTAAAGGTCGCGCCGCCGACACAATAGTGGACATGCTCTGCCTTCAAAATTGCAACGAACAGGAGATTCAAAATGGAAAACAAGAAAACGGCAGTGTTTGGTATCTTCACGACGGTGGCCGCTGCGGATTTAGCCACCGACAAGCTGGTAAAGGCGGGGTTTTCCGCTTCTAGTATTTCCGCTCTTCTCCCTGAGAACCTCGGTCCGAAACCGATCGCGACCGAAAAGGCCACCAAGGCTCCGGAGGGTGCGACAGCAGGCGCTAGCACCGGCGCGGTCCTTGGTGGGGCGCTTGGTTTGCTCGCGGGCGTAGGGCTGCTCGCAATTCCTGGACTTGGTCCTTTCATAGCGGCTGGCCCAATCATGGCGGGACTTGCCGGGCTCGGAGTTGGAGGAGCCGTCGGCGGAGTCACCGGTGCGCTCATCGGCCTGGGCATTCCGGAGTATGAAGCGAAGCGTTACGAAGGACGCCTGCAGAAGGGCGGTATTCTTCTTTCGGTTCACTGTGACACCTCGGACGAAATCAAGCGAGCTAAGGAAATCCTAAAGAACACGAATGCAGAGGATATCTCCTCGACGGGTGAGTCTTCGGCTGATGTTAAAGCAAATGATCCGCAGGTTCGCCATACAACGTCCGGCGGTAGGGTTTAGATTCGCGGGGAGGGAGCTCTCGGCGAGCTTCCTCTTCGACTTTCTTCCGAAACGGAGGGGTGATGAACCACAAAATGAGATGGACCGATTCGATTTCAGCATTCGTTGTCGGACTCGGCGCGGGCGCTGCCCTTGGAGTACTCTTTGCTCCTCGATCCGGCGACGATACACGCGAATACATTCTAGACAGTGCGAAAGACGGTGTGGATGGGGCGGTCGCGGCCGGTCAGAAACTTACGCGGCGCGCGCAGCAAGGTATTGACGAAGCAAAAGGACGAGTGCGCCAGGCGAAGGAAGTCGGGGAACAGGCTTTTCGTGAAGCAAAGAACTCGTCGTCTTAGCGACCCGCGCGCGCAGGAGCCCTTCAGGAGACGAAAATGAAAATTACCGAACACAAGCCAGCCGCGAAGGGCGAGGATTTGCTCACCACCGTTGCGCGGTCGATTGGCTCGACCCTCGGAACCGTAGCGCGGACAGTACGGCCATCGTCCCGCAAGTCAAACAGGCGGCGAGCAAAACGCAAGGGTCCTCGCAAGCTAGGTACTGCTTCCTTGAACCACAGACAAAGCGTCGCCAAAGGCTCGAAGCGACGCGGCTATCCCGCAGCGATCAAGCGGCGGAAGAGAAAAAAGTCTGCAAAGTAGTCTGTGTCGCTCCTGGCAGAGTGCGCAGCTGAGTATTTCCGGGCTAAGACGTAACTTTATTTACGAGGAGGCACCAAATGTTGTTAATAATACTGATCTTGGTGCTTTTATTTGCTGGTGGTGGCGGCTATTACGGATATTCTAGATGGGGTGCCGGCGGCGGACTCGGTATTGTCGGCACGGTGCTCCTGATTGTGTTGGTTCTCTATTTCCTCGGCGCATTGCATTGAGCGTCGAGCAAACGTTACCCCCATGAAATCTCGATCGGTGACTCGCGTTTCTACCGCGCTTGGTCTTGTACTTCTCGTATCGATAATGTGTGGGTGCGCCTCGAACGAAACGGCGCAGCAGCGGAAAGAACGTGAAGACAAAACTCGGGACGAAGTTGCGAAGGCGACCAACCGCGCGAAGCCGGAAATCCAGGCGGCCGGACGCGAGCTCGGTCGAGCAGCAGATGAAGCCGCAAGACAAGCGCGTGCTTTCGCGGAAGGTGTACGACAGGGTTGGGTTCAGGGCGGGCACCATGTCGTAAATCTAAATTCCGCGTCGGAGAGCGAACTCACGGAATTGCCGGACATCTCTAGCGTGACCGCTCGACGAATTATTAGAAACCGGCCTTATCATGAGCCGGCCGATTTGATTACCAAGCATGTCGTATCGGACGGACAGTACGCGAAAATTAAAGATATCGTCACGACAGAATAAGAATCCAGACCGTCTGAATGAACTCGCTGTACGGTCGCTGGGTTTGGGGCGGAACAAGGTAAAACGGCATGGCCAAGAAAAAGGTCAAGAGTAACAGTCTAGCCGATCCGTCACGGCTGAGTCCCATCGATGCGGATGATAAGCTGACAATCCAAGTTATTATCGAAACGCCTAAAGGAAGCCGGAACAAGTACGCATTCGACCCTGAGCAGAAGATTTTCCAGCTGATGAAGGTGTTACCCGCCGGAATGGCGTTTCCTTATGATTTCGGCTTTATCCCCTCAACTCTCGCCGAGGATGGCGATCCCACAGACGTGCTCGTTCTGATGGATGAACCGGCCTTCCCTGGGTGTCTCTTGAAATGCCGCGTTGTGGGCGTGATTGAGGGCGAGCAAGGGAAGAAAAAGAAAAAGGAGCGCAATGACCGTATCGTTGCGGTCGAGCAGGAAAATCATAGCTATGCGTTTGTAAAGCACGTAGACGACCTGGGGAAAAAGTTTGTTCGTGAGCTGGAAGAATTCTTTGTGAATTACCATAGGATGCTGGGCAAAACCTATTCGATCCTCGGCGTAAAGGGCCCCGGCGAAGCTCGGCGCCGTATTAAAGATGGCATGCGAGCGAATCCACGTAAGTAACGGTTAGCGTGTTGAATGCCTTTTACTCGCCTGCCAGAGTAGAACCGACACGCCGAGCCACAGACTCAGTGCCAGCAAGAGCACGACTCCGGCGTTCCACACGGGAAGCAGTTTCCAAACAAACAAAGCGAAACAGGCGAGGCCAATACTGCCGATCGCGGCGCCCCGAGCATCCAGCGCTGCTGCTTGTCGGCCCCGCGAGGTGTTCGTAATTCCTGCCTTCCGCTTCTTTTCCCGTTCGTGTTCTTCAACGAGCGTGGCGCTGGCTGGAAAGATAGCCGGGAATGCGAGGAAAAGGCCGCCGAATACGGGACCGAACCGTTTGGCGAGCAAACCTGCGATTACCGTGATGGCGCCACCAAACAAGAATCGGACGCCGTATTCATACCATCTGGTTTCTGCGAGGGTTGACAAATCGAAGGTAACTTTCATCGCTCGTTAGCGCAAAACGATTGCCCAGACTCCGAGGGCGCAAATCAACCACACTACAAGCGCAGAAGTCGACGCCAATTTCGAAAGCATTCGTTTCCTCATCATCAGCCAGCTGCATAATGTGGCGTACGCACAGAAAGCGATTGCGCCAACAATCATCGAGCGGGCCTCTGTCGCAGCATAGGGCTTGCCGTCCGTCGCGATTGTCAATCCGAGAGTAGCGAGCGCGACGGAAGGCGCGGCCCCGAACAGGCCGGCAAAACTTTTGGGTTTAAGGACGTCGCCGAGAGCCGCGAACAAGGAGACGATGACGCCGCCAACGGCGAAACGGAAAATGATCTGCATCATTGAAAATTCTGCTCCCAAGCCTCGCGCGAATGGAACTGCCGCGAACACCAGAAAGGTCCTGCGTTCGCGGCAGTTCGACTTCCACTAGCGAGCTAACGGGACTATGCCCGCGCAGCGTTGCCCTAAGGCTTTCGAATCATCTTGGCTCACTTCCTTCCGACAGTACGAAAGGGAGCTCGCGCTGATCAACTACACTCCTGCTGCCTGGCGTCTGCCGGACTGATTGGCGAGCAGGCTCTCGCCGAGCTGTGAAAGCTTTGCATCTGCTGCTTTTTCTTCGGTCAGCGTCTGATTCAGCAATTGGGCCGCATCCTGTAAGCCCAAGCCTTTAGCAAACGCCGCCAGCGAACCATATAGTGCGATTTCATAGTGTTCGACGAAATTGCCGTTCACGATGAGTGCCGCGTCCCGCAAGAGAGAATCCTCGGTGTGCGAAACTGAATCTTTCGCGGCGCTCGTCAGTTCGCCGAGAACCGCATTCGATTCGGTACGTGGTTCGATGCCGATCGACGAGAAAACACGCTCTAAGCGGGTCACGTGGGTGCGAGTCTCCTGCAAATGGTGTTCGAGCGCGGATCGCAGCTGGTTTGAACTGGCATTCTCGATCATGCCGGGGAGACCTTTCTCCACTAACTTTTTCTCGCAGTCATACGCGTATCCCAATTCGATTTCAAATAGTTCCCGAAGTGATTTTATTTTTCCAAACATGTGGGCTCCTTTTTTGGCCGTGCGGAGGTGTAAGACCCCCCGGTCTTAAATAGAACACGCGGAACTAGGCGACTCACTCCACTGAAGTCCCTACTTCACGCGAAAACTCACTGTATTGGCGTGCGAATTCGTTGGACGGTCAAGCGATGCGGGAAATGAGCGGATAGACCTTCTGCGATGAGAGCCGGGGCAATCGATGCATCGGAAAATTGTCTACGGTTGTCCAGTGCCCCCAGCGGAGCCATAAATTTGACCCGTTGCGAAGCTGGCATCGCTCGCCGCCAACTGAACATAAATTGAACCCAATTCCGCGGGTTGGCCAGGACGTCCCAATGCGGTGGTCTCTCCGAATTTTTGCAGTTTTTCCTGTGTTGCCCCTCCGCTCACCTTAAGGGCCGTCCAAACCGGGCCTGGGGCTACCCCATTGACGCGGATGCCTTTCGGACCGAGCTGTTTTGCGAGTGACTTGATGAAATTCATAGTCGCGGCCTTGGTGAGCGCGTAATCGTAGAGATCCGCTGAAGGATCATAGGCTTGTACTGACGTGGTCGCAATTATCGCTGATCCTGCGCAAAGATGCGGCAAGGCTGCCTTGAAAATCCAGAATGGTGCATAGATATTTGTCTTCATTGTCCAGTCGAACTGCGCCGTCGAAATGTCAGCAATGGATTCATGGCTCTGTTGTCTGCCGGCATTGCTCACTACAATATCGAGCCCGCCCAAGCCTTGAACTGCTTCGGCTACGAGTCGCTGACAAAAAGTCTCTTCCCGAAGATCGCCAGGAATTGGGACGCAAATGCGACCTTCGTTTTTGACGAGAGCAATGACTTCACGCGCGTCAGGTTCTTCGGCAGGCAGGTAGTTGATAGCGACGTCGGCGCCTTCGCGCGAGTAAGCTATCGCCGCAGCACGGCCCATTCCGGAGTCACCGCCTGTGATTAACGCTTTTCGGCCCGCTAGACGCCCGGCGCCGCGGTAACTGGTTTCGCCGTGGTCGGGACGAGGATCCATCTTGCTCGCAAGGCCCGGCCACGGCTGCACCTGTGCATTGAAAGGTGGCTTCGGATATTTTACGGTTGGATCCTGCAACGTCTCACTTTTCGGCGATGGCATCATATTCTCCGCAAATGTGGGATGTACGACCGTCGCCGCGAGACCAACACCGAAGCCACCAACGATCTGCCGACGGGAGAATCTATTGTCATCGTGAACCACGTTTCGCTCTCCTCCAGAACGAGTTGCGCGCGGCCATCCATTCTTATTTCCGAGGCGACAAGCCGTTCCTTTAGACCGCGAGAAGTCGAGCGAAAAATGACCGGTATCGTCGCAATGCGAGGCGCAAATCCTCAGTCGAAACAGCCTCGCTTCGGTCCCACTGGTGTTCTAGTTTTTGCCGCTCCGCGGCAAACATCTCCGCAAGCCGCGCGATTGTCGCGGAAACAAGTGCGTCCGCCTCTTCCACGGCCTTACGCGGCTCATCAACGAATCCCACTTGAATACTGTCCCAACGAGCACGGAGCTCGTTCGATTCGTTCGCCACAAACAGGGCGACCTTTTCTCCCTCCTGTGCGCGTGCCACGGCGGCGCCCGTTCCCGACTCGCTCGCGACGTTCGTGGGCTGAAAGTTTGCGGGAGGCTGCGTGTTCAAAGCGTGAGCGTTGGACTCACGCTCCAGCGTTCGTTCGGTGATTGTTTCTGTCGAGTTCGAATCCGCAACTCTTCCCGGTTCCGAGATGAAGCTCGCATCCTTGTGAAGATATTCGGTCATGAACAATCTCCTTTGTCTTAAGGATTTGGAGAATTCAATTGGTAGTGGGCTCGCCGCATGCCCGCACCCGGCTAGGTGCGACCAACGGCACGCGCACGTAGTGGGACTTGCTCTTCGGCCATCAATTCGTCGAACAAGGCACGGTAATGAATCATGCCTTTTCGAAGATCTTCGGTCGTGGCCTGGCGCTGCGACTGGAGCACCGCTATATCGTGTCCGGCGCGGTAGTTCTCCACTACGGTTGCGTGGTCAACAGAAATTTCCGCGGCACGGTTTTCAAAATCGCTGGGCGGATAGCCGCGTGCTACCATCACCGTTGCCAAAAGTTGATCCGCTTCCGCGAGTGCTCGGGCCGGATCATTCACGAACTCAGACTGTATCTTCCGCCACGTCTGTTGAAACCGGTCGGAATCGACGGCGCTCAGCGACGTGAGTGAATAGCTCTTTACTCGTTTTTCAACGCTCTCTAGTTTAGCTTCGGCCTTGAATCGGTTGCCCGCTTCGGCGACCGCGCGATCATACTCGGGGCCAAATCGTGCGCGTAGGGTTTTGGTTCGCTTCTGCAAAATGAGCAATAGAACGAGGCCGATAACTGCGATGACGACGATAACGATCACTGCCAACTGGATCGGTGTCATTGGGTCAACCCCCGACCCTACCAATAACGAAGTTTGACCCACTCTGGAATAGGGATTTGGATGTAAAGCAAGGTTGGTGGACGCTGTATGACAGCGAAGCTTTCTGCTTGCTGTGCCGAAATGTAGTCGTCAACTGGCTTTTTTGTGATAGGTCTGGCCCGTCATTGGGGCATTCGTGTGCGGGCGCTTCTTCTGGGTCAGCCATCGGTACGGGTTTTTGCGGATATTCAAACGGGCACTTCGAGCAACCCCACCGAAGCTAGATAGCCTAGATGTCTCCGTTCAAGAGGCACGTTTCTTCCTCTTTCCCAAGCACTCGTCACAGCGCGTTTGCTTCTCAACGCCGTAGAAATCGCCGCCACATTTCTTGCACTCCTTCAGGAATAAGTGTTTTCCGTGAAGAATGACCGACTGGGCGCGCTCGACTTTCGTGAAAATTGGTCGGTTCATCTTGATTTGCGCTTCCTGTGGTGGATAATTTTGGCCGCTTCTTTTAATCGTTCGACGTGAACCGCCGCGAATCTGGGCTTCGTAGTTTCGCAGTCGCGTCCCGGTCCCGCATGGCAAACAGGACAGCCGATGTTCAATGGGCTCACGGCCAAGGTTGAAGGCAGTCTAAGATTCATGGCGCATGCTAGCTAGTCTCCAGAATTAGTCACTACCGGAAAGCGTGTATCGCCAATACGCGGGGTGTGGACCCGAGGACACGCGCTAGTCGTTCGACTGCGTATGCAGGCGCCTCAGCGCATGTCGGGTCGCTCGCAACGATTCAATCGCGACTGCAATAGCGCTTAATTCCTCCCGATGTAGGGGAGAATCACCGAGTTCTTGCTTACGACGGAATATAGCTTCGTCGGCTTGGCGAAGAAGTTGGACGGCTTTATTTCTGTCTTTTTCGGCCAGCGCCTTCAAAAAATATTCCTTCCATGAAGCGAACTGTAGGTCAGACATAGAGTCATCTCCTACGGAAGTTGGTTTTCGAGAAAATCTAATCCTGGCCCAGAATTACTGTCAAGAGGGAACAGATGCCCAGTCCTATCTCAGCCGCGATGTCTAACCTTGAACAGCGCCAGCGCATCAATTGTGGCAGTCTCATAGTCCCACTCTCAAAGGGGATGTATGGACCGCGATTATGACTTGTTTGAAGTATTCCCGGATGGGTCGCTGATCTGGCGTGGCAGTGTAACTGGCCACGAGAAGGCGATCCGCAGACTGTAAGAATTAGCAGCGCTTACCGATAACGAATTTCGGGTAATGCACGTTCCAACAAATACGCTGATTGCTTCCACGAAAAGAAGTAAACCCTGAAGCGCCGATTGCCGATCCGGAGCCGAGAGGGCGCACAGGCCGTCGCCAGCACGAGAAAACGCGCTTCGAGATTCGATCGATAATGCCGTGGAATTGATGCGAAGACTCGACGCGCGGTTTCACACCCCGGCAAACCTACATAATTCCCCGTATTGCTCGAATTTTCGCTTGCTGCGAGCATGCAGCCTAGCACTGAAGAGCGCTTGCGGACCCCATGGCAGGGTACTCGCGAGCGCTCTCGGTTCGGACAGACTTCCAGACTTTTGAGGCCGTCTGCGACTGAGAATGGGGATGTTTACAAATCGCAATTGTCCGCACTGCGCAAGCGCCAAGATTTCTCGTTCCCACCGCCGCGGTGCAATCGAACGCCACTTTCTTAGACTCATCGGTGTTCGCCCGTTCCGCTGCCTCGATTGTGACATCCGTTTCTATGCTTTCGCGCGCTTGGATGAAGAGGCCTCCGTGAACAAGAAGGCAGCTTGAGACAGCCAAAGCTCATGTCGGCGGTATAATCCGGCCAATGTCCGACGTGGTGCACATCTACGGGAGCTCTTACGAGACGTGTCCTGTGTGCGGTCGGAAGTGCGCGTACGGAAGCGAGCAGAAAGCAATTACCAACGAACCTGTTATCCGGCCTGCTGATTGGGAAATTGAACTCTTCTGCCCGGAGCACGGACACTTCCGGGTTTTTGCACGAAATCTGATTCAGCCGGAGTAGCGCACTCTTGCATGAAGCCTTCGTTAGATGAAGTGCTTACAAGAGGCCGCCGACAAAGATTGGTCGCGAAAGCGGGCTCGTGAAGCTAATATAGAACGCTAAGCCCGTCCCGCCATTTTGTTAGCCACGTGAAACAGAAGTTTACGGTCCTTGTCTTTCATCCGCGCAAATAGCTTCGCGAAAGCATGATGCTCACGGTCCTGCTTTGAGTTTGCGGCCCGACTCCTTATGGCTTCCGCGGGCAGATTGGGCATCTTTACGTGTTCTTCATCTGTGAACAGACGGTACATCGGAACCTCCAATGCGCGCGCCAACTTTTCCAGCGTGTCCACACCCGGAACAGTGTGCCCGTTCTCAACGCGTGAGATGTAACAACGGAGGAGGCCCGTCCGTTTTTCGACATCGCCCTGAGACAAGTTCTTCTGCTCTCTTAAAGCTTTCAATTGTTCGCCGATGACCATTCGAATCCTCCGGGCGAAATCATGCGCCGCGTGCGGCTAAAGGCCGAATCGTTTACGAAGTTCTTCAGCTTCCTGGGCCTCTCTGGGAGCATTCCGCTCTTTCCAAGCGGCTTGCGCGTGCGCGTTGACCTTCTGCACGAACTCAGCAAGCTCGGTAACCCACGGCCCTTCGATAAATCTGCTTATTTGACCGACCCTTTCGCTAAACCCCGGCGAGTCACGAAAATATTCGACAGTTTCGATCACTTCAAACTCGAAGACGCTGTCGTCGTTCAGTTTCAGAGTGAGCGTACCGCGAGTGGTGATGCACTCCGTGCCACCATAGTCCTCGGACGAAGCTTTGCCTTTGCAGTAGGCAAGTTTGGAAGCCGCTTGCCCAAGCGGGAATCGACCTTCGTCATCGGCGAGTTCAATTCCAGGGTAGATGATTCGCTTGGCAAATTGAGGGTCGTCTCGCAGCCAATGCTTGTAGCTTCTAAAACTCTTTTGAAGGTCCCAGAGCGTTTCTCGGATTTTTAGATCTTTGGCACGTTGCTTCCGACGCTCGACCTCGGCACGAATCTCTTCCGGTGTCATCGTTCTGCCTCTCGGATTTCCTCGCCCAGTTTATCGTGCAATTTTTCTGCTTCTTCAATCGGTATAGTCGAGCCGAATTTGGCCTCCAAGGACATCACGAAATTGTCGAGCTGACGATTATATTGCTCTCGGTCGGGGCCTTTGTATTCAGCCTTGGCGCGTTCGAGGTTTTGACGAAGACCGGCGATCCCGATCGTTGCACCTTCTCGTGCGGCTTTATCGATGATCTTTTGTTTCTTTTCTCTAATCGAACTCAATTCTTGCGTAACGCGTTCGTGGAGAAGCATTATCGCTTCGGCGGGAATTCGTCGTCCATACTGCGTCTTCCAAGACTCGAGAAACGGAGTAACTACCTCCTGATAAACATCTGGGCTGTTGGCTTGCACGGAGGCGAAGCTGTTGCGCAATTCCTCCAAATCCGTGAAACCTTTCCCGGGTTGTTCGTGCGCAGTCGTTCTTCCCAGCACGACGTAATAAAGTACTTTCTTCGCAACAAATAGAACGAGCGCAACGATGGCAGCACCAATTAGGAATGCGGAAAAATCATTCGAGCCGTAGCCGAGCATCGCCGACATTCCGAGACCAACAATCCAGAGGAGAATGTAGACGACCTTCAGGGATCGGAACCACGCTTTGCCCTCAAGCGGGTGAATGACCTTCGGGGTAGGAGGCGTTTTGACTGACGGCTGAGGTTGGGATGCGGCCACATTGTCTGTCGCAGATAACAACCGCTTCGTAAGCGGCTCTCGTTCCAGTTGAATACGTTGGTTGTTGTTGTAGCACTCATTCATCGAAGCTGCGCTCACTGCCCAGGTCTGTACATACTTCGAATCCTCTGGAGATAGAGTCACATCGGACCGGCCGTTATTTTTAACTACGATTGTGGGAAGAAATGTGTCGAATTCGTTTTGCCCATTAACGAACTTCGTCGCGCCCAGCCTCGCCAAATGCAACTCCTGGGACAAGTCAAGCCAACGCTCCATATCTGAGGTTGCCTTGATTGAGCCCGCTGTTTCCTTCGGAACAGTTCTCAGCAAGTCCCGGAATTCAATCAGCTCCAGCGCAATCTCATCGTTAAGCTGCGTCAGTGATCGCAGGAAGCCTTGCTTATAAGAATCGGCGAGCGCGAGAATCTTCTGGGCATATTCCAGGTGTTTCTCGTCAGAAATGGTTTTCTCCAACATGAGCTGGGACATACGTTTTTCTTGTACTCTGTACTCATTCTGCGTGTCATTCTGATGAAACGCGATTCTGTCAAACTGTTGAACGAACTTCTCCTCGAGTTTTCGCATCATGCCAGTTAACTGCAAAAGTGGCAGGAGAGATTGCTCAACCTGCCCTTGTTGGCCGCCCGCTGTGGATTCCATTCAACACCTCTCACGGATGAAGCGCGCTAGGCCGCCGAGCATCACTTCCGCGCAACATATAGTCCGGGGTTCGTGAATTGTCAATTAGTGTGACCAGCATCAGGCAGTACGGCGGTTTTTAAGAGCGGCGCGCAGAAGATGTCGGACCTCGATCGTTGATCCCGCGCAACGTGCGACGACGACCTAGGGCCAATATTTGTGCTTGAGCGCCAAGGATGCGATACCGAGAAGAAACGCGATTAGCGCGCTGACCAATGCGATAAAAATTTTCGAATTACGGTCTTCCCGGCGCTCGGTTTCGTCCCAAGAATTTCGGAAGATCACCACACTGTGGTGCAAAAGAAGAATCGGCGCCAGGGTAATCAAAACAACACCCAGGACGATCGACCACAAGATGACTTCGAAATAAGTCGAGCGAAGGTGGTAGCTGGCTATTCCCCCGCGGCGCAACACTTCAGCCAGTATGGGCATTACAATCAAAAAGCCGACGAACGAAAGTGTGTTTGGATCTCGCGGCAGGAGATCTCTCCAGCGGATTTTTCGCCGATCGAAAATAACTTCCAAGCGGTGGTACGCCTTCCACGTTTCAGCCTTCGAGAGCCCCGCCGTTGTCCACTGCGTATCACGGGGGGCGACGCCGAAGCGGGCGCTGAAACCGCCTTGCTCAGTCAATCGCATTTCAAAGTTGCGCGAGCGTTTTCCGATTTTTGGCAATTCCTGAATCTCCGTGCAGACTTGATCTCCGACGTAAAATTCCGTTTCCACCTGAGAAACATTGGCGAGCTGACGCGCTTCGAGGATTGTCGTACGAATAGCCTCAATGTCGTCGAGGTAAAGGCGTGCCGCGGGCAGCGAGGTCGGAACTTCCTTTTCACGTGAAGAGATTGTCATCAGGGTCAGTTATAGCAGAACCGAGCTGACGATCCTACGGGCTCGTTCGGCTCCGCGCTGAAGGGCGCATGTCGCCTGGTAGAGCTAACCTAGGGCCAGTACACTTTCACTAATCTTTGAATCAGGACGGTTGCGACGCTACCGACTACGGCTCCGATCGCCGCTGCCGTGATTGCGGTGACCCACGGCCTAGCCCAAAACCCATTTTCAGCCTCCTCGTGGGCGTATCGAAACTCCACGGAGGAATGCTTCGATAACATCTTCTTGTAGAACATATATACGGCAGCGACGACCAAAAAGGCCAAAGCTCCGGCTGCGTGACGCTTCCAAATTATCTGAAAGGCAACGGCCCACGCTACCATTCCCACTATCCAACACAAAGCTGTCAAGGCTCCGACGACAAACATCGACCGGTAGATCACACTCTTTAGGGCGATCGCCCTTCTCCGAAAGATGGCGAGAACGCTTTCGTAACACCGCCGTCGTTCGGCGTCGGCAACGGGGAAACTGCAACTAAATCTTGAACTGTTTTCAGTGATGTCGAGGCTGCACAACTTGTTCTGCATCGAAAACGTCGAGGTGTTACGGCCCATTTTCTTGAGCCTAAGATCTTCGACCGAATCGCAAACTCTTCCTCCGATCTGGTACTCAACCTCGCGCTCGTTAGCGTTCACGATTCGCTCGGTTTCGATGCCGACGAAAATCGCTCGCAATTCTTCGATGTCGTCTAGGAAGATGCGTGCTGCTGGTAATTCGGTGGGAATTTCGTGAAGTGTTCTGATCGTCACTGGTAGAGCGATATTAAACCGAACTCTCGCGATGCCGCAAGGTCATCCAACCGGACGGGCGGGTCACCCGCCGCGAAGGCTATTGACCGAGACGACGTCGATTGATTCCCTCGGCCGTCGTCGTATAATCCCGCCGTGCTCAAAGTCTACCGCAGGCACAATCCCGCAAAATGCAGTCATACCGAACGCGATTGGCGGCGCTGTACTTGTCCACTGTGGGTGGATGGCACACTCAACCGCAAACGTTATCACAAGACGCTCCGCACTCGAGATTGGGCTCGAGCGCAAAAGCTCGCGCAAGACCTGGAAGCGGCGGGGAAACCTCCGGAAGCAACGAAAACAATCGAGGAAGCTACGGACGCCTTCATTCGCGATTGCGAGTCCCGCCAGCTCCGAGAGCCAAGCATCTACAAATACCGTCTCCTCTTCAAGCAATTGAAAGCGTTCGCCGATGATCGTGGTATCAAGTACATCGATGAATGTGACATCGACACCCTACGTCAGTTCCGCGAATCCTGGACGAACAAAAACTACAGCGCGAAAAAGAAACTCGAAGCCCTTCGAACATTTTTCCGGTTTGTTCACGATACAGGCTGGCTTCCAACAAACCCCGCGAAACCCATCAAAGCGCCGAAGGTGGTTGAGGGCACGACGCTTCCTTTCACGAAGGATGAAGTTGAACGCGTGATTGCCGCGTGCGATCAATACCCGCGACCGGGTCATGCGAATAAGAGCTGGGGCGCGCGGCTGAAAGCTCTAACATTATTATTGCGGTACTCGGGCTTGAGGATCGCAGACGCGGTTACTCTTCCGAAACATTCCATCTCAGACGGCGTGCTGACCCTGCGCACAGCGAAGACTGGTACCGACGTTCGCGTACCGCTGCCGGCACGTTGCATCGTCGCGCTGAATAACCTACCGGCATCCACGGCTTTCTATTTCTGGTCCGGCAAAAGCACCAAGAAGTCCTGCGTGGGGGATTATCAGCGCGCGTTTAAGAAGCTCTACAAACTCGCCGGCGTAAGCGGGGGGAAAGCACATCGCCTACGCGATACATTCTCCGTGGAGCTGCTGTTGAAGGGCGTCCCACTCGCAGATGTCTCCGCGCTTCTCGGTCATACCTCCACTAAGATCACCGAAAAACACTACGCCCCGTGGGTTAAAGCTCGCCAAGATGCGCTCGAGGCCACCGTGCGAGCCACTTTTGAAGTCCACAATTCCGCTACAAGTGATTCTTGACTGCTACAAAACGCACACCTGCTTGACGATTTAATTGTGGAGGCGGGGGGAGTTGAACCCCCGTCCGAGAAACCTTGCAACACGAAGCCTACATGCTTATCCCGTTCCGTTGGTTTCGCTGTGAGCGCTCAGAACAGGCAAGACGCGCCAGCAACTAGTCCGATGATCTCGCCGCCGCATTGCGGACCGAAACGCGACAGCCAGCCTACTGTGTGACGCCCCGACCCACGCGCGTAGGTAACGCCTGGGGGAGCGCGTAGCCTAATTTAAGTTAGGCTGCGAGTGCCAACTGTGAGTTGCCAGTTGTGTTGTTCCACCATGTTTCGGGGAGGTGGGTCCCGGCATGCCTTCGAGCCGCTACAGTTTCCGTCGAAACCGTTGCGCCCCCGTTGGTCTCCACTAGAATATCACCTCAGCGAATAGCGCGCCAAATCATTGGTCGCGCTCGCCAACACGCCGCAAAAAGACGACGCCCGCGAGGAAAAAACTCGCGGGCGTGCCGTAAATTTCAGCCGATCTAAGAAACTACCACGTGTTCTTCAACTTGCTTCCCGGCCAATTTCTCGCCAGGTTGTAGGCGTTGACGGTCCCGATCCCGCTAGGATAGTCGTAGCCTTTACCGGTAACGTATGCCGGCTTGTACGACTTCGTCGAGGTGGACAGCACCCCATTCGTCGCGCCGTCGTAGTAGCAATTGAACGATCCCAGCGTGGTTCCGTCCACCACTAGCGGCAAACAATTCACGTCGTTGTCGCCCAGCGTCACGTCGTAGAAAATACAGTTCGGACTCGTCTGATTTCCCAGCGTCGAATTGCAGGAGCTGTTGCCCTTGAATCCATATTCCAACCCGGCCAACGCGTAGTACACGAAGTCCGGATTCCCCTGATACGGTTCCGACGTCTGGTTAATAATCGCCTGAATGCCGCCCAGGATCGGCGCCGCGAAAGACGTGCCGCCGCCGCCGGACCAACCGTCAGGCGCTCCCACGCACGGCGTGCCACCAAATCCCGGCGTCGGGTCGGAATAACAAATCACATAATAGTGGCCCCATACTCCGTTACCGGCGAACAGCGAAACGTCCGGCACATCGCGCACTCCATCCGCCGGATTGCCGTACACCAGGTATTGGAACAGCGGTTTTTTGTAGCCGCGGCAATTCCCGCCCACCACGCCAGCGATCGCCGGATTTCCATACGCGCACGCGCTAGGACCGCCGCTTCCTCCCACAACTCCCAGGAAAAATTCTTCACCGACCGCGCTATTGCAGGAACCACTGGGACCGTACGACTGGGTGAATCCCAGCGCGTTAGTGATCAGCTGGCTTGCGCAGGAATCGTTCCAGGGAATTTCGGGAATGTACGAGAGCGCCGAATTGTAGTACGTCCCATTGGTTGCGCTCCAGTAACTGGACGTCACGCCGAGATAAGCATCGCCGTAGTCGGTGCCGCCCACTGCCACGTCGTACGGCGTGCTGGCGAAACCGCTCACATTGATGCCGCCCTCCGCGGCGAGAGCGAATTGGTCCGAAGTGTCCGCGCCCGCATCACCGGCTGCGGTGAAAATGGTGACACCCTGCAGCACGGCCAGCTGGTAGAGCTGATTGATGTAGGCATTGAATGACGAGCCCAAAAAGCTTTCCGATTCCAGGTAGCTGATGCTGATAATTGCCGGCGGACGTTGACGTCCGGTCAGCAAATTTTGAATTGCGATGAAGCCGCCGAAGTTGGTGTTGGTGTCGGCGCAGGAGGCCAGCACGATCGCCGCGCTGGGTGCCGACGCGCTCGCCCACTCGACGTCCACGGCCGCTTCGCCGTCATCGCCGTTCACGCCCGGATCCTCGCAGGCGCCGCCATTAAATGGATTCTTGGACGGTTGTGGATGAATTTGCGACAGCGAGCCTTGCGGGAATTTCTTCGACAAGCCGAATGTCTTGCGGAACGTGTGCCAGTCCGCCGTGGAATACAGATTGGTGTCTTCCACCACCACAACTGTCTGGCCTTGTCCGGAAAATCCCTTCGCATACAGAGGATTAATGTCGTAGATGGTTTGCAGATCGCCCGGCGCAAGCAATTGATAATCTGCGTTCACCGTGTAAGCGGCTTTGGGCTTCAATGCGGTATGCGGCCGAAAATCGTTCATGGAAACGACGCCATGAACCGCGGCCGCCAGGGCCGCAGGAATGCTTGGATCGCTGACGTTCGCGATGTGCGCTTTGCCGTTCACTGAAAGGTTGTGAATTTCAGTGTGGAAAGCCGTGCGAATCGCGCTGGCTGGACCGGAAAAATCAATCACACCGTTCGCCTGATAGACATTGTGGACTGTGAATCCGTGCGTTTCCAGCCACGATGTTACGGTGTTGATGTCGTCTTCGGACGGTCCGAATCGCTCCGCCACCTCGTCTGAGGTCAGCCACTTGTGATACGACGCGGATTTTTCATCATGCAACTGATTCACCAAATTTTCCGCAGCCTGTGCTTGTTCAGGAGAACGATTAAGAAGCAGGTACATGTGCTGGAGCTGGAGATCGTCGGAGACGGGACCGCGGTCATTGGCCGCCGTTGCTTCCGGGCGCGTGTTTCCCGCAAGCCTCACTAAACTGCGTTCGTCAATGTTCTGCGTGATCAGACGCCGTTGCAGCCCCGCCGTTTGCGCGGAGACCGGAACGTTACAAATCAAAACAACCGCGACGAGGCTCACCAATGCAGCCCATTCTCCTGCTCTTCGTGACATGATGTTCGCTCCTTCGGACCGTGTACCCAAACCTCCCAGGCGGGAGGAGGTGCGCGCGAGTGTATAGCACCCCGAAAGAGAGGGGAAATAAAATCGGTAAAATCTACGTAAATTCGGGCGAAGCCCGGGACTAGACGGTTCAGTACCCGGTTTCCCCCGATTCCATCTGGACCCAACAAAGATGATCCGGCGAGAGTGCAGGCCTTCACTGATTTCGGAGCGCCGGCCCGCGCCAGGGCTAGTGTCTTAACGGGTTAGCGTTGTAATTAGTGGTGAAAAATGAGGATAGCGCGCGATCAGTTCCGGCCGCTTTCCGGTTTCGTAGTCTTCATACTCAAATCCAGGAGCCATCGTGGTCCCGAGCAGCGCGTATTTCCCGCCAGCGCGTAACCGAGAACCCTGCCACACTCCACTGGGAACATTGTGCTGCAGGCGCATGCCCGCCGCGATGTCCTGCCCCAGCAGGATCACCTCGCCGCTTCCATCCGCTTTCAATTGCAGCATTTCCACCGCGTCGCCCAGATAAAAGTGAAACATTTCGTCGCCGCGCACCCTGTGCATCGCCGAAAAAGTCTCCGGCGTCAGCAAATAATAAATCGCAGTGGAAATCGCGCGGTCTCCGGGATAACTGGGCAGCAGACTTTGCGGAATGACGGGCACGCCGCGATAAGTCTCAGCAAAATATCCGCCCTCGATCGGATGCGGCTGCATCTGCAGCAGCTCGCGTATCTGTTCCGCCGTCAGCATGCCAAAAGGGGGAGGCCCACGTTCGTAATGATATCGCTCCTCAGGTGCGATTATCTTTCAGAATGAAATTTTGGAGGGCAAATTTTTGCTCTATGGCATTGATTGAACGAAATTCTAGTATCAGCGGCGTTGTTGATAGCCACATTTTGCTCACCAATGCACTAGAGATTCACACTGGTGCAATGCGCAGGTTGTCACAGCGATGGCAAACGCGACCTTGCTAATGGTTCGGTGTTGCGTCGTCCGGTTTCTTCGCCCCAGCCGGTGGCGCTGCCTGGAGCTTGGCGAGCGACTCGTCCACACGCTTCTTGAAATCGCCTGCGTCGTTGTGATTCAACCCGCTGTAGGCCGTCTGAATCGACATCTCGCAAGTATCACCCTTCGCGTTCAGCACCACGGAATTGATGCGCTTTCCGCCGAGTGTTCCCCCAATGACAAATGACGCCGTCATCTCCGTGTTGTCAATCCCCAAAATGCCGTACTTTCCCGAGTTGCGCAGCGTATCCTTTACTGCAGGCCACAGGACGCTGCACGAGACTGGATAAGGTTCGACGTGTGTCTTGCAGAACGACGGGGTGGCAACCAGGAGTAACAGCGCCGCAGCAATTGCGAATCTTTTCATGAAGCTCCCTCGTTATTGCACTGACTCGACATAACGACGAGGCCTGGGATTTTGCTAGAACTGGCGTGCGTGGTCGCTCCGAGAGAGCGCCTCTCTCGGCGGGAACGGGATCTCCCGTCTAACGACCCATTCGACCCACAAAGTACTCCCACACTCGTCGGCACGCAATGCTCCAGCGAAGATCCGGAGTACAAAGCGTTACCGGTGGCGCCGACCGCATCGCAAAGCGAAGAGCTGGAGCGTCTCCCAGCCATTCACCGTGCGCCCTGACTCGCCAGTTTCGCTCAGCTGCGATATCTGTTCATCTCTTCGGACCGTCCGTCAGCCGCCAAGGAGTCGCAACCTCGACGCGGGATGTGAGACACGTCATCGCTCCTGATCCGCTGTTTGAACACAGTTATAATGCCGCGCACAGTCGGGGGGAACTTCAGTCCGGATGCGTTCGATTTGTCGGTCGCGATTTTATCTGCGTCCAGGCGCACTCCAAACCTGACTTAGTTTCTGACGCAAGCCCATCTTCCGCCGGAATCCTTGGACGGATGTTCTCCTGGTCTGCACAATGGCGGCGGACCTGCATCTCGGTCGCGGTCTTTGTCGCGATCTCTATCGTGATCCCGATCGTGGTTTGCGTCCTGACCCGCCGCGCCCTGATCTCCCGGAGGTCCTTGAGGTCCTGCCGGCCCGGCCGCTGGTGTGGTGGAGCATCCGCCGACCAGCAGCATTAGTGACAACGCTCCCAAAAATAGCGATTTCTTCATTCCGATTCTCCCCTATGGCGTCACCTGGGCTAACCGCCGCCGCAGGCCACCCACATAACGAAGATCGTACTGGCCTCGCACAATCGGGCGCTGTCCCAATTCGCACAGTATCTGAACCAACGTAATCCTGAGTGCCCTCTAACCTCGCCGCTGCAGGGCAGGAACGCGCCTCCGTAATGTCCGTTGACACCCCTCCTTACCGTTTCCATAATTCAAAAGAGGCAGGTATTCCTTTGACTCCAAGGAAAACGTCGCTCGAACAGGCCCTGGAAGAGGCGGTTTCCCGCGCTCTGCGTGACAACCTCGCCCCGCTGCAGCGCACAGCGGACGAGTTGCACCACGCCTATGCCGACCTCGTCGCCGCCTGCAGTTCCAGCCGGCCCAGCAATGCCTTGCCCGCGCTGCTGCGCGCGCAATCCAACGCCGCGGCCCTCGCTGCCGGACTTTCCGTCCTTTCGAATTTCGTCGCCGTAGCCCTGAATCCTCCGCGCGAGCAGCAGTCTTCCGAAGAGCGCGAATTTGCCGGTGCGTCAGCCGTAGCCGTGGCAGAGGCGGAAGAAGCGCTCGAGGAAGCAGCACAGGAAGAAACCGCGCAAGAATCAGCCCGCGAAACTGTGGAAGTGGAAAAACCCGCTGCTCCGGCCGCAGTGCAACCGCCGCCCGAGCCCGAACTGGAATGGGTAGAAGAGCCTGAAGAAGTATTGAATACCCCGCCGGAATCAGCCGCAGTGCCGCCGGCCGCGCCGCCTCCCGAGACGGAAGTCGCCGAAGAAGCTTTCGAACTGGCCAATCTGCCGAGGGAAGAGCAGGAGCTTCACCGTCGCGCGAACCGCGTAGCCAAAGTGGCCATGCAAGACATCAAACTATTGCAACCGAAAGAAGTTCGCCTCGGCCGCGAGCATAAAGACATTTGCGTCCGCCTGCGCGTGGATATTGATAAAGCGCGCAAAGAATACGACCGCCGTTTTCGCGCGATTCAGGACCATCCCGTGGATTACTTTTACGATTGGATGGTGGAAATCCTCGCCGATGGCGACGCCCAGGCCCTCGGCGAATATCCGTATCCCTCGCCCGTTCTGCGGCATTAAGATAAATCAGGATGAAATTCATCGGCCCCGTAATGCGCGCTGTCGCAGTGGTATTGGTTTTCTCGGTCGCGGTGTGCTCCGCGCCGGCCGCCTTCGCGCAACATGCCTCGCAAAGCCAGATCCCGGCGCCTGCCCCCACTCATGCTCCCAATCACGCGAAGAAGGCCGCCGCTCCTCCGGTTGCTCCGGCGCATGCTCCGTCGGATGCCTCCACGCGGCAGCTCGAACAATTGACGCGGGCGCTGAAACAAAAAAATTCTGCCGCGGCCTACGCGAAACTCAGCGCCTTCGCGCTGCAGAAATCTTCCGGTGCGCTGGGCAAACGCGCCGCGCTGGCCCTGGGATATTACGATTACGGCAAAGCGCATTATGGGCAGGCCGCGACATGGTTGAAGATGGCGCAAAGCGACGTGCTGTTGCGCGACTACGCTCTCTACTGGAGTTCGCAAGCAAATCTCGCGCTCAATCGCAACGCGGAGGCTCTGGCGCAGCTGCAGGAATTTCGCAAGGATTATCCTGACTCCGTGATCGCCGATCAGGCGCTGCAATCGCTGGGCGTCGCGGCGCTGGCCGTGAACCAACCCGCGGCGATTCTCGCGGCGCTTGATGGCTATCCGCAGGCCGCCGGAAAGCCGGCGCTGCTTTTTCTGCGCGGGGAAGCTCGCGAACAGTCCGGTCAGGCGCTGCAGGCCGCCGCGGACTACCAAACGATCTATTTCCATTTCCCGTTGAGTGATCAGGCGCGTGAAGCAGGCCAGAAGCTGAGTTTTCTGCGCAGCTCGCTTGGCGACAAACTCGGCGCGATTCCCATCGAACAGCAGCTCGAGCACGCCGCGACGATTTTCGCCGCCCGCGAGTGGGGCGATGCGCGCAACGAGTATTCGCGCTTGCTGCCACAGCTTACGGGTGCGGACCGCGAACGCGCGGAATTGCGCATTATGGAATGCGGCGTTGCGCTCGGCGCGGGCGTTTCGGGAATCTCCGCGCTCAAGATCAACGATCCCGACGTGGATGCCGAGCGCTACAACACGATCGCAAATTATTATCGCGACCGGCCGTCGGAATCGGAGATGATCGCCGCGGTGGAATCAGCGGTGGCGCGAGCGCCCGACAGCCGCTGGGCTGAGTCCGCGCTGTTCCTGGCAGGGAATTACTACTGGGTGCAGCTGGATCGCGATCGCGCGGCGTCTTACTACAAACGTCTCTCTGACAATTTCCCCTCCGCCGCCGACGCACTTCCGGCGCAATGGCGAGTGACCTGGGCGGCGATCCTGAGACGCGAGCCCGACGCCGCCACATACCTTGCCGAGCATCTGCGCCGTTTTCCTGGCTCGCAATTTTCGCCGGACGCTTTGTACTGGCTCGGCCGGTTGTCTGAAGAAGCGGGGAATTCCGCGTTGGCGCGCGCCTATTACGCAAAACTGCTGGAGCGCTTCCCGCAGAATTATTTTGCCACCACCGCCGTGAAACGTTTGCGCGCTCTCGGTCCAGGTCCGGCATCTGATGCGGATATTCTCGCGACGATTCCGCCTGTGCCGCCCGCATTGCCGCTGGGCGATTCGATTCCTGCCGCCGCGGCGAATCGCCAGACGCGCGCCGATGCGCTGCGCTCGATTGGCTTTGATGCTTCCGCGGAATTGGAATTGCGTGCAGGCTATGCCGCTACCGGTGAACCGCGCCTGTTGCTGGAAGCCGCGCAGGAAGCGCTGAACGCAGGTCACCTCGGCGCAGCGATCGTCACGATCCGGCAGATTTATCCGCAGCTCGAGTGGCGGCCGTTCGGCCAGGTTCCGCGCGAAGTGTGGCTCACAGCCTACGCGATGCCGTTTGAATCTTTCATCGTGGCGCGCTCCACCACCGCGGGTGTGGATCCCATGCTCACTGCGGGACTGATTCGCCAGGAATCGGCCTACGATCCCGAAGCCCACTCGCACGCCAATGCTTTCGGCCTGATGCAGTTGCTGCCGAAAACGGCGCGGCGGTTTGCGAAGCAAGCGAAGGTGCGTTACTCCACGCCCATGCTCTTCGAGCCGGATTACAATATTCATATCGGCACGATTTATCTTGCCGGGTTGCAGCGCGATTTCGGCAGCGTGGAATCCGCACTGGCTGCTTACAACGCCGGCGAAGATCGCGTCGCGTTCTGGACAAGTGGCCAAAGCTATCGCGAACCCGCCGAGTTTGTGGATTCCATTCCGTTCACCGAGACGCGCGAGTATGTGGAAATCGTTACGCGCAACGCCGATATTTATCGTAAGTTATACGGGACGCAACCTGTGCGAGGCGCGACGAATGAATCCCGCAAAGCCGCAAGCAGCCCCGGCCACTAGTCCGCAACTTTCCTGGAAGGCCGCGCAATTTACCGAATCCGTGATCCGCGAGATGACGCGGCTGGCGCTGCAGCATAAAGCCATCAATCTTTCGCAGGGCTTTCCCGATTTTCCCGCGCCGGCGCTGATCAAAAGCGCTGCACAGGATGCGATTGCCGCGGACATCAATCAATACGCGATCACCTGGGGCGCGAAATCGCTGCGCAACGCGATTGCTGCGAAGTTTTCGCGTACGAATGCTGGGATGGATATTGATCCCGAGCGCGAAATCACGGTTTGCTGCGGTTCCACCGAGGCGATGATCTCCGCGATGCTGGCGGTGATCAATCCCGACGATGAAGTGGTGGTGTTCGAGCCATTCTACGAAAATTATGGGCCGGACGCGATTCTTTCCGGCGCCGCGCCGCGCTTCGTCAGGCTGCATGCGCCGGATTGGACGTTTGATCCGGCGGAGCTTGCGGCTGCGTTCGGTCCTAAAACCCGAGCCGTCATTTTGAACACGCCGAACAACCCGACTGGCAAAGTTTTTACACGCGCTGAGCTGGAAATCATTCGCGAACTCTGCCTGCGCTGGAATGCTTACGCCATTACGGATGAGATTTACGAGCACATGTTGTATGACGGCGCCGAGCATATTTCCATGGCGACGCTGGAGGGCATGCGCGACCGTACCATTACGATCAACGCGCTTTCGAAGACTTATAGTGTTACGGGTTGGCGCGTTGGTTGGGCGATTGCGTCGCCTGAAGTAACTGCCGCGATTCGCAAGGTGCACGATTTTCTGACGGTGGGAGCTGCGGCGCCTTTGCAGGAAGCCGGGGCCGTTGCGCTGCAATTTCCGCCGGAATATTACACGACGCTTGCGAGTGAGTACGCGCAACGGCGCGAAAGATTGCTGGGCATTCTAGGCGGTGCGGGCTTCAAGTGCTTCAAACCGCGCGGGGCCTACTACATCATGACCGATATTTCCGCGTTCGGTTTTCCGGATGATGTCGCGTTCGCGAAATACCTGGTCACTGAAATTGGAGTTGCTGCGGTTCCTGGCTCCAGTTTTTACCGCGATCCATCGGATGGACGGACGCATCTCCGCTTCACATTTTGCAAAACCGAAAAAACATTTCAAGCGGCCGCGGAACGTCTGGCCAGATTGAAAAATACCGCGTGACGCGCAGCTAAATCATCCGCCAAGACATGTGCTAGAATCCGCCTGCGTCTTTAGGAGGTCCATGCATGGCCGTGGAATTCGTTCTGATACCGCCGGGCACGCAGCTTACCGCGAACGGCGAAGGCCAGCCGTTCGACATCAGCGGGAGCCAGACGCGCACGTTTCTGTGCACCATGGACATCACTGAGCAGATGGAACAGGAATCGGTGGACATTTCAGTGTGGGGATCGGCGGACGGCACGGACTTTGGAAAAATGCCGCTGCTGAAAATGCCGCAACGCTTCTATCGCGGCGAAACGCGGCAGGTTCTGGATCTTTCGCTCAAGCCCGAAATTCGTTTCATCCGCGCGAAATATGATCTGGCCCGGTGGGGCCGCGTGGCGCCACATCCGAAGTTTGTGCTTGGATTTCGCTTGCTCGAGATTCCGAAGTTCGTCGCGGAAACTGCCGCGCGCTGAATTCTCTCCATCGCCGCCCTACGTTGCTGAAACCTTCATGCCGCCACGCGCGATCAGGGAGTTTTCTGCGCCGCAGGTGTAGCCCTCGTCGTATCCACTTTCTGTGCCACTTCCGCACGCAATTGCTTGGCGCGAATTCCGGCGGCGCTGTTCGGATCCAGCTTGATGTAGGTATCGATGTCCGCCAGCAGCGCGGGATAATCCTTCTGCCGCAGATGAATATTGGAAAGAAGGCGGTAGACGATCGCGGCGCTCGGCGCGAGGGACTTGGCCTGGTCCGCGGACTTCAGCGCTTCTGCGAGCCTATCTTGACTCAGCAGCGCGCGGCCTAGTTCGTATTGCCCCAGCCAATTATCGGGATTCAATTCCACGCCGCGGCGAATTGTCTTTTCTCCTTGCGCAAAATCCAGCCGATCCAGCAGCAGCGTTCCCAGCCCGACGTCCGCTTCGCAATACTTGTCGCTGCTCAGCTCAATGGATTTCCGAAAACTGGTTTCGGCGTCGTCGCGCTTGCCGAGCGATATGTAGGCCATCCCCACCTGATAGTAAGCTTCGTAATATTCGGGCGCGGCTGCTATGGCCGACTGAAAATCCTCCAGCGCGCCTTGAGCGTTTTTATCCGTGTACAATTTCTTCTTGCCCGCGCTCATCAGGTCGCGTGCTTTTGCGGGCATGGAAAGTTCGTGCGCGGAAACGGATCCGGCTCCGCCCGCCGTCTTTTTTTCGCCGGATAGCGATTTCAAACGGACCACCACGCCCTTCTCAGGCATGAACGACATGTCCACGGTCGTGGACACGCGCTCGTAGCCTTGCACGTCCACCAACAGCACATACGTGCCGCCACCCAGGCGCCGGAATTCAAACCAGCCGGAATCGGTCGTTTCTTCCTGCTGCCGCGAACTTCCGTCGGAGCCTTGCAATTGCACCAAGACATGCGCGGCGGGTTGGTTCCCGTCGTCATAGTAAACGTTGCCGTTAATCGTGAGGTTGTTGTCGTCTGGCCGGTTTGCGTTGAATTGCCAGGCGTCTGAACAGGCTGGCGACAACAGGTGGGCAGCGAACAAAAACAGGACAGCGGGGCCGAAATAAAGCCGGCTCATGAGGCACCTCCGGCTAACTTGAATCGAGTATAGCACCGCGAAGCGCGCCAGGAGTAGCTGGAAGAAATTCGACTTCCGGCTCTGGAAATGCGCGGCGGCGCGACCGTTCCTACGTATTTAAATCGAAGCTTTGCAAGTAAGCGGGCACGGTCACCGGCCAATGAAAGCGGCTGGCGATTCCGGCGCGCAGTCCTTCAAGGCCGCTGGGTTCGCCGTGCACCAAAAATGTCTGGCGTGGCGGCGCGGAAAATCCCGAAAGCCAGCGCAACAGCTCGCTTCTGCCGGCGTGCGCGGAAAGTTGATCGAGCACCACGACTTCAGCGCGCACTGGCACTTCTTGTCCGTGGATGCGCACGAATTGCGCCCCGTCTTGCAGCGCGCGTGCGAGCGTACCCTCCGCTGAGTAGCCCACCAGCAGCACCGCGCTGCGCGAATCCGGCAGCCTTTTCGCCAGATGATGCAGCACGCGCCCGCCGGTGGCCATGCCGCTCGCCGAAACGATGATGCAGGGTGAAGTCACGTCGTTGATTTTCTTGGAATCTTCCACGCTGCGCGTCATATGCACTTCGTGCAGATTTAGCGGGTCACGATCACCTTGCTGTTCGAGCTTCGTAAAATCCAGATCGTGGTCCTCGTGATGCCGCGCGTAGATATCGGTCACGCTGATAGCCATCGGGCTGTCTACGTACACCGGCAACTTCGGAATGCGTTTTGCATCGTCCAACTGACGCAGGTAATACATCAGCGTCTGGGTGCGGCCCACGGCGAAAGAGGGAATCACGACCATGCCGCCACGCTTGGCCACGCGGTTGATCACGTCCGCCAGTTCGTCCGGCACCGAGCCGGTGCCGTGTTCGCGGTCGCCGTACGTGGATTCGCATAGCAGGAAATCGGCATGCGAGGGCGGCTCTGGGTCGTTTAGAATCGGTTGATCGTAGCGGCCGATATCGCCGGAGAAAACGATCAGGATTTTCTTGCCATTCTCGGCGATGGTCAGTTCTAGCCAGGTGGAACCCAGAATGTGCCCAGCGTCGTGCGTGCGCACCGAAAACTCGGGGCTGATCGTGAAATCGCCCTCGCGCGGAATTTCCTGGAAACGCGTCAGGGCTTCCTGCGCTTGCGCTGTGCTGTAAAGCGGCAGCGGCGGTTTGTGGCTGCTGTATCCTTTGCGTGCCGCAAATTGCGCATCTTCTTCCTGCAAGTGCGCCGAATCCGGCAGCAGCAGATTGCATAGCTCGCGCGTCGCGGCGTCCGCATATATTGGGCCGCGAAATCCAGCGGCTACCAGGCGGGGCAGATACCCGGTGTGGTCAATGTGGGCGTGCGTCAGCAGCACCCAATCAATTGTCCCAGGATCCACCGTGAGCGGATTCCAATTTCGTTGTTGCAGATCTTTCGAGCCTTGAAAAAGGCCGCAATCCACCAGCAAACGCTTGCTGCCGGTTTCGATCAGGTACTTCGAGCCTGTAACCGTTCCCGCTGCGCCCAGAAATGTAATTTTCGCCATGGCCCGAGCATTCTAGACGCATCGGCATCGCGACGCCATGTGGTTTGTGGCTTTGAGATTTTGTGCGTGAGGCTAACGCGATTTCAGCTTGACCCGCTGGCCTTCCGCACGTAGTCTCACCCATTCGCGGGGCGCGCATGGCGCCGGGACTAATTTATAGCAGGCAGGCAATGATATGAAATGGCTCGCCGCATTTCTTTGCAGTTTGATTTTGGCAGCAGCCGTCGTCGCGCAGGATGCGCCGGCTGCGGCGTCCGCGACCGTCGCACCCGCCGCGCAGGATTGGGTTGCGCAATCGTTCAAAAAGCATGCGTGGGAATTGGGCGTCGTTGCCGGTGGGGGTACCGGTCTTGGCAAATCCGATACCACCCAGTTTGCGTTCGGCGGCGGGCGTGGTGGCTGGATACTTACCGGCAACCATCTGCCCGGCATCCTGCGTGGCAATTTCGAGTGGGCGATAGACGTGCTGCCGCTCTACGCGGTGCTTCCGCCTGCCAGTGGAGTGTACGGCGCGAGCATCAGGCCGGCGATCTGGCAGTGGAATTTCACCAGTTGGAATAAATATGCGCCGTACGTTGCGATCGTTGGCGGCACGGTGTTCACCACCAGCAATGTTCCACCTGGAAACACCGCAGCCGTAAATTTCACGGAGGGACTGGCGTTCGGCACGTACATGTTTGTGAAGCCGCGCCGCGCGTTTTCCGCCGAAGCCACGTTCGGGCACTTGTCCAATGCCAGCATCGGCAGACACAACCCGGGATACAACGCGACATTTTTATTCACGGTTGGATACAGCTGGTACAAAGGCGGACGCTGAAGCTGCCAGCACGTGGTCGCGTTGAAACCGTCAACTAGGCTCTCAGCATGCTAACCGCACCAAACGATGGGCACCGTGTATCTTCGAAAAACGCTGTCCGAAGTAAGGACGACCATCTCCTCCGTTAGCGCCTGCGCGATTAGCAACCGGTCAAACGGATCGGTGTGATGCTTGGGCAGGTTGTAGACGGCGAGCGCGTGTTGATGAAGTATTGGAAGGGGGGTAATGCCTTGTTCGGTCAAGACCCTTGGAACGAAACTCGGCGGCGGCCCTGGCAATGGCAATTTTCCCGATGACGCTTTGATGCTGATTTCCCAGCTGCTGGCGGCGGACAGATAAAAGTCCTGTTTTCCATCCGCCAGTAGGTCACGGCCGGCCTTATTGATCTTGTTGACAGAACCGACGCTCCACAACCATATAGAGGTATCAAGTAGGTACCTCATTTTCGTTTCCGCCGTCTGCGCTTCTTTCTTGCCGAGTTCTTAGGAAGCTCTGCTACGTCTACTCCCAGAAATTGCGCGAGCAATTCGGGAGGCAGGGGATCGTTGAAGTCATCAGGAACCACGACAGAACCCTCATACATGCCCAATGGACGGGTTTTTTGCTGAGGCTGAATGCGAACCAATCGCGCAATGGGCTCCCCAGCACGCGCGATGACGACCTCTTCGCCCTCAGCGACGCGTTGAAGCAGTCGCGAAAGATGCGTTTTGGCCTGATGAATGTTCACTTCCATGGATGTACGATAGACTAAGTCCATGGACTAAGTCAATGGTACGGCCGTGAGTTTCAACTTCGACTGCGAGTGACGAAAACCGTACGCCGGCCGCGTTTGACGCTGCGCGAAGTGGATGTTATAAGTTAACTCAGCACCGTGGGGCCGTAGCGCAGTTGGGAGCGCGCATCGATGGCATCGATGAGGTCACGGGTTCGAACCCCGTCGGCTCCACCATACACTCACCGGGCATCGCTACCACCCTGAATCTAAGCCATTTACATGCTGAAACTGAAGCCCGCCCCGCCAGTACCTTCGACACATACCGGCCCGCGCATTTTCTGCTATGCTTGAAACGATTCAGGGTGCACGGTGTCTAACTGTTTAGAAGGACACGCCCTGAAGCTCGGCGCTTCGGGAGGAAAACAGAACGGCATGTCCGACTTTGCGCAATCACTGCCGTGGGGCCGCGATGAGTCAGAACTAGTCACTGAGCTGCAAGCGGGCTCGGACGCGGCATTCGACTGGTTGGTCACCTATTATCACGCAGGGGTGTACAACCTGGTCTACGGCATTCTTTCGGATTCCGCCGACGCCGCCGACGTGACCCAAGAAGTTTTCCTGCGCGCCTTTCGCGGGATCCGCGGGTTCCGGCAAGGCAGCTCGCTTAAGACCTGGCTGTATCGCATCTCTGTACGACAGGCCCTGAATCATCGCCGCTGGTGTTGGCGGCATCACCGGCAGCAAATTTCGATTGATGCGGAAGAAGAAGGCAGGAATCCAGCGCTGGATCTGAAAGACTCCGAAGCGTCGCCGCTGGAACAGTGCGAGACACACGAAATGCAGGCCTCTGTCCGCCGCGCGCTGGCGCAAATTCCGGACGCGTTTCGCGGCGCTGTGATCTTAAGAGATTTGGAAGGCTTATCGTACGAAGAGGTGGCTGAAGTGCTTGAAGTCTCCGTCGGCACCGTGAAATCGCGAATTCTTCGCGGCCGCCGCCTGCTGAAGGAAATTTTGAATCCGTTGGCGCGCGCTCCGGAGCGGACCCCTTCCGCTTCTCCGGAACAAGCGAGCCTGTCTTATCCAGCGTCGTCTGAGCTGCATTCCCATCAGCATGCGTCGCCAACCGTCACCACATCTGCGCCATCACTTTCTCCTGTGGCCGCGAACGTTGCCGCGCGGTCGTTGCGAGGTCTCCGATGAATTGCCGCCAGGCCGAACGCTACCTCCCGGGATATCTCGACGGCGCGATTTCGCCACGGCAGCACGCGGTGGTGCGCGAACACCTGGCAGTCTGCGAAGATTGCAACGTGCAGCTGGAACGCTTCCGCCGTTTGGCTATTTGCCTCGCGACCGTTGCCCCGGCTGCGCCTCCTGCGGATTTGGCGGTGCGAATACGGATGCGCGCGGTGCAGTCTGGTGCGCCGTGGGCGGATGTTCGCCGCTGGTGGTCTCGTACCGTCGTCTCATTTGAAAACATTTTGAAGCCTCTGGCAGTGCCGGCTACCGGCGGAATTTTGACCGCTCTTGTGGCTTTCGTTCTAATTGCGCAGAACATTCTGGTGGGTGTGCCCATGACCGGTATCGTGCCGAACGATCTTCCGTTAAACCTGGTGCAGCCCGCGCGCCTTGAAAGTCTGGCGCCGTTCCCTGTGCCGGGCGTGGTTGGTTCTGCCTCACATTCGGAATCCGGCCAATTGTTGCTGGAGGCGACTCTGAATGCTTCAGGCGAAGTGGTCTATTACAAGATTCTCTCCGGCCCCAATGATCAAGCGGTGCAGCGCCAGCTCGATCAAGTGATGCTCTTCTCGCGGTTCCGCCCGCAATTCAGTTTCGGGCGTCCGCAGGCAGGGGGGCGCGTGCTGGTCAGCTTCAGCGAAGTGCGCGTCCGCGGCTGACCTGGGTCGAGTGGCGTTGCGGTGGTAGGGGCGCTGCTTGCTGCGTCCGCTTTTGATTTACTGCTCGGCGCTCTGTGCGCTAAGTCTTTTGACGTGTCAGAACGTGAACGGCCCTCCTCCTTGACTCTGTTCAGGCTGCCATTTAGAGTCTCTCTGCATCTTTTATACGAGATTGGCGCGTTGCACCGAGCAGCGCGCGCGTTTCTGAATCCAATGCAGGCAATTCGAAGAAATCGGTGAGGAGTTCCGCCATCCCAAAGCATTACCAGAAATTTTCAACGCACGTCGTTCTTGCCGCCTTAATCATTTTGCTCTGCACCGCCGCCACTCACGCGACACGCGGTCAGGCCGGCCCCGCGGACGCGCAGACCGGCGTGAGCGTCGAAGCCAGCCAGCAGATTTTTTCGGTGATGTGCGCTCTGGACGCCGCCGGATTTGCCGCCGACGAAAGCACGCTGAGCGAAATGCCATCGCGTCTGGCATTGCGCGGCGAGCTGTTGAAGATGCAAGGTCCGGCCACCGAAGCGTTGCGCCAGTTCTATCATGATTACGCGATGGCCGATCCCGGCGAGACGCTCTCGCGCTACATTACTTTCGCGCTGGTGATTGGACCTCCGCCGAGCTTTACATTTCTGCTGAGCCGCGAGGTTTTGCCTCCCGACGCGCTAGCCATCGAAGGCTTCCAGGAAGTCCTGCAAAATTTTTATCACGAAGCGCATCTGGATCTGCGCTGGGCTGCGGTGGAGCCGGAATACAATCGTGCCATCGAGCGCTACCAATCTCCGGTGCGCCGCGTCGTCACCGTGTCCGATGGCTACTTGCGCGAGATTTACAGGCCTCGCTACGGGCATTCCTTCACGGTGTACATCGAGCCTCTGGTGGGCAATCGCACCAATTTCCGCAACAATGGCAATCATTACGCGATCGTCGTGGACGGCGGCCCGCAATTTCCGGAAGCCGACGTTCGCCACGCCTATCTGCACTTCATGCTCGATCCACTTCCGCTGAAGTATCGCGAAGCGCTGATGAAAAAGCGCGGCCTGCTGAACATCGCCGCGCGCGCGCCGCGCCTCGCGCCCGAATACAAGAATGACTTCATGGCCTATGCCGACGAATGTCTGATCAAGGCCGTCGAGCTGCGCATCCGTCATCTGAAGCCGGACGAGGAGGAAACCGTGCTGGCCGCGGACGACCAGGACGGATTCATCATGGTCCGCATGTTCGTCGCGCAATTGCAGAAGTTTGAGAAAGCGGAGCCGGCGATGTCGTATTATTTCCCCGACATGATTGACGGGATTAACCTGGAAGCCGAACAGAAGCGCCTGCAGAATTTCCAGTTTGCTGCGCTGGACAGCGCCAGCCCAGAAAAGCCGGCGCCGGGCGACGTGCGTGGCGGATTGCAGCCGGGACAGGCGGCGACTCCGCAATCGGAGCTTGAGGGCGCGCTGGCGCAGGGCGATCATGAAATTGCGCTGCAGGATGGAGCGGCGGCCGGCAAGACGTTTGAAAAAATTCTGGCGAAATATCCGGACAACGCCCGCGCGAATTTCGGTCTGGCGGTCGCTTCGTTGCTGAATCACGATGCGGACCGCGCGCAGCAGCTGTTCGAAAAATTGGTAGCCGCTGCGCCTGCCGACGCAAACGCTGCGCCTGATCCGGGGATTGTTTCCTGGTCGCATGTGTACCTCGGCCGCCTGCATGATTTCGCGGAAGAGCGCGACCAGGCTGTCGCTGAATATCGCGCGGCGCTGACGATTGCGGGCGCGCCAGAAGCCGCTCGCGTGGCGGCGCAGCGCGGAATTGACGCGCCGTACAATCCGCGCGGCGCAAGCGGTGGAAGTGGCGCAAATGGCACGGTCGCGCCGCCAAAGCAGTGAGATTCAATCCGGGCAATCAGCCGACAGCAGGTTCGGAGTTACTCTAAAAAGGAAGGCAACAGAAAATGACGCTCCGTTCAATCCGCAGTGGTCTGGCAACTCTCGCGATTCTCGTCACCGTGTTCCTCTTCGCGCCGAATTCTTTTCTGCAAGCTCAATCGGGCGCGCCCCCTTCCACTCCAGGCACCCAGGCCGGGGCCGCGTCCCAAGCGCAGCAGCCAACGCAGAAGCAAACGCAAACGGCTGGCGCGCCAGCGGCACCCGCAGCACCGAAAGCCGATCCGGAAGAAGAGGCCGCGTACAAAGCCTTCAGCGATACAAAACCGGACGACGCGGACAAGCGCATTCAGCTGGGTGAGGCATACGTCCAGAAATATCCGAACGGCCGTTATCTCGATCAGGTCTATCAGGGGTTGACCACCGCGGAATATTCCAAGCAGGATTTTCCGAAGATGTACGCCGACGCCGATAAGACGCTGGCCGCGAATCCCGACGACGTCACGGTGCTGGTGCTGGTCGGGTGGGTGATCCCGCACAACTACGATCCCAACGATCTCGCCGCGGAAAACCGGTTGGACAAGGGTGAGAAATATGAAAAGCATGCTCTGGAAATCCTCGCGACTCTGCCGAAGCCCGCGAACATGACCGACGAGCAGTTCGCCAAGGTGAAGGCGCAGGGCGAAGCGCAGGCGCACAGCGGCCTGGGACTTATTTATTTCCGCCGACAGGATTACGAGCAATCTATCGCAGAGTTGAAAAAATCCACTGCCGATCCAGCCAATCAGGATCCCACCGATTTTTACGTTCTGGGTGTGGAACTCACTCAGCTAAAGCGCTTTTCTGAATCCGCCGACGCGTTCGCGAAGTGCGCCGCAATGCCCGGGGGCTTGCAGGACCGCTGCAAGCAGATGGGCGCCGACGCCAAGAAGCAGGCCGCCGCCGCGCCTGCGCCTTCGAAGTAGGCGTTGCGGTGATCGCGCCATGACAGCGGAGGAGCGCGCCGAAATCGAAGCGATCCTCGGGCACAATTTTCGGCGTCCCGAGGAACTCGACCGCGCGCTCACGCATCGCTCGCATCGCCAGTCCTCGCAAGGAACGGACAACGAGCGGCTGGAATTTCTCGGCGATCGCGTGCTCGGATTGATCGCCAGCGAGCATCTCTGCCGTTCTTTTCCCGATTGGGATTCCGGGCAGCTTTCCAAGGGTTTGGCGCGCGTGGTGAGCGCCACTTCGCTGCATGCGGCGGCGAAGAAATTGAAACTCGGGCACTTTCTTCGTCTGGGCCCGGGCGAAGAAAAAACCGGCGGCCGCGATAAGAAGCGATTGCTGGCCGATGCTTACGAAGCCATTCTCGCTGCGATTTATCTCGACGCCGGGCTTGCGGTTGCTGCGGAATTTTTGCAGCGCACGGTGCTGGATCCCGTGCTTTCCGGCCACGGTGAAGGACTGGAACGCGCCGATCACAAATCGGCGCTGCAGGAATGGCTGCAGCAACGCGCGCGCTCTCCGGTGGAATACCGCATACGTAGCGAATCGGGCCCCGAACACCAGAAAGTTTTCGAAGTCGAAGTATGGCACGGAGGCGAACGCCTCTCCGCATCCACCGGCCGCAGCAAAAAAGAAGCCGAGCAGCAAGCCGCCAGCGCTGCGCTGGAAATTCTCGAATCCCGCGACATCGCTCGCCTTTCGTAGCGCCGGCTCTGATACTCGTCCGGGTTTTTGTCGCACGGTCACGCATTCAATGAGCGCCGATAGGGGGCGCTGCTTGCTGTGCCCCTTCTCGGCAAAGTCGCTCAAGTGACGATCAACCGTGAGGTCACTTGATGTCGCAGACCCGCAGGTCCGATTCGGCGCGTTTCGTCCGCCCATCGACAACCGCCCTTGCTGATTTTTTCCACAAACTGCTAAAGTGAACTGTGGCATCTGATACCACTTCGCTGCCGGCGCAGGCGCCAGACATAGCAGTATCCGCGGCTTCGGGCGCACCTGCGCCGCCGCGGAAGATCGCGCGCCCGCGCAGCGGCCTCGCCGAATTTCTGGAGATGCTGCTGGTGACGATGCTGCTCGCGCTCTTCGGCACCACCTTTGTCGTACAAGCGTTCAAGATCCCGTCCGGCTCGATGGAACCCACGCTGCTGATTGGCGACCACGTCTTCGTCAACAAATTCATTTTCGAAGGGACCGGCGCGTGGTACGAAAAATTGCTGCCCTACCGCGATATCCGCCGCGGCGACATCATCGTCTTCAAATTTCCGTTCGACGATCATCCTCACTACGTTAAGCGGGTGATCGGACTGCCGGGGGACCGCCTGCGCATCGTGAATGGCGACGTGTACATTGACGGCGTACTTCTGCAGGAACCCTACGTGGTGCACGACCCGGCGGCCCGGGATCCATACGCCGACAATTTTCCACCCACTGATCGTCGTGTGCTGCAATTCGTCGCGCGGCGTGAATGGGCCGATCAGCTTTTCAATAACGTGCGCGACGGCGAGCTGATTGTTCCACCCAACCATTATTTCGCCATGGGAGATAATCGCGATCGCAGCGCGGACAGCCGCTACTGGGGTTTCGTGGATCGTGACTCGATCATGGGCAGGCCGATGGTGATTTACTGGTCCGTGCGGGCTACGTCCGATGATTATCGTTCTCGCGGCGTCTCCAGCGTGCTGAGCGGCATGGGCCAGACGCTGCTCCATCTGCGCGCCCAGACCCGCTGGGATCGCATGCTGCGCGAGGTTCATTGATACGATGGCCGCGCGCGGTCGTTAGTCATGTCGCAAACACTCTCACAACTTGAAGACCACACTCGGCCGCGTGACGCGGCGCGGCCGCGGGGGCGCGCCTGGTCTCGCTGGGTGAAATTGCTCGTCGCACTGCTGATTTTTCTGTGGTTCGCGGATTTGGGCGTCTCGCTGCTAATCCGGCACACGCGCCTGCAACGTAGATTGACCGCTCGTCTCGAAGCCGTCTTCGGCCGCAGCGTCGAAGTGGGCAGCTATGATTTTTCTCTGTGGGGCGGCCCCACACTTGAAGCGCACTCCGTCACGTTTGGTGAAGATCCGCGCTTCGGCCACGAATACTTTCTGCGCGCGGATTCGCTGACGGTGCGCCTGCGCTGGCAAAGTTTTTTTCGCGGGCACATGGAATTGGGCGCGATCGCGCTCCAAAGTCCCAGTCTGAATCTAGTGCGCAATTCCGATGGCGATTGGAACGTCGCTGAATGGTTGCCGAAGTCTGCGCCTTCGGCTGCTCCCTCTGCGCCCTCTCCCGCTGTGCGGTTCGGCCGCATAGACGTGAGTTCCGGCCGTATCAATTTCAAACGCGGCGACGAAAAACTTCCTTTCGCGCTGACCAACGTAAACGGCTACATGGAACCCGACAGTTCCGGCCGGTGGACACTAAATCTGGAAGCAGTTCCGTCGCGCGCTGCCGTATTGCTGCAGCAGGCCGGGACGATTCGTGTTTCCGGCCACGTCGGTGGCACTTCGTCGCGCCTGCGGCCCGCCGTACTGGATCTGGCTTGGAACGAAGCGTCGCTCTCTGATCTGCTGCACCTGACGCACGGCTATGATTTTGGCGTGCGTGGAGATTTGGGTCTCGTAGTTCATGCGGAGACGCAGGGAAATAATTGGGCGCTGCAAGGCCGCGCTGAGCTGCGCCGCTTGCATCGCTGGGATTTCGCGGCGCGGCCGGATAATCCAGCGGTCAACGTTAACGCGAAAATGATTCTGTATCCGCTGGCGTCCGGCCTCGACATCACGGAAGCAACCATCGAGGCCCCACATTCCTTTGCACGCGCGGATGCGCATTTCGCTTGGCCGTCCGCGGCGGAGCCGGAACCAGGGCCCGCGTCGAAGCGCCTCAACACCCCTGCGCCCGCGCAATTCGAAATCACGCAATCGCAGCTCGATCTGAGCGACGTGCTCGCCTGGATCCGCGCGTTTCATTCCGATGTCGCCGCGGACGTCTCCCTGCGCGGTTCGGCCAGCGTGCGTGCCGGATTTTCGGCTTGGCCGCTGCATCTGACTTCCGCGGCTGGAGCGGTCGCGAACGCTGAACTCGCCAGCGTGCGTTTGCGCGTTCCGGCGCACCTCGCGCAGGCACAGTTTCGCTACGATCACGAAATGTTTTCGCTGTTGCCTGCAACGGTTTCCTACGGCGCGTCGGATGGCACGGTTCACGTGGAAGCAATCGCCGGCGCGGCCCAACGCGAATTTCCCGTTTATCACTTGTCCGGCAACCTGACGCAGGTGCGCGACCTGGTGGCTACCGCAGGCGCGCTAGGATGGAATATTTCGCGCGGCTGGGATCTTGCCGGGCCGGTGCGTTGCGATTTGCGTTGGCAGGGCGCCCGCTTTCCGTGGGAAACCGATCCCGTAGGAACCGTGGAGTGGGGCGGGGAACCGGCGGGCGCCTCGCTGCTTACGCCATTCTTGAATCAACCGGTGAAGCAGATCCGGGCGCGCGCGGAGTTGAAGCCGGGGCTGCGGCATATCGCGCTCACTTCCGCGGACGCTTTCGGCGCGCGTTGGACCGGCACGTTCGACCGACACGATGCTGCCACTGGATGGCGATTTGCGCTTTCCACGGACGCGCTTTCCGCCGCGGACCTGGATCGCTGGCTCAATCCGCGCTGGCGGCAAAGTTTTCTGGACCGGATGCTGCCGTTCCTGAACTCCAGTTCACCGGCGAACGCGGTGCCGGAAAATCTTCGCGCCGAGGGCCACATCGGCATAGAAGAATTTGCGCTCGCGCCAGTGGCCCTGCATCATTTGCAGGGCGAGGTCAAAATTGGCGGCCGCCACGTTGAAGTTTCCGGTGCCAAGGCGCAATTCTTCGGCGGCGCGTTGGAAGGCACGCTGGATGCGCAGCTTGCCACGACGCCCGCCTACCACCTGAATCTCGATTATTCACATGTCGAACTCGCTGCTCTGACCGGCGCGTTTCCGACGCTCACCGATTTGTTTGCCGGCGCGGCTTCCGGCGAATTCGCGCTGGATTCCAGCGGCGCCACGCGCGCCGATCTGGTTTCGTCACTGGAATGTCGCGGCAATGCGCGCATCAGCGACGCGAAGCTGCAAAATATCAATCTCCTGGAGTCCATGCACGAAGGGAAACCGCGCCCCGGCGTGAGCGCGTTTCCCGCAGTCAGCGCTGTATTTGCGTGCGGCAACGGGAAGATAATTTTTCAGCGATTGCGATTTCACGGGCGCCGCGCAGGATGTTGCCGCGTCCGGCTCCGTGGATTTTTCTCGCGACCTGCGTCTGCAGTTGCGCGTCGTTCCGGCTGCCGGCGCCAGCGGCGCTGCGCACCCTGCGGCGAGCCCCTCGCAGCTCTTCGAATTGACCGGACCGGTTCGCTCCCCGGATGTCCAGCCGGTGAATCCATCCGCGCCGGGTGGCGACGAGCAAGCAAGCACGGAGCAGCGGAATTGACTTCACGCCGTCTGAATTCGTTCGCGTTGTGCGTGGCGTTGATCGCGACATTCAGTTTTCTGCTGCCTTTCGCCGGCAACGCCGCCTCCGCGCGCATCCACCTGACGCCCAATTTCAGCATGGGCGAATCCTTCCGCTACCACATCGAATCGCAGACCGTCACAACTGGGACAACCACGACTCCGATCATCAATCCAGAAGCTGCTTCGAAATTGAAGCAAGTTGCGGATTTCGAGGTGCGACTAGATGTTGTCGGCGTGCAACCCGCTCCAGCAGCGAACGGCCCGGCGGGCGCCGCACGCCTGCGCATCACTTACGAAAAGGCCAGCGCCACGACGGAAACCGACGCCTACGATCCTGCGGCGACTGCTCTCGACGCACAGTACAATAATTTGCAAGGCCACTCGGTGGAATTTACGATCGAAGCGGACGGAAAAGTGTCGCACGTCAGTGGGCTGGATGAGGTCGTGTCAAATCCCGCTGCGGCTGCGGCCATGCGCGGCTGGATCAGCGGATTTTCGCCCAGCGCGAACCTGCCGCCGGAGGGAATTGCCATCGGCCAGAGATGGTCAGCTGAACGGGCTCTGGACAATACGCCGCTCGCGAATTTGGTGTGGCGTACCGCGTCGAGTTATCTGCGTGACGAACCTTGCGAACTGCCGGGCCAGTCAACATCGGCCGCGCAAAATCCGGGCGCGGCGACCGTCGCCTCCCCCGGGGCGTCCGCGACTCCCATTGCTCACGCCGCTGCTTCGCCGGCGCCGCTCTGCGCCGTGATTCTCACGAGTTTCGATATTCTGCGCCATGGTTCCGCGAATGCCGACGCCACTCCGGAAGACTATCGCCACAATGGGCTGCGCACCTCCGGCACATGGACCGGCAAGGGCGAAAGCCTCGATACCATTTCGCTGCAGACCGGCATGCTACTGCGCTCCACGCAAAGCAACTCGCAAAAAATGGACTTTGAAATCGTCAGCGCGATTTCCGGCTCGAAAATCCACTACGCCGGCCAAGTGGAGACGCAATCCGAAATCACGCTGCTGCCCAGTGCGACCGCCACCGCCACGGAATAACGAGTCAAGGAATCCATTCGCAGACTGCGATCGGTTGACACGTCGCGACGCAACGTCTAGCATCCAGTCCAGATCTGCTGTTCGGCCAGGATAATCAGAGGAGGTAGCTCGTGAGCGACGCCACGCGGCTGCGCTACTTGCGCGTAGCCTTGATACTCGTTGGTCTGATCTTCATTCTGGGTGTATATCCACTGATGATGGCTTGGTGGCCCTCAGGATGGCGCTGGCAACCCAACCAACCCGAATATGAGCAAATGATTCTCGGCGTCTATGCAACGCTCGGGGTGTTTCTGCTCATCGCTTCGCGAAATCCGCTACAGAATCGAAGCCTGATCTGGTTCACCGTTTGGTCGAGCTTGGTTCATGCCGGGATTATGACGGTGCAAGCGCTCCAAGCTCCTGCAGAGCACGGCCACCTGCTCGGCGATATTCCGGCGCTCGCGATTGTGGGAATCGTGCTCGCGGTATTGACGCCGCGCGGTAGTGTCGCCACGGCCTGACAGTAAATTCGGCACGCAATCATCCAAAGCTTCGCAGTCCCAACTCGCGGGCGGATGTGTGTGTTCATGGCGCCAAATTCCCTCAGCAAACAGCTATAATTGAATGCCGTGATCCCGGCATCGTACAAACCGAAAAAGAAGTTCATGGAATTGGCCATTTCGGAGGCCAAGCTGGCGGGCGATCGCGGCGATTATCCCATCGGCGCGGTGATCACGCGACTGGTCGGCAAGCGCGAAGTGGTGATTGCCAGTGCAGGCAATCGCGTGAAAACTTCGGGCTCGAGCATCAAACACGTGGAACTGGAAACGCTGAAGTACGTGTGCAGTGGCTACGGGCGCTACCTGCCCGATTTCGTCTTGTACTCGACGCACGAGCCTTGCGCGATGTGCGCCGGCGCCTGCGTGTGGTCCAGAATCGGCGCGGTGGTTTACGGCGTTTCGCAGGAAGACATCGCCGCGTACGGGCGCAAGTGCGGCACCGAAGTTTACAAGTGGCGAGCGTGCTTAATCTCGTGCGAGTTCGTTTTTCGCAAGGGCAATCACCGCATTCCGGTATTCGGCGGATTTCTGCGACAGGAATGCCAGAAGCTTTTCAGCTACAAGAGCGCGCGGCACTAACGAGCGCGACGCAGCGCGCCCCGGCGACGCTGCGAAGCGTTACGCGTTCCACGCGGGCACTTGACGCACCATGTCCCACACCATTTGATCCAGCGCGGCATCAATTTCGTCGGAGGGCTGCGTGCGGGTGTTCGTCAACGCGGCCCAACACATACCTGTGGAAGTGCGCACCATGATGGTCGTTGAGCCGGGCAGGCTGCCGCTATGCCACCAGTTTCCCGCGCCGTCGTTTCTCACCATCCAGCCTCTGGCATATTTTCCGGGCGAGGATTGCGGATAGGCTGGACTCGGCGTGGTCATGATTTTTATTGTTTCCGGTTTCAGCAGGCTGGGAATATTCGGCGCTCCGGCAACGTGATCCAGAAAAATTGCCAGGTCCGTGGGCGTGGCGATCCAGCCGCCGTGCGAATCCATGCGGGTGACGTTTATCTTGTAGGGGTCTTCACTGTACTGCCCGTAGTACACCACTTCGTTCGGCGCGCGTTCTTTCATTTTATTTGCGGCGATTTGCATATCGGTGATGCCGCAGGGCGCGAGGATATTCGCTTGCACGTATTCGGCATAAGGTTGCCCCGTGACCGCCTCAATCACGCGGCCCAGCAGGCAATATCCGAAATTGGAGTAGGCCCAGTGCTGTCCGGGCGGAAAGGTTAGCGGCAGGTTTACCAAGACCCAGGAAATCAGTTTAGCCTGGTCCCAGGAATTGAAACGAAACATGGGATCGGTGGAATCGTTAGGCCAGCCGCCGCTGGTGTGCGTCAGCAGGTTATCCACAGTGATGTCGGTGACGTATTGCTTATAGGGCGGCTTGCAGAATTTATCGTCGAGAATGCCGGACGGGCCGAAAACTTTGTCGTTGAGATTGATTTTGCCTTTTTCGATCAAGGTGAAAATTGTGACTGAGGTGATTGGCTTGGTGACACTGGCTATGCGAAACAGGCTGTTCTGTAACACCTGCTGAGTTTCCTGTCTATCTGCCATACCGAATTGATGTTCATAGACGAATTTTCCATTACGGGTAATGGAGATAGAAAGTCCGGGAACCTCGTACTTGTTCATGAACGCGCGCGCAATGCGAAACATGTCGGCGCGGCCGCCGTTGCCCTCGCGCTCCTCCGCTTGCAGGGCAGGAAACCCATCGGACCGCGGCGCCAGGATTCCCGCTGCGGCGCCGCCGCAGAGATTCCTGAGCAACGTTCGCCTGCTGATTTCGTGGGTCATGGGTGTGCTGTCCTTTCGAGCCGCGATGGGTCGCCCGCCGCGCATCAGTGCGTTCGGATTGGCGGCGGACAAATACAGAAAGTTTATATCACGATGCTGCGAAACGATGGGCGCGCACTTGTTAGTTGCGATTTCCCGTATTTTGTTGCGGCGGGTGTTGCGGCTCGGATGTAGAATCGTGCGGAAAATCTTCGGCCCATCGGGTCCACGGACAACGCCATGAAAAACTTCTCCGCGAAACTGCTGTCACCATTACTGGTCGTCATTTTCGTCGTTCTCAGCAGTGCCTCGTTGGCGCAGGAACCGCCGGCGGAACAGCCACCGGACAACGTGGCGGGCAGCTGGAAGATTTACGCGAAGAACGTCAATAATGGGGGCAGTTCCACGAAATACGTCGAAATCAAACAGAATGGCAACCAGCTGACGGGGCATTTCAAGGGTCCGCACCAGTCCGGCGGAATTGAAGGCACGATCAACGTGCACCACATCGTATTCCACACCAAGACTCGCGAGGTGCTTACCTTCCGCGGAAGAGTCGAAGGAAATAAAATGTCGGGAGAGTACGGAATTCACGGCGAGCATGGCGAGTGGCAAGCGGAACGCGCGGATTGAGTTGGCCTGAAGCGCTCTGGCGCGGAAATTCACCTAGAAAATGTGTCCGGGTTCCTGCCTGCGAGTTCCGCGATCGCAGAATCGGCCCGCGCCCCCCTCATCTCACGCCCCAAGCACGCCGCGCGCAAATTTGTTATAATCAAAGTTTTCAGCATAGCGCGATTTGCGCGCTGAGGACTTCTGCATGAATTTCAAGCTAGCCAGCGACTACGAACCACGCGGGGATCAGCCGCAAGCCATTTCGCAGCTGCTTTCGGGGCTTTCCGCCGGAGACCGCCATCAGGTGCTGCTCGGCGTCACCGGATCGGGCAAAACTTTCACGATGGCCAAGGTGATCGAGGAGATCAATCGGCCGACGATCGTGCTGGCGCACAATAAAACCCTGGCCGCGCAGCTTTTTCACGAATTTAAGTCGTTTTTCCCCGATAACGCCGTTGAATATTTCGTCAGCTATTACGATTATTACCAGCCCGAAGCATACGTTCCGGCCAGCGACACTTACATCGAGAAAGAATCGACGATTAATGATGAGTTGGACAAGCTGCGCATGAGCGCCACGCGGTCACTTTTTGAGCGCCGCGACGTGATTATCGTTGCTTCGGTCTCCTGCATCTACGGCCTGGGTTCGCCCGAAGCGTACTACGGCATGATGCTGCTGCTCGAAAAGGGCATGTCCATCAATCGTGAGACGATTCTGCGCAAGCTGGTGGAAATTCAATACGAGCGCAGCGAAGATTTGCGACGCGGCACGTTCCGGGTGCGCGGAGACATCATCGAAATTTATCCGCCCTACGACGATCTTGCAGTGCGCATCGAGCTGTGGGGCACGCAGATCGAAGCCATCCGTAAGATTGACCCGCTCACCGGCGAAATCCGCCTCACGCGCGAAGGTGACATCACCCGCCAGCCCATTTATCCGAAAACGCACTACGTGCTGCCCGCCGAACAGCGCGAGCGCGCCATTCAGAGCATCTACGAGGAAATGGAATGGTGGAAAGGCGAGCTGAGCCGCCAGGGTAAAATCGTGGAATCGCAGCGCATCGTGCAGCGCACGAATTTCGATATCGAAATGATGCGCACGATTGGCTACTGCCACGGAATCGAAAATTATTCGCGCCACCTTTCTGGCCGTTTGCCCGGCGAAGCGCCGCCGACGTTGCTCGATTACGTACCGTCCGATTATTTGCTGGTAGTGGACGAATCGCACCAGACCGTGCCGCAACTGCACGCGATGTATCACGGCGACCGCTCGCGCAAACAGACTTTGGTGAATTACGGCTTCCGCATGCCGTCCGCGCTCGACAATCGTCCGCTTACATTTGAGGAGTTCGAACATCGCACGAATCAGGTTGTGTATGTATCTGCGACGCCCGGACCTTACGAGCTGACCAAAACCGGCGGCGTGGTGGTGGAGCAGGTCATTCGTCCCACGGGACTTGTGGATCCCGAAGTGGAAGTGCGCCCGGTGAAGGGTCAGGTGGACGATCTGCTCGAACAAATCCGCCAGCGCACGGCGCGCAACGAGCGCATTCTGGTGACGACGCTCACCAAGCGCATGGCAGAGGATCTCGCGGAATATTTCGCGGAAGTGGGCATACGCGTGCGCTACCTGCATTCGGAAATTGATACGTTGGAGCGCGTGCGCATCCTGCGGGACCTGCGCCGCGGAGAATTTGACGTCCTGATCGGCATCAACTTGCTGCGCGAAGGTCTCGATCTGCCGGAAGTTTCGCTGGTCGCAATTCTTGATGCGGATAAGGAAGGCTATCTGCGCAGCGCTACATCTTTAATTCAGACGATGGGCCGCTGCGCGCGCCACGTGGAAGGACGCGCCATTTTGTACGCCGATCGCATGACGGATTCCATGCGCCAGGCCATCGGCGAAACTAGCCGCCGCCGCGCGATTCAGGAAACGTACAATCGCGATCACAACATTACGCCGCAATCCATCGTCAAGTCCGTAGATATGCAGCTGGCGCGGATTATCGAAGCTGATTACATGACCGTGCCGGCGGACGAGCCCGCCATCGGCGAAATCACCAGCGAGGCGCAGATGGTGCAGGCGATTGCGCAGCTCGAAAAGCAGATGCGCGACGCCGCGAAGAATTTCGAATTCGAACGCGCCGCGGGCATTCGCGATCGCGTGCGCGCGCTGAAGCAGCGCGATCTCGGCGCCATTTTTTCGCCCGCCGCGAACGATTCGCCCGTTGCGGATTCCGCGACGACGGCTACAGCGGCGGTGGTCGAAGAAACTCCCGTGGCGCAGGTTCCCGCGCCAAAAACTCGGTCGCGCGCTGCCAAAGTATCGAAGAAATCTTGATGCTGGAGTTGCGGTTTGCGGAGCCGCCGTTCCGATCGGCGGCAGGAGAGGCGGGGATAGCCGTACCATCTGCGTTGTCGTCCCGGCGCTGAAAACTTGCGAGATATCGACTAATATGTTTTCTCGGTATTGCCGAATAGAATAAAGGCCAGTGCGCAACCTCCAATCAATCTTCGCTCGCTTGCGCCTGCTCCGGTTTCTGCCGGTAATACTGGCCGTTCTATTGTGTTCCACCGCCGGGCGCTCTCAAGCTGCGCCGCAATCGCAATCACAGCCGCAGCCAGAATCCCAGCCACAAGCGCAACCATCAAAACCGCAGCCTCAATATCCCCCCGGCAATGAATTCGCCGTTTGGGGCGGCTACTCGGTCGGCAATGCGCAAATGATCGGCATTGAGACCAATCGCCAGCTCGGCGAATTCGCGCTGCGCTACGGCCGCACGCTCTTTGACAAGCCCCACGTTGCGCTGCAATACACTCTCGACGTGATCCCGGTGGAAACCGTGCGGCAGTACAGCTACGCCGTATGCATGCCGACGCCGAACCAGATCGCATATTGCACGAACGGGCGTGAGACGGTATATGGCGGCGGCATAAATCCGATCGGATTGAAGCTGAATTTCCGGCGCGTGCACCGCTTTCAGCCGTTCATCGCGTCCACCGCGGGATTCGTCGCGTCTGTGCGGCCTGTGCCGGTGGACGTTCCCGGCGGCACGCAATTCAATTTCACTTTTGATTGGCAGGCAGGGGTGGACTGGTTCAATTCATCGCGAGATCGCGCGTGGCGATTTGGTTACAAGTACCAGCACATTTCCAACGCCTATCGCCACGACTTTAATCCCGGTGTGGATTTCCAGGTCCTCTTTCTAAGCTATTCCTTCTTCAAATGAAAATGGCTTTGTCTATGCCCTCTGTGTGGGATCTTCCGGCAGACTCACACCACCCCCCGCTTCAACTCCTCAATCGGATAGAAAGTCCCGCGCCAAAAGATCCCGCCCTGTCGCAAAGTCAGAAAAGTTGACCGCGCTATCATCCACACAAAAATTAAAGCCCCCAGCGGCTGCGTCACCGCGTACAAAGGCGACTCGTCGAATTCCAGCGCCGCGCCGGCCTGCGCCAGGATCGGTAGCACTATTGCCACTGCCGCGAATGCGCGCGCCCATCCGTGCACAAACGGCAAAGCTAGCCATGGCAGCAGGAACATCAGCAACGTTCCGGCGACCTGTCCGGCAGCGACCCACAAGCGAAAACCGGTCGTCGCATAAAAATTCTTTGTTGTGCCGCGAATAATATTCCCCAGGCCCGAATGCCAGTGAACGCTGACCGCGCGGCCTGCCGTCGCCACCCCCGAGCGCAAGCCCGCTGCCTTCACCAACTTTCCCAACTTCACATCGTCCACCACTTCCATCGCCAGGCGCCGGTGTGTGCCCATTTTCTCGTATGCGCTGCGCCGGATTAGTTGAAATGCGCCGATGCCCACATAGGCGCTGGATCGCGAATCACTCGCGCGCCACGGCCGCAGGCTCAACATGAGCGACATTGCGAAAAACGTCATCGCAATTTTTTCGCCCGGCGTGAACATTTCTGCGTGGCACAGCAGCGTCAGGTGATCCCAATGCCTTTCTTCCGCGAGCGCGATCGTCGAGCGCAATACCTCCGGCTCGAAACGAACGTCCGCATCGGTGAACACCAGCCATTCACCGTTGGAATGTTCAAAAGCCTGCTGCAAACCGTGCGGTTTACCCAGCCAGCCCGCGGGAAGGGAAGTGACGTGGACCACTTTCAGGCGGCTAGTGTCGCGCGCTGCCGTGTCCAGAATGCTGCCAGTCGCGTCTTCGGAGCGGTCGTTAACGGCGATGACTTCATAATCCGGATAGTCCTGCGCCAGAAAACTCGCGAGGGCAGCGGGCAATTTTTCTGCTTCATCCAACGCCGAAAATAAAATCGAAACGCGCGGCAGGCCGGCAGCGGCGCGTTCGTGGTGGCTGTCGAAAGGCGCGCCCAGTCGGACCTTATTCAGCGCCGGAATCACCAGCGCACCGCGCGCCAAATCCAAGGCCGCAAGCAACCACGCGAACGCGATGAGCCCAAGTAACCCGGTCCAGAACCAATGCAATTGTGAATTTCCTCCAGCGCGAGCGCAGCGAACACGCTATGCTATCACTTTGCATGTCGCACTCTGTTTCCATCGTCGGCGCAGGACGCTTGGGTCGCGCGCTCGGCCGGTCTCTCCGCCGCGTGGGATGGCGCGTCGGCTCGGTGGTCACGCGCTCTGCGGCTCGTTCGCAGGCTGCGATACGCGCGATCGGCGCAGGGCGGCCGTTCGCCACACTTACAAGCGAAGTGATGGATGCCGATGTTATTCTGTTACTGACACCGGACGATGTTCTGGCGGAAGTCGCGAGCCAGTTGGCGAAGCTTGCGGGCAAAAAATGCCGCGGCAAAATCGTGTTGCATGGCAGCGGCGCGTTGGACTCTTCGGTCCTTCAATCGTTGGCACGTCGCGGCGCGGCTACGGGCTCGATTCACCCGATGCAAACATTTACAAACAATTCGCAGCCGAATATGAAGGGTGTGGTTTTCGCCATCGAAGGCGATCCACGCGCGCGCCGCGCAGCCGCCGCGATTGCTAGTTCTCTTGGTGGCGCTCCTGTGGTCGTGGCAAGGAGGAGCAAGCCTGCCTATCACGCGGCCGGGACGCTGGTAGCCGGACACGCGCTGGCATTGACCGAAACAGCGGCGCAAATGCTCATTGATGTTGGTTTTTCGCGCGCGCAAGCGGTGCAGACGTTGCTGCCATTGATGCGCCAAATGCTCGACAATTTCGAAAAGCACGGCCCGCGCGCCGCATGGACCGGCCCTGCGTCGCGGGGCGATTACGCAACGCTGAAAAAGCACCAGCGCGCGTTGCGCCGCCATCCTCGCGAATTTGGCGATTCCTACGCATCGCTTTTGCGTCTTTCGGCCCGGGTGCTCGCGAAAAATCCGGCAGCAAGCCTGAGAAAGCTCGATCGCGCTCTGAAAAATTCCAGGAGGAAATCGCAGTGAAGAACTTGCACATCCCAGTTGAACACATGACGCTCGCGAACGGCCTGCGAGTGGTGATATCGCCAGACCGCTCGGCGCCCGTCGTCACCGTCGGCGTCTATTATCAAATCGGTTTTCGTCTTGAGCCGCGGGGACGCAGCGGTTTCGCGCATCTTTTCGAGCACATGATGTTCCAAGGTTCGGAAAATGCCGGCAAGATGGAACACATTCGGCTGATTAATTCTTCCGGCGGCATGCTGAACGGCACCACGAATTATGACATCACGAATTATTTCGAGTCGGTGCCATCGAACGCGCTGGAGCGCGTGCTGTGGCTGGAAGCCGATCGCATGCGCGCGCTGAAAGTGGACGACGAAAATCTGCGCAATCAACGCGACGTGGTGAAGGAAGAAGTTCGCGTCAACGTGATGAATCAGCCCTACGGCGGTTTTCCATGGCTCGACCTGCCGCCCGTGGCTTTCCGTAATTGGCCGAACGCGCACAATTTCTACGGCGATTTCGCGGATCTGGACGCCGCGACGCTCGCGGACGTGCAAACGTTCTTCCACACCTACTATTCGCCGAACAATGCGGTGCTGCTGATGGTGGGCGACCTGGATCCCGCCGAGGGTTTCGCGCTGGCTAAGCGCTATTTCGAAAATATCCCGACGCATCCGCTGCCGCCCCGCGCTGATGTGACCGAGCCGGCGCAGACTGAAGAACGCCGCGGCGAAGTCGTCGAAAAATTCGGCCCGCTGCCCGCGATCGCCATCGGCTACACGGTGCCGGATCGCCGGAACCCTGATTGGTACGCCGCGTCCATTCTAGATCACGCTCTGCACGGCGGTCGCGTGGGCCGCATTTATCGGCGGCTGGTCCTGGAGAAACAAATTGCCGTGGAAACTGACGGCGGCGCTGACATCATCGAGACCAATGGCCCCACGCAAATGGTGACGCGCATTTTTCACAAGCCCGAATTCACCAGCGAAGAAACCATCTGCGCATTTGACGAAATCATTCGCGAAATTCAGGAGCAGGGGATCAGCGAAGAAGAGCTGGCGCCCGTGAAAGTGAAACTGCGCGCCGATTACTACTCCAATCTCGAGGGAGGGATGGGAGCACATATGCCACGCTTCGGTCTGATGCACTACCTCGCATGTTTCACTTTGTTCGACGGCGACCCCGGCAGAATTAATACGATTCTGGATGGCTTTCAGGCCGTCACGCCTGCGCAGGTGCAGGCGGCAGCGCGGAAATATCTGGTCCCGGCGAATCGCGCAATTGTGCTTCGCAGTCCCATTGAAAAGGAAGTGGCAGCATGAGCGGAACAACTACGAAACCCATGACCATACCAGCCAGCTCCGCAACAGCCGCGCAACCGTCAGTGAGTCCCGTGCCCGCACTGGGACCCGAACGGCCCGTCGCTTGGCCGCAGCGCGCGGTGCGCACGTTGCCGAACGGCATGCAAGTGGTGCTGGCGGAACTACGCACGTTCCCAAAAATTTCCGCGCAGCTATTTTTTCGCAGCGGGAATGCCAGCGTCGCGCACAGCACGCCGGGCCTTGCCGAATTGACGGCCACGGTAGTGCGCACCGGCACAGCTTCGCGCTCCAGCCGGCAAATCGAAGAAGATTTGCGCCGCATGGGCGCGGACCTGGGCTCGAACGCCGGCGCGGATTCCAGCGCCATCTCGATTTCCGGGCTTGCGGAATTTTCCGAAGGCATTTTCGATGTGTTGGGAGATCTGGCGCGCAATGCTTCTTTTCCTACCGAGGAATTCGAGCGTGAACGCGGCCGCAAAATCGAAGGCTTGCGCATTGAGCGCACCACGCCGGGATTTCTGGCGAGCGAACGTTTTCGTCGTGTCATTTTCGGCCAGCATCCTTATGCGATCGTCTCGCCTACCGAGGAGCAGGTGGCAGCCATCGAGCATCCTCAACTCGAGGATTTTTATCATCACAATTATTCTCCGGCCAACGCGCTGCTGATCGTCGTCGGCGATTTTTCCGCGGACGCCATGTTCGCGCAAATCGAGAAAGTTTTCGGCAGTTGGGGAGCACCGGCGCCGCGCGCGCTGATTTCGCTCGCGCCTCCGCGCAATACTGGGCGCAAAGTTCATCTGGTGCATTTGCCCGGCAGCGTGCAGACCCAAGTGTTGCTCGGCAATCTGGCCATCACGCGCCGCGATCCGGATTGGTTCCGGTTGGTGCTGGCGAATTCGATTTACGGCGGGGCCTTCCATTCGCGCCTGGTGATTAACATTCGCGAGCAGAAGGGTTATACCTACAGCCCGCGTAGCGGTCTGCAGTCGCTGCGGCAGCACGGGTATTTCAGCGTGCATGCTGCGGTGCGCAACGAAGTGGCCGCCGCCACGCTCACGGAAATATTTTACGAGATGGACCGCATGCGCTCGCTGCCCGTCACTGTGGAAGAATTGGAAAGCGCGCGCAGTTACCTGACCGGTGTGTTTTCGCTCGGTGTGGCGACGCAGGATGGACTGCTCGGCCAGCTTTCCACCATTTATCTGGACCACTTGCCGGAGGACCATCTGGAAACGTACCGCCAGAAAGTTCACGCGCTCACAGCAGACGATATTCTCGTCGCGGCGCGTCGCCACTTCGATTCCGCCAACGCGCAAATCGTACTGGTGGGCGACCGCGCGCAAATCGCTGACCAAGCCGCACTCTTCGGCGAAGTCATCGAGTACGACGCGCAGGGAAATCAGCAGCGATAAATAAGGAACGGAACCACGAACGAGCCGAGCGACGGATGCGCGACAGACAATTCCACTGCGATGAAATTGAAGCGGGCGTGCGGTGGGAAACGTGAAACGCACCAGGATTGCCGCAGTTTTTATTGCGGCCTGCGCGTTCGCTGCGATGGCGCAGAAGACGCCGCCGGCCCATCCATTGGACTTGAACGTCGCGAACGTCAAGGAACTAGAAGAAGTTCCCGGCATCGGACCCAAAACTGCTCAAGCCATCGTGGATTTCCGGCATAAGAGCGGGCGATTCCACCGCGTCGAAGACCTGCTGGCGATCAAGGGAATTAGCCAGCGCAAGCTAGATAAAATGCGCCCGTACTTGAAGGTCACGCCGTCAGCGCCACCGCCCCCACACAAACCGCCGCAGCCACAGTGAGTGCCGGTTTCTTGTTAGGCGGCGCGGTCTTCCGCTATGCGCTCTGTGTTAAAGTTTTGCGCTTGCGTTCTGTGCCAGCGGCAAAAGAGAATTAATTCTCGGAGACGTCCATGCTAACGAAGCAGCTTTGTTTCTCGCTCACCGCAATGCTGACACTGATCCTCGTGACGCTCGCTGCCAGCAGCGCCACGAAATCCGCGCCGCGCGTCGCAGCCACTTCGGCAGGCGCGCCCGCCTCGGGTTATCATCTGCTGAAAAAGGTGCCGCTCGGCGGCGAGGGCGGCTGGGACTATCTCGCGTTCGATTCCCCTACGCGCCGCCTGTTCATTTCGCGCGGCACAAAAGTGGTGGCGCTCAACGTGGACACGGGCACCGTCTCCGGCGAAATTCCCAATACCGACGGCGTGCACGGCATTGCGTTTGCGCCGGAATTCGATCGCGGCTTTACTTCCAACGGCCGCGCTGGCACGGTCACCATTTTCGATCTGCAATCACTGCAAGTGATCGGGAGCGCGAAAACCGGAATGAATCCTGACGCGATCGTTTACGATCCGGCGTCAAAGCGCGTCTTCACGATGAACGGGCAGAGCAACGATGCCACTGCGATTGATGCCGCCACCGGAAACGTGCTCGGAACGATCCCGGTAACGGGCAAACCGGAATTTGCGGTGGCGGATGGCGCGGGGCATGTTTACGTCAATATTGAGGACAAAAGCGAAGAACTGCAGATTGACACACACAATTTGAAAGTGACGGCGCAGTGGCCGCTCGCGCCATGCCAGGAACCGTCCGGTCTTGCGATGGACATCACGCATCGGCGGCTTTTCGCGGGCTGCCACAATCAAATGATGGCAGTGGTGGATGCGGATTCCGGAAAAGTGATTGCCACGCCTGCGATTGGTCTAGGAGTGGACGCCAACGCATTCGATCCCGGCACCGAATTTGCGTTTGCGTCAAACGGGCAGAGCGGCACGCTAACGGTGGTGCACGAAGACGCGCCGGACAAATTTTCGGTGGTGGAAAATGTGGCGACGCAACGCGGCGCGCGCACCATGGCACTTGACCCCAAGTCGCATGAAGTCTATCTGGTGACTGCAGATTTCGCCCCCGCGCCGCCGTCCGCGAACGAAAATCCCCGCCCGCGCATGATGGTAGTTCCCGGCACATTCGTAGTCCTGATATACGCGAAGTGATGGCGAGCGACTCACGGAGATTCGCTTACCGAAAACCGCTGAAGAAAGCCGGGGACGCGCGTTACAGATTCTGGTGGCTGGATTTCGGCGCGTCAATCGCCAGAGGCACCTGGTCGGCAATCTCCAGGCCGTAGCCTTCGAGCGCGACCACCTTGCGCGGATGATTGGTGAGCACGCGAATCCGCCGCAATCCCAGATCAATTAATATTTGCGCGCCGATTCCGCTTTCGCGCTGCACCAGCCGCTGGCGCCCTAAGTCCTGCTCCACTTCTTCACGCGCGTGAAAACGAATGCGCGGTAGCTCGCCATTTTCCGCTTCGCGGGGCGCGTCAATCTGGAATCCGCGCCCGGTGTGATGCAAATAAACGAACACGCCGCGGTCTTCCTTGGCGATGGCCGCGAGCGAGCGTTCGATGATCGTGTGGCAATCGCAGGCTGTGGAGCCGAAAACGTCGCCGGTAAGGCAGTGCGAATGCACGCGCACCAGGGGAGGGCCGGATTTCGCAATGTCGGCCAACTCGCCACGTACTAGCGCGACATGCAGCTCGTGGTCCGCGTCGTTCGAATACGCAATCATCCGGAAATTTCCATGCCGCGTGGGCAGCACGGATTCGGCGATGCGGCGCACGTGCCGTTCGTGCTGCATGCGGTAGCGAATCAGGTCCGCCACCGTCAAAAGTTTCATGGAATGCATCTTGCAAAATTCCACCAGCTGCGGAATCCGCGCCATGGTCCCGTCATCGTTCATGATTTCGCAGATCACGCCGGAATGGTCCAGGCCCGCGAGGCGCGCCAGGTCCACGGAAGCTTCGGTCTGTCCTGCACGCACTAGGACGCCGCCATTGCGCGCGCGCAAAGTGTACACATGGCCCGGCCGCGCGAGATCTTCGGGATGAGTGTCCGGGCTGGTCGCCGCCAAAATGGTGGTGGCGCGATCCGCGGCGCTGGTGCCGGTGGTGGTGCCGCGCCGCGCGTCAATCGGTTCGCAAAATGGCGTGCCGAACATCGAGGTGTTGCGCGGCGTGATGGGCGCGAGGGCCAGCGCGTCGCAGCGCTGCTCGGTCATCGCCAGACAAATCAGCCCGCGGCCAAATTTCGCCATGAAATTGATCGCTTCCGGCGTTACTTTTTCGGCGGCCATGGTCAGGTCGCCTTCGTTCTCGCGGTCTTCATCGTCCACCAGGACGATCATTTTCCCAGCGCGAATATCTTCCAGCGCTTCTTCCACGCTGGCGAAGGGTGGTTTTCGGTCGGTCATCTTCTTCCCTCGGTTGCTCTATAAATATACCACCGCGCTGCGCGGAGAGCGTGATTAGTGAGTCGTAATTGGTGATGCCGCATGCGCAGTTCGTTGGTCCCCACATGCGGCGCACCAACCTCCGGTCGGGGTATAATCGCGGTCAATCTATGCCCCTCCTTCCAGGCTCGCATTTAGGACCGTACGAAATTGGAACGCTGCTGGGCGCAGGCGGCATGGGCGAAGTGTATCGCGCCCGCGACCCGCGCCTGGATCGGGCCGTGGCGATCAAGATACTGCCGGCTGAATTATCCGCTGACGCTGATCATCTGCATCGCTTCGAACGCGAAGCGCGCTCGGCTTCCGCGTTGAATCACCCCAACATCGTCACGATCTACGAACTGGCACACGATGGTGCAACGCACTACATCGCGATGGAATTGATCGAAGGCCAGACGTTGCGCCAACTCCTGGCAGCCGGCTCGCTGCCCATACGCAAGGTCATTGAAATCGCGGCGCAGGTTGCCGAGGGGCTGGCCAAGGCGCATGAAGCGGGCATCGCGCACCGCGACTTGAAGCCCGACAATCTGATGATTTCCAGCGACGGCTTCGTCAAGATTCTCGATTTTGGCCTGGCGAAGGTCACAGCGCCAGTCGCAGAGCATCAAGAGACGCGCGCACTGTCGGCCTGGCACACGCAACCCGGCGTCCTCGTCGGCACCGTGCAATACATGTCGCCGGAGCAGGCGAGCGGCGCGCCATTCGACTTTCGTTCTGATCAGTACTCGTTCGGTCTGGTGCTTTACGAAATGGTGACGGGAAGACGCGCGTTTGCCAGAGGTACCGCCGCAGAGACGCTCGTCGCCATCATCCGCGAACAGGTTGAGCCGATCGCCGTGCAAAACCCCGACGCGCCGGCGCCACTCTGTTGGGCCATCGAGCGGTGCCTGGCGAAAGATCCGGACAAGCGCTACGTTTCCACGCGGGATCTGGCGCGCGAACTCGCCGCCATACGCGATCGTTTTTCGGAAAAACCCGCCCGGCCAACGGAAAGTCGCGCCGCTAATATTCCCGTGCAGCGCACCGCGTTCGTAGGGCGCGAAAAGGAAATTTCGGCCGCTAAAGAATTGCTGCTCTCGAAAGACGTGCGTCTGGTCACCGTCACAGGCATGGGCGGGATCGGCAAGACGCGGCTGGCGATGGAAATCGGCAACAGCCTGGCGGAAGACTTTCCGGGTGGAATTCATTTTGTGCCGCTTTCGCCGCTGCGCGAACCCGCTTTGGTTGCTTCGGCAATCGTGCAGACTCTCGGCCTGCGCGAAGCCGGGGGCCAGTCGCCGCTCGAACTGCTCAAGAAATATTTCCAGGACGCGTCGCGCGCGCCGGTGCTCTTCCTGCTGGATAATTTCGAGCACCTGATGCCGGCCGCGCCGCTCGTCGCGGATCTGCTGGCTATCGCGCCGGATCTTAAAATTCTGGTCACCAGCCGCGCGGCGCTGCATATATACGGCGAACGCGAATTTCCCGTACCGGTGCTGGGCGTGCCGGATGCGCAGGCGAAAACCTCCCTGGACGCGCTGTCGCAGTTCCCTGCGGTCGCGCTGTTCGTCCAACGCGCCGTCGCCGCGCGGCCGGATTTCGAGTTGAACCAGCAGAACGCTTCCGCCGTCATCGAAATTTGCTCCCGCCTGGATGGCCTGCCGCTCGCCATCGAACTCGCCGCCGCCCGCGTGAAAGTGCTTTCGCCCTCTGCGATGCGCACGCGCCTGGCGAGCCGCTTGCAATTGCTCACCGGCGGCGCGCGCGATTTGCCGCAGCGGCAGCAGACGCTGCGCGCGGCATTCGATTGGAGCCACGACCTGCTGAGCGCCGCCGAGCAAAGACTCTTCCGGCGGCTTTCGGTGTTCGTCGGCGGCTGCACGCTGGAAGGCGTCGAAGCCGTGTGCGATACCAAGAGCGACCTGGAACTGGACCTGCTCGACGGTATGTCCTCGATGGTGGATAAGAGCCTGCTGCAGCAATTTGAGCAGGCCAACGGTGAACCGCGCTTCGTGATGCTGGAAACGATTCGCGAGTATGCACGGGGAAAACTGGAGGCCAGCGGAGAAGATGCCGCGACGAAGCGCGCGCACGCTGCCTACTGCCTGGTGCTGGCCGAGGAAGCAGCTACGCCGCAGAGTGGCGCGCCCGGCGCCGAGGACGCGGACGCGCGCGAGCGCATCACGCTGGAACACGACAACTTTCGCGCCGCTCTCGAGTGGCTGACAGAAACCGGAGATGCGGATTGGGGTTTGCGTCTGGGAACCGCGCTGTTTCATTTCTGGGAGTCGAGCGAATATCTGGCCGAAGGGCGCGACATGCTGGCCAAGGTGTTGCGGATTCCGGCGGCTGCCGCTCCCACCAAGGCTCGTGCCCGCGCTGTTTTTTCCGCTGGCGTGCTGGCAGGCGCGCAGGGAGATTTCGCCGCGGCCGATGTGCTGATGATGGAGAGTCTGGAAATCGGGCGGCAGTTGGGAGACGCGCAGGGCGTCGCCGTCACCGTGAATGCGCGCGCCGTGGTTGCTCGCGACCAGGGAAATGTGGCGCTGGCGCACTCTCTGTTTCAGGAGAGCTTGACGCTGTGGAGGGAACTGGGCGACCTGCAGGCCATCGCGCGCGCTTTGAGCAATCTCGCCAGTGTGCTGAAAATGCAGGGTGAGTACGATCTGGCGCGATCACTGTGCGCGGAGTGTCGCGCAATCTTTGAAGGACTCGGTGATCGCACCGGAGCCGCGTGGTCGCTGAACAATGAGGGAGATATTGCGCGCGATCAGGGCGACTCTGCGGGCGCGCGCGAGTTATTCGAACAGGCGCTGGCAATATTCCGCGAGCTGGATGACCGCTGGGGCATTGCGGGGACGCTGGCTGATCTGGGCACGCTGGCGCGCGAAGAACAGGATTGTGCGGCGGCGCTGGTTCTGTTTCGTGAAAGCTTGAAGATTTTTCGACAGCTGGAGCATAAGCGCGGCATTGCGCGGCTGCTGGAATGTTGCGCGTGCTCGGCGGCTGCGGAAAAGCAGGCGGCGCGTGCGCTCCGCCTGGCGGGGGCGGCCGCGGCGTTGCGCCAGAATATTGGCGCGCCGTTGACGGTCGCCGAACAGGTGAAACTGGAAACGATACTTGAGCCGGCGAGGTCGGCGCTTTCCAATACTGCGACGTCATGGCTGGAAGGGTGGGACATGCCGCTGGATCGGGCGATCGAAGAAGTTCTGGCCCCGGAGGGCGCGTCGCAGTCGGGCTAGCGCTTACTCCGCAGTGGAGGGATCGATCAGGCGGCGCACCGCCGAGACGCGATTGCAAGCAAGGCCCGTGCGCTTGGCGTGTTCTTGCACGGTGGCTTCGTCTGGTGCGAGGTACACGCAGTACACTTTGTTGCCGGTGACGTAGCTGTGGAGCCATTGGATTTTTGGCCCCATTTCTTTTAAGACCGCCACTGATTTTTGAGAGATTTCCCGCAGCTGGGCGTCGGTCAGGTCGCCGGCTCCTGGAACTTCGCGTTCGATCACGTACTTGGGCATGAGCATTCTCCGGAAGCTTGGTCATGCTAGCATGCGGGTGCGGGCGCTTCAAGAACGCCGGGCCGAAACTTGCGCGAGAAAAGAGGGAATCATGGATCTTCGTTCGCTGCAAAAACCGCTGAAAGAGCAGTACCGCGCGGACCCTAACGCCTCGCGCATTACGATTCGCGCGAAGGGCGCGCAGACTGGGGCGCCGATTGCTTGCTCGGTGGATATTGGGCGCGCCATCCACCAGGCCGAAGCGCATAAGGGAGTGGGGGGCGCGGGGGCCGGCGCTTGTTCCGGGGATTTGTTGCTGGGCGCGCTGGCCGCTTGCGCGCAAATCACCTGTCAGATGGTGGCTGCGGCGATGAACATTCCCACCGAGCGGATCGAGGTGACGGTGGAAGGGGACTTGGATCTGCGCGGGACGCTGGGCATATCGAAAGAAGTGCCGGTGGGGTTCGAGAACATTCGCGTGAACTTTGATATTGCGGCGCGTGACGCCACGGCGGAGCAAATTGCCGCGCTGCGCGAGAAAACCGAGCAGTATTGCGTGGTAATGCAGACGCTGCTGCATCCGCCGACGCCGCAGAGCACGTGGACTCGCCACGATTAGCGGCACGCACTGCGAATAAATTACCGCTGTTCGCGCGAATGGCGGCTAAATTACTGGCTTCCACTCGCTTGTCGGGTTGTATTCTTTGATTGCAGCCGCGATCTTGTCCGTATCCGCGCCCAAGTTCCGCTGGAACACGATGCCTTGCTGGCTGATGATGAAAGTCATCACGCCGGAGTCGCGATACTTTACCGGGGTGGCGATTACGGCGAAGCCGGCGGTGAGTTTGCCGTTAACGATATACTGTTTGGCGCCGCCCGGCGCCTTGCTTCCTTGTGCGGTGAGGATGCGGAAGGAATAGCCGTCAATCACAGGCGCTTCGTTTGGGGTCAAGAGCGCGTCCTTGGCAAAATCCTCCACTCTGCCTAGCGGGCTTGATTCCTGATCGTGCGGGACCTGCCAGTAAAGACCGTCCTGTTTGCCAGGAGTGCTGAAGATCTTGGTGGTGTACAGGCCCTTGGGATTTCCGTCGCGGGGCTCCTGGGAATATGCTTCCTCGGCGTTAGCAATCGCCGAGCAAGCGTCAATCGCCATAATTTCATTTCGTCCAATGCGCCGCGCGAGGATTTCGTGCGCGCCGGCCTTGGTGTCGAAATACCACTTTGACGAGGAGTCGCGCACAAGTGGAATCGGGAACGGGTAGTTGTCCGGGCCGATATTCAGAATCTCGCTGCCGTCGGTCATCGCCACCCAGCGGTTCATCAAATCGTACTTGGTGACGAAATCTTTTAACGCGGCCTTATCCTCGCTCGCGTCGCCCGAGCTCAGGATCGCTTTCGAATCGGGGCCCAGAATTTTCGCGAGCGCCGTTTCGTCTTCATTCTGCTCGGCGTTGCGCAATGCTTTTCCGGCTTCGTCGGGACTCGCGAAGGAGGCCTGCGCGGGATCCTTCGACGCAGAAATCGCCGCATTGCTGCCGGCTACTGCTAAACCTACCAATACCGCCGCTGCGAGAAACCCAGAAATGCCGCGGGCCATTGCCTGAATCTTCAAATTCATGACGCTCTCTCCCATTTTCAATCAATGATGGCTTCGTACTTTTGCTCGGCGCGATAACCCGCACACTGGCGTCGAGAATTCATGCAGCGAATACTAGCGATGGTGCGCACCGCCGCCGCTGGAATGTGCCGGCGCGGAGTGATGAACGGGCTGTGGATGCGGATGCGGCGCGCGGTACATTCCGCCGCCGTGCATGCTGGAGCGCCCGCGATTGCTTTCGGCGCGCGTGCTGGCGCCATCGTGAGCCGTGTGGGCGTGTTGCTCTGCGCCCGGGTCGTTAGTGTGCTGGACGCCGCCATTGCCTCCGATTTGTCCATGATTACCGTTGTGCCCGCCGTCGGGAGGGTGTTGGACGCCGCCGTTGCCTCCAATCAAGCCGTGGTCGCCGTTGTGGCCGCCATCGGGAGGGTGCTGGACGCCGCCATTGCCTCCGATCAAGCCGTGGTCGCCATTGTGGCCGCCGTTCGGCTGCCAACCGTTGGGCCCGTAGTGATGTGGGCCGTTCGGACCGTCAGGGTTCGGCCCCCAGGGGTGATAATGGTTGTAATCTCCGCCGTGCCAGCCGCGATTGTTGATGTAGGTGGTGTGGTTGTAGATCACCGTGCCACCGCCGCCTCCACCGCCCCAATTACAGCCCCACGCGCCCCAACCCCAGCCGAAGCCGCCGCCAACGTAGCCACCGCCGCCGCCGATTGCCGCGCCGATCGCAACGCCCGCGCCGAACGAAAGTCCGACGGAGGCGACCGCGTAGGATGGCGTGTAATAAGGCACTACATAGGGCGCTCCATAAATCACCGCCGGATTGTATTGCGGCACATAGACTACGTCCGGCGCGGCTGGCTGAATCACAATCGTGCCGGGAGTCGGCTGCGTCACAGTGATCTGAGCTGTGGACTGCAGCGCTCCGGCCGCTTGCGCCTTCGCGCGCATCACTTGCACCGCGGCCATCACGTCCGCCTGCTGGTCATGCGCCGCTTGCCCCAGATTTGACGTCCAGGTCATGTTTGACGCCAGATCGTGGAGCACCGACGGAAATTGCGTGAGGGCTTTGATGCTGGGGTCCCACGGCTCTTGATCCACCGCTTGGGCCAGCGCCGTGCCGGTCAAATTTTTATTTTGTGAAAGCCAGTAATCCGCAAACGCGACCTGCTCGGGGTAACCGGCCGCTGCGAGGACTTGCGCGACGAGCGCGTCTGGATAAAGCGCGATCGGAGCGACGAGCGAATCCAGTTGTTCTGGCGTCAGCAGCGCCGGGGCCGGATCGGGATTGGCGTCCGCGCTCGTCGCCGCCGCGGCTTGCGTGGACTCTTGCGGCGTGGGTGCTGGCTGTGGAGCTTGCGGTGGCGGGGCCTGCGCGGGCTCGCTCTGGTATGCCGGCACCGGTGCGGGAGCGGGGGCTTGCACGGGCTGATACTGATAAGTGGTTACGACAGTTGTCTGCGGAACCGCCAGGCCCACCACGGAAGTGCGCGTGGCTTGCCATGCCGCGTGCTTGCCGTGCAGTCCATACATGCCAGACATGCTGTCGCCGTAAATCTGTCCGCTAAAGTTGAGAACGTTATTGGTTAGAGTATGAAATTGCACGTGGTGCACATCCACACGACCTTGGATGGGACCCTGCTGGACGGGGCCTTCGAAATATCCTGTGAGCCGGTTGCCGTATTGCTGGATTTGTACGTGTTTCACTTCGATCGCGCCATCCTGAATCCGGTGGGAGTAGATCGTCCAGTTTCCTTCGATGTTGTCCGGCGGTAGCTGCGCCGACGCGATTTGGCAGACCATAAGCGCCGCCAGAACGAGGCCAGTCAGCTTTAGCGTGGCGGTAAATATTTTCACGGAAGTCTCCTTGCGGCGTTTGCTACTAGCTTCCTTTCTTTCGTCGCTGGGTTTGAGCAGTGCATCGCATTTATCAGATTGAATTCGCAAACACAAGAGCTTTATCGCCAGCGGCCTAGGATTTTACGTCGGTTGGTAAGCGTCGCACCATTACCGGATGTGCCCGGCGGCTCGTATTTGCGCGGCACACCTAAGAAAATGCATACCTGCAAAATCAACAGCGGGCTAATAGCGGATAAAAAAATAGCCGGACATGCTGAGGCCGACTGCTACTACTATCCAGCGGACGTGTTGTTGGTTCATTTTTTGGGCGTAGTGGGCGCCGGCGTAGCCGCCGATTAGGCTGCCGGCGATCATCAGGAGGGCTTGGGGCCAGAAAATTATTTTGGCCAGGATGAAGGTGAGCATGGCTACGCCGTTGACCACGCTGACCAGCAATACTTTTACTCCGTTCATGGCGTGGATGTCTTCCATGCCTAGCAGGGCGAGCAGCGAAAGGACGAGGATGCCAACGCCGGCGCCAAAATAGCCGATGTAAATTGAAATTAGCAGCTCGAGGAAAAAACCGGCGATAGTGAGCGGGCGAGAAGTTTTTCCGGCGGCGGCGCGGCGGCGGACCCAGGCGCTGATGCGCGGTCCGGCCAGAAAAAGCAGAGTGGCGGCGAGGAGAAGCCAGGGAATCAGATGCATGAAAGTGGATTGCGGCGTGCCGAGCAGGATGCGCGCGCCGAGGACGCCTCCGATGACGCCGACGAAAAGGAGGAGCGGGAGGAGGCGGCGCGCGTCTGGAGTGAAGGCGTTGCGGTAGGCGACGGTGCTGGCGACGGTGCCGGGAAAAAGCGCGGCGGTGTTGGTGGCGTTGGCTGCGATCGGCGCCATGCCGGTGAAAAGCAACGCGGGGAAGGAAACGAAACTGCCGCCGCCGGCGACGGCGTTGAGCAGGCCGGCGATAAGCGCGGCGAAGAATAGGAGGAGTGAGTGCGAAAAGGGCACGCGAGAGAATAGCATTGGCGGGAAGGCAGTTACGAGTGACGAGTGGCGAGTGGCAAGTGATTGGTGACCGGTGATCAGTGAGTAGCGATTCTTGCCTGAAACCGGTGCGGGCGCTATTCGATGGCGGCGAAACTTCCGCTGGGCCCTGGCGGCTGGCTTGGAGGAGAAGAAAAAAAGAAAACGCGGTTTTGCCGCGGCGTGCATCTAACCGCAAAGAGCTTGCGCTGGGCGTTGAATTTGGGCATGCTGGCGGAAATCGAGCCGCGCGAACACTTGACTGATGGTGCTGTAAATGGATCTATGACTTCCTCCACGCAACTCGTTTCAAAGCCTTTTCCGGTGAAGAAAGCTTTGCTCATTGATGCGGACGAGCCGACGCGCGCGTTTCTGGCCAACGCTCTGGATCCGGGCGAATGGAGCATCCGGCACGCGGCGAACAATCACGTGGCGCTGGAGCTGGCGCAGGCCACGCACTTCGATCTGATTCTGACGAGCGAGAAAACTTCCGGAAAAGAAGACGTGGAATTGCTGCGCAAGCTGCGGTCGGCGCGGCCGCACACCCGTTTGATTATTCTGACGGACGAGAGCGCGCCGTCGTATGTGATTGATTCGATGCGCGAACACGCGTTCAGTTATTTTTCGAAGCCATTTTCGCTGGATGCGCTGGCGGAAATGGTGCAGCTGGCGACGGAACAGCCCTGCTGGGATGACGGCATCGAGGTGGAGTCCGGCACACCGGAATGGATTCGGCTGAACGTGCGTTGCGACCGGCAGACAGCCGACCGGCTGATCCAATTTCTGCACGAGATCGCGGATTTGCCGGAAGTGGAGAGCAATGCGGTGGCGATCGCGTTTCGCGAAATTTTGCTGAACGCGATGGAGCATGGCGGTAAATTCCAGCCGGACCAGTACGTGCAGATTTCTTACGTGCGCGCGAAGCATATGGTGCTGTGCCGGATTAAGGATCCCGGCCAAGGATTTACGCTGGACGAAATACAGCATGCGGCGGTGGCGAATCCGGCCGATGATCCGATACGTCACGCGGCGTATCGTGAGGAGAGAGGGATGCGGCCGGGCGGGTATGGAATATTACTCGCGCAGAAATTGGTGGACGAGCTGATTTACAATGAAGACGGGAATGAAGTGCTGCTGGTGAAATACCTGGATGACGGCGAGTTGAAGCACTAGGACTGGGCTAGCGCTACGAAGAAAAAAGGCGCCACGATGGCGAGATCGTGGCGCCTTTTCTGCTGGTGGGCGTCGCTGTTTCGTGCAGCGAATGACCCAGGGTTAATCGTTAACGGCGGCTGCGGTTTCCACCGTTATTGTGTGATCCGCCGCCGCGTGAGCCGTTGCCGCGCGATTGCCTGGGCGCGGCGGGGCGTGCGTATTGGCGTTGCGAACGCGCGGGGCTGGTGCGAGCCGCGGAGCGCGAGGCGTTTTGGCGGACTGCCGGCCGGGTGAACTGCCTTGCGGAACTAGACGAGCGGGAATTGAACGAGCGCGCGTTGTTCTGTGAACGCGAGACGGCATTTTCGCGCGTGGCATTGCGAGATTGCACAGCTCCGTTCGCGCCGCGCGAATTTCGCGTGGCGTTGTAGCTATTCGGTCGCGCGGAGTTCGAGCCACGGTTGGAGTTGCCTGCGTGCATTGTTCCGCCGCGGTCGGAAAACTCCCCGGGCCGCTCGGTTGCTGCCGTTGCGGGGCGGCCGTGATTCACGGACGCGAGCTGGGCGCGATTGGTGCTCGCGAAATGCTCCTGCTGGCGCTGCATTCCGGTGGCGCCGATGTGGCGATCGCGATTCGCGGCCATTTCCGCGGCAGTAGGACGCGCGTTGACGCCGCCGCGGCCGCCGTTGAAGCTGACGCGGTTCACATCGCGATTGTTGATGACCGTGCGGTTGTAAACGTTGTGGACGTTGTGGATGTTCACGTTATTTACGCCGCGATTGTAGAAAAAGTGGCCGCCGTTCCAGTAGCCGCCCTGGTAGCCGAAGCCGGTGTAGCCGAATCCATAATTAATTCCGCCGTAGAAGCCGACGTGCGGGCCCCAGTAACCGGCATGCCAGAAATATCCGCTGCCGCCCCAGCCCCAATAGCCGGGAGTCCAGAGAAATCCGATCTGCGGCGCGAGGACCCACGTGCCGGGAACCCAGAAATAGCCGTCGGGGCCATAGGCCCAATATCCGGGCGTCCAAATGTAGCCATCGCCCGGGCAAACCGGCTGCGCATAAACTGGCAGCGGCGGAGGAGCGATGGTGATGGCGACTCCAAAGCCGAAAGCGGCCGAGGCGGTGGGCGCAGTGGCGGGAATGGCCATGAGAGCGAGGACGAAAAGCAAAACGCGGATGATCAGAGTGTTGCGCATGTTGTCCCCCTTTCGATCCAACAAACCTGAAACTCGCGTGAAACCTATCCGGCGCTGAACCGTCTATGTGCTGAAAACTCTGGCGGTTCCTGCGCCTACCTAGTCCAACACGGGATGCTGGCGAAAGTCTCTGGCGGAAATGCCGCAGAATCGTCGAGAATTCACCTGATTTAGGGGCGAGGAAAAGCGTAGTATTTGGGGTCGCGGATTCCCCGGGGCGGACGCAAGCGTAAGCGAGGGAGGAAGTTACGTGCGCAAATTTATTGCAGCATTCTGTTTGTGATTGCGGCGTTGCTGGCGATGGGGCTTTCGAAATCCACGCGGGCGCGAATGGAGCGGCAAGCGGCTACGAGCGAAAAGCAGGCTGCGTGGGACAAGCTGGCCGACGAGTATTTCGACGACGTTTATTTCAAGTTTGCGCCGAGCAGCGGCACGGCGGCGGGGCTGCATCAGTACGACGCGCTGCTGGAGGATTATTCGCGCGCGGGGGTGGACGCGAATGTTGCGGCGCTGCGGGCCTTTGAAAAGCGGGTGGAAGCGGTGGCCCCGACGGGGCTGGACGAAACGCGCGCGGCGGATCGCGAACTGGTGCTGGCGAATATCCAGGGCACGCTGCTGACGCTGGAGACCATTCGGCCGTGGGAGAAAAATCCGGATTCCTATTCGAGCGGCATCAGCAACAGCGTGTACGTGATCATGATCCGGAAATTTGCGCCGGCGGACGAGCGGCTGCGGTCGGTGGTGGCACGCGAAGAGAAAATGCCGGAGGTGTTTGCGGCAGCGCACGCCAATTTAAAGAACCCGCCGCGGATTTACACCGAAATCGCGCTGGAGCAGTTGCCGGGCATTATCAGTTTCTTTCAGAACGACGTGCCGGCGGCTTTTAGCAGTGCGACGGATCCGGCGGTGAAAGCCGCGTTTGCAAAATCAAATGCCGCGGTGATCGCGGATTTGCAGAACTACGCGTCCTGGCTGAAGTCGGACGTGCTGCCGCGTTCGAACGGGGATTTCCGCATCGGCGCGGAAACATTTTCGAAGAAATTGTTGTATGACGAGATGGTGGATACGCCGCTGGACCGGCTGCTGGAGATCGGCCGGGCGGATATGCACAAGAATCAGGCGGAATTCGAGCGTGTGGCGAAGGAGCTGGAGCCCGAGAAATCAACAAGCGACGTGCTGGCGGAGTTGATGGCGGATCACACGACGCCGGATCATTTGCTGCAGAGTTTTCGCGATACGTTTGACGGGCTAATCTCTTTCATTCGCACCAAACACATCATTACGATTCCTTCCGACGTGCGGCCGATTCTGCAGGATACACCGCCGTTCATGCGGGCGACGACGTTCGCGTCCATGGATACGCCGGGGCCTTTCGAGAAAGTGGCGAAGGAAGCATATTTCAACGTGACGCTGCCGGGAGCACACGACACACCGCAGGAAATCGCGGGGCGCATGGCGGCTTTCAACGTGGGCACGATTGTGAGCACTTCGACGCACGAGGCGTATCCCGGACACTACGTGCAATTCTTGTGGGTGCACGAGGCGCCCACGAAAACGCGGATGTTGTTGGGAGCCGCTACGAACTCGGAGGGCTGGGCGCATTATTGCGAGCAGATGATGCTGGATGAAGGATTTGGGCAACCGGGAACGGGAGCGAAGGACGCGCGCGAGGCGAAACTGATTCGCCTGGGCCAGCTGGAGGATGCGTTGCTGCGCGATGCGCGCTTCATCGTAGGAATTGAGATGCATACCGGCAAGATGAGCTTCGATGAGGCGGTGGAATTTTTCGTGAAGGAAGGGTATCAGACGAAGGAAACGGGGTTGGTGGAGACGAAACGCGGCACGAGCGATCCGACTTATCTTTATTACACGCTGGGGAAGCTCGAGATTTTGAAGTTGCGCGAGGATGTGAAGAAGAAAGAGGGCGCGGCGTTTTCGCTGGAGCAATTCCACAATAATTTCATGCGGCAGGGATTTCCGCCGATCAAGATCGTGCGGCAGGCGATGCTGGGCAATAACTCGCCGACGCTTTGACGGAAACTTCTGATTCGACGAGCGCTACCCCGGAAATTCGCGGCGCGAGCTGCAATTCTTTCGAAGGATTCGCTAGTGGACGGCGAAGAAAAATGTGCGGTGAGCGGGAAGCGGAAGTATGCGAGCGAAGGCGAGGCGCTGGCGACGGCGGCGCACCAGATCGCGAACACGGGTGCGCCTAAGGATCTTCGGGCGTATTTGTGTTCGTGGTGTGATTCGTGGCATCTGACGAAGAATGCGCGAAAAGATGGGAAGCAGCGCGGATAAACGCTTCGAGCGTGGGGTCGAGTGCGCGATTGATGGTGGCTCGATGTCCGGCGCTGCCGCCGAGATGCGTTCGCGCGCAAAAAAAACCGGGAGGCGGTTGGCCTCCCGGCTTCGTGCGATTTAAATCCCCTGTAAAATCGGATGGGAATTATTTTTGTTCTTTCTTGCCGTTCTTGTCTTTGTGGATTTCCTTGCTGGTTTTGTTCTGTTCCTTGTTGACCTGTTTCTTTTCCGCAGGAGTCAGCTTGCCGCCGTTGGCTTCACGGTCGGATTTCACCTGCTGATTGATGTTGTGCTCCTGCTTTTCCACATGGGCCGTCTCGCCGGCATTCATCTTGCCGCTCTCGACGCCTTCGCCGATGCGCTTCTGCTGGTTTTCGGCGCGTTCACCGACGTGGCTCATCGCGGGGTTCGCGGGTTTGCCATGATTTGCGGAGGCGAAGTTGGAACGGTCCTGACTTGCCATGTGTTCATGGGACATCTGCTCGGAGGTCGCATTCACGTGCTGTTCGTGTGCCGCGGCGCGTTCCTGCGCTGTCGCCACGGCCGTGGTGCCGCCGGGGCCGCCATTGAAGCTGGCGCGCACGCCGACGTTTTCATGGACCACGGTGCGATCAACGAAAGTGGTGTGCACGACCGCGGTGTTTACGTTGACGACTGCGGTGTTGTACGCGAAATGCCCGCCGCGCCATTCACCACCCACAAAACCCACCCCGTGGTAACCGAATCCGTAATTCACGCCGCCATAGAAACCGACGTGCGGTCCCCAGTAACCGGCATGCCAGCCGTAAACGCCGCCGACGAAGCCCCAGTATCCGGGAGTCCAGAGGAGGCCGACGCGCGGAGGAGCGACCCAAACGCCAGGGACCCAGTAGTAGCCGGCGTCACCGTAAGCCCAATAGCCCGGAGTCCAAAGATAGCCTTCGGTGGGGCACGCAGGCTGCACGTACACCGGGATCGCGGGCGGTGCAACGTGAACGGAAATGCCCACTGCGATCTGCGCAGAGGCCGAAGACGGCGTGGACGCGAGCGCGAGCGGCACGCAGAGAGCAAGTAGCAGAGTACGAATTAAGTTCAGCTTACGCATTGCAAAATCCTCCCTTTGAAGAGTTCATTGATCGCTAAAATTTCAATTTTTGCTGCGCATCAGAAACCGAGCTGGGCTAGCTCCATGGTTTATGTAACACGAGAGTGCGCCGAAGGTTTCGCGCTGATTTCGCCGCGATTCCAGCCAGGGATAACCCCAGATGGACAATGATAAGAGGAAGAATACGGGTAGGAATGGATATATGGCCTCGTACTCCCCGATATGGTAAACGCCGCCATAACATATTGCTACAAAGAGGGTTACATGGGCCGCGGGAAACGCTCTATTGAAAAAAGCCTGCACGTCCGGACAGGCGATGATGACACTTTCGGTCAGCCTCCCGCTCGCCGACGGATTGGAGGCTCAAATTCTGAGATTCGGACATTGGACGCGTTTCGCGCAAAGTAAACTGAGCGCGCGTGCACTGGTACGAAAAAGAAAAAGGGCGCTTCGGTTGTTACACCGAAGCGCCCTTTAGTTCACTGCGCCCGCCTAAAGGCGGCCTCTACCCCTTGATCCCGCGCTGCGGGATCTCAGGATGAACCGCCCTGTAGGGCGATTTACAGAGTCAACGGCTGATTCAACTTCTTAGTACATGCCGCCCATGCCGCCGGCACCTGGGGCGCCGCCGCCGTGAGCTGCGCCTGCTTCCTTGGGTTCCTTGATGTCGGCCACCAGAGCTTCGGTGGTGAGCATCAGGCCCGCGATGGAAGCGGCGTTCTGCAGAGCGAGACGAGTTACCTTGGCCGGGTCAATCACGCCTGCCTTGACCAGATCGCCGTATTCGCCGGTGTCTGCGTTGTAGCCGAAGTTCTCGTCCTTGGACTCGCGGATTTTGCCCAAAATGACGGCACCTTCGTCGCCGGCGTTGTGGACAATCTGGCGGAGTGGCTCTTCGAGCGCGCGCTTCACGATGTTGACGCCGATGGCATCATCATCATGCAACTTGAGCTTATCGAGAGCCGGGATGCAGCGGATCAACGCCACACCGCCGCCGGGAACGATACCTTCCTCGACAGCCGCGCGGGTTGCGTGCATCGCATCTTCGACGCGAGCCTTCTTTTCCTTCAGCTCGGTCTCGGTTGCAGCGCCGACTTTAATTACGGCAACGCCGCCAACGAGTTTCGCAAGGCGCTCTTGCAGCTTTTCCTTGTCGTAGTCGGAGGTGGTGTCTTCGACCTGCGCACGGATCTGACGCACACGACCTTCGATCTCGGACGGCTTGCCGCCGCCTTCGACGATGGTAGTGTTGTCCTTATCAATGGTGATCTTCTTCGCGCGGCCGAGATCTTCGGGCTTCACGTTCTCGAGCTTGATGCCGAGATCTTCGGTGATGGCCTTGCCGCCGGTGAGGGTGGCGATGTCTTCGAGCATGGCCTTGCGGCGATCTCCGAAGCCAGGAGCCTTCACGGCAGCGCACTGCAAGGTGCCACGGAGCTTGTTGACGACGAGAGTGGCGAGAGCTTCGCCTTCGACGTCTTCAGCAATGATCAAAAGCGGCTTGCCCTGCTTGGCAATCTGCTCGAGAAGGGGCAGCAAGTCCTTCATCGAGGAGATTTTCTTCTCATGGATGAGGATGCGGACGTCTTCCATCGCGCATTCCATGCGTTCGGGGTCGGTGACGAAGTAGGGCGAGAGGTAGCCGCGGTCGAACTGCATGCCTTCGACGACCTCGAGCGACGTTTCCATGGTCTTGGATTCTTCCACGGTGATGACGCCGTCCTTGCCGACTTTCTTCATCGCACCGGCAATGATGTCGCCGATGTGCTTGTCGTTATTGGCGCTGATGGTGCCGACCTGGGCGATCATGTCGCCCTTGACGTCCTTGTGCAAACGGCGAACTTCCTCGACGGCCACTTCTACGGCCTTTTCGATGCCGCGCTTCAGAGCCGTGGGGCTGGCTCCGGCCGCAACCGCCTTCACGCCTTCGCGGAAGATGGCCTGGGCCAGAACGGTGGCTGTGGTGGTGCCGTCGCCGGCTACGTCGGAAGTCTTGGACGCAACTTCGCGGACCATTTGCGCGCCCATGTTCTCGAGCGGATCCTGCAGCTCGATTTCCTTGGCGACGGTGACGCCGTCCTTGGTGATGATCGGCGAACCGAACTTCTTTTCGATCACCGCATTGCGGCCCTTGGGGCCGAGGGTGATTTTTACTGCGTCGGCGAGCTGATTGACGCCGCGCAGGATCGCCTGGCGAGAATTTTCACCAGTCACGATTTGCTTTGCCATGATGTCTTTCTCCTATTTTTGTATTGCGAGTTGGTTATCCGGTGCGGGGATTAGGCCGCGTCCGGGAAGTTGCTGTTTAGGTGGAGCGAGTTAGCGTTTGCCGGCTGCTTTGGCAGCTGGGCCGAGCTTTGCGAGGATCTCGTCTTCCTTCATGATCATGTATTCCTCGCCGTCAATGGTGATGTCGTTGCCGCTGTACTTGCCAAAAAGGATGCGGTCACCGGCTTTTACGTCGAGGGGGATCAGTTCACCTTTTTCGCGGCGGCCAGAGCCGACGGCGATGACTTCACCCTCTTGTGGTTTCTCTTTTGCGGAGTCCGGGATGATGATGCCACCCTTGACGGATTCCTTCTCTTCCAGGCGCCGCACTAGCACGCGGTCGTGCAGGGGCGTGATATTGACTGCCATTTGTGAAATTCCTCCAATTGTTTGGTGAGACTTGCCGGGAGGAGTTGTGGCGGTCAGGAGACCGTTTAGCACTCCTCGTAGGCGAGTGCTAATATAGCAATCGAGGGTGGGGGAGTCAAGGGAGAATGTGATAATTCGACGCTCACATCTTCCACGGCTTGCATGGATATATAGCCTTTATTTTCAATAGCTTGGTTGCCGCCAGATTTTCCCGACACTTGTTTCTTGCCTTTGCGGGCCGCGGCGGGCTAGAATCCCCGGCACTAACGCTGGTGCAATTACTTTTCTATATTCGACTCATCAGTTTAACCGCGGGGACGCTAGTTTATTTGTTCTTGCTGGCGCTGATTTTGGGGCATCGCCGACCGCGGTTGTTTGAGCGATTGCTGTTCTTCTTGAACCTCTCATTGTTTCTGATCTATGCGGGTGGGCTCCTCGGAATCAACGTGTACATTCAATATGCCTCGCCACCTTATGCTGCTGAGGTATTCAGTTCGATTCTGGTCGCCGGTGCATTGGCATTCCTGCCGACGCTTCTCGTGCAAGTTCACGTTGTGTACCTACAATCTGTAAAGGGTTGGCGAACTCCACGATGGGTCGGACGAACGCTGTGGTTTCTGTACGTTGCGCCGCTCGCTTACGCTGTGGCAACGGGCCTTGTTCTTCGGGACGCGCACCATGCGCACCTTTTGTTGCAGCTATCTTATTTTTCTGAGTTCGCCGTAGTTGCTCTGATCCCTGCGACCCTGGCATGCGCGGCTATCGAATTTGTGGCGGCAAGATCCTCGACGACTTCCGACGAGCGAGAGTTCTTCCGATCACTGCTCGCAGTCAGCCTCCTGATGTTTGTCGCTCTTGCAATCGGTGAGGGAACCGCGACGTTTCTCCTGTTGCTCGGCGGAGGAACTGGGATCGCCGTTCTTGTATTAGGCGTGCTTCCAGGGGCGTTGCTGCTTTATTACGCGGTGCGGCGGAATTTCTTGGAATATGGGGCGCAGCGGAATTTGATGTATGCGCTGCCGGCTACATTTTTGGCGTTGTTGTATTTGGCTCTGGTGCGGCGGGTGAGCGGATGGCTGGAGCCGGTGTTGCCGCCGGAGGCTACGGCGAGCGTGCTGCTGTTTGTGCTGATTTTTCTTTTTGAGCCGCTGGAGCGAGCGATTGGGCCGGTTTCCTGCATCGGCAGTTGGCGGAGCGGATGGACCGGGTGCAGCGGTTGACGTCGCGATTGCAGCAGGAGGCGCGGCAGGGGAAGGTGGCGCATCTGGTGGCATCGGCCGAGACGAGGATCCGGGAGGAATTTGGTTTGGCGGCGGTGCGGATTTCGATTCCGCGCGATGCGGCGTTGAAGGCTTTGGAAGCGCCGGGAGGGTTGGGGCACACGGCGCAGATGCGATTGATGAAGGATGGGCAGGAGATTGGAGTGCTGGAGGCGGCGACGACCGGATCGTATCTGACGGGCGAAACTTCCGCAGCGCTGGAATTTCTGGCAGAGCAATTGCCGGGGATGGTGGACCTGGCGCGATTGATCGAAGACAAGCTGCGATTGGAAAGGGAGCTTGCGGAGCGCGAACGGATGGCAGTGCTGGGGCAAATGGCGGCGAGCGTGTCCCACAATTTGCGGAATCCGCTGAGCTCGATGAAGACCGTGCTGCAGGTGCAGCTGGAAAATCCCGACTTGCCGCTAGATGTGCGGCGCGACTGTACATTAATCGTGGGCGAAATTGATCGCATGAGCGCGAAGCTGACGCAGCTGCTGCATTATGCGAAGCCGACGGTACACGGCGAGCGCGTGGCGGCAGTGGCGGTGGCGGCGCAGACGGCGTGGCTGTTTGGGCGGGACGCGGAGCGGCGCAGCGTGCGGCTGGAATTTGAGAAGCCGACGCACGAGATTATCGCGCAGGCGTCGGAAGAAGCGCTGAGCGAAGTGCTTTCGAATTTGATCGTGAACGCGATGGAAGCGCAGCCGGGCGGTGGGCGTGTGCGGATCAGCGTTGGGAAATATGACGGGCGCCTGGACATCGTAGTGGACGATGACGGTCCCGGAATTTCACACGAGCTGCGCGCGAAAATTTTTCAGCCGTATTTTACGACGAAGGCGACGGGGACGGGGCTGGGGCTGGCGATTGTTGCGCGGAGGATTGAGGAATTGGGCGGGACGCTGGCGATTGAGAGCCCGTTGCATCGGGGCAAGGGGACTCGGTTTCATTTGACGCTGCCGCTGGCGGAAGAGGAAGCAAAATAAATCATGCGAACAATTTTGTTGGTGGATGACGAGAGCGCGGCGCGGTACGGGATGGGGCGGGCGCTCGAGAAGCAGTACAAAGTGATTGAGGCTTCGTCGGCTGCGGCGGCGCGTGAGGCGTTGGTTGCTTCTGCGCCGGACCTTATTCTTTTGGATTTGGTGATGCCGGGCGAGGATGGTCTTTCGTTTTTGCGGTGGCTACGCGAAAACGGGCATGAGATGCCGGTGCTTGTCGTTTCGGCCTTGGATACGGCGAAGACGGCGGTGGAAGCGTTGCAGAGCGGAGCGGCGGATTACATTGTGAAGGGATTCGACATCGAAGAGTTGCGGCGGCGGGTGGCGAATTTGCTGCGTCTTTCCGAACTGGCCGAAGAAAATACGCGCCTCCGGCGCGAGCTTGTCGCCGATGGACAATTCGGGCGATTGCTTGGCGCATCGGACGCGATGCGGCGCGTTTTTGAGATGGCCGAGCGCGTGGCCGCGACGAACGCTACGGTCTTGATATTGGGCGAGAGCGGGACGGGGAAAGATTTGCTGGCGCAGGAAATTCACGAGCGGTCGGCACGGCGCGGACGGGCGTTTGTAGCGGTGAATTGCGCGGCGCTGCCGGAAAATTTGATCGAATCGGAATTGTTTGGGTATGAGCGCGGCGCGTTTACCGGGGCGGCGCAGCAGCGCAAGGGGAAATTCGAGTTGGCGTCGGGCGGAACGATTTTTTTGGATGAGATCGGCGACATGAATTCAGTAACGCAGGCGAAAGTGCTGCGGGCGCTGGAGAATCGCAAGATCGAGCGGCTGGGCGGATCTCATGCGATTGACGTGGATGTGCGGGTGATTAGCGCGACACATCGCGATTTGCCGGCGGAAATTGCAGCAGGGCGTTTTCGGGAGGATTTGTATTACCGGTTGCGAGTGGTGACGCTGGAGCTGCCGCCGTTGCGCGCGCATAAGGAGGATCTGGCGATTTTGGTGGGTGCGTTTTTGACGCAGCTGGGGACTCGGCACAAGCATCGCGCGCATGTGTCGCCGGAAGCGATGAGCTTGCTACGGCGTTACGATTGGCCGGGGAACGTGCGGGAATTGCGCAACGCACTGGAGCGGACGCTGGTATTGTGCGATAGCGACGAAATTACTTCGGCGGATTTGCCGGAGGAGATTCGCGAGTATCGCGGCGCGGCCGCTGCGGACGGTGCCGCGAAAAAGGCAGCGGGCGACTCGTTTTTGGGCGAGGCGGATTTTCGCGAGGCGAAGCGGCAGTTTGAGATTGTTTATTTGCGGCGGAAATTGGAAGAGCATCATTGGAATGTTTCGCAGACCGCGGCGGAAGTCGGTTTGCACCGGCAGAGTTTGCAGGAGAAGTTGCGGGAACTTGGAATTCAGCGTCCGGGGAAGTGATGAGCGAGACAGATCACGTTGCAACGGTGGCGGGATTTATTCTGGCGGGAGGGCAGAGTTCGCGGATGGGTGTGGATAAGGGGCTGTTGGAGATTGCCGGGGAGCCGATGATTGTGCGCGTGGCGCGATCGGTGGAATCGGTGGTGGGGGCTCCCGCGATGGTGGTGGGGGCGCCGGAAAAATTTCACGGCTTGGGATTACGCGCGATTGCGGATGATTGGCCTGGCTTCGGGCCGCTGGGCGGGATTGCGACGGCGTTGCGCGCTTCGGAGGCGGATTGGAATCTAATCGTCGCATGCGATTTGCCGTATTTGACGCGCGAGTGGCTGGAATACTTGCTCCAGCGCGCGCGCGATTCCGCGGAGGAAGCGGTGGTGCCGGTGAATACGACGCCGGAAAACAAGCGCGGCGCAGAGCCGCTTTGCGCGGTGTATCACAAGGGGTGCGAGCCGACGCTGCGGCGTGCCCTGGAGCGCGGCGTGCGCAAGGTGACGGACGGCCTGGTGGAATTGCGCGTGGAAGTGATAGAACCAGAGGAATGGAAAGGCTTTGATTCCGACGGGCTCCTATTCAAGAATGTGAACGCGCCGGCGGATTACGAACAGGCCAAGCGAAAATTTGCCGGACGCGCGGGGCGATGAGCGAACACTATTTCGAATTCAAAAATGTCTGCAAGGCGTTTGACGATAACGCCGTGCTGAAAGACGTCAGCTTCTTCGTCGAGCAGGGCGAGACGGCCGTGATCATGGGTCGCAGCGGCGTGGGGAAATCGGTGTCGTTGAAATTGCTGCTGGGATTTTCTGGCGCCGGATTCGGGGAGAATTATCGTGGCAGGGCAGGACGTGACGGACTGGACGGAGGAGCAATTTTCGCAGATCCGGCGGCGGGTGACGATGGTGTTTCAATCGGGTGCGTTATTTGATTCGTTGACGGTGGAGGAGAACATCGCGTTTCCGCTGGAGAGCCGCAGTGAGGTTGAAGCGCCCGAGAAAATTGACGCTACCGTGAAAGAATTGATGGCGGAGTTAGAAGTGGCCGACTTTGCGGATTCTTTGCCATCGGATTTGAGTACTGGGGCGAAACGCGCGGTGGCGATTGCGCGGGCGTTGGCGGAAGATCCCGACGCGATCCTGTACGACGAGCCGACTACGATGGTGGATCCGCTGATGGCGGCGCACATCAGCGATCTGATCACAAAATTGAAGGGCAGGCTCAAGAAGACTTCGATCGTGGTGACGCACGACACCCACCTGGCGAAGAAGCTGGCCGACCGGATTTTGTTTCTGCAGGAAGGGCGCGTGGGATTTTTCGGCACTTGGCAGGAACTGGAAGATTCCAAGGAGCCGTTTTTACGAAATTTTCTTGCGCAGGATGAATTGATTCCGGCGCTGGACGCCGGCGAGTGAGCCAAAATCGCACGGTACCTGCCGCACCGGGGCCCGCGGGTGGGCCGAACGGCGGCGACCCAAAATCGCAGCTGCGGCGGGTGATGGGATTTTGGGATGTGCTGCTGTTCAATATTGGCGCGGTGCTGGGGCCCCGCTGGATTGCGGCGGCAGCGCACAACGGAACTTCTTCGATCAGTTTGTGGATCCTAGCCGCGTTGTTTTTTTTCCTGCCGACGACGTTTGTGATCGTGGAATTGTCCACGCGATTTCCGGAAGAGGGTGGATTGTACGTGTGGTCGAAGGAGGCGTTCGGAGATTTTCACGGATTTATCGCGGGCTGGACGTATTGGGTGTACACGTTTTTTTATTTTCCGGCGCTGCTGATGGCCAGCGCGGCGATGGCGGCTTATATCGGCGGAGGCGGCACGGCTTATCTGGCGCAGGACCGGACATTTTTGGTCGCTGGATCGTTTGGGCTTTTGTTTGTCGCGGTGGCGCTGAACATCGTCGGACTAAATATTGGCAAGTGGCTGCAGAACGTGGGCGCGGTTTCGACTTACGTTCCGCTGCTGATGTTGGTGGGGATGGCGGCGTATTTGTGGCACGCGCACGGATCGGTGACGCATTTTACTTTCCGCAACATGATGCCCACGTGGGATTGGGGTACGGTGAATTTCTGGCCGCAGATTGCGTTTGCGTTCGTGGGGCTGGAACTTTGCGCGACGATGAGCGAAGAAGTACGCAACCCGCAGAAAACTTTGCCGCGCGCGATTTTTGGGTCCGGGATTTTGATCGCGCTGATTTATATCGCAGGAACTTTTGCGGTACTTTCGATGTTGCCGGCTGATGCGGTAGATCCGAAGAGCGGCGTGTTTCAGGCGCTGACCGCCGGCTCGATGATGCTGCGGATCGTTTTGTTTGGCGTGATTGCGGCGATTCTGGTGACGGTGGGAAACGCCGGCGGCGTCGGCGGGACGGTGGCGGGAGTGGCGCGGGTGCCGTTTGTGGTTGGGATTGACCGATATTTGCCGGCGGTGTTCGGGCGGATTCATCCGAAGTGGAAGACGCCATGGGTGGCGATTCTGGTGCAGGCTTTTGCGACGGGAACGGTGCTGCTGCTGGGGCAGATCAGCGACAGTCCGAATACGGCGTATCAGGAATTGGTGGATGCGGGGACCATCCTTTATTTTATTCCGTTCTTGTATATGTATGCCGCGGTGATCCGGCTGGCTTATCGCGGAGATCGCGGGGCGAACCAGCACGAGGTCTTGATTCCCGGAGGAAAAGTCGGAGTTTGGCTGATGGGGATTCTGGGGTTTACGGTCGTGCTCGGCGGTATTGTCTTGTCTTTGATTCCACCTGCGGAGGCCGAGAACAAGTGGATATTCGAGGGCAAGCTCGCGGGTGGAAGCGCGTTTGCGATTTTGTTTGGGTTGATGCTTTATTATCGCGGGGTACGCGCAAAGGCGCGCGGGGCAGCTGCGTGATTTCCAGTGGCTAGCTATTTCTTGCGCAGCGTGCGCACGTAGGCGATCACGTTTTCGATGTCCGTGTCGCTCAGGCCCTTAATGGGCTTCATTTTGCCTGAGCCCTCCAAGATGATTTTCTTCAGTTCCGCGTCTGTTTTGTTCTGGACCGCATCCGATGCAAGTCGCGCCGGCTGAAGTCCTAGCGCTTTGGCGTAGCCGGTGGCGCCAGCACCATCGGCTCCATGGCAAATCATACATTTGTTGGCGTATACGGTCTTGCCGGCACTGGCGTCGCCTGCGGCCGCCGCCCAAACTGCCATTGCGATTCCGAGGAGCGCGATGATCGCGCCGCTCGCTCCGCCCAAGCTCTTTTTCATTGGCTCTGATCCTCCCGGTTTTGCGGCCCAGAGTGTGCGGCCGACTTCGCTCTCTTGACTGCCTGTTCGGTGGCGCGTTGATTTATCGTGCTCATGAAATCACCGTGCGCGGGCCGCACGAATCGGAGCATGTGCAGAAATTTTCTCCTGCCGAGCATAGCGACGCGGACGCGCGTTTTGGCCCGGACGGTGGCGTGGTGCGGGGCATTGTTGATCAGGGCGGTTTCGCCAAAGTGGTGGCCTTTCCCGAGCCGAGCAATGACCGTCTCGATTTCCAGGTCCCTTCGGATCACTTCTACTTCACCTTGCTGAATAAAATAGGCAAAATCCCCGTGGTCGCCCTGCTGGAAGATCAAGTCGCCCGGCTCAAAAAGGGCGAAGGCAAAGAGGCTGCTGCGCCGAAGATAGCGATAAAGGGCAACGCCGGCCAATGCCAAAGTCGCCAGGAGGATCAGAATGGGCGTGGCGATAGAGAAGAGGAAGAGAGTTCCACCGCTGGCGCGCAATAAGAATCCCAATCCCAGCAGGTACACGGACACGGCGAATAGTTGCGCGGCGATCAGCGCCCAGCGAAGGAAGCGGGGGTCGAGCTCGATGGTTCTGACGGATGGTTGGCTCATGGACTTACGATCCGTCCCGGCACGTTATGCGCGGGGTTGGTTTCCGCGTGGCACTGCATGCAAGTGAGAGTACCCGCGAAGATTGCCTGTTTGGTGTCCTCATGAGCGGCGAGCCATTTTGTCGCTCCGGCGTGGCATTTGAGGCAATCGCCGCCGGGGTATGGGTGACGCAGCCGCAGAGGGAGCTGAAACGTGCGCGTGTAATATTTGTAGACGTCAATCAGGCCCTGCTTCTTGGCCTGCAAGGTACCGAGCATGCCGTAGGAGGTGTGGCATTCGTAGCATTGATCTTCGGCGATGTAGCGGTTGGTGTAGTGGACGGCGGCCAGACTATTGCTTTGAGGGTTCATCATATCGTCCACGTACGACTTCATGGTGAGGTGGCAAGAACCGCAGAGCTTCACGGTCTTAACTCGCTCGACGACCAGGATGGTGCCGAAGCCGGACAGAATCATCGGAAAAATGCAGGTGCCGACGATCAGCAGTCCCCAGGAGACTGGACCGGAGTCCCTGCCACGGTAACGAAAAAGGCTGTAGAGAACGACGGCGAGACCGACAACGATCACCGCCGCCAGAAAGCGCGAGCCGTACAGATCCACTGGGTCTTGCTGGAACGCGTCTTGCTGGGCGCGCGCCGCAAATGGCCAAGCGACACCGCAAGCGACGACCACAAGCCGGGGCAGCACGCGCAGCAGGCGGGCGCACGTGTGGCGCTGCGAGAGAGAACGGCTCGGTGCCGCGAGAAAGTGTATCGTGCGCAAACGGTTTAACATGAGAAACCGCGGGTGAGCGCGCGCCGACCCGATTGGGCGACCTTACCCCGACCCGAATGGCGGCAATTTACATTAATCGCATTTTTCAAGCAATGATTGGATGGCGGGAATCCGCGGCGCCATCGCCCCGTGGATCAGTGGATGACGCGATCTTGCGTGGTTTGTTTTGTAGCTAGGGCGAAGCGCGGTTCGATTTCATTTTCGGTTGCGGCGGATCCGGTTACGCGGGCTTCCACGTATTCTCCCACCGATGGGCCGTGTTTGAAGCCGTGGCCTGAGCCGCCGCCTACCAGCCAGACGTTTTGAAAATCCGGGTGCTGATCAATCAGAAAATCTCCGTTGGAAGTGTTTTCGTATTGGCAAACGCGCGTTTCGACGACGGGCGCGTGTTTCAGGGCGGGGAAGCGGCGGGTGACAAATTCGCGCGCGGACTCGATGGCGGCTGCGCTGGCGGCGCGGGATTGCGTGTCGGGATCTACAGGCGCGCCGTGATGGTCGTCGGCAACTTTCAGGCCGCGATTTTCCAAATCGGGCATGCCGTAAAATTCGTCCTTCAGATATAGCCATGTCGGCAGGGCCTCCCGCTGGAATTGAATGTCTCCGTGTGGCACTCCGAAAAAAATAACTTCCTGGCGGGATACGAAGATGCGCGGGCCCAGGAGGTCGGGGAAAAGTTTCGCTGAGCCACGGGCCGCAGGCGTAAACGAAGGCTCCAGCGGAAATATTTTCGCCATGGGTTGTCATGATCGAGGTGACGCGGCCTTCGCCGAACGGCGCGAGGGCTGAAGCGGCGCGATATTGCACGCCGATTTTTTGGGATTGCTCGACTACGGTTTGCACGGCGCGGCGGGCCATCAAGACGCCGCTTTCGGGTTCGAGGATGCCCCAGGCGTCGTCATCAAATGCGATTTGCGGGATAATGCTTGCGCAGACCCATGAGCGAGAGGCGTTCGTGCGGGACTTCGTGGTTTTGCAGCGCGGTGAGCGTGTCCATCGCGTAAGGATATTTGTCGTGAGCGATCCACAGGACGCCGGTGGGCTGAAATAATTCGGGGCGGCCGGCTGCGGCAAATATCTCTTTCCAGCGGGGAAGTGCGCGCAGGGACCAGCGAGTGTAGATCTCGTCCGCGCCGTAGCCCATGCGGATGATGCGGGATTCGCCGCCCGAGCTGGCGCGGGAATTGGCGGGGCCGTAGGCGTCGAGCAGAGCTACGGAGGCGCCGGATTTTGCCAGGTAGTAGGCGGTCCACGCGCCGAAGGTTCCGGCGCCGATCACGGCTACGTCGTAGGATTTGCGATCGGTCATGCGCGGACGCCGGAGGGAGTGAGCCGGCGAGACAGTAGCGCTGCGAAATATTGTGCGCGCATCAAAATCCTTCCTCGACGAGATGTTTTACAGTGAGATGCGACGTGGATTGCGATTTTTCATTGTGCAGCAGACTTTCCACGTATTTGGCCAGGATATCGGTCTCGATATTCACGGCGTCGTTGACGGACATGGACGGACGTTGGTGTGCGCGTAGGTGAAGGGGATGATGGCGATGTCGGCGATGCCGATCGTGCCAGCGGGCTACGGTGAGGCTGATGCCGTCAAGTGCGATAGAGCCTTTTTCGGCGACGTATCGACGCAGGTCCTGCGGAACGCGGACGGAGAGCCACCAATTTTCGCCTTCGGGGGTGAGGCGAGTGACGCGGCCGATGCCGTCCACGTGGCCTTGCATAAAGTGGCCGCCGAGCCGGGCGCCGGCGGAGAGGGGGCGTTCGAGATTTACCAGGTGGCCGGGTTTTTTTTCCGCGAAATTCGTGCGGCGGAGGGTTTCGCCGGAGAGATCGGCGGAGAAACCGTGCGCGTCGAATTCGACTACGGTCAGGCAGCAGCCATTTACGGAGATGCTGTCGCCGAGTTTTGATGAGGTTGCGATCGAGGTCTCAAACGCGGCGGTAGGGTCGGCGAGTGTTTTGGCGAAGCTGATGCGGAGCCGACCGCCGTCCTGCGCGTGTTCGAGAGACTCGATTTTTCCTACTTGTTCGGTGATGCCCGTGAACATTTATTTTGAGTCCCTGTGATTAGTCTCGGCGCGTTTTACTTGGGTGCACAGGCAGGATTGCCTGTGCCACTTCAGCGCTTGTACACATCGCGAAAATATCCTTGGACCACGAAATCGGGGCCGCAGGTCCTTACTGTTAAATTTCGCAGCGCTGGGGATTTCGCGAACCAGCGCGACGGGATTTGCGCCATTGGCACGCCGCCTGTGCCCATGATTTTGGGAGCATAGAAGAGAATCATTTTGTCCACAATACCGGCTTGGAGCGCGGCGCCGTTGAGCTCGGCTCCGGCCTCCAGCAGAACGCTGAGGATCAGGCGGCGGCCGAGTTCGCGCATCACGGCGTGAAGGTCGGTGTGTCCGCGGCGCGCTGGAACGCGGAAAACTTCCACTCCGGCGCGGATGAGGGCGCGAGCTTTCGGTGACTCAGGCGATTGCGTGGTGAAGATCACGACGTCTTGCCGTGCGCGATCGCACGAGATTCGAACGCAGCGGCGTGCGCAGGCGCGAATCCACGATGGCGCGGAGGAGCGGGCGGCGGCGCGGCTCGCCGGTGCGATCACTCAGGCGCGGATCGTCGGCCAGGACGGTGCCGATTCCGGTGAGGAGCGCGTCGGCTTCGTGGCGCAGCCGTTGGACGGCGTCGTGCGATCGCTTGCTAGTGATCGCGGTAGCGCTGCCGGCTTTTTGGGCGATCTGGCCGTCGAGGGTGAGTGCGGTTTTCAGGGTGACGAGCGGGAGCTTGGTGCGAATCCAGCGGGCGAAATCTTCATTCAGGTGCTGCGCTTGTTTTTCTCGAACGCCGCTGATTACTTGAATTCCGGCGCGACGAAGTTCTGCGAGGCCTTTGCCGGAAATGGTGGGATTGGGGTCGCGCATGGCGGCGACTACTTTTTTTATTCCGGCGGCGATGATGGCTTTTGTGCAGGGGCCGGTGCGGCCGGTGGTGCAGCAGGGCTCCAGCGTGACGTAGAGAGTCGAGCCGCGCGCATTCTTTCCGGCTTGTTTGAGTGCGACGATTTCGGCGTGGTCGCGACGATCGTAATCGTGGAAGCCTTCGCCGATCACTTTTCCGTTTTTGACTAGGACCGCGCCGACGATTGGATTGGGATGTGCGAGGGCTGCGCCGCAAATTGCTAGCGTTAGCGCTCGCGACATCCAAGCGTCGTCGGCTTCGCGTGTGGCGTCAGTCAAAGAGCGAGTTGACGTATGTTTGGGCATCGAATGGGACCAGGTCGTCGATTTTTTCGCCGGTGCCGACGAAGCGGATTGGCAGATTCAGTTCGCGGGCGATGGCTACTACGATGCCGCCCTTGGCGGTGCCATCCAGTTTGGTGAGCACGATGCCGGTGACTCCGGCGTGGCTCCAGAATTCGCGGGCCTGGTTCAGGCCGTTCTGCCCCGTGGTGGCGTCGAGGACGAGGAGCACGTCGTGCGGCGCGCCGGGAATTACTTTGGCGGCGGTGCGTTTCATTTTATCCAGCTCGGCCATGAGATTGGACTTGGTGTGGAGGCGTCCGGCGGTGTCCACGATAACCACGTCGGCATGGCGCGCGCGGGCGGCGGTGAGCGCGTCGAAAACTACGGCCGAGGGGTCGGCGCCCGGTTTCTGTTTGATCATTTCTACGCCGGAGCGGCGCGCCCAGATTTCGAGTTGTTCGATGGCGGCGGCGCGAAAGGTATCGGCGGCGCAGAGGACGACCGTCGCGCCTTCTTTTTTCAGGCGGCTGGTGAGTTTACCGATGGTGGTGGTTTTGCCGGTGCCGTTGACGCCGACGACGAATAGGACGCGCGGCTCGTTGGCGGGTTTGCCGTCCACATTCGGCTGCGTGGCAGCCGGCGCGGTGAGAATTTTCAGGATTTGATTTTTCAGCTCGCGTTTCAGTGCGCCGGGTTCTTCCAGTTTGTGCTCGTTCACTTGCTGACGCAGCGCGGCGAGAACCTCCTTGGTGGTGCGGACACCCAGGTCGGCGCTAAGCAGCGCGGATTCCAGTTGCTTCAGCAGCTCGGGATCAACCGGGCGATCGCCGGTGAGCAATTGTTCGACGCGCGCGGATAAGTTCCGAGCGAGTTTTGCTGACGGAATCTTTCAGCCGCTCGAGCAGCGTGGGTTCTGGTGGTCCGAAGAGGGAGATCATGAGTTTTCGCCGCGCTTCGCGGAGCGTTTGATTGTAACAAACGAAGAGTGCTTGGTGAGAAGGGAGTGGTGATTAGTGGCGGATGGCTGCTGGCTCGAAGTAAGGTGCGCGATCCGCGCGGGAAATTACACCTCTACCAGTGCGGCGCTAAGACGGAGGCGGCCGGACGCTACTGCAGCGTCGAGGGCGGCTACTACGTTGGGATCGAATTTCGAGATGGCCAGCGAACGGATGCGGCCGAGGGCGAATTCAAGATCCATGGCGGACTGATACGGGCGATTGGTGGTGATGGCGTCGAAGGTATCAGCCACCGCGATGATGCGGGCCATCATGGGGATCTGATCGCCGGAGAGGCCGTAGGGATAGCCGGCGCCGTCCATGCGCTCGTGATGCAGCTCGATGCCAGGGAGCATGTCCTTCAGCTGAGCAACGGGGCGCATGATGTTGGCGCCTTTGCTCGGGTGCTGCTTCATCAAGTCGAATTCTTCGTCGGTCAGCTTGCCGGGTTTTTTCAGGACGCGATCATCCACACCGATTTTGCCTACGTCGTGCAGCAGCGCCGAAATGCGCAGGCGGTCAATGTCTTCGGAATCCAGGCCCATGTATTCGGCGATGATGATGGAATATTTGGCGACGCGGCCGGAGTGACCACGGGTGTAGGGATCCTTTTCGTCAATGGCGGCGGCGAGCATGCGGATGGAGCCCAGAAACAGCTCGCGATTTTCGGCGGCGGCCTGCTTCAGGCGCTCAACGTATTGCTCGATGTCTCCGGCCATGTGATTGAAGGTTTCGGCCAGCTCGCTGATTTCCCTGGCGCCTTCGACGCGCACACGTTCGTGAAATTCAGCGCGGCTGATGGCGCGCACGGATTCCACCAAGCCGCGAATCGGGCGGGTGATGCCCAGCGCGAAGAGATATCCGAAGAGAAGCGCAACCAAGCGTGACACCCACGACAAAGCTAAGCGCTTGCGCGGTGAGTTCCTTCACTCCGGCGTCAATGCGCGCGCTATCGAGGCTGCGCTCGGCGATCACCGTCCAGCTTAATTCCGGGATGGTGCTGTAGGTACCGATCATCTCGACGGGGCGATTATTTTTATCCTGCTCGACGAAATGCATCGTCTCTGTCGCGCGCAACTCCTGAGGCAGTTCCTTCAAGTGGCTGACGATGGGGGATGTCGAGGTGACGTCGCGGCCGGGCACGACTTCGGCGGCGTCGGGATGCGCGACGATGTGGCCGTGGCCATCCACGATGAAAACGGTGCGCTCGCGCACGCTGGCATCGCGAATGCGCTCCAGCAGACGGTCAATAGAGACGACCGAGGCGATCATGCCGGTAAATTGGCCGTTCGACGAAAGCGGCACGGAGACGACCAGTGCCGGGCGGTTATTTTTTCCGAGCGCGAAAGGCTCGCTGACGAAATTCAGGCCTTGAATGCTGGCGGTGAAGGCGCGTTTGAGCGCGCCACCGACGAAAGGATCCTGGTCGGCGCTGAAGCTGCCGGCGGATTGTCCTTTGGCTTGCTGGTTGACGGCGGTGACGTAAAGAATGTTCTGATTATTTTCTACGAAGCTTTGCAGCAGGCGCGCGAGCTGCGGCGCGTGCGCGGGGTCGTCCACATTTTCAATCCAGCCGGTGAGCGCGAGGACCTGGCGCTGGCTGAGAAGTTGTTCGCGGAGATTTTGTTCGAACTGCAGCGTTTCGCTGGCGAGTGAACGAGTGATTTCGGATTGCTGGACGCGCTCGGTGTCCTGCAGTTTTTCTTCGCTGAGGCGCAAGACCTGGCGATGGTAAAGCCATAGGGGTGTGATGCTTACGAACAGCAGCGCACCCAGCACAATCCAGAGGATGCGCAGGCGGCGGGTCGTCTGCTGCTTGAGGGCTTCACTGGGCACAGGAATCTCTTCGCTAAAATCGTAGCGAAGTGGGCGATGCGATACAACGGGACGATGGTACTGGGGTTGGCGAATAAGATACAGAGAGCTTGGGACTTATGGCGGTACGGTCGAACCCCTAAATCATGGCCTCAGCGGCTGAAGCCGCTTTGATTTGACGAAATCTACGGCACGGCTGACGCCGTGCCCCGACGTAGGACGATGGTTTCAGCGCGGAGATTTGTCGCGGCGGGCGTCGAGCAAATCGTGCAGGCTATTCGTCGTCCTTACGGTCTCTGCCGCCGAAATTCAGGCGGGTTTCTTCTCCGGCTATTAGTCGCGCGATATTTGGGCGATGCTTGATCAGCACGAGCAGAGAAATCACTACTGTGCCCAGCGTGACGTATTCGGGTGGCGCGTGGCCAGGCGCGTAGAGCAGGTACACGAAGATAGGCAGCGCGACTGCAGCGGAAATCGAGCCGAGCGACGAGTAGCGCCAGAAAATTACTACTGCAAGCCAGAGGACGACTGCGGCGGCGACCGCTTGCCAGCAGATCGGCAAGAAAACGCCGAGGCCGGTGGCGACCCCTTTGCCGCCTTTGAAGCCGAGCCATATGGGAAATATGTGGCCGATGACGGCGCAGACGGCGGCGATCATCATCCAGCGCATGTTGCCGTGGGTGAAATATCCGGCGAGCCAGACGGCGGCGTAGCCTTTTCCGGCGTCGAGGAGCAGAGTGAGAATTCCGGCGAATTTTCCAGCGTTGCGCGCCACGTTCGCGGCGCCGATATTGCCGCTGCCGATGGCGCGGATGTCCGGGCCGCCGAGCGCTTTCACGATGAGCATTCCGAAGGGGATTGAGCCGAGAAGGTAGGCTAACGGCAGGATGAGCCACGGTGTGCTGACGAAAATCGAGTTCAATTCGTTCCTTCCACGAATGGAAATGCGGCGAGCTTGGTGTATTGTGCGCCGGACGGTTTTAGCACGCTTTCGAACAAATGAAATTCGGATCCGCGCGCCGCGCCGAAATCGTATGACTTCAAGGCGTCGGCTGCACGAGCGAGATTTTCCAGGGCATCGCCGGGTTCCAGACGCGCGAGAGTGAGATGCGGAGAGTAGGTGCGTGTTTCGCGCGGGAAGCCGAGCGGTTCGAGCGCTTGCTCGACGGCCGCGGCGAGCTCGGCGAGATTCGGAGTGGCCTGGACGCCGCACCAGAGCACGCGCGGCTTGAATTCGTTGGGGAAAAAGCCGAGAACGCGAAAATCCATCGCGACGGGCTGCGCGGAGCGAATCGGCGCGAGTGCGGCGCGAATTTCGGGGAGTTTTTGCGGATCCGTCTCGCCTAGAAATTTCAGAGTGACGTGCATGGATTCCGCGCGAACCCAGCGCGCGGCGCGACATTCGGGTTTCAGGCGCTGGATGAGCGTCGAGAGGGCGTTGCGTACCGCGCTGGGCAAGTCGAAGGCGACGAAGAGGCGCATGGCTTTGGCTCAGGCTCTGGCGGCAGCCGGAAAAAGATAATAGCGGCGCACGGCATCAAGCGCAGCTTGCGCGGCGAACTGGCGAATGCGTTCGCGATCGCCGGGAAAGCGATAGGCGCGTTCGCGCGGGCCGTGCTCGTCGGCGAGACCGATGTGCACCAGACCGACCGGTTTTTCCGGCGTGCCGCCGCCGGGTCCGGCGACGCCGGTGACGCCAACGCCGAGAGTCGCGCCGGTGCGTTTACGGATGCCATCGGCGAGGGCGAGAGCGACTTCGGAGCTGACCGCGCCTTTTGCTTCGATAATGCTTTGCGGAACGCCGACGAAAGTGGTCTTTAAGTCGTTGCTGTAGCAAATTACGCCGCCAAGAAAATAGGAAGAGCTGCCGGGCACGTTGGTAAGGCGTTCGGCGAGCATGCCCCCGGTGCAGCTTTCTGCGACGGCGATGGTGGCGCGATTTTCGGTGAGAACGCGCGCGACGACTTCTTCGAGCTTTTCGCCCCTCGTGGAATAAAGATGCTCGCCGAGAGCCAAGGCCATGCGGTCGGTGATTTCGTCCAGAAGTTTTTCGGCTTTGGCGGCGTTGCGAGACCAAGTGCGCGGGTGCAGTTGCGTGCCGGTGGGCGCGGCGAGGATGGTGGTTTCGGTGTCGGGATAAAGCTGATAGAGCGGGCGCACACGGGTTTCGACGTCGGATTCGCCCAGGCCGGTGGTGCGCAGGTCGCGGGTGAAGAGGCGCTCGTCGCCGGAAATTTTTGCGAGGCGCGGGCGGACTTCGGATTCAAAGATGGATTTTAGTTCGTGCGGTACGCCGGGGAGCAGCACGATGATGTGGCCGTCGGCCTCGAGCCACAGAGCGGGAGCGGTGCCGCGCGGATTCGGAAGGACCCTCGCGCCTTCGGGAACCATGGCCTGGCGTTTATTTATTTCGGGCATGGTGCGCGCGAAGCGGCGGAAGCGTTCCTGGATTTCGCGCACGATGGCTTCGTCGAGATGCAACTTGCGGCCGAGGAGTTCGGCAACGGTTTCGCGCGTGCGATCGTCGTCGGTGGGGCCCAGGCCTCCGCTCGCGATGATCAAGTCGGCACGATCGAGAGCGTGGCGGAAGGAGGAGCGCATTTCGTCGCGCGAATCGCCGACGACGGCTTTGTGGATGACGCGGATGCCGATTTTGTTGAGTTCGTCGGTGAGCCAGAGGGAATTAGTGTCTAGGCGATAAGGCGTGAGCAGCTCAGAACCGACGGCAATGATCTCCGCATTCATGTAGAAATGTTGTACTCGATGAGGAGTGGAGTGTGCAAGTCGGGGGCGGACAGTCGTTCTTGATCTCTCGTAACTACGGATCGGCGTAGGACTCCGACAACGTCACTGGATACCGGCGAAGGGGTTCTCGATCACAAGACCGGCAATTCTTTGCCCCGCGTTGAAATCTTCGGACAGAATTCGGCTGGCGCCACTTTTTGCAGCGGATGAAACGATCAGCGCGTCCCAGAAACCGAGCTGCGATTCGTCCTCGATCCGAAATGCCGCGGAGATCTCGGCCGCGGTGGTTTCCGTGCACCATATCGCGTAGCTGCCTACGATTTGGCGCGCCGCTTCCTTGGACAGCGGCACTGGAATCTTCCGCGTGACGTTTATGTAGAACTCTTGGAGAACTTGCACGCTGATGACGCCCGTTCGTTCGCGCCACAACTTTCGCAGGACCGTGTTCGCGATTTGGTGTTTCGCGCCGCCAGCGATGTCGTGCGCATAAATCAGAACGTTTGTATCTACGAATGCTTTACCGCTCATGGAGTTCGTCGCGACTGACTCGACTCTTGCCGCCGAGATTGAAACCTTGGTCGAGCAGCGCCAATGCCTGTCGTTCCGCGCGTTCGTAGGCTTCTTCGTCGCCGATGAGGATCTCGATTTGACGGGCCACTAGACCGCTGATCGAAGTTGAGCGGCGCGCGGCGACGATCTTGGCCTTTTGGATGGTTTCGCGGTCGAGACTGATCGTTACGTTTTGCTTGGCTCTTGGTTTAGAGTTCGGCATGGCCGGTCCTCTTCACGTATTATACGTGTAGCACGTATTTTACGTGAAGTCAATCGGAGGAGTTTGCCACTATGCTGACGAAACCTCGATGGTTGCTGCATTTGGAAGGGGCCAGTATTTTCGCCCTCACGCTCGTTCTGTACCGTGCGGGACACTTCCATTGGTGGTTGTTTGCGTTGCTGCTGCTCACGCCCGATCTGTCCATGCTGGGTTATCTGGCGAATGCCAAGATAGGCGCGGCCGCGTATAACCTGGTGCACACATCGGCTGTGCCGATTTTGTTGTTAGGCGTCGCGACCGTGGCTCCGCTGCCTGCCGTTGAGCCCTATGCTCTAATCTGGCTGGCACACATCGGCATGGACCGCATGCTGGGCTACGGTCTGAAATATCCGACGCGATTCCGCGACACGCACCTCCAGCACGTGTGAACCGAAAACCCGACGCAACCGGTGCGCGCGGTTTCGCTACGGTCAAACTCGTCAACGGCGCGTCAAGGGTGTGGGGTTGGTTGCTCGGATTGTTTGCTGGCAGGCGGAAGCGGTTTCGGTTTGGCGAATATTGCGGGATCTATCGGCACGTTTTGCTGCACTGCTTCGAATTGGATGGCGTTCGTGTTTCCGGGTTGCGATGTGGTGACGCGGAAGGGGACTTGAACGCCGTCAACACCGCGATAATCGGCGTAATCAATTTGAGTGGGGTTGCGGCCCAGCGGGCTCTCGGCGTAGCGGATCATGCGGATTAACAGACCGGATTGTTCGTCGAAATACAATTTTACGGGGGGTTGGCCTTCGCGGATCGCTACTAACGAGTAGGCGTCTTGGTCGTTGATCTTTTCGGGATATTCGAGGCGCAGCTCGGGGAAATCTTCCTGAATGTGCAGTGGAAATTGCAGGTCGGCGTCCATACGCGCGGCCACGATATCGGCGGCATGCATTTCGCGCGGCGGGCGATTGGGAGCGATGGACCATCCTGATTGGCCATCGAATGTGGTGACGATGCTCTCCGTGCCGGACATGTGGCGGACGATGGACTGCTTGTCCGGTGCCTGCGTGAAAATCTCCACGGTTTGCGGCTGGCCGTGGAAAGTGGTCGAGCCTTTTTCCACGCGGGTGGCGATTTTTTCGATTGCGGCGGAGCCGCCGAGCGCGCGGACGTAATTTTCAAGCAACTGGCTGACTGTGGGCAAGTTCGCTGGAAGTTTTTGCGCGGCGGCGTCGTCGGCGCCAGCAGCCACGGGTCCGGCAGTCGGTCCGCCAACGGCGGGGTTTGGTTGCGATTCACCGCCGACCAATGGAATCGTCAATGGATTCGGCGCGCCGCGATGGCAGGAGTAGCAGGTGACTTCGCGATGGCCCTCGAAATTATCTTTGTTCAGCGCGAACATCATTTTCATCATGTCGCGCGCGACCTGCTTGGGTTTCTTGTCGTCCTTTTCGAAGTGACCTTCGACGTGGCAGAAGCTACATTCGACGCCGAGCGACGCGGTGATGAATTGCATCGCGGGAATCAATTGCCCGGCCGGAATGCCTTTAAGGACTTCGATATTTTTGTACACTTGGTCGGCGGTTTTATGCGGAGTCGCCGGTCGGCGGATTGCCGCGCCGCTGGATCGGCAGCAGGCGCGTCGTCCATGGCCGCTTTGATTTTGCCAGCCAGCGCGTCAGCTGCGGCAGTGTCGCCTTCCTTTTGATACAAGCTCATCAGCGTGCTGGCGGCGGGCAGATATAAGGGATCGAGTGTGAGGGCGCGCTGGAGGTGCGGAATAGCGCGAGCGGCATCGCCAGAATCGACATAGGGCGTGGCCGCGCTGGCTTCGGCGAGCGGTGAATCGGGATCGAGCTCGAGCGCGCGTTCGAAAGCGATTTTGGCTTCCGAGGTTTGCTGTGCCAGCAACAGAGCTTCGCCAATCCACTTGAAGAAATCGCTGTCGTCCGAGAATTGCGCCTGCACTTCGGTGAGGGTGCGATAGCCCTGCACGATGAATTTCGAAGATTTGCGCTGTATGCCGGCGTCAATATAAGCGATGCCGAGATTGCGCGCTCGCAGATCGGGCGAAGGCTCCCGCCAAGCCGCGATTCCAGCATCAGCGGGCGCGTCGGGCTGCGATTCGGGGCGGCGCTGAATTCTGTGGTCGGTGAACGCGGAGTGGCCGCCATCTTTCGCGTCGCGGCGGGGCATGTGACAGGAAAGACAGTCGCTATCTGTTGCCGGATGCGCAGCGGCGGCGGGAAATTTTGCGGCGTGGCACGTGAGGCAGACTGCGCGGTAGTATGCGACGGTTTGCAGCCGCGTGCCGGTCGGAAGATTGTGCGGATCGTGGCAGCTGCCGCACCACAGGCGGCCCTTGCTGTTGCGCGCGCATGCGCTCAACGCAAGTTGCTCCACGTGGCTGATCACTTTGAACGCGCCGCTGGGATTCGCGTCGTGATAAGTGGTGAACACATCTTCGGTCGGCTCACCCGGGACGAAGTCGCTCAACTGTTTTCCGGGATTGGGGACACGCGCGACTCCGAAGAGGTGACATTGCTCGCAGATGCTGTCGCGCGCGGCGGGTTCGAGCTTCGCGGGATTGACGATATTGCCGGCGCGGGGGTCGGCGAGATGTCGTTGTGCCGGCCCGTGGCAACGCTCGCAGGTGATTGCTTCCTCTGAGGCGGGAAATATGGGCGAGCGATATTCGTTCAGCGTGCCCGTGACATGAAGCGCATTGCCCGAATGGCACAGGACACATTCTTCGCGGATGGGGCGCGTAAAATCGGGGTCGGGTTGGTTTTCGTAGCCGGGCGCGAGATCGTAGGACTGGCGGGTTTTGTAATACGCCACCGGCGATTGGAAAAGATGGCCGCCGATGTCCACCAGATATCCGCTGGCGTGATTGCCGGAGCCGACGACCCAATCAATGTGGTATTCACTCTTGTCCCCGCCATTTTCCCAGCGCTGCCAGTAACCGGTGGGCATCGAGTACATGGTGATCTTCGAGCCGTTAGCGCTGACAGTGCCGTCCGGTTCCTGGCCCGGGCGCCGCAGCGAATGAGCCATCGCCGAACGGGCGTATCCCGAGACTTCGGCAGGATGGCAAGTGACGCACCGATCTGCGCCGGTCGGCGCGCTCGCCGGCTGCGTCGCGGAAGTGCTCGCGTCGTGCGCAGTAGCGGAATCGCCAGCCGATTGACTTCGTGCCGAGATTATACTGCCCAGAAAAACCAACGTGAGGAGGAGCGACCGCAGGAGGAAGTGTGCTGTGAGCGGGAGTCGAGACCAGTCGTGAGTGTGGCGGGGTGGTCCGTGGCCGCGATTCCGGATTTGCGTTGTGCAGTGAAAAAACATCTGGGGTTGAGACGCGAGCAAGACCAGAAAGGTTTCGGAACGGGTTCGAGTTTTGCGGGTGCAGGACCGTGGGATACTGGCTCGGAGCAGGATCACAAGAGCCGGCGAGACGCCGGCGCTACGAAAGTCGTTCGAGTCGCGCAGGGCGTGCGCTGAGTCAGATGGCTGGTACTAACTGGAGGGCACGATGGAACAGAATTTGCACGACACGATGGCGCTGCTGGCGCGCATGCCGGCGACGCTGGATGCGCTGCTGCGCGATCTGCCGGAAGCGTGGACTTTGCGGAATGAGGGTGCTGGCACGTGGAGTGCATTCGACGTTGTGGGGCATCTGATTCACGGCGAGCGGACGGACTGGGTTCCGCGGGCGCGGGTGATTTTGGAATTCGGCGAGACGCGGGATTTTGATCCTTTCGATCGTTGGGGACAAGAACGCGAGAGCGCAGGAAAATCGCTCGGGCAGCTGTTGGATGAATTTGCGCATTTGCGAGCGGAGGGTTTGGCCGCACTGCGCGGGATGAATCTGCAGCCGAAGGATCTGGAGCGGTGCGGACGGCATCCTGCGTTGGGGGTCGTGACACTGTCACAGCTGCTCGCGACTTGGGCAGCGCACGATTTGACGCACCTGCACCAAATTTCGAGGGTGATGGCGCGTCAATATGAAGCGGCCGTCGGTCCTTGGCGCGCATACCTGGGCGTGCTGAAGTGTGGTGGGCATAGCGCGCCGTAGGGCATGGTGCGTACGTGCGGAGTTGCGATCATGCTGGCGCACCGCGGATGCGACTGGCACACTCAACGCGATCAATAGGAGACGCGCACGTGTCTGACGAAAATGGTTCTGAGCACCGGGAACCGACGCCAACTGGCGAGACGGCGCCTAATGGTTCGGATTCTCCGAGCGCGCCGGGGTTCGAGCCGCCTCGACGATGGGGCCGCACCGAGCGCAACCGACTGCTGATTTGGGTAGCGATCGCCTTCATCCTTCCGGGAGTGCTGGTTTCTGCGCTGCATCTTCAGGGAAAGTTGTCCGATGCCGTCTTCAGCATACGCAGCGAATTGCCGGTGAAAGCCCTGCTAGCATTTTTCGTGGCGCTGGCGACGTGGATCGTTTCGCGCATGGAGAAGCGGCCGCTGAGTGATTACGGCATTCCTCCGCGCGGAATTTTTGGATTGCGATTCTGGGAAGGCGCGCTGTGGGGCTTCGCGATGCTTTCCGCGATCCTGCTGGTGTTGCGCGTGACAGGACATTTTCAAATTGATTCCGTCGCGCTCGCCGGTCGCGCGTTGTGGCGTTACGCATTGGGCTGGGGCGCGGTATTTCTGGCGGTGGCGGTGCACGAAGAGTTTGCGTTTCGCGGGTACTGGCTGTTCGCGTTTGCCAGACTAAGGGGCTTCTGGCGGGCCGCGCTAATTACGTCGGTGATCTTCGGCGCCGCGCATCTCTTTAATCCCGGAGAAAACGTTCTGGGGATTCTGCAGGTCGTCGGTGATCGGTTTGGTTTTTTGTCTGATGATCCGGCGCACCGGCACTCTGTGGTTCGCCTTGGGATTCCACGCAGCATGGGACTGGGCCGAAACATTTTTTTACGGGACGCCCGATAGCGGGCTGCTGGGAGTCGGCCGGTACTTGAACACTTCGGTGCAAGGTCCGAAATGGCTCACAGGGGGTTCGGCGGGGCCGGAAGGCAGCGTCATCGCGTTTCTGGTGATCCTGCTCTGCGCGCTGCTTGTGCATTTGCGATTTCCGAAAGCAGTGTACCCCGACCGTCCCGCGTAACGCGCCGTTGCTCGCAGCCATTCCGTCGCACACCAATCAGTGCTTCAGAGAAAACGGAGCCAGCCTTCGAAGATGTCGGACCAGGCGTGGGCGATCATGCTGGCGCGGAGATTGCGTCGCCACGCTACCAGCGCGCCGTAAAGTATCCCGAGGACGGCGATTACAAATGTTTGTTTCCAGCCTTGATAGGCGTGAGCCAGGCCGAAAATCGCGCCCTGCAGAATTACGGCTGCTTTCAGGCTTCCGGTGGCGCCCTGGAATTGCTTCTGCATGTAGCCACGGAAGACGATTTCTTCACCGATTCCCGCGGAGATGCAGAGAAGAATCCACAGCGTTACTTCCGCGAAGCCCGTCGGCGGTTGGTAGGACGCATGTGCCGAGGGGATCCGCTGCAGGGCCCAATGGACGAGCCATGCGGTTAGTTCCCACACGATCCAGAAGGGAATCGCGATCGCAACGTCTGTCGCGACGCCGCGCCAATTCGTCCAGCGACCGCCCGTGAGATCATCCAGGTTGCCGCCTTTCCAGTGGACTCCTACCCACGCCCAGTAGGCCATCCCCCATTCGGAGAGAATCAAGAGCGCGTATTTCAGCAGAACCGCGTTGTGCGATGCGTTTGGTTGCGCGGATCCCGGTGTGACCGTGCTTGAGGGCATGCCCGTGCGAAAACCGAGGTACGCGAAGATGAGCAGGATCGAAAGCGTGTGCCACGGCGCAGCGATCAGACGGCGGGGCGGCACCTGCGACTGCGTTTGTTCGGGAGTGGTTGGGTCGTTGGCCATCGGCTTCCCGAAAATACACGAAGATATGGATTGATACGCAGGAACGCGTGAAAAATTGCAGGGGGGATTCTTTATGGGCGCAGCGGCCCAGCCGGCCGAAATTTTTTTGCGAGTGATGGTCGGCGACAATTAACCGTTCAGTGGCAGGCCCTGCACGTCCCAGTCCAGCGAATATAGCGCGTTGTTGGTGGTGATCATGGCGCGGCGGCTCGGCAGCAGTGCGAGGCCCACAATATTGCTGCCGCTCGCCACGAGTTCTGGCTGCGCTTCCGGTGTCAGGCGGACGATGCCGCGCTGGCCGCCCAGAGATGCGGCAACGTAAAGATTGCCAGCGCGATCGAACGCGATTCCTTGCGGGCGACCGAGGCCGCGGAAAAAAGTGCTGACTTCGCCGGCAGGGTTGATGCGATAGACGTGGTCGAAGCTGGAAGTGGTGGGGCCGGTGACGTACAGCTCGTCCGCGGGGCTGAACGCCAGATGATAAGCGGCCATCGAGGGCTCGAGGGTGGCGAAAACAAAAATTTCACGGTCGGGTCCGATTTTGAAAATGGTGCCGCTGCGATCGCCGACGTAAAGATTGCCGGCCTTGTCGAACGCTAGGCCGGTCGCGATGCCCATGCCCTCGATCCACTGCATGGAGCGGCCGTCGGACGAAACGCGATGGATCGCGCCATCGTGGCGGCTGGAAACGAAGAGGAAGCCTTCGCTATCAATCGCCATGCCGGTGGGATTCATCATTTCGGTGATGAAAGGTTTGATGACGTGGTTGGCGGTGACTTTGTAAAGCGAGACCGGAACTTTCTGGCCGCGCTGTCCGCTGAAGGTGACGTACACGTTGCCATCGGCATCAACCGCAGGGCTGGCGACGGGATGCAGATTGTCGGCAATTGCGTGCCGAGCGCGAGCGGGTATGGCGGACTTTCGACGCCGGCCATGCGCACGCGAACGGCGCCGCCCGCGGCTCCTTCGGGCACGCGCGCGATCAGCAGATTTTCCGCTGCGAGCACCAGGCTTGCTTCCGCGGCGCCGAATTGCACCAGCGGGCGCGCGTGATTGCGCGTGCCGAAGCCGCTGCCGTGAATGGCGACTTCGCCGCCGGGTAACGCTGCGGCTGGCTTGATGCTTTCGATTCTGGGAGTGGCGCTCATGTTCACGATTCTTAGTTGGGGCGCATCGTGTTTGCTGTATTAGCTTGCACTAAATTGTGGCTCGTGTCATTGCGTGCGTCGCCCGTATTGAGCGTTTGCGGCGCAGCTGGGCCGCTACAAGCCCGCGGCGCGCGCTAGCCATAGGCCGATGGCGGCGTAAATTCCCGCGATCCAATCGTCGGCCATGATGCCCCAGCCGCCGGGCAGCGACTCCGCCTGGCGCGCTGGGAACGGCTTCCAAATGTCGAATACTCGAAAAAGTATAAAACCCAGGAGCAAATATTTCCAGTTGAGGGCGGAGTGCAGGGTAATCAGGCCGAGCGGCGTCGTATTCGACAAGGGCTGCGCGGCTCTCCACCAGATCGGGAGTCCGCAGCCGAGCAGTAGCGTTAGATGTTGTCCCGATACTTCGTCAATTACCACGTACTGAGGATCTTCCTCACGGAAGCGCGTGGCGACTCGATCAGAAGCCCAAACTCCGAAGCCAGCGATAAAAAGTGTGAGAGCGATCTGCGCCCATAAGAACGGATCAGAATATGAGTTGTACGTCGTCAGAGAAATGCCGATGCCCGAGGTGGCGGCTGTGATCGCGGCGGCTAACCCGATAAATATCCAATACGGCAGGACTGCCAATACAAGTCCCACGAGCGAGCCTAACGTGCCGGGAGCTTTCGGAAAGTAGCCGATGCCGCCTGCCGTGGCAATGAAAAGAGCGAAATGCGGATTGGTGGGAGGCGGGACGGGTTGCGGCGCGTTGTGGGAGTTCGCGGTGGATTCGTCGGCAGCGGCGGGGTCAGTTTTTGCGTTCATCAATTTTTGTGTTCGTCGGGAGATTCGCGGGTGATGTCTTCGAAGAGCGTGTCGTCGTTGGCTGGTTCGCTGATGACGTATTTTTCGCTGGACCAGTTGCCGAGGTCGTAGAGTTTGCAGCGTTCGCTGCAGAATGGAAATTCCGGGTTGGCGTCGGAGTCCGTCGGCCTTTTGCAGATGGGGCAGCGGAATTTCATGCGGTTAAGAATACCGCAAAGTGCGATTTGATGCGCATAGAGGGTTGCGAAAACGCGGGCGGCGAAATTACGCGAGGATGGCGAACGGCGAGGCGGAGGCGACCGCTTGGCGACGGCTGGATTCTGGCGCAGGGGCTTCGAATTCGATGGCGCGGGCGATCAGGTCGTAGTGTTTGGCTTCGGTGATTTCGATTGTGGCCATTGTGCCGGGTTGCGGCAGGTCGGCGGCGTCATTCACGCCAGCAAAATCGGTGATATACACTTTGCCGTCAATTTCGGGGGCCATGCCTTCCAGGCGCGCTTCCCAGATCAGGTCAGTGTCCTTCGACGGGCCTTCGAGCATCGCCTGCAGGCGCTGGCCGATTTTATTTTTCAATTTGCGCGCGGAGATTTTCTTCTGGATGGACATGAGCGTGTCGCGGCGGCGCGCAATGGTTTTTGCGTCCACTTTATTTTCGAGCGCAAAACTTTTCGACGTGTCTTCATCGGAGTAGCCGAAGACGCCCATCCAATCGAATTCGGCGGCGCGCACGAAATCGCACAGCTCGCGGAAATCATTTTCGGTTTCGCCGGGGAAACCGACGATGAACGAAGTGCGAATAGAAACGCCAGGAATCACTTTGCGAGCTTTTTCCAGCATTTTCAGGAACGCGTCGCCATTCGAGCCGCGCTTCATGCGCGCGAGGACGCTGCGGCTGGCGTGCTGCAGCGGAACATCCAGATATTTCGCCAGGCGCGGATGCGCCGCGATGGTATCGAGCAGGCGTGGCGTGATGCGATTGGGATAGCAATACAGGAAGCGCACCCAGCTTAAATCTTCAATCTGCGCCAGGCGTTCAAGCAGAGTGGCCAGGCCGTCGCGCAGGCCGAGGTCTTCGCCGTAGAAAGTGGTGTCCTGGCCGATCAGCGAAATTTCGCGCACGCCGGCGGCGGCCAGATTTTCGGCTTCGCGAATCACGGATTCGAAGCGGCGGCTGCGAAATTTTCCGCGCAGCTGCGGAATCACGCAGAAAGTGCAGGGATGGTCGCAGCCTTCATTGATCTTGATATACGCGGTATGGCGCGGGGTGGCGAGAATGCGCGGCGTCGCGTCGTGGTACAGATACGTCGGCAGCTCCGCGCCGCCGATATTTTCAGAATCGTCGGGACGCAGCTGGCCTTCGCAGGCTTGCAGAATTTTTTCGATTTCGCCGGTGCCGATCACTGCGTCCACTTCGGGGATTTGTTCGCGGATGTCGTTGCGGAAACGCTCCACCATGCATCCCGCGACGATTAATTTCTGCGCGCGGCCGAATTTCTTGTACTCCGCCATTTCCAGGATGGAGTCCACCGATTCTTTTTGCGCCGGCTCGATAAAGCTGCAGGTGTTCACGACAAGGACATCGGCTTCGCCCGCGCGCGGCGTCAGTTCGTAACCAGCGCGCGCGAGGATACCCATCATCACCTCGCTATCCACGAGGTTCTTCGGGCATCCCAGGCTGACGAATCCGACTTTCTTCATGCAGAGCGGTCCTTTGGTGTGTTGCCAAACACACAATTCTAACATACCGGGCGCACTTTGGTTTCGGGGTACGGAGGACGGACCGTTCAGCGCGCGGGAGCCTTGTGAGCGCGGCTGAATTCGCGGATGGCGCTTAGCAGCGCGGACATTTGCTGTGCGGGCGCGGGCCGGTCGCCGAAGCGGGCGGATTGATAGAGTGCAGTGAGCTGTGCGACGGGCGCGGCGATTTCAGCGGCAGGAATCGCGGCAGCAAATTCCAGCGCAGTTTGCGACGGCAATTTTTTCCATCCACGGCGTTCCAGCAGGCGCAGCATTTCGCGGTACTCCAGCGTGGCGAGCGACGCGGTGACGTTGCCGCTGCTGCGGGCGCGCAGGCTCCAGCGCGCGGCGAGGTAACTAAACATCGTCCGGCCGCGCAAATAAATCAACAGCGCCACCAGAAACACCAGAACGCCGGGCAGGAAATACGGCGACGCTTCGGTTTGCTTGTCCAGCTTGACGATCAGCGCCAGAGCCTGCCGCTGTTTCAGCTGGTAATATTTGCGCGCGCTCTCGCCCCAATCGCGCGAAGTTTTCTGCACGTTTTGCGCGAGAGTCAGCTGGTGCCCGAAGTCGTAGTTGATGATCCATTCGCCCCAGGCATATTGAAACCAATCCCAATACATGCCAAGGCGCTCGAGCAGCCCGCCACGCGAATCGTTTCCGGGTGGCGTGGGATCGAAAGTGATCCAGCCATAGCCCGGGAAAAAGACTTCCACCCACACGTGCGCGTCACTGGCGCGGACGATCCAATCGCCGCCGACGTCGTTGTACTCGCCGGGAAGGAATCCCCCGACGTAGCGCGCGGGAACTCCCAGATCGCGCAACATCACCGTCATGGCCGCGGCAAAATACTCGCAGTGTCCTGCGCGACGTGTGAAAAGAAAATAAGCGAGCGGATCTGCGGTGCGCGGGCCGGTGAGGTCCAGCGTGTAGCGGTAATGAGATTTCAGATAGAGCTCGATCTTGGCAGCCTTGTCGTATTCGTTGGTCGAGCCAGCGCTGATTTGTTCGGCGAGTTGCTGGATGCGGGGATCCAGGCGCGGCACCTGGAGATAATTCGCTGTGATCGCATCGGGAAAATCCGCGGAAGCCAGGCGCAGCTGCGGCGGCGGGACCCTGGGGAGGTTGGAAGTGGCCTCGTAACGGATTTTAGTGTTGTTGTGGAAAGGATTCGAGAGCGAGCCGGTTTGATCGAGAATCAAGTAGCCAGTACGTTTTCCGCTGCCCATGCGGTCGGCATCGGTGGAAAATCGGCCTTGCAGAGCTTCGATGCGCGGAGCGACGAAGATCGCGTCGGTGGCGATCGGCTCCATCAATACGGTGTAATGCAGCGGAACGGAATCGCCGGCGGGAAGAGGAGGCGAGTCCAAATGATAATCGCCCGCCGGAATCGGCGGAAATAATCGTTTGTTCGTGCGGTGGAGTGAACCAGCGCCGGCCATCGAAATTCGTGAGCACGATGCCGCGCCAATGAATTCCTTCGGCGAGCTCGGGATCGCCGTCAATGTGAATGCGCATGACGACGGCGCTGCTTTTTTGGATTTCGCCGATTTCGCCCAGGGTGACGTCGTCGCTGAAGCCGGTCATCAATTTCGGCTGCAGGTTCAGCGCGCTCAGATAGCCGGTGGTGACGCGCGGCAACATGAAAAAAATCACAGCGCCGATGAGCAGCGTGCCAATGGCGACCAGCGCGGACGTCAATCCCAGCGCGCGATTCAGGCGATGCGCGAGCGGCGAGCCAGGCTCGAGCGGGGGCGAAACAGCATCGTTCGCGCCGCGGCGAATTTCTAGCGCGACGAATGTGGAAACGGCCAACACCAGAAAAATTGCCAGCGCGATCAGGAATCCAGTCTCGACGGTGAGGATCGCCGAAGCAAGCATGCACGTGACCGCCAACATCGCCAGAAATGCGAAATCGCGATTGCCGCGCGCGGAAAGCAGGCGTACCAGAGTGGCAAACAGCATCAGGTGGATCGCGGCCAGCAGCGCGGAATAAAGCGCGGGGTTCGGCGCGCCTTGCGAAACGGTGCGCGACAGGACCCAAAGGTCAATTGGAAAAAAAAGGAAGTAACCGAGGACCAGGCCGGTGGCGGTGCGCACGGAAATTTCGGGGCCGCGTCCGCGCCACAGGCGGCCAGCCTTGTAAACGAGCACGACTACGGGGATGACCGTGGAGAAAATGTCGAGTTTGCCGGTGCTGACGACGGCGAAAATGCCCGTCGAGACCAGCAAGAACAGCGACACTTCAAAATAACGCTGCACCGCCGGGAGAGGCGGAGCGCTGAGGCGCGCGGTAGAGGCCATGGACGTTCATATGATAGCAGCGCGGAGAGTCGGCGCGGATTGTGCGGTGGATTGCGGCGTGTCTATCGTGTAATGGGCGGCACGGCGGCAGCGATTTTGCGGGTGGCGCTGGAGATTGGGAGCTTGGCGAGATTTTTCAGAGGGAGGATGCGGGTGCGGGGAAGCTTCGGAAGTTTGGGCACGGTTGCTAGAAATGGTAGCAACGTAATGTTGCGGAAGGTTACGCCGTGACGGGCTGCCGGCAATTCTTCTAGTGAGATTTTTTTGATCGCCAGCGTTGCACGGAGATGTGCCTCCAGCTCTGCCTTCGCGTGGCGCGTTACCTCTACGGCGGGGAATTGCCACATGCGCGAAAACAGCACGGTGTCATGCGCGCCCGGGTCTTGAATCAGCAGGGTGCGACCGCGCGGATCGCGGAGGATTGCGGCGGCGATTTTCATGCTTACTGGGGCGCGTTTGCGGCGTGGTGCGGGAATTACGTCGGTGAGGCCTTCTGCAAAGGCGCTGCAGTGGCGCGCGACGGGGCATTCTGCGCAGCACGGAGATTGCGGCGTGCAGATTACTTCGCCTAGTTCCATCAGGGATTGATTCCAGTCGCCGGGGGCTTGCGCTGCGAGGAGATGTTGCGAGGCGACCGTGAGGGCGCGCCAGTTTTTCGGAGCGCGAAGGTCGCCGCGAATGGCCTTGATGCGCGCGAGGACGCGGGCTACGTTGCCATCGAGTACGGCCAGCGGCACATCGTAAGCGATGCTCAAGACTGCTGCGGCGGTGTAGATGCCGATGCCCGGGAGTTCGAGCGCGGCGTCGAGTGTGCGCGGGAATTTTCCGTTGTGCTGCGTGACAATCAATTTTGCGGCGCGATGCAGATTGCGGGCGCGACTGTAGTAGCCGAGACCTGACCAGAGTTTGAGGACTTCTGCTTCACGTGCGCGCGCGAGCGATTGCACGGTGGGAAAACGCGCCAGGAAACGCTGGTAGTACGGCATTACCGCAGCGATACGCGTTTGTTGCAGCATTACTTCGGCGACCCAGATGCGGTAGGGGTTGCGGCTTAGGCGCCAGGGCAGATCGCGTTGATGCGTGCGAAACCAGGCGAGCATACGAGCTCGAAAAGATTTTAGCGCCCGGCCGGGAAGCTGCGTTTTCATGCGGCGCCATTCTCGCACTTTTCGGTTCGTGGCGGGGTGGGGTTACAGCGAATTGAGAAACAGAAAATACGAAGAGGACCACAGCGCGGTGGGTATGGTGTTTTGCGGGCGCGCCGTGAGGATGATTTTGAAAATTTCGCGTTCAGACGCCAGGTCGTCAAGGAACTGTCCGCCTAGCGCGGAAACATCCGGCTGGATCGTGGCCAGCTCGCGCAGCGCGTCGTAGATAATTTCAGCCGAAGGCGCCATGGGCGTCATGAAACGATGCGTGCGGAATTGCAGCGCGGCATTGAGTTCGTTGAAGTGCCAGGCGATGCAGGCGGCCATGGAAACGGCTCGCTCAAAACGCGCGATGTGTTCCGCGGCGGCTTGCCGTGCGGCAGCTTCGGATTCGCCGGGCGCGGCGGGCGGCGGTCCAACAAAGGGATCGAGCACCAGCATCACGCGGCGCTCATCCTCGCGCGCAAATTCGCGGACCATCAGCCGTCCGGCGCGCGCGGTGACTTTCCAATCCACGAAGCGGGCGCTGTCGCTCGACAAATAATCGCGCAGCGAGTGCAACTCGTGGCCGCGGCCGCGAAAATTGCTGGCCATTTCTCCACTGAGCAGTGGAAGCACTTCGTAAAAATGGTCAGTAGGCGCAACCTTCGGATAAACGATGATCTCCATCTGCGAATCCACCTGCCGCGTTTTTTCGAAGAAGCCGAAGGGGAAACGCGTGCGGATGCTGAAAGCGTCCTGCCGGTAATTGCCGCGATGCGGAAATGTCAGCTCGACTTTCTGGCGCGCGGAGGATTGCCGCGAAATGTAAGGAAAAAATACCGGACGCGTCAGAATTTCTCCCGCGCCTTTTTTATTTTCGCCAACTACGCGCAAGGAAAACGAGGGCCACGCCGGCTTTTCGTTGCGCAACTCCAGTTCGGCGACGACTGGCTGGCCGGCGAAGACGTGCTCGGGCATGTCGAATCGCAATTCCAGGCCGGTGAGCACGGCGCGCGACAGGACGCCGGAAATCAAAATGCCCGCTATCGAACAGGCCAGCACCATGAAGAGCAGGTTGTTTCCGGTGTTGACAGACGCAAGGATTAGAATGGCGACGACGCCGAGATACACCATGCCTTCGCGCGTCAGCCGGTAATCCACTTGATAGACGACCCAACGCAGGCTGGTGCGCCGCGCGAGCTTGGGCACGATGTTGATCGCCACCCATCCTGCAAGGCTCAGCGCGACTACGGTGCTGATGGCTGCGAGCGTGACGCGGCCTTGTTGCGCGACGGCTGCGGAAAAAAGAGCGACCAGCAGCGCGACGGAGAGAACCAGCATCGCGACGGCGAAATTGCGCCAGCCGTGTTTGTCGCGGTCGCGCCACAGACGAAGGACGAGCGAGTCGGCCATCTAAGTTACACAGGAACGCGGGTGGTATCGAGGATTTCGCCGAGGATGGCTTCAGCCTGCTCGGATTTTTTCTGCGTGGAAACGTAACGCGAGCTGACTACCACGCGATGCGCGAACACCGGAACAATGAGGCGCTTGAAATCGTCGGGCAAGCAATAATCGCGGCCCAGCAGAAAGGCGCGCGCCTGCGCAGCGCGATGCAGCATCACGGCGCCTCGTGGGCTGACACCCAGGCTCAATTGTTCGGTCTGCCGCGTGCGCTCCACAATTTCCAGCGCGTAGTCCAGCAGGCTTTCCTCCACTTTCACTTGCGCGACGGATTCCTGCATCGCGACCACGTCTGACGCGTCCATCACCGGCGTGATTTTTTCCACGGGCGCGTGCCCCGCATTATTGCGGATGATTTCTTTCTCGCTCTCGCGCGAAGGGTAGCCCATGCGAATGCGCATTAGGAAGCGGTCGAGCTGCGATTCCGGCAGCGGATAAGTGCCGTGATGTTCAATGGGATTCTGCGTAGCCAGCACCAGAAACGGATTGGGCAGCGGGTGGGTGTGGTTGTCCACCGTAATTTGCGCTTCGTTCATGGCTTCCAGCAGAGAAGATTGCGTTTTCGGCGTGGTGCGATTGATTTCGTCAGCCACGATGATGTTCGCGAATATCGGCCCCGGCTTGAATTCGAATTCCTGCGTCGCGGGATTGAACACGCTGACGCCGATTACGTCGCTGGGCAGCAAGTCCGAAGTAAATTGAATGCGCTGGAACGAGCAGCGGAAAGACCGCGCCAGAGCTTGCGCGAGCGTGGTCTTGCCGACTCCGGGAACGTCTTCAATCAGCAGATGGCCGCGCGCGAGCAGCGTGGTGAGGGCGAGTTGGATGACGTCTTCCTTGCCCTTCACGACGCGAGTGATCGCGCGCAGAAGTTCAGCGAGGCGCATGCTGGCGTTGCTCGTGGTTGTTTGCAATTCGCGTGGCCTTCTGCTACAAAAATAGGTTGCCGCTGCCTCAGTCAATGGCCATGCAGGTTCCGGCTACAACCGCGACGGCCTTTCGTAATTTTTCGGGGAATTCAGCTCGGCCCCGGAAGTGCTGCACAGCGTGGGCGACTAGCTCAGTGGTTAGAGCGCTCCCCTCACACGGGAGAGGTCCAAGGTTCAAGTCCTTGGTCGCCCACCACTTACTCTTCACCCTTCGTATTCAGTTCTACCACCAATCGTTAGATGATGGGAAACGCCCAAGGGACAGGTGTGTTCAAAAAGTTTTGGGGTCGCGGTGCCGTGATAGGCTTTGGGGTATGGTGACTGGCCAGCCAGAATAGCGGCAGTGAATCGAGCGCGATTTCCGCGGCGCCCGTCGAGATGAGCGACTACCAACGACATTGGAAACGGTACAAGTTCTGGCGGAACTTGGCTCTATTGGCGCTAGCAGGTTTTTTTCCGGTCATCCTGCTCGCGCGTGTTGTCGCGCGTATTTTCAATATTCCTATTCTTTTCATTATCATAGCGTTCGCGTGGTTTCTGGTGATCGGGACGGCCGCCACTGAGACTTCATACTGGCGATGCCCCAGATGTCGCAAACCATTCAGCATAACGTCGTGGTATCGCATGGGAGTCCATGCGCAGCGATGCGTGCATTGTGGATTGCCTAAATATTCCAACGGTTAGGGCATGGCGTACGAGTTGGCGTTGTACAGGTACAATGCATTCGCTTGGGGAGCACACGATGAGCAGCGTTTTGCGATTCTTACAAGTTTTTGCGTTGGGAACCTGGGTGGGGTCCATTATTTATTTGAGTTTTGTGGTGGCGCCGGGGGCGTTTGGTGTCTTGCAGAGCCGGGATCAGGCTGGGTTGATGGTGGGATACTCGCTCGCGCGTCTGCACTATTTGGGAGTAATCGCTGCAGTGCTGTACTTGTTGGCGGGCTTGGTGCTGGCCCCGTCGCTGAAGGCCTTCGCGCAGCCGGCGATGATCGGCGTCGTGTTGATGTTGGCGCTTACCTTGGTGTCGCAGACGCGGGTGACCCCGCGCCTGGCGGGATTGCGGACCGAGATGGTTTCGGTGGACGCTACGCCGAAGGACAATCCTCTGCGCGTGGAGTTTGATCGGTTGCATCAGACGTCGGTGCGGATTGAAATTGCGGTGTTGTTGATCGGGATTGCGGCGTTATTTCTCACGGTGCGGAACGCGTCCAAGTAAAGTCTGAAGTAAGTGCACGGCGAAAGATCTAACGCAGAGGGCGCAGAGGTCGGAGCGCAGAGTTCGCAGAGAGAACCCAAGTCAAAGGCGCCCGCCTAAAGGTGGCCGCTACAGAGCCAACTTCAACCAGCCGGCGGGACGCCGGCGCTACGAAGGGCGCGGCACGCGGCGCTTTACGACCGTTTTCGTGCGCGCGATATTTTCTGCTTCACCGAGTGCTTCTTGTCCGCTGGCCTTTTGCTGGATTTCTTAGCTGGTTTGGCGCGCTTCTTCGCTTTTGTGCTCTTCGTGATTTTACGCGTCTTGCCGTAGTGTTCTACGGCGCGCCACATGTACCAGCTGGCAACCGTGCGATAGGGGCGCCAGCGTTCGCCGAAGGCGGCTAGCTCGCGCGGCTTGGGAATCTCCTTCTTGCCGTAGGTCAACGCGAAACCTTTTTGCACGCCGTAATCGTGGATGGGCAGCACGTCAGGTCGGCCCAAGCGGAAGATCAAAAACATTTCCACAGTCCACGCGCCGATGCCGCGCACGGAAACCAGGCGCTCCACCAATTCTTCGTCCGACAATTGCCCGGCGGCTTCGAGCGTTGGGACCACGCCATCAATCGTTTTCTGCGCGAGGTCTTTCATCGCCGCTGCTTTCGCGCCGGAAAGTCCCGCTTCGCGCAGCGTCTGATTCGAAACCGCGAGAATTTCCGCAGGCGTGGGGCACAGGCCGTTCGAGCCGAGCGCCTTGATGCGCGCAAAAATCGTCGCGGCGGCTTTGCCGCTGATACTTTGGTAAGCGATGGCTTCGAGCAGCGATTCATAGACGCTGTCGCATTGGTCCAGTTGGAAACGAAACGCGCCGGTCTTGGCGATCACTCGCGCCATGCGCTTGTCCTTGCGCGTGATGTGTTCGTGCGCTTTGACGTGATCGAACGGCAGCGAAATGATTTCAGTCATGGGAATGCTCTGTCCGCGAGTCTTCGGGGATTGCCTGTCCAAAGGCCAGTATGTTGCCGTCCGGCGCGAGTACCAGCAGTTCGCGTTGCCCGTAACTCTGGTTCACCGGGCCGTATACATCGCCCGTCGGCAGAGTGTCGAGCTTCGGTTTTAATTCAGCATGGAGTTGATCTACGTCGCGAACGTCAATGTAATACGCGAAGCGGCGAGTTCCGGGCGGCGGCGCGTTCTTGCCGGTCTGCTCCCAAATCCGGAAGCCGACGGTTTCGCGGTGCACATAGGCATAGTCGGAGAAGCGCAGGATTGTTTCGAAGCCCAAGATGTCGGTGAAAAATTTCACGGCGCGATCGAGGTCTTCGACGATTATGAATGGCGTGACCTGGATGAAATTCGACATGGCTGCTCTCCTGGCGGGAGATTAGCATAAGTCGCGCGTGTGAGCGCCGTCGCTGGAAACACCGGAGCGTCGTGCCCGCAGCGGCGTGGCCGCAGGGCTGTGTTAGTATCGTGGGCTCATGAAAACAGGAATAATTGGGTTGCCGCAAGTAGGGAAGACCAGCTTGTTCCGCATTCTCACCGGCGCGCGCGTCGAAGGGCGCAGCACGCCCAACCAAGCGCACATCGGGATCGCAAAAGTGCCGGACGCGCGCGTGCTGAAGCTGGCGGAAATATTCAAGCCGAAGAAAAACACGTTCGCGACGATCGAGTACGTGGACGTCGGCGGCTTGCAGAAAGATCGCGAGAAAAATTCCGCGTCGCTGGTGCCTTTGCGCGAGGCAGACGCACTGGCGCAGGTGGTGCGGCTGTTTGAAAATCCGGCGGTGCCGCACGAAGGCGGGTCGCTCGATGCGCTGCGCGATATTGAGAGCGTCGAGATCGAATTGATGCTCTACGACCTGGAACAGGCATCCAAGCGCGTGGAGCGCCTGGAAAAAGATCTGAAAAAGAAGAAGGAAACGATCCTGGAAACGGAACTGGCGCTGCTGACGCGTTGCCGTTTGGCGCTCGAATCCGAAAAGCCGCTGCGCGAACTGGAATTCAAGCCGGAAGAATTAAAAATGCTGAGCAGCTTCGAATTTCTCACGCGCAAGCCGATGCTCTACGTGCTGAATTTGGGCGATGAAGAAGCGGCGGACATTGACCGCGTGATCGAAAAGCATCACCTGGAAAAATTGGCGAGCAAGCCGCAGACGACCATTGTGCCTTTCTGCGGAAAGATCGAGGCCGAACTGGCGGAATTGCCGGAAGCCGAAGCCAAGGAAATGATGAGCGCGTACGGACTGAAAGAGTCCGGCCGCGACCGGCTGATTCAGGCCAGCTACCAGCTACTCGGGTTGATTTCGTTTCTCACCGCGGGCGAACCGGAGTGCCGCGCGTGGACCATCCGGCGCGGAATGAACGCGCAAGAGGCGGCGGGCGCGATTCATAGCGATATCGAGCGCGGATTCATCAAGGCCGAAGTGGTGAACTGGGAAAATCTGGTGAAGGCCGGAAGTTTCGCGGCCGCGCGCGAAAAGGCGCAAGTGAAGCTGGAAGGGAAAGAATACATCGTGCAGGACGGCGATGTAATTCTGTTCCGCCATTCGGGATAGAGGGACAGCGGCGAACGGCGGGCCGCGAGTGATAAGTGACAAGTGATGAGTGACGAGAAAAAGCAGATTCCTCGCCCGTTGCCGCAGGCTCGGAATGAGAATAGTTTCCACAGTCGGCGGAAGCCATCGAGTGCATGACCTCTCCTGAAACAAATCGAATATTGCTGGGGCTGCTGCTGGGCGTGACGGCGGCGGGCGCGAATGTGCTGGGCGGGTCGTTGATCGCGCACGGGACGTGGTCGCGGCACTATCTGAAATATTTCATCGCGCTGGGCGCGGGATTCATGCTGGCGACGGCGCTGCTGGAGATGATTCCGGAATCGTTGAAGCTGCGGGGCGACCACGAATCATTTTTCTTCCACGATACCAGCTCCGTTTTCCTTCTCGTGCTGGCCGGATATTTCCTGGTGCATTTTTTCGAGCACACGCTCGCGCCGCATTTCCACTTCGGTGAAGAAACGCACCACGAAGAAATTTCTCACGCGCACGCCAGCTACGCGGCGCTTCTCGGCCTGGGAATTCACACGCTGTTCGACGGCGTGGCCATCGCTTCAGGCCTGCTGGTGTCCACGTCCCTTGGAATACTAATTTTCCTAGCGATCTTTCTACACAAATTGCCGGAGGGATTCACGGTAGCGTCGCTGATGCTAGCAAGCGGGCAAAGCCGGGGCGCCGCTTTCGTGTCGTCGGTGATCCTGGGCGGTGCGACGCTGCTCGGCATGGCGCTGATGTTCGCTTTGCGCAGCACCGTGCAGGATGCCTTGCCGCTGTCGGCGGGCGTCACGCTGTACGTCGCAGCCTCGGACCTGATCCCCGAAGTGAACCGCGAGCCGGCGTTCGGGATGGCCGTGCTCGTTTTCCTCGGAGTGGCAATCATGCTGGGATTGAAAGCGCTGTTCCAGCTGTAGCAGGTTGCCAAACGCGCTACGTCAGCCCTAACCTATTGAACAGTAAAGAGTAAGATGAATCTCATGGCTCACAGCCCACATGCACCGGCGGGCAACTTTTTACGCTCAATCGGGTTCCATAGAGTGAGTCCGGAGCCCTCTTATGGCACACGCCCACACGCTGCAACTTTATGGCACGGCAGGTGTTAGATACAATGTGGAGGCCATGACCAGGTCTGACGTCGAATTGATGTTGGACGTGAAGGCAGGGGACGAGGCGTCCTTTAACCTTCTCCTCCAAAAATATCGCACGCCGCTGGTGAATTTTCTTTATCGCATGGTCCGCAATACGGCGACGGCGGAAGACCTGGCGCAGGAAGTTTTTTTGCGCGTGTATCGCGCGCGGAAGCAGTATTCTCCCAGCGCGAAATTTACCACCTGGATGTTTCGCATCGCGACGAACCTGGCGCTGAATTCGCTGCGTGACAATCGCTATCGCCAGATGGACGTTTCCATTGACGCGCCGGTGGAAGAAGACGTCGCGCCGCTGCAATTGCCGGCGCGCGAATTGCGCATTGACGAAAAAATGATCGAGCGCGACCGCTCCGAATTTATCCGCCGCGCTATCATGGCGCTGCCGGAAAAGCAGCGCGTCGCGGTGCTGCTGCATAAATACGAAGAAATGGACTACGGCGAAATCGCCAAAATTTTGGAATGCTCGGAAAGCGCGTTGAAATCACTTTTATTTCGCGCTTACGAGACCTTGCGAGTGCAGCTGGCCCCACTTGTGTCCCAGCCGGTGGCGCATCGCGCAGGGGAAGGACGGCCATCATGAAGAAGTGTGAAGAAGTATCCAAACAATTGATCGCTTATCTGGATCGGCGGGCGAATTCCGCGGACCGGCACGAGGTGGAAGAGCACCTGGCCGCGTGTAGCGCCTGCCACCAGCGCGCGGAAGATTTTCGCAAGCTGTGGGGCGTCCTAGATGAAGTGCCGCTGGTCGAGCCCTCGCTCGGTTTCGATGCGCGGATTCGCGCGCGCATTGCGGAAGAGCCGCGGCGCGGCTGGCTCGGTTGGTTTGTGCCGCAGCCCCGGCTGGCATTCGCGATGACGCTGCTGCTCGCGCTGAGCGTGTGGATGGCGAAGCTGCCGCCGCGCGAGGGAAGCGCAGCGGGCACCGAGCAGCAGGATTTCGAAGCGATCAAGGATCTGGGCGTGCTCGAGAATTACGACGTGCTGAGCAAGTTCGATGCGTTGTCCGAAGTGCCGGTGGATGCGGCGGCGCCCGCGGATCAGCAAGCGCAGCCGGTGAATCCGGCGAGCAATCAGCCTCCCGCAACCGAAGAGTAAGCTGACGGGTTGGCCGAAGAATCGCAGTCGAATAACGGTGACATGAAAATGCGTTCCCGCAGGAGATTATTCGCGCTGGCGATGGGGCTGCTTCTCGCGCCTCTGCTGTTGCTGAGCGCGCAGCCTGCGTCGGCGCAGCGGCCTTATCGCGGTCGGGGCATGTACGGCGGACGAAGCATGTACGCAGGGCGGCCGTTCCGGCAACAGCACGTGCAAGCAGCGCATCCACCCGCGCATCCTCCGCAGAACCATACGCAATATCATTCGCAGGAATCCGGCGCACACCCCTATGGAAATCCGGCCGGCAATCAGGGCGGGAACGCGAATCACCCCAACGGCAGTGCCGCTGGCCCGGGCGGCGCTTACCAGAGCGGCCAACATCCGAACGGCTATAACGGCAATAGCTATCGCCCACCGACGAATCCTAATGGTGCGCCGGGGCAGGGAACCAACGCGCCTTCGAATGGGCGTCCCGGCGCAAACGGACAGGGCCAGGCGAAGTTGCCCGGTCAGTGGGTGCAGCGGCTGGGCCAAATGTCTCCGCAGCAGCAGGAACATTTTTTGCAGAATAATGAGCGCTTCCGCAGCTTGCCTCCGGAAAGGCAACAGCAGATCCGCCAGAACTTGCAGCGGTACAACAGCCTTTCGCCCGCGGAGCGCGACCGCGTCGAGCACAGCTACCAAAACTGGCAGCGCATGTCTCCAGAGCAGCGCCAATACGTGCAGCGCACGCTGCTGCCGAAATGGCAGCAGATGTCGCCAGACCGCAAGCAGGTGGTCACCGGGCGTCTGCACACGCTGCAGCAGATGAGCCCGGCCGACCGCCAAGCCGCGCTGAATGATCCGCGATTCATGCAAGGTCTGAGCCCGGACGAACAATCCGTGCTACGTGGCCTTGATTCCGTGCGCAACCCGTCCAATCCCTAATCTCTAAATCGCTCTTGGATTCGCTGGGTTTCTGTGGAGTCGAGCGCTAGAAATGAGCCGGCGGGACGCCGGCGCTACCAAATCCGGCCGTAATCCTTTTACATTATTGTGTTGTTTCGGCTGATTCTTTAGATTGGGTTCGCATGGCAGTTATTCCGGCGCCCTGGCAGACGCTGGAAGCAAGCCACCCAGAGGCATCAGATGTCCGCCCCGGCCGGTACCCCCATACCGGCCGGGGATTTTTTTCGGCATCCGTTGATAAACCCCGTTCGATCTCCGGCTCGAGATTCCTCACGCAGCAAGCCGACCGAAGCCGTTGAACTCCTGCAAAACTCCCCGAAGATACCCATGATGACGGTTTTCGCTCTGCTTCTACGCATAGCGTAGTGAATGTCAGCGGTCGGGAGGTGCGGCGAACGGCGCGGGGACCGCGCGCCGCGCCGTCCGGGTGCCGCGACTTCATGCTTCGACAACGGGCGGCGACGACGCTTCACGGGGAACCGGACGGCCACTGCGCAAATACGAAGGGCGGGCCGCTACGGCGGGAAAGGGGAGAAACAACATGCCAGGATATGAAACGCAACAAATGGGCGACGCAACGGAAATCTCCGCGATCCCTGAGAAGGTCCCGGCTCCATGGCTACTTGTAGCGATTCCAGGCGGTCTGCTGGTGTTGATCGCGCTTTCGACGGGTTTCATCTACGGGGTGCTCGCCGCCGGCTTCGTGTACGGCGCGATGTACCTGCTGAGCACTCGAAGCAAGCGACGCTCTACCGCACGCCCGCGAAATTCCGCGTCTCGAAAAACGGCGTCGAGGTGAACGGCAACACGATCCCGAAGGACGCCATTCACCGCGTAATCGTGTGCAACCACGTGCGTCAGGCTGCCGGTGACGTGATTCTTGTGGCTGATGGCCACCCCAGCAGCGGCCAGCAAAACGTAGTCGCCGGGATGAACTGGGCAGTTCAAAAACTCGGGCCCATCTCGTATCGCGTGGACGTCGAAGCGCGCGGCGTGCCGACAACTCTAGCCGGCGGCCTAACCGAGCCGACCGCCGCCGCAATCATGGCCGACGTCAGCGAAGTGCTGCAGCTTTCTTAAGCCCGGCCCGACGATCTGCGTCGGATGGGGTGCTTAATTGGCGTGTCATCCGGCGCAGCGCTATCGCTCACCAGCCGCCCCGCACCCACATTCCGCAGCACACAATTCCGCGACATCGCTTTAGCTGCTGAGCCACGCCTCATCGCGCCCCAAGATTCAAATCAGGGGGAGAGGGGTGCGCGAAACCTTCAGTTAACAAATTTTTTTGGCGGATGTTAACTGTTACAAAACATTTTGGAATTTTTTTCTGCAACGCGAAGACTAGCGCTATGAGTCGTTGCTGCCGCATCCCCTAGTAATTGTGGTTTGCGCTGCAAGCACCACAAGAACTCTTCGCGCGCCTCCGAAAATCCACAAATATTTTCCATTTCCAGAAGAATTCCGCTTGACATGTTTGCGAAGCTATCTACAATCAGGGCACAAAGTGGGAAGAAGTGGCGCAGAGTGGTAGAAGTTGGCAGCGAGTGTAGGGCGGTGGCGATCCTAAAAGCAATCGGCGAACCCAGCAGCAAGTAGTGGCGAATCCAGATCCAGAAACAAGCAGTTCCATTTAGAAACACGACGACAGCAGGGGCGAACCAGCGAGTGATTCTAAAGACGCACACGCCGGGCGGGCTGTTCGAGGGCTTTGATGCTGCGGGGCAATTATCTAGCGACGGTGGACGAGAAAGGCCGGCTGAAAATTCCCGCCGACTTTCTGGCCGACCTGCGCAAGAGCGGCACAAAGTTCTACGTCACATCAACCAAGGGCGATCGCGCCACCATCTATCCCCTGAAAGCCTGGGAAGAAATCGAAAAGAAGCTGGCGAAGCTTTCTTCGCACAACGCGGCAAAACAAAAATTTCTATCGCGCACGAATTATTACGGTCAAGTGGTCGAGGTGGATGGCTCGGGGCGCATTCTGATTCCACCTGTACTCAGAGAATCGGCCGAAATGAAAGGGGAAGTGGACGTTCAGGGGCAGTTGACGTACCTGGAAGTCTGGAATCATAGCCGGTTCCTGGATCAAATGAACCGTAATCCGATGACGGCGGAAGACGAAAAGGCACTGGACGATCTGGGCATTTAAGTTTTGACCGTACTGCATACGCCGGTTCTGTTGGCCGAGATTTTGGAGTGGCTGCGTATTCGGCCCGAAGGGGCGTATGCGGATGTAACGGTCGGCACTGGCGGCCATATTTTAGAAATCGCCAGGCAGCTGACTACAGGAAAAGTTTTGGGGTTGGATCGCGACCCGCGAGCTTTGGAAATCGCGCGGGAGCGGCTGGGGCCGCACGAGCGGCAGGTGATTCTGGTGCACGCGGAATTTTCGAAGATCGGCGAAGTGGCGGCAGCGAATCATTTGCCGCTGTTCGACGGAGTCATCGCCGATCTGGGGATTTCGAGCCTCGAGCTGGACAGCCCTGAACGCGGATTTTCTTTCCGCTGGGCCGGGCCTCTCGACATGCGCATGAATCCCGATAACCCGCTGACAGCGGACGAAATTGTGAATCAGTGGCCGGAGAAAGAACTGGCCGATCTTCTCTTCCAGAACGCGGAGGAGAGAGATTCACGCAGAATCGCCAGGGCGATCGTACGGGCGCGGCCTATACGCGACACCGAACACCTGGCAACGGTTGTGGCAGGGGGACGAAAAGCAAGGGGAAGGCAGAGACTGCATCCCGCGACAAAAACGTTTCTGGCGCTGCGGACAGCGGTGAATCGAGAAGAGGAGGAACTCGGGCAGTTTCTTTCGCGTACCCCTGCCACTTTAAATCTAGGAGGACGGTTGATCGTCCTCAGTTATCACTCGATCGAGGACCGTCTGGTGAAGCACGCCTTCCAGCGGCTTTCGCACGAGGGATTTCGCATACTCACCAAAAAAGTGATCCAGCCCGGCGACCCGGAAATCGCAAGTAATCCGCGGTCGCGCAGCGCGAAGATGCGCGTAATCGAGAGGGTGGCGACGGCGGAAACTCGTTTCGACGAGCAACGCACGGCGCCGCACGTTTGCTGATGACTGAATATTACACGGTTAAGAGAATCGATAATTCGCGGCTGGTGCGCAGCATGGCGCCCGCGCGTCTGCAGGATTTCTGGCGGCGCGTCGCTGCGGGTGGTGCGATGGCGGCGTGCCTGCTGTTTTATGCCTGGCAGCATTTCGCGTGCATTCAGTTGCAGTATCAAGTCGAACAGCTTTCCGCGTTGCGCGCCCAGTCCGCGCAATTGAATCAGCAACTGCACGTGGAAGTGGCCACGCTGAAGGCGCCGGGCCGTGTGGACGGCATCGCGCGCAACGAATTGGGATTGACAGTTTCGGTGCCGGGCCAGGCCATGCCGGCGGACGGTCCGAGCGAAGCCGTGTTGGCTGAGGCGCGCGCGGTGGTCCAGCCGCAGCGGCCCTGAAAATCCGGTTGATGAATTTCTGGCGGGCCGTTGCAGAGGGCCACTCCGGCGAAGCGACGTGAACATTGGCCGGGCAAAGTTTCTCGCAAGTTAGGGCGGAATCCATGGAGCAGCGCAGCCCGCGTCTCCGCTGGTTGGTGGTCTGGGTCGTGGCGGTGGTTTGGATGGCGGCGGTGCTGGCCCGCCTGAGTTACCTCCAGCTCTTCTGCTATAGCGAATACTTCGCAAAAGCCCAGCATCAGCAACAGCGCATATTTGAAATCAGTCCCATGCGCGGCGTGATCTACGACCGCAAAGGCCGGGAGCTGGCCGTCAGCATTCCCATGGACTCGGTTTTCGCGGACCCCACCGATATTAAAGATCCCGAGATGGTCGCGCGGCTGCTTTCGCGCGTCCTGGACATCCCCGCCGAAGATTTGGAAACCAGAATTAATGATTCCAGCAAGCCGGTGCGCCTGGCCAAGAAACTTTCGCCGGAAACCGTCGAGCGCATTGACGAAATGAATTTGAAGGGCGTGTTCTTCGAAAAAGAAAACCGGCGCGTTTATCCCGAGCACGATTTATTGGCGCACGTGCTGGGCTGGGTGGATACGGACGAAAAGGGCATGGGCGGCATCGAGCACGAACTCGATAAACAAATTCGCGGCCGGCCGGGGCGCGTGATGCTGATGGCCGACGGCAAGCGCCGATTTTACGACCGGCGAGAATCGGCGGCCGATCCTGGCGCGAGCGTGGTGCTGACGATTGATGAAACCATTCAGTACATCGCGGAAAAAGAGCTGGCGCGCGCGATGGAGGAATCACACGCTCTGCACGGCACGGTGGTGATTCAAGATCCCTCGAACGGCGCGCTGTTGGCGGTGGCGAACAACCCGGTGTTCGATTCCAACGACGCTGGAAAATTTTCCGACGAAGTGCGCAATGACCGTGCGGTGACGGCGGCCTACGAGCCTGGCTCGACATTCAAGGTCATTACCATGACCGGCGCGATTGAGAATCGCGTGACCAATCCCGATGCGCTGGTGGATTGCCAGATGGGCTCGATTCAGGTGGCCGGACGCCTGATTCACGATTGGCATCCCTTCGGTGTGTTGAGCGTGCGCGACGTGCTGGCGCATTCCAGCGATGTGGGCTCGATCAAGATCGCGCTGAGCCTGGGCGCGCCACGTTTCTACGACACGATGCGCAGATTTGGAATCGGCCAGCTCACCGGAATCGAGTTGCCCGGAGAAAATCGCGGCCTCTTGCGTCCGCTGGAAAATTGGACTGCCAGTTCGATAGGGTCTGTCGCGATCGGGCAGGAAGTCAGCGTGACGCCAGTGCAGATTATTTCCGCGATTTCGGCCATCGCGAATGGCGGCACGCTGTATCGCCCTCACATCGTGCAGGAAATTCGCGGCGACGCGCTGGTGACGTTGCCTGCGCGTGCCGAACCGCAACAAGTCACCGACGCGCGGACCGCTGCGACCGTCCGCGAAATGATGGAGGGCGTGCTGCTCGGTGGCGGCACCGGCAGACCAGCCGCGCTGAATGGCTACACGGCCGCCGGAAAATCCGGCACAGCGCAGAAGATTGATCCTAAAACGGGCCGTTATTCGCCGAATCAGTACGTCGCTTCGTTCGTGGGCTTCGCTCCGGTGAACGATCCCGCGGTGACCATTTTAGTGGTTCTGGATTCGCCCGTCGGCGCACATCACGGCGGAGAAGTGGGCGGCCCGGTTTTCAAACGCATCGCCGAGCAGGTCCTGGCGTACCTCGACGTGGCGCATGATGTGCCGATGACCGCGCCCGCGGGCACCGAAACCGCGAAGAACGGGCAGCCGACGCAGGTGCCGGGAGTTGAAAAATTCAGCGCGGATGCGAATCAGGCGGCGGCGAACCATGAAGCCGCGAACCAGGAAAATGTCGCGCGCTTTAAAGACGTCGTAGCAAAAAAAGATCAGGCGGAGAATCAGCTCGCGGCTAAAGAAGCGAATGGCGGGGCACCCACGATGGCGTTCAGTGAAGAAGATGCCGTTGAGGTTCCGGATTTTTCAGGGCAAAGCGTGCGCGGGGTCACTGAGACTTGTTCGCGGCTCGGATTGATCCCTTCGCTGCTTGGCAGTGGAGTTGCTCTCGAACAATCACCGGAGGCTAGCACGCGCGTGATGCGCGGCAGCACGGTGACGGTGCGTTTTGGACGCGCCGCGGCACAAATGGAGCCGGCTACTTCACCGACATCGCGGCCCGTGGCCCTGGCAGGGAGTTCGCAGAGGAATGTGCATTGAAATCCGTAGTGGAAGGCGGCCCGAAAGTGCAATCAGCAACGCGGCGACAGAAAAAGCGCGCAGGGATGGAAATGGAATTGTCGGAAGTGATAGCCGGAATTGAAGGCGTTCGTGTGACGGGCGGCACGCGCGTGCGCATCGCAGCAGTCGCGTGCGACAGCCGCAAGGTTGCCGCCGGTACGCTGTTCTTCGCCATGCCCGGAACAAAAACAGACGGCAACGAGTTTGTCGCCGATGCCATCGCGCGCGGCGCGACGGCGATCGCCAGCCCGAATCCGCGGCCCGCGAATACTTCGAGCGATATCACCTGGATCGAAGTGGCGCCCGGAACGGAACGCAAAGCTATGGCTCTAGCAGGCGCAAATTTTTATGGCCATCCGGCGGACGCGTTGCAGCTTGCGGGCGTCACCGGAACGAACGGCAAAACCACCATCACATTTATCCTCGATTCGATCTTGCACGCCGCGGGATGGAAGACCGGGCGCATCGGCACCACCGGCTACCAGACGCCACGCGGCAGCCGCCCGGCGAAGAACACCACGCCGGAATCGCTCGACCTGCAGGAGATGTTCGCCGAGGTGCGCGACGCAGGCGGCACGGGCGCAGTGCTGGAAGTCAGTTCGCATTCGTTGGTGATGGATCGCGTATGGGGCTGCCACTTCGCGGTTGCAATCTTCACCAATCTCACCCGCGACCACCTGAATTTTCACAAGACGTTCGAGGAATATTTCGAAGCGAAGCGCCTGCTGTTTGCGGGGACCGGCGCCGGCGCACCGGATGTGGCGGTCATTAATATTGACGACCCGTACGCGGCGCGCCTGCAAGCGTTGGCAAAGCGCACGCTGACCTACGGATTGAACGAATCGGCCGACCTGACCGCCAGAAAATTTACGCTGAGCTTTTCGGGCCTTGAATTTACTGCGCAGACCCCGGCGGGAAAAATCGAAGTGCGTTCATCTCTGGTGGGCCGGATCAACGTGTACAACATCCTTGCCGCGATCGGTGCAGCTCTTGCCCTGAATGTGCCGGCGGCAAAAATCGAACAGGGCATCGCCGATCTGGAACAGGTTCCCGGCCGTTTCGAACGCATTGATGAAGGCCAGCCATTCCTGGTCGTCGTGGACTACGCGCATGCGGACGACGCGTTGCGCAATTTGATCTCGACAGCACGCGAGCTGAACCCCGCGGGAAGAATCATCACTTTATTCGGCGCGGGCGGGGAACGCGACCGCTCGACGCGTCCTCCAATGGGTGAAGCAGCAGGCTCGCTCAGCGACCTCGTGATTCTTACCAGCGATAATCCGCGCAGCGAAGACCCGCTGCTGATAATTAACGATGTGGTCGTCGGATTGCAAAAAGTGAATGCGCAGTACCGCATCGAACCGGACCGCGACGCGGCGCTGGAAATGGCGATTGATGAAGCGAAAGCCGGAGACATCGTGCTGCTCGCCGGAAAAGGTCATGAGAATTATCAAATTTTGCGCGACCGCACCTACGAATTTGACGATCGCGAAAAAGCGCGCGCCATTTTGCGTAAGCGCGGGTTTGGCAAGAAACAGGCCATGAAATAGCGGCAGATTTCGGCAGCGAAATTGAGCACTTTCGAGAGTCCAAGCTTGAGAGTGAAGCCCAGTCCAGGGGAAACGCAATGCGGTGGACCGTTGCTCAAGTGGCTGAAGCTCTGGGTGTCGCGGCTCCCGCGCGCCTTGACACCTTGGCCGGGCTGGCCGGCGTCTCGATTGATTCTCGCACGATTCATCCTGGAGAACTGTTCATCGCCATACACGGACCGAGTCACGACGGACACGATCACGTGGCTGCGGCTTTGGCTGCGGGCGCCTCAGCTGGCCTCGTGGCACGCGGCAGATTCGCGCAGTACACGGAAGAAATCCGCGGAAAGCTATTTGCAGTGGACGACACGCTCGACGCGCTGCACCGCCTGGCCTCGCGCGCATGCGCTCTCTGGCGCGCCGCGAAGCCGGGAAGAAAAATCGGCGGCGTGGCGGGTTCGGTGGGAAAGACGACCACCAAAGAAATCCTTGCGGCGCTGGTGGCCGCGCGGTTCCGCGTATTGAAGACCCAGGGAAATTTGAACAACGAATATGGGTTGCCACTGACGCTGCTGAAATTAAGTGACGAGCACGACGCGGCGGTGATCGAGATGGGCATGTCGCATCGCGGCGAGCTCGCGCGTCTCGCGCGCATCGCGCCGCCGGATGTGGGCGTGATCACGCGGATCGCAGTCGAGCATCTGGAGTTTTTTTCTTCGATTGACGAGATCGCGCTCGCGGAGCGCGAGCTGATCGAAAACTTGGCGTGGCCGCACGCGACCGCGGTGCTGAACGCGGATGACGAGCGCGTCGAGCGATTTGCAGAAGTGGCCCGCGGGCCGGTGCTCTGGTTTAGCACAGGCTCTGGCGACAGCGCTGGCACGGCCGGTGGCCGCGGCGCGCGCGCGGAATTTCGCGCGGAGAAAATCGAAGAGCGCGGCGTCAGCGGCTCCGCATTTGATTTCGTCTCGCCCGCAGGACGCGCGCGGCTCGAGCTGCCGCTGATCGGTCGCCACAACGTGATGAATGCCGTCGCGGCGCTGGCAGCCGCAAGCGTTTGGGCCATCGGCGCAGAAGACGCGCAACGCGTGTTCCCGCAGCTGCAGCCGGCGGACAAACGCGGCGAAGTCGTGAAGTTCGCAGAAGGCTTTACAGTGATCAATGACAGTTACAACTCCAGCCCCACGGCCCTGAACGCGCTTGCGGAACTACTCGCCGCGACGCCAGGATTTTCGCGCCGCATTCTGGCTGCAGGTGAAATGCGAGAGCTGGGCGAGTCCGCACCGGAGCTGCATCGCGAGTGCGGCCGCCACATAGCCGGCACGCGCAAGATTGACTGGATCGTCGGCGTGCAAGGCCCAGCCGAAGAATTCGTGAAAGCCGCCGTAGCAGCCGGCCATCCGCAAGACCACGCGAAATTTTTCCAGAATTCAGCGGAAGCCGGAGAATTTCTCGCGTCCTTTATGAAGCCGGACGACCTGCTACTCCTGAAAGGCTCCCGCGGCGTCAAAATGGAAAAAATTCTGGAAGCGATTGACGCATGTCACGCACGCAGCAACGCACAGGCCGATGAAGAGCATGCCGCGACGCAGCCAAAGGGCCAACGCTAGATGCTCTACTATCTATTCTTCTACCTGCTGCGGCCGCACATCAGCGCGCTCAACGTGTTCCGCTACATCACCGTGCGCACCGCGATGGCCAGCACCAGCGCGCTGCTGCTCTCGCTGCTGCTCGGCCCGTGGGTCATCGAGCGCCTGCGCGATTTGCAAGTGAAGCAATACATTCGCGAAGAAGGCCCCAAGGGCCATCAAAAAAAAGCCGGCACTCCGACGATGGGCGGCGTATTGATCGTCGCCGCAATCGTGATTCCCACATTGCTGTGGGCCGATCTGCGCAACGCCTACGTGCTGCTGGCCATGGGCGCGACGCTCGCATTCGGCACCATTGGCTTCGTGGACGATTACAACAAAGTGGTGCGCCGCAGAAATCTGGGCCTCACGCCGCGCGCGAAATTTTCCCTGCAAGTGCTCACTTGCGTGCTGGTGGGCGTGGTACTGGTCTCGCTGCAAACCCAGGGCGAGTACTCGATGCAGCTCAGCGTGCCGTTTTTCAAGCGCTTGCATCCGAGCCTGGTGATCTCATCGCTCTTCGATCATCCGTATTTCTGGCCGCTGGCGTACGCGCCGTTCGTTTTGTTTTTGGTGCTGGTGATCGTAGGGTGCTCGAATGCGGTGAATCTGACTGACGGCCTGGACGGCCTGGCCATCGGCTGCGTGCTGGTTTCCGCCACGGCGCTCACCGTGCTCACCTACCTTTCCAGCAACGCGAAATTCGCGGATTACCTCGATTTGCAGAAAATTCCCGATGCCGGGGAGCTGGTAATTTTCTGCGGCTCGCTCGCCGGCGCGTCGCTCGGTTTTCTTTGGTACAACGCGCATCCCGCGGAAATGTTCATGGGCGATGTGGGCTCGCTCGCCCTGGGCGGCGCGATCGGCACGGTCGCGGTGATCATCAAGCAGGAAATCTTGCTGCTTTCGATTGGCGGTGTCTTCGTGCTGGAGGCGCTCTCGGTGATCATTCAGGTCGGCTCGTTCAAGCTAACGGGCAAGCGCGTCTTCCGCATGGCGCCGCTGCATCATCATTTCGAGCTGCTGGGCTGGAGCGAATCGAAAATCATCGTGCGCTTCTGGATTGTGGCGCTGGTCTTCGCACTGTTTTCGCTGACGACGCTGAAATTGCGTTGAGCGGGACGCTTGCGCCGGGCGTGAGCTATATCAGAATTTGACGTGAGGGAATAAGTTGCGATTGGGCTTCGATCTATCGGGCAAACGCGTGCTGGTCGTAGGCCTCGCACGCACGGGCGTAGTCACGTCGCTCTTCAGCGCAGGCTACGGCGCAACAGTCACCGCGACGGACGAGCGCCCGGAATCAGAACTCGCCGAAACCGCCGCGCAACTCCGCTCTGCAGGTGTGAAGCTGGAACTCGGAGGACATGTTGACGCAAGTTTCCTCGAACAGGATTTGATCGTAGTCAGTCCGGGCGTGCCGGCAAACCTCCCGCCGCTGGAACTCGCGCGCAAGAGCGGCATCCCAGTCTGGAGCGAAATCGAACTCGCCTGGCGTTTTCTGCGCGGCAAGCTGGTCGCCATCACCGGCTCGAACGGCAAGACCACCACGACCGCGCTCCTCGCGCACATTTTGCAAACATCGAACATTCCCACCCTGGTTGGCGGCAATATCGGCACGCCGTTGCTCGCGTTGGTGGAACGGTCCACCGACCCGGCCGTGACGGTCGCTGAAATCAGCAGCTTTCAACTGGAAACGATTGACAAATTCCGCCCGGAAATCGGCGTGCTGCTCAATCTCACTCCCGACCATCTCGACCGCCACGGAACATTCGAAGAATACGCCCACGCCAAAATGCGCATGTTCGAAAATCAGCTGGAGCGCGATATGGCCGTGCTGAACGCCGATGATCCCGAAATCACCAAACGTATGCCGGCAAAGCCGCATATTTTCTGGTTCAGCCGTCAGAAACGTGTCGCCACCGGCGCATTTTTGCGCGACAACGAAATCGTTTTTCGCAATGAAGGCTCCGAAGCCGTGCTCGCGCGCCGCGACCAGATTCCGCTGCGCGGTGAACACAACGTCGAAAACGTTTTGGCGGCATGCGCGGCTGCGTACCTTGCAGGCGCAACTCCCGCAGCCATCGCCAGCGGCGTGAAATCTTTTCGTGGCGTCGAACATCGCCTGGAATTCGCCGGCGAAATTTCCGGCGTGCAGTTTTATAACGATTCCAAGGCCACCAACGTGGATGCAGCCGTAAAAGCCGTCGAAGCGTTTCCCGGCCCGCTCGTAGTGATCCTCGGAGGCAAAGATAAAGGCAGCCCATACACGCCTCTCCGCGAACTGCTGCACCAACGCGCGCGCGTTGCGTTGTTGATTGGCGAAGCCGCACCGAAAATTGCCACCGATCTGGAAGGCGCCGTGGAAATCCGTCAAGCCGGAACGCTCGAACGCGCGATGCAACTGGCCATGGAAACAGCGCGGCCCGGCGATACCGTGTTGCTCGCACCAGCATGCTCGAGCTTCGATCAATTTGAGAATTACGAACAACGCGGCCGCGCGTTCAAGGAATTAGTAGCGCGCCGCGAAAATCAATCCGCCTCCGGCGCAGCGACGCACGAGCCGCCATCGCTCGCGGACAACCGGTAGAAGCGAAAGGATAGCAATGCCAAGAAGTTTGCAACCAGACAAGAAATTATTCGGCGTAACGCTCGCGCTCTGCCTGATCGGCGCAGTTATGGTCTTCAGCGCCTCGGCCATGACCGCGAGCGAACAATTCGGCGCCGGCTACATTTTCCTGCTGCGCCAGTTGATTTACGTCGTGCTGGGCATCGCCGGAATGTTCTACCTGATGAACATGGACTATCACAAGCTGCGCCAGCCGCGCGTGGTTTTCACCGGCCTGGCCGTCACGTTCGTGCTGCTGGTCTGCGTGTTTTTCCTGGACCGTTCGCACCAGACGCATCGCTGGTTCCGCATGGGCCCTTTCAGTTTTCAGCCGTCGGAAATGGCTAAGCTCGCCCTGATTGTCTATCTCGCCTGGCTCCTGGAATTGAGGCGCGTGCCCAGAAATTTCGGCGTGAACGATCCGCTGCACACTCTGGCTCCCGCGATGGGCGTTACCTTAATGATGGCCGCGCTGGTGGTGAAAGAGCCGGACATGGGCACCGCGTTCATGATCCTGGTGATCGCGATCGCCATGCTTTTCGTCGCCGGGCTTTCGCTGAAATACATCGGCGGTACGGTGCTGGGCGCCATTCCCGTAATTTATCTATTGATCGTCCGCGTGCCGTATCGCCTGGCGCGCTTCGAAGCGTTCCGGCATCCCGAACTCGATCCCAAAGGCGCCGGCTTCCAATTGCTCCAATCATTGATCGCAGTGGGCTCGGGAGGAATGAGCGGTGTCGGCCTGATGGAAAGCCACCAGAAACTATTCTTCCTGCCGGAAGCGCACACCGATTTCATCTACGCGATCATTTGCGAAGAAATCGGATTCATCGGCGCGGTGATCGTGCTGGGGCTTTTTGCGGTGTACGGCTGGCGCGGTTTCGTCGCCGCGATGAAGGCGCCGGACGATTTTGGCAAATTTCTCGGCCTCGGAATCACGACCATGGTCGTTGGCCAGGCGCTGATCAATTTAAGTGTCGTGCTCGGATTGATGCCGACCAAAGGCATCCCGCTGCCGTTCATCAGTTATGGCGGCTCGAGCCTGTTCAGCATGCTGTTGGCAACGGGCGTGCTCCTGAATATCAGTCAGCACGCGGACGAGACGTGACGCAAAATGCCAGCGCCACCGTCGCTACTGGTGGCGCGGATAAAAAAAGTCTGCTGATCGCGGGCGGCGGCACCGGCGGCCACGTATTCCCCGCCATCGCTGTCGCGCGGGAATGGCTCCGGCGCGAGCCTGAAGGAGTGCGCAACGTCGTGCTAGTGGGAACCGAAGCCGGAATGGAATCGCGTCTGGTGCCGCAGGCCGGCCTGCCGCTCGAAACCATTCGCGCAGCGGGCCTGAAAGGTATGGGCGGCGCAAAGCTCGCGCGCAACCTGGCGATGCTTCCCGCGGGGCTCTGGGACTCGGAGAGAATTGTGCAGCGGCATCACTTCAATGCGGCGTTCGGCGTCGGCGGCTACGCATCAGGTCCGATGATCCTCACTGCGCGCTTGCACGGCGTCCCGACCATGATTTTCGAGCCAAACGTCGAGCCGGGCTTCACCAATCGCGTGCTCGCCAGCCTCGCGAGCCGCGTCGCCTGCGGTTTCGCGGACACCGCCAAGCGTTTTGGCGATCGAGCCGTCGCCACCGGCATTCCCGTGCGCCGCGAATTCTTCTCCATCTCGCGCAAAGAGCATCGCGAGCCCTTCAACATCCTCATTACCGGCGGCAGTCGCGGTGCATTGCCCATCAATCGCGCCGTCGTTGACTCGCTCGACGTATTAGCGTCGCGAAAAAATCAGCTTTTCATCGTGCATCAGACTGGTGAACGCGATTATAATGCTGTGCGCGTGGCTTATGCGCGACGCGAATTCCGAGCGGAGGTTGTGCCCTTCATCGAGAATATGGCGGAGCGTTTTGCCCAGGCGGATTTGATTCTCTGCCGTTCGGGCGCGATCACGACGGCCGAAGTTGCCGCCGCCGGTCGTGCCGCCATCTTCATCCCTTTCGGCGCGGCCACTGACGCACATCAAACGCGCAATGCCGAAGCCATGCAGAACGCAGGCGCCGCTCGCCTGCTGCCGCAGACGGAACTCACGCCCGATCGTTTGACGAAGGAAATTTTTACCCTCCTGGACCAGCCCCGGAGAATCACGGAAATGGAAGAGCAGGCGCGGCGTTTGGCTCGTCCGCGCGCGGTGGAAGATATTGTGGACCTGCTCGAAGGGCTGGTGCGCGCATGAACGCTTTTCGCAATTTTCAACGCATTCATCTAATCGGCATCGGCGGCAGCGGGATGTCCGGCATCGCCGAAGTCCTGCTCTCCAGCGGCTACGCGGTTTCCGGCTCCGATTTGAAGCAGACGCCGGTCACCGAGCGCCTGCGCAAGCTTGGCGCCAGCATTTTCGAAGGCCACCAGGCGGAAAATGTCCACGGCGCGCACGTGGTGGTGATTTCGTCGGCCGTGCGCACTGATAATGTAGAAGTAGTCGAGGCGCATCTGCTGAAAATTCCCGTGATCCCACGCGCGGAAATGCTCGCGGAACTGATGCGCCTGAAATACGGCATCGCGGTGGCAGGCGCGCACGGAAAAACGACGACGACCTCGATGGTCGCGTCGGTATTAGCGGCTGCCGGCCTCGATCCCACGTTTGTCGTCGGCGGGCGCGTGAATCATGCTGGTTCGAACGCGCGCGTCGGCCAGAGCGAATACATGGTCGTCGAAGCGGACGAAAGCGATCGCTCGTTCCTGCTCCTCGCGCCGGTGGTTGCGGTTGTCACGACGATTGACCGCGAGCATCTGGACCATTACCACTCGCTCGAGGAAATTCAGGACGTATTTCTGCAGTTCGTCAATCGCGTCCCATTCTACGGCACGGTGATTTTGTGCCTCGACGAGCCGAACGTGCAAGCGATTCTGCCACGCGTGAAGCGCCCGGTAATCACCTATGGAACCTCCAGCCAGGCGGACTTGGTGATCGGCGAGGTCAAGCTGCGCGGCCTCGCCAGCGAATTCCGGCTGAAATATCATGGCGACGACTTGGGAATTTTCCATCTGCCTTCGCCGCCGGGAATTCACAATGTGAGCAATGCCGCCGCCGCTGCGGCCGTCGCGCTCTCACTGAATGTTCCGGCGGACCTGATTCGCGCGGGCCTTTCAAAATTTTCCGGTGTTGGCCGGCGCTTCGAAATCAAGGGCACGTTCAACGGCGTAACCTTAATAGACGACTACGGCCATCATCCCGCCGAAATCCGCGCCACGCTCGCGGCGGCGCGCGGTTGCGACTATCAGCGGCTGCTGGTGCTCTTCCAGCCGCATCGCTACACGCGCACGCAGCATCTCTGGGGAGATTTTCGCCGCTCGTTCAACGAAGCCGACATTCTCGTGATGACGGACATCTACGCGGCCGGCGAAGAGCCCATCCCGGACATCACCGGAGAAAAACTGGCGGAAGCGATTCGCGGCGCCGGCCACAAGAACGTCATCTTCACCAGCACAATGCAGGCGGCCATCGAATATCTGTTGCGCGAGGCGCGCCCGCACGACGCGGTGCTGACGATAGGCGCGGGCAGCGTGGGCCGCGCGCTCGATCAACTCGCGATGCTACTGGGCTCGAAAGTTTCAACGACGGTGGTGGACTAGACTGAATGCGCATCAACGAAAAACTCGGCGCGCGCCTGCAAGAACTTGGTGTGGAACTGCGTCCCAGCGTGCCGCTCAGCGAGAAGACATCTCTCGGCATCGGCGGCACCGACTGACCAACTGCTTCTGCGCAAATTCGAGACCATCCCGGACGTGATGCACCTGCTCGCAAACGAAAATATCCCGCACCGCTTTCTCGGCGGTGGCACCAATGTGCTCATCGCCGATGGCGAGCTGCCTTACGTCGTGCTGCATCTGCCCACCTCGCAGCCCGGAATGCGCGTCGAGGGAAACGCCGCTTACGTTGACGCTGCGGCCGACCTCGGCGGCATGGTCACCTTTTGCGCGAAGCGCGATTTGGGCGGTATGGAAGGCCTGATCGGCGTTCCGGGCAGCGTCGGCGGCGCGCTGCGCATGAATGCCGGCGCGTACGGCACGCAAATTGGCTCCTACGTCCGCGAAGTCGAGCTTTATCGCGCCTCCACCGGCAAACTGGAGACTCTGCGCGGAGATGACATTCGTTTCGATTATCGCCATACTTCATTCGCGCCAGACGACGTCATGCTGCGCGTGAAGCTGGAGCTGCCATCAAAACCCTACAAGGAAATTTTGGCGGGGATAAAAATTTGCAACGAGAAGCGCCGCGCCAGCCAACCGCTGAACCAAAAAAGCGCTGGCTGCATATTCAAAAATCCACCGGGTGGCTCGGCCGGGCGCATGATTGACGAACTCGGCCTGAAGGGTCATCGCGTGGGCGACGCAATGGTCAGCGACCGCCACGCCAATTTTTTTGTGAACGTCGCAAACGCCAGCTGCGCGGACATGCTGCGCCTGATTGACGAAGTGCGCGAGCGGGTGCGCGTCACCTACGGGATCGAACTGGAGAACGAGGTAATTTTCTGGAAAAATTGAGAACCATGGACGCGGACGCTTACCCCCAGGAAGTTCTGGCCGACGAAGAGCCGAAGTATCTCCGGCGGCAGAAGCCGCTGGAAATCAAGCGGCGCAAATTCGGCAAGAAGGCGTGGAAGACGTATCTGCGCGTCGCGTTTTGGAGTGTGATCGCTCTCGCCGCTGCGGCCACCAGCTACGCGCTCGGTCATTACCTGCTGGCGTCCCCGGAAATGGCGCTGATTCATTCCGACCAGGTGCAAGTGACGGGCAATCAATACGTGCCGCGCGGGCGCGTCCTCGAAATTTTCTCCGCCGACCGCAATCGCAGTGTCCTGCGCGTTCCCCTGAACGAACGCCGCCGCCAGATCGAAACAATTCCCTGGGTCGAGCAGGCCACCGTCCGCCGCGCGCTTCCCAATCGCATCGAAGTCGAAATCACCGAACGCACACCGATTGCGTTCCTGCGCGAAGGCAGTGGCCTCGCGCTCGTTGACGTCCATGGCGTAATTCTCGATCGTCCACTGAAAGGGAATTTCCATTTTCCAGTGGTCACCGGCATGGGCGGGGACATGCCCATCGAAGATCGCGAGCTGCGCATGCAAATGTTCGCCGGATTTTCGCAGCAGGTAGAAGCCGCGCGCGGCGGCGCGATGGACCAAGTGAGCGAAGTGGACCTCACTGAAGCGAAAGACCTGCGCGCCACGATTTCTGGATTACAGGTTGCCAATAACTCCGGCGGCGCCTCCGCGAACGACGGTTGGGGCAACACAGACGCGCCCATTCTCATCCATTTCGGCGACAGCGATTTCCAAAGCAAATATTTGACGGTGCTGAACGACATTGGCCAGTGGCGCGCCGCGGCAGGCCGCGTCGAATCCGTGGATCTGCGCTTCAACGGCGAAGCAGTCGTCAATCCCGATCGCACGATCCTGGCGATGAAAAAGGATCCGCCGCCGTTTACAGCCGTAGCTCCGCACGCGGTTGCGCCGCATCCAGCTGCGCCGGCAAAGTCGGGAGCACCACCGAAAGTAGCTGCGCCCACGAAGTCAACGAAGGCCGCGCCGGCAAAAACGACGCCGGCGAAATCGGCGCCACCAAAATCGAGCGCCGCTCAACAAAACGCGGCAAAAAGTTCTGCGAAGCACGTGAGCGCGCAGCAGTAGTGTTTTGCTTTTGTAGCGGCGGCCTTTAGGCCGGCGCGCTTGATTTTGGTTTTCGGCGACGGCGCAAGAAGGTTTTAGCGTAGCGCAATCTTTAAGGAGCACTTGATTTGACGAAGAAGGAACGGCATATCGTAGCGCTGGACATCGGCAGCACCAAAACCTGCGCGTTGATCGGCGAACTGGACGACGACGGCAGCGTGAAATTCGCCGCACTCGGCGCCGCCGAGTCCAAAGGCTGGCGCAAAGGTCAAATCGTCAATCTCGATCTCGCGGTCAGCTCGATTCGCCGCGCCGTCGAAGAAGCCGAGGCGCTGACCGGCGTACCCGTGGAATCCGCATTGATCGGCGTCGCCGGCACGCACGTGCGCGGCGTGAATAGCCGCGGCGGCATCACCGTAGGTTCGCGCCCGCGCGATGTGCAGCGCGACGACGTGCGCCGCGCCATCGAAGCAGCCCGCGGCGTGCAGTTGCCGGAAGATCGCGAAGTCCTGCACGTCCTCCCGCAGGAATTTTCGCTGGACGCGCAAGATAATGTCCGCGACGCCATCGGCATGGTCGGCCAGCGCCTCGAAGCAAACGTCCACATCGTCACCACCTCGGGCACGGCCACACAAAATATCGTCACAGCAGTTAATCGCGCCGGCGTGCGCGTGGACGACACCGTTCTTGAGCCGCTAGCTTCCGCCGAAGCCTGTCTCACGCAAGACGAGCGCGAGCTCGGCGCCTGCCTGCTGGATATCGGCGGCGGCACCACCGAAATGGTCGCCTTCGCGGGTGGCGTAGTCCGTCACACCGCGGCAGTCCCAGTGGGCGGCGATCATTTCACCAACGATCTCGCCGTCGGCCTGCGCACTCCCAGCAGCGAAGCGGAAAAAATAAAACGCCTGCACGCCTGTGCACTCCGTGAACTTCTGGCGGAAGACTCGCCTATCGAAATCGCCAGCGTCGGCGATCGGCCGCCGCGCACAGTTTTCTCGCGTATGCTTTCAGAAATCGTCGAGCCGCGCGCGCACGAACTATTGATGTTGGTCCGCGACGAGCTTCGTCGCGGCGGCGGCGAAGGCTTGATCCCCGCAGGCATCGTGCTCACCGGCGGTGGCGCGCAATTACGCGGCCTGTGCGAACTGGCCGAGCGAATTTTCAATCTACCGGTGCGCGTCGCGTCTCCGCGCGGGCTAGCCGGAATGAGCGAAGAAGTTTCCCGGCCCGAGTATTCAACGGCCGTTGGACTGGTTCTGTACGGCGCGCGAACCAGGCGCGCCGGCGGATCTCGTCCCAACGGCTGGATGGGCAAGTTGAAAAGCATGTTTGCAGGGGCGTAACAAGTAACGGATGGACAAAACGAAATTGGGGAAAGACTGGGGAGGAAGCATGGCGCAAAAAGAATCGGCAATGCGAGTGTCGTTTGCAGAAGAAGCAACCAACGGAGCGAAAATAAAAGTCATCGGCGTGGGCGGCGGCGGTTCCAACGCCGTCAACCGCATGATCCGCGCGAAAGTGGAAGGCGTGGAATTCATCGCGGCCAATACCGATTTGCAGGCGCTGAAATTGTCGCAAGCGCCCGTAAAACTGCAACTGGGCGCGAAGCTCACCAAAGGACTCGGCGCGGGAGCGAATCCCGAGGTCGGCCGCAAAGCCGCGCTCGAGGACACTGAAAAAATTCTCGAAGCGCTCGACGGCGCGGACATGGTGTTCGTCACCGCGGGTCTGGGCGGCGGCACCGGCAGCGGCGCCGCTCCAGTCGTTGCGAATCTTGCCAGCGAACTCGGCGCGCTCACTGTCGCTGTCGCGACGAAGCCCTTCGCGTTCGAAGGCAAGCGCCGCATGGAGCAGGCCGAACAAGCGCTCGGCGAACTGATCGGTTGCGTGGATACCGTCATCGTCATACCCAACGAACGCCTCATGGACTGTGTCGAGCACGGCACCAGCTTCTTCGAAGCGTTCCGCATCGCCGACGATATCTTGCGTCAGGCGGTGCAGGGCATTTCAGACATCATCACGATTCCGGGCATCATCAACCGTGACTTCGCCGACGTGAAAACGATTATGTCCGGCCAAGGCTACGCGGTGATGGGCACCGCGGTCGCTTCCGGCTCCAATCGCGCCATTGACGCCGCGAATCGCGCCATCAATAGCCCGCTGCTCGAAGACAATTGCATCCAAGGCGCGCAGGGAATCCTGATCAATATCACCGGCTCGTCTAGCCTTAGCCTGCAGGAAGTTCACGAAGCTTCATCCATCATCCAGAAAGCCGCCCACGAGAATGCCAATATTATTTTCGGCGCCGTGATGGACGATGCAATGAAGGAGTCCGTGAAAATCACCGTAATCGCTGCGGGATTCCGCGACGTAGCCGGCCGCAAATCGCAGCAGAAGCCTTCCTATCTGCCGAAGACGTGGAAGGCGTCGCGCGAGCAACCCACCGCCGGAAACATCGCGCCGCAACAAACCAACGTCGTCCAGCAAGTCAGCCGCAACGTAGCCGAAGTGAGGAACGAAGTCCCGGCCGACGATTTGGACGTCCCAACGTTCCTCCGCCGCCAAGCGCAAAAGGCGTAACGTCAAAAAATCGGGGGTGATGGCCTGCGAAATGCGCTCGCCAAGCCCCCGCGCGTGCGCGTCGCGACGTACGCATATCCTCGCACGCTTCTCCCAAGCATTTTTCCCGCCCTGCTTGTTGCGAGATAGACTGGTGCTCGTGCGGAATGTAATCCGAGTTCAAGACGGCGTGCTCTTCGCGCTTCAGGCCCACGCGCAGACCCAACCTGAACGTGAACATTGCGGCCTGCTCGCCGGTTGCGAAGGCGTGATTACGCGCGTGTTGCACGCGCACAACGTCGCTGGCGATCCCGCGACGCAGTACGAGATTGCGTCCGCGGAATTATTTCAACTGATGCGAGAGATTCGCGGCGCCGGATTGCATTTGTTGGGGATTTATCATTCGCATCCGCAGGGCGCGAATGAGCCGTCGCGGACTGACGTTGCGCGCGCCTACTATCCAGACGCAGCCTATTTCATCATTTCGCCGGATGCGCATGCCGAAAAACCAGTACGCGCATTCGCCATTCGCGATGGCGTCGTTTCGGAGCTGCAGGTATTGCTAGCCTGAGAAAAGCCGAGCGCCATCCGGCTCAGCGAGACTGCGGCTATGCAGGCACCTTCAAAACCACGGCCGTGATGTCGTCATGGCTGCCGCTGCTCGCCGAAAACGCGCGCACCTCGTCAAATAGAAAATCCAGGCATTCATCCGCCGACTTGCAGCGGCACTGTTTCCAGATCTCTTCCAGTTTTCCCCAGCTCAGATCCTCACCCTGCGCGTTGCGCATTTCGTGTAAGCCGTCGGTGGCAAACAGTACGGCATCTCCCGGTGAAAGCTGCACGGTATGGATGTCGTAAGATGCGTCGGGGAACATGCCTGAAGGAAAACCACCTTCGCCCAGCGAACGGCACCCGTCGTCGGAAACGAGCAACGGTAGCGGCACGCCCGCATTCGAAAAATTGAGTTCGCCCGAGGCCGGGTTGAACAGCGCATAAATCATTGAACTGAAACGCCCCGGCACTGGGCGCACGCGGAGGCGTTTATTCAGCAAGGCCAGCACCGCAGCTGTGTCCTCGCCAGTTTTGTTGATCCCGCGGATCGTGCCCATCACCAGCGAGGCATACATCGCCGCGATCAGCCCCTTGCCGACCACGTCTCCCATGTACAACCCCACCAAGCCGTTGGGCAGCGTGAAAAAGTCAGCGAAATCTCCCCCGACTTCACCCAGCGGCGCAAAGCGGAATGCGATTTCGAATGCATCTCCGCGCAAAGTACCGCCCGGCAGCAGGGAGTCCTGAATCAGCCGCGCTTCATCTTTCGCGGCTTCCAGAGTGTGGTGCCAAGCGACTCCCTCCACGGCCGAGCTGGTGCTCATGATGGGCAATTCCCTCGGTAAGATGCACTCGCAAATCCGCTTCCAAAGCGGGTATGCGGCCACGCGGTGCGGCGCGGCACCGGCACGAGTTAAAGCAGGGGACTGAGTCAATCGTGGCAGCCCGCTCGCGGATTTGTCCCGCAACGGGACAACTGGGTTAATCTGGCACCTCGGACGTTCGCCTCAGCCGGTTTTGCTCTGCAGCCTCGGATCGACGCGGCGAACATGAGGGAGCACAATTCATGCCATCCGCAACCTCGAAGAATCGGTCCGCGAAAGCCGCCAAAGCTGCCCCGCGAAATGTGGACGAATACTTCGCCGGCGTCCCCGAACCCGCGCGAAGCCAATTGCAACAGATGCGCTCGACGATACGCTCCGCCGTGCCGCCCGGGGCTACGGAAACGATCAGCTATAGAATCCCCGCGTTCGAATTCAATGGTCCGCTGCTGTGGTACGCCGCTTTCAAGGACCACTGCAGCCTGTTCCCGACCGCGGCCGTCATCGCGGCGTTCAAAAAAGAGCTCAAGGGTTTCACTACCTCGAAAGGGACCATTCATTTCCCGGTGGACAAGCCGCTCCCGATGGCTTTGATCAAAAAATTAGTGAAGGCACGGGTGAGGCAAAAAGCACGGAAGAAATAACGCTGAAGGGGCAGTCCTAGCCGGCAACCTTCGAATGTAGCGCGCCAACTGCATCCGCAGCTTCCAGACGCCGCGAATAAAGCGGAAATCGCGCCGCGAACGACGCAACTTCCGCGCGCACGCGCTGTTCGATCGCAGCGTCACCCAGATGCGTAAGCACTTCACCGATCCACGTAGCAATCTTTTCCATCTCAGGTTCGCGCATGCCGCGCGTGGTCACTGCCGGCGTGCCGATGCGAATTCCGCCAGCCTTCATTGGCGGCAGCGGATCAAAGGGAATCGCGTTTTTATTCACTGTCATGCCGGAACGTTCCAGCGCCAGTTCCGCGTCGCGTCCGGTAATTCCGCGCGAGTGCATATCCACCAGCATTAAATGATTGTCAGTGCCGCCGGTAACGATACGGAATCCGCGCGCGCTCAATCCCGCGGCCAGCGACTTGGCATTCGCCACCACCTGCTGCTGATAAGCGCGAAAATCAGGCGCCGCAGCTTCCTTCAAGCACACAGCCTTCGCCGCGATGATGTGCTCAAGCGGTCCGCCCTGCACTCCCGGAAAGGTAATCCGGTCCAGATCCTTCGCGTATTTTTCGCGGCACAGCACCAGCCCGCCGCGCGGCCCGCGCAACGTCTTGTGCGTGGTGGTGGAAACGAAATCAGCATAGGGCACCGGGCTGGGGTGCACGCCCGCGGCGACCAGTCCCGCGATATGCGCCATATCCACAAAAAATAACGCGCCCACCGCCTGCGCGATGTTCGCAATGCGCGGAAAATCAATGATCCGCGCGTAAGCGCTCGCGCCCGCCACAATCATCTTCGGCTGATGCTCGCGCGCCAAGCGCTCGATTTCGTCGTAATCAATCGTCTCGGTATCTTGCGTCACGCCGTATGCCACAAATTTGTAAGTCTTGCCCGAAAAATTCAGCGGGTGCCCATGCGTCAGGTGTCCGCCATGCGCCAAATTCATGCCCAGAACGGTTGCACCCGGCTCCAGCGCCGTCATATAGACGGAAATGTTGGCCTGCGTTCCAGAATGCGATTGCACGTTGGCATGTTCGGCGCCAAAAAGTTGCGTGGCGCGCTCAATCGCCAGCCGTTCCACGCGGTCCACATTTTCGCAGCCGCCGTAGTAACGCTTGCCGGGATAGCCTTCCGCGTATTTATTGGTGAACACCGAGCCCATTGCTTCCAGCACCGCTTCCGAAACAAAATTCTCCGAAGCGATCAGTTCCAGACCGGTAGCCTGCCGCCGCACCTCATCGCGCAGTGCTTCCGCGACTTCGGGATCCACCTCGTCCAGCGGCCGGCTCATGCGCAGCAATTCTGGGGTTTCGTTTTTCATTTCAGGGCACCCGGTCGGGATTTGTACCGGCAAGCAATGCTTACCAGCAACTTTGCCAGCGCCAGCGTGTTTGTAATTTCGTGAAGAGTTTATCGGAGCGCTGCGTGCTTTGCAATCAGATGGACGTTTCGACGCCGCGGATCACGGAGGAATCATAATGCTGCGACCTAATCTCAATTCGCGTTGGCTGGGAACATTCTTGCTCGCCGTAACGATGCTTTCACCGCTCGTGCTAACGGGCTGCGCCGAACACTCGACCGTCCGCGCGTACGATCCCTATTACAACAATTATTACGCATGGAACGATCACGAAGTGGTCTATTACCGCCAGTGGGTCGCCGAAACGCATCGGCCCTACCGCGATTATCACAAACTGCCGCCGCCCGAGCAGCGCGAATACTGGGCTTGGCGCCACGGTCACCCGGATCATTACTAACAAGCCGCCAGCAGTCGCAGCAAATAAAAAAGCCCGCCGATGCGACATCACCGGCGGGCATGTTTTTTGTCAGGGGTACCTATACTCAGAAACTATTGCTGATCGGAACCCGTCACATCGGACACGACGGGAATATGATGTTTGGCGAGCAGGGTGTGCGGCCCGCCATAAATGAACTCGAATGCAACGTTGTAGCCCGCCTGCACTGCGAGATTGATATTCCCCATGCGGAAGCCATCCATCGCATCAAACCGGCTTGGGTACCACCATAAAGCTGCCGCCTCCGTGCCGGCATAGGGAGCCGCAAGCGCGGAAAACGAAAAAGTGCGATGACCATCGGCGCCGCGTCGCGCTGTGACGGTGGATATCAAAGCGTGTTCCAGCCGGTGGCCGAACCCCGTGCACTCGCAGCGGTAGTAGAGCGTATCTTCGCGGAAAAGTTCAGCCAAGCCGTAGCGCGTCGTCTGCGTCACCAGGTTGATCCCATAATCGCTTGCGACCCGGTCGCCATACGCGCCCCAACCTTGCTCCCAGTCCGGAGGTCTGTTGCGGGCCTGTTGGATGCCTGCTACGGTCACCGCGCTTATGAAGGCATACGGCCCGAAGGAATCAAAAATATAGCCGTGCAGTTTGTCCTTTTCCGATGGACGTTTGTAGGGTTGACCCGGCTGCACGGACGCCGCGCGATGCGATAGGATATCCGACTGGCTGGGCTGCTGCGGCGGAGAAGCCTCTGTCCGCTGCTGACCGGAAGATGTGCCGGCTCCTGCGGCGGATTGCGCGCTTACCGGAGCTGAAAATATCGCAGCGCATAAACACAGGAGCAATACGGTTAGGAAAAGGCCCAGCTTCATCTCAAAAATTCTCCTTCGAATTTGGATTGCCACTCCGGCAGAACCAAAGCGAAGTAGCCTACACTGACTCTTCAATTTTCTCACCCAGAAAAGACCCAATTTCAGCAGGCGAGTTAGCAATTTTGCCACCGGTCTCGAAGTCCGGCGCGAGCACCCGCAGTTTCGCAAAAGCTCTGCCGTCGCCGCTATCGGCGTTTATCTGTATTGCATTTCGACAGTTAGATTCACGCGCACGCGCCATCGTTGCATTTTTTTTCGTGGATCGCATAGAACGCGCTCGGTGTTCAGCCGCATTGATCAGCGGCGTTCGTGTCTTCCTCCCGCGATTGACTTCGCTCCGACTCTCCCCTAACCTTGATTGCTTACCGCGCCAACGCCCGCGCCACTGTGCGCGTGCCGCACTCAAACCGGCGCAGAAAAGAGCCCACCCAGGCATGTCTGACCAGAAGCTGCCGACTCGCGCCGAAGATTTTTCGGAATGGTATAACCAACTCGTTCTGCGTGCCGAGCTGGCGGATTACGCTCCCGTGCGCGGCTGCATGATCGTGCGTCCGTACGGTTGGGCGCTGTGGGAGAACATCACGGCGGCGCTGGATAGCCGCTTCAAAGCCACCGGCCACGTGAACGCCGCGTTTCCGCTGCTGATTCCCCGTAGCTTCATCGAAAAGGAAAAATCGCACGTTGCCGGATTTTCTCCTGAGCTGGCGGTAGTGACGCACGGCGGCGGCGAAGAACTGGAAGAGCCGCTGGTGATTCGTCCTACATCGGAAACGATCATCGGCCACTCGTATGCGAAATGGATTCAGTCCTACCGCGACTTGCCGGTGCTGATCAATCAATGGAACAGCGTGGTGCGTTGGGAACTTCGCACCAAGCTATTTCTGCGCACGCTGGAATTTTTCTGGCAGGAAGGCCACACCGCGCACGCCACGTTGCCCGAAGCGGAATTCGAGACGCGCCAAATGCTCGACATCTACACCGATTTCGCCGTGAAAGAAGCCGCCGTGCCGGTGATTCCCGGCCGCAAATCCGAATCCGAGCGTTTTGCCGGTGCAGACCAAACTTTCTCCATCGAAGCCATGATGGGCGACGGCAAAGCGCTGCAAGCCGGCACTTCGCACAATCTCGGCCAGAATTTCGCGAAAGCGTTCGAAATTCGCTACCTGGATAAAGGCGGCGTGCTGCAGCACTGCTGGACCACTTCGTGGGGTCTCTCCACGCGTTTCGTCGGCGCCATCATCATGGTGCACGGCGATGACCAGGGTTTGATTTTCCCGCCGCGCCTCGCGCCAATCCAGCTGGTGATCGTCCCCATTTTCAAAACGGACGACGAAAAAGCCAGCGTCCTCGCGTGCGCGCACAAACTCCGCAAGGAACTGGCGGGCGCCGGAATCCGCGTGAAGCTCGACGAGCGCGAAGGATCCAGCCCCGGCTTCAAATTCAACGATTGGGAAATGCGCGGCGTGCCGCTGCGCATGGAACTCGGTCCGAAAGATGTCGCCAAGAACTCCGTAGTGCTCGCGCGCCGCGACCGCCCTGGCAAAGAAGGCAAAGCGTTCGTCCCGCAACAGGGAATTGCGCCGGCAGTTGCGCAACTGCTCGCAGAAATTCAGCAAGCGCTCTTTGATCGCGCGCTGGCGTTTCGCAAAGCCAATACCCACGAGACCGCGGACTACGAGGAATTCAAGAAAGCCGTCGAGAACGGTTTCGCCTTCTCCTGGTGGTGTGGCAAAGCCGAATGTGAAGCCAGCATCAAGGAAGAAACCAAAGCCACCATGCGCTGCATCCCGCTCGAGCAGCCGGGAGGCTCCGGCAAATGCGTCCATTGCGGCGCAGCCGCCACCGAGAAAGCCATTTTTGCTCGCGCGTACTAGCGGTACGAGCGTACGCCCCGGCCCAGTTACTCATTCACAACACATGCCTTAACCCAGCCGTACGCGGCTAGCCTATGCTGCTAGCATCACCCTATCGAATTTGTACTCGGGAGGATTTTTCATTTTGCGCACCACGCGTGTTCGCGACGGGCAACGAGGCGAGGGAAAGCTCGGCTTCTTCATCACCATTATCGTTCTCGCTTCCTTGGCTTTCTGTGCCTTCAAGATGGTTCCCGCCTATTTCGCGAATTACCAGCTGCAGGACGCGATCACCACTGAAGCGCGCTTCGCCACCTCCACCTATCCGAAGAAGACACCGGAGGACATTCAGGAAGACATTGACAAGAAAATGAAGGAACTCGGCGTTCCGGCGAAGAAGGAAGACGTCAAGGTGACCACCGACGGCTCGCTCATCACCATTACCCTCGATTATTCGGTAACCTTCGATTTGATCGTTTATCAGTTCACCCATCAATTTCATCTCTACGCAGACAGCCATCCAATTTAGATTTACAATTCATTCCGCTCGAGGTCCTGCGGGACCACTCGCGCCTCCGCCGCGCCTGCCCAACCGTCTGGCTCTGGCGCGCGTCTAACTATCTGAATGCATTTCTAAGTCTATTTCGTCGCACCGCGTTTCACGGAGAAACTGATTGCGGATTCGAATCGCCCCGGGCTTCTGGACCTCGCGCGTCGGCCTGGCGGTTTTGGGCTCAGTGTTGTTTGCGTTTCTCGCGGCAACTTGCGTTTTCGCCTATTACTACATTCAATTCGGCAAACTGATTGACCAGCGCCTCACCGGCCAGGTTTTCCAGAACACCTCGCGCGTCTTTTCCGCTCCCGGACACATTTTCGTTGGCGAAACCATGCACGCCAGCGACCTGGCTACGTACTTGCTCCGCGCCGGATATCAGGAAGGCGAAGCGGAGGGCGCGCTGGGCGAATTCAAGCTAAAAGGCTCGACCCTCGAAATTCGCCCGTCCTCCAATTCCTATTTCCGCGGCGGAAACGCGGTGCGCGTGGTGTTTTCCGGCAGCGCGATTTCGCGCATCACTGAGCTAAGTGACGCCGCCCCGCTCGATTCCGCCGAGATCGAGCCGGAACTGATCACTAACCTCTTCGACAGCTCCCGCGAAAAACGCCGCGTCGTCCGCTTCGACGATCTCCCCAAGGATCTCGTGGATGCGGTTCTTGCCGCCGAGGACAAGCGTTTCTTCGAGCATGGCGGCCTGGACATTGTGCGCGTCTTCGGCGCCGCGCTGGCCGACCTGCGCCGCGGCCAGAAAGCCCAGGGCGCCAGCACCATTGACATGCAAGTGGCCCGCAGTTTTTTCTTCACCACCAAACGCGAGTGGCGCCGCAAAGTAAAAGAAGTCCTGATGGCCGTCGAAATCAATCAGCGCTATTCGAAACAGCAAATTTTCGAGCTATACGCCAATGAAGTCTATCTCGGCAATCGCGGCAGCTTCTCTATTCGCGGCTTTGGCGAAGCAGCTGAAGCATATTTCGGCAAAGATGTCCGCGAGCTGACTCTCGGAGAATGCGCCTTCCTCGCCGGAATCATTCGCGCCCCCAATCGCTACGCCACCGCCGAGCGACATATGGATCGCGCCGAAGAATCGCGCGACCGCGTCCTGCCGCAAATGGTCGAAGACAGCTACATCACCCAGGATCAAGCCGACGCCGCCAAAAAAGCGAAGCTCAAATTCGTCAATGGCGGCGTGAACACCGGCTCCGCCCCCTACTTCGTGGACATGGTGAAAGACCATCTGCTCGAAAATTTCTCCGAGACCGATCTGGAAACGCAGAGCTTCCGCATCTACACCACTCTCGACCCGCAATTGCAGCGCGCCGCTGCCGAAGCCATCCAGACTGGAGTGCAGGGCGTGGACAAACTGCTCGCAAAGCGCTACGCCGCCTGGGCCAAAAAAGGCGAGCCTGCCACGCGCGTGCAAGTAGCGCTGGTGGCCATGGACGCGCGCACAGGAGAAATTCGCGCGCTGGTCGGCGGACGCAACTACGGTGAAAGCCAGCTCAATCACGCCCTCGCGCATCGCCAACCCGGTTCCGTTTTCAAGCCGTTCGTTTACGCAGCGGCGTTTGACAACGCTGCCGAAGGCTTCACACCCATCGTCACGCCGGTCACTACAGTGGATGACGTGCCCACCACCTTTGAGTTCGACGGCAAGGAATACACGCCGGACAATTACGGCGAGGAATTTTACGGCACAGTCACCGTGCGCGACGCGCTGATCCATTCGCTCAACGTCGCCACTGTAAAAGTCGCCGAATTAATCGGCTACCAGCGCGTGGTAAATCTCACTCGCCAGATGGGCCTGGGGGCCAACATTCAACCCACTCCCGCCGTCGCCCTCGGCGCTTATGAGATGACCCCGATTGACGTTGCCGCCGCCTACACGCCCTTCGCCACCAATGGCTTTCGCGCCGAGCCGCTCTTCCTCCGCAGCGTGCTCGCCGCCGACGGCACCGTCGAAGAAACCGCCGGACCTCGCGTGCGCGCCGTACTTGATCCCCGCGTCGCCTTCCTCACCACCAGCATCATGGAAGACGTCATCAATCGCGGCACGGGCGTCACCGTGCGCTCCATGGGCTTCACTGCCGAGGCCGCCGGCAAGACCGGCACGTCGCGCGACGGGTGGTTCGCCGGATTCACCTCCAACCTCCTCTGCGTCGTCTGGGTCGGCTTCGACGACAATCGCGACCTCGGGCTTTCCGGCAGCGCCTCCGCGGCCCCTATCTGGGCGGAATTCATGAAACGCGCCGTCGCTCTGCCGCAATACAAGAACACCACGGATTTCGATCCCCCTCCCGGCGTAATCGCCGAGATGATTGATCCGAAAACCGGCGAATTGGCCAACTCCTCCTGCCCACAGAGCGTGCAGGAATATTTCATCGCGGGCAGCGAGCCCACAGAAGTGTGCGGCGGCCAAGTCGCGGGTTCGCCTTCCAACTGGCTCTCCCATCTTTTCGGCAAAGGCAGTAATCCGCCGCCCCCTCCCAACGCTGCCGCGAATCAGCCCGGCCAGCCGCCCAAACCCGGCGCCAAGCCCGCGGCTCCCGGCGACGCGCAGGCCCAGCCCGCCACCCCCGACGCCGAAAAGAAAAAGGGGCTTCTTGACAAGATTTTTGGTATCTTTGGGTCAAGCAAAAAGCCTGCGGACAGCCAGAAACCTCAGCCGTAGGCCTTGGGGCGCGGAAAAAGGAGTCGGGCTATGAGCCGAGTGACTCTCTTTGCCATCCCGCTGGTCTTCGTTGTAGCTTGTCCCGCGTTTGCGCAGCAAACTCCGACCAAAGTCAGCGATACCGCTACGAAATCGTCCTCTGCAACATCTGCAAATTCCGCTCCTGCGCCAAAACCGTTTTCCTCACTCTCGCCCCGCGAAGCAGCTGAGATGCGCGCGGATATCCTCATGGCGCGCAAGGAGTATTCCGACGCAGCCGGCGCGTACATCCAAATCCTGATAAATGACCCCAAGAACGCGCAGCTCATGAATAAAATCGGCGTCGCCTACCAGCAATTGGGCGACCTCGATCGCTCCGAGCGCTTCTACAAGCGCGCCATGCACGCCGACAAGAAATTCGCTAGCGCCGCCAATAATTGCGGCACCATCGAGTACGAGAAAAAGCATTACAGCAAAGCCATCAGCCTGTACACCAAAGCGCTCGACCTCCACTCCGATTTGCCCACCGTGTACAGCAATCTCGGCTACGCCTATTTCGCGGACAAACGGTATCCGCAGGCGATGGATTCATTCCAGAAGGCGCTGGCGCTCGATCCAACCATCTTCGATCGCCGCGGGCTGGGCGGCACCATCGTGCAGCAGCGCACCGCCACCGATCCTGGCCTGTTTTATTTCTACGTCGCCAAGACCTACGCCCAGGCTGGCGACGTCGAGCGCGCTGCGCACTACCTGAAGCTCGCGCGCGACGACGGGTACGCCGGCTTCCTTTCCGCCCAAACCGATCCCGCATTCGCAAAAGTCATCAAGGATCCCGCGTTGCAGGAAGTTCTGCACGAACCGCCTTCCTACGCGAGCTCAACCAAGAAAGTAATTCAGAACTAATAGAAATCTTCCGGGGGAAATCATACTGTGACAGGCCCAGCTCCAGCTCTCGCACACCACGAACTACTCCAGTCCGCCTACGACGCATTCAACGAGCGCGATCTTGATTTTCTGCTGTTTCTCCTGCATCCCGATGTGGATTGGCCCAACGGCATGGAAGGCGGTCGAGTTCGCGGCCACGAAGGTGTGCGCGAATACTGGACGCGCCAGTGGGACGTGATTGACCCAATCGTCAAACCACAGCGCTTCGAATCGCTTCCCGACGGCAGAATCATCGTGCACGTCCATCAAGTCGTCCGCGATCTCGAAGGCAAAGTCATCTTGGACCGCATGGTCGAGCACATCTATCGCCTCGACGGCGCCCAAATCCTCAGCATGGAAATTGTCGAGCCGCAAAGTTAATCCGCGCGCGCCGTCATCCTGTAGGAGCGCAGCGACAAAGAATCTCTCCTCCGTTCTCTGCGTCCTCCGCCTCTCCCCTTAGTCCTCTCTGTTAAATCTCTTGTCGTTGCTTTTGCATTTCTCTGCGTCCTCATCGTCTTTGCGGTGGCGTTCGACTGTCTCCGTAGCTGCACCCCAACCTGTCAGTCCGTCAGCCTCATCGTTGCGCCGGCTCCCCACCGGAACTTTGCAGCCCCAACCGCAACCGCTGCTATAATGACTTGCGAAATGTTCCCCAGCGCAGTTCGTCGCTCGTTGCTGCTTTCCTCCGCTCTAGCCGCACTTTCGCTCCTCGTCGCCGCGCCACTTGACGCGCAAACCGCACCACCAACATCACCCGCGACTTCCACCGTCGTCGAACTCCACATTGACGGCGAAATCGAACCCATCCTCTCCGAATACCTCGTCCGCGAAATTGAACAAGCCAACACCGACCACGCCAGCCTGATCCTCATAACCATCAACACCCCGGGCGGCCTGGACACCTCGATGCGCGACATCATCCAAGCCATCCTGCGCTCGACCGTGCCCGTCGTCACCTACGTGTACCCCACCGGATCCCGCGCCGCTTCCGCCGGATTCTTCATCCTGCTTTCCGCAGACGTCGCCGCCATGTCGCCCGGCACAGAAACCGGCGCCGCCTCCCCGCTGATCGAAATCGGCGGCTCGCCCGTGCAGATTGACGACACCCTGCGCAAAAAAATCGTCAACGACGCCACTGCCTACCTGCGCAGCTACACCAGCAAACGCGGCCGCGATCCCGAACTGGCGGCCACAGCCGTCACCGACGCCAAAGCCTTCAGCGATAAAGAGGCCCTCGACGGCAAGCTGGTGGAAATCGTCACCTCTTCAAAAGAAGACCTCCTCGCACAGCTCAACGGCCGCACCATCTCCCGCTTCGACGGCGCGAAGCTCACGCTCGAACTTCCGCATCCCGTAGTCGTCGCGCGCGATATGACCGGCCGCGAAAAATTTCTTTCGCGCATCGTGCAGCCCGACGTGTTTTTCATCCTGCTGATTATCGGCGTCCTCGGCCTCTACGCCGAATTCACCCACCCCGGCGCATTCGCTCCCGGCGTGTTTGGCGCGATCGCCCTGTTGCTCGCGCTCTACGCAATGCATATGCTACCCATTAACCTCGCGGGCCTGCTGCTCATTGCCTGCGCCTTCGTGCTATTCATTCTCGAAGCGAAATTTCCCACGCACGGAGTCCTCGGCGTCGGAGGAGTCATATCCATGGTTCTCGGCGCGCTCTTCCTGATCAAATCGCCGCTGACAGGCATGGGCGTAAGCCTCTGGACCGCCCTCGCGGTAGTGATTCCGTTCGCCATCATCGTGATCATCCTGATGCGCCTGGTTCTGCGCTCGCGCACCTGGAAAGTTTCCACCGGCAGGGAAGAATTGGTAGGCGAAGTAGGCGAGGTCCGCGAACCAGTAGGCTCCGGCGAAGCCCTGGGCAGCGTTTTCGTCCACGGCGAACTATGGCGCGCGGCAGTCCGCGCCGGAGAAAGCATCCCCACCGGCGCCCGCGTCCGCGTAAGAAAAGTAAAAGGCCTAACGCTCGAAGTCGAGCCAGTAGAATCGCGCTAGCGAGATTCTCGCTGCGAGGGTTTTCGTTACTGTGTGCGCACAAACAAATCGTGCGAGGGTAGAGGCGCTGCTTGCTGCGCCCCAGCTTGCCCTTGCGTTCACATCACCTCGGTGTCGTAAGGGCACGGCATGCCGTGCCGGCCTTAGCCGTGGCGTGCGCCGCAGTCTCGTCGCGCAGGCGTCTCGCCGGCTCGTCGCCGTTGAATTTCCCTTTGAATCTGTAGGGGCGGGTCTCAGACCCGCCCGTACGTCGACATCTCGATAGTTTCAGCCGTCGAATTTGGAATTGATCGTTGGAGGAAACAAAATGGATTTCTTCATGATTCTCGTCGGAGTCGGCATTCTCATCGTCCTCATCTGGCTCTCCAACTCCGTCTATGTGATAAAAGAATGGGAACGCGGCGTAGTCCTGCGCCTCGGCCGCATGCTGCCCGAAGCCAAAGGCGCCGGCCTGCAACTAGTCTTCTTCCCAATAGACAAACTCACGCGCATCAGCTTGCGCATCGAAACCCTCGACGTCCCTCCGCAAGACGTCATCACCCGCGACAACGTCTCCGTAAAGGTCAATGCCGTATGTTACTTCCGCGTAGTGGATGCGAATCTCGCCCTGTCGCAAGTACAGAATTATCTATATGCTACTTCGCAGCTGGCCCAGACCACGTTGCGCAGCCTGATCGGGCAGTTCGAGCTCGACTCCATTCTTTCGGAGCGCGAAAAGGTTAACGCCAAGCTGCAACAAATCCTTGACCAGGATACCGAGCCTTGGGGTATCAAGGTAACGAAGGTTGAGGTCAAGCAAGTAGATATTCCGGAGAACATGCAGCGCGCCATTGCGCGGCAGGCGGAAGCCGAGCGCGAGCGCCGCGCTAAAGTAATTGCCGCCGAGGGCGAATTTCAAGCTTCGGCGAAATTATCGGAAGCCGCGGCAGTGCTGCAGAAGGAGCCAACGGCCATCCAGCTGCGCTATTTGCAGACGCTGGTGGAAATTGGCGTCGAGAAAAATACAACGGTGGTCTTTCCGCTGCCCGTGGACATCATTTCGCAGTGGATGAAGTCGCTGGAGCAAAAGTAAAAGAATGGCAAGCAACGCAAGACGCGGAGGCGGCGACCGGGTTCTCGAAAGCCGGCACCTGGTAGGATTGTTTCTCGGCGTAGTCCTGCTCTGCGGGGTTTTCTTTACGCTCGGTTACGTGATGGGCCGCACGCAATATGGCGGAGCAGTCCACGCCGCCGACGGTTTCAACAGCAACGTGCCCTCGGCCTCCGTTTCCCCGAAATCAAAATCCGCCCCCGCCGCGAAAAACGCCACACCCGCGCCACCCGACAATGGCGGCTGGGATTTCTACGACAATAAGAAGTCCGCAAGCGATCATCTGGAACCCGCGCCTGCGCCCGCCCCAGACACCGCCGCGCCAGCCGCACCGGCAACCAAATCTCCCGCGTCCGTTCCCGCGGTCGCCACCAAGTCAAAGAATGCGCCGCCCCCGGCAGCCACCAAGACCGTCGCGGCTACGCCGAAGCAACCCACCCGCTTCCAGCCGCCCGCGCTGAACAAGAATTCCATCGTCTTGCAGGTAGCCGCCGTAAAGTTGCAACGCGACGCCCTCGAAATGGCCGATGCTATCCAGCAGAAAAAATTCCCATCCTTCGTAGCCACCTCGCCCGCCGATAGTTTCTACCACGTCCAAGTGGGCCCCTACCCAGATATGGCCGCGGCGGAAAATGCCAAGCGCGCCCTCGAACAATTGGGTTTCAAGCCTATAATTAAACACTAGATGAATTTGCCTCGTTACGCGCGAGTCTTGCTCGCCATCGGCAGCGGCGTCGCCCTAGGCCTCTCATTCCCCAATTACAATATGTACCTGCTGGCCTGGATCGCCATGGGCATGCTCGTCCTCGCCTCTGCCGGCGCGCCGCTGAAAGAAGCCCCGCTCTACGGTTTCCTGCACGGCCAGGTTTTCTATCCCGTGTGCCTTCCGTGGGTGGATACGGTCATGCGCCAGTACGGCAATATTGACCCGCTCATCTCCGCGGCGTTCGTCGGCATGATCGGATTCATCGGCGGACTGATCTGCATGGTGTTCTCCACCGGTGTTGCGCTCGCATCGCGCAGAAGCAAACTGCTCGCCTGCGCCCTCGCCCCATTCCTCTGGACCACGCTGGAATATTTCCGCACCAACATCCCCATCATCGGTTCGTCCTGGGATTTATCCGGCTATCCCGCCGCGCGCAGCATGGCGCTGCTGCAAATCACGTCCGTCACCGGAATCTACGGCCTCTGTTTCCTGATCGCCGCGTTCGGCTCGCTGGTAGCTTATGCCGTGCTGGTGGATTCGCGGCGCGTATGGCGCAACGCCGTGATCGTCACCATCGTGCTGATTCTCGTCGCGCTGATCGGCCCACATTTCATTCCCGCTGCCACGCCCCACTACGTCGCGCACCTGGTGCAAACTAATTTCCCGCAATCCGAAAGCTATCCGCCCGATTGGCTGCAAATCCATGCCGGTGAACTCGATCAGCTCGAACAAATCAGCGTGGACGCCGCCCACCAAGTCCCCGGCATCATCATCTGGCCGGAAGTCCCCGCTCCGTTTTCCTTTCTAGAGCAGCCATTCGCCGACCGCGCCAAACTCATCGCGCAAGATTCCGGAAATTATTTTCTGGTTGGCGTCGTGGATTGGAAGCGAACGCCTGACGGGAAGTGGCTCGCGTCCAACAGCGCAGTCCTGCTGAATCCGCAAGGCCAGCGCGTTTTCGGCTACGACAAAATCCATCTTCTGCCCTTCGGCGAATACGTCCCGCTGCGCGGTTGGCTCACCTTCGCAAAAAAACTCACTGCGGATATCTCCGACTTCACTCCGGGCTCTACATACGGTGTGGCGCAGCTCCCGCAAGGAAAATTCGGCGTCTTCATCTGCTACGAAGCCATCTTCCCCAGCGAAGTCCGTCAATTCACCGCCAACGGCGCGCAACTCCTCGTCACCATCTCGAACGACGGCTGGTTCGGCCGCTCCTCCGCTCCCGAACAACACATGGCCATGGCCCGCGTCCGCGCCGTAGAAAATCGCCGCTGGCTCCTGCGCGACACCAACAACGGCTACACCGAATCCATTGACCCCTACGGCCGCACAGCTGCGCAATTGCCGCTCGACATCCGCGGCCAACTAACCGCCCCCTACGATTTCCGCAGCGACCTGACTCCCTACGCCAGATTCGGCGACTGGTTCAGCTGGCTCTGCGTGATCGTAACTGTCGTACTGCTCGGAATGGCGTTCGTAAAGCAACCCGCCTAAATCGTTCGAAATTCGATAGAATAGATTCTCATGGCCGAACACATCGAAGACCTGCAGCAACGCTTCGCCGAGCTGAATAAACGCATCCAGCTTGTGCGGAGCTTTCTTTGACGCAGAATCCGCCCGCAAACAACTAGCCGAATTCGAAGCCAAAACCAGCGACCCAAATTTCTGGCAGGACCAGGAAAAAGCGCAAGCCACCCTGCAGCAGCGCAAAGCCGTCGAAGACCGCGTGAACGCAGAAAAATCTCTCGACCTCAAAAAAAGCGATATCGAAACTTACCTGGACCTGGCGCAACAAGAAAAAGACGACGCCCAGCGCAACTCCCTTCTCGAAGACGTCGCCAAAGAAATCGCGAGTACCGATACCTACGTCTCCGACCTCGAAACAAAAACACTTTTAGCCGGTGAAAACGATCGCCTCAACGCCATCGTCACCGTAAAACCCGGCGCCGGCGGTACCGAATCCCAAGACTGGGCCGAAATGCTCCTGCGCATGTATTTGCGCTGGGCCGAACAAAAAGGCTTTCGCGCCACGATCCTCGATTCCACTCCCGGCGAAGAAGCCGGCATCAAATCCGCCACAGTCCAGATCGAAGGCGAAAACGCCTACGGCATGCTCTCCGGCGAAAGCGGCGTCCATCGCCTGGTGCGCATCTCGCCCTTCGACCAGGCCGCCCGTCGTCACACTTCCTTCGCCTCCGCCTTCGTCATCCCCGAAATTGACGATCGCATCGAGATCAACGTCAAGCCCGACGACCTGCGCATTGACACCTTCCGCGCCGGCGGCCACGGCGGCCAGAACGTCAACAAAGTCGAATCCGCCGTGCGCATCACGCACTTGCCGTCCGGCATCGTCGTGCAATGCCAGAACGAACGCAGCCAGCACAAGAACCGCGAAATCGCCATGAAAGTTCTGCGCTCCCAACTTTACGAGCTCGAACTGGAAAAACGCCGTGACGCCCTCAACAAGCTCGACGCCTCCAAACCCGAAATCAGTTTCGGCAGCCAGATACGTTCCTATACCATGCAGCCTTATCAGCTAATCAAAGACCACCGCACCAAAGTCGAGCGCGGCGACGTCCAGAAGGTCCTCGATGGAGATCTGGACCCCTTCATCCGCGCCTACCTCCTCTACCGACGCGATATGGCATAGCCCAACTGTTTCCCCTAAGCGGCAACCAAAGTGCCCGTCAGCGGCCAAATCCCGCGCACCGCCGCGCATTTCCGCTGGCATCTACAACCATTTAACTCCGATTTAAGGCCTTTCGATGCAAAAGTTTGACACCCCCAAACCCCCATGCTAGCCTCATTTTTTGGGCATAGCCGCTGCAAACGCACTTGGGGCCCCCGAATTGCACTTACTCCGCTGGAGGATACTGTTTTGGCTCACCACGATGAAAAGTTTCTCTTCACCTCGGAATCCGTAACCGAGGGCCATCCTGACAAAATCGCCGACCAGATTTCCGACGCCGTCCTCGACGCCGTCATGAAAGACGATCCCATGGGCCGCGTTGCCTGCGAAACCCTGGTCACCACGGGCCTGGTCGTAGTCGCCGGCGAAATCACCACCACTACTTACGTGGACTTCTCCGATCTCGCCCGCGAAGTCATTCGCGATGTCGGCTACACTCGCGCGAAATTTGGCTTTGACGCAGAAACCTGCGGCGTCATCTGCACTATCCACAAACAATCTCCAGACATCGCCATGGGCGTTGACACCGGCGGCGCTGGCGACCAGGGCCTGATGTTCGGCTATGCCTGCGACGAAACCCCCGAGCTGATGCCCATGCCCATCCAACTCGCGCACAGTCTCACGCATAAACTCGCCGAAGTCCGCAAGACGAACGTTGTCGATTTCCTCCGCCCAGACGGAAAATCCCAGGTCACCATCGAATATATTGACGGCCGCCCCGCGCGCGTGGACACCGTCGTAATCTCCACGCAGCACAGCGACAAAGTTTCCCTGAAAGATCTCCAGCACGCCGTGCGCAAACACGTAATAGACCCCGTCCTGCCGGCCGCCATGGTGGACAAAAATACCAAATACCACATCAACCCCACCGGCCGCTTCGTCACCGGCGGACCCATGGGTGACGCTGGCCTCACTGGCCGCAAGATCATCGTGGACACCTACGGCGGTTACAGCCGTCACGGTGGCGGCGCGCTCTCCGGGAAGGACGCGACCAAAGTTGACCGCTCCGCGTGCTATATGGCGCGCTACGTCGCGAAGAATCTCGTTGCCGCTGGCCTGGCCACCAAAGTAGAAGTCCAACTGGCCTACGCCATCGGCGTCGCCGAACCCGTTTCCGTAATGGCAGACACTTTCGGCACCGGCACAATCCCGGATTCGCAGATGACCGAACTGATCCGCGGATTCTTCAAACTGACGCCCAAGGGCATCATCGAGACGCTAGACCTGCGCCGCCCGATTTACAGGCCCACAGCGTCCTACGGCCACTTCGGCCGCAGCGGCCCCGGCTTCACCTGGGAGCGCACCGACAAAGCCGATGCCATCCGAAAAGAAGCCGGCACCCGCGGCGCCGTAGCCGTTTCGCGGAGTTAGTAGCTCCGGCGTCCCGCCGGCACTTTGCAGTTGAGTTTGTAGGGGCGGGTTTCAGACCCGCCTTATGTGGCACCGCTATTCCACCGGCTTCGTCGGTTTTGACTTTGTAGCGGCCGCCTGTAGGCGGGCGCCTTTGCCTTTGAATTGTGTAGCGGCCGGTTCAGCCTCATCGAACCGGGCCGCCGTCGCCTGACTTTGAATTTGTCTTTCTCTGCGACCTCTGCGTCTCTGCGGTAAAAAAAAGATTTAGCCGTACATCACGCACCTAAAATTTAAAGGGAGTCTCCAGTGGAAACAGCAACCACCAAACTAGCCGGCGACGTAAAAGACATCAGCCTAGCGGAAAAAGGCAAACGCAAAATCGAATGGGCCAATCAACAAATGCCCGTCCTGCAATTAATCCGCAAGCAATTCATCAAAGACCAGCCCCTGAAGGGCGTCCGCATGTCCGCTTGCCTGCACGTCACCAGTGAAACTGCAAACCTCGCGATCACTCTCCGTGACGGCGGCGCCGACGTGGTCCTCTGCGGCTCGAACCCGCTTTCCACGCAAGACGAAGTCGCCGCGTCGCTCGTGAAAGATTACGGCATCCCCACCTACGCCATCAAAGGCGAAGACAACGCCACCTACTACGCGCACATCGCCGCCGCGATTGACCACAAACCGCAGATCACGATGGACGACGGCGCCGACCTAGTCACTCAGCTCCTCACGAAGCATCCCGAGCTCGTCAAAGGCGTAATCGGTGGCACCGAAGAAACCACGACAGGTGTGATCCGCCTCCGCGCTATGGCGAAAGACGGCACCCTGAAATATCCCGTCATCGCCGTCAACGACGCCCTAACCAAGCATCTCTTCGACAATCGCTACGGCACCGGCCAGTCCACTCTCGATGGCATCATTCGCGCCACCAACATGCTGCTCGCCGGCATGCGCGTAGTCGTCGCCGGCTACGGCTGGTGCGGACGCGGCGTCGCCATGCGCGCCAAGGGCCACGGTGCGGACGTGATCGTCACCGAAATCAATCCCACGCGCGCCCTGGAAGCCATCATGGACGGTTTCCGTGTGATGCCAATGGCCGACGCCGCCCGGATCGGCGAAATTTTCGTCACCGTCACCGGCAACAAGTCGGTCATCGCACAAGAACACTTCGAAAAAATGAACGACGGCGCCGTGATTTGTAATTCCGGCCACTTCAACGTTGAAATTGACATCCCCGCGCTGGAAAAGCTGGCCAGCTCCAAGAAGCCCGCCCGTCCCTTCGTTGATGAATACGTAATGAAAGACGGCCGCAAAATCTACCTGCTTGGCGAGGGGCGCCTCATCAATCTGGCCGCCGCCGAGGGCCACCCAGCGGTCGTGATGGACATGAGCTTCGCGAACCAGGCGCTAGCGTCCGAGTATATGGTGAAAAACGCGAAAGACCTCAAGCCGCAAGTGTACTCAGTCCCCGAACCCATTGACCGCCAGATCGCCAAGCTAAAACTGGAATCCATGGGCGTCCACGTGGACAAACTGACAGCCGACCAAGAACACTACCTGGCCAGCTGGTCCGAAGGCACGTAGTCTTATACGCAAAACGGCGTGTTGTTTTTCTCGGTAGGGGCGCTGCTTGCTGCGCCCCAACTTGCCAAGATGCCAGCCAGGTTACGCACACTAGGGGCGGGTCTCTGACCCGCCCTTTTTTTGGCGCATCCATTGAACCGTACCCGCCAGCTAAGAAATGCCGCGCTAACTCCTTTATCCGTGTCCGCATATGAATGTACACACACGACCGTTTGCTTTCTCCCCGCTCTCTCTCTAAAATACGCAGATGATTTTTTTGTGCGACAACGGCCATCATAAACCCGACAGGATCCCGAATTTCGTCCCGTCGCCCGCCCCCAACACCAAATTTCTATTCCGTACAAATGAGCGCCTCACAAAATCTGAGATCGCCGTAACTCATTCAAAACAAACGATCGGCCCACTTTCTATTCAATACAAATGGACGATTCGCCACACCCCTCCGCTCTCCGAGAAGATCGAAAATTCGGCTGGCTGGAACCCTCGCGCATGATGCAAGACTGGGCCGCCTGGGCCATCGAAACGGCCAAGCGTCGCGGCGCCACCTATTCCGACGCGCGCGTCATGGACATCCGCCAGCGCGAAATCGGCACCAAAAACGGCGAAGTCGGCACGCTCGTCGAATCCGAATCGCTCGGCATCGGCATCCGCGTGATCGCCGGCGGCGCCTGGGGCTTCTCCTCTACCGACCGCCTCACCCGCGAAGGCGTCCAAGCTTGCGCCGCTGAAGCGGTAGCCATCGCCAAGGCATCAGCCCTGGCGAAACGCGCCGACGTGGCGCTCGCCCCCGAAAAACCGCATGTGGACACATGGCAAAATCCGTTCCTCAAAGATCCGTTCCGCATTCCGGTCGAGCGTCAGATTGCAGTCCTGCTCGCCGCCGACAAAGAAATGATGCGCGTGAAAGGCATCACGCTCGCCGAAGGTTCGATGTCCTTCAAGCGCATTGACCAGCTCTTCCTTTCCAGCATCGGCTCGGTAATACATCAAGTGAAAATGCATTCCGGCGCGGGCATCGTAGCCACCAGCTTCGCAGGCACCGAAATTCAGAAGCGCTCGTATCCCAATAGTTTCGGCGGCCAACACGCTCTGCAGGGTTACGAATTAGTCGAAGCGCTCGATCTGGTGGGCAACGCGCAGCGCACTGCCGAAGAAGCTGTCGCGCTGCACTCCGCCGCGCAATGTCCCGAAGGCACCAAGACAATCATTCTCGGCGGCTCGCAACTCGGCCTGCAAATCCACGAATCCATCGGCCACCCCATCGAACTCGATCGCGTCCTCGGCCAGGAAGCGAATTTCGCCGGCATGAGCTTTCTCACCATCGAAAAATTGCGCAAATTAAAATATGGCTCGGACATCGTGAACGTCGTCGCCGATGCGCGCCTCGAGCACGGCCCCGGCCTCGGCACGTTCGCCTACGATGACGAAGGCGTCCCCGCGCAATGCACGCCCATCATCACCGACGGCCTCTTCACCGGCTACCTGAGCAATCGCGAGCTGGCTTCCGCCATCGGTGAAACGCGCTCCGGCGGCACCATGCGCACCGAATCCTGGAATCGCCTGCCCATGATTCGCATGACCAATATCAGCATCAATCCCGGCACGTGGAGCTACGACGACCTCATCGCCGATACCGACGACGCGATCCTGATGGAGACCAATCGCTCCTGGTCCATCGACGATCGCCGCTATCATTTTCAATTTTCCACCGAAATTGGCTGGGAAGTAAAAGGAGGCAAGCTGGGCCGCATGATAAAAAATCCCAGCTACAGCGGCATCACCACCGAATTCTGGAACAGTTGCGACGCAATCTGTTCGCGCGATCACTGGACGCTCTGGGGCACGCCCAATTGCGGCAAAGGCCAGCCCATGCAAACGATGGGCACAGGTCACGGCGCCTCCCCTGCACGTTTTAGAAACATTAAAGTAGGAGTAGCGTTTGCGAAGTAGCGCCGGCGTCTCGCCGGCTCTTCGCTGTTGAATTTGGAGTTGCGTTTGAATTTGTAGCGGCCGCGTTCAGGCGGGCGCAGTTGACGTTGTCTTTGACTTTGTAGCGGCGCACTTCAGTGCGCCATTCGCAGCGTGGCGCAGAACCAAAAAATGAAACGAACTAAGAAAAAATCGGCAATCAAGCGACCGCGGAAATCTTCCGCACCGCAATCCTCAAATCATCCCACCGGCGCGCGCTTCACGGCCTCCGAACTCGAACACATCGCCGACCGCATCATCCGCTGGAGCGACGCCGACGAAACCGAAGTCGAAATAGACTCGACGGTGGACGCGCTAACCCGCTTCGCCAATAACACCATCCACCAAAACGTAGCCGAACACACCCTGGGCATCTCCGTCCGCGCGGTTGTGGACGGCCGCACCGCCCGCGCCACCACCAACAAGACCGACGAAGAATCCCTGCGCCGCGTGCTCGCTGCTGCCATTAGCCTCGCGCGCAACGAACCCGAAAATCCCGACCTGCTTCCGATGCTCGGCCAGCAGAAATACCAAAAAGTCTCGCACTTCTATCGCTCCACAGTCGCTGCCACTCCGCAAGATCGCGCCCGCGCCGTCGCCCGCGTCTGCAAAATGGCCGACGCCGCCGAACCAAACCGCCGCCGGAATTTACACCACCGGCTTCGTCCAAACCGTCCTGGCAAATTCCAAAGGCCTCGTCGCCCGCCACGACCACACCCGCGCGGAATTTTCCGTCACGATTCTCGAAGACAACTCCTCCGGCTGGGCCAAGGCCAATTCCGCGGACATTCTGAATATTGACCCCGAAGCATTATTCGAAAGCGCCAGCGAAAAAGCCGCAGGCTCGCGCAAACCGCGGGAACTCGAGCCGGGACGCTACACCGCGATCCTGGAACCGCCCGCCGTGCTCGACCTGGTCGGCTCGATCTTTTACGATTTTGCCGGCACCGCGATTCTCGATAAGCGCTCCTGCCTGAACGATCGCCTCGGCAAAAAGATTTTCGGCGACAACATAACGCTCTGGGACGACGTTTATCATCCCCTGCAAATCGGCGCTCCGTGGGACGGCGAAGGCTTGCCGCGGCAAAAAGTCTTGCTAGTGGATCGCGGCGTGCCGAAAAATCTAGTCTATTCGCGCGCTACAGCGAAAAAAATGAAAACCAAACCCACCGGCCATGGCTTCACTTTGCCCAATGAATTCGGTGAAGCCCCCATGAACCTGGTCTTTTCCGGCGGCGATAAATCCGTGGACGACATGATTCGCTCGACGGAACGAGGTGTCCTGGTCACGCGCCTCTGGTACATCCGCGAAGTGGATCCCTACGAAAAAGTTTTGACCGGCATGACCCGCGACGGCACGTTCCTCATCGAAAATGGCCGCGTAGCGGGCGGAATCCGCAATTTCCGCTTCAATCAAAGCGTGATCGAAGCGCTCGCTAACGTCGAGATGCTGAGCCCAGCTGTGCGCGCCGCCGGCGAAGAATCATTCGAAATGGTCGTGCCAGCCATGAAGATCAACAATTTCCATTTCAGCGAAGTCACGAAGTTTTAAAGCGGTGCGTGACGCCGGGGAGTCGTGTGGTGTGATCTGCGGAGAAATGAAAAGATTTGCTCACAAAAAACGTGCGGCTATTTTGTGAATTGCAGGCTGGTGATTGCGCGGGAAATTACGTTCTCTTGAATCTGCACCAAATCAGTATCCGCAAGCGTCATCCCGAAAATCGTGTACACCCGCGTGCCGCGCGGAATGTAAACCACAACTCCTGACCAGTCGCGCGAATCCACACTGCCGCGAAATCGCCGCTCCGTCGCCGACACACCCGAAATCATCACCTGCTTCTCGCCCAGGGGACGAAAGTTCTCCATGATTTCATGCAGACGCTGTTCTGTGGCTGCGATATCGTTCGCCATTGATTTCCCATTCGGCGCTTGCCCAATCAGCAGATAAGTATTCTGGTCGTCCGTTCCCAGCGCCGTAATCGATCCCGGCAAAATCGTGCGCGCTCCCTCGATCAGTTTCCACGTCGGCGGTTTGTACATGCGAAAACCGTATGTGTCGTTCGTGTAGAGATTGCCGCTAACTTCCTCGCGCATCGGTTCTGGCGGCGCAGGTTTCGCTGGAGGCGCGGCCGCTGCAATTGCAGTTGATGTTGCGCCGGAAGTTGGGGTGTTCGATGCATTCGTTGCGCTCGACGTGCCTGATGCAGGCTGCGCGGAATTCGTCGCCGAAGTTGGACTGTCAGCGTGCGGATACTCTTCGACGGAATTGTCCGCTGAAGATTGAGATTGTGGTTCCGAAGCCTTGGGCTGCGGCGGCGCTGACGCGTGCTCGACCTTCTCCGGCTTCGCGGTTGCAGGTGATGGTGATGGCGCGGCAACTGGTGCTTTCGCGACTGCGGATTCGGTCTTCTTCACCGCGTCTGCATCGGACTTCTTCGCGATCGCGGACTCCGGTTTCTTAGCACTAGCAGTCTCGGGTTTCTTCGCTGCGTCCGAATCCAGTTTCTTCGCGCTGTCAGCGTCTGGTTTGCTTGCGTCGCCTGTGACCGTGATGGAAACCACTTGATCCTTCTGCACCACGGCGAATCCGTAGCTCGTTTTCACCTTGAAGGAATTGTCCTCGAAGCCGACGATTGTGCCGTAAATCTTCGAGCCGTCCTTCAGCTTGATTTCGTCCGCGCGCAAGGGCGAAGCGAAATGAAGCAGCGCAAGCGCGGCGAGGCCAGCGACTGAAGCGACGGTTATGATGCTGCGACTCATGCGTTCGAGTATCGCGCCAGAACGCGCGAGCGGCAAGCGCGCACACCAATCGGTTGTTTGGTTAGTCAGCAAGAAGGCGAAACTGCTGCCCGCTTCGTCCCAAAAGCACGGAACGAAGCGGCCGCTACAAAAGCTCGCGATGCGCTCAGTACTCTGTGCGAGCTGCTGTCAGTTCTTTCGGCGCGGGCGCTTCGTGACGGCGCGCGATTTGCGTGGCGCTTGAAATTCCGGTTTTGCCACAGAGTGAATCGCGCGCAGTTCGTGTTGCAGGAGCGCGAACTCGGCTTCGAGAGCGTTCAGGCCCGCTGTTGCTTCGCGCAGATTGTTGGCGCGGCCAAAAGCTTCGAGATTGCGCGCGGCAGCCACAGCCTTGGGCGCGCCGAAAATGGCGAGCGAGCCTTTCAGCAGGTGAGCGGCGCTGGCGAGTTCCGCAGCGTTCTTCTTCGCTACCGCAGCGCGAATGCGCGCCAGCGCTTTCGGAGCATCGGCGAGGAACGTCGCGGCGAGCGAGCGAATCAGCTTTTCGTTTCCGCCGGTTGTGCGGTGCAGATGTGTGGCCACATCCTCGGAATCTATTGGCGAATTCGTGGAAGAATCCGCTGCAGTGTCCCTCGCTGTGGGTGGCACGACAGAAGGTACAACCGTTGGCTCGAATTCTGCGGCGCGCGGGGTTGGTGCGCCAGTCGAATGCAGGTTCTGCGCCGCGGATTCAACAGCTTTGTAGAGCGTCTTCACTTCGACGGGTTTCGCGAGCGATGCATCCATGCCCGCGTCGCGGAAACGGTGTTCGTCGTCTTCGGTGGCGTGGCCGGAAATGCCGATAATGATCTGATGCTTTCCGGTGGTGGTCTCGCTGCGGCGAATCGCGGCGGTGGTTTGCAATCCGGTCATCCCGGGCATTTCTTCGTCGAGCAGCACAACATCAAAGTTGTGACGCTCGAGCGCTGCTAGCGCCTGGCGTCCGTCGGCAACACCCTCGACGATGTGGCCGCGTTTCTTCAATAGCTCGACGACCAGGTCGCGATTGAGTTCAGCATCTTCCGCGACCAGGATGCGCAGCGATTTTTCGGCTTTCTTGAGTTTGAGTGGCTTTTCTCTGTCCACGGATTTTTTCCGAGTTGCGGCGGCTGCGTCATTCTGCGTGTTTTGTACCGCGCGAGGCAAGCGGAACCAGAATCGCGAGCCGCCACCTGCGCGAGCCTCCGCACCGATGGCGCCGCCCCAACGTTCGACCGTAATCTTGCAGAAATAAAGTCCGAGGCCTGCTTTGCCTGCATGCGACTTGCCCTTGGAAAAAAGCGCAAAGAGTTGATCGGGGCGCTGATCGGGAGGTAAGCCCGGGCCTTGATCATCTACGTATGCGAGCACGAAACGGTCCTGACGTTCCAAACCGATCGTGACTGCGCTGCCTTTGGGTGCGTAACGCATCGCGTTCTCCAGCAAATTGCCGAAAATGCGATCAATGCGCGAAGAATCGCCCGCCACGCGCCAGCCGCGCGAACCGTCTGCGTGAGCGCCCAGAGACAAGCGAATCTGGCGTTCGCGAAATGCGGGAGAGAATTCTTCGATCGCTTGTTTGGCGCAGGTTAGTAGGTCCGGCGCTTCTGCGGCGCTGGTTTCGCGAGCTTGCTGCGCGGCGAGGTCGCTGGAGAATGCCTCCAAGATGCCACGGATCATCAGTTCCTGGCGCTGCGATTCGCGTTCGCCGGCTTTTACGTATTTGCGTAACGCAGTCGGAAGATTTTCGCGCTCCAGGAGATTGAAAACTCCGTTCATGGCACTGAGCGGCTGGGTCAGGTCGTGCACGATGCAGTGGAGCAGAATTTCTTTCTTCTGGATTTCCTTCAAGAGCTTTTCGTGCTCGAGCAGGGAATTGCGCGCGGTCTGAAACCACTGCTGCTGTTGCCCAAAAGTTTCCGAAAGGTTTTGGAGCAGGAAAATTCGTTTCCCGCCGAGCGAGCGAGCGGTAGCTTCGAGAGGAATTTCTTTTCCATCCTCGCCGCGTTCGATCCAATTGCCGGAATTGGCCGAGCCCGGCTGACGGGTGCGCCAGAATTCCTCGGCATCCACCAAAAAATTCTCAAGGAAGGGCGACTGCTCGGCCAAACCGATCGGCTGGTCGCCGTTGGGCTGCGCGCCCCAAATATTGGCGCACCAGTCAGGCCATGCGCCGAGCAAACGGAAATCGCCATCGCCGAGGTATTCGAACAGCGCGTATCCCTGACCGGCAAGGAACGATTCGAAGATGGAGTTCGCGGACATTTATTTGGCCAGCATGGCTTGCGCCAGACGCAGAAAGACTTTTTCGACAGCATCGCCGGTTTTCGCGCTGGTACGCGCGACGGTCCAACCTGCCGCGGTCAATTCCGTTTCGCGAGCCGGATCAATTTCCCACTGATCGGTGAGGTCGAATTTATTCAGCGCCAGCACGGCGGGTACCTTTCCGACTTCGGCCACCACGCGGTCGTTCAACGCAAGTGCGTCTTCCAGAGTCTGGCGGCGCGTGCCGTCCACGACGAGAATATAGCCATGCATTCCGCGCAGATAGGACATGCGCATTTTCTGAAACGCGTCTTCGCCGTAAATATCCCAAAGGACCAGCGTTAAATCTTCGCCGCTGACGTTCACACCTTTTTTGTCCACCTTCACGCCGATGGTGGTGTGGTACTGCTCGTCGAACATGCTTTCGACAAAGCGCCGCACCAGGCTGGATTTGCCGACGGAGAAGGAACCGAGCATGCAGACTTTCTTCTGGAGCATCCGATGTCTCGCTCAGTTTGCGGGAGCAGCGCCGGAAGCGCCAACGTCAGCACTGGCGACGGCAGCGGCGGCAGGAAGAGGAGAAAGAGTGATCTTGAACGTGACGCTCCGATTGAGGCGGCGGCCTTCTTCCGTGTCTTCATCGCGCAAAGGCTGCGAGGTGCCGACGCCGCGTGGAAGCAGAGTAGCGGATTTGACGCCGTGGCTTAGCAGGGCAGCGCGAATTTGGTCGGCGCGCTCGCGGCTGAGCGGAAGATTTGCAGCTTCGACTCCCGTGATATCGGTGTGGCCAACCAACTCTACGGTGACGATTTGATGCACAGGCGCGGCCTGCGCGACGAGTTCCCGAATATTCTTTTCAGCCTGCGTGAGATTGGTTTCCTGGCCGGTCTCCAGTTCGGCGCGGCCGAGAGGAAAGAGTAAGACAAGGGATTCCAAAGAGTTTTTCAGCGCGTTCAATTGCTGCAAATTGGAGTTTTGCAGACGTGATTCGTCCACGCGGCTGACGCCGGCGATCCAGGGGCCCTTTTCTTCAAGTTGCGCAATCCAATTTTGCGGGGCGCTGCCTTCGGGAATTAATTCACCATTTTTCGCTGTGAGCGTGACGCCCGCGGGAGGATGGAGCAAAGCAGTGGCGCGCCGGGCGACGATGGCGTCGTCGAGCGAATAGTAAGGCGCAAGTTGCAGGTCCGCGCGTTCGGGATCGAGGCCGGCCTGAGAGATCAATTTCTTTGGATCTTCGGAGAGAGGATCGCGGAAGCCCTGAACGTGGAATGTACGGCCGTCTTTGGTGTAGGACACCACGACGATGCCAGGCTGTTTGCGCAATTCGGAAAGGAATCGCGACCACTCGATGAGCAAGTAGGTGGAATAGCCGAGCCAACCGATCAGCAATACGCCGGCAACTGCGCCAGCAATTATGGCGGCGCGCGGGCGTCGTTTATCCGTGGGTTTTTCGCGATATTGCGTTTCGAGCAGGCGCGCGATTTGTGATTCGGCGGCGCGGAACGGGCCGGGATCGCCTTTGAAATTGACCAGCGCAGAACTGTAGAGCCGCTGAATTTCTTCCAGGGTTTCCTGCATCGCCAGGTTGTAAGTTTCGGGTGCGTGTCCGCGAATGGCGGCGGCGATGACCGCATTCGGTCCGCTGACAATGCGAATCTGCAGTTCGTCGAAAGTCAAATTGCCGAGATTTTCGGTTTGGCCGGACTGAAAGGAATCGCGCGCGAATTGCTGGATCGCGGAAAGCAGACCCGCGACCATGTCTGCATCCTGCGCAGGAGCTGAGGGAGCGACGACGTGATTCAGCACCAGTCCGGTTTCACGGTGAATCAGGAAGACCTGTTCGACGCGATAAAGCAGGCTGTGCATCATCACAATTTCGGCAAACGGACGGCCAGTGCGGAACGCTTCGATGCGCCACTGAATGCCGCGCCAAGAAAGGCTGTGCTCAAGCGCTTCATTGAAAGACTCGAGCATTCCGCGCAAAGTTTCGGTGATGGATTTGCGGATGGCCGGACCCATCACGGGGAATAGCGCGTCAGCGAGAACGTGCGGATTGCGACGGACGGACTCCCGCAGAGTTTCCTGAATGGTGGGAGCGAGCGCGTCGGCGAGGGCGAGGTCATCGCCCTTATCGCGGCGCATCTGAATGGCTTCGGCGACGACGGAACTGACATCTTCGGTGCGTTTTTCCAGGTTATCGAGGCGGTCCTGAATCGAGGCGATGCCTTCCTGTTCGGGCGCGACGATTAGGTGGCGCAGCTCTTCGAAGGCGTGGTTGTTGTCCGTCGGTTTTTCCTGGGCCTGCGCCTCGAAGGCGCGGCGTTGCGCTTGCTCGGCCATATTGGGAGGAAGAAGATCTCGGCGGCGGGTTCGCGTGAAGACCCGCTAAATTCGCGCGCCAGCGACGCACTCGCCAGCAGCTCTTCCGGCAACTCTCGGGCTACTCTCCGGGCAGCTCGAATTTATTCTTCAGCCGCAGCGAGAATTCGTTGAACAAGTCGGCCAAGCCGGCGCGGTCGGTTTTTTCGTCGCGCAAGACTTCGACTTCGCGGTTCAGGGCTGCGGTGGAATCGCGGCGCAGCTTGTCAATTTCAGCGGAGACGGATTTCGAGTGTTCCAGCAGCTTGGCGCGCAATTCGGCGTGGCCATCGGACATCTGATCTTCGAGCTGCGAAAGCTTCTTCTCGACGATTTTCGTGCCGTCCTTCATTTCGCGCGTCAGTTCCTTCAGGCCTTCGGAGCGTTCGGACTTTTCGGTCTTGATGCGCTGCCCCAGGGAATCGGTCTCTTCCTTGATGTAATTGCTGAGGGTGTCGAGGCGCTTGGTCATGTCCTCGCGCAGAGTCTCGATGGCCTTGATGACGGTCTCTTCCAGGCGGATGAAGCGCTTTTCGTAATCGCGCATCTGTGAGCCGAATAAGATGTCGCGGATCTTGTCAACATTGGCGCCTTCCGCGTTTTCCTTGGAGTTCGTATTGTGCATTTTTGCGTCCGCCGGGGATGCCATTTTCCTACCTCTCCTTTGCATGCCCTTGGCGCGATGCCGGGGGGACCGTCGCGAGGAAGGGCGGGGCATGCGCGGACATTACTACGAATGGAGGCGTGCCGCAATATACAGGTGGTTAACGGACGGACTGGGTAGAGTAATGGAAGTTCTAGAACAGGGGCGTGTAGCAAAATGAGATTGTGGGCGGGTGATGGGCTAGAGCGGGGGCGGAGTTGACAGTTTGAAGTTGACAGTTGAAAGTCAGACGACTGGTGCAGCGACGTGCGGCGCTAGCGGTCGAGGAAGGCGCGGAGGCGGGCGTAACCTGCGCGGCTTACTGGGAGCTGTGTGCCATTTGCGAGCACGGCGACGTGGCTGTCCTTGCCGTAGGGTTCGACTCGGGCTACGCGCTCCAGATTGACGATGTAGGAGCGGTGGATGCGCATGAAGCGCTGCGGGTCTAGCGCGGATTCCAGGCTGGAGATGGTCTGCTGCTTCAGGTGCTTTTTACCTTCAGCGGCTAGTGCGACATAGTCGTCCTGAGCTTCGGCATATTCGAGCTTGGCGACGGGAATTATGAAGACGCGGGTGCCATCGCGCACGGCGATGCGGTCGAGGAATTGCGCCGGCGGACGCGCGGCTACGGCTAAATCTGTTGCGGAAGGCGCGGCCTCGGGGAGCTTGCCTGCCAGGCGCTCTTTGGCGCGTTTCAGCGATGCTTCGAAGCGGTCGGCGCCGAAGGGCTTCAGAAGGTAGTCCACGGCGTGAACTTCGAACGCTTTGATGGCGTAACTGTCGTATGCGGTGACGAAGACGACGGCGGTATCGCTGCCGATCAACTCCAGTACTTCGAAGCCATCGAGCTTGGGCATTTGAATGTCGAGAAACATCAGGTCGGGTTTTTGTTCGGTGACGATTTTTACGGCTTCGAAGCCGTTGGCGCACTCGGCGATTATTTCGATTTCGCTGTGCGCGGCGACGAATTCGCGCAGGACCTGGCGGGCGAGTTCTTCGTCGTCCACAATCACCGCACGAATTTTTCCTGAGGCTGCGCGGGTCATGCCGGTTGCTCCTCGCTTTCAGTGGGCAGAGTCAGTGCGACGCGGTAACGATCGCCTTCGGTCTTGACGGCAAAACTGGCTTGATTTCCGTAGCGCGCTTGCAGACGCTGGCGGACATTTGCCAGGCCGACTCCACTTTTGCGGCGGGGCGGTGCGTCGGGGTCGAAGCTATTTTCCACAGTGATCGTGAGATTGCCATTCTGCGCGTGGACGTCCAGGTGGATCCAGCCGCCTTCGACTAAGTTGGCGATGCCATGCACGACGGCGTTTTCGACGAGTGGCTGAAGGAGCAGAGGCGGCACTGGAACGTGAAGCGCGGACTGATCAATATTTTCTTCCATCTGGATGCGCGCGCCGAAGCGAACTTTTTCTACGGCGAGGAAGGCGCGGATCAGGGAGAGCTCTTCTTCCAGCGGAATGGCGGCTTTTTCTCCGAGGCCGAGAGTGCGGCGCAGAAAATCTCCCAGCAGGATGCACATTTCGCGAGCTTTGGACGCGTCGGAACTGGTTAGCGCGCTGATGGAGTTCAGACTGTTGAAGAGGAAGTGCGGATTCACCTGGGCTTTCAGGGCGCGGAGTTCGGCGTCGCGAGCCAGCACGCTGGCTTTCATGACGCGGGCTTCGGCGTCGCGCGACGCTTCGACGGCAATTATCACGTAATACAGGGTGACCCAGAGAAGGTAGAGCAGCAGGCCGGTGACGATTACCAGCGGAACTTCCGGGCGGAAGCGGTGGCTGAGTCCCGGAAAGGATTGCATTTTCGAAAGAGTGCTGGCGAGGCTCTCGGCAGCGACAGCCCAGATGATGCTGGCGAAGAGCGCGGCAGTGAGATGAGTGGCTATCAGGCGTCCGAGTCCATATTTTTCCAGCGGATTTCCGCGGCAGGAATACCAGGCCGAAAGGCACAGAAACGCATATAGCAAGCAGAGCGGGACGGACAGAAAGATTGCTTCGCGATCGCCAATTTCGTGGGAGACCGTGAGGAGATATGCGAGCAACCCCGCGATGGGAATCCAAGCGAGGAGGTAAACGATGAGTCGGCGGATTTGGCTGAGTATGGGATGCATGGTCGCGAGCTAGTTCTTGACGACAATGCCACCGAACAGGCTGGCGCCTTTCATGATCAGCTTTTTTTGCGTGCCGGCGACGGTGGGCGGTTGCTGATCGGTTTCGTCAACGAACGCGCCGAACAGGCTGATGCCCTCCATGGAAACCTGCCACTCGTCTGGAACTTTGATTTCGCCGCCGCCCATGAAGGACATCGCTTCGATGGTGGCGGTATCGCCTTCCATGTCCGCCTGGCGCAGATCAATTTGAAAGCCCCCCATGACGGACAGAACGCTGCCACCTTTGAATTTCTTGCTCGTGATGCGGCGCTTGAAGCCGCCAAGAATTGCGACACCGTTAAAATCGGCATCTGGGGAACCGGTGCGACTCCAGCGATTGAAAAACTCGGGCCACTGAGGCCCGGTCGTGCCATCCGGGCGGAGACGCGGGCCGGCGGCTTGCCAGATCATCAGCACGCCGACGCCAATGACGATCAGTGGCCAGACCATATCGAAGCGGATGTGCGCGACGCCGAGATTTTCGAGCATCAGAATCAGGCCGATCGCGAGCAGCCAGATGCCCCAGAAGCCGCGACCACCGCGACCGCGGCAGTCAATCAGCATCGTGGTTCCGGCGGCGATCATGATCACCGGCCAGAAATAGCTGAAGACGCGGTCGGCGTTGATGATGCCTTGTTGATCGAGCAGGAGCACAACTCCGGCGGCGACGATCAGCGCGCCGAAAATGAAGCTCCAACTGTAGGAGCGGTTGCTGCCCATGGTTGTTAACCCCTCCGGGATGCGGAGAAGCGATTTTCCTGTGTTGCCAGCAAGATTGCGAGACCCAGGCCCACGAGAATCAGGGGCCAGTAGCGCATCACCTCTGCCGCGTTGGGAAGATTCAGGCGCATGGAGAGGATATTCCAAATGTCGCCGACCATCATGGAAAAGAGCCAGAGGTTGTCCAAGCGGAGATGACCGTAGCCGAGCTCGCCGAGCTGGAAGGCGATGCCCAGGAGGATGAGCAGGGCTGCTCCGGCGACCGGGATGCGCGCGCTGGAAAACAGGGAAAGCATGGGCGACGGGCCATTTGTGCTGGTCATGGTCTTGTCTCCGATTCGAATTGCGTTGCCGTTCATGAGGCGAGAATAGAGGAGGCCGGTGGGGCAGTCTTGGGTTATTCGGCGAATGGCGGGTGGGTACCGGCGAATGGCGGCGATTAGGAGGCAAAAGAGCCTGGGGAGCGTTGGGGGTGTAGGAGGAAATCAGACTTCGGGCGAGGATCCTCCGGGACAGGGTGAGTGGTCCGGATCCAGCGCGATTATGACAGCGTCATTCCGATCCAGAAGGCGGCGGTTAGGATGCCTGTGAGGAGCAGCATCAGGCGCAGGCGCTGTTTACGAACAGCTACGATTATCACGCCCATGGCGCAGAGCAGGAAACCCAGTTCAGGCCAGAAAATGGCCGAGTTGAATCTGCCGCTGGCGGCGTTGGCGGGATCTTCGAGCCAGAAAGATGCGAACGAAGTGGCGGCGGTGAGCGATGCGGCTACTGCCCCCGCAAGCGCCAAGCCTTTCGCCCACTCCGGAACGACCCAGTCTTTTTTTGTGTCGCGCCAGTCCATCCAAGTTTGCGCGATCACCAATGCTGCGACCATCAGAACGAACAGCGCCACGTCCCCCTCCCCGCTTCGCGTACGGTTTCGCGCTCGTTGAAAGCAATCCAGCTTCGGAGGCGGCCCGCTCTGCGGAGCGAAATTTCCGATGCTGAAAACTTAGAGCCGAAACGATACGAGGGCCGTTGCTGCCGAATTACACCCTCAATGCGCGACCGCTTTTGCCTGAAGCGGCTTTGCTGCTTCGACAGACCCCGTTGCATTTACATTTACTGTCGTACATTGAACTGCTAGCAATTCAAGTTCCTCTTGCGCCAAGCGTCTGAGCATGGCTTGAATCAATGTGCTGCCCTTCGGTGCTACTCCCAAGTCTGCTCCAGCAAATTCTGCAAACTCCAACAGCATCACTGCGGCGCCTGTGCCGCAGAGACTACGACGGATTGAACTCGTTCGTCAAAATCATTCTTTCGCTGAGCAGGCGAGCTTGCGTGAAACGCTCGGTTGCTTCCTCGGTCGAACCGGCGGGAAGCTCGTGCAGTATGCGCTTGAGTTCCTCGTCGAATAGGCGCGAGACGAATTCGGGCGTGTGCAGGACGGGCTCGCCTTGATCGTTAACGACGCGGATAACGTCGCGGTGGCGCATGCGCTGCGAGATCATCAGTCTGTAGATGCGGTCGGTGGCGAGGTCTTCCATATAGCCATCGAGCAGGCTGGCGCCGCGGCCGCTGAGCACGCCTTGGCGATAGCGAATCACGGTGCGGACTGCCGCGCGCGTGCCCGCAACGGTGTGCTGGCCGATGCCCGCGGGAACCGGGCGAAGGTCGGGATGCGCTTCATGATTCGCGGGGCGCGCTTGCAATTGATTGGGAGCAGGGAATTGACGCACGGCGATTTCGTTTTGATCCGGATGGCCGGTCCATGCGCCGTCCATCAGGGATGTCGCTTCGTTCTTTTTGTCTTTTTCCAGGATGGCTAGCGCGCGCGCGTTTAGTTCAGCGTCTTCACGGCTGGGGTAAAGCGCGGTCATGCCGCCGATGGCGAGCATGCCGTGTTTGTGGCAAATCTCAGGGATGGCGTTGCGCAAATTCTGGAAGAAGGCCACATCGTGCGGGATGGTGTTGCGATCGGGCAGCACCCAGTTGGGATCGTGCAGGTTGAAGTGGATCAGGCTGGCCATGTAATCCCAGCGGCCCAAATTGAGCGCGAGAATGTGGTCGCGCAGATTGTAGGCGAACTCTTCCATTTGATAGGCCAGTGGATGAGATTCCACCAGCGCCATGCACTTGATGTAATTGCGCGGCCAGCCCTTGGCGCGGGCAATGGCGTGGAAAAGATCGCGCCACCATAGCGCTTCATCGGCAGATTCGGATTTCGGAATGTAGAACGTGAGCGGATGCTTCAGCTCTTCGGGGTTTACCTGGAAGGCGATGAGCGCGACGTCGAACAAGGACGCGGGAAGTTTTTCGCCATTCAGGACGCGAGCCTGGCGCAGGTGCAATCCGCGCGGGCGGAGGGAGATTACTGTGTTGCTGGGCTTTATTGTGACTGTGCTGTTGCGCTTGCGGTCGAAATAGTTGAGCCCGCCGCGGAGTGCAGAAAGAATGTTTGTGATGCCTTGCATCAGGTGCGGCCAGGTATTGGCCATGGAATCTTCGAGGTCAAGCATTACGCCGGGAGCGCCGGAGTTCAGCATTTTCACGACGAGTTCGGCGTCGTCGGCGGGGCCAGTCATTTGATTGCGCTGGTCCTTGCACCATTCGGGGAGCGCGATTTGCCAGGCTTCCTGGGTGGCGCGAGAGGGAGGCAAGTAATTGGGTTGGTGGCCGCGGTGCGATGCATCGAGCGCAGAGGCACGGCGACCGATCAGGTCGCGCTGGCGCGGCGTGAAGGCGCGGTGCAGTGGCAGCAGGAACTCGATGAAGCCAGCGGGCAGCTCGCGCGCCGGGTCAAAGCCGCTGGGCGCCGCATTCACTACTTGAACCGGCTCAAAGTCACCACTCAATTCGGTTCTCGTGCTTGCCATAGATGCGAGAGCTACTCCTTGTGATGCGCGTGGCCGCGGATCTCGTTCCGGGAACTGCGGGCGACGCTCTGGTTGGGCGTCACGGGACCCAGGCGGCGCCCAAGCAGCACTTGTGCCGACACCACGCCGCTGAAAAGACGACGAGAGAGGGGCAATCAGGGTTCCAAATAGTACTAGCAAGGAGCGCCGGAGAGAGTTTTGGTAACTGTCTGTGATTATTAGAGATAGAGCAAACGACTGGGTTGAGGAAGGTTGCGAAATTCCGAATTGGCGTACTTCCATCGTTGAAATTCGCCTGGCGACCAACACATTGTCCAATTTAGGAAACGTTTTGCAGTGCTCGGACGGTGCCGCGAGAGCGAATGCGGCAGCGAGATGGCTCGGATTCGGACCCGAATTTGAGCGATTTCGTGGTGAGGCTGGCTATGAAGCGGTTGGCGTCTTCGGGGTGCAATATCCATCACCAGCGCTCATACCCGTCGGCTGTGGCACCCGCGTTCTCTGCTAGGATAGCCGTGCTTATGCGAAAACCTTGGGTAATCGCGCATCGCGGGGCTTCTGGGCACGCGCCGGAAAACACGCTGGCGGCTTTTGAGCGTGCGGTGCAGCTGGGCGCGGGATTCATCGAGACCGACCTGCACCTGACGCGCGATGCGCGGTTCGTGGCGATTCACGACGCGACGCTGGAGCGCACCACCAATGGGCGCGGGAAACGTCCACGATTTTACGCTGGCGGAGTTGCGCAAGCTAGATGCTGGGATGTGGTTCGACCGGGAATTCATGGGCCAGCGCATACCGACGCTGGAAGAAGTGCTGCAGTTTGGCAAAGAGCACGACGTGATTTTTTATCTGGAAGTGAAATATGACGCGGCGTGGGGGATGCACCATTCGCTGGTGGCGGAGCTGCACAAATCGCAGAGTACCGCGCGCAGCATTGTGATTTCTTTCGATGAGTCCACGCTGACCGCGCTGCGGCATGGTGGATTCGACGATGATGATGGGGTTGCTGGTGGATCGGCCGCGGGAAGATTTCGCGAAAGTTGCGATTGAGCTGGGCGTGCGGCAGCTCTGTCCCAAAGCGGATCTGGTGACGCCGAAATTGGTGGAAGATGCGCACGGCGTGGATTTGCAGGTGGCGACGTGGACCGTGGACGATGCGGAGACAATGCGGGCAGTTGCTGCGGCAGGCGTGGATGGGATCATGTCTAATTTTCCGGATCGATTGCAGACGGCGCTCGAAGAGTCGTAGTTACGACACGATCCCTGGAATATTGAGCAGCGGGCACTGCATGCCGTGTCCCTACGATGGCTCTCAGGCGTCAGTGCGCCTACCGAGCGAGTTGAGAAAATAGTTCGGCGAATTGGGGAAGAGATAATTGTTCGGCGCGGGCGTCGGAGCGCAGCTGGGTGGCTGCTAGCGCTTCGTGGATTTTTTTGTCGGTGGCGACGGCTAGTAGGTTGTTGCGCAGGGTTTTGCGTTTTTGGCTGAAGCAGGTCTGCACGAACTCCAGAAAATGCTTTTCGTTCGCTTCCCCCACGATGCTGAGGTGTGCTTGCGCGCCCGGGAGAGTCATGCGAACCAGCGCGGATTTCACTTTTGGCGGCGGGCGGAACGCGCCGGGCGGAATGCGCAGCGCGATTTTCGGGTTGGGCATAAAACTGGCAGAGCGCGGAGAGGTAGCCGTAGTCGCGCACGTTGGGATGCGCGGCGATGCGTTCGGCTACTTCCAGTTGGATGACGATGTGGATGGATGCGATTTGAGCGGCCCAGCGGAAGAGATGATGGAGGATGGGCGAGGTGATGTAGTACGGCAAGTTTCCGTAGATGTGGATTTTGCCGGCGGCTAGATCGCCGATGTTGGTGGCGAGGACGTCGGCGTTGACGATTTCGAGGCCGGGCCATTTTTCGGGTGCGGTGTCGCGGGCCGCGCAGAGACCTTCGGCAAGCCGCTGGTCGGTTTCGATGGCGATGATGCGGCGGTTGTCGCCGACCAGGAGTTGCGTCATTTCGCCGTGGCCAGGGCCGATTTCGATCCAGGTTTGATTTGGGGCGATGGGCAGCGTGGCCAGGATGCGTTTGCGCCATCCGATGTCGTGGAGGAAATGTTGGCCTAGGCGTTGGCGTGACATGGGTGGTGCGAGTGTAGCAATGCGGGCTGCGGGGAACAAATGGTGTGGGGCGTGAGTTCGATGACGGGCTGCCGCGGCTTTGCGACGGCGTGGCCTGTCAGTCTGCTTAAACCTAAAAGCAAGATGCCCGCTTCGTCCCGAAAAACGCGGGACGAAGCGGCCGCTACATAGTCAACGGCAAAAAGCCGGCGGGACGCCGGCGCTACCGAAGAGAGAGCACCGGCGGGATCGCCTGCCTGCGGCACGTAGCCTGGCCACGATGTGAGGTGCGAGCTTGACGAAGCTGCGGCGTTCCGATACCGTTTGCGTTTCTGCTGGCTGCTTATGAAAATCCTGTTCATTGCATCGGAAGGTTTGCCTTACTCGAAGACTGGCGGCTTGGCGGACGTGGTGGGCGCGTTGCCGAAGGCGCTGGCGGAGATGGGGCACGAAGTGGCGGTGCTGCTGCCGCGCTATCGCGGGAACAAAATCACTTCGATACTGGTTTCCAGCGTCACCGTGACGCTGGGAGAGAAATTGCGCTTTCCCGCGATCGGCGAAGGCCCGGCGGTCGCGGGCGTGCGGTATTTTTTCGTGGATGACCGCGCGATTTTTTGATCGCGAGCAGTTGTACGGAGAGAAAGGCGCGGATTATCCGGACAACGCCGAGCGCTTCACGGAATTTTCGCGCGTGGCGATCGAATTCATGAAGCGCGTGTGGCTGCCGGACGTGATTCATTGCCACGACTGGCAGACGGCGCTGGTGCCGGTGCTGCTGCGCACGCAACACGCCGATGATCCGGTGGTGCGCGGGCTGCCGGTGGTGTTCACGATTCACAATATCGGCTACCAGGGAATATTTCCGCAGACAGTGATGCGCACGATCGGCCTGCCCGACACGTTTTTTACGATGGACCGGCTGGAATTTTATGGCCGCGTGAATTTTCTGAAAGGCGGGCTGCTGTACGCCGATTATCTGACGACGGTGAGCCGCCGCTACGCGCAGGAAATCCAGACGCCGGAGTTTGGTAATGGACTGGAAGGGGTGATTCGCGGGCGCGCGGACCGGCTGATCGGAATTTTGAACGGCGTGGATTATTCGGTGTGGAGTCCGGAGGTGGACACCTTCATCACGCAGAATTATTCCGTTCACAATCTCGAAGCGAAGAGGGCCGACAAGAAGGATTTGCTGCAGCAGTTCAAGCTGCCCGCGGACAAGCCCGAACATCTGGAACGGCCGGTGGTGGGAATCGTCTCGCGCTTTGCGGATCAGAAAGGATTTGATTTGATCGCGCGGGTCGCGGGCGATTTGATGAAGGAAAATCTGACGCTGGTGGTGCTGGGCACGGGCCAGCCGGAATACGAAAAGATGTTCAAGGATATGGCGGAGAAATATCCGGGGCGCGTGGGAGTGAAAATCGGATACGACAATCCGTTGGCGCACAAGATTGAGGCGGGGGCGGACATTTTCCTGATGCCTTCGCGCTATGAGCCGTGCGGCTTGAACCAGATATACAGCTTGCGCTATGGTACGGTGCCGGTGGTGAGGGCGACGGGCGGCCTGGACGACACCGTGCAGAACTATGATGCGAAAACGCATCATGGGACCGGGTTTAAGTTCGATGCGTATGACGGACGTGCGCTGCTGGACGCGTTGCGTGCCGCATTGAAACTGCAGCGTGATCCGAAGTCGTGGCAGATGATACAGAAGAACGGGATGGGCAAGGATTTTTCGTGGAAGGCTTCGGCGGCGGCTTATGTCACACTATATGAAGCAGCTAAGAGAGCACGAATCCCGCGGGTTGCTGGGACATCTAAAGGTTAGCGCTGGAAACGTTTCCTGGAGGTTTTTCGGGGGCGTGGTGCGGCGCTACAAGGGACAATAAGGGACAACATGTCAGAAAACATTCAAGCGGTGAACGACGCGAATTTCGAAGCAGACGTGGTGGAAGCCAGCAAGACCCAGCCGGTGATGGTGGATTTCTGGGCGGATTGGTGCCGCCCGTGCCACATGTTGACGCCGACGGTGGAAGAATTGGCGAAAGAGCATGCGGGAAAGCTGAAAGTGGTGAAGCTAAACGTGGATGAGAACATCAACGCGGCGGGCAAATTCAATATTCGCGGGATTCCGACGCTGCTGATTTTCAAGGGCGGGCAGGTGGCGGACCAGCTCGTTGGGGCTCAGCCAAAAGAATCGATCGAGAAAGTCATCCAGCGCCACATTTCGTAGGTCTTCGGCGCGAATTCAGTTTAGTCCAAGCCAGGTGACTATGAGGTGCGGCGGGCCAGGGGGGCAGTTGCCGGGGACGGCGCCGACTTTGAAGAACTGCGCGGCTTGCGGTGCTGGATTCTCTTGTGGCGCACCGGCGGCCGGTTGTTGGTGCGAGGATGTGCAGGTCGCCGCTGAGGTTTTGGTTGCTCTGCGGACGCGCTACGCGGATTGTTTGTGCCGAC